>NZ_JSFK01000002.1 GCF_000783395.1 Pseudomonas chlororaphis | reverse complement strand
CCCTCTCCCCCAGAGGGGGCGAGGGGGAAAGGGAGCCGATATTTGTTGCATTCAAAACTTGCGTTCAACTTTGAAATCGCAGGTTGATGAATCTCTGACAGACACCTCGGTCAGTCCCCTCTCCCTCCGGGAGAGGGCTAGGGTGAGGGGCCTTTCCCCTGACACCCTGATAACCTTGAATAAAACCCCAACCGCGAGGACCCATGGCCTTCCCCAGCCGCCACTCTCTCTTGCCCTTCCTCACCTGGCTACCGCGGCAAACCCGCGCCAGCGTCGGACGGGATCTGATCGTCGGCCTCAGCGGCGCAATTCTCGCGTTACCCCAATCGATTGCCTACGCGCTGATCGCCGGCCTCCCACCTGAATACGGCCTCTATGCCGCAATCATCCCGGTGCTGATTGCCTGCCTGTGGGGTTCGTCGTGGCATTTGATCTGCGGCCCGACGGCGGCGATCTCGATTGTGCTGTATGCCAGCGTCAGTCCCTTGGCCGTGCCAGCCTCGCAGGATTACATCACCCTGATCCTGTTGCTGACCTTCCTCGCCGGGATTTTCCAATGGCTGCTCGGCCTGCTGCGCTTCGGTGCGCTGGTGAACTTCGTTTCGCATTCGGTGGTGCTGGGATTCACCCTCGGCGCGGCGGTGGTGATCGCCATCGGGCAGTTGCCGAATCTGTTGGGGCTGGAGTTGCCGGCCAAAGCCACGGCGCTGGCGAGTCTGATGGATCTGCTGCAACACCTGCGGACTGTGGATAAACCTTCGCTGGTATTGGGTTTGGCCACGGTGGTCGTCGGTCTACTGCTCAAACAATGGCTGCCACGCTGGCCGACGCTGCTGATCACGCTGGTGCTGGCCAGTCTGCTGGTGTGGCTGTGGCCGGCGATGTTCGGCCACGTGCATCTGGTCAGCGCCTTTGTCGGGCGTTTGCCGCCGTTCAGTGCGTTGCCGCTGGATCTGGACGTGATCCTGCGCCTGCTGCCCAGCGCCGTGGCGGTAGGCATGCTCGGGCTGGTCACCAGTCTGTCGATTGCCCGCTCGATTTCCGCGCGGTCGCAACAGTTGCTTGATGCCAATCAGGAAGTCCGCGCGCAGGGCCTATCGAATATCGTCGGCGCATTCTTTTCCGGATCGTTGTCGGCAGGCTCGTTTACTCGCTCGGGATTGAGTTATGAGGCAGGCGCCTGTTCGCCACTGGCCGGGGTGTTTTCGGCGATCTGGGTCGCACTGTTCGCGATATTCGGCGCCGGGCTGATCGCGCACATTCCGATCCCGGCGATGGCCGGGAGCATTCTGCTGATTGCCTGGGGACTGGTGGATCACCGCGGCATTCGCTCGTTACTGCGGGTCAGTCGCGCCGAGTTCGTGGTCATGGCCCTGACGTGTCTGGCAACGTTGCTGCTGGAATTGCAGACGGCGATTTATGCCGGTGTGCTCGCCTCGCTGTTCTTCTATCTCAAGCGCACCTCGCAACCGCGCGTGCAGCACTGGCGCGATGGCGAGGACGATATTTTGCGCGTCGGCGGTTCGATTTTTTTCGGCGCCAGCCATTACCTGCAAGTGCGACTGCAACGGATGCATGGCGCGCGGGTGGTGATCGAGGCGCAGCAGATCAACTTCATCGACTATTCAGGGGTGGAGATGCTGCATCAGGAGGCGCGACGGTTGTTGAGCCAGAATCGCAGCCTGACCTTGCGCCGCGCGCGGCCGCAGGTGGTGGAGGAGTTGCGCAAGCTTGAAGGGCCGGAGAAATGTCCGATCCGGTTTGAGGATTGACTGGCGATCGAGGTAATCCTTGTGGGAGCGAGCCTGCTCGCGAAGACTGCGGCACATCCAACATTGATGTGTCAGACAGACCGCTTTCGCGAGCAGGCTCGCTCTCACATGGGAATTTATTGCGCCAGTTGGCGGCGCAGTTCGGCGAGTACCGGTGCGGTATCAGGGCGCACACCGCGCCACAGGAAAAACGCCTCGGCCGCCTGTTCAGCGAGCATCCCCAAGCCATCCATCGACACCGCCGCGCCATGCTCACTGGCCCAACGGCAAAACGCAGTCGGCTCCTTGCCGTACATCATGTCGTAGCACAGGGTCTTGCCCGGCTCGATCAGGCTCGGCGCAATCGGCGGCACATCGCCGGTGAGACTCGCCGACGTGGCGTTGATGATCACGTCGACCGGTTCACGCAACCAGTCGAAACCACTGGCCGATACCGGCCCCAAGTCGCAGAACAACTCTGCAAGCAATTCAGCCTTGTCCACCGTGCGATTGGCAATGATCACCGACGCCGGTTGCTCCGCCAGCAACGGTTCCAGCGCCCCGCGCACCGCGCCACCGGCGCCGAGCAGCAGGATGCGTTTGCCGGTCAGGCTGAACCCGGCATTCACCGTCAGATCACGCACCAGCCCGGCGCCGTCAGTGTTGTCACCGAGCAGCGAGCCATCGACCAGTTTGCTCAAGGTGTTCACCGCGCCGGCCCGTTGCGCACGAGCAGTCAGGCTGTTGGCCAGACGGTAAGCGTCTTCCTTGAACGGCACGGTGACGTTGGCGCCGCGACCTTCCTGGAAAAACCCCGTGGCGCAACCCGCAAAATCCTCGAGCGGCGCCAGCAGCGTGCTGTAGTCGAGGTGCTGACCCGTCTGTTCGGCGAACAGCTTGTGAATCATCGGCGATTTGCTGTGGCCGATCGGGTTACCGAAAACGACATAACGATCCATCAGAAATCCTCAGGCTTCGGCTAACCAGTCGCGGTCTTGCAGGAAGTATTCGGTCAAACGCGCTTCTTCACTGCCAGGCTCGGCCTTCCAGTCATAGCCCCAGCGCACTTGCGGCGGCAGCGACATCAGGATCGACTCGGTACGCCCGCCCGATTGCAGACCGAACAGCGTGCCACGGTCATAAACCAGGTTGAACTCGACGTAACGACCACGGCGGAATTCCTGGAATTCACGCTGCTGCGTGGTGAAGGCATCGTTTTTGCGGCGCTGCACGATCGGCAGGTAGGCGTCGATGTAAGCGTCGCCGATGGCGCGCATGAAAGCGAAGCTGGTATCGAAGTCCCACTCGTTCAGGTCATCGAAGAACAGACCGCCGATGCCGCGCGGTTCGTGGCGATGCTTGATGTGAAAGTAGGTGTCGCACCAGGCTTTGTAGCGCGGGTAGACGTCGGCCCCAAACGGCGCGCAGGCCTGCTCGGCGACGCGGTGCCAATGGATGCAGTCTTCTTCGTTGCCGTAATACGGGGTCAGGTCGAAGCCGCCACCGAACCACCAGACCGGCTCTTCACCTTCCTTCTCGGCGATGAAAAAGCGCACGTTGGCGTGGGACGTCGGCACATGCGGGTTGTGCGGATGGATCACCAGCGACACGCCGAGGGCTTCAAAACCGCGACCGGCCAGTTCCGGGCGATGGGCGCTGGCCGACGGCGGTAATCCACTGCCGAAGACGTGGGAAAAGTTGACGCCACCCTTTTCGATCACCGTGCCGTTCTCGATCACGCGGGTGCGACCGCCACCGCCGGCGGGCCGGGTCCAGGCGTCTTCGACGAAGCGCGTGCCGCCGTCTTCGGTTTCGAGAGCCGCGCAGATGCGGTCTTGCAGATCGAGCAGATAGGCCTTTACGGCGTCGGTGCGGGTCGTCATGGCTTCACCTTGAATCGAGCGGCGCCCCGCAGGCGGGCGACGCAAATGGGCGCGTAGCATACCACCGCAGACTGGCGCGCCGCAGTTGACGAAGATCAAGCATGGGAGTTGGATAGGGGGCTTAGAAAACACCCAAGGAGAGCAGGCAGATGGCAAAGCGTATCCAGTTCCGCGCCCACGGCGGCCCCGAAGTGCTCGAATATATTGACTACCAACCCGCCGCACCCGGCCCGACTCAGGTACGCGTGGCCAACAAGGCGATCGGCCTGAACTTCATCGATACCTATTTCCGCAGCGGTCTGTATGCGCCGCCCGCCTTGCCGTCCGGCCTGGGGGCTGAAGGTGCGGGCATCGTCGACGCCGTGGGCAGCGACGTCACCCGGTTCAAAGTCGGCGATCGCGTCGCATACGGCAGCGGCCCATTGGGCGCTTACAGCGAATTGCATGTGCTGCCCCAAGACAATCTGGTGCACCTGCCCGACGAAATCAGTTTCGAAACGGCTGCCGGGGTCATGCTCAAAGGCCTGACCGTGCAGTATCTGTTACGTCAGACTTATGAGCTCAAGGGTGGTGAAACCATTCTGTTCCACGCCGCTGCCGGGGGTGTCGGTTCGCTGGCCTGCCAATGGGCCAAGGCACTGGGCGTGAAGCTGATCGGCACCGTCAGTTCCAAAGAGAAAGCTGAACTGGCCAAAGCCAACGGCGCCTGGGCGACGATCGATTACAGCCACGAAAACGTTGCGCAGCGCGTGCTGGAATTGACCGATGGCAAGAAAGTCCCGGTGGTTTATGACGGCGTCGGCAAGGACACTTGGCTGACTTCCCTCGACAGCGTTTCGCCGCGTGGCCTGGTCGTGAGTTTCGGCAATGCCTCCGGTGCGGTAGACGGTGTGAATCTGGGCATTCTGGCCGCCAAGGGTTCGCTCTACGTGACCCGACCGACCTTGGCGACTTATGCCAACAACGCCGAAAACCTGCAGCGGATGGCCGATGAATTGTTCGAGATGATCATCAGCGGCAAATTGAAGGTGGACATCAGCCAGCGTTACCCACTGGCTGATGCGGCGAAGGCGCAAACCGAACTCTCGGCGCGACGCACCACCGGCTCCACCGTTCTGTTGCCTTGATACCTCCCGGCGTCCTGTCAGTCAGGGTTTCACAATCATGGCTGGCAGGACGCTTAGAGCGTGTTCAAAATCTCGGTGGATGACTCGCCAACGGTTTTTGCGCCCGATGACCGACAGGCGCGGGATCAGGCTGTTGAACCGCTGCGAGGATTTGCCGCCACTCGGCTGACAACACCCAGTAATCACCGCGTGCACGCTGTTCAATCTGCATGGGATTGGAGGCGACCGGCATCAGACCGAAACGCTGGTACAGGCGCAACTGCGATGCCCTGCACAACGCTGTGACACCTTCATAGCCCTGTTTTATCGCCCACTCGGCAGCGGCCGCCAGCAGACTGTTGACGACGATGGGCTGTTGGCTGGGTACGAGCGAGATCAAGCGGCTGAGTTCGACATGGCGTGACAACGCCACCGTAGGCGAAACATGTTGCTGCGCCAGCGATGCCCACTCGAACGGCGCCGGAGTGGCCCTCAACACCGCCTGCAACTGCTCGTGCCGATACAGCAGAAAGTGGGTACTGCGCGAGCGTGTCGCCAGTCGGGTTTCGAGCATCCGCGCCCTGGACGTCAGCATGTAATGCTGCAGCCGAAGCCGAAATTGCCGTTCGATAAACCGATCGAACACTTGGGTATCCGACCCCGCTTCAAGCATCACGATACGGCATCCCTCCTGATGACTGTTTAACGTCACCTGGAGCGCCTGCAGGTAATCCGTGAGTTGCAAATCCGTAGTGTCCATTCTTTCTCCGCAGTCCATAACTTATCGAAGTGTTCCGAGTGCAGGGAAAGGATGGTTGCTTTTGACGATACCGCCACGAAACGCGGTCTGATAATCAGGTGGGAAAATTCAGTTGATCCAAGCAGTTGAGGACTTTTCCGACGCAACAACAAGCATCATTGCAGGATAAATCGCAGGCACGTGTAGTACTCCTCGCCGTCAAGGTGATGAGTACTCACGTTACAAATGTTCGAGGCTGGATCAGTCGGGACGAATGACTTTGCCGGTCGCCAGATCACGGATCACGCTGGGGTTCTTGCGCCCACCCAGTTGCCCGCCCAGTATCAGATCGATCTGCCCACGGAAATACTGCTCGACACGCAATCGGGTACGCGCCGCCGGGCGACCCTGCGGGTTGGCAGAGGTCGAAATCAATGGCCCGACCATCGAACACAGATCGCGTACCTGCGGGTGATCGCTGACCCGCAGCGCCACCGTGTCGTGCACGCCAGTCACCCATTCGGGCAACAAGCCTTGATGCGGTACCAGCCAAGTGTTCGGTCCCGGCCAGGTGCTGGCCATGCGATCGATCCATTCTTGCGGGAAGTCTTCGAACAGGAAGTCGAACTGGCGAATGTTGTCGGCAACCAGAATCAGCCCTTTGACCACCGATCGATTCTTGATCGCCAGCAACCGATCCACGGCCTCTTCGTTCCACGGGTCGCAACCCAGCCCCCAGACGGCTTCGGTTGGATAGGCAATCACCGCCCCGGCGCGAATCTCTCGTGCGGCTTGTTGCACACGCCAACTGTTGACCATGAAAAAACTCTCCGCAAACAGGTTTCGCGCAGTTTACCGATCTTCCTTGTAAAACCTAGCGTGTCCTGGCCAACCAGCGACCGTTTTCGCACACCGCACGACCATCCATTTCCAGTTCGGTGAGTGCCGCCAGAACTTTCGGTAACGCCCAGCCGCTGCTGTCGGCCAAGCCTTCGCTGGTGTGCGGCGCGGCGTGCAGCAATAAGAGCAATGGATGATCGACTTTCGCTGTGTCTGCGGACAATGGCAAATGCTGCCAGCCACGCAGGGCTTCGAGGATGTGCTCGATGGTTTCCACCAACACCGCACCGTCGCGAATCAATTGGTGACAACCGCGCGCGCCGGGGTGATGGATCGAACCGGGAATGGCATAAACCTCGCGACCCTGTTCCGCGGCCAGCCGCGCGGTGATCAATGAACCACTGGCGACACTCGCCTCGACCACCAGTACGCCAAGGGACAAACCGCTGATGATCCGGTTGCGGCGCGGGAAGTTGCTCGCCGTCGGCCCGGCGTCCAGCGGAAACTCGGAAAGCACCGCGCTGCCGGACGCGATCATCGCGTCAGCCAGGCGTCGATTGCGCTGTGGATAAAAGTTTTCCAGTCCCGTGCCAAGCACACCGACCGTCAACCCGCCGACATCCAGCGCGGCTTGATGCGCGGCGGCATCAATGCCCAGTGCCAGACCGCTGGTGATGACAAAACCGGCCCCGGCGAGGCTGCGGGAAAACGCCGCCGCCGTGTCCATACCCGGACGCGAGGCGCGGCGACTGCCGACCATCGCCAGTTGCGGTTTCTCCAGAATCTGCGGATCACCCGCAACAAACAATAGTGGTGGAGGATCGGGAATCTCCGCCAGCAATGCCGGGTAATCCGCTTGGTCCCACATCAGCAAATGATGCTCCGGACGCTCTAGCCAGCGCATTGCATGGCTGGCGCCGTCGCGAACCTCGGGACAGCGCCGCGCTTCGGCACACGTCGCCGGCAAACCCAGCGAACGCCAGGCGCTGGCCGGTGCGCTAATGGCTTTGGAGGCCGAGCCGAAGGCTTCGAGCAATTTGGCAAAGCGCTTGGGGCCGACATCGGGCAAGCGGTGCAGGCGCAAACGCGCTTCCAGTTCCGCCGGGGAAACTGGTGTACAGACAGGCAACATGATGGATCATCCTTGATCGTTATAAGCCCCGAACCATTCGGAACAAGCTGTGGATAACTCTGTTGGTAACTTGTGAAGCACGCTTACGGATTTCGCACCTTGTCGAGCACCGCCAACGAGCGCGATGCGTTGAGGACGAGGCCGTAGCTGAGTTTGTCGTAAGTGCGGAACACCATCAGCAACCCGGCGCGTTCGTCGGGAATTTTCAGTGGCTGGCCGGTGATGCGGTCACGCACGGTTTCGCCGGTTTTCATCACCACCAGCACGTTGCCTTCGGCGAGACCGTCGCGCTTGCCTTTGTTCAACGTAACCACGTCCATCACGCCAATCTGGGTGACGCCGCGCGGTACATCGATGATCACCCCGTTGATACTGGTGGTTGGCGCGCTAGGCATGAAGGTCGAGTTGATCGAGCGTTCTTCGCCACTGAACAAACGATCGCCGAGGCGCACTTCCTGGGTGGTGCGTTGCAGGGCGAGGGTGGCGACGTCGCCTTCGGTGGCGACGATTTCACCGCCGCCAATGTCATCGGCGTTGATCCCGAGAAACTCTTTGGTCTCAGGATCGGTGTAGACCTTGCCCTGACGGAAAATCCCGTAAACCGGCTGATTCGGGTCGAAATGGCCACGTGCGAAGATACGGTCACCGGTGCCGCTGAGCACGCGTTCGGCATCGCCGGCAACGATGTACGGCGCCTTGTCGAAGTCCTCGACCTTGTCGACGATGCGGTTGCTCAGCAGAAAACTGTTGATCGATTTCAGCGGAATGCTGGGGATTGCCTCAGCCACCGGGCTGGTGCGAATGCGTGGCGAGAGCTTGATGGTGCCGCGCGACTCGCCACGATTGACGGTCAGGCGCGGCTGGCCGTCGACATAACTGAGCGTCAGCGTGTCGCCGGGATAGATCAGGTTGGGGTTTTCGATTTGCGGATTGGCCCGCCACAGTTGTGGCCACTGCCAGGGCTCGCGCAGGTATTTGCCGGAAATGTCCCAGAGCGTGTCCCCCGAAACCACCGTGTATTGCTGTGGAAAACCATCCCTGAGTTGCACTTGCCCTTGCGCCACGCCGGCCGAAGCCAACAGCAGCAGGGCGAGTAGTGTTTTCCTCATGCAGTGAATCCCTTTATCATGTGCATTCGCGTGAACCGTCAGAGCCCCCGTGGCTCGCTTGTGCAAAATGCACAAGCTACGCTTCACAACGGTAGCCTGCATCTTCGGACCTGCCAGGCCATCGCCCGACTTTACTCAACGTGTGCAGCAATCAAAGCCTATGGCCATTTTAAACATCCTCGAATTCCCGGACCCGCGTCTGCGCACTATCGCCAAGCCTGTGGCTGTAGTGGACGACGAAGTGCGTCAGTTGGTCGATGACATGTTTGAAACAATGTATGAAGCGCCGGGCATCGGCCTTGCCGCGACCCAGGTCAACGTGCACAAACGTATCGTCGTGATGGACCTTTCCGAAGACCGCACCGAACCGCGGGTGTTCATCAACCCCGAGTTCGAATCGCTGACCGAAGAAATGGACCAATACCAGGAAGGCTGCCTGTCGGTACCGGGTTTCTACGAAAACGTCGACCGCCCGCAAAAGGTCAAGATCAAGGCGCTGGACCGCGACGGCAAGCCCTATGAGCTGATCGCAGAAGGCCTGCTCGCCGTGTGCATCCAGCACGAATGCGACCACCTCAACGGCAAATTGTTCGTCGATTACCTGTCCACGCTCAAACGCGACCGGATCAAGAAGAAACTGGAAAAGCAGCACCGCCAGAACGCTTGATGCCCCTCCTTCAAAGGCTTGCTGCGGCAAGCCTTTTTCTTTTTATGAGACGCCCTTCATGACTGAGCCACTGCGCATCGTTTTTGCCGGCACCCCGGAATTCGCCGCCGAACACCTCAAGGCCCTGCTGAACAGCCCTTACGAGATTGTTGCGGTCTACACCCAACCGGATCGTCCGGCCGGTCGCGGGCAAAAACTGATGCCGAGCCCGGTCAAACAGCTCGCCCTGGAAAATAATATCCAGGTGTTGCAACCGCCGACTTTGCGCAACGCCGATGCACAGGCTGAACTGGCCGCGTTGAAGCCGGACTTGCTGGTGGTGGTCGCCTACGGCCTGATCCTGCCGCAAGTGGTGCTGGATATCCCGCGTCTGGGCTGCATCAACAGCCATGCCTCGTTGCTGCCACGCTGGCGCGGTGCGGCGCCGATTCAACGCGCCGTGGAGCACGGTGATGCGGAAA
The DNA here is from genome assembly GCF_000783395.1 of Pseudomonas chlororaphis. GTDB lineage: Bacteria > Pseudomonadota > Gammaproteobacteria > Pseudomonadales > Pseudomonadaceae > Aquipseudomonas > Aquipseudomonas chlororaphis_H. The sequence goes on along the minus strand of NZ_JSFK01000002.1, from coordinate 521,968 downwards.
GCGGCGTTACCGTGATGCGCATGGAGGCCGGCCTCGACACCGGGCCGATGCTGCTCAAGGTCGTCACGCCGATTACTGGCGAAGACACTGGCGGCACGCTGCACGACCGTCTCGCCGAAATGGGTCCGCCGGCCGTGGTGCAAGGGATTGCCGGTCTGGCTGCTGGCACGCTGGAAGGCGAAGTGCAGAACGATGAGCTCGCCACTTACGCACACAAGCTGAACAAGGACGAAGCACGCATCGACTGGAGCCGTCCGGCGGTTGAGCTGGAACGCCTGGTGCGCGCCTTCAACCCATGGCCGATCACCCACAGCACCCTTAACGGTGAAGCGCTGAAAGTCCTGGCGGCAACACTCGCCGACGGTAAAGGCGCACCGGGTGAAATCCTCAGCGCCAGCAAAGACGGCCTGATCGTCGCCTGCGGCGAACAAGCGCTGTGTCTGACCCGTCTGCAATTGCCCGGTGGCAAAGCGTTGAACTTCAGCGACCTGTTCAACAGCCGCCGTGAGAAATTTGCTGTCGGCACCGTACTCGGCGCAGCGGTGGACACGCAATGAATCCGCGTCTGGCCGCCGCCAAGGCACTCGCCGCCGTGCTCAGCGGCAAAGCCTCGCTGAACAGCTCCCTGCCCACGCAACTGGACAAGGTTGAAGATCGCGATCGCGGTTTCACTCAGGATCTGGCGTTCGGCACTGCACGCTGGCAGCCACGCCTGTCGGCGCTGGCCGAGAAACTGCTGCAGAAACCGTTCAAAGCAGCCGACGCCGATGTTGAAGCGCTGCTGCTGGTCGGTCTCTACCAATTGCTCTACACCCGCGTGCCTGCTCACGCCGCCATCGGCGAAACCGTCGGTTGTGCCGACAAGCTGAAAAAGCCATGGGCCAAAGGCCTGCTCAACGCCGTATTGCGCAACGCCCAGCGCGAAAGCGAAACGATTTTCGCCGAACTGGAACGTGATCCGGTGGTACGCACCGCCCACCCGCGCTGGCTGCAAAAATCCCTGAAAGCGTTCTGGCCGGAACAGTGGGAAGCCATCTGCGAAGCGAACAACGCGCATCCGCCGATGATCCTGCGGGTCAACCGCCGTCATCACAGCCGCGACGCTTACCTCGGTTTGTTGACTGAGGCCGGGATTGCGGCGACGCCATGCGTTTACAGTCGCGACGGCATCATTCTCGAAGCCGCTGCCGACGTGCGCAGCCTGCCGGGTTTCGCCGAGGGCTGGATCAGCGTGCAGGACGAGGCCGCGCAACTGGCTGCCGATCTGCTCGATCTGGCGCCGGGCCAACGTGTGCTCGACGCTTGCTGCGCGCCCGGCGGCAAGACCTGCCACATTCTCGAAGCCGAACCGGCGCTGGCCGGCGTAGTCGCGGTGGATCTGGAAGCCAAGCGTCTGGTGCGCGTTAAGGAAAACCTTGAGCGCCTCGGCCTGAACGCCGAACTGATCGCCGCCGACGGTCGCGACACCGAGAAATGGTGGGACGGCAAACCGTTCCAGCGCATTCTGCTCGACGCACCATGCTCGGCCACCGGCGTGATCCGCCGCCATCCGGACATCAAGCTGACCCGTCAGCCCTACGACATCGTCGCCCTCGCGCGACTGCAAGGCGAACTGCTCGACGCCATGTGGAAAACCCTCGAAGTCGGCGGCATCCTGCTTTATGCGACCTGCTCGACATTGCCGACCGAGAACACTGAAGTCATCGCTGCGTTCCTCGAGCGCACCCCGGGTGCCCGCGAACTGGATCTGGCCACCACGGCCGGAATCAAACAGCCCCATGGTCGCCAATTGCTGGCCCAGCAGGGCGGGCATGACGGGTTCTACTACGCCAAGCTGATCAAGATCGCTGCCGCGCGCGGCTAAACGGATTCAACGGAGTGACTGGATGAAAATCATCATCCTCGGTGCGGGACAGGTCGGCGGTTCGCTGGCCGAGCATTTGGCCAGCGAGGCCAATGACATCACGGTGGTCGACACCGACGGCGAGCGCCTGCGCGACCTCGGTGACCGCCTCGACATCCGCACCGTGCAGGGCCGTGGCTCGCTGCCGTCGGTGCTGCGTCAGGCCGGCGCCGACGACGCCGATATGCTGGTGGCGGTGACCAACAGCGACGAGACCAACATGGTCGCCTGCCAGGTCGCCCACACCCTGTTCCATACCCCGACCAAAATTGCCCGGGTGCGCGAAGCGTCTTACCTCAATCGCGAGGAGCAACTGTTCCAGAACGAAGCGATTCCGGTCGACGTGTTGATCAGCCCCGAGCAAGTGGTGACCAACTACATCAAGCGCCTGATCCAGCATCCGGGTGCGTTGCAGGTGATCGACTTCGCTGAAGGCGCGGCGCAACTGGTCGCGGTGCGCGCCTATTACGGCGGGCCGCTGGTCGGTCAGCAACTGCGCCAGTTGCGTGAACACATGCCGAATGTCGAAACCCGCGTCGCCGCGATTTTCCGCCGTGACCGACCGATCCTGCCGCAGGGCGATACGGTGATCGAGGCGGATGACGAAGTCTTCTTCATCGCTGCCCGTGAGAATATTCGCGCAGTGATGAGCGAAATGCGCCGCCTCGACGAAACCTACAAACGCATCGTCATTGCTGGCGGCGGGCAAATTGGCGAGCGTCTGGCCGAGGCCATCGAAAGCCGTTATCAGGTGAAAATCATCGAGATGAGCCCGGCGCGTTGCCGTTATCTCTCCGACACCCTCGACAGCACCGTGGTGTTGCAGGGCAGCGCTTCTGACCGTGATTTGCTGCTGGAAGAGAATATCGCCGACGCCGACATTTTTCTCGCGCTGACCAACGATGACGAAGCCAACATCATGTCGTCGCTGCTGGCCAAACGGCTGGGGGCGAAAAAGGTCATGACGATCATCAACAACCCGGCCTACGTCGATTTGATCCAGGGCGGCGACATCGACATCGCCATCAGCCCGCAACTGGCGACCATCGGCACGCTGCTGGCCCATGTGCGCCGTGGCGATATCGTCAGCGTGCATTCATTGCGTCGCGGTGCCGCCGAAGCGATCGAGGCGATTGCTCACGGTGATGCGAAGTCGAGCAAGGTCATCGGCAAACCGATCGAGAAGATCGGCCTGCCGCCGGGCACCACGATTGGTGCGGTGATCCGCAATGAACAAGTGATCATTGCCCACGACGACACGGTGATCGAAGCGGGCGACCATGTGATTCTGTTCCTTGTGGATAAAAAGCATATTCGCGATGTGGAGAAGCTGTTTCATGTGGGGTTGAGCTTCTTCTGATCCTGATTGATCGTTCCCATGCTCCGCGTGGGAATGCAGCCCGGGACGCTCTGCGTCCCAAGAGCGGATGCAGAGCGTCCATTGAGGCATTCCCACGCGGAGCGTGGGAACGATCACATTAACGAGGGTGCAAAAATGCTCGAATCCCTGGAAAAAATGCTCGCCAAGGGTGTGGATAACTCCCTGCTGCGCTTCGGCCTGGGCAAGGGTTATCTGGATCTGGGCGAAAACGCCAAGGCCGCCGAGCATTTCCAACGCTGTGTCGCCTTCGACCCCAAGTATTCGGCCGCATGGAAACTATTGGGCAAGGCGCATCTGGCGCAGGGCGATCACGCCGCCGCACGTCAGGCCTGGGAACAAGGTCTGGAAGCGGCACGCGCCCATGGCGACAAGCAGGCCGAAAAGGAAATGACGGTGTTTCTGAAGAAACTGGATCGTCAGGCGCAGTGAATCAAAGGTAGCGAAGACCAATACCGTCGGCATCCACCGTCACCACCTCCATCCGCACCTGCGGCGCGCCTGTGGGTAGTCCCTGCACCTGGCCGTAAACTACTGCGCCTTTGGGCAAAGAAGCCAAAACCGGATGCTGGACAAACACCCCGGTAGGCGACAGGTTGCGCGTCTGCCCGAGGCATTCGCCAAAGCTGTCGTGGGTGATCTTGATGCGCAAGGATTTACGTTGTTCGGACATCTTGTTGCGCCCTTTGATGAACGGTTGTGGATAACCTCGCCAGTGAGGTTATCCACAGATCATGCCAATCAGCTCAGTACCAGCGTTCTTCGCCCGGCGGACGTTTCTTGAAGCGCTTCATGCTCCACATGTACTGGCTCGGATACGCCGCCACATAACGTTCGACGACTTTACTCATCGCTGCGCAGGATTCGGCGGTATCGGTGCTGTACATGGCTTCTGGCGCGGCTTCGAGGATCACTTTGTAGCCAGAACCGTCGGGCAGGCGCAGCGCATGCAGGAACACGCCGACGGCTTTGCCACCGGCGAGCATGTTCGGCACGAATTTGCTGGTCAGCGCTTGAGTGGCGAAGAACGGCACGAAGATCCCGGCGGATTCGGCCGGTTCCGGGTCAGCGGGAATGCCCACTGCACCACCTTTGCGCACTTCCTTGATGACGCTTAGGATGCCTTCCTTGGTCGACGCGGCGACCTTGTTGCCCAGTTGCACGCGTTGTTTGCGCAGCAATTCGTCCACAGCCTTGAGCTTCGGCGGGCGATAGAAAATGATCGGTTTGCACTGGCTGCAATAGAAGTGGTTGAGCACTTCCCAATTGCCCAGGTGGCTGGTGATGCCGACCACGCCCTTGCCCGAGGCCAAGGCGTCTTTCAGCACGTCGAGGCCTTCGACTTCGCGCACCAGATCGATCGAACGCTGCGCCGGCCAGATCCACGCGCAGGCGCTTTCGGTCAACGACTTGCCGATGTCTTTCAGGCTCTGCCCGACCAGACGCTCACGTTCGGCCGGATCCATCTGTGGAAAACATTTCGCTAGGTTGATCCGCACCACGTCGCGGGAGCGGTTGGGGGTTTTCCACATGATCCAGCCGATCGCCGAACCCACGGCCTGCACGGCCCGCCATGGCAGCAGGGCAAACAGCCGCAGAGCGCCTACCAGCAAGGCGCCTTTAAACTTTTCCACAGGTCACTCCTGATCTTGTGCGGTGCGCGAGGCGGCCATTCTAACCGCCGTTGACGAGCTGCGCGTAGCGGTCGCAGTCCTGGGTGTGGTCCATGACCATGCCCGAGGCCTGCATCAGTGCGTAGCAAATGGTCGGGCCGACGAACGTGAACCCGGCCTTTTTCAGGGCTTTGCTCATCGCCAGCGCTTCGGGGGTGATCGCCGGGACTTCGCTGCGATCCTTGAAATGATTGATGATCGGTTGGTCGTTAACGAACGACCAGAGGAACCCCACCGGATCCTCCAGCGCCAGCCAGGCTTGGGCATTACGGCGGGCGGCATTGAGTTTGAGGCGGTTGCGGATGATCCCCGGATCGAGCATCAATTCGTCGATTTCGGCGTCGCTCATCTGCGCCACGCGCTGCACATCGAAGCCGAACAACACCTCGCGATAACGCTCGCGTTTGCGCAGCACGGTGATCCACGACAGCCCGGCCTGGAACCCTTCGAGCAAAAGCAACTCGAACAAACCCTGCGCATCGCGTAGCGGCGTGCCCCACTCCTGGTCGTGATAAGCCATGTACAGCGGATCTTCGGTACACCAAAAGCAGCGTGGCATAAGGCTCCAGGGGGCGTGCGCAGCAATGAATCGGGTATACTCCCGCTCTTTAAATCGCAGCCCAAGAAACAGGTGAATTTCGTGAGCCAGCCTACGCCAGCCGTGCGTACCTTCCAAGACTTGATCCTCGCGCTCCAGCAATACTGGGCCGAGCAAGGTTGCGTGGTACTTCAGCCCTACGATATGGAAGTAGGCGCCGGCACTTTCCACACCGCGACCTTCCTCCGTGCCATCGGCCCGGAAACCTGGAACGCCGCCTACGTGCAGCCAAGCCGCCGTCCGACTGACGGCCGCTACGGCGAAAACCCGAACCGTCTGCAGCACTACTATCAGTTCCAGGTCGTCCTGAAGCCGAACCCGGACAACTTCCAGGAACTGTACCTGGGCTCGCTCAAGCATGTCGGCCTGGACCCGCTGGTCCACGACATTCGCTTCGTCGAAGACAACTGGGAATCGCCGACCCTCGGCGCCTGGGGTTTGGGCTGGGAAGTCTGGCTGAACGGTATGGAAGTGACCCAGTTCACTTACTTCCAGCAGGCTGGCGGCATCGAGTGCTACCCGGTGACCGGCGAGATCACTTACGGTCTCGAGCGTCTGGCCATGTATCTGCAAGGCGTGGATTCGGTCTACGACCTGGTCTGGGCTGACGGCCCGATGGGCAAAGTCACCTACGGCGACGTGTTCCACCAGAACGAAGTGGAGCAGTCCACTTACAACTTCGAACACGCCAACGTCGACAAACTGTTCGAACTGTTCGACTTCTATGAAAGCGAAGCCAAGCGCCTGATCGAACTCGACCAGCCGCTGCCGTTGCCGAGCTACGAAATGGTGTTGAAGGCTTCGCACACCTTCAACCTGCTGGATGCGCGCCGGGCGATCTCGGTGACCGCGCGTCAGCAATACATTCTGCGCGTACGCACCCTGGCGCGTTCCGTTGCGCAAGCCTACCTGCTGGCACGCGCCAAGCTGGGCTTCCCGATGGCGACCCCGGACCTGCGTGACGAAGTACTGGCCAAGCTGGAGGCAGCACAATGAGTGCGCAAGATTTTCTGGTTGAACTGGGCACCGAAGAACTGCCACCGAAAGCCCTGAATACCTTGGCTGACGCGTTCCTCGCCGGTATCGACAAGGGCCTGCAAGCCGCTGGCCTGAGCTACGAGACTAAAACCGTCTACGCCGCGCCGCGTCGTCTGGCTGTGCTGATCACCGCGCTGGCCACCCAGCAACCGGATCGCAGCATCAACCTCGACGGCCCGCCACGTCAGGCGGCGTTCGACGCTGAAGGCAATCCAACGCAAGCAGCCTTGGGTTTTGCCAAGAAGTGCGGCGTCGATCTGAGCGAAGTCGATCAGAGCGGCCCGAAACTGCGCTACAGCCAGAGCATCGCCGGCAAGCCGACCGCAAGCCTGCTGCCGACCATCGTCGAAGATTCGCTGAACGACCTGCCAATCCCGAAACGCATGCGTTGGGGTGCGCGCAAGGAAGAGTTCGTGCGTCCGACCCAATGGCTGGTGATGCTGCTCGGTGACCAGGTCATCGACTGCACCATCCTCGCGCAGAAGGCTGGCCGTGATTCCCGTGGTCACCGTTTCCATCACCCGCAAAGCGTGCGCATCGGTTCGCCGTCGAGCTACCTCGCCGACCTGCGTGCCGCTTATGTATTGGCCGACGCCAACGAGCGTCGCGAGATCATCAGCAAGCGCACCGAAGAGCTGGCCACCCGTCAGGAAGGCACGGCAATCGTTCCGCCAGCGCTGCTCGACGAAGTGACTGCGCTGGTTGAATGGCCGGTGCCGCTGGTGTGCTCGTTCGAGGAACGTTTCCTCGACGTACCGCAAGAAGCGCTGATCACCACCATGCAGGACAACCAGAAGTACTTCTGCCTGCTGGATGCCGACGGCAAGTTGCTGCCACGTTTCATCACCGTGGCCAACATCGAAAGCAAAGACCCGCAGCAGATCATCGCCGGTAACGAGAAAGTGGTTCGCCCACGTCTGACCGACGCCGAGTTCTTCTTCAAGCAAGACAAGAAGCAGAAACTCGAAGCTTTCAACGATCGCCTGAAGAACGTGGTGTTCCAGGAAAAACTCGGCAGCGTCTACGACAAGGCTGAGCGAGTATCGAAACTGGCTGCATACATCGCCGCACGCATTGGCGGCAACGCCTCGTGGGCAGCTCGCGCTGGCCTGCTGTCGAAGTGCGACCTGGCCACTGAAATGGTCGGCGAGTTCCCGGAGATGCAAGGTGTCGCCGGTTACTACTACGCCCTCAATGACGGCGAGCCGGAAGACGTCGCGCTGGCGCTGAACGAGCAGTACATGCCACGCGGTGCCGGTGCAGAACTGCCAGCCACCCTGACCGGTGCGGCCGTCGCGATCGCTGACAAGCTCGACACCCTGGTCGGTATCTTCGGTATCGGCATGCTGCCAACCGGCAGCAAAGACCCGTATGCGCTGCGCCGTGCGGCACTCGGCGTGCTGCGTATCCTCATCGAGAAGAAACTCGACCTCGACCTCAACGACGCTGTGGCTTTCGCCGTGAATGCGTTCGGTGCCAAGGTCAAGGCTGCCGGCCTCAACGAAGCGGTGCTGGAATTCATCTTCGACCGTCTGCGTGCGCGTTACGAAGACGAAGGCGTTGAAGTGGCCACTTACCTGTCGGTACGTGCCCTGAAGCCGGGTTCGGCGCTGGACTTCGATCAGCGTGTGCAAGCGGTTCAGGCCTTCCGCAAACTGCCGGAAGCGGCTGCGCTGGCGGCGGTGAACAAGCGTGTATCGAACCTGTTGAGCAAACTCGAAGGCGCGGTACCGACCGAGGTGCAAGCCAAGTACTTCGACAACGCCAACGAGTTCTCGCTGTACTCGGCGATCCAGCAAGCGGATCAAGCGGTGCAACCAATGGCCGCCGCGCGTCAGTACAACGAATCGCTAGCACGCCTGGCAGCATTGCGCGAGCCGGTGGATGCGTTCTTCGACGCGGTGATGGTCAATGCCGACGACGCCAATGTGCGGGCCAACCGTTACGCGCTGCTGGCGCGTCTGCGTGGTCTGTTCCTCGGTGTTGCCGACATTTCGCTGCTGGGTTGAGGGATTGCTGTTGAAACTGCTGATTCTCGATCGGGACGGAGTGATCAATTACGACTCCGACGCTTACATCAAGTCAGTGGCGGAGTGGATTCCGTTGCCCGGCTCGATCGAAGCGATTGCGCAGTTGAGTAAGGCCGGCTGGACGGTGGCGGTCGCCACCAACCAGTCGGGCATTGCTCGCGGCTACTACGACCTCGCCACCCTCGATGCCATGCACGCACGCTTGCGCGAACTGGTAGCGGAGCAGGGCGGTGAAGTCGGGCTGATCGTGTATTGCCCGCATGGGCCGGACGAAGGCTGCGATTGCCGCAAGCCGAAACCGGGGATGTTGAAAACCATCGCCGCGCATTACAACGCCGAGCTGGCCAATGTCTGGTTCGTCGGCGACAGCCTTGGTGACCTGGAGGCCGCCAAAGCCGTCGATTCACAGCCAGTTTTGGTAAAGACCGGAAAAGGCGCAAAGACTCAGGGCAAAACCCTGCCGGTTGGCACTCTGATTTTTGACGATCTGGCGGCGATTGCCGCAGAACTTATCCACAACTAGAGTACTTCTGAAGTTCCTGACCAGGGATTGATCGGGAGTGCGCTTGAACACTCGGGCATTGCCCCGTCACGGTAAACGTCACTATGTCGATACTGCGGGCCATCAGGATTTTTCTCTTTTACCTGCTGCTGGGCACCACTTCCCTGCTGTGGTGCAGCTTGAGTTTTTTCATCGCGCCGTTTTTGCCATTCAAGGCGCGTTATCGTTTTATCAACGTGTACTGGTGCCGTTGCGCCTTGTGGTTGACCAAGGTGTTTCTCGGTATCCGTTACGAAATCAAAGGTGCGCAAAACGTACCTGACCGGCCCTGCGTGATTCAATCGAACCATCAGAGCACTTGGGAGACTTTCTTTCTCTCCGCTTATTTCTCGCCACTGAGCCAGGTGCTCAAGCGCGAATTGCTTTACGTGCCGTTCTTCGGCTGGGCGATGGCCATGTTGCGGCCAATCGCGATTGATCGCGACAACCCGAAAGCCGCGCTGAAACAAGTCGCGGCCAAAGGTGATGAATTGCTCAAGGACAACGTTTGGGTGCTGATCTTCCCTGAAGGTACTCGCGTTCCCTACGGCACTGTTGGCAAGTTCTCCCGCAGTGGCAGCGCGTTGGCAGTGAATGCGGCACTACCGGTACTGCCGATTGCGCACAATGCCGGCAAGTTCTGGCCGAAAATCGGTTGGGGCAAGAAGTCTGGCGTGATCACTGTAGTCATCGGCGAGCCGATGTATGCCGAAGGGACTGGCCCTCGCGCCATCGCCGAGCTGAATGACCGGGTGCAAGCCTGGAACGAGAAGACTCAGCGCGAAATGGGCTCACTGCCGCCGGCTCCGCAGGCACCGGCCGCCAATGATCAGATCGCTGTCTGAGATTTTGTGGATAACCTGTGTACGGTTTTGTTGAAAACGCTTGAATATTGAAATTAAGTGATTGATTTACTTATATATTTCTCAAGCTCATAAAACGCCGTAAAACGTGCATAAGTTTTTTTCGGAAGTAAAAAAACCGGCTGATATAGCCGGTTTTTTTGTGCCTGATCACTCAGCGATCAGCGGTAACTCAAGCAGGAACGTGGTGCCTTGATCGACCATGCTGCGGCATTCGATTCTGCCGCCATGATGATCGACCACCGCTTTGACCATCGACAGCCCGAGGCCCACGCCGTCGATGCCTTGTGCCGAAGAAAAACGTCGGTACTGGCTGAACAGGTCAGGCAAGTCTTGTTCGGCGATGCCTTTGCCCTGATCGGTCAGTTCGCAACATAGCCACTCTCCGTGGCAACTGACCCGCAGTTGAATCGTGGTGTCTGCCGGGCTGTATTTGATCGCATTCTCCAGCAGATTGAACAGCGCACGCGTCAGTAATCCCTGATCAGCCATGATCAGGCGCTCTTGGGATTGCTCATCCATTTCGTGCAACACTTCGATGCGTTTTTGCTGGGCGATGGGCAATGCCTGATCCAGCACGTCCAGCACCAACATTGCGAACAGGCTCGGCTGGAACTGATAGGCCTCGGACTCGGCCCGCGCCAGCAAGACGAAACCATCGGTCAGATCCAGCGCGCGACGCACCTGTCGCTCAATCTGTTCGAACAACGGTGAATCCGCCCCGGCCTGATGGCGGTGAACATCGAGCAGGGCGAGGATTGCCGAATGCGGGGCGCGCAAATCGTGGGAAAGAAAGCGCAGCAACACTCCGCGTTGTTCCTCCGCGGCACGTTCGGCACTGAGATCGGTGAGGCTGAGCAGCCAACCGATCGGCGTATCTCCGTCCACCGGCAGCAGGGCGGCACGCTCCAGACGCAGGCTGCGCTCCTTGAGATCACGAAACTCCAACAGCGGTATGGCCGACAGTGACGGGCGCAACTCTGTGGACAACTCCGGGTAACCGAGGTTGGCCAGTTGATCGAGGACGTCGTCCCCCACCAGGTTGTGATCGAATAGCTGGCGAGCCTTGCGATTGCCCAGCAGGATCTGACCTTTGGGATCGCTGATCAGCGTAGCGACGGGCAAGTACTCCAGACCGTCGGCAATAAAGCGCCGGGTATCACGGGTGCGACTCATGGCCTGTTCCAGCGCCATGATCTGGCCCTGCAGGCGATCGGCGCCGGTGAATCGCGCGCGACGGCGTTCGGGAAACACTTTCGGCTCACTGTCCAGGCGGGCCAACTCCCAACCAAAATAGGTCAGCACCACGCTCAGGCGCCGCCAGTTCCAGATCAGATAGCCAAACAACATGCCTAGCACTGCGGGTGTCGGCGACCACCAGCGGCGCATTTCGGCCAGTCCGGCACTGACCAGCAGCACGCACGCCATGCCGATCAACGTTAACCAGAGTGCCCATCGCGGCCGCCAGAGCAGCAAGCCAAGCACGCAGGCCACCAACCCTACTGATAACAACGCCCCAGCAACGGGAGACACATCGTGCAAGTTGACCTGCGCGCGATACGACAACAGCGCAGTCAGCGGCAATAGCACTAGACTTATCCACAACCATTCGCGCACCAACTGTCGAAACAGTCGCTGCACCTGGCTCGGCTCTCGGCTTTCGCGCCGACGATGATTGTTCATAGGGAAAAGGGGCAGGGCAGGGTGAATGCTTTCATAGGTCACAGGTCTGAGACGTAGACTCGAAGAATCATAGCGGACGTCGTCCAACGGCGGCCGCTTACTTTCAAGGCGATGACCAAGCGACTATGGTTGACGCCCAACTGTTCAAGCAACAAGGAACCATCGCGTATGCGCGTTGCGATACTGGACGACGAACCCGCCGAACTGCGCCGGGTCGAGCAAACCCTGCAGCAAATGGCCGATGCCGGCGAACAGCCGTGGTCACTGCACAGCTTCGAGCGTGGTGAAGACCTGCTGCGACAGCTACGCCGGGAAACCTTCGACCTGCTGATCCTCGACTGGCAACTGCCCGACCTCACCGGCCTGGCCTTGCTACGCTGGACCCGCGAACACATGGAAGCGCCACCGGCAGCGATCATGCTGACCAGTCGCGATGGCGAGAACGATATCGTTCAGGCGTTGAATGCCGGGGCCGACGATTATGTGAGTAAACCGTTCCGCCCCAATGAACTGAAAGCCCGAGTCGCCGCAGTACTACGTCGACATAGCCAGCCGCGCAGCGCCGCGACTGAAGTGCTGAGCTTCAATGATCTGACGTTTGATGATGCGGAACTGACGGTCACCCGCGAAGGCAAGCCTATTGTTATGACTGAGCGCGAGTATCGACTTGCCCGGTGTCTGTTCAGCAATCTGGGCCGGCCGTTGTCGCGGGATTATCTGTATGAGCGTTTTTGGCCGCATGAGGAGATGGCTTCGTCGCGGCCATTGGATACGCATATCTATCGATTGAGGAACAAGCTGGGGCTGACGGCGGATCGGGGTTGGCAGTTATTGACGATTTATGGGTATGGGTATCGGTTGGAGAGTGTGTCTGCAGCCTCTGAATAAAAGATCAAAAGATCGCAGCCTGCGGCAGCTCCTACATCGATCTCTGTAGGAGCTGCCGCAGGCTGCAGATCTTTTGATCTGCCAATAAAAAGGCCAACGCAATGCGTTGGCCTTTTTGTTTGACGCAAACGAGGATCAGAAATCCAGGTTGGACACCGCCAGCGCATTGCTCTCGATGAAGTCACGGCGAGGTTCGACCGCATCACCCATCAGGGTGTTGAAGATCTGGTCTGCGCCAATGGCGTCTTCGATGGTGACTTTCAGCATGCGGCGCACGCTTGGGTCCATGGTGGTTTCCCACAGCTGATCCGGGTTCATTTCGCCCAGACCTTTGTATCGCTGAATGGTGTGGCGCTTGGTGCTTTCAGCCATCAGCCAGTCCAGTGCCTCCTTGAACTCGGTGACCGCTTTCTTGCGCTCGCCACGCTGGATGTACGCGCCTTCGTCGAGCAGGGTGCTCAGTTGAGCGCCTAGGGTGACGACGGTTTTGTAGTCGTTGCTGCCGAAGAAGTCGCGGTTGAAGGTGACGTAGTTCGACAGGCCGTGGGAGATCAGTTCGACCTCTGGCAGCCACACGCCACGTTCACGATCTTCACGCAGGCTGGCTTTGTAGACCAGACCGGATTTTTCCACGGTGCGCAGACGTGCTTCGTACTGGGCCAGCCACTCTTGCATCGCTGCATGGTCGCCGAGCTTTTCCAGGCTTACGGCCGGCAGGTAGATGAAGTGCTCGGTCAGTTCCTGCGGGTACAGGCGCGACAGACGCTTGAGAGTCTTCATCACCATGCGGAAGTCGTTAACCAGACGTTCCAGCGCTTCACCGGAAATGCCCGGGGCTTCTTCGTTCAGGTGCAGGCTCGCATCTTCCAGGGCCGACTGCGTCATGTACTCTTCCATGGCGTCGTCGTCTTTGATGTATTGCTCTTGCTTGCCTTTCTTGACCTTGTACAGCGGCGGCTGGGCGATGTAGATATAGCCGCGCTCGATCAGCTCCGGCAACTGACGGAAGAAGAAGGTCAGCAGCAGGGTACGGATGTGCGAACCGTCGACGTCAGCATCGGTCATGATGATGATGTTGTGATAACGCAGCTTGTCGATATTGTATTCGTCGCGACCGATACCGCAGCCCAGTGCGGTGATCAAGGTGCCCACTTCCTGGGAAGAGATCATCTTGTCGAAACGCGCTTTCTCGACGTTGAGGATCTTGCCCTTCAACGGCAGGATCGCCTGAGTCTTGCGGTTACGTCCCTGCTTGGCAGAGCCGCCCGCGGAGTCACCTTCCACCAGGTACAGTTCGGAGAGTGCCGGGTCTTTTTCCTGACAGTCAGCGAGCTTGCCCGGCAGGCCAGCGATGTCCAGCGCGCCTTTGCGGCGGGTCATCTCACGGGCCTTGCGCGCCGCTTCACGGGCACGGGCAGCGTCGATCATCTTGCCGACGACCAGCTTGGCTTCGTTCGGGTTTTCCAGGAGGAAGTCGGAGAAGTACTTGCCCATCTCCTGCTCGACCGCGGTCTTCACTTCGGAAGACACCAGCTTGTCTTTGGTCTGCGAGCTGAACTTCGGATCCGGCACTTTCACCGAAATGATCGCGGTCAGGCCTTCACGGGCATCGTCACCGGTGGTGGCGACTTTGTGCTTCTTCGCCAGACCTTCCTGCTCGATGTAGTTGTTCAGGTTACGCGTCAGTGCCGAACGGAACCCCACCAGGTGAGTACCGCCGTCGCGCTGCGGAATGTTGTTGGTGAAGCACAACAGGTTCTCGTTGAAGCTGTCGTTCCACTGCAGGGCGATTTCCACGCCGATGCCGTCTTCACGCTGGATGTTGAAGTGGAACACCTGGTTGACCGCAGTCTTGTTGGTGTTCAGGTATTCAACGAACGCACGCAGGCCGCCTTCGTACTTGAACAGCTCTTCCTTGCCGCTGCGCTCATCCTTGAGGACGATGCCGACACCGGAGTTGAGGAAGGACAGTTCACGAATACGCTTGGCGAGGATGTCCCAGCTGAAGTGAATGTTCTTGAAGGTTTCGCTGGAAGCCTTGAAGTGGATCTGGGTGCCGGTGGTTTCGCTGTCGCCAACGATGGCCATCGGTGCCTGAGGGACACCGTGGACGTAAGTCTGTTCCCAGATCTTGCCGCTGCGGCGAACAGTCAGTACCAGCTCTTCGGACAGCGCGTTCACTACCGACACACCTACACCGTGCAAGCCGCCGGATACTTTGTAGGAGTTGTCGTCGAACTTACCGCCAGCGTGGAGGACGGTCATGATGACCTCGGCGGCGGAAACGCCTTCCTCTTTGTGCACGTCTACCGGGATGCCACGGCCGTTGTCTTTAACGGTGATGGACTCATCCGGGTGGATAATGATGCTGATGTCGTCGCAATGGCCGGCGAGGGCTTCGTCGATCGAGTTGTCGACCACCTCGAACACCATGTGGTGCAGACCGCTGCCATCGTCGGTGTCACCAATGTACATACCGGGACGTTTGCGTACGGCATCCAGGCCTTTCAGCACTTTAATGCTCGTTGAGTCGTACGTATTTTCTTCGCTCAATGCCTTCACTCCCGATGGTCGTGGGTCTGGGTGATACGGCCCTGTTCCACGTGGAACAGAGCGACTGGCGTTTCCGTCTGCCAGCCTTCCCTCAATAATTCGTGATCTACACAGGTGATGAACACCTGGCAGCGTAAGTCTTCCAGCAAGCGGCACAGCGCGCGACGGTGGCCCTCGTCCAGCTCGGACGGCAAGTCATCCACCAGATAAATACACTGACCGCGGCGGGCCTGGCTGACCAGATGCCCTTGGGCAATCCGCAGTGCGCAGACCACCAACTTCTGCTGACCCCGGGACAAAATGTCCGCGGCGTTGTGTGCGCCCAATCTAAGACGCAAATCAGCCCGTTGCGGTCCGGCCTGGGTATGACCCATTTGCTGGTCCCGTTGCACGGAACCGGCCAGTACGGCGCTCAATTCCCGGTCTTTGTCCCAGCCTCGGTAATAGCTGAGCGTCAAACCTTCGAGCTCAACCAGTTCGCTCAAGGTTTGTTCAAAGACTGGTTTCAAGGCTTTGATGTAAGCGCGGCGGTATTCATCGATTTCAGCGCTGGCCTGGCACAGTTCCCTGTCCCAAACCGCTTGCGAAACGGCGTCAAGTGTACCATGCCGCAGCCATGAGTTTCTCTGGCGCAAGGCCTTCTGCAAACGCTGCCAAGTGGCCATGAAACGCGGCTCGACGTGGAACACGCCCCAGTCGAGAAACTGCCGACGAATCTTCGGCGCACCTTCGAGCAGGCGGAAGCTGTCGGGGTTGATCAACTGCAGCGGCAGGATCTCCGCCAGTTGCGCGGCGCTGCGGGCGTTCTGTCCGTCGATACGGATCTGAAACTCGCCCTGACGGTCACGCGATATCCCCAGCGCACTGTGGCCACCCTCGGCCAATTCGACCTGACCGAATACGGTACAGGCGAGTTGCTCATACTGGATGACCGGCAAAAGCCGCGTGCTACGAAACGAACGGGCAAGCCCCAGCAGATGAATGGCTTCCAGAACACTGGTTTTGCCGCTGCCGTTGGCGCCGTAAAGAATGTTGATGCGGGGGGAGGGGGAGAAGGTCACCGGGTGCAGATTGCGCACCGCGGTGACCGAAACACGACTTAAGGACATCCAGGGTCAGCTGATTACAGACGCATCGGCATGACAACGTAAGCCGAATCGTCGTTGTCGGACTCTTGCACCAGCGCACTGCTGTTGGAGTCGGACAGGATCAGGCGAACCTGCTCGGTGGTCATCACGCCCAATACGTCGAGCAAGTAGCTCACGTTGAAGCCGATTTCCAGAGAGCCGCCGTTGTATTCAACGCCCACTTCTTCTTCCGCTTCTTCCTGCTCCGGGTTGTTGGCCTGGATCTTCAACTGACCGCTGGCCAGCTGCAGACGGATACCACGGTACTTCTCGTTGGACAGAATCGCAGTACGGCTGAACGCTTCGCGCAGCGCTTGACGATCGCCCAATACCAGCTTGTCACCGCCCTTCGGCAGCACGCGCTCGTAGTCCGGGAATTTGCCGTCGACCAGTTTCGAGGTGAAGGTGAACTCGCCGGTCGTCGCGCGGATGTGATGCTGACCCAGCACGATGCTGACATTGCCGTCCGGCTCGGTGAGCAGACGTGCCAGTTCGAGGATACCTTTGCGCGGCACGATCACCTGATGGCGATCCGGCTGGCCGATATCGGCTTTCATCGAGCACATGGCCAGACGGTGACCGTCGGTGGCCACGGCGCGGATGATGCCTTCGGACACTTCCAGCAGCATGCCGTTGAGGTAATAACGCACGTCCTGCTGGGCCATGGCGAAGCTGGTGCGCTCGATCAAACGACGCAGTTTGCTCTGCTCGAGACTGCAAGTCAGAGAGCCCGGACCTTCTTCGACGGTCGGGAAATCGTTTGCTGGCAAAGTCGACAGAGTGAAACGGCTACGACCAGCCTTCACGACCAGCTTCTGCTCGTCGACCTTGATGTCGATCAGCGCATCGTTGGGCAGGCTTTTGCAGATATCCATCAACTTGCGCGCAGGCACGGTGATGGAACCTGTTTCAGCCGGCTCCTCGAGTTGCACACGACCGACCAGTTCGACTTCCAGGTCGGTACCGGTCAGCGACAGTTGCTGGCCTTCGACTACCAACAGCACGTTGGACAGTACCGGCAAGGTCTGTCGACGCTCGACGACGCCTGCGACCAGTTGCAGGGGTTTCAACAGGGCTTCGCGTTGAATGGTGAAATGCATGGTCTAGTCCCTTGCCTTAATAAGCTGCGCTGGTGTTCATCAAGTGGTCAGTGTACGCAGCAGGTTCTTGTAGTCCTCGCGGATGTCCGCGTCGGATTCCTTAAGTTCGTTGATCTTGCGGCAGGCGTGCAATACGGTCGTGTGGTCGCGGCCGCCAAACACATCGCCGATTTCCGGCAGGCTGTGGTTGGTCAGTTCCTTGGACAAGGCCATGGCCACCTGACGCGGACGTGCAACCGAGCGCGAACGGCGCTTGGACAGCAGATCCGAGATCTTGATCTTGTAGTACTCGGCGACGGTGCGCTGAATGTTATCCACAGAGACCAGTTTGTCCTGCAGCGCCAACAGGTCTTTCAGGGATTCACGAATCAGCTCGATAGTGATGTCGCGGCCCATGAAGTGCGAGTGGGCGATCACGCGTTTAAGCGCGCCTTCCAGCTCACGGACGTTGGAGCGAATGCGCTGGGCAATGAAGAACGCGGCGTCGTGTGGCAAGTCGACTTTGGCCTGGTCGGCCTTCTTCATCAAGATCGCCACACGCGTTTCCAGTTCCGGCGGCTCGACGGCAACCGTCAGGCCCCAGCCGAAGCGGGATTTGAGGCGCTCTTCAAGGCCTTCGATTTCTTTCGGATAGCGGTCACTGGTGAGAATGACCTGCTGGCCACCTTCAAGCAGGGCGTTGAAGGTGTGGAAAAACTCTTCCTGGGAACGCTCCTTGCGAGCAAAGAACTGAATGTCGTCGATCAGCAAAGCATCCACCGAACGGTAGAAACGCTTGAACTCGTTGATCGCGTTCAGTTGCAGCGCCTTGACCATGTCGGCGACGAAACGCTCGGAATGCAGGTACACGACCTTGGCATTCGGGTTCTTCTTTAATAGATGGTTACCCACTGCGTGCATCAAGTGGGTTTTACCCAGACCGACACCACCATAAAGGAACAGTGGGTTGTAGCCGTGCTTGGGGTTGTCCGCCACCTGCCAGGCCGCCGCGCGGGCGAGCTGGTTGGATTTACCTTCGACGAAGTTTTCGAAGGTGAAGGTGCGGTTCAGGTAGCTGGTGTGCTTGAGCGCACCTTCGACCTGCACGGTGCGCTGTTCGGCACGGACCGGGGCCTGTTGCGAAGCAGCGCCGGACATCGGGTCGAAACTGTCGCGAGACGGTTCATCGCTGACTTCGGGGCTTTTCTGTGTCGAGCGCTTGGCCGCCGGTGCTGGCGTCTGGGTGGGTGCCGGCGTACTCACAGGCGTGGCATTTGCCTGGGCCTGCTGGGAAACCTGCGCGGCTGCAAGCGGCGCGTTCGGTGCGGCACGCGGAGCGGAACTGCGTTTGCTGCCTATTAATAAGGAGAGCGCTGGCGCCATGCCGTTGCCATGCTCATCCAGCAGTTCAAGGACGCGGCCCAGGTACTTTTCGTTGACCCAGTCCAGCACAAAACGGTTCGGTGCGTAGACGCGCAACTCGTCGCCTTCGGCTTCGACCTGTAGTGGACGGATCCAGGTGTTGAATTGTTGGGCAGGCAGCTCCTCGCGCAAAAGCTCCACGCACTGCTGCCAAAGTTCCACTGACACGGATATCCCCTAAGTTGAAAGCCGGTGAGGCAAAAACAAGCGGCCATTGTAGCGGCGAGCGGTCCACTTATCCACATGCAGGTTGCCCGGTGACCATGATTTATCAATGTGTTAACCGATGAAAAAGCGACCAACGGTGTGTGAGTAAGCTCTGTGGATAACCGCCTCTAAGGGCACTGGACAACTGGGGGTTGAACTCGGTGGATAACATGCCTGTGGATAACATGCCATTCCACACACAGGTTATCCGACGGTGCAGCACAGGCTGAACACGGTTTTCCACTGTAGTTGTCATTCTCTGTACATCACGTAAAACAAAGGCTAATGCCACTTATCCACAGAAGATGTTGTACCTAGCTTTTATAAGCTTTACAGAAAAGCTTTAAATAATTCCCTTCTTTATTTTTATGTTTGGCAGACAAGCATTCAGGCAGAGAGAGCCACGAGATCTATTTATAAGGAAACGCTGGTTGGAAATTGACCTGAAGGCTTGCTTTCTCTAGAATCCCCGGTCTCTTAAAACGGGGGCCATTCCGGCCCGTTGTGGACGAACCAGGTAACACGACATGAAACGTACTTTCCAACCAAGCACTATCAAACGCGCCCGTACCCACGGTTTCCGTGCTCGCATGGCTACCAAGAACGGCCGTGCAGTCCTGTCGCGTCGCCGCGCCAAAGGTCGTGCGCGTCTGGCAGTTTGATAATCCGGTACTGGAGGTGAGTCAGGACTTCAGTCGGGAAAAGCGTCTGCTTACTCCCCGGCATTTCAAGGCAGTCTTTGACTCCCCTACCGGCAAGGTTCCGGGGAAAAATCTCCTGCTCCTTGCACGCAACAACGATCTTGATCACCCCCGTCTCGGGCTGGTTATCGGGAAAAAGAGCGTAAAGCTCTCCGTTGAGCGCAATCGCCTCAAACGTTTGATGCGCGAATCATTCCGTCTGCACCAGGATTCACTGGTCGGCTGGGATATCGTTATCGTCGCGCGCAAAGGTCTGGGCGATGTAGAAAACCCCGAATTGATTCAGCATTTCGGCAAGCTCTGGAAGCGTCTGGCACGCAGCAAGCCAGTTCCAGAAGTCAAAACCGAAACTGTAGGGGTAGACAGTACCGATGCGTAAACTGGCCCTCGTTCCGATCCAGTTTTATCGCTATGCCATTAGTCCTTTGATGGCCAGCCACTGTCGTTTCTACCCCAGTTGTTCCTGCTACGCGTATGAAGCCATCGAAAATCATGGCCTTCTGCGCGGTGGCTGGCTGACCTTTCGTCGTTTAGGTCGCTGTCATCCGTGGAATCCCGGTGGTTATGACCCGGTTCCACCTATCCCTACCTCCCGTTCTTCTTCGATGGCCGAGTAATCATGGATATCAAACGCACGATCCTGATCGTCGCCCTGGCAATCGTGGCCTACGTTATGGTCCTTAAATGGAACCAGGACTACGGTCAGGCTGCCCTGCCGACTCAGAATGTTGCTTCCAGTACGACTACATCCGGTTTGCCGGATACCGCCACTGGCAATAATGCTGCCGCCAGTGACGATATTCCGCGCGCCGCTAGCGATACCAGTGCACCTGCCGAAACTCCGGTAGCCGCCAGCAAGGATCTGATCCAGATCAAAACCGACGTGCTCGATCTCGCGATCGATCCACAAGGTGGTGATGTTGCTCAACTGACCTTGCCTCTGTATCCACGTCGTCAGGATCGTCCTGATGTTCCGTTCCAGCTGTTCGATAACGGCGGCGAACGTGTTTATCTGGCCCAAAGCGGTCTGATCGGCACCAATGGCCCGGATGCAAATCCGGCCGGTCGTCCGGTCTACTCTTCGGAGAAGAAGACTTATCAACTGGCTGAAGGTCAGGACCAACTGATCGTCGACCTGAAGTTCAGCAAGGACGGCGTCAATTACATCAAGCGTTTCACCCTGAAACGCGGCCTGTATGACGTAGCCGTTTCCTACATTGTGGATAACCAGAGCGCTCAGCCCTGGAACGGCGCAATGTTTGCTCAGTTGAAGCGCGACAACAGCGCTGATCCTTCGTCCACGACTGCTACTGGCACCGCGACTTACCTTGGCGCTGCCCTGTGGACAAGTTCGGAGCCGTACAAGAAAGTGTCCATGAAGGACATGGACAAGGCACAGCTGAAAGAAACCGTCACCGGTGGTTGGGTAGCCTGGCTGCAACACTACTTCGTGACGGCGTGGATTCCGGCCAAGGGCGAAAACAACATCGTCCAGACCCGTAAAGACAGCAAAGGCAACTACATCATCGGTTACACCGGTCCGACACTGACCGCTGCTCCGGGTGGCAAAGTTGAAACCAGCGCTGTGCTGTACGCCGGTCCGAAAAGCCAGGCTGTGCTGAAAGAGTTGTCCCCAGGTCTGGAACTGACCGTCGACTACGGCATTCTGTGGTTCATTGCCCAGCCAATCTTCTGGCTGCTGCAACACATCCACGCCATTGTCGGTAACTGGGGCTGGTCGATCATCTTCCTGACCATGCTGATCAAGGGTATTTTCTTCCCGCTGTCGGCTGCCAGCTACAAATCGATGGCGCGCATGCGTGCTGTCGCGCCGAAACTGGCTGCTCTGAAAGAGCAACATGGCGATGACCGGCAGAAAATGTCGCAAGCCATGATGGAGCTGTACAAGAAAGAGAAGATCAATCCGCTGGGCGGCTGCTTGCCGATCCTCGTGCAGATGCCGGTTTTCCTTTCGCTGTACTGGGTTCTGCTGGAAAGCGTGGAAATGCGCCAGGCGCCGTTCATGCTGTGGATCACTGACCTGTCGATCAAGGATCCGTTCTTCATTCTGCCGATCATCATGGGCGCAACCATGTTCATCCAGCAGCAGCTGAACCCGACTCCTCCGGATCCAATGCAGGCGAAGGTCATGAAAATGATGCCAATCATCTTCACCTTCTTCTTCCTGTGGTTCCCAGCAGGTCTGGTGCTGTACTGGGTTGTGAACAACTGCCTGTCGATTGCACAACAGTGGTACATCACGCGTAAGATCGAAGCGGCGACGAAAAAAGCCGAGGCGTAACTTGCACTGTGGATAACACCACTCAAAACGCCCCCTAGTGGGGCGTTTTGCTATCTGCCACTTTTGTCTGGATTCCGGTTTATGAGCACACCTCGTGAAACCATCGCCGCCGTCGCCACCGCTCAGGGTCGCGGCGGTGTGGGCATCGTCCGTATTTCCGGGCCGCTGGCCAGTGTTGCCGCCAAAGCCATCAGCGGCCGCGAACTGAAACCGCGTTACGCCCATTACGGGCCATTTTTCAGTGACGACCAGCAAGTTCTGGACGAGGGCCTGGCCCTGTATTTCCCGGGACCGAACTCGTTCACCGGCGAAGACGTGCTGGAACTGCAGGGCCACGGCGGCCCGATCGTTCTTGATATGTTGCTCAAGCGTTGCCTGGAATTGGGGTGTCGCTTGGCTCGGCCCGGTGAATTCAGCGAACGCGCCTTCCTCAATGACAAACTCGACCTGGCCCAGGCCGAGGCGATTGCCGATTTGATCGAAGCCAGTTCGGCACAGGCTGCACGCAATGCTCTGCGTTCTTTGCAAGGCGCTTTTTCCCAACGTGTGCATAACTTGACCGAACAACTGATCGGTCTGCGCATCTACGTCGAAGCCGCCATCGACTTTCCGGAAGAAGAAATCGACTTCCTCGCCGATGGCCATGTGTTGAGCATGCTCGACAAAGTGCGCGATGAGTTATCCACAGTACTGCGTGAAGCCGGGCAGGGTGCGTTGTTGCGCGATGGCATGACCGTGGTGATTGCCGGCCGTCCGAATGCCGGCAAGTCCAGTCTGTTGAATGCACTGGCCGGTCGGGAAGCCGCCATCGTCACCGAGATTGCCGGCACCACGCGGGATATCCTGCGCGAACATATCCACATCGACGGCATGCCGCTGCATGTTGTCGATACTGCCGGTCTGCGTGACACCGATGATCATGTGGAAAAGATCGGCGTCGAGCGCGCATTGAAAGCCATTGGCGAGGCAGATCGAGTGTTGCTGGTGGTCGATGCAACCGCTCCGGAAGCACTGAATCCGTTTGCTTTGTGGCCGGAATTCCTCGAAACCCGGCCGGATCCGGCCAAAGTTACGTTGATCCGCAACAAGGCCGATCTAACGGGCGAAGCCATTGTTTTGGAAACCAGTGAAGACGGGCATGTAACGATCAGTCTCAGCGCCAAGTCGGCCGGTGAAGGTCTGGATCTGCTGCGCGATCATCTCAAGGCGTGCATGGGTTACGAGCAAACCTCGGAAAGTAGTTTCAGTGCACGTCGCCGGCATCTGGAAGCCTTGCGCCACGCCAGTGCAGCGTTGGAACACGGCCGCGCCCAGCTGACCTTGGCTGGCGCTGGGGAGTTACTGGCCGAGGATTTGCGTCAGGCCCAGCATTCTCTCGGCGAAATCACTGGAGCATTCAGCTCGGATGATCTGTTGGGACGGATTTTTTCCAGCTTCTGTATCGGCAAATGAAAAAAGGGGCTGTGGACAATTTATCCACAGCCCCTTTTTCGTTTTACCAGTTGTAGGAAACCGTACCGAGTAAGGTGCGATCTTCACCCCAGTAGCAACGGCCGGCATCGTTGCATCCAGACACATATTCCTTGTCGAACAGGTTCTTTGCATTCAGGTCGACGCTCCAGTGCGTATCGATCTGATAACCGATCGCCGCATCCACCAAGGTGACGTCGCCAGCATCCAGCTTCCCGTAGAGAGAAGGCGAGGTGTAGGCGAAGGCACTGTCGAAATAACGCACACCGCCACCCACGTACAAACCTTTCAAGTCGCCATCGAGGAAACGGTATTTCGCCCAGACCGAAGCCTGATTACGTGGCACTCCAGTCATTTGATGGCCTTTGACCAATGATGTCGCGGCATCCTTGGTGATTCGCGCGTCGGTGTATGTATAAGCCGCGGTCACGTTTAGGTTTTGCGTCAGGTTGCTGTTGAGCTCCAGTTCCACCCCCTTGGAACGGCTTTCGCCCACCTGGCGGTAGCTCGATGTAGTGGCGTCGAAGTAGGTATCGTCCTTTTTGCGCAGGTCATACACCGACGCGGTCAACGCTGTGTCCCAGCCGATCGGTTCGTACTTCAGGCCCACTTCATATTGGCTGCTGGTGATCGGATCGAGCGGCGCGCCGGCATTGGAAATCTGCTGTACCGGTACGAATGAGGTGGAATAGCTGACGTACGGCGTCATGCCGTTGTCGAACTGGTACATCACTCCGCCCTGATAGGTGAACTTCTTGTCCTCGGAACTGATGTCGCTCGACTGGGCCACCTTGTCGCGAAAATCACTGTCGACCCAGTCCTGGCGCCCACCGAGCAAGAACAACCAGTGGTCATATTTGCTTTGGATCTGTGCATAAACACCTTTCATCTGTTGCTCGAGCAGCGTGTTTTGCACCGCGATCGGGGTGGTGGGATCGCGCAGGTAAACCGGGTTGTAGATATCGATCGGCCCGACGATGCCGGCATTCCAGTCCTGATTGAACGAAGTGCGATCGTAGCTGGCGCCGAACAGCACGGTGTTCTCCAGACCACCGACCTGGAATTTTCCTTCCAGCTGGTTATCCAGCGAATACACCATCGATTTGTTGAAGCGATCGTACGCCGTCATGTTCAGGCGTGTGCCAAACCCGGCGTTGTTGAGGTTGCCCGGCCAGGTTTCGTGACGTGTGATGCGCGACTGCATGTAGCGCGAGTTCTGCCGGAACTGCCAATCGTCGTTGAACGAGTGGCTGAACTCGTAACCGCTGCTCCAGGTTTCCCGTTCGAAGGTGTTCCAGTCCGGGTCGCCGAGCATGGTGCCTTTGGATAACTTGCCATTGGGGTTGGTCAGCAATGTCCCGGCGGCCGGCAGGCCAAGTTCCATGTTGGTGTGATCCTTCTGGTAGTTGGCCAGCAGGGTCAGCGTGTTGTAATCGTCGAAATTCAGGGTCAGCGATGGCGCGATGTAGATTCGGTCATCCGGTACGTGATCAGTCTGGGTGTCGGACTTGCGACCGAGCATCACCACTCGCCCGAGAACGTTGCCGCTGCCATTGAGTGGCCCGGAGACATCGACGCCGATCTGCCGGCGATTGTTCGATCCATAACCCAATTGCACTTCGCCCTGCGGTGCTGCAGTCGGGCGTTTGCTGACCAGATTGACCAGACCGCCCGGGGCGTTTTCCCCATAGAGCAATGAGGACGGGCCACGGAAAATCTCTACCCGCTCGAGTCCGTAAGGCTCGGTACTGGTGTCATAGCGGTTGCCTTGTACACGCAGTCCATCGCGCAGCAAACCGTAGCCATAATCGGTGGCGTTGAAACCACGAATGAAAAACAGATCGCCGGCCAGACTGTCGCCGGCGGCAAACGGAGGGGCAAAGATCCCCGGCACGTAGCCAAGCACCTCGGTGAGCGTCTGAGATTTCTGATCTTTCATGCGTTGCGCGGTTACGACTGACACCGAGCGCGGCGTTTCCGACAACGGCGTGCTGGTTTTCGTACCGATCCGGCTGTTTTGCGCCTTGTAGCCAACGTCGGCGGCGTAATCGAGGTTCATCGGGTTGGCCAATTGCCCATTGATGTTGGTCGGGGCCAGTTCCAGCGAGTCCCCATTGGGCAACGCCTGCAGAATGTAACTGCCCGGCGCCTGCGGTACGGCTTGCAAACCCGAGCCTTGCAGCAGTTGAGCGAATCCCTGGTCGACGGTGAAGTTGCCGTTCAACCCGGTGCTGCGCAAGCGGCTGGTCTGTTGCGGCGAGAACGACAGAATCACGTTGGCGGCCGAGGCGAACTGGCTCAGCGCATTATCCAGCGGGCCGGCGGCGATGGCGTAACGCTGGGCTACCGATGCAGCGACGGCGTTATGGCTAATCACCAGGCAGGACGCGGCGCTGGTCATCAGTAAGCTATAGGCAATGCAGTGGTAGGAAAAACGCTGACGAAACGTGGGAAGACGCATGTGTGGATAAGCCCTGAAGGTGGCAAAGAGCCGCGTTTATCGCGATTACCTGTAGGGCCGGGTCAGGGCAAAAAAAGATAACCCTGTTTACGATTTATTTTTCCCCAGGCGATTTTCGATCAGACGTTATGGCTGATCGAGACCCAGTAACGGGTGAAGTAGCGGACGTTGATCGGTAACGAGGCCTGGAGATTGGCCAGCACGGCATCGGTGGAATCGAGCCGAAAGGTGCCGGATACCCGCAGATCCCCGGCGCGGCTATCGCAGTGCAGAACACCGCTGCGATAACGTCCCAGCTCTTCGATCACCTCGCCCAACCGTGCATCGAGCACAATCAGCTGGCCGTTGGTCCACGCCACTGCCGAGTATTTATAGGGATGAAGGCGTCCGATGTGCCGACTATCGAAGTCAGCGCCTTCGCCTGCTTTCAAGATCATCGCGGCCGTTGATGGATCAGCGGGTTGCACGCTGACCCGATCTTCCAGCACGCCGACCCGCGTCGAGCCCGACAGCTGATGTACAGAAAAACGCGTACCCAACGCTTGAATCCGGCCGTCGCGGGTCTCGACAAAAAACGGCCGCTGATCGCCAAGCTTGCCGGTTTCAATGAGGATCTCACCCGAGCGCAGGCGAATCAGGCGCTGTGCGGCGTCGAAAGACACATCGATGGCGGTATCGGTGTTGAGCTGGATCTGGCTGCCATCCGCCAATGAAAGGCTACGACGCTGGCCAACGCCGGTTTTGTAGTCGGCCCAGACTTTTCCCAGGGACGTATGTTGCTGAGCGTTCCAACCCAAGAACCCTGTCCCGGTCGCGAGCAGCAACAGCTTCAGTACCTGACGCCGTTGCTGGCCTGTATTCAGCGCGCGACGTTTCAAATCCTGCGGCAGGGTGCCGAGATGACGCTGCAATTGTTCCATCTGGTTCCACGCCGCCAAGTGCGCTGGATCGCTATCTATCCACAGTTGCCAGGCTTTTTGTTCGGCGAGCGTCGGTGGATCGGCCTGAAACTGCACGTACCAACCGGCAGCGGCTTCGAACACTTTGCGGTTGGGGGCGATGGCCATCAGCGCTGCGCCATGATCAGGGCACATTCCGTCAAAGCGCGGATCATGTGCTTCTTTACTGTGGTCAGGGAAACCTTCAAGTGCACGGCGATCTGTTGATAAGTCAGGCCGTCGATCTGCGAGAGCATGAAGATCTGCCGGGTTCGCGCGCCGAGACTGGCCAAGGCTTTATCCACAGTAACCAGGGTTTCGATGATCAGCGCCTTGTCTTCTTCGCTGATGGCGATGGCTTCCGGTCGAGCAGCCAAGGTCTGCAAGTAGGCGACTTCGATGGCCTGTCTTCGATAACGATCAATGACCAGGCCGCGTGCAATGGTCGCCAGATAATCCCGCGGTTCGCGAATCTGCGCGGCATTCCGTGCCGCAAGGATACGCACGAAGGTGTCATGCGCGACATCGGCAGCATCGCAGGCGTCATGCAATTTTCCCTTGAGCCATCCATATAGCCACGAATGGTGTTGCTCGTAGATTTGCTCGATCGCAGCGTTATGGGCGGTTGGGGGCATGGGGAGAAACTGACGAGTTAATGATAATGGCTATTATTAGCCTCTGTTACGTTCTCTCACAATAGCCCTTTCATATCCCTCTATCGGCTTCCTGATCGTCACCGACCTTTCTGTGGCGGTTTTTTTTGCGTCCGGAAAAAGCCATTTGGTTGATTTTCTGTGGATTAAGCCCTGTGAATAACTGCCACTGAGGTCGGTTGATAACAGGGCTTCAAAACTGGATATAACCCCCTCTGTGGATAACCACACCTTTCATCCACAGGATTAAACCGGTTATCCAAGGGCCTCATTGGCACATGGGCACAGGGTTTTGAAACTCTGTACATATTGAATATAAAGGCCTGTAGCAATCTATCCACAGAAACGTGGCTCAGTAGAAATAAACATAAAAACAAAGGTTTTATAAATTTCTCTCTTTTTTATTCTTTTAACCTCGAGTTCTCCACAGCTGGTTAAATTTTGTGCAAAGGGTTCTTTAGGAAGGGCGAAGTCCCTATACTTGTCGACCAGGTCCAGAAACCTGATCTCAAACTATTCCTGAATTACCTACTTAAGCAGGCACGAGGTGCGTGGTGGATTTCCCTTCCCGTTTTGAAGTGATCGTCATCGGCGGCGGTCATGCCGGTACCGAGGCAGCACTGGCCTCAGCACGTATGGGGGCAAAAACCCTGTTGCTGACGCATAACGTGGAAACCCTCGGTGCCATGAGTTGCAACCCGGCCATCGGTGGCATTGGCAAAAGCCATCTGGTCAAGGAAATCGATGCCCTCGGCGGCGCGATGGCCACAGCTACCGACTTGGGCGGCATCCAGTTTCGCGTGTTGAACAGCCGCAAAGGCCCGGCCGTGCGTGCAACCCGCGCTCAGGCCGACCGCATTCTTTACAAAGCCGCGGTCCGCGAAATCCTGGAAAACCAGCCGAACCTGTGGATATTTCAACAAGCTGCTGACGACCTGATCGTCGAGCAGGAACAAGTCCGTGGTGTTGTCACGCAAATGGGTCTGCGCTTCTTCGCCGATTCCGTGGTGTTGACCACCGGTACGTTCCTTGGCGGACTTATCCACATCGGTTTGCAGAATTTTTCCGGCGGTCGCGCCGGTGATCCGCCGTCAATTGCCCTGGCTCACCGTCTGCGTGAACTGCCACTGCGTGTCGGCCGCTTGAAAACCGGCACACCGCCACGTATTGACGGCAAGTCTGTGGATTTCTCGGTAATGACCGAGCAACCCGGCGATACGCCGATCCCGGTGATGTCGTTCATGGGCAACAAAGAACAGCATCCCCGTCAGGTCAGCTGCTGGATTACTCACACCAACGCCCGCACCCACGAAATCATTGCCGCGAACCTCGATCGTTCGCCGATGTATTCCGCTGCCGGTGAAATCGAAGGCATCGGCCCGCGCTATTGCCCGTCGATCGAAGACAAGATCCACCGCTTTGCCGACAAGGAAAGCCATCAGGTGTTTATCGAACCGGAAGGTTTGACCACCCATGAGCTGTATCCGAACGGGATATCCACAAGCTTGCCGTTCGACGTGCAATTGCAGATCGTGCAATCGATTCGCGGCATGGAAAACGCGCACATCGTGCGTCCGGGTTATGCGATCGAGTACGACTACTTCGATCCGCGCGACCTGAAGTACAGCCTGGAAACCAAAGTCATTGGCGGTCTGTTTTTCGCCGGGCAAATCAACGGCACCACCGGTTACGAAGAAGCTGGCGCTCAAGGTTTGCTCGCTGGCGCCAACGCTGCACTGCGCGCCAAGGGCAAAGAAGCCTGGTGCCCGCGTCGCGATGAAGCCTACATCGGGGTGTTGGTCGACGACCTGATCACCCTCGGTACCCAAGAGCCGTACCGTATGTTCACTTCCCGTGCCGAGTACCGCCTGATTCTGCGCGAGGACAACGCCGACCTGCGTCTGACCGAAAAAGGTCGCGAACTCGGTCTGGTCGATGACGCGCGTTGGGCGGCCTTCTGCAAGAAGCGCGAAAGCATCGAGCTGGAAGAGCAACGCCTGAAAAGCACTTGGGTTCGTCCGAACACTCAGCAGGGCGATGCGATCGCGGAAAAATTCGGCACGCCGCTGACTCACGAATACAACTTGCTCAACCTCTTGAGCCGTCCGGAAATCGACTACGCTGGTCTGGTCGAAGTGACCGGCAACGGCGCCGAAGATCCACAGGTCGCCGAACAGGTTGAAATCAAGACCAAATACGCCGGTTACATTGATCGTCAACAGGACGAAATCGCCCGTCTGCGCGCCAGTGAAGACACGAAATTGCCTGTGGATATCGATTACACCAACATTTCCGGTCTCTCCAAGGAGATCCAGAGCAAGCTCGGTGTCACGCGTCCAGAGACGCTGGGTCAGGCTTCGCGGATCCCGGGTGTGACCCCGGCAGCGATTTCGCTGTTGATGATTCATTTGAAAAAACGCGGCGCGGGCCGTCAGTTGGAGCAAAGCGCTTGAGTTCTAAGGTCACTTCGCAACACGCCGAAGAGTTATCCACAGGAGCCCGCGAGCTCGGTGTCAATCTCACTGAAGCCCAGCACGAATTGCTGCTGGGTTATCTGGCCCTGTTGATCAAATGGAACCAGGCCTACAACCTGACCGCTGTGCGTGATCCGGACGAAATGGTTTCGCGGCACTTGCTCGATAGTCTGAGTGTGATGTCGTTCATCGAAAACGGCCGCTGGCTCGACGTCGGCAGCGGCGGCGGCATGCCGGGAATCCCGTTGGCGATTTTGTATCCAGACTCGCAAGTGACCTGTCTGGACAGCAACGGCAAGAAAACCCGCTTCCTGACTCAGGTCAAACTCGAACTCAAACTGGATAACCTGCAAGTTATCCACAGTCGTGTCGAAGCGTTCCAGCCTGCGCAGCCGTTCAACGGGATCATTTCCCGGGCGTTCAGCAGCATGGAAAACTTCACCAACTGGACTCGCCACCTCGGCGATGCCGATACACGCTGGCTGGCAATGAAGGGCGTTCATCCGGCCGATGAGCTGGTAGCATTGCCGGCAGACTTCAAACTCGATAGCGAACACGCCCTGGCCGTACCCGGTTGCCAAGGCCAACGCCATCTGCTGATACTGCGCCGCACGGCATGATTGGGAACACAAGCAAGAATGGCTAAGGTATTCGCGATAGCGAACCAAAAGGGTGGTGTGGGCAAGACCACCACCTGCATCAACCTCGCAGCATCCCTGGTCGCGACCAAGCGCCGGGTGCTGTTGATCGATCTCGATCCACAGGGCAACGCCACCATGGGTAGCGGTGTGGATAAACACGGCCTGGAAAACTCGGTCTACGACCTGCTGATCGGCGAATGCGATCTGGCCCAGGCCATGCACTATTCCGAGCACGGCGGTTATCAACTGCTGCCGGCCAACCGCGATTTGACCGCGGCCGAAGTGGTGCTGCTGGAAATGCAGATGAAGGAAAGCCGTCTGCGCAGCGCGCTGGCGCCGATCCGTGAGAATTACGATTACATCCTGATCGACTGCCCGCCGTCGCTGTCGATGCTCACGCTGAACGCACTGGTCGCCGCTGACGGGGTAATTATCCCCATGCAGTGCGAGTACTTTGCGCTCGAAGGTTTGAGCGACCTTGTGGATAACATCAAGCGCATCGCCGAGTTGTTGAACCCGAACCTGAAAGTCGAAGGCCTGCTGCGGACCATGTACGACCCGCGCCTGAGCCTGATGAACGACGTTTCGGCGCAGCTCAAGGAACACTTCGGCGATCAGCTGTACGACACGGTGATTCCGCGCAACATCCGCCTGGCCGAAGCGCCGAGCTACGGCATGCCGGCGCTGGCCTACGACAAGCAATCGCGCGGCGCCCTGGCTTATCTGGCCCTGGCCGGCGAGATGGTTCGCCGTCAGCGCAAAAATTCACGCATCGCCGCCGCTCAGGCAACTTAAGGAATCCCCATGGCCGTCAAGAAACGAGGTCTCGGACGTGGACTGGATGCACTGCTGAGTGGTCCGACCGTCAGCGCGCTGGAAGAACAAGCCGCGCAAGCTGACACCCGCGAACTGCAGCACTTGCCGCTGGATCTGCTGCAGCGCGGTAAATACCAGCCGCGCCGCGACATGGATCCGCAGGCGCTGGAAGAACTGGCAGCGTCGATCAAGGCGCAAGGCGTGATGCAGCCGATCGTGGTGCGCCCGATTGGCGGTGGCCGCTTCGAGATCATCGCCGGTGAACGTCGCTGGCGCGCGAGTCAGCAAGCCGGGCAGGAAACCATCCCGGCGATGGTCCGCGATGTGCCGGATGAAACCGCAATCGCCATTGCGCTGATCGAGAACATCCAGCGCGAAGACCTCAACCCGATCGAAGAAGCGGTGGCCCTGCAGCGTTTGCAGCAGGAATTCCAGCTCACTCAGCAACAAGTTGCCGAGGCTGTGGGTAAGTCCCGCGTCACTGTGGCTAACCTGTTGCGGCTTATTGCGCTGCCTGAAGTCATCAAGACCATGCTGTCCCATGGCGACCTGGAAATGGGTCACGCCCGTGCATTGCTCGGTCTGCCGGACAATCAGCAGGTAGAAGGGGCGCGACATGTTGTCGCACGCGGTCTCACTGTGCGCCAAACCGAGGCACTGGTTCGTCAGTGGTTGAGTGGCAAACCGGAGCCTGTGGAGGCGACCAAACCCGACCCGGATATCGCCCGTCTCGAACAGCGTCTGGCCGAGCGCCTAGGCTCTGCGGTGCAGATTCGCCACGGCAAGAAGGGCAAGGGTCAGTTGGTGATCGGTTACAACTCCCTTGATGAGCTTCAAGGTGTGCTCGCACACATCCGCTGAAACATTTCCTCATGTAGCGCGCAGTCGGAAATCACTACCTGACAGTTGAATAGGGGCAGAACCGCCCCTATACTCTGCGCGCATTTTGTCGGCACAAATTATGCCAAGTTATTGAATTCTGGCAGCCGACCATTGGAGAGCAAACGTGATGGAAACCCGCAAGCCAAACCGCCTGCCGTTCCATCGCCTGGCGGTTTTTCCGGTGTTAATGGCTCAATTTGTCATTTTGCTCATTGCCGCTTTGGCGCTCTGGCAATGGCACGGAGTCGTTGCCGGATACTCGGGACTTTGCGGAGGCCTGATAGCCTTGCTGCCCAATGTTTATTTCGCTCACAAGGCATTTCGGTTTTCCGGCGCCCGAGCAGCCCAGTCCATCGTCCGGTCTTTTTATGCCGGCGAGGCAGGCAAACTGATTTTGACGGCAGTGCTCTTTGCACTGGTGTTTGCAGGTGTGAAGCCACTGGCGCCGATAGCTGTATTCGGCGCGTTCGTGCTGACTCAGTCGGTCAGCTGGTTCGCTCCCCTGCTGATGAGAACAAGACTTTCGAGACCTTAGGGCGTTTGAGGCAACCATGGCAGAAACAACCGCTTCGGGCTATATCCAGCACCACTTGCAGAACCTGACCTTCGGTCAGCTACCTAACGGCGGCTGGGGCTTTGCCCATACCGCAGCAGAAGCCAAAGAAATGGGCTTCTGGGCTTTCCACGTCGATACTCTCGGCTGGTCGGTCGCGTTGGGTCTGATCTTCGTACTTCTTTTCCGCATGGCGGCAAAGAAAGCGACTTCGGGTCAGCCGGGTGCTTTGCAGAACTTCGTTGAAGTATTGGTCGAATTCGTCGATGGCAGCGTGAAAGACAGCTTCCATGGCCGTAGCCCGGTGATTGCACCGCTGGCACTGACCATCTTCGTCTGGGTGTTCCTGATGAACGCCGTCGACCTGGTACCGGTCGACTGGATTCCTCAGTTGGCCATCCTGATCTCCGGTGACCACCACATCCCGTTCCGCGCCGTGTCGACTACCGACCCGAACGCGACCCTGGGCATGGCGTTCTCGGTTTTCGCACTGATCATTTTCTATAGCATCAAGGTCAAGGGCTTCGGCGGCTTCATCGGCGAACTGACTCTGCACCCGTTCGGCAGCAAGAACATCTTTGTTCAAGCCCTGCTGATTCCGGTGAACTTCCTGCTGGAATTCGTGACCCTGATCGCCAAACCGATCTCTCTGGCTCTGCGACTGTTCGGCAACATGTATGCCGGCGAGCTGGTGTTCATTCTGATCGCTGTGATGTTCGGCAGCGGCCTGCTCTGGCTGAGCGGCCTGGGCGTTGTTCTGCAGTGGGCGTGGGCTGTGTTCCACATCCTGATCATCACGCTGCAGGCGTTCATCTTCATGATGCTGACCATCGTCTACCTGTCGATGGCGCACGAAGAAAACCATTAAGACCAGTCTCGACTAGTCTGATGTCCTTCCCGGTCAAACGGGAAGGGGCTCTTCACAGGGCACCTGAAACGATTTGTTTTACCGCTTTAATCTAAAAAACCTAAACCATACGACGTAAAAGTCGGGAGGAAAGATGGAAACTGTAGTTGGTCTAACCGCTATCGCTGTTGCACTGTTGATCGGCCTGGGCGCACTGGGTACCGCAATTGGTTTCGGCCTGCTGGGCGGCAAGTTCCTGGAAGGCGCAGCGCGTCAGCCAGAAATGGTTCCAATGCTGCAAGTTAAAATGTTCATCGTTGCCGGTCTGCTCGACGCCGTAACCATGATCGGTGTTGGTATCGCTCTGTTCTTCACCTTTGCGAACCCGTTCGTTGGTCAGATCGCTGGCTAATTACCCGGATTCTTCCGAGTAATTTGATGTGATGGACAACGTAACTGCGAGGTGTTGGCGTGAACATTAATGCGACCCTGATTGGCCAGTCCGTTGCGTTCCTGATTTTTGTACTGTTCTGCATGAAGTATGTATGGCCTCCGGTCATCGCTGCTCTGCACGAACGTCAAAAGAAGATCGCTGATGGTCTGGACGCTGCCAGCCGTGCAGCTCGCGACCTGGAGTTGGCCCAAGAAAAAGCGGGTCAGCAACTGCGCGAAGCGAAAGCTCAGGCAGCTGAAATCATCGAGCAAGCCAAGAAACGCGGTAACCAGATTGTCGAAGAGGCCGTTGAAAAGGCCCGTGTCGACGCTGACCGTGTGAAGGTTCAGGCTCAAGCCGAGATCGAACAGGAACTGAACAGTGTCAAAGACAAGCTGCGCGCCCAAGTGGGTTTGCTGGCTGTCGGCGGCGCCGAGAAGATCCTGGGTGCCACAATCGATCAAAACGCGCACGCAGAGCTGGTTAACCAACTGGCTGCTGAAATCTAAGCGAGGGCGATCATGGCAGAACTGACCACGTTGGCCCGACCTTACGCTAAGGCGGCCTTCGAGCACGCTCAGGCCCACCAGCAACTGGCCAATTGGTCAGCCATGCTCGGCCTGGCTGCAGCGGTGTCGCAAGACGACACCATGCAGCGCGTGCTCAAGGCCCCGCGACTGACGAGCGCAGAAAAGGCCGCCACGTTTATTGACGTGTGCGGCGACAAGTTTGATGCCAAGGCACAGAACTTCATCAATGTCGTTGCCGAAAACGACCGTCTCCCGCTTCTGCCGGAGATTGCCGCTCTTTTCGACCTGTACAAGGCCGAACAAGAGAAGTCGGTAGACGTTGAAGTGACCAGTGCTTTTGCATTGAACCAAGAACAGCAAGACAAACTCGCCAAGGTTCTCAGTGCACGACTCAACCGGGAAGTGCGCCTGCAAGTTGCGGAGGATGCTGCCCTTATAGGTGGTGTCGTTATCCGCGCCGGCGACCTGGTTATCGATGGCTCGATTCGCGGCAAAATCGCGAAACTTGCCGAAGCATTGAAATCTTGAGTTTGAAGGGGCAGCAGAGCAATGCAGCAACTCAATCCTTCCGAAATAAGTGAAATTATCAAGGGCCGCATCGACAAGCTCGATGTGACCTCCCAAGCCCGTAACGAAGGCACTGTCGTCAGCGTATCTGACGGCATCGTGCGGATTCACGGTCTGGCCGACGTTATGTACGGCGAGATGATCGAGTTTCCGGGCGGCGTCTACGGTATGGCCCTCAACCTGGAGCAAGACTCCGTAGGTGCCGTTGTACTGGGCGCTTACCAGTCTCTGGCTGAAGGCATGAGCGCCAAGTGCACCGGCCGCATCCTCGAAGTTCCTGTTGGTAAGGAACTGCTGGGTCGCGTAGTCGACGCACTGGGTAACCCTGTTGACGGCAAAGGTCCACTGGGCAACACCGAGACCGACGCGGTCGAGAAAGTTGCTCCGGGCGTGATCTGGCGTAAGTCGGTAGACCAGCCTGTACAGACTGGCTACAAGGCTGTCGATGCCATGATCCCTGTCGGCCGTGGCCAGCGTGAGCTGATCATCGGTGACCGTCAGATCGGTAAAACCGCTCTGGCGATCGACGCGATCATCAACCAGAAAGACAGCGGCATTTTCTGCGTCTACGTAGCTATTGGTCAGAAACAATCGACCATCGCCAACGTGGTTCGCAAGCTGGAAGAAAACGGCGCCCTGGCCAACACGATCATCGTGGCTGCCAGTGCTTCGGAATCTCCTGCGCTGCAATTCCTGGCACCGTACTCCGGTTGCACCATGGGTGAATTCTTCCGCGACCGCGGTGAAGACGCGCTGATCGTTTATGACGATCTGTCCAAGCAAGCAGTGGCTTACCGCCAGATTTCCCTGCTGCTGCGCCGTCCACCAGGCCGTGAAGCTTACCCAGGCGACGTGTTCTATCTCCACTCCCGTCTGCTGGAGCGCGCATCCCGCGTTTCGGAAGAATACGTAGAGAAGTTCACCAACGGCGCAGTGACCGGCAAAACCGGTTCCCTGACCGCACTGCCGATCATCGAAACCCAGGCTGGCGACGTTTCCGCGTTCGTTCCGACCAACGTGATTTCCATCACCGACGGTCAGATCTTCCTGGAATCGGCCATGTTCAACTCGGGCATCCGTCCTGCAGTGAACGCCGGTGTTTCGGTATCCCGTGTGGGTGGTGCCGCTCAGACCAAGATCATCAAGAAGCTGTCCGGTGGTATCCGTACCGCTCTGGCTCAGTACCGTGAACTGGCGGCATTCGCCCAGTTCGCTTCTGACCTGGACGAAGCGACCCGTAAGCAACTTGAGCATGGTCAGCGCGTTACCGAGCTGATGAAGCAGAAGCAATACGCACCAATGTCGATCGCTGACATGGCGCTGTCGCTGTATGCCGCTGAGCGTGGGTTCCTGACTGACATTGAAATCGCCAAGATCGGCAGCTTCGAACAAGCGCTGATTGCTTTCTTCAACCGCGATCACGCCGATTTGATGGCCAAGATCAACGTTAAAGGTGACTTCAATGACGAAATCGACGCTGGCATGAAAGCCGGTATCGAGAAGTTCAAGGCCACCCAAACCTGGTAAGCCGCAGCGGGAGCCGCGAGGCTCCCGCTTGCTAACCTGATAGGTGTTACATGGCAGGCGCAAAAGAGATTCGCAGTAAGATTGCGAGCATCAAAAGCACGCAAAAGATTACCAGCGCCATGGAAAAAGTGGCGGTCAGCAAAATGCGCAAGGCACAAATGCGCATGGCTGCTAGCCGTCCTTATGCGGAGCGTATCCGCCAGGTTATTGGGCATCTGGCCAACGCCAACCCGGAATACCGCCACCCGTTCATGATCGACCGCGCTATCAAGCGCGTTGGTTATGTTGTGGTGAGCAGTGACCGTGGTCTGTGCGGCGGCTTGAATACCAACCTGTTCAAGGCCCTGGTCAAGGACATGGCGGTAAACCGCGAAAACGGCGTCGAGATTGATCTGTGTGTCGTGGGTAGCAAGGGTGCGGCCTTTTTCCGCAACTTCGGCGGTAACGTCGTTGCAGCTATCAGCCACCTGGGTGAAGAGCCGTCGATCAATGACTTGATCGGCAGCGTCAAGGTGATGCTGGATGCCTACCTGGACGGCCGTATTGACCGCCTGTCCGTGGTGTCCAACAAGTTCATCAACACCATGACGCAACAGCCTACCGTGGAGCAGTTGATTCCACTGGTGGCGACCCCGGATCAGGATCTCAAGCACCACTGGGACTACCTCTACGAACCGGATGCCAAAGAGCTGCTTGACGGCTTGATGGTCCGCTACGTTGAGTCGCAGGTCTACCAGGCGGTGGTCGAGAACAACGCGGCTGAACAAGCTGCGCGGATGATCGCGATGAAGAACGCTACCGACAACGCCGGTGATTTGATCAGCGATTTGCAGCTGATCTACAACAAGGCGCGTCAGGCTGCGATCACCCAAGAGATCTCGGAAATCGTCGGCGGCGCTGCCGCGGTTTAACGGTTCAAATATTCAGAGGATCCAGCTATGAGTAGCGGACGTATCGTTCAAATCATCGGCGCCGTTATCGACGTGGAATTTCCACGCGACAGCGTACCGAGCATCTACAACGCGCTGAAAGTAGTGAGCGCGGCTGAAACCACCCTGGAAGTTCAGCAACAGCTGGGCGACGGCGTGGTTCGCACCATTGCGATGGGTTCCACCGAGGGCTTGAAGCGCGGTCTGGAAGTTACCGACTCTGGCGCAGCCATCTCCGTACCGGTCGGTAAAGCGACCCTGGGCCGGATCATGGACGTCCTCGGTAACCCGATCGACGAAGCTGGCCCGATCGACACCGAAGAGCGTTGGGGCATTCACCGTCCAGCGCCTTCGTTCGCTGAGCAAGCAGGCGGCAACGACCTGCTGGAAACCGGCATCAAGGTTATCGACCTGGTTTGCCCGTTTGCCAAAGGCGGTAAAGTCGGTCTGTTCGGTGGTGCCGGTGTAGGCAAAACCGTAAACATGATGGAACTGATCCGTAACATCGCCATCGAGCACAGCGGTTATTCCGTGTTCGCCGGTGTGGGTGAGCGTACTCGTGAGGGTAACGACTTCTACCACGAGATGAAGGACTCCAACGTTCTGGACAAAGTGGCACTGGTTTACGGTCAGATGAACGAGCCGCCGGGTAA
The DNA here is from genome assembly GCF_000783395.1 of Pseudomonas chlororaphis. Lineage (GTDB taxonomy): Bacteria > Pseudomonadota > Gammaproteobacteria > Pseudomonadales > Pseudomonadaceae > Aquipseudomonas > Aquipseudomonas chlororaphis_H. The sequence continues at coordinate 483,608 of NZ_JSFK01000002.1, read as the reverse complement.
CCGTCTGCGCGTAGCACTGACTGGCCTGACCATGGCCGAGAAGTTCCGTGACGAAGGTAACGACGTTCTGCTGTTCGTCGACAACATCTATCGTTACACCCTGGCCGGTACTGAAGTATCCGCACTGCTGGGCCGTATGCCTTCGGCAGTAGGTTACCAGCCGACCCTGGCTGAAGAGATGGGCGTTCTGCAAGAACGTATCACTTCGACCAAGGAAGGTTCGATCACTTCGATCCAAGCGGTATACGTACCTGCGGATGACTTGACCGACCCGTCGCCAGCGACCACCTTCGCCCACTTGGACGCCACCGTCGTTCTGTCCCGTGACATCGCTTCCCTGGGTATCTACCCAGCGGTAGATCCACTGGATTCGACTTCGCGCCAGCTGGACCCGAACGTAATCGGCCAGGACCACTACGACACCGCTCGCGGCGTTCAGTACGTTCTGCAACGTTACAAAGAGCTGAAGGACATCATCGCGATCCTGGGTATGGACGAGCTGTCGGAAGCCGACAAGCAGTTGGTAAACCGTGCTCGTAAGATCCAGCGCTTCTTGTCGCAGCCGTTCTTCGTGGCTGAAGTCTTCACCGGTGCTTCGGGTAAATACGTTTCCCTGAAAGACACCATTGCTGGCTTCAAAGGCATCCTCAACGGTGACTACGACCACCTGCCAGAACAAGCGTTCTACATGGTTGGCGGCATCGAAGAAGCGATCGAGAAAGCCAAGAAACTGTAATCCCGGCGCCCGGCAACGGGCGCTCATTTAGGTTGAGGCAATCAGATGGCTATGACAGTCCATTGCGATATCGTCAGCGCGGAAGGGGAAATCTTTTCCGGCCTGGTCGAGATGGTGATTGCGCACGGTGCACTGGGTGATCTTGGTATCGCTCTGGGTCACGCGCCGCTGATCACTAATCTGAAGCCAGGTCCGATCCGCCTGATCAAGCAAGGCGGGGAAGCCGAGGTGTTCTACATCTCCGGTGGTTTCCTCGAGGTTCAGCCGAACATGGTCAAGGTGCTTGCCGATACCGTGCAACGCGCCGCCGACCTGGATGAAGCTCAAGCCCAGGCAGCTCTCAAGGCTGCCGAAGCTGCTCTGCACGAGAAGAGCGCAGATTTCGACTACGGAGCTGCGTCCGCACGTCTGGCCGAGGCTGCAGCTCAGCTGCGCACCGTCCAGCAGATCCGCAAGAAGTTTGGCGGTTAATCCGTCAGCCGCTTGTTGTGCGATTGATAAAAAAGGGTAGCCTCGGCTACCCTTTTTTCTTTTCCGAATTCCCGAAACCCGGTCGCAGTTGCTGACCACCCAGGATTGGTAGCCAGTCATGTCTCTTGAAATCGTTATCCTCGCGGCCGGTCAAGGCACCCGTATGCGTTCGGCGCTGCCGAAAGTGCTGCATCCGATTGCCGGCAACTCCATGTTGGGCCATGTTATCCACAGCGCCCGGCAACTTGAGCCACAACGTATTCATGTGGTGATCGGCCATGGCGCCGAAGTGGTGCGTGAACGTCTGGCCGCTGATGATCTGAATTTCGTCCTGCAAGACAAGCAACTGGGCACCGGCCACGCCACTGCGCAAGCGGTGCCGTTCATTACTGCCGACACCGTGCTGATCCTCTACGGTGACGTGCCGTTGATCGAAGTCGAAACCCTGCAGCGTTTGCTCAAGCACGTCGTGCCTGGGCAGATGGGTTTGCTCACCGTGGAACTGGACGACCCGACCGGTTACGGCCGTATCGTGCGCGATGCCGACGGCAAGGTCGCAGCCATCGTTGAACACAAAGATGCCAGCGAAGCGCAACGCGCAATTACTGAAGGTAATACCGGTATCCTCGCTGTCCCGGCCAATCGTCTGGCCGACTGGATGAGTCGCCTGTCGAACAACAATGCCCAAGGCGAGTACTACCTGACCGACGTGATCGAAATGGCGGTGAGTGATGGCCTGGTTGTCGCCACCGAACAACCGCACGATCCGATGGAAGTGCAGGGCGCCAACGATCGCAAGCAACTGTCCGAGCTGGAGCGCCACTACCAGTTGCGCGCTGGCCGTCGGTTGATGGCCCAAGGCGTCACCCTGCGTGACCCGGCGCGTTTCGACGTGCGAGGCGAAGTCACCGTGGGTCGCGACGTGCTGATCGACATCAACGTGATCCTCGAAGGTAACGTTGTCATCGAAGACGACGTGGTGATCGGCCCGAACTGTGTGATCAAGGACAGCACCCTGCGCAAAGGTGTGGTGATCAAGGCCAACTCGCACATTGAAGGTGCCGTTCTGGGCGAGGGCAGTGATGCCGGACCATTTGCGCGTCTGCGTCCAGGCACCGTGCTCGAAGCGCGTGCGCATGTGGGTAACTTTGTTGAACTGAAAAATGCCCGCATGGGCGAAGGCGCCAAGGCAGGACATCTGACTTATCTGGGTGATGCCGAAATTGGTGCGCGTACCAACATCGGCGCCGGCACCATCACCTGCAACTACGATGGCGCCAACAAGTGGAAAACCGTGCTGGGTGCGGACGTGTTCATCGGTTCCAATAATTCGCTGGTCGCGCCTGTGGATATCTCCGACGGTGCAACCACGGCGGCCGGGTCGACCATTACGCAGAATGTGGATAACGCACAGTTGGCCGTGGGCCGAGCGCGGCAGAGGAATATCGACGGCTGGAAGCGCCCGGAGAAGATCAAGAAGAGCTGAGTTATCCACAGCGGCTTTTTGAAGATCAGAAAAATCGCAGCCTTCGGCAGCTCCTATGGGGACTGTTGAGGGTTGCGTTTTTTTTTGGACGACAGCTTGACGATTTAGAGCCGATAGGTTTTGATTGCTTCCGTTATCTTTCGAATCGAAACTTAAGTCGCCATGTCGAAACGCAACACGCCGCAACGCCGCCACAACATCCTCGCCTTGCTCAACGAGCAGGGCGAAGTCAGTGTGGATGAACTGGCCAAGCGCTTCGAAACCTCCGAAGTTACGATTCGCAAGGATCTCGCCGCGCTGGAAACTCATGGTCTGTTGCTGCGCCGCTACGGCGGGGCGATCACCATGCCGCAGGAACTGGTCGCGGAAACTGCGCAGAGCGTTTCCAAATACAAACAGGCGATTGCCCGCGCGGCGGTGAAACGCATCCGCGAACACGCGCGGATCATCATCGACAGCGGCAGTACCACCGCTGCAATGATCCCGGAGCTTGGCCAACAGCCAGGCCTGGTGGTGATGACCAACTCCCTGCACGTCGCCAACGCCTTGAGCGAACTCGAGCACGAACCGGTGCTGCTAATGACCGGCGGCACCTGGGATCCGCATTCGGAATCCTTTCAGGGCCAGGTCGCCGAGCAGGTACTACGCTCTTACGACTTTGACCAGTTGTTCATTGGCGCCGATGGCATTGATCTGGTGCGTGGTACCACGACCTTCAATGAGCTGCTCGGTTTGAGCCGGGTCATGGCTGAAGTGGCGCGGGAAGTCATCGTCATGGTCGAAGCCGACAAGATCGGTCGCAAGATCCCCAATCTGGAACTGCCGTGGAGCAGCGTCCATACCCTAATTACCGATGATCGCCTGCCTATCGAAGCGCGCGATCAGATACAGGCCCGCGGTATCACCGTGATTTGCGCGGCTGTCAGTCAGGAGAAATAAGCATGTGTGGAATTGTCGGCGCAGTTGCTGAACGTAATATCACCGCCATCCTGCTCGAAGGCCTCAAGCGCCTTGAATACCGCGGCTATGACAGCGCTGGTGTCGCGGTCTTCACCAACGACGAAACCCTTGAGCGCATGCGCCGTCCGGGCAAGGTCAGCGAACTCGAAGCAGCGCTGGCCGAACATCCGCTGGTTGGCCGTCTCGGCATTGCTCACACCCGTTGGGCCACCCACGGCGCGCCTTGCGAACGTAACGCCCACCCACATTTCTCCGGCGACATCGCCGTGGTGCACAACGGCATCATCGAAAACCACGAAGCTCTGCGGGAACAACTGAAAGCGCTGGGTTACGTTTTTACTTCGGACACCGACACCGAAGTCATCGCCCACCTGCTCAGCCACAAACTCAAGGACCAGCCAGACCTGAGCGTTGCACTTAAAGCGACGGTCAAGGAGCTGCACGGTGCTTATGGTCTGGCAGTGATCAATGCCAAACAACCGGATCGTCTGGTCGCCGCGCGCAGTGGCAGCCCGTTGGTGATCGGTCTGGGTCTGGGCGAGAACTTCCTCGCCTCTGACCAGTTGGCCCTGCGTCAGGTCACCGACCGCTTCATGTACCTGGAAGAAGGCGATATCGCCGAAATTCGCCGCGATAACGTGCAGATCTGGGACATCAACGGCAATGCCGTCGAGCGCCAGACCGTGCAGTACAGCGACGGTGCCGAAGCCGCCGACAAAGGTGAATACCGCCACTACATGCTCAAGGAAATCCACGAGCAACCGGCCGTTGTACAACGCACCCTCGAAGGTCGCCTGAGCAATGATCAGGTTCTGGTGCAGGCATTCGGCCCGCAAGCCGCCGAGCTGTTCGCCAAGGTCCGCAATGTACAAATCGTCGCCTGCGGCACCAGTTATCACGCCGGTATGGTCGCGCGTTACTGGCTCGAAGAATTGGCCGGCATTCCTTGCCAAGTCGAAGTAGCCAGCGAATTCCGCTACCGCAAAGTGGTGGTGCAGCCGGACACCCTGTTCGTGACCATCTCGCAATCCGGCGAAACCGCCGACACCCTGGCTGCCCTGCGCAACGCCAAGGAACTCGGCTTCCTCGCCAGTCTGGCCATTTGCAACGTCGGCATCAGCTCGCTGGTACGCGAATCCGATCTGACCCTGCTGACCCAGGCCGGCCGTGAAATCGGCGTGGCCTCGACCAAAGCGTTCACCACGCAATTGGTTGGTCTGCTGCTGCTGACCCTGTCGCTGGGCCAAGTGCGCGGCACCCTGGCTGATGGCGTCGAAGCACGTCTGGTCGAAGAATTGCGTCGCCTGCCAACCCGTCTCGGCGAAGCACTGGCCATGGACAGCACCGTGGAAAAAATCGCCGAACTGTTCGCCGAGAAAAACCACACCCTGTTCCTCGGTCGCGGTGCGCAGTTCCCGGTGGCGATGGAAGGTGCGCTGAAACTCAAGGAAATCTCCTACATCCACGCCGAAGCCTACCCGGCCGGCGAACTGAAACACGGCCCGCTGGCGCTTGTGGACAACGACATGCCAGTGGTTACCGTGGCGCCGAATAACGAACTGCTGGAAAAGCTCAAGTCCAACCTGCAGGAAGTCCGCGCCCGTGGCGGCGAACTGATCGTGTTCGCCGACGAAAAAGCCGGCATGACCAACGGCGAAGGCACCCACGTGGTGCAGATGCCGCATATCCACGACATCCTTTCGCCAATCCTCTACACGGTTCCGTTGCAGTTGCTGTCGTACTACGTGGCGGTGCTTAAAGGCACGGACGTCGATCAGCCGCGTAACCTGGCGAAGTCGGTGACGGTGGAATAAGTTATCCACAGCTGATATCGGCACAAAAAAATCGCAGCTTCGGCTGCGATTTTTGTATCTGACTCGAGAGGCACCATGGACCGCTTCCAGGAAATGCACATCTTCACCACTGTCGCCCAGGAGCAAGGCTTCTCAGCGGCGGCGCGGCGTCTGGGTTTGTCAGCCGCCAGCGTCACGCGCGCCGTGGCGGCGCTGGAGCAGCGTATCGGCACGCAGTTGTTGATCCGCACCACGCGCAGTGTGCATTTGAGCGAAGCGGGGCAACGGTATCTTGAAGATTGCCGGAGGATTCTCGCCGAGGTGCAGGAAGCCGAGGATTCGGCGGCGGGCAGTCATGCCGAGCCGCGCGGGCAATTGACGGTCACCGCGCCGGTGTTGTTCGGTGATTTGTTTGTGACGCCGGTGATGGCGCGTTATCTCGCGCAGTACCCGGATGTCACGATCAACGCTGTGTTGGTTGATCGGATCGTCAACATGGTCGAGGAAGGCATCGATGTGGCGGTGCGCATCGGTGATCTGCCGGACAGCAGTCAGCATGCGATTCGGGTCGGTGAGGTGCGTCGGGTCATTTGCGGCTCGCCGGATTACTTTGCCAAGTATGGTCGACCAGCTCATCCCCACGCGTTGGCTGGCGCGCCAGTAGTGGCGACTTCAGCGATTGGTCAGCAACGCAGTTGGCCGTTTCTCGACGCTGGCGAACCGCTCAGCGTTCGTCCTGAGCCGCGTCTGATCGTTACCGCCAATCAGGCTGCGATCACTGCGGCCTGCATGGGGCTGGGGTTGACTCGGGTGCTGTCCTACCAAGTCGCCAGCAAAATCGCCACCGGTGAGCTGGAAATCGTCCTCGCCGAATTTGAGCTGCCGCCATTGCCGATCCACGTGGTTTATCAGGGTGGGCGCAAGGCGCCAGCGCGAATCCGCAGTTTCGTCGATTTCACGGCCAAGGCTTTGCGTGAGCACCCAGCGCTTAAACATGCAGCGTTATTGCATGAGCTGAAATAATCGATTGCAGTTGCTGGTGATTCTGTTGTTTTCGCGATCAGCGCAAGATGGCCTCCATCGGCGCTCTCATCCTCGCAGCGGCGCCACTGTTCAGCGGAGTCGACCATGCAAGCGATCAAACTCTACAACTTTCCACGTTCCGGCCACGCCCACCGTGTCGAGCTGATGTTGTCCCTGCTGCAATTGCCGACCGAGCTGATCTTTGTCGATCTGGCCAAAGGTGAGCACAAGCAGCCGGCGTATCTGGCGATCAACAGTTTTGGCCAGGTGCCGGCCATTGATGACGACGGCGTGGTGTTGGCCGATTCCAACGCGATTCTGGTGTATCTCGCGCAGAAATACGGCCATGGTCGTTGGCTGCCAACCGATCCTGTCGGCGCCGCACGGGTACAGCGCTGGTTGTCGGCCGCCGCCGGGCCGATTGCTTTCGGACCCGCCGCTGCGCGATTGGTCACGGTGTTTGGTGCCCAACTGAATGCAGAAGAAGCGATTACCCGTGCGCACAACCTGCTCAAGGTGATGGACATCGAGTTGGGCAAAACGCCGTATCTGGCCGGCGACGAACCGACCATTGCCGACGTTTCGGCCTACAGTTACATCGCCCACGCGCCGGAAGGCAACGTGTCGCTGGATGACTACGGCAACGTCCGCGCCTGGCTGGCCCGGGTTGAAGCATTGCCCGGCTTCGTCGGCATGCCGCGCACTGTTGCGGGTCTGCAAACCACCGCCTGATTTTCGCAATCCACACTGCGCCGACGGTGCAGGGGAGAGGTCGTGATGGAACGTTCACCGTGGCACGCTGGCGAACAGCAATTGCAGGCCCATGTCGGCGTTGCCGAACGTATGGAAGCCTTCGGGCGCAAGGTGATTCGCACCTGGATGCCGGATCAGCACCGTGAGTTCTATCGGCAACTGCCCTTCATGCTGTACGGCGCAGTTGATGCAGATGGGCGGCCGTGGGCCAGTGTGCTCGAAGGCGCGCCGGGGTTTGCCCACTCGCCGGATCCCGAGCATCTGCATTTCGCCAGCCAGCCTGCTGCCGATGACCCGGCGCAGTTGGGTAACGGCGAGCCGATCGGTTTGCTCGGTATCGAGTTGCACACCCGCCGGCGCAATCGCCTCAACGGCCATGTCGGCAATCTGAGCGCTCACGGTTTTGATGTGAGCGTGGATCAGGCCTTCGGCAACTGTCCGCAATACATTCAACTGCGTCAGTTTCAGCGGGTGCCCCTGACGGATCCGCAGACTCGCCCGGCCGAACATCTGCACGGCCTTGATGACGCGGCCATTGCGCTGATCACTGGTGCCGATACGTTTTTTGTCGCCAGTTATGTGGATGTCGAGGGCGATCGCGCGGTGGATGTTTCCCACCGGGGCGGCCAGGCCGGTTTCGTGCGGGTGGAAGGCAATCGTCTGACCATCCCCGACTTCGCCGGCAATCTGCATTTCAACACCCTCGGCAATTTGTTGCTGAATCCCAAGGCTGGCTTGCTGTTCATCGACTTTTCCACAGGCGATCTGCTGCAACTCAGCGGGCGTACCGAGATCCTTCTCGATGACCCGCAGATCGAGGCCTTTCAAGGTGCGGAGCGGTTGTGGACATTTGAAGTGGAGAAGCTGGTGCGACGTCCGGCAGCCCTGGCGTTGCGCTGGCGCTTCGACGGCATGTCGCCGACCAGTCTGTTGACCGGCAATTGGGCCGAGGCGGACGCGCGGTTGCAGGCGCAGGCGCTGGGCAACCAGTGGCGGCCGCTGCGCGTAGCGAAGATCGAAGCAGAAAGTCGCAGCATCCGTTCAATCTATCTGGAGCCAACCGATGGCGCCGGTTTGCCGGTATTTCTCGCCGGCCAGCATTTGCCGCTGCGTTTCACCATTGATGGCGAGGTGCATATCCGCACCTACAGTCTTTCGAGTGCGCCATCGGATGGTTTCTACCGGATCAGCGTCAAGCGCGAAGGGCTGATTTCGTCGCACCTGCATGAGCAGATCCGCGTTGGCGATGTGCTTGAGGCGCGGGCGCCGCAGGGGCATTTCACCGTGGCACCGCTGGAGCAGCGACCGTTGGTGCTGCTGGCCGCCGGTGTGGGCATCACGCCGTTGCTGTCGATGCTGCGCGAGGTGGTCTACCAAGGCCTACGGACGCGAGGGATTCGTCCGACGCTGTTGCTGCAGAGTTCGCGCAGTCTGGCGGACCAGCCGTTTCGCCAGGAGCTGGATCGTTTGCTGGAAACCGCAGGCGACTCTGTGCGAGTCCTGCGCTTGCTCAGCCAGCCGGAAGCCGATCTGCAAGAGGGCGAGGATTTCGATGTGCATGGGCGCATCGACGGTACCGTGCTAAGAAACCTGCTGGATGCCGAGGATTTCGACCAGCTCGACTTTGTGCTCTGCGGCCCCGGTGCTTTTACCCAAGGGCTGTACGACACTTTGCGTGAACTGGATGTGCGCGACGCGCAGATTCATGCGGAAACCTTTGGCCCGTCGACCCTGAAACGTCAGGCCGATGCGGATGCGATCGTGATCGAGCAACCGCCCGCAGCGACGACTTCGGTGCCGGTGGTGTTCGAGCGCTCGGCAAAAGAGGCGCGCTGGCAGCCCGATGGCGGGAGTTTGCTGGAGCTGGCGGAAAGCCGGGGTTTACGTCCGGAGTTCAGTTGCCGGGGTGGTTCGTGCGGCACCTGCAAGACCCGACTGATCAGCGGTGCAGTGAATTATCCACAGCCGCCGGCGGATATTCCGGAAGCGGGACATGTGCTGATCTGCTGTGCAGTTCCGGCACAAAGCACGCAGCCACTGGTGTTAGACCTGTAACCCGAGCCTTCGGCAGCTCCTACAGGGGATCGGTGTTCAACCCACGCTCAGGCGTAGGACAGCGATTTCTCTTCCAGCAATTCCTGATACAGCTCCGTCCACTTACGGCCCATTTCATCGGCGGTGAATAACTGCCGGTAACGCGCTTCGGCTTTCACCCCCATGGCGGCGGCGCGCACCGGGTCTTCCCAAAGGGTGCGCATCGCTTCGCGAAATGCCTGTGGATGACTTGGCGGTACCACCAGCCCGGTTTCGTTGTGGATATTGATGTAGCTGGTGCCGGTGCCGATCTCGCTGGAGATCATCGGTTTGCCGTACATCGCTCCCTCCAGCAAAGAAATGCCGAACGCTTCCGAGCGCAGGTGCGACGGGAACACAATGGCGTAGCTCAGTTGCAGCAGCGCGACTTTGTCCTCATCACCCAGGCGTCCGAGGAAATGAATATTGCGCAGGCCCAGCGCTTGCGCCTGTGCGTGCAGCTCCAGTTCCAATGGCCCGGCGCCGACAATGACCACGGGATAGTCCACGTCTTTAAGGGCCTCGAGCAAAATGTGCAGGCCTTTGTAGTAACGCATCACGCCGACAAACAGGAAAAACTTGTCCCCAAGCTGCTGGCGCCAGCGATTCATCCGTTCGGCATCAGGCTGTGGATAACCGGCCTTGTTCAAACCATAGGGAATCACTCGGGTCTTGTCCTGAAACTGCTGCAAAACATCGCTTGTGTGCAGATAGTTTGGTGAGGCTGCGACGATACGGTCAGCACTGGCGAGGAAGCGGTTCATCAGTGGCCGGTAAAGTTTCAGCAAGTGCTTCTGGCGAATGATGTCCGAGTGGTAGGTCACCACAGTGGGCTTGTTCCTGACGCTGGCGAAATGCACCAGGTCCATGAACGGCCACGGGAAGTGGTAATTGACCACGTCGGCCTCGGCCGCCATCTCACGAAACTGCTTGAACACGCTCCAGGAAAAACCGGTGGAGGCGAACTGGATGTCGAGTTTGGCGCGGTGCACTTCGTGCTTGCCCAATTTCACCACGGGCGGTGTCGGGTCAGCACTGAGCGTCAGCACCTGGCCGTCGATACCGTGCTGGGCGCCGCTTTCGCACAGCTGGAAGATCACTTGCTCAATGCCGCCGACCGAGTCAGGCAGGTACGTCTTGAAAAAATGAAGAACTCGCATTCAACCTCCCATGGCCTGGCGGTAGGCACTGGCCGTAGCCTGTGCACAACGCTCCCAGGAAAAAAGCCGTGACTGCTGCAACCCGGCTTCTTGGCATGCCTGCCAATGCGCTTGATCGTCGATCAGTCGGCTCAGCGCATCACGCAGGCCTTCTGCATCGTCAGCTTCAATATAGTTGCCCGCTGCACCGGCGACTTCCGGCATCGCCGAAGAACGCGTGAGCAGCACCGGTGTGCCACTGGCCATGGCCTCCAGTACCGGCAGACCAAAACCTTCATACAACGATGGAAAAATCAGCGCCCGGGCACCGGCCAACAGTTGCGCCACGTGTTCGTCGGGCAGATAACCGAGCAGGCACACATGCCCGCTGGCCAGTGCCTGACGCAACGCTTCACTGAACTGCTCGCGCTGCCACCCGGCCATGCCGACGATCAGCAGCGGAAAGCGCTGACGCAGCGCTTCCGGCAGCAGGGCATGGGCGCGCAAGGCCAGGCCAAGATTCTTGCGCGGCTCCAGCGTGCCCACACACAGGAAATACTCCCGCGCCTCGACCGCGTGCGCCTTGAGCACTGCGTCAATAGCGCTCGCCTCACGCGGATGAAAGCGCGCGGCGACGCCCAGTGGGGCCACCACAAAGCGCTCGGCAGGCAGCCCGAAATACGCTTGAGCTTCGTCGGCAATCGCTTGCGAGTCGGTGAGAATCACCTGCGCCTGTTGCACCCCGACAGTCAATCGACGCTCGATTTCCTTGAGCCGTGCCGGTGGCTGGGTCTCGGGGAAGTGCAGGTGGGTCAGGTCGTGCAGGGTGATCACGGTCGGGCCGTCGAAGGCCAGCGGCCACAGGCTCGGTTCGTGATAGAGGTCGATGCCTTGCGCGCGGCCCTGATCGAAGCGTTTCTGCTCCAGCCAGCGACGCGCCTGATAGGCCCCGGGAATCTGCCGCAATAGCGGCGTCAGGCGCGAGTAACCGGGCATGGCCGCCTCCGGCAGTGCCGAGCTCCAGCCCCAGCCGTGGAACAATGTCACGTCAACGTCGGGCTCGTTGCGCAAGGCGTTGACCAGCTCGGCAACGTAATGGCCGATGCCGGTGCGCGGTGCCTGAAGAATGCGAGCGTTAAGCGCTATGCGCATGCTGCCTCGCCGGCGCCGCTGGCGCTTGCAGAACATTACGCACACAGCGCTCGGCCAGTTGCTGACTGGCTTCACGCCAGCCGATCCACTGCCAGTCCGTGACATCGCGGCCCGCCGGGAACTGGCCGTTGCGCTGGAATTGGTCGATCAGGTCGGCAAGGCTTTGCGGGTCCTGCAGATCAAAGTACGCCATGAACTCGCCGCCAATCTCGCGAAATACCGCAATATCGCTGCCCATCGCCGGCAAGCCACGCTGCATGGCTTCCACCAGGGGCAAGCCAAAGCCTTCGACGAACGAAGGGAACACCAACGCGCTGGCGTGGGCGTAGGCGTGTTCGAGGCTGGTGTCGCTGAGGTCGTTGAACATGAACAGACGCTGGTTCAGTTGCGGATGATTACGCACCCGCTCGAGCAGCGCGTCGCACTTCCAGCCGATTCGCCCGGCGATACACAGTCGTGCCGTTGAGCCTGCGGCCCAGGCGCGTTCGAAGGCGTCGAGCAGATACGCGTGATTCTTGCGCGGCTCGATCGTGCTGACCATCAGGTAGACCGGATCTGTTGTCGTGAATAACCGCTTCAGGCGCGGTTCGACCGTTGCCTGATTGTTGTGCAGATCGAGTTCGGAACCCAGGTGAAAGAAATCGAACCAGCGCTTCTCGGTCTGCTCGCGCCCCATTCGCCGCTGTAACTCATCACGCACCTGATCGCGCACTGTGGCGGAAATCGCCATGTAGCCATCGGCCGTGCGGGTGATCCAGTCGAACCACTCGCTGAAAACTTCGACCAGACGCGAGTCGTAAAACTGTGGATGAGTCAGCGGGATCAAGTCGTAGATCACCGCAATCATGCCGACGCCGTCACGTTTGAGCCGTTCGACGTGGGCGAAAAAATCCGAGTGCCAGGAAGAATCCAGCAGCACCAGTTGATCGCCCGGCTGGTGTTGCAGGGGTGAACAACGTTTAAGCAACTGCGTGCGATTGATCCGTCGAATCAGGCGGATCGGCAGGCCGAACGCCGCGAAAATGCTCAGCCGATAACCGACATACAAAACCCGTCGCGCCAGTTTTGAGGTGCATTGTGCATCGCGCTTCTGATGCCATTGCCAGAAGCGATGGGCGAGACGTTCCAAGCGTCCACCGAAGGTTTCCAGCCTGTTGAAAAAAGGCGTGTCGAGCGATGCCAATTGCAGCACGCGATAGAGTTCGCCATTGAGCACCACCACCGGCAGGCATTCGGCGCCTTCAGCACTGGCAGGCAGCTGCTTGATGACATTGCGAACCACGCGCTGAATACCCGAGTTGACCGTCGGGTGTTTAAACACATGGGTGCACTCCACCAGCAAGCGCGTCATGGTGTGCGCTCCACACGGCTGGCTTCGACATCACGACTGATCGTGGTCTGTGCGTTGAGCCATGAGCAACCGACGAAATCTTCGCGTCGATTGTTGATGACATGAAACACCAGACCGAGATCACGCCATTCGTAATTACGGTCCAGGTGCGAATCCAGCCGCGACAGGCTCAGGGCCACCGAATAGTTGCCTTTGCCCAGACCCATGACAAACGCAAAGCGATAGCTTATGCGCTCGCCGGCCCGCAGGTTTTCCAGTGCCTGGTTCTGGCGATGGGTGTTGATGCCATACATGGGCTGGCCGAGGCGATCCTTGATCATGAACCCCAGCACCAGCCGTTCGATGTCCTGACGCACTTCGACGTCAACCGCCAGTACCACTGGCTGGCCGACTTCGGCGGCTTCGATGGAGCGCTCGGATTGGTCCAGCAGGCGTACGCGCAGAATGCCCGCCTCACCGGTGCCCGACACGGTTTGTACCTGGCCGTCGCTGAGCATTTCCTGGCGTACGGTCTGGCCCTCACGTTCGGCAAGCAAGGCGTTGTAGTAATCCATCACCGCTTCGGGTCTGTCGTGCATGGCCATGCGGCCGCCATCGAGCAGGATCGCCGAATCGCAGATCGATTGAATCGCCGAGCGGTCGTGGGACACGATCAGCAGGGTGGTCCCGGCTGTACGAAAACTGCGGATGCGCTCGAAGCTTTTATGCTGGAAGTAGGCATCACCCACGGACAGCGCTTCGTCGACGATCAGAATGTCGGGGCGGCGTGCGGTGGCGACACTGAACGCCAGACGCATCTGCATCCCACTGGAGTAGGTGCGCACCGGATGATCAATCGCTTCGCCGATTTCAGCGAAGCTCTCGATCTGTGGCATCAAGGCGTTGATTTCTTCGAGCTGCATACCGAGCAGTTGCCCGGCCATCACAGCGTTCTGCCGGCCGGTGAAGTCCGGGTGAAAACCCATGCCCAGTTCCAGCAACGCAGCGACCCGACCCGACAACTCAATGGTGCCGCAGGTCTGTCGGCTGGTGCCGGTAATCATCTTCAGCAACGTACTCTTGCCAGCGCCATTGACCCCGACGATGCCCACGGCCTCGCCGGCCGGGATCTCGAAGGTCAGGTCCTTGAATACCCAATGCTGGCGGTGACGCAGCGGCGAAAAAGGAATCAGCCATTCGGCCAGGCGACGCCAGCGGCTGGGGTATTGTTTATAGGCTTTGCCCAGCCCGGTAACACGGATATGTCCCATCAGAGCTCATCCACCATTTCGCCGACCCGTTGGCGGAACAGGCGCAGACCGATTGCGCAAAACACCACACCAATCACGAACGCCGGCAGCAGCGAGCTCCAGAGTGGCCATTGACCATAGAGGAAAACATTCTGGTAGCTGGCGATCAGGCTGGTCAGCGGGTTGAATTGCAGCAGACTCTGTAACCACTCCGGCAATATGCTGATGGGGTACACGATCGGTGTCAGCCAGAACCAGAATTGCAGACAGATACCGAAGAGCTGGCCGACATCACGGAAGAATACGTTGAGCACCCCCAGGACCATGCCGAGTCCGGCGCAGAGCATCATCTGCAGGGCAATCAATGGCACCAGCGCGAGCAAGGCCATGCCCGGCCAGCGTCCGGTGACGAGCAGAAAACCGAGAAACAAGCCGATGATGATGGCGAAATTGATCCCGGCATTGATCAGCACGATCACCGGCAGACAGACCCTGGGGAAGCTTATTTTTTTCAGCAGGTTGGCGTTGTCCAGAAACATGTTCTGGCTGCGCAGGGTGATTTCCGAAAACAGCCCCCACGCCAGCAGGCCGGCGCACAGGTAAATGCTGTAGGCCATGCCGTCATCCACACCGGGCAGGCGGGCGCGCATGATGTGGGAAAAGATCACCGTGTAAACGATGATCATCGACAGCGGATTGAAGATCGGCCACAGAGCACCGAGCAGCGAATTGCGGTAACGCGCTTGGAACTCTCGCTGCACGCTGCCGAGAATGAAACCTCGGTAGTCATGCAGCGAGCGGTACAGGGAAAGCAGCATTTAATCCGTCCTGCCGTATTGGTCTTCGAAGCGGACGATGTCGTCCTCTCCCAGGTATTCGCCGCTTTGCACTTCGATGATCACCAGATCGATCACGCCGGGATTTTCCAGGCGATGCTTGTGACCGGCGGCGATGAAGGTCGACTCGTTCTTTGCCACCAGCGTCGTGCCGCTGCCATTGTTGGTGACTTTGGCCATGCCTTCGACCACCACCCAATGTTCGTTGCGGTGATGGTGCATTTGCAGCGAGAGCTTGCCGCCAGGCTTGACCACGATGCGCTTGATCTTGAAGCGCGGGCCTTCTTCGAGAACAGTGTAAGTGCCCCACGGACGGCTGACGGTACGATGCAGCCGATAGGCTTCGTGGGATTTGTCCTTGAGTTGCTTGGCCACCCGGCGCACGTCCTGCGCACGGTCGGCATGGGCCACCAGCACCGCGTCGGCGGTGTCGACCACGATCAGGTTATCCACACCGACTGTCGCGACGAGCCGACCCTCGCTCTGGACGAAGTTGTTGTGGCTGTCGATGAAGATCGCTTCGCCGCTGGCGCGGTTGTTGTCGGCATCGGCCGGCAGCAGTGCCGCGACAGCGCCCCAGGAACCAATGTCGCTCCAGTCGAAACCGGCCGGCACGACGACGACTTTTTCCGAACGCTCCATCAACGCGTAGTCGATGGAGATGTCGGTGATTTCAGCGAACAGCGCTGGCGACAGTTCCTGTTGCAGGCAACCGACGGTTTCGATCGGCGCACTGGCGGCCATGCAGGCGCGGGTCTGTTCCAGCAGTTCGGGCGCGTGCAATTGCAGTTCGTCAATCACGCTGGCGGTGGTGAAGCAGAACATTCCCGAATTCCACAGGAAATTGCCGCTCTCCAGATAATGCGTAGCGGTTTGCAGGTCGGGTTTCTCGACGAAACGCTGTACTTTCGCCGCGCCCTTGGCGTCCAGCGGGGCGCCGGTCTCGATGTAGCCGAAGCCGGTTTCCGGGGCGGTCGGCGTCACACCGAAGGTCACCAGATAACCGTCTTTGGCCAGATTGACCGCGTGCTCGACCGCGGTTTTCAGCGCGTCTTGGTTGACGATCAAATGGTCGGCAGGCATCACCACCATGATCGCGTCATCACCATGCAGTGCTTGCAGCGATAACGCCGCCGCAGCGATGGCCGGCGCCGTGTTACGCCCGGTCGGCTCCAGCAGGAAGTGCCCGCGATGGCGCGACACGTGGGCGGCGCAATAGTGATCCTTGCTCTGGAAGTAGTACTCGCGGTTGGTCACCGTGACAATGTCGCCCCAGCCATTAAGCAAGGCTGCCGCTCGCTGGTAGGTCTTGCCCAGCAGCGATTGGCCGTCGGGCAGATTCATGAACGGTTTCGGATGGCCCTCGCGGGACACTGGCCACAAACGGGTGCCGGCACCGCCGGACAGAATCACGGGAATCAGCATGGCCTACTCCTTGGCGACGCGTTTCATGTCCGCATCCATCATCATGCGGATCAAGGTGTCGAGGTCGGTTTTCGGCTTCCAGCCCAGCACACGCTGAGCCTTGGCCGGATTGCCGAGCAGCACTTCGACTTCGGCCGGGCGGAAGAATGCCGGGTCGATTTTCACGTAGTCGCGGTAGTTGAGGCCGACGTGATCGAAGGCGATGCGGCACATTTCACGCACGGTGGTGGTGACGCCAGTGGCGACCACAAAATCGTCAGGCTTGTCTTGTTGCAGCATCAGCCACATGGCTTCGACGTAGTCGCCGGCAAAACCCCAGTCGCGTTTCGCATCGATGTTGCCCAAGGCCAGCTCCTGCTGTTTGCCTTGCTTGATGCGAGCGGCAGCATCGGTGACCTTGCGGGTCACGAACTCGATGCCGCGCAGCGGTGATTCGTGGTTGAAGAGGATGCCGCTGCTGGCGTGCAGGTTGAAGCTTTCGCGGTAATTGACGGTGATCCAGTGACCATACAGTTTGGCCACGCCGTATGGGCTGCGCGGGTAGAACGGGGTGTTCTCGTCCTGCTGCTCGGCCTGGATCAGGCCGAACATTTCGCTGGTCGAGGCCTGATAAAAGCGTGTGTGCGGACTGAACTGACGGATCGCTTCGAGCACGTGAGTTACGCCCAGACCATCGACGATGCCGGTGGTCACCGGCTGATCCCACGAGGCGGCGACGAAGCTTTGCGCGGCGAGGTTATAGACCTCGTCCGGCGCCGACTTGATGACTGCCCGCTGCACCGAGCAGGCATCGGCCATGTCACCGTCCAGATAGACGATATCGGCTTCGATGCCCATCTCGCGCAGGCGCCAGCGCGAATCGCTGCTGCGCCGTGCGACGAGGCCGTGAACCTTGTAGCCCTTGTCGAGCAACAGCTTGGCCAGATAGGCGCCGTCCTGGCCGGTGATCCCTGTGATCAGTGCACTTTTAGTCATTCTTGTTTTACTCGCTTCTCCCAGTCGGACAGGATCGCCCGCAGGGATTGTTGTGTTGTGATTTCAGGCGTCCATCCTGTGGTGCGGGTCAGCCTGGCGTGGCTGCCGCATACGCGACGTTGATCGGCGCGGCGCATGCGCGCAGGGTCCTGAACCAGTTGCAGCTCGACTTCGGCCAGATCACCGAGCTGCTCGATCAGGTTGCGGATGCTTTGCTCTCGGCCCGAGCAGATGTTGTAGACCTGTCCCGGGGCACCTTTTTCCAAAAGTGCGAAGTAGGCCGAGATCACATCGCCGACATCGAGGAAATCCCGCGTCACGTCGATATCGCCGACTTCCAGTTGCGGTGCTTGCAGGCCTTGTTTGATGCGATTGATCTGACGGGCGGCACTGGCAATGACAAAGCTTGGGTTTTGTCCGGTGCCAATGTGATTGAACGGCCGCGCGACCAACACTGGCCAACCTTCGCTCAGGCCCCATTGCAGGCTGAGAAACTCCGCCGAGAGCTTGCTCACTGCGTACGGGTTACGGGGGCAGGGCGGTTGTTGTTCAGTGATCGGCAGGTCGCTTTCGCTGACCTGGCCGTAAACGTCACCGGAACTGACATACAGGAAGGTGCCGCAAAAGCCGCGCGTCTTGAGGGCTTGCAACAGGTTCAGCGTACCGAGCAGATTGATCTCGAGCGTACGTGCCGGATCGCGGAACGCTTCGGGGACGAAAGTCTGCCCGGCCAGATGGATGACCGCATCAGGCAGTTGCGGCCACAGGTCGGTGAGGCTGAGTGGATCGGTGAGGTCATAGGATGCTGCGGCAGGCAGTAGCTCCCACGACGAATCCGGCAACGCCAGACGCGACTGAATATGTTGTCCCACGAAGCCACTGAGACCCGTGACGAACAGACGCTTTTTCAAACAGCGACCCCTTGGTCTTTGAACTTGCGCCACTTTCCCACAGGCTTTAAGGAAGGGTCTGACAGACCGAAAGAAAAACCGGCTAAAAGACAGGCGAAGTCAGTTGTTGTAGTTGTTTGTTGTCAATCTGTGCCAATTGCCCGGCAATTTCAACAGGCCAAACCGTGACTGGTCAGTTCTCGTTAGCGTAGTCGGATTTATTCTCGCCGAGCGGTTCACGAACCCTTTGCGGATGTGTTTAGAATGCGCCTTGTCACGATTGGCCGGGTTTGTCGGGATCGTCGTGCGCAAAGGTGAAACTGACCACTAAAACAAGAACAAGACGGGACCAGAGACGAAGAACGGATATCAATCCGATTTAACGCTTGGCCGTCACAGTGTGAGGCTGCCGGGATGGCAGTGTCATCGTGGAATGCCATGAATTTCATTCTTTATTCGGACATCAACGACAGTTCCATCAGCCAGAATCTGGGACATCCCGATTCCAGTTATTACTTTGTGCTGAAGGCCTATCTTCCCCTGCTCGAAATGCTCGGGCGAGTCCATGTGGCAGGTGCCGTTGCCGAAGTCGATCCGCTCTACCGACAACTGCTCGCCGCTGGCCAGGAGAGTGTCTTTCTCTCTTTCACCCGACCACAGAAAACCCGGACCGATCTCGAATGCCCCACCGTCTGCGTTGTTGCGTGGGAGTACGATTCGATCCCCAATGAACAGTGGGGCAACGATCCACGCCAGGACTGGACACGGATGCTGGCTGCACATGGCCGCGTGATCACACTGTCCAGCCACACCGCCCGGGCGATCCGTCGTTCCATGGGCGAAGACTTCCCGGTGTTGGTCTTGCCAGCCCCGCTGTGGGAGCACTTTGCAGCGATTCGCGAGCAACACGTCAGCGCGCCGGTCAATCCGGGTACGACGTTGACGGTCAAAGGTTGCATCTTTGATTCTCGCCAGATGAACCTGCATCCGGATAACCTGCTGCCCGAGCCGCTGACCCCCGAGGAGCTGGCCGAAATCGAAGCACAGCTGGAGGCTTCGCGCCCGCCACCGCTGACCCTGAAGCGGCGCTTTGTCATTGCCCGGCATTATTTGCGATTGTGGGTGCTGAATCTGGGTCACGAGCAGGAACCGCCAGTGTCTCGCGTGAGGTTTCTGCAGAGCTGGTACTGGGAAGGGATTCGCGACCTGGTTCCAGAGACTTTGCATGACTGGCTCGGCAAACGTCTGCCAAACATCGCAGGCCCACAGCCTTTACCGGTAGCGGTCCAACCGCCACCCCGAGATATGCCGGACAGTTCATTAACGGTGCAAACCCGTGTGGACGGTGTGGTCTACGTGACGGTGTTCCGCCCCGATGACGGGCGCAAGAACTGGCTACAGATTCTGACTGCTTTTTGCGCGGCGTTTCGTGACATCCCCGATGCCACACTGGTGATGAAATTTACCCAGAGCGATCTGGCGGCCGTCTACGCACACTTGATGACACCGCTGGCGCAACTGGCACCCTTTTCCTGCCGGGTCGTGATGATTCAGGGCTATCTGGACGATGCTGAATATGCGCGGCTTTACCAGTCCGCGAGTTATTACGTCAACGCTTCGCATTGCGAAGGCCTGTGCCTGCCGCTGATGGAATTCATGGCATGCGGCAAACCGGTGATCGCTCCCGATCACACGGCAATGCAGGATTACATTGATGAGTCCGTGGCGTTCGTGGTCGGCTCCAGTGTTGAGGTGTGCACCTGGCCCCATGACCCGCGAATGCTCTTTCGCGCGCAACGCCATCGACCGGACTGGGGATCGTTGAAAAAAGCCTACGAAAACAGTTACCGGATGGCCAAGACACAGCCACAGGTTTATCAACGCATGTCGCTGGCGGCAGCCGAGCGCATGCACGAGTACTGCGCGCAACCGGCGCTGCAAAAGCGTGTCAGCGATTTTTTCGGGCTGGCATCACAGGCCGGCAGCGTCGCCCCGGTTACGGATAACGCCTCATGCTGATCATCATCCATTCGGAAACAAACCAGCACACCATCAGCCGCAACCTCGGGCGTTCGGAGTACAGCTATTTCTTCGTTCTCAAGGAATATCGCCCGGTGCTGGAGCGCCTTGGACGGGTGATCGAGGTCATGGACCCGAACACTGAAGTCGATGCGTTGTACGCCGACTGCCAGTCCCGTGGTGAGCCTTGTGTATTTCTCTCGTTCTCGCCACCGCACCGCACCCCGGTGCATCTGGCCTGTCCGACGCTGCCAGTCTTCGCCTGGGAGTTCAGCACCATCCCCAACGAACCGTTTGCCGGCGATCCGTTGAACGACTGGCGCACGGTACTCAACGCCTGCGGTGCGGCGATCACCCATTCCACTTACACGGTCGATGCGGTGCGCGAGGCGATGAGCGCCGATTACCCGATTGTCGCCGTACCTGCCCCGGTCTGGGATCGATTCGCTGCGCGTGGCGTTCAGTTGCAGGGGCAACCTGTGGTCGATTCGGTACGATTGACGATCAAAGGACTGGTGGTCGACAGTCGCGAGATCGATCTGGATGCCTTTGGCCCGGTGCATCTGCGCAGTGGCCCGGGTATCGACTTCCTCGCACCGGTCACCGAGCAAGTGTTGTTGCTTGAAGGGGTGGTGTACACCTCGGTGTTCAACCCGCGCGACGGTCGCAAGAACTGGGAGGACATGATCAGTGCCTTCTGCGCGACTTTCCGTGACCACGATGACGCGACACTGGTGCTCAAGCTCACGCACCACGATGCCGCAGAAGCGCTCACCGACATCCTGCATCATTTGTACAAAAACCAGCCTTATCGCTGCCGCGTCGTGCTGGTCTATGGCTATCTGGCGGACGCGGATTACGAACGGCTGGTGCAGGCGACCCGCTACGTCGTCAACACGTCCTATGGCGAAGGCCAGTGCCTGCCGCTGATGGAGTTCATGTCTTGCGGCAAACCGGCCGTGGCGCCATGCACGACGGCGATGATCGACTATCTGAATGCCGACAATGCGTTCGTGATCGAGTCGACCGAGGAGTTTACGGCCTGGCCGCACGATCCTCGCTCGGCTTACCGGACCCTGCGCTACGCGGCCAATTGGGCCTCGATTTGCACGGCCTATCGAGCCAGCTACGAGGTGGCCAAAAACTATCCACAGCGTTATGCGCAGATGTCGGCGAAGGCTGTGCAGAGTCTGCAAGGATTTTGCAGTCAAGCCGTGGCCGAGCAGCGCTTGCAGGTATTTTTTGCGCAACTGCTCGAGCGGCGTACTGAATTGACCAGGGAGGTGAGCGGAGCATGATACGTCGACTGCTCCAGCGCTTTTTCGCCGAACCGCAACCGCCGCTTGCCGTTGAACCGGTCACCGAACCGGTAGTTGAGCAGACAGCCGAATCTGAACCTGAACCCTTGTTCACTTGGTCCCCCCGCGATGTCGGCTTGCGTGATGCAGTCCTGGACGGTTGGTTTCTCAATGACAGCGGCGAATTGCTCAAAGGCTTTGCGATAACGCCGGACGACACCTTGCTCGATGTCGGTTGCGGCGAGGGTGCCGCGACCTTGTTTGCGGTACGTCAGGGTGCATCGGTGATCTTCACCGACAGCGAGCACGACAAAGTGAGCGAGCTGGCGCGTCAGGTTGAAGCCAAGAGCTCCAGGCCGAGTCTGGGGCTGGTCAGCAACAGCTTGCCCTTGCCACTGGCGGACGGTTGCGCAAGCAGGGTGGTGTGCATGGAGGTGTTGGAGCACGTCGACGAACCCGAGCCGTTCATGGCCGAACTGGCCCGTATGGGGCGTCCCGGTGCGTTGTATCTGCTCAGTGTGCCGGCACCGGTTGGCGAGCATTTGCAGAAAGGCATTGCCCCTGCGAGTTATTACCAGTCACCCAACCACGTACAGATTTTCACCCCGGAGCGCTTCGAGGCGATGGTCGAGGAGGCCGGGCTGGTCATCGAACATCGGCAAGCCACCGGGTTCTTCTGGGTGATGGGGATGATTTTTTTCTGGGCCAGCGAAAAAGCGGCCGGCAAGGATCCGGGCGGTGCGGTGCGCGATCGCATTCACGCACCGTTCCCGCATTTGATGGGAGGGTGGGCCCGAACCTGGGAAGAGATGCTTGACCGGCCCGACGGACTGGCGATCAAACAGGTACTCGACCAGTTCATGCCCAAGAGTCAGGTGATCATTGCCCGGAAACCGCTGGATGCGGGGAGGCCGGATGAGCAGTAAACGCATCATGGACATTGAGGTGCTGCGTGCCATTGCAGTACTCGGGGTGCTGTTTCATCACTTGCAAGGGCTGTTCAGCGACCCCGTGCCGCTGCTCGAATCCCTTCGTGCCTGGTTGGGGCTGTGGTGGGGGGTGGATCTTTTTTTTGCGATTTCCGGGTTCGTCATCGCCCGCAGTCTGATTCCTGCGCTGCGCAGTTGCCGCAACCGTCAGGAGTGCTGGGAGCAAACGCGTAATTTCTGGTTGCGGCGAGCCTTTCGCCTGCTGCCATCGGCCTGGTTGTGGCTGGCACTGATACTGCTGCTGTGCATTTTTTTCAATCGCTCCGGGGCGTTCGGCACGGTGCAGGCCAACGTGCAGGCCACGCTCGCGGGGGTATTCCAGTACGCCAATTTCCGCTTTGCCGATGCTATTTTTCATTACGAGTACGGCAGCAGTTTCGTCTACTGGAGTCTGGCGCTGGAGGAACAGTTCTACCTGCTGTTTCCGCTGCTGATCCTGCTCTGCCGCAAACACTTGGTGTGGGTGTTACTGGCGCTGGTAGCGGTGCAACTGTTCCTGGTGCGTACGTCGCTGTTGATGTCCGTTCGAACCGACGCGCTTGCCCTGGGTGTGTTGTTGGCCATGTGGAGTGTGCAACCGGGTTATCGACGCTGGCAGCCGACGTTTCTGCGCCGTCCGTGGGCCGGGATTTCATTGCTGGTCATTGTCGGCTTGCTGCTGAGCTACCTGGGCGCCGAGCGCTTTACTACGGCGCCCTATCGCATCGGCGCCATCGCCATTCTCAGTGCCGTACTGGTATGGATCGCCTCCTACAACGGCGATTATCTGTTACCGGCCGGGCGCTTGCAGCGGGCGATGGCGTGGGTAGGCAATCGTTCCTACGGCATCTACCTGATCCACATTCCGGTGTATTTCCTGGTGCGCGAAGTGATTTTCCGTTTGCAGGGGGCAGGCCTGCCGAGTCCGGCGGGACACCCGGTCGTTACTTTGCTGTTTGCCGCCGGCCTGATTGTTTTGCTCAGCGAACTGAATTATCGCTTCATTGAAACGCCTATGCGTAATCGCGGTGCCGCGCTGGTGCAACGGCTCGGAACGTCGCGAGCGAGCGTAGCGTCTTCTGAAGTGACGTCCTGATCGAGGCGGGAGCGAGCAAGCTCGCTCCCGCATGGATTTGTGTAACCTTGCAGCCTGGTGGTGTCTGGGATCTGGAAGGTATGCGGTTTATTGTCGGTCTGTTTGCGTTGATGGTGCTGTCTGCTTGCAAGCCGCAGGACGCGCCACCCCTCGAGCAACAACTCTACGTCTGGCAACGCCAATGGACGCCGGCCCACGCGGCGTCGCTACGTGACAGCCGCGATGACTTCTCGACGCTGCGCGTGCTGGCGCTGCAGGCCTTTCCCAATGCGGGATGGAACCGGGCGCGGATCGATGCGCAATTATTGAAAGCCGATGGTCGTGCCTTGATTGCGGTGATTCGTCTCGACGGCCAGCTCAAGTCGCTGGATCAGGATCAGGTCACCGCGCAGGTTCTGCAGGTGCTTGCCGATTGGCAAACGCAAGGCCTGACGTTGAGCGGTGTCGAAATCGACCACGACGCGGGTAATGCGCGGTTGTCGGCGTACGCTGATTTTCTCAGACATCTGCGCTCAGCCTTACCGGCGTCCCTGCCTTTGAGCATTACGGCACTGCCGGCCTGGCTCGGCAGTGCGCAATTGCCCGAACTCCTGCAAACCGTCGACAGCAGCGTGCTGCAAGTGCATGCCGTCAGCGATCCGCGCCATGGTTTGTTCGATCCTGATCAGGCGTTGAAATGGGCCAAGGCCTGGGCGCGTATCACCGAAAAACCGTTCTATCTGGCGCTGCCGGCTTACGGCGTTGCGCTGTTGCCCGATGACGGCGGGGCGCCGGTGGTGGAAAGCGAAGTGCAACTTGAGCGGGGCGGGCAGCGCCGGGAGCTGCTGGCTGATCCGCTGCAACTGAGGCAGCTCGGTCAGGCATTGCGCGCAGACCCGCCCGCACATCTGGCCGGATTGATCTGGTTTCGTCTGCCGCTGGCCAATGATCGCCGCGCCTGGAGTCTGACCACCCTGCGTGCGGTGGCCCGGGGTGATCAACTCGCCAGTCAGCTCGGCGTGACGTTGAGCGAGCTCGACGGCCTCTACGACATCAAACTCGACAACCCCGGCAACCTCGACAGTGCCTGGCCAGCGCGGATCACGCTGAAGACACAAAGCTGCGAAGGCGCCGATGCACTCGCCGGTTACTCGTTGCAACAAAGCCCGGATCTGCTTACCTTCACCCGCCTGCGCGACGGCCGTTTGCCGGCGGGCGGACAACGCGCTATCGGTTGGGCGCGTTGCGCAAATATTGATCAAGGAGGTTCGCATGTTGACCCGTAACTGGCCCCGCCATCTGCTTTGCCTGAGCCTCTGCCTGCCGCTGGGTTCGGCGTTGGCCTGCGGGCCGGATTTCCCGATGCGCCTGCTCGACAATCGCGGGCAGACCCTCGCGGATCTGCCTGAGGGCAACTTCAACTTCGAACTCAGCCGCCTCGGCAAAACCATCGCCGGGCTGAAAAACGTCACTTCGGCGACGCACAATCCCAACGATATGTACGGCGAAGAAAACGCGGCGGCCGAGGCTCGGGAAAAGGCTGAACAGGCCGGACTGAGCGCCGAGCAGCAAGCGTTGGTCAAACAACTGCGCGGTCTGACCGATGCCCACCAGGTCGAGGCGCAGGGCGCCGGCCTGCCGGCGGAAATCCGTTTGTACGTCGCTGGTGCGGTGGCGTTTACCACGGGCGATCATCAACTCGCGGTCGAGTATTTCAACAAGCTGCTGGCCCTGCCGGCAGATCAGCGTCCGTTGCGCAGCACGTGGGCGGCGTATTCGATGGGCCGTACCTGGTTTGCGATGAGCAGCGAAGGCGGGGATGCGGTCGAGGCGCTGGAGCGATCGCGTGATGCGTTCCGCCAGGCCCGGCAACTGAGCATCGACGGTTTCAGCGATCCGCTGGAGTTGGGTGTTGCCAGCCTCGGTGAAGAGGCGCGGGTGTTACGCTCGGCGGGCGACTGGAACGGCGCCATCGAATTGTATGAAGCACAGAACCTGCACGGCTCGGCCGTGGGTTACACCTCACTCAAGCAATTGATGAATGAACTGGCGGAGTTGCCCGAGGCCGAACTCGCCGAGTTGCTGCAGCACAAAGCCGTGCAGCAACTGGTCACGGCATCGCTGGTCAGCCGCCAGGGCTGGTCGTTTGGCGATGAGCCGCCGAACGAGAAAAAACTGGTCAAGCTGCTGCAGAACAGCACCCGTGGCAGCCTCGACAACGCTGATCGTTTGGCGGCGATGAGTTATCAACAGGGTGATTACGCCAGCGCCAAAGCTTTCCTTGAAAACGCCGGTGACGGCGGCCTGGCGTGGTGGCTACGGGCGAAACTGGCGGTGCGTGACGGCGATAAAAATGCCGCGGCCGCCGCCTATTCGAAAGCCGCGCAGGCCTTCCCGCAGAGCGAAGACTGGGGTTACCGGCGCACACCGGACTGGGCGTATGAAGCCGTTCAGCCGAAGTGCCGGGTCGAGGGCGAAAGCGCGATTCTCGCCTTGCAGCGCGGCGAGTATCTGCAAGCGTTCGTGCAGTTGTATCGCAGCAACAGTACCTATTGGTTCGACGCTGCGACCTTGGCCGAACGCGTGCTGACGGTCGAAGAGCTGAAAAAATACGTCGACGACAACGTCCCGGCGCCGCCCGCGCTGACTCAACAGCAGCGCGATAA
The DNA here is from genome assembly GCF_000783395.1 of Pseudomonas chlororaphis. Classification (GTDB taxonomy): domain Bacteria; phylum Pseudomonadota; class Gammaproteobacteria; order Pseudomonadales; family Pseudomonadaceae; genus Aquipseudomonas; species Aquipseudomonas chlororaphis_H. The sequence continues at coordinate 457,290 of NZ_JSFK01000002.1, read as the reverse complement.
CTACGTGCCGCTGCCGGTCGCCGCCAGCCTGCGCAATCTTCTTGGTCGGCGCTTGCTGCGTGAAGGGCATTACGCCGACGCGGTGGCTTATTTCGACAATCCCGACCTGCAAAACAAGGCTCGCCTCTACGGCGAACAACGGCTGAAGGCTGATGCCGCGTGGTGGCCGACCAAACGCGCCAGTGCGTTGTACAACGCCGCGTGGACGGCGCGTGAATGGGGCATGGATATTCTCGGTTACGAGATGGCGCCGGACTACGCCACGTTCGGTGGCAACTACAGCCTGGAAAGCGCTGAGCTGAAAGTCGGTCCGCTGGTCAGCGAAGCCGAAGTGCAGCGTCAGGCGGCTAGCGAAGCGAAACCGGATCAGCGCTATCACTACCGTTTTGTCGCCACCGAACTGGCCGGGCGCGCTGCTGACAACCTGCCGCACACCAGTCAGGCGTTTGCTGCTGTGCTGTGCAACGCCGCTGGCTGGAACAGCAGCCTGGAAGATCAGAGTGCGCTGTATCAGCGCTACATCAAGGAAGGTCCATTTGTACCGTGGGCTGTGGATTTCGGTAATCAGTGCCCGTACCCGGATTTCGAAAACGCCGACAAGCGTTACGTCACCCAAGTCACTGATGCCGTGCGTTCATCGCTGCGGCCGTACAAGTGGCCGGTGCAGATCGGCGCGGTTGTGCTGGTCGCGGGCGCTGCGTTGCTGTTGATCAGTCGTCGCCAGCGCAAGGCCCGCAAAGGCTAAGCCTGCTGGACGAAGGTCAGGCGCACGGCGAAACCGATCAGCAGGCTGCCAAACAGCCATTGTTGTACACGTTGGGCCGTTGGACTGTGTTGCAGCCAATGGCCCAGCGCGGCGCCGGTGAGGGCGTAGGCGCTGTCGAACAGCAGGCCGACGCCAACCAGCAGCATGCCAAGCACGGCAAACTGGCTTAACACCGGCGCGCCGTCGTTGACGATGAATTGCGGCAGCAGCACCGAACAGAACAACAGTGCTTTTGGGTTGAGCAGGTTGGTCAGCAAACCGCGTCGGATGGCTTCGCGCCATTGTCCGTGGGAATTGCCAGGCTCGCCAGCATTCAGGTTCGGCAGCAGGGTGCTGCGCAGGCATTGAATGCCGATCCACAACAGATACGCCGCCCCCGCCAATCGCACCGCCTCGAATGTCCACGGCGCGGCTTTGAACAGCGCCGCCAGCCCCAGCGCCGCCAAAGCCACATGACAACCACGGGCAACGCCCAGGCCGATGGCAGTGGCCAGCGCCGCGCCCCGCCCTTGGCGGGCACCCGTTTGCAAAAGCAGGATCATGTCCGGGCCGGGCAACAGATAAACCACGGCCAATGCCAGGAAAAACAGCCAGAGACTCGCCACGCTACACCCCTTTCGTTGTCGATTCGGTGAGCCAAGTCTAGGGCCGAAGGGTGGGGCAGGTGCTTGCGTAGTCCGCTTCAAAAGCCTGCTGCTTTGGCATAACCTGCTGGTTTTCACCGTAACGACTATCAGGATCTGCCAAACATGAAACTCGACGCCTTTGATCGCAAGATTCTCGCGGCCCTGCAACGTAACGGGCGGCTGAGCAATGTCGAACTGGCGGACGAAATCGGCCTGTCGGCCTCGCCGTGCCTGCGCCGAGTGCGGATGCTGGAAGAGGCCGGGGTGATTCGCGGTTATCAGGCCAATCTCGATCGCGATGAAGTCGGCTTGGGGCTGACGGTGTTTGTCGGGGTCAAGGTCGAGCGCCACAACGATGAACAGGCCGAGGCGTTTTACCGCGCGGTGACAGCGTTGCCGGAAGTGATTTCCGCGTTTCTGGTCTCGGGCGAGTCGGACTTTCTGTTGCAAGTGGTGGTGCCGGATTTACGCGCGTATGACCGCTTTCTCAGTGGTTGCCTGCTGAAACTGCCGGGGGTGAGCGACATTCGCAGCAACTTTGCCATTCACACAGTGAAGACGCCGGGGGCGTTGCCGCTGGGGCATCTTCCGTTATAGACCGAGTCGCATCCTTCGCGAGCAGGCTCGCTCCCACAGGGTTTGGGGGCCACCTACATCTGCGTCGCCATCCCCTCGACATTCATCGCCGCCTGACGCAACGCTTCCGACCGGGTTGGATGCGGGTGACACGTCAAAGCAATGTCCTCAGCCGAAGCGCTGAACTCCATCGCCACACAGAACTCGCCAATCATTTCACTCACGCTCGGCCCCACGAGATGCACGCCGAGGATTTCATCGGTGCGCTCATCGGCGAGGACTTTGGCAAAGCCTTCGGTCTCGTGGTTGATCTTCGCCCGGCTGTTGGCGGTGAAGGGAAACTTGCCGACCTTATAGGCACGGCCCTCGGCCTTGAGTTGTTCTTCAGTCTTGCCGACGCTGGCCAGTTCCGGTCGGGTGTAGATCACGTTGGGGATCAGGTCGTAATTGACCTCGCCAGCCTTGCCATGGATCTGCTCGACACACGCCATCGCTTCATCTTCAGCCTTGTGCGCGAGCATCGGCCCGGAGGTCACGTCGCCGATCACCCAGACCCCGGCGGCTTCGGTGCGGTGTTGTTTGTTGGCGAGCATGCCGCGTTTGTCGGTACTCAGGCCGACGTTTTCCAGACCGAGGCCTTGGGTATACGGGCGGCGACCGATGGCGACCAGCACGTAATCGGCTTCAAGCAACTCTGCAGTGCCGCCGGCGGCAGGCTCGACGCTGAGCTGTACGCCGTTGGCGGAAGAGGTGGCGCTGGTGACTTTCGAACTCAGCTTGAACGCGATGCCCTGTTTGCTCAGTGAGCGTTGCAGGGTTTTACCGGCCTCGCCATCAACACCTGGACAGATGCGGTCAAGGTATTCGACCACGGTGACTTGGGCGCCCAGACGCCGCCATACCGAACCCAGTTCCAGGCCAATTACCCCGGCACCGATCACCACCAGATGCTTGGGCACTTCGCTCAGCGACAGCGCGCCGGTTGAATCAAGAATGCGCTGGTTGTCGATCTCGACGCCGGGCAGGGGAGTGGGCTCGGAGCCGGTGGCGATAATGATGTCCTTGGCGGTCAGTTCGATTTTGCTGCCCTGATCGTCGGTCACTGTGACCTTGCCGGGGCCATCGATGTGGCCCCAACCCTTGATCCACTCGACCTTGTTCTTGCGAAAGAGAAACTCGATGCCTTTGGTCAGGCCGGCCACGCTCTCGTCTTTCTGCTTCATCATTTGCGCGAGGTTCAGGGTCGGTTTGACCTCGATGCCGAGGTTGGCAAATTCCGCACCCATCGCCGCGTCGTACAGCTCCGAGGCATGCAACAGGGCTTTTGACGGCATGCAACCGACGTTCAGGCAGGTGCCGCCGAGCGTTGCCCGGCCTTCCACGCAAGCGGCCTTGAGGCCCAACTGGCCGGCACGGATTGCTGCGTTGTAGCCACCGGGGCCGCCGCCGAGAATCACCACGTCATAGTTGCTCATGCGCTTGCTCCTGTTTGATGGATGCGGATCGCTAAAACTAGCTCTGGATGAAAATTACGAACGTAATATGTGCGTTTTCATATATTTCGGTCAAGGCTTCAGGCAAGCGACAGGTTGGGCATCTTTGAATAAGGGTAATTGTGTACGAATATTTCACCTATTTCGTTATATCGTAACGATATGCAGGTGTGAGCCAATGAATTCGGGGTGATATGCAAGTCGATCTGGACGTAGAAGGCACGCAAGTGACCGGACTGCCGCGCTTTCAGCAGGCAGCCGTGCAAAGCCGACGCCTGCGACGCTGGGCGAGCGGTCTTGGCGGGTTGGCCGGGGCAGGGTGGGTGCTGGCGTTTTTTGTCGGGCTGTTTGCCCCGCAGTCCTTGTGGCTGCCGCTATTGGTCAACCAGAGTGCGGCATTGCTGGTGCTGGTCGCAGGACTGCAATCGGCGTGGTGGGTGACGCAATGGCGCGCGCAGGTGATCAATCCTGTTGTTGTGCTGGTGTCACTTGCGGACGAGGAGCAATCCGCGCCGCAGGGCTGGTACGAGCGGCTGTTGGAGCGCATGAGTCAAGGCAGTCTGCATCTGCTCAACCAGATCGGTGCGGCGGCGCTGTGGCTGGCAGGCTGGTCGCTGCTGGTTATGCTGAGCATCAAGCCGGTGTGGAACCTCGCGTTGCCGGCCGCTGCCGTGGGGGTGTCTGCCTCTGTGGGTGCTGCGTTGGCGCTGTTGCTGGCGTTCGGCTTGCTGGTGCTGGAGCGGCAATTGGCCCAGGAAAACCCGGCGCAATGGCCCGAAGCAGGGGCATTGGCACAACTGACGCGCGTGGCGATCATCAGTCTGGTGCTGGGCGCATTGTGTTTGCTGTTCGCCGGCGAGAGCACGGTGTGGCCGGTTCGCGTTGCCGTGTTGATCGGCATCTTGCCGGGGCTGGTCGCGATCGAGCTGCTATTGCGCGCTGTTCTCTCGGTATTCAGCCCTCGCCGTGAGCGGCTTGAACCGACGTTGCTGGCGCGCAGTTTTGTCGCCGACATGCTGCGCTGGCCACCACAGCCGTTACTCGCCTTGCAGCATGAATTGCATAACCGCTTTGGCATCGATCTGCGCCAGATCTGGGCGTTCAGTTACATGCGCCGGGCTTTTCTGCCGGTGCTGACGTTGGTCGCTGCGGTGGGCTGGTTACTTACCGGCGTCCATGAAATCCCGTTACAGGGTCGTGGTATTTACGAACGTTTCGGCAAACCCGTGCAGGTGTTCGGCCCGGGACTGCACACGGGTCTGCCGTGGCCGTTGGGGCGGGTGTTGATCGTTGAAAACGGCGTGGTTCATGAATTGGCAACCAGCGTCGGCGAGAACTCTGCGCCGCTGCAAGCCGACCCAGCTGAAGGCCCGGCGCCCATTACCGCCAACCGTTTGTGGGACGCCAGTCATGTCAACGACAAGTCGCAAGTCATCGCCAGCAGCCGTGGCGAGCAGCAGAGCTTTCAGATCGTCAACATGGACGTGCGCTTCGTCTATCGCATTGGCCTGACTGATCAGGCCGCGTTGGCCGCCACCTACAACAGTGCCGATGTTCCGACGCTGATCCGCAGCACTGCTAGCCGGATTCTGGTGCACGACTTTGCCTCACGCACGCTCGACGGTTTGCTCGGTGAAGACCGTGTCGGGCTGGGCGAGGAGATCGGTCGCGCGGTGCAAAGCGATCTGCAGAAACTCGACAGCGGCGTGGAAATTCTCGCTACGGTCGTCGAAGCCATTCATCCGCCGGCCGGTGCCGCCAATGCCTATCACAGTGTGCAAGCGGCACAGATTGGTGCGCAGGCATTGATCTCCCGCGAACGTGGCGCAGCGGCTGAAGCGAGCAATCAGGCGCAGTTGCAGGCCAGTCTGGCTCGCGATCAGGCCAGCGCCAATGCGCGGGAAACCAGCGCTACAGCACAAGCGGCGGACCTGAGATTCAGTGCCGAGCAAAAAGCCTTCGCCAGCGCTGGTCAGGCTTTTGTGCTCGAGCAATACCTCGGCCAGCTCAGCCAAGGCCTGAGCAAAGCCAGATTGCTGATACTCGATCATCGTCTGGGTGGCAGCAGCAATGCGCCGACCATCGACCTGCGTACGTTTTCGCTGCCGGCTGACCCGACGCCCGCGCGCACCACCGCTCAACCAGGAGTCGCCCATTGAGCCAGTCGCACACACACGATCATCATGACCACAGCGGCCACGATCACGGTCACGGCGGGCATCACCATCATCATGGCCATCATCACCATGGTGCACCGGAAGAGGCCGGGCCTTTTCCGTGGCGACGGATGGGCTGGGCAGCCTTGTTGGTGGCGTTTGCCATTGCGGCGGCGAGCCTGGTGCAAGTGCGTTCCGGCGAAGCCACGGTCATTACCCGTTTCGGTAATCCATCGCGGGTGCTGCTTGACCCAGGTTTGAGCTGGCGCTGGCCGGCACCGTTCGAGGCGGCGATACCGGTGGATTTGCGTCTGCGCACCACCTCCAGTGGCTTGCAGGATGTCGGCACGCGCGACGGTTTGCGCATCATTGTGCAAGCCTACGTCGCGTGGCAGGTACAGGGTGATCCGGACAATGTACAGCGCTTTATGCGCGCGGTGCAGAATCAACCGGATGAAGCGGCGCGGCAGATTCGTACCTTTGTCGGCTCGGCGCTGGAAACCACCGCCAGCAGCTTCGATCTGGCGAATCTGGTCAACACCGATGCCAGTCAGGTACGCATCGCCGATTTCGAAGCGCAACTGCGCGAGCAGATCGATCAGCAATTGCTCGCGACCTATGGAGTGCGGGTGGTTCAGGTTGGTATCGAGCGATTGACCCTGCCGTCGGTGACGCTGACTGCCACCGTCGATCGTATGCGCGCCGAGCGTGAAACCATCGCTACGGAGCGTACGGCCATCGGTAAACGTGAAGCTGCACAAATCCGCTCTGCTGCCGAGCGTGATGCCCGGATCGTTCAAGCCGATGCCACAGTGAAAGCAGCAGAAATCGAAGCGCAATCCCGGGTCGAAGCGGCGCAGATCTATGGCCGCGCCTACGCCAGTTCACCACAGCTCTACAATTTGCTGCGCTCGCTGGACACTCTCGGCACCATTGTCACACCGGACACCAAATTGATTCTGCGCACCGACGCCGCGCCATTCCGCGTGCTGGTCGATGGCCCACCGACACTCGACAGCAAACCCGGATCACAGCCATGAGTGATGAAGTTCCACGTGGAACACATTCGCTGAACAGTCCGTGGATTCAGGCTGGGCGTTTGGCGTTTTTTGCCCTGTATGCGGTGACAGTATTGGCCGCGCTGGCGTGGGCATTTTCTAATGTGCGGCAGATCGACCCGCAGAGTCGTGCGGTGGTTTTGCATTTCGGTGCACTTGATCGCATCCAGAATGCCGGTCTGTTATTGGCCTGGCCACAGCCGTTCGAACAGGTGATTTTGCTGCCGGCAGCGGACCGAGTCATTGAGCGTCGAGTGGAAAACCTGTTACGCAGCGATGAAGCACTGAAGGCTGATCGTGTCGCTTCGTTCGCCGTACCGCTGAGCGATGCGCTGGCTGGATCTGGTTATTTATTGACCGGCGATGCCGGCGTAGTGCAGCTCGATGTGCGGGTGTTTTACAAAGTCAGCGACCCTTACGACTTCGTATTGCAGGCCGATCATGTGCTGCCAGCCCTGGATCGATTGGTCACCCGCAGCGCCGTGGCGCTGACTGCCGCGCGGGATCTGGACACCATTCTGGTCGCGCGCCCGGAGTTGATCGGCACTGACAATCAAGCGGCCGCACGCCGTGAAAGACTGCGCGGTGATCTGGTGCAAGGCATCAACAAACGCTTGGCCGAGTTGAAGGCGAGCGGGCAGGGCATCGGCATCGAAGTGGCGCGGGTCGATGTGCAATCGAGTCTGCCGGCTCCGGCGGTCAGTGCGTTCAACGCGGTTCTAACGGCCAGCCAGCAAGCTGACAAAGCCGTGGCTAATGCACGCACGGACGCTGAGAAACTCACTCAGACTGCCAACGAACAAGCCGACCGTACGCTGCAAGTCGCTCACGCGCAGGCGGGTGAGCGCCTGGCCAAGGCTGCTGCCGACACCGCCACAGTATCGAGTCTGGCCAGCGCCACCGATCCGCAAATGCTCCTGCGCCTTTACCGCGAGCGCATGCCGAAGATTCTCGGTGCGGCCGGTTCGGTGACCACGGTCAACCCGAAAGACGATTCCCGCCTGATCATTCAGGGAGCCAGTAAATGACTGCGACGACTGCCGCACCCAGCCTGTTGTCCTCCGCCGAACAACGCCGCGCTGCACGGCAACTTACCTTGGCCATGCTCGCGCTGGGTCTGCTTGGCTTGGGTCTGATCTGGCGCTGGTGGGTTCCGGAGCAAACCGGGGTCAGCCAATTGCTGCTCGGTTTTGCTTCCTTATTGGTGGCCGTACCGGTGATGCGTTCAGCGTGGTTCAGCCTTCGCTATCCGAGCCTGCATGGCATCACCGATCAACTGATTGCCCTGGCCATGCTCGGCGCGTGGGCGACCGGTGATCTGCTGACGGCGGCACTGCTGCCGATCATCATGATCTTCGGCCATGTGTTGGAAGAGCGCAGTGTCATTGGTTCGCAGGAAGCGATTCACGCCCTCGGTCAACTGACCCGCAGCCATGCGCGCAAGGTTCAGGCTGATGGCACGATCATCGAAGTGGATAACGCCACGCTGAAGGCCGGCGACATGGTCGAGGTACGTGCGGGTGATCGGGTGCCGGCGGACGGTCGGGTGCTGTCCGGCCAGGCGAGTCTCGATACGGCTTCTATTACCGGTGAATCGGTACCGGTCGAAGCGGGCGTCGGCATGACGGTGTTCGGTGGTGCGATCAACCTCGACGGTCTGCTGCGGATCGAAGTGACGCGCACTGGCGACGAGTCGACACTGGGCAAAGTCATCGCGCTGATGCAAAACGCTGAGCGCTCGAAGCCACCGATCACTCGTTTGCTCGAACGTTATGCGGGCAGCTACATGGTGCTGGTGTTGCTGCTGGCGGCGGTGACCTGGTTTATCACCCACGACGCCCAAGCGATGCTAGCCGTGCTGGTGGCAGCCTGTCCATGCGCGTTGGTGCTGTCGGCACCGGCCACGGCGATTGCCGGTGTCGCGGTAGCGGCACGCCACGGCATTCTGATCCGCAGTTCGGCGTTTCTTGAAGAACTGGCTGACCTCACTTCTCTGGTCGTCGATAAGACCGGAACTCTGACTTACGGCACTCTCCGCTTGCAGTCGATCAATAGCCCGCGCGCAGAGTCTTCCACGGTCATGGCGCTCGCCGCCAGTCTCGGCGCGGCAAGCAGTCACCCGGTCAGTCGTGCGCTTGCGGGGTTAGTCGGTCAGGAAGAATGTTTACCGCTGAGCGATATCCACGAACGCCAAGGCCTCGGCGTGGTGGCGATGACGGAGCAGGGCGAAGCGGCGCTCGGCCGACCGGAATTGTTCGCGCAGTTGGGGATCGCAACCACCGCGGTCCCTGAGCACGATGGACCGATCGCCGGACTGGCCCTGAACGGTGAATTCCTCGCCTGGTTGTTGTTGGCAGACACGGTCAAGCCGGAAGCCCGCTTTGCCCTCGGCGAATTGCGTGAACTGGGCCTTGGGCGGCAACTGCTGCTGACCGGGGATCGTCAGAGCGTGGCCCAGACTCTGGCGCGTGATGTCGGTTTGCACGAAGTCCAGGCCCAGGCCTTGCCCGAAGACAAACTCAATCGCGTGCTCAAGGAAATCGACAACGGCTTCCGGCCAATGGTGGTGGGCGACGGCATCAACGATTCGCTCGCGCTCAAGGCGGGCGTGGTCGGTGTAGCGATGGGCGCAGGAGGGGCGGATATCGCGCTGGCCTCGGCTGACATCGTCTTGATTGGCAGCGATCTGCGTCGTCTCGGCACTTGTGTGCGGCTCAGTCGTCAGTGTCGCAGGACGTTGCAGGTCAATGTGATCATTGGTCTGGGCTGGACTCTGGCGATCGTCGTGTTCGCCGCCTTCGGTTGGCTCGGCGCTGCCGGGGCCATGATCGCCGCACTGCTGCACAACCTCAGCACGTTGCTGGTGCTGGGGAACGCCGGTCGTCTGTTGCGTTTTCAGGAGCCTCTGCTAAAGATCAAAGAGCAGAATTGATCATTTTTTGAACTGCGCACCGGGCTGTGTGTCCTCAGCTCAGGTGCATTGAAAACGGATCAAGCAGCATTCCAGGTTCATAGTCGGCGGCTATCAAATCGATAGCCTGCTATTTTTCAAGGATGGTCTACCCTCAGATCAGACGTCTGAAACAAGGGGGATTTTCCATGCTCGCGCAACTTCCACCGGCCTTACAGAATCTGCAGCTACCGCTTCGACTGCGGCTCTGGGACGGCCATGAGTTCAATCTGGGGCCGGCGCCCAGCGTTACCATCGTGGTCAAGGACCCGCAGATGGTCACTCAGTTCACCCATCCTAGCCTTGATGCGCTCGGAGCGGCATTCGTGGAAGGCAAACTCGAACTGGAGGGCTCGATCAGCGAAGTCATCCGGGTCTGCGACGAATTGAGCAATGCTTTGCTCGGTGAAGATGAAGACAGTAACCCCGTGCGTTCGCTGCACGACAAGGAAACCGACGCCAAAGCCATCTCCTACCATTACGACCTGTCCAATGCGTTCTACCAGCTCTGGCTGGACAGCGACATGGCGTATTCCTGCGCGTATTTCGAAACGGGCAGCGAAACGCTTGAGCAAGCGCAACAAGCCAAATTCCGTCATCTGTGCCGCAAGCTGCGTTTGCAGCCGGGTGACTATCTGCTGGATGTCGGCTGCGGTTGGGGTGGGCTGGCACGGTATGCCGCTCGAGAATTCGGTGCCAAGGTCTTCGGCATCACCCTGAGCAATGAACAGCTTGAGCTGGCACGCGAGCGGGTCAAAGCCGAAGGCCTGGAAGAGCAGATCGAGCTGCAGTTGCTCGACTACCGCGATCTGCCCCAGGACGGGCGTTTCGACAAGGTCGTCAGCGTCGGCATGTTCGAACACGTCGGCCACGCCAATCTCGCCGAGTACTGCAAAACCCTGTTCGGCGCGGTGAAGGAGGGCGGTCTGGTGATGAACCATGGCATCACCGCCAAACACACTGATGGTCGTCCGGTGGGACGCGGTGCCGGGGAATTCATCGAGAAATACGTATTCCCCAACGGTGAGTTACCGCACCTGGCGATGATCTCGGCCGAGATCAGCGAAGCGGGCCTTGAGATTGTCGACGTCGAAAGTCTGCGGCTGCATTACGCGCGCACGCTGGATCACTGGAGCGAGCGGCTGGAGGACAATCTCGAGGCCGCGGGCAAACTGGTGCCGGATCAAGCGCTGCGCATCTGGCGTTTGTACCTGGCCGGTTGCGCCTACGCGTTCGCGCGTGGCTGGATCAATCTGCACCAGATCCTCGCGGTGAAGGCACATCCGGACGGCAGCCATGAACTGCCGTGGACTCGCGACGACATCTATAACCCTTAACATTGAATAATCCCCTCTACCTCAGGGAGAGGGGATTTTAGAGAATCGGCGAAATCAGCCGGGCGATCCGCATGCCGACTTGTTGCAGGCGGTGGATCTCCCGGCTTTCTTCTTTGGCGATTTCGTAGGCTTGTTCGAAATCCGCTTTGAGCATGTTTTCCACACTGTCGGCGAAGTCGCTGTCGACGGTCAGCAGCATCACTTCGAAATTCAGCCGAAATGAACGGTTGTCCAGATTGGCGCTGCCGATGGCGCTGATCTCGCTGTCGATCAACACCACTTTCTGATGCAGGAAACCGGGTTCGTAACGGAACACCCGCACGCCGGCGCGCACGGCTTCAAAAGCGTAGAGACTGGACGCGGCGTAGACGATGCGGTGATCGGGGCGCGACGGCAGTAGCAGACGCACATCGACGCCGCGCAACACCGCCAATCTTAACGCTGCGAATACCGCTTCATCGGGGATGAAGTACGGGCTGGTGATCCACACCCGTTCGGTCGCCGCATGGATCGCTTCGACAAAAAACAGCGAGCAGGTTTCATAGGCATCAGCCGGGCCGCTGGCGAGCAATTGGCAGAGCACGCCGTCATCCGGGTATTCGTCGGGCAGGATCAGCGGCGGCAGGGTACGCGCAGCCCAGAACCAGTCTTCGGCAAACGACTCCTGCATGCACGCGACCACCGGGCCACGTACTCTCACATGGGTATCGCGCCACGGTGCCAGCGGTGGTTTTTCGCCCATGTACTCATCGCCGACGTTATGCCCGCCGACAAATCCCACCACGCCGTCGACCACGACGATCTTGCGGTGGTTACGGAAGTTGACCTGAAAGCGATTGAGCCAGCCGCTGCGCGTGGCGAAGGCTTTGACCTCAACGCCGCCATCGCGCAATGCCTGCACATAACTGTGGGGCAGCGCGTGACTGCCGATGCGGTCGTAGAGCAGGTGAACAGATACGCCTTCAGCAGCCTTCTTCAGTAGCAAATCACGCAAGCGCTGGCCGAGCCGATCATCGTGAATGATGAAAAACTGGATCAGCACCGCTTCTTTCGCCTGATCGATGGCCTGGAAGATCGCCTCGAAGGTGGCGGCACCATTAACCAGCAATTGCACTTCGTTGTTCGCCAGACACGGCATGCGCCCCAGTTTGGGCATCGCGCGTAACGAGGCGTAGGCATTCGAGGCGCGCGCGGTCAGGGCCTCTTCCACCCACGGGCGCCAGTTCAGTTCGGAGATCGCCTGACGCATCTGTTCGTTGGCCTGACGCCGCGCCTTGATGTAACCATCGAAGGTACTGCGGCCAAACACCAGGTACGGAATTAGCGTGAGGTAGGGAATGAAGATCAGCGACAATGCCCAAGCGATCGAGCCTTGAGCCGTGCGTACGGTGAGCACCGCGTGAATGGCAGCGATCAAGCCGAGGGTGTGTATCAGGGCAATCAGATAACCGAAAATGTGCGGTCCAAAATAATCCATGGGGCAGCCTTGCTCCGGAAGATTCAATGCTTAACAGACCATGTTCTGTCGCGAATGTCGCTATTTAATTGGTGCATGAACCGAAGCAATCGGCCGACGTCTAACGGCCACTACTGATCAGGAGTTTTTCGATGAACGTTCGTCTGCTGGGTTTGGCGCTGGGCCTGGGTTTGGCATTGCCGGTGGTTGCGCAGGCGCAGATGCTGCAGCCGGGGCTGTGGGAAATGACATCGAGCAACGTCAAGGTCGATGACCAGCCGATGGATGTGCAATCGATCCTTGGCCAGCTGCAAGGTCAGATGACCCCGCAACAGCGTGCAGCGCTGGAAAAGAACGGGATCAATATCGGCGGCAAGGGCATTCGTGCCTGTCTGACGCCGCAGCAAGTGGCGACCAACGATATTCCGTTGGCCGACCCGCAATCGGGTTGCAAACAGCAGATCACTGATCGCACGGGCAACCAATGGAAATTTCGTTTCAGTTGCCCGAAAGCGCAGGGCACCGGGGTGGCGACGTTCCTCAGTGATCGTGAGTTCACCACCGTGGCCAACGGCACGTTCAACGCGATCGGGATCAACCAGAAGGGCAGTCTCGAGACTCGCGCGGTGTGGCTGGGCCAAGACTGCGGCGCAGTGAAACCCCGCGCCTAAATGTATCTCCTGTAGGCGCTGCGGCACGCTGCGATCTTTTGATCTTGATTGTAAAAAACAAGATCAAAAGATCGCAGCCTCGTTTCACTCGTCAGCTCCTACTGGGTTTTTTGAATCAGCGCATAAATCGTAGCGCCAACCCGCGACATCCCTCGTTCACTCGACCCTCCCGCCAGGCAATCTGCCCCGAAACAATCGTCGTATTCACCCGATGCCGAAAGCTGCGCCCGGCAAACGGTGTCCATCCGCACTGCGACAGAATCGGTTGTCGATCGACTTCCAGCGTTTGCCGTTCAACCAGCACCAGATCCGCCCAATACCCCTCACGCAAATACCCACGATCCGGAATCGCAAACAGATCCGCGACGCGATGGCTGGTCTTCGCCACCAAGGTCGTGATCGGCAAAATTCCATCCGCCACCAGCTCCATCAGTGCCGGTAATGCATGCTGCACCAGTGGCAGTCCCGAAGGTGCCTGAGCGTAAGGTCGCTGCTTTTCCTCCCAGGTATGCGGCGCATGATCGCTGCCGATCACGTCCAGTAGATTGCTATTCAGGGCCGCGCGCAACGCATCGCGATCGGCCTGAGTCTTGATCGCCGGGTTGCACTTGATCAGATTACCGAGGGCAGCGTAGTCGCGATCATCAAACAGCAAATGATGCAGACAGACTTCAGCGGTGATGCGTTTCTGCGCTAGGGGTTTGTCCTCGAACAACGCCAGTTCACGCGCCGTGGTCAGGTGCAAGACATGCAGGCGCGTGCCGTGACGTTGCGCCAGCTCCACCGCCAGGGAAGAGGATCGATAACACGCCTCGGCATTGCGGATAAGCGGGTGAGCGCCGGGCGGTATTCGCTCACCGAACAACTCACGCAGATTGGCCGCGTTGGCGTCGATGCTCGGCGTGTGTTCGCAGTGGGCCAACAGGATCGTTGGCACCTCGGCGAACAGTCGCTCAAGAATTTGCGGATCATCCACCAGCATGTTGCCGGTGGACGCGCCCATAAACACTTTCACCCCAGCCACTTCGCAGGGATTGAGCGCCGCAACCGTGTCGAGGTTGTCCTGACTCACACCAAAGTGAAAGCCGTAATTGGCCACCGAACCGAGCGCCGCCCGGCGCTTTTTGTCGGCTAGCGCTGAGAGGCTGAGGGTGGGCGGGTTGGTATTGGGCATGTCCATGAAACTGGTGATGCCGCCGGCAACCGCCGCCCGAGATTCGCTATGAATGCTGCCCTTGGCTGGCGCACCGGGCTCACGGAAGTGCACTTGGTCGTCAATCATTCCCGGCAGCAACCATTGGCCATTCGCGTCGATTTCCACCGTGGCGTTTTCGCCTTCGATGCTGCGCGCAATCTTGACGATGCGCCCGTTGCTGACCAATAGATCGCCGTCGAACTCGCGTCCTTCATTGACCAGCCTTGCGTTGCGAATCAGCACGCTGCTCATGGTTCAGAACTCGTTCTGCAAGGCTTTGTAGCCGCGCACCAGATCGACATTGGTGCGCGCCACATCTTCGGAAAACTCCGAGGCGCTGACACTCACTGACGGGAATAACGAGAGGTCGGTGTTCGGGCCGATGCGAGTAGTAGAGGGCACATAAAAGGCGTCCGGCAAATCGCGACCATCGACCACCGAGTTGTGCCGCACCACGCAACCATTGCCGACGATGCAGTTGAACAACACGCTGTTGAAACCGATGAACACGCGGTCGCCCACGACGCAGGGGCCGTGGACGATCGAGCGGTGGGCAATGGAAGTGAACTCACCAATGGTCACTGCTGCGCCGGATTTGGAATGGATGACCACGCCGTCCTGGATATTCGAATTGGCGCCGATGGTGATCGGCTCCATTTCACCCGAGGCGTCTACTTCGTCGGCGCGGATCACCGCGTAGGGACCGACGAACACGTTCTCGCCGATCACCACTTTGCCGCAGATGATTGCGGTCTTGTCGACGTAGGCTGACTCGGCAATCTGTGGCAAATCACCTGAAGGATTCTTGCGGATCATGGTTGGCTCAGCGCGTTGTAGAGGGTGTTGAGGTTGTATTCGAACAGCCCGGTGAAGGTGCTGGCGGGGCCGCTGGCGGCGAGGGCGTCGGAGTAGAGCGTGCCACCAATGTGCGCGCCGCTTTCGTCGGCGATCTGTTTGAGCAGACGCGCGTCTTTGATGTTTTCCATGAACACCGCTTTGACGTGGGCTTGGCGAATCTGGGTAATCAGCGCAGCGACTTCCGCGGCCGATGGCTCTCGTTCTGTGGACAAGCCTTGCGGTGCCATGAAGTCGATGCCGTACGCCTGGCCGAGATAACCGAAAGCATCGTGACTGGTGACGATCTTGCGGTTGCCCGGTGGCAACGAACCGAGTTTGGTTTTGGCTTCGGCGAGCAAGGCGTAGATCTGCTTCAGATAGGCTTTGCTGTTACGTTCGTAGTCGGCCTTGTTCGCCGGGTCGGCAGCGGTCAGTGCCTTGGTGATGTTGGCGACGTACAACTCGGCATTCGCCAGATTGTGCCAGGCGTGCGGGTCGGGAACGGTTTCGCCGTCCTCATCCAGTGATCGGGGAATCACGCCATGGCTGGCACTGATGACGGTGGCTTTGGTCTCGGTGCTGGTCACCAGTCGGTCCAGCCATGGCTCGAAACCGAGGCCGTTCTTGATGATCAGTTTGGCGCTGAGCAATGCCTTGGCATCGTCCGGTGTCGGCTCGTAGGTGTGTGCGTCGGCGTCCGGGCCGACCATGTTGGTGATCTGGATATGTTCGCCGCCGACCTGATGAACCATGTCCGCGAGAATGCTGAAGCTGGTCACCACGGGCAATTTTTCCGCCGCCGACAATGACATCGACAGCATCAAGCTGAGCAACACGAGTAGAGCGCGCATGGGGAAACACCTCATTGGGAAGTGAGCAAAGGCGGGCGGCGCAGCAAACCGTGTACCGGTCCGAACACCACGGACAGCAGATAACCAAGACCGGCGACCAGCACGATGGCTGGACCGCTGGGCAACGAGTAATAGAACGACAGCAGCAGGCCGAACCAGACCGAGAGGCAACCGATGACGGCCGCGATGGCGATCAGGATCGGCAGGCGTCGGCTCCAGAATCGCGACGCCGCGGCGGGGAGCATCATCAGCCCGACCACCATCAGTGCGCCGATGGCCTGGAAACCGATGACCAGGTTGAGCACGACCAGCGTCAGGAAGACGCCATGGGCGAGGGGGCCAAGTCGGCTGACGGTTCTCAGGAACAGTGGGTCGAGGGTGTCGAGCAACAGCGGTTTGTAGATCAGCGTCATGGCGATCAGGCTGAATGCCGAAACCCATAACATTCCGTTGAGGGTCGGGCCGTCGACGGCCAATGCCGAGCCGAACAGCAGGTGCAACAGATCGAGGCGTTTGCCGGCGATGCCGAGAATCAGCACACCGCTGGCGAGGGAGATTGGGTAGATCGCGGCGAGGCTGGCGTCTTCACGCAGGCCGGTGCGACGGGTGATCCATGCGGCGAGGCCGGCCATGCTCAGACCCGCACCGAGGCCGCCGAGTGTGAGAGCGGGGAGACTCAGGCCGGCGAACCAGAAACCCAATGCCGCACCGGGGAGGATGCCGTGGGCGACTGCATCGCCGATCAGGCTCATCCGTCGCAGGATCAAAAATACGCCGAGTGGCGCCGTGCTGCACGCCAATACCAAACCGCCAAGCAGGGCGCGGCGCATGAAGACGAACTCGTTGAAGGGCTGCCAGAGGTGGGCGACGGCGAGCATCAGGCCACCTGCGTGTGAGGTGTTTGTTGAATGAGTTCCGCACTCGCGCCGAATACGCAGTCGCGGTTTTTGATCAGCAACGTCTTGGGAATGTGCTGGCGCACGGCGGCGAGGTCGTGGCACACCACAACCAGCGTTCGGCCTTCACCATGCCAAGCGTGGATGTGTTTCCAAAGCAACCGTTGGCCGAGTTCATCCAGCGCGGCGTGGGGTTCGTCGAGGAGCAACACCGCAGCGTCGGTCAGACTCAGTCGAGCGAGCAGCGCACGTTGCAGTTCACCGCCGGACAGAGCCATAAGCGGACGCTGTTCGAGCCCGTTCAGGTGCCAGTTTTCCAGTGCGTCTTTCAAGCGTTGTGCGCGCAGTTGGGTTGAGAGTCGACGTCCCCAGAAACCTGCCGCGATCAGCTCCTCGAGGCTGATGGGGAATTGGCGATCGAGATGTTGCTGTTGAGGGAGAAAGGACAATCCGCTTTGACGTGGAACACTCAGAGCTACGTTGCCAGCCAACGGCTTTTGTAGACCGGCGATGACTTTCAGCAGGCTGCTTTTGCCGCAGCCGTTTGCGCCGATGATTGCCGTCAGGCTGCCGCTGTCGAGTTCAAGGTTCAGAGGTGCGGTCAGCGGTTGGCCGGGTGCACCCCAGCTCAGGGATTGGCAGCGGATCATACTTGCTCACGCTGCCAGTTACTTTCGGCGACGGCGTCGTGAGCATGCAGGCTTTCGGCGTGGATCACTCGGAGGTGGAACTGGTTGACGCCGGGGGTTCGACGAAGCGCGAGATTCAGTCGGCGCGCCGCGTCTTCACAGAACATCAGGTTTTGCCCGTTGGCGAGAGCGAAGGCTTGTTCGTCTGCGCGTTTTACGGCGGTCTGTACAGCCGTCCCGAGCGCAGCCTCGGCGTCGTTGATGATTGTACTCAACGGCAACTCATCAATGAATTCGTCCAGATGAAGGTGCAGTTGTGCAGTGCTGCGTTGGCTGTGGGGTGTGGCGACGATGCCTTGGGTCGAGCCGAGCCAAGCCAGAATGTCAGCGTGTTGAAGCGGCTTGTTGGCGAAATCGTCGATGAATTGCTGCTGAATCAACTGCCTCGCCAGCGCAGCTGAACATGGGCAAGTTGAGGAGTAGGGCACTTCGATTTTGAGTTCCACGTGGAACATTTGGTTTTTCAGGCTCGCGGAAATAGTTACTGGATAGGATTTCCAGCCCGCTAACGGACTGACCAGTGCCGGTCTCTTCAACAATAAATCAGTGTGAATATTCAGAAAGCCACAGTTGGATAAACCCGCGTGACTGTGCAAAAACTCCTCGAGAATCTGCCGCAATAAGGCAGGAGAAAGGTTCTCCCACTCAAGCACTTCTAGCGCCAGATACAGGCGCGACATGTGAATGCCACGCGCCTCGCCATCATCCAGGCTGACGCCAGCGTCGGCTTTTGCGCTCAGTCGTTTTCCTTCCAGCAAGACAGGCAATGCGATGCCGTGCATGCCCACCCATTCGAGTGGTAAAGGTTGTCGGTTGGCCTGCGCGGCGATATCCGGGAGTGTCAGCGAATTCATGTTCGGGACCATCGTGTTGATTGAAATCGATGTTACATTATAACAATTCAAATCACGATGTCTTTTTCATGAACGGGTTTTCATATGCGTCGACGTCACGTGCTCAATCTGATTCTGGCCTGCGCGGCTATCGCTTTGCCCTTAAGTGCGTCGGCTACGCAAATTCGCAATGCGCGGCTTTGGCGTTCGGATGAAAAGCTGCGATTGGTCTTCGATTTGAGCGGGCCCGTACGCTACAAAACCTTCACGCTCAGCGCTCCGGAACGGCTGATTGTCGATGTAGTCGGTGCGAATCTGAGCGGTGACTTCAGTCAGTTGGTGCTCAGTGGCACGGTGATTCGTTCGATTCGATCCGGGCCTTTTGGTCAGGGAAACACGCGGATTGTTCTCGATTTGAGCAGTCCAGTGCTGCTGAACAGCTTTCTTTTGGCGCCGCAGGATGGCCAGAGTCATCGGCTTGTTCTGGATTTAGTCAGCGCAAAAGCAGCGCTAACAACACCAATGGTTCCACGTGAAACACCCAATTTCGGCGCTCACCCGAAGCGCGACATCATCGTTGTCGTCGACCCAGGGCACGGCGGGAAAGATCCCGGTGCGGTCGGCGCCAAGGGCGAAAAAGAAAAAGATGTGGTGCTTTCCATCGCACAATTGCTCGCCAAGCGTTTGAAAAAAGAGAGAGGCTTCGACGTAAAAATGGTGCGCAACGACGACTTCTTCGTACCTTTGCGCAAGCGCGTGGAGATCGCCCGACGGCACAAGGCCGACATGTTTATCTCGGTGCACGCCGATGCGGCACCTCGGTTGACAGCTTCCGGAGCGTCGGTCTATTGCCTGTCGGAAGGTGGTGCAACATCAGCAACGGCACGCTTCATGGCGCAACGAGAGAACGGCGCGGATCTGCTCGGCGCCACCAGTCTGCTCAATCTGAAGGATAAGGACCCGATGCTCGCCGGGGTGATTCTCGACATGTCGATGAACGCAACGATCGCCGCCAGCCTGCAACTGGGTAATACGGTGCTAGGCAGTCTGGCCGGCATCACTACCCTGCATCAGAAGCGCGTGGAACAGGCCGGATTCGCCGTGTTGAAGTCGCCCGATGTGCCGTCAATTCTGGTTGAAACCGGCTTTATTTCCAATGCGCGTGACAGTCAGCGTCTGGTCACGGCGCGGCATCAGCAGGCCGTGGCGGATGGTTTGTTTGAGGGATTGCAGCGTTACTTCGAGAAAAACCCACCGATCGACAGCTATCTCGCCTGGCAGCAGGAGCAACGCAAAGCGCAGGCCTAGCAGCCAGCAATCCGGCTGCAAGTGAATTTCGCGCTACTACCGCCGGAGCTGGAGAAGCGATTGATGGTCGTCCAGCCGACGCGGCGGGTGTAGCCGACCCAGGCCTCCCCGTCGGAGGCGATACCGGTGAAAAAAGTTAGTTGACCAAAACGACTGTTGGTTTGTGCCCAATATCGCTGGCCAACCTTTTCAAATCCGCGCAGGTAGAGCGTGTTGCCGACTGTGTTTACGCCATAAGCGTTGCCTTCGGCATCGACGCACGCCAGCAAGTTAGCGCTGCGTGTACAGCTCGCGTGCGCCGCTGGCTGCGCCCACGCGCTATCAGCAACCAGCAATCCGATGCTCAAAAACCAGCATTTCAATACAGTTTTCATTACCAATTCCGGGTGCGAGGCTGGCTCAGCTTCCTGCTGTTTATCGCTAAGAACAAGAGCGGGCTGGTTTATTTGTGTTGTTATACTATAACATAAATATCAACTGAGCCTGAGCGGGCCGATTTCAAGCGTTTACCTCGTATGAGGTACCAAAACGCCAAGCGCTAGCAAAAGCGCCAGTCGGTTGCCTTTCTATGAGGATTATCCAATGTCAGCTGAATTGCCCGTTACCGTACTTTCAGGATTTCTTGGCGCCGGAAAAAGTACACTTTTGAATTACGTACTACGTAATCGCAGGGGTCTTCGCGTCGCTGTAATCGTTAACGATATGAGCGAAATCAACATCGATGGCAGCGAAGTCCAACGCGATGTCAGCCTTAATCGCGCAGAAGAAAAAATCGTCGAGATGAGCAATGGTTGTATCTGCTGTACGTTACGCGAAGATCTTCTGGAGGAAGTCAGCAGGCTGGCCCGTGACGGTCACTTCGATTATTTGCTGATTGAATCCACCGGCATTTCCGAACCATTGCCCGTGGCAGAAACTTTTACCTTTCGCGATGAGCAGGGCCAAAGCCTCTCCGACATTGCGCGTCTCGACACCATGGTCACTGTAGTCGACGGTGTGAACTTCCTGCCGGACTACCAGGCGGCCGAAAGCCTCGCCTCCCGTGGCGAGATTCTCGGTGAGGAAGACGAGCGATCGATCACCGACCTGTTGATCGAACAAATCGAATTCGCCGACGTCCTGGTGATCAGCAAGATCGACCTGATCAGCCAGCGCGAGCGCGAGGAACTGGTCGCGATCCTCAAACGCCTCAACGCCCAGGCTGAAATCATTCCGATGGTGATGGGCGAGGTGCCGCTGGATAAGATCCTCAACACCGGCCGCTTCGATTTCGACAGAGCCGCACAGGCGCCGGGTTGGCTGCAAGAGTTGCGCGGTGAACACGTGCCGGAAACCGACGAGTACGGCATCGCGTCCACCGCCTATCGCGCGCGTCGGCCGTTTCACCCGCAACGCTTCTTCAGCTTCATCGACCGTCCATGGCTGAACGGCAAACTGCTGCGTTCGAAAGGCTTTTTCTGGCTGGCCAGCAAACCCACTGATGCCGGCAGCTGGTCGCAGGCCGGCGGGTTGATGCGCCACGGCTTCGCCGGACGCTGGTGGCGTTTTGTGCCGAAAAACCAGTGGCCGCAGGATCAGGAAAGTACGGCGGCCATCATGGAAAACTGGACGGCGAGCGTAGGAGACTGCCGTCAGGAGCTGGTGTTCATCGGTCAGAACATCGATTTCCTACAGCTCTCCGCCGAACTGGATGAGTGCCTGCTGACCGATGAGGAGATGGCAATCGGTGTAGAAGGCTGGCGTGCGCTACCGGATCCCTTTGGCCCTTGGCATGAAGAGGCTGCCTGATGCTTGCCCTCAAACAAATGCAAATCCGCACGCGTCATCAGCACCAAGGCCCGACCCCAAAAACGCTGACGCGCATTCTGGACGACGACACCAATCTCGCCGTCTGGAAGCGCCAACTGCCGTTGCACATCAGTGAATTCGCCCACTTGCTGCTGTCGCTCAATGAACCCTTGGCGGAATCGTTGTGCCTTGAGTTGCCGGATGAGGACGCGGAGCCTGACCTCAGTGGCCTGGCCTCAGGGTTCCGCGATCTGGAGGGCTATGAAGGCTTTGTTGCCGACCTGAAATGGCTGGTCGGCACCTTCGCCTGTTTGCTGGGAGCCAAGCGAATCGGACTGCGTCTGCGAGTGCTCGATAAAGCCATGTGCCCGCGTTTCCACGTCGATCACGTGCCGGTGCGGCTGATCACCACCTACGCCGGCGTCGGCAGTGAATGGCTCAAGGAAGGCGCGATGGATCGCAGTCAGCTGGGGCAGGCCAACGCCGAACCCCAAGCGCCAATCGAGCAACTGAGCAGCGGCGACGTCGCGCTATTGAAGGGCGAGAAATGGCACGGCAATGAAGGCTTCGGTCTGATTCACCGCTCGCCGCAACCGGCCGCCGGAGAGCGTCGACTGATACTGACTCTCGACTGGCTCGGCTAAAGCCTCAAGGCTTGAGCCACGCCCCCTGGCTCTGGCCTTCGCAATACGGCTTCAGATACGCTGCGTCCGAGGCCACGCCGTAATAGTGGATGTCCTGGCGATAAGGCATATTGGCGACTTGCGCGTTGCTGCACACGCCAAACGCGCCGCTTGGGCATTGATCGACGTACTGCACTTCGACTTTCTGCCCGGCCAGCGTTGGCTGGCAGAAACCGTCATTGAACAGTTTTTCCGGAATATTGCGGTTCTGCTGACAGACTTTGACGTCGAGCCGCTCGCCCTGACTGTGCACTACGCAGGCCTGAGCCCACGCTTCGCTCGACAGCAGCGCCAGCAGCAACGACCATCCCATCCAACGCATCTTTGAATCTCCCAAGAAAGCTCCCGGCCATGTTGCAGAACATTCCTACCCATGTCATTGCTGGCCCTTTGGGCGCAGGCAAGACCAGCCTCATTCGTCAACTGATGGCTCAGCAGCCGGCTGGCGAGCGCTGGGCGGTGCTGATCAACGAGTTCGGCCAGATCGGCCTCGATGCCGCACTGCTGACGAGTGACGCCGATGGTATCGCGCTGGGCGAAGTGGCCGGCGGCTGCCTGTGTTGCGTCAACGGCGCACCGTTTCAGATCGGCCTCGGGCGCTTGCTGCGTAAGGCCAAACCCGATCGATTGTTCATCGAGCCGTCCGGGCTGGGGCATCCGGCGCAGTTGCTCAAACAGTTGAATGAGGCGCCGTGGTTAGGTGTGCTGGCGGTTCAGCCGTGTGTGTTGGTGCTGGATGCTCAGGCGCTTGAAGCGGGGAGAGAATTGCCGGCAGCGCAACAGGCAGCTTTGGCCAGTGCTGGCTTGTTGTTGCTGAATAAAGCAGAGAACCTTGATGAAACTGCCCGAGCGCAAATCACTAGCCAGTTGCCGCCAGTCAGGCTGATCTGGACGCAACAGGCGCGATTACCGCTTAGCGAACTGCCGGGTGTGGCTGCGAAAGCGATCAGTGGAGTGGATCACCTGGCCGTGCCCAAGGGAATGGGACAAATGCCGGCAGTCTGGACTGATCCGACGCTGCCGATATGTCTGAGTCAGGCGCAGGAGGAAGGCTGGAGCATTGGTTGGCGTTGGCATCCGAGTCAGATGTTCGACAAGCAACGCATTGCTGAATGGCTCACCAGCCTCAATTGCAAGAGAGCGAAACTGGTTATCCACAGCTCGGATGGCTGGGTGTCTGCGAATGCCCTGAATAATGCCGACCTGAGCTGGCAGGCCAGTGAATGGCGGAAAGATTCGCGCATCGAGCTGATCTTCAGTGATGCGCAGGATGTTGAGGTGCTGCAGAGAGGATTGTCGGGGTGCCGGGCGGATTAAGATCAAAAGATCGCAGCCTCCGGCAGCTCCTACTTGGTCTTCAGGGCTTCCATTTGGTGTGTTCCTGGCGCCACTGGCTTAGCTCGATGACTTCCGCTCGAGGCTTGTGCACTTCAACCACCGGCGGTGTGTCGTCAAACGGCGCCGGGTAGGGCGCTAGTTCGATCTGCGCACTGTGCGCGCCAAACTGGGTGATGGTGCCGTTATGGCGGCTTTCGCCGGTCACGGTGAACTCAAAGTTATACACCCGCGCCAGTCGTCGGCGACCGTTGGCGTCCTTGATGAAACCGATCTTCTTCAGAGCGACGTTGCCGTCGAGCAACTCGACCCGTACGTTCAGGCAATGCTGTTTGACCCGCTCCAGCGCGCGTTCGCGCAAGCCGTGGTTGTGCCACAGCCAGGCGCCGGCAGCGGCGAACAGTATCAGCACGAAGATGTTTTCCAGGGTCAGCATCAACATCGAACTCCAAAAGATAGCGTCAGCTTAACTGCGTCGCCGGTCTGTCGTACAGGCTGCGTTTCGTCGCATACTGCGCGGCTTGAATTTCAATCGTTTTACGGAATGACCCGAATGAAACGTACGCCTCATCTGCTCGCCATTCAGTCCCATGTGGTGTTCGGCCACGCCGGCAACAGCGCCGCGGTTTTTCCGATGCAGCGGGTCGGGGTCAATGTCTGGCCGCTCAACACCGTGCAGTTTTCCAACCACACTCAGTACGGTCAGTGGGCCGGCGAAGTGCTGGCGCCGCAACAGATTCCCGAGCTGGTCGAAGGCATCGCTGCGATTGGCGAGCTGGGTAATTGCGATGCGGTGCTGTCCGGATACCTCGGTAGCGCGGCGCAAGGCCGGGCGATTCTCAGCGGTGTCGAACGCATCAAGTCGGTCAATCCGAAAGCGCTCTATCTATGTGATCCGGTGATGGGCCATCCGGAGAAGGGTTGCAGCGTGCCGACCGAGGTCAGCGATTTCCTGCTGGAAGAGGCGGCGGCCGTGGCGGACATCATGTGTCCGAACCAGTTGGAGCTCGACAGCTTCTCCGGGCGCAAGCCGCAGTCGCTGTTCGATTGCCTGGCGATGGCGCGGGCACTGTTGGCGCGCGGGCCGAAAGCGGTGCTGGTCAAGCATCTGGATTATCCGGGCAAACCAGCCGATGGCTTTGAAATGTTGCTGGTGACAGCCGAAGGCAGCTGGCATCTGCGCCGTCCGCTGTTGGCGTTTCCGCGTCAGCCAGTGGGCGTGGGTGATCTGACGTCGGGCTTGTTTTTGGCGCGGGTGCTGTTGGGCGATAGCCTGGTGGCGGCGTTCGAATTCACTGCGGCGGCGGTGCATGAGGTGCTGCTGGAGACTCAGGCGTGCGCCAGTTATGAGTTGCAACTGGTGCGGGCGCAGGATCGGATTGCGCATCCACGGGTGAAGTTCGAGGCGACGGCGATCAGCCTGTAATCGCCTAATCGTTCAAAAAGATCGCTGCCTTCGGCAGCTCCTACATGGGAATGCAAAACCCTGTAGGAGCTGCCGAAGGCTGCGATCTTTTGCTTTTGATCTCAGGCGTCGCCCTTGATTTCCTGATAGCGCTTCTCCAGCTCCTGGCGAATCTGCCGACGCTGCTGCGCCTGCATATAACGACGCTTGTCTTCACTGTTCTGCGGTTGCAGCGGCGGCACCGCTGCCGGTTTGCGCTGGTCATCCACCGCGACCATGGTGAAGAAGCAGCTGTTGGTGTGGCGCACCGAGCGCTCGCGGATATTCTCGGTGACGACTTTGATACCGACTTCCATCGAAGTGTTGCCGGTGTAGTTGACCGACGCGAGGAAGGTCACCAGTTCGCCAACATGGATCGGCTCGCGGAAAATCACCTGATCCACCGACAGCGTCACCACGTAGCGGCCGGCATAGCGGCTCGCGCAGGCGTAGGCCACTTCGTCGAGGTATTTGAGCAGGGTGCCGCCGTGGACATTGCCAGAGAAGTTGGCCATGTCGGGGGTCATCAGTACCGTCATCGACAGCTGGGCGTTTCCGGGTTCCATAACATTCTCACGGATCAAGGCTGGTTACTGGAAGCACCTCTGCGGGTGCCTGGTCGCTTTTCTAAAGCACCGTTATCGGGACGCCGGGCGACTCGCCGCCGTCACGCCGGAATCGATCTGTTTCCATATATTGCACCGCCTTCCAGCCGCAAGTCGCGGTGTTAACCTGCAAAAGCCCCTTACAAAGGCAATTCCCACACGAAAAGCGGATTTTTACTTCGCTCGCCCAGACATTTCTGACGTCTGCTGGCGAGCCTCGTCATTCAAGGAGCCCACGCCATGCATGCCATCAGTTTTATTCAGGATCTGGCAGTGATCATGTTGGTCGCAGGTGTGGTGACTGTGTTGTTCCACCGTTTCAAGCAGCCGGTGGTGCTTGGCTATATCGTCGCCGGCTTCATCATCGGCCCGCACACGCCGCCTTTCGGCCTGATCCACGACGAAGAAACCATCAAGACCCTCGCCGAACTCGGGGTGATTTTCCTGATGTTCTGCCTCGGCCTGGAGTTCAGCCTGCGTAAGCTGTTCAAGGTCGGCGCCACGGCGTTTATTGCGGCGTTCCTCGAAATCGTCCTGATGATCTGGATCGGTTATGAAATCGGCCGCTGGTTCGACTGGAACACCATGGATTCGCTGTTCCTCGGCGCGATTCTGGCGATCTCCTCGACCACCATCATCGTCAAGGCACTTAATGACCTGAAGATGAAGAACGAGCGCTTTGCGCAGTTGATCTTCGGCGTACTGATCGTCGAGGACATTCTTGGCATCGGCATCATTGCGCTGTTATCGAGCATCGCCGTCAGCGGTACGGTCAGCTCAGGCGAAGTGTTTTCCACGGTCGGCAAGCTGTCGCTGTTCATGATCGTCGCGCTGGTCATCGGCATCCTGTTGGTGCCGCGTTTGCTGGCTTACGTGGCGAAATTCGAAAGCAACGAGATGCTGCTGATCACTGTGCTCGGCCTGTGTTTCGGCTTCTGCCTGCTGGTGGTCAAACTTGAGTACAGCATGGTGCTGGGCGCGTTCCTGATCGGTGCGATCATGGCCGAATCACGGCAATTGTTGAAAATCGAGCGCCTGATCGAACCGGTTCGCGACCTGTTCAGTGCGATCTTCTTCGTTGCCATCGGCCTGATGCTCGACCCGATGATTCTTCTCGAATATGCGTGGCCGATTGCGGTGATCACCGTGGCCGTTGTCCTCGGCAAGATGTTGTCCTGCGGCCTCGGGGCCTTTATCGCCGGCAACGACGGACGCACCTCACTGCGGGTGGGGATGGGGCTGTCACAGATTGGCGAATTTTCCTTCATCATCGCCGCGCTGGGCATGACCTTGCAGGTCACCAGCAACTTCCTTTATCCAGTCGCTGTAGCTGTGTCGGTGATTACCACGCTGCTGACGCCGTATCTGATCCGAGCGGCTGATCCGTTGTCGATCAAGCTGTCTGCGGCGGTACCCAAGCCTCTTGGCCGTGTGCTGGGCATGTACGGTGAATGGCTGCGTAGCATCCAGCCGCAAGGCGAGGGCGCAATGCTGGCTTCCATCATTCGCAAGATCTTGCTGCAGGTCGGGGTCAATCTGGCACTGGTCATCGCGATTTTCTTCGCCGGCGCGTATTTCGCCGAACGCATCTCGCTGTCGCTGCAAGACTGGATAAGTGATCCGAGCTGGCAGAAGGCGTTGATCTGGGGCGGGGCGTTGCTGGTGTCGCTGCCGTTCCTGATTGCGGCGTATCGCAAGCTCAAGGCGTTGTCGATGCTGCTGGCGGAGATGGGCGTGAAGCCGGAGATGGCCGGGCGCCACACGCAGCGAGTGCGCCGGGTGATCTCCGAAGTGATCCCTATTCTCTCGCTGCTGGTGATTTTCCTGCTGTTGGCAGCCTTGTCGGCCAGTATTTTGCCGACCAACAAGTTGCTGGTGCTGATCGCCGTGGTTGCGGCGGCAGTAGCGGCGCTGCTTTGGCGCTGGTTCATCCGCGTGCACACGCGGATGCAGGTGGCGCTGCTGGAAACCCTCGACAACCATAAAGAGTCGTCGGGGCATTGACCCGGCGGGGCGGCTGGCCGATCAGCTTTCCAGCCAGACGTCCCGCGCCCAGTGCCACACCGATTCCCAGGTTTCCTCGGCAATCAGCTCTTCTTCCGCCTGCCACAGCACCACCGTGCCATCTTCTTCGACGCAGTAGTAGTCATCGCCGTCCTGACAGATCGGGATCAGGCTGCGATCAACACCGACATCCCAAGCGTTGGCGGCAACATCCGGTAAGTAGGTGTGGGATTGCGGGTCGGTGACGGTCACTGGCTCGAGGCTGCCGTAAACCACATCGCTGACGGTCAGCAGAAACTCTTTGAAGACAAATGGAATGTCGATGAACAGTTGTTCTTCGATTTCGACCAGCAGGTCTTCGTCAGGCAACTCCAAAGGAACCGGCACGGGTTCGTTGGCTTCACGCAGTTGTTCGATGATTTCTTCCACGTCCGGGATCCTCTTGCTTGAATGGCGCGGTTTATATGGGCCGGTTTATACAGTAGCTCGCTATAGATGCAACCGCGAAATAGAAAACCCCAGCCGAGGCTGGGGTTTTTTATTGCGGCAGGTGACGCCTGGAAGGGATCAGCCGTTCTGGCGGATACCGGCAACCAGCCAAGGCTGGTTTTCGCCCTGCGGACGTTCCATGTTCCAGCTTTCGCTGAACACTTCGCCCTGGTCGAAGCGCGAAGTTTTCGACACACCGCTGAAGGTCAGGGTGGCGATGGTCTTGTCGGCACGGTCATCCACGCCATCCAGTTGTACCTGGAGGTTGTCGATGTAGGTCGACTGGAACGCGTCGCCCAGATCTGCACGCTCACGCTTGAGGAACTCAAGCATTTGCGGGGTCACGAACTCGGCGATCTTGTCCATTTCGTTGGCGTCCCAGTGCTGCTGCAGCGACTGGAAGTGGCTGCGTGCAGCTTCAAGGAAGTTCTGCTCGTTGAACCAGGCCGGTGCGTTGATCACCGGACGAGCGGCAGCAGGTGCAGCCGAACCACCGAAAATCGAACCCATGGCGGCAGGCTTCTGCTCGAACACTTCACGCTGCATCGGCGCACCGGCCGGAGCGAATTGCTCTTGCTGCTTGCGGCGACGCGCGGCGATGAAGCGGAAGATCACGAACGCGATCACGGCCATGATCAGGATGTCGAAGATCTGCATGCCCTGGAAGCCGCCGCCCATGAACATGGAGGCGAGCAGGCCACCGGCGGCGATACCGGCCAGAGGGCCGAGCCATTTCGAAGCACCGCCGGCCTTGGCGGCAGCGCCTGCGGCACCGGCAGCACCTGCGGTCGCAGCAGCGCCGCCGACACCTGGAGAAGAAGGAGCCATCTGGCTGGTCTGGTGCGTCGGCGCAGCGCCGGCGCTTTTGCCACCACCAAAGCGCTTGGCGTTGGCGTCGAGGCTCATCGTCAGGCCGATGCACAACGCCATGGCGATGCTAAGAAAACGTTTCATAAAGGGAATTCCCGTTTGTGGAGACACGCGCGCCATGTTGCACAGCTGAAGTGTTACTGGCTAGCGAGAGAGTGTTTCGGGCTTTTGCCTGACAGGTCGCGTTCAGCTTCGCGAGGCAATAAGAGCGTGTACTTTTGGCTGTAGGAAAAGGAGATAGGTTCCGCGGGATTGTTGGTCAGAACACCAAACCCTGTGGGAGCGAGCCTGCTCGCGAAAGCTGCACCGCGGTCTATCAGATCAACCGCAGTGATTTCATTCGCGAGCAGGCTCGCTCCCACAGAAAAGCGAAATCGGCGTCAGATCGCTTCCAGCTTCGCGTAACCGAGCATCAGCCACTTGCTGCCTTCGCTGAAGTTCACCTGCACCCGCGCCTGCGCGCCTGCGCCCTCGAAGTTGAGGATCACGCCGTCGCCAAAGATCGAATGACGCACCGCCTGACCCAGGCTGAAACCCGTTTCCGGAATCTCGCTGCCGCTGAACAGGTTGCTGCCGCTCATCGACTGATTGCCGCCGAACGGTCGGCTGACGCTGTTCGACAGGCGCACTTCCTGGATCAGACCCTTCGGCACTTCGCGGACGAAACGCGAAATCTTGTTGTAGGTCTCGCTGCCGTACAGGCGTCGGGTTTCAGCATAGGTCATCACCAGATTCTGCATCGCCCGGGTGATGCCGACATAGGCCAGACGCCGTTCTTCTTCAAGACGACCCGGTTCTTCCAGGCTCATCTTGTGCGGGAACAGGCCTTCTTCCATGCCCACGAGGAACACGTAAGGGAATTCCAGGCCTTTGGCGCTGTGCAGGGTCATCAGCTGAATGCTGTCTTCGTGTTCGTCGGCCTGAGTGTCGCCGGCCTCCAGCGAAGCGTGGCCGAGGAACGCGGCCAGTGGCGTCAGCTCTTCGTCTTCTTCGGTGTTCTCGAAGTTGCGCGCGGCGCTGACCAGTTCCTCAAGGTTTTCTACCCGGGCCTGGCCTTTCTCGCCTTTTTCCGCTTCGTGATAAGCAATCAGGCCGGACTGCTCGATGACGGTTTGCGTCATCAGGTGCAACGGCATTTCCATGCATTTGGCGGCGAGGTTCTCGATCAGCTCGATAAACGCACCAAGGGCACCCGCCGCGCGACCGGTCAGGCCTTTATTGGCGACCAGTTGGCGCATCGCTTCCCACATCGACACATCGCTGTGACGCGCGTGATCGCGGATGGCTTCGACGGTTTTCTCGCCGATGCCACGGGCCGGCACGTTGATCACCCGTTCCAGCGCTGCATCGTTGCCGCGACCTTCAAGCAAACGCAGGTAGGCCATGGCGTTCTTGATTTCCGCACGTTCGAAGAAGCGCTGGCCGCCATAGATGCGGTACGGAATGCGTTCACGCAGTAAAGCTTCTTCCAGAACGCGTGATTGGGCGTTGGAGCGGTACAAAATCGCGATATCGCTACGGGCCAAGCCGGTTTTCAGCGCGCTTTCGATGGTTTCGACAACGTAGCGTGCTTCGTCGTGTTCGTTGAACGCGGCGTACAGATTGATCGCTTCGCCATCGCCGCCATCGGTCCACAGCTCTTTGCCGAGGCGCCCGGTGTTGTTGGCGATCAGGGCGTTGGCAGCCTTGAGGATGCCGGCGGTGGAGCGGTAGTTCTGTTCCAGACGAATGGTCACCGAGTCGGCGAAGTCGGACGAGTACTGATGAATGTTCTCGATCTTCGCGCCGCGCCAGCCGTAAATCGACTGATCGTCGTCGCCGACCACCATCAGGCTGTCGCCGCCCTTGCCGAGCAGGCGCAACCAGGCGTACTGCACGGCGTTGGTGTCCTGGAACTCGTCCACCAGAATATGGCGGAAGCGCTTTTGATAGTGCGCCAGCAGGCCCGGGTGATCGCGCCACAAATCGAGGGCACGCAGCAGCAGTTCGGAGAAGTCGATGACGCCGGCACGCAGGCACGCCGCCTCGTAGGCCTCGTAAATGCCGCGCATGGTCGCCAGGTACAGATCGCCGCTGGCTTGAATGTGTTGCGGACGCAGACCTTCGTCTTTCTGGCCGTTGATGAACCACTGCGCCTGACGCGCCGGCCAGCGTTGCTCGTCGAGACCGAGCTCGCGGATCACCCGCTTGACCAGCCGTTGCTGGTCGTCGCTGTCGAGTATCTGGAAGGTCTGGCTCAGGCCCGCTTCCTGCCAGTGCGCCCGCAGCAAGCGGTGCGCCAGGCCGTGGAAGGTGCCGACCCACATGCCGGCCGGGTTGATACCCAGCAACTGCTCGATGCGATGACGCATCTCGGCAGCGGCCTTGTTGGTGAAGGTCACCGACAGAATGGAGTGGGGCGAGGCGTTTTCGACCTGGATCAACCAGGCGATACGGTGCACCAGCACTCGGGTTTTACCGGAGCCAGCACCGGCCAGGACCAACTGACGGCCAACGGGGGCTGCTACGGCCTGGCGTTGGGCATCGTTGAGGGAGTTCAGCAGAAGGGAGAGATCATCGCGCATCGGGGCATTCTAGGGTGCGCCGCAGGCCCGGGCAAACCGAGCTTTGCATTAGCCGATGAAAGTCCTGTCGATGACGACCGGTCGGTCACTGCCTGCAGGCATCGGCCCGCCGCGCTTCAAGGGTTTGGCCGGTGGCAAAGGGCGGAACAGTTTCACTGAAATTATGATCTGGAGCAGTTTGGCAACGGGATCGGCTTGTGTATGCTCCGTCCACGTTTCGGGCGCACGCCCTCCTTATAAGAACAAGAACGTTGCCCATGACCCTCAGCTCCGAACTGTCGGGCCCCTCTGTGGAACCCCGGGTTATCCGCAAGCACTATGCCGTCGAGATGGCGGTCGAGCGCACGCGTCTGCTGTATCAGGGCTCGTTGTTGCCCACGCTGTTCATGTTGATCAATGGTCTGGTCTGCGCCGGCCTGCTCTGGAGCCCGCAGCGCTACTTCGTGGTCAGCGTCTGGCTGGTATGGTTGCTGTCATTGGTCGCGCTGCGGGTGATTCAGGTCGCCGCGTTCGATTCGGCAATCCCTGACCGTCAGGCGCAACCGATCTGGCGGCGGATGTTTTTGCTCGGCTCGACCATGACCGGCCTGACCCTGGCCGGCGCCGGCATCGCCCTGGTGCCCGCCGACAATTTCATGCAACAAGCCTGGGTGTTCGGCCTGATTGGCGCCGCAACCCTGTCGGCCAGCGTCGCTTATGCGGTGAGCCTGCCGGCGTTCTTGTCGTTTACCTTGCCCTGTCTGTTGCCAGCGATCGGTTATCTGTTCTGGGGCGGTGACGAGCAGGCGCGCGGCTGGGGCTGGCTCGGCCTGATCCTGCTCGGCTCGCTGAGCGTGGTCGCGTGGCAGGTCAATCGGCTAATTGATCGCGGTTTGCTGCGGCGCTTCCAGAATCAGCACTTGATCGAGCACTTGCAGAAAACCCAGTCGCGCAGCGAGCAGCTCAATCTAGAACTGGCGCAGGAAATCGACCACCGGCGCTGCGCCGAGGGCAAGCTGCGTGAAGCTCATGTTGAACTCGAAGACCGCGTTGCCCAGCGCAGCCGCGAGCTGGACGCGGCCAATCAGGCCTTGAGCAAAAGCGAGGCGCGGCTGGCGCTGGCGTTGAAGGCCAGTGAGTTGGGGTTGTGGGACTGGAACCTGCAAACCGACGAAGTCCACCACACGCAGATTCAAGAACTGTTCGGCCTCGCTCCGGAATACGTCACGGCGCTGTTGCGCGACCTCAAGCCACGTCTGCATCCAGACGATGTGCCGACGCTGAAATACGCGTTGATCGAGCATTTGAAGGGGCGCACCGAGGACTACCAGATCGAATACCGCGTGCGTCATAGCGATGGCCATTGGGTGTGGATCGAGGACCGTGGCCGCGCCGTAGAGCGCAGCGACAGCGGTCGGGTGATTCGCATGGTCGGCACCCGGCGCGACATCAGCGCCAGTAAAAGCCTTGAAGAGCAGCAACGGCTGGCGGCGACGGTGTTCGAAGCGGCCAGTGAAGGCATCGTGATTCTCGACCCGAACTACGCGCTGATCGCGATCAATCAGGCGTTCAGCCGCGTGACTGGTTACGACATTGAGGACATGCTCGGGCGCAACGTCGTCGAGCTGCCGTGCAGCCGCGATGCCCGCCGTCATTACGTGGCGATCCGTCATGCGCTGGAGCAGCACGGCAGTTGGCAGGGCGAACTTGTCGAGACCCGCAAAAACGGCGAGTTGTACCCGCAATGGCTGCAACTGAATGCGGTGCGTGATAGTCGAGGAAATGTCAGCCATATCGTGGGCTTCTTCGCCGATCTGTCGGCGCGGCGCGAATCCGAAGAGCGCATGCGCTATCTGACCCACTACGACGAACTGACCGGGCTGGCCAACCGCTCACTGTTCCGCGAACGCTTGCATGAAGCGCATCAGCGTTCGCGTCAGGGCCGGCGCAGTCTGGCGTTGCTGCACATCAATCTGGATCGCTTCAAATTGCTCAACGACAGCCTCGGCCATGAGATTGCCGACCAGTTGCTGCAGAAAATGGCGCGCCGGCTGGTCAACGCCTTACCGGAAGCCGACACCATCGCCCGTTTGTCCGGGGATGAGTTTGCCGTGCTGTTCGATGCCTACGGCAATCTGTCGAGTCTGGCCCGGGTGGCCACGCGGTTGTCGGCCAAGCTGCGCTTGCCGCTGACCGTGGAAGGGCATGAACTGGTGGTCAGCGCGTCGATGGGCATCAGCATGTTGCCGGACAATGCGCGGGAGATTTCTGCGCTGGTCAGCCAGTCGAACATGGCCATGCAACACGCCAAACACTTGGGCGGCAACAACTTCCAGTTCTACACCGAAAGCCTGCAGGCCAGCACCCTTGAGCGCTTGCAGCTGGAAAACCAGTTACGCAAAGCCATCGAAGACAAGCAGTTGAAAGTGTTCTATCAGCCCAAGTTGTGCCTGGAAACCGGACGCTTGAATGCGGCAGAGGCACTCGTGCGCTGGGATCATCCAACCATGGGCCGGGTGCCGCCGGGGGACTTCATCGGGCTGGCAGAGGAAACCGGTTTGATCGGGCCAATCGGCGAATTCGTCTTGCGTCAGGCGTGCTGGCAGGCCTGCGAATGGCAGCGCCAGGGGCTGGAACCGATCCGCGTTTCGGTGAACCTGTCGGTGCATCAATTGCGCCAGGGCAAACTGGTCAGTCTGGTGCGGCAGGTGCTGGAAGAAACCGGGCTGGCGCCGCACTACCTCGAACTGGAGCTGACCGAAAGTCAGTTGCTCGACAGCGTCGAACACATCATCGCGACCTTTCAGCAACTGCGCGATCTGGGGGTGAAACTGGCAATTGACGACTTCGGCACAGGCTATTCGTCGCTGAGTTACCTCAAGCGCATTCCGGTGGACTACGTGAAGATCGATCAGGCCTTCATTCGCGGTCTGGGCGAGGGCAGTGAAGACGCGGCGATCACTCGCGCGATCATCGCCATGGCCCATGGGTTGTCGCTGAAGGTGGTGGCTGAAGGTGTCGAACGCCAGGAACAGCTGGATTTTTTACGCGCCGAGCATTGCGATGAAGTGCAGGGTTACCTGATCAGCCGGCCGGTCGAAGCCACTGCTCTGGCTGGGCTTTTGCGCGAACAGGAAAAACCGTTTTAAGGGCTACATGCACCCCATCGCGCCTGATATGGGGACATGGAGTTACGCATTGAGCAGGCAAAAAGCCAATTCATGTAGTATAACTACAAGCGTGCTACATCCTTGCCCATAAGAAGAGTCCAGCCCCTTGAATCTGCTGCAACACATCGCCCAGTCACGTCACCTGTTACGCAAGTCGGAGCTCAAGGTCGCCGACCACGTGCTGCTTGACCCTGCGGCCGTGATGCACAGTTCCATGGCCGACCTGGCCCACAGCGTCGGCATCAGTGAGCCGACCATCGTGCGCTTCTGTCGCGCCATCGGTTGTTCCGGTTTTCAGGATCTCAAACTCAAACTGGCGCAAAGCCTGGCCGCCGGTGCCAGCTTCGGCCAGTTCGCGATCCATGAAGACGACTCGGTCGCCGATTACAGCCTGAAGATTTTCGACACTACGCTGCACACCTTGATGGAGGTTCGCGAGAAGCTCGACCCTATCGAGTTGCAACGTGCGGTAACGTTGATGTCGCAGGCGCAGCGGGTCGAGTTCTACGGTTTCGGTGCCTCGGGTGCGGTGGCAGCGGATGCGCAGCACAAGTTCTTCCGGTTGCTGCTGACCGCAGCGGCGTATTCCGATCCGCACATGCAGGCGATGTCGGCGGTGACGTTGAAGCCGACCGACGTGGCGATCTGCATTTCGCAGTCGGGGCGGTCCAAGGATCTGCTGATCACCGCCAATCTGGTGCGTGAGAGCGGCGCTTCACTGATTACCCTGTGCCCGAGCCAGACGCCGTTGGCCGAATTGTCGACGGTCAATCTGGCGATCGATGTGCATGAAGACACCGAGATCTATACGCCGCTGACTTCGCGCATTGCGCACCTGGTGGTGATTGATGTGCTGGCGATGGGCGTAGCGATGGCGCGCGGGCCGAGCCTGGTCAATCACCTCAAGAGCGTGAAGCGCAGTTTGCGCAGTTTGCGCTTGTCGCCCAAGGCCGCAAAAGCCCTTGATGACTGAAGCAAGGTCGTCCCGACCTTAATCGCGCAGGCTCGCTCCCACAGAGGATCTTCTGTGAACACAATTTTGTGTCATACCAAGATCAAATGTGGGAGCGAGCTTGCTCGCGAAGGCGTCCTCAAAAACACCGCAAGTTTCATCGCACTGTCATCCCCGCGCAGCCAAACCGTCATCCCCCACGCCTATCGTGAAACTCCCGTAATCGCCTTGGGAGACTCGAAATGGCTCAGCCCTACGAAGAACGCAACAGCGCCGCGAAAACCCGCCGTCAACAGGAAGACCAGCGCCGCATGGAATTCCGTCGCGCCATCGAAGATCGCTTCGAACTCCGTCAGCTTCAGGCCGAAATCGGCGACTTTCCCGAGATCACTCACTGGCAGGCAGCGCCCGCAGCTTCCCGTCGAAGCGCTCAACCAGCGCGCTGATCTGCACCCGTTCGCTACGGATAAACGCCAGGAAGGCGTGCGCCACCGGTGACAAGCGTTTGGCTTTCGCTTGCACCAGACACCAGCTACGCAATAGCGGCAATTCCTCGACCGGCAACTCGACTAGGCCGCCGGTCGCCAGCTCCAGGTTCAGGGCGTGGCGCGTCAACAGCGCCAGGCCCAGACCCGCCTGCACGCATTCACGCTGAGCTTCGGCCGAGGCCACTTCCTGGGTCTGGGTGAAGTGCACGCGCTTCTCTTTGAAATATTCCTCGCACGCCAACCGCGTTCCTGAGCCGGGTTCGCGGATCAACAGCGTGTAAGGTTCAAGATCTTGCAGACGCAGTGGCCCCATGTGCGCCAACGGGTGATCCGGACGGGCCACGGCGACAATCGGGTTGTTGAGGAACGGCAGGAACTCCAGGCCCATGTCCTGCGGCACCATTGACATGATCACCAGATCATCGCGGTTGTCCGACAGCCGCCGGATCACTTGGCCACGGTTGACCACCGTCAATTGCAGATTGACTTCCGGGTGCTGGCGCTTGAACGCGGCGAAAAGGTGTGGGACGAAGTATTTGGCGCTCGATTCGACGGCAAGTTTCAGCTGACCCTGCAGCGATCCCTGCATGTCCGACAGCTGCATATCGAGGTTTTCCAGGCGCCCGAAAATGTCCCGACTGGCACGCTGCAAGGCTTCAGCGGCCTCGGTCATGTAGAGTTTTTTACCGACATAATCGAATAATGGCTGGCCGATCAGCTCTTCGAGCTGACGAATCTGTAGGCTGACGGCCGGTTGCGTGAGGGACATTTCCTCGGCTGCGCGGCTGTAGGAGCGTAAATCACAGACTTCATTGAAGATCTGCAATTGACGCAATGTCATACGCATCAAGGACTTACGCATTTTTTATAGGCTCTGACGGCGGGCTGATGTTTCAACTATAAGTCTTTGCTTATGCCTGACCCAATTTTTATTCATTTTTGTTAATCCCTCATGAGCGCTAGTGTGGACCTGCGACTAAATTGAAACATTTGGTCACGCGTCGACCTGGGTCTAGCAGGTCGTGGTGCCACCGGCTCAAGGGAACCTCCAAGTGATAACAAAGATCCTGATCGCCAACCGTGGTGAGATTGCCGTACGAATCGTGCGAGCCTGCGCCGAAATGGGCATTCGCTCGGTTGCGATTTTTTCCGACGCCGACCGCCATGCGCTGCATGTGAAGCGTGCGGACGAGGCCCACAGCATCGGTGCCGAGCCACTGGCCGGTTACCTGAACCCGCGCAAGCTGGTGAACCTGGCGGTTGAAACCGGCTGCGATGCGTTGCACCCCGGTTACGGTTTCCTCTCGGAAAATGCCGAACTGGCAGATATCTGCGCCGAGCGCGGCATCAAATTCATTGGCCCGTCGGCGGAAGTCATTCGCCGCATGGGCGACAAGACCGAAGCGCGCCGCAGCATGATCAAGGCAGGCGTACCGGTGACGCCGGGCACCGAAGGCAACGTGGCCGACATCGAAGAGGCCTTGGCCGAGGGCGACCGGATCGGTTACCCGGTGATGCTCAAAGCCACTTCCGGTGGTGGCGGGCGCGGTATCCGTCGCTGCAACAGCCGCGAAGAACTCGAACAGAATTTCCCTCGGGTGATTTCCGAAGCGACCAAGGCTTTCGGTTCTGCCGAAGTGTTCCTGGAAAAATGCATCGTCAATCCCAAGCACATCGAAGCGCAGATTCTCGGCGACAGCTTCGGCAACGTCGTGCACCTGTTCGAGCGTGATTGCTCGATCCAGCGTCGCAACCAGAAACTCATCGAAATCGCCCCGAGTCCGCAACTGACCCCGGAGCAACGCGCCTACATCGGCGACCTGTCGGTGCGTGCGGCCAAGGCCGTGGGTTACGAGAACGCCGGCACCGTGGAGTTCCTGCTCGCCGAGGGCGAGGTGTACTTCATGGAGATGAACACTCGGGTGCAGGTGGAACACACCATCACCGAAGAAATCACCGGGATCGACATCGTCCGCGAACAGATTCGCATCGCTTCCGGCCTGCCGTTGTCGGTGAAGCAGGAAGACATCCAGCACCGTGGTTTCGCGTTGCAGTTCCGTATCAACGCCGAAGACCCGAAGAACAACTTCCTGCCGAGCTTCGGCAAGATCACCCGTTACTACGCCCCCGGCGGTCCGGGCGTGCGCACCGACACAGCGATCTACACCGGCTACACCATTCCGCCGTTCTACGACTCGATGTGCCTGAAACTGGTGGTCTGGGCACTGACCTGGGAAGAGGCGATGGATCGTGGCCTGCGCGCCCTCGACGACATGCGCCTGCAAGGCGTGAAGACCACCGCCGCGTACTACCAGGAAATCCTGCGCAACCCGGAATTCCGTAGCGGCCAGTTCAATACCAGCTTCGTTGAAAGCCATCCTGAACTGACCAACTACTCGATCAAGCGCAAACCCGAAGAGCTGGCCCTGGCCATCGCCGCCGCCATCGCCGCCCACGCAGGCCTATGAATGAAACAGCTGCGAGCTTTTAGCTGCAAGCGGCAAGTAAAAGCAGATTGGCTTTTTCTTGCAGCTTTTAGCTTGAAGCTTGCCGCTATGAGGAGATACCAATGACTAAGAAGATCTTCGTAACCGATACCATCCTGCGCGACGCTCACCAATCGCTGCTCGCCACCCGCATGCGCACCGAAGACATGCTGCCGATCTGCGACAAGCTCGACAAAGTCGGCTACTGGTCGCTGGAATGCTGGGGCGGCGCGACGTTCGACGCCTGCGTCCGCTTCCTGAAGGAAGATCCGTGGGAGCGTCTGCGCCAACTGCGTGCGGCGCTGCCTAACACCCGCCTGCAAATGCTCCTGCGCGGGCAGAACCTGCTCGGCTACCGCCACTACAGCGACGACGTGGTCAAAGCCTTCGTCGCCAAGGCTGCGGTAAATGGCATCGACGTGTTCCGCATTTTCGACGCGATGAACGACGTGCGTAACCTGCGCGTGGCTATCGAAGCGGTGAAGGCGGCCGGCAAACATGCGCAAGGCACCATCGCTTACACCACCAGTCCGGTTCACACCATCGATGCGTTCGTGGCCCAAGCCAAGCAGATGGAAGCCATGGGTTGCGACTCGGTAGCGATCAAGGACATGGCCGGTCTGCTGACCCCGTACGCCACCGGCGAACTGGTTCGCGCACTGAAAGCCGAGCAGTCGCTGCCAGTGTTTATCCACTCGCACGATACTGCCGGTCTGGCGACCATGTGCCAGCTCAAGGCAATCGAAAACGGCGCCGACCACATTGACACCGCGATCTCCAGCTTCGCGTCGGGCACCAGCCACCCGGGCACCGAGTCGATGGTTGCTGCACTCAAAGGCACCGAGTTCGACACCGGCCTGAACCTCGAGCTGCTGCAAGAGATCGGTCTGTACTTTTACGCCGTGCGCAAGAAGTACCACCAGTTCGAAAGCGAGTTCACCGCAGTCGACACCCGCGTGCAAGTCAACCAAGTGCCGGGCGGGATGATCTCCAACCTCGCCAACCAGTTGAAAGAGCAGGGCGCCCTCAACCGCATGGCCGAGGTGCTCGCGGAAATCCCGCGTGTGCGTGAAGACCTTGGCTTCCCGCCGCTGGTGACCCCGACCTCGCAGATCGTCGGCACCCAGGCGTTCTTCAACGTGCTGGCCGGCGAGCGCTACAAGACCATCACCAACGAAGTGAAGCTGTATCTGCAGGGCGGTTACGGTAAAGCACCGGGCGTAGTGAACGAAAAACTGCGCCGTCAGGCGATCGGCAGTGAAGAGGTCATTGATGTGCGTCCGGCCGATCTGCTCAAGCCGGAAATGACCAAGCTGCGTGCCGATATCGGCGCACTGGCCAAGTCCGAAGAAGACGTGCTGACCTTCGCCATGTTCCCGGACATCGGTCGAAAATTCCTCGAAGAGCGTGCAGCTGGCACCCTGACTCCTGAAGTACTGCTGCCGATTCCGGAAGCGGGCGGTGTGACCAAGGCGGGCGGCGAAGGCGTGCCGACCGAGTTCGTCATCGACGTTCACGGCGAAACTTACCGCGTCGACATCACCGGTGTCGGTGTGAAGGCCGAAGGCAAGCGTCACTTCTACCTGTCCATCGACGGTATGCCGGAAGAAGTGGTGTTTGAGCCGCTCAACGAGTTCGTCAGCGGTGGTAGCAGCAAGCGCAAGCAAGCCTCGGCGCCGGGCCACGTCAGCACCACCATGCCGGGCAACATCGTTGATGTGCTGGTCAAGGAGGGCGATACCGTCAAGGCCGGCCAGGCTGTACTGATCACCGAAGCGATGAAGATGGAAACCGAAGTCCAGGCTGCGGTTGCCGGCAAGGTCACCGCCATTCATGTGGCCAAGGGTGATCGGGTCAATCCGGGTGAAATTCTGATCGAGATCGAAGGCTGAGATAACCGCCGCGATCCAACGCTTTAAACCTCGGGGGGGCATGTGCTCCCCTTTTTTTTGCCTGAATTTTTCACCTGTAGGAGCTGCCGAAGGCAGCGATCTTTTGATGTTGCTTTGGGTTAATAAAAACAAAGATCAAAAGATCGCAGCCTTCGGCAGCTCCTACAGAAAGCGTTGTGTCAATCAGAACGCCATGCGCCATTGGCCCATCACGCCGTGGGTGCGGCTGTCAGTGGCCATTTCACCGGTGAGACCCACGCCGACTGTGTGATTGGCAGACAGCCCGAGGTCGAGGCCGGCATCCACGGACAGGCTGTTTCGATCCAGCGCGGCACCGGCAACTTCAAACCGCTTGCCACCCTTGACCAGTTGCTGGCGGGTGTCGCTTTCAATCTCGCCAAAGGTGTGTTTCCAGCCGGCACTGAATCGCGGTGTCAACGTCATGCCGTTATCCAGTCGAGTGATTTTTGCCGTGCGCAGGCCGAAGGTGCTGCTGAGGTTGTCGCGGGTTTGCCCAAAGACTTTCAGCGCTGCATCTCCGCCTTTTTCGCTGTAGCTGTCGCGCTGGTAGCGCTGATAACCGAGGCT
Organism: Pseudomonas chlororaphis; assembly: GCF_000783395.1. Lineage (GTDB taxonomy): Bacteria > Pseudomonadota > Gammaproteobacteria > Pseudomonadales > Pseudomonadaceae > Aquipseudomonas > Aquipseudomonas chlororaphis_H. The sequence goes on along the minus strand of NZ_JSFK01000002.1, from coordinate 416,255 downwards.
GGCAAACGGTTCGAGCGTCGCGTTGTGCCGGCCAATATTGACCGCCAGCTCGGCAAAGGCTTGTTGGGTGTTGGCGTCGTAGTTGCCCTTGAGACGATCGCTGAAACCGTTGAAGGCCACACGACGTTTGCTGTCGCCGTCATGACTGGCATAGGTCGCCCCGAGACGCAGTGAGAAGGGTCCGTCCTGGTGCACGGCGTAGGCGCCGACGTGCCAGCTGTCGAGGTCGCCATCGTATTGCCGGGCGTCGAGTCGGGTCTGCGATTTACCGCCGACCAGACCGATATGCCATTGCCCATCGAGCCGCCAGTCGGCGCCCATGACCAGACCTTGGGTGGCGTGTTTGAGGGTACTGTCGAAGTCGCGGTCGACCTTGCCGCCATGGCCAAGCGCCTGAATCCACACGCGCCCTGAATCGGCAGCGCCGGCGGCCTGACGCGGTGAGTTGCCGGAGTTGTAGGCAGAACCGTAACGGCTATTCAGTTGTTGCATGGCCGAGAGCATGCTCGCGCTTACGGGAGTGATGCTGCTCAGGGTGGCTTTGGCGAGGTTGGCGTTGCTACCGGCGGCGAGTTGTTCGAGGGCGACGGGGGCAGTGGTTTTGTCGCTGGTGAGCAATGCCGATACGGCGGTGTTGGCAGGTTTTTTTACTTGAGGCGATGCCTGGGTCGCAGCAGTGCTGGCACGTACAGTTGCTGTGCGTTGGGACGACGCTGGTTCGACAATGCTGTTGGCCACCGAACGTGCGTTACGGGTCTTTGCAATGTCCGCGAGCGCTACATCATTGCGGGCATAATTCAAGTTCACCTTTTGTTTTTCATACGACAGCGTTGGAGTCATATAGGCGAGGTTGGTGGTGACGCCACCGAATTCTCCTTCAATGGTGTCGGCGCTCAGAATCAAGAGTTCTGTGTTGTTCGCGTAGTTCCCGGGCATCCCGTGAACCTGAACCTGAGCACCGCCCAGTGTTGCGGTGCCTTTGACGACCACGGGGTCTGATCCACCTTCAGCAGAGACGCCATAGGAAAATATTGCGTCCTTCGCGAACTCCAGATCGCCCTGTATTTTCGGCGCTCCGTGCGGCCGGGTCGCCGCAAGCGATCCGCCGACATATAAGTTGGCAACATCACCGGAGCCGCCGAACACCGCACCTTTGTCTACGGTAACCCCGCCAATCGAGCCGTAGTTGACCAGTGCTGCCCCCGACTTGACGTCTGCATCACCGGCAAACTCATGGCTGAGTGTCCATAGGCCGCGGGCGACACGCAGACTCGAAAAATTGCGCGTCTCACCGATCTCGCCGCCCTCAGTCGCATTGAGTTGCAGGCCATTGATGCCAGCGCCACCGTCCAGGCGTCCACTCCAGAGGGCGCCGTTGTTGATCACCAGTAAATCGTCTCCTTCGCCCAGTTGCAGGGACACACCATCGACGCTTTCGACCGGAATGGAAAGAAAAGATACAGCCGTTGTGTAGGCATACATGTCCCGGTCAAAGGGATCGACCAGGTCAAACTCGCCATCAGCCTGTTCTTCCATGACGATCTCTGGAAATTCCAGATCTGCGTAAAAGGCATCGTCAAACTGAACCGTTGCGACGGGCTTTCTCAGATCTCTGAGGAACGGTGCTGTGTGTTCGAGCGGTCCGATAAATTCCTCGATTGCGAAGAGGTCCTCTATCGGTTCCATCACGTCTTCTGGAGCAGCGGGTGTTGCTGCTTTGGGGGCACGCGTCTTTTTTTTCGGCTTGCTGTCTTCTACTTCTGCGACAGCGGGCATTTCCGGTTGCTGCGCTATCGAGGTCTCTACGCAGCCGATTGCCAGTGCAATCGCCAGAGCCAGATGTTTCGGTTTGCAGGTGTGTTGAACGGGCATTGAGTGGAGCCTCTGTTTGCAGGAGACCTCAACTCTATTGATGCACCCGAAAATCCGATGTCGGCTGCTTCCCGCAGGCTTGCAGGCGACATCGGATCATTTTGTAGAAAATGACCGAGAGATCCGCAACCGGGATTTTTACTCGGTTGCAGCGTTCCCTTTTCCTACAACCATTCAAGACCCCGCCGGCTGTTCAACCCTCAAAAACTCATCTGCCACTGCCCGATCAACCCGTGATTGCGACTGTTGCTGCCGATCTCACCGCTGTATCCCACACCCAGCGTATGCCGCGCGGAAATCCCCACATCCAGCCCTGCCTCCAGCACGAGGCTGTCGCGATCCAGCGAGCTGCCATCGACACTGAACGCCGTGCCGCCAGTCACAAACGCCTGCCGCGTCGAGCTGCTGACATCGCCGTAGGTGTGTTTCCAGCCAGCAGCCATACGCGGTGTCACGCTCATGCCGTTGTCGAGGCTGCTCAAGTGCGCCAGGCGCAGGCCGAAGGTGCTGCTGAAGTTGTCCTGGGTCTGGCTGTCGACTTGCAGCGCGGCGGCGCCGCCTTTTTCCTTATAGCGGTCGCGGTGGTAGCGCTGATAACCGAGGCTGGCGAACGGCTCGGCGCTGAGGCGGCCGCTGCCCATGGCATAGCCGAGTTCGGCGAAGGCTTGCTGGCTATCGGCGTCGTAGTCGCCTTTCGGGCGATCGTTGAAACCATTGAAGGCGATGGTGCGTTTGCTTTCGCCCTGATGGCCGCTGTACGCCGCACCGAAACGCAGCGAGATCGGGCCGTTTTGATGTAACGCGTAGACGCCGGCGTGCCAGCTCTCGACGTTGCCGTCGACGCCGGTCGCGTCAAGATCGGTTTTCGAATAACCGCCCAGTACGCCCAGGCGCCATGCTGGATTCAGTGACCAGTCGGCGCCCAGCACGCTGCCCTTGGTGCGTTGCTCCAGACCACTGCTGCCGTGTTCACCATCGAGTTTTCCGTAGCCGCCAATGCCTTGCAGCCAGAGGCGGCCGCGAGCGTTCGGGTCATTCAGGTTGCGTGCTTCGGACGGCACGCCATTGGCTGCCAGCACGGGGGTGTCGCGTTGATCAAGACCGACTATCAATCCCGGGCTGCCGCCCATTTGCTGCATGGCCGAGAGCATGCTGTTGCCGACCTGACTGCTGGCGCCGAGGGTGGCGCTGGTCAGGTTGGCGTTGCTGGCACCGGCCAGTTGCTCGATCGCCGCGCCAGCGCTGCTTTGGCTGGTATTGAGCAAGGCGTTGTACAAAGCGTTGTCTTTGCCGATCGAGGCCAGGCTGTTGGCGGCGTTGCTGCCGTTGCCGGTCGTGGCGAACTCATTGAAAGCCACGTCATTGCGGGTGTAGGTCAGGTCGACCTGAGTTGGCGTGTAGGCGAGGGTCGGCGTCAGGAACGCATAGTCGCTGCTGACCTTGCCGAAGGTGCCGTTGACCTGTGCCGCTTGCAGCACGGTGTAGTGGCTCTGCCATGGATACGTGCCGCTGCCGGGATTCACCGCAAGCGTTGCGCCATTGAGATTGGCGATGCCGCCGACCTGTACCGGCGCGCTGCTGCCATCGGCGTTGACGCCGTAGGCGAGGGTGGCTGCGCTGCCCATGTTCAAATCGCGAACGATGGTTGCGCGACCGAGTCCGGTGTCGGTGCGCAATGTGCCGTTGACGGTGAGGCTGCCCACCGAACCGCCTCCGGCATACACGCCGCCGGCCTCCACGGACAGGTTGCCGGCGATGCTGCCCTGATTGATCAGCATTGCGCCGTTGCGCACTGCACCGCCGTCGCTAAAGTCGCCGCTGCTTGTGAGTGTCCACGCGCCTTGCTTGACCTCCAGCCATTCGAAGTTGCGACTGGCGCCGAAGCTGCCACCGGCCGCGTCATCCATCACCACCCGGTCGTAACCGCTGCCGCCGTCGACCACGCCGTCAAAACGGCTGCCGGTGCGCAGGGTCAGGCTGTCGTCGCCGCCGCCCAGATCCAGCGCCAGGCCATTGCTGCCACTGATCGTGCCGCCGTTGATGACGTTGTCGGCGAATTCACCGACGAGCTTCACGCCGAAACCGTTGAGGCCTTGAATGGTGCCGAAGTTTTCCAGTGTGGTCGCCGCCAGCCCAGAGCCGCCGCTGCCGTCGTCCACCAGAATGGCGCTGTCGGCGCCGCTGATCAGAGCGCCCTTGGCGTTAAGAATGTAGCCGCCACCCAAGGCAATGCCTTCACTGCCGTTGGCGAAACCGCCCTTGTCGACACCGCCCGCACCGACGCCCTGAATGGTCCCGTAGTTTTCGATGTGGGCGATCTTGTCGATGTCCACGCCGTCGCCGTCACCGTTCGCTTGCAGGCCTGAGTAGGCGCCGGTGATGGTGCCGTGGTTGATCACCGTGCCATCGCCGTCGGAACCGAAGCCGGAACCATTGCGGCCGGTGATCTGCCCGTAGTTGATCAGCGTCGCGCCAAGATCGGTGGTGATGCCGTGCCGGCCACCGGAAATCACCCCGTAGTTGGTCACACTGACGCCGCTCGCGGAATCGATATCGATGCCGTCGAATTTCTCGTCGGCATTGTGCGAATCGCCGGTCGAAATCTCGCCATAGTTGCTGATCGTCGCATTCGCGCCGGTCTTCATGCCGTCGCTGGCGTCGCCGCGAATCAGCCCGCCGACGCGGTTGATAATGGTGGTCTTCACCCCGTCACTGCGCAGCGCATCGAGATCCAGTCCCTGGCCGGTGGTGGAGCGAATCACGCCGCTGTTGTCGATAAACAGGCTGCCGCTGACAAAGTTGCTGTCGATACGCAGCGCGTCGTTGGCACCGAGAATCTGCCCGCCGCTGCGGTTGTAAATCGTGTAGTTGCGCGCCTGGGTCAGGTCGCCACTGCTGTCGATGGCCCGGCCACCGCTGGAAACGATTTTGCCGGCGTTGTCGATCACCACACCGGCACCGCTGGTCTTGTCTTTCAGGCTCACGGCCTTGCCGCTGTTGGTGATGCTGCCCGGCGCGGAAATCGTCAACGTGTCGCTGCCACCCAGCGTTTGTGCTGCAGTGGTGGCGGTGTCGATCTGCACGGTTTTAGCGTTTGCCGATGTAGCAGCGAGCAACAGGGCAATGGCAAGGGACAGACGCTGGGGCGGGAACGGCATGGTGGGACGGCCTTCTTGTTATAAGCGGGCCGTCCTGTATAGCGAAGGGTTTTTACAGAATGATGTCTTTGAGGTGATGAGTCACTGATCGCGACGCACGTAAGCCTTGCCGTAATGCCGCTCCATCCGCGCCTGAATCAACTCCAGCCCAATCGACATCAGCCAATAAATGATCGCCGCCGTCGTCAGCATTTCGATGTAGCGGTAGCTTGAGCGTCCATAGGACTGGGCGAGAAACATCACTTCCCAGACGCCCATCACCGAGATCAGCGACGAGTCCTTGAGCATCGAGATGAACTGGTTGGTGGTGGGCGGGATGATCGTGCGCATGGCTTGCGGCAGGGTGATGCGCCAGAAAATCACCGTCTCGCGCATACCCAGTGCCAGCGAAGCTTCGCGCTGGCCGTGGTCGACCCCGAGGATGCCGGCGCGGAATATCTCGCTGAGATAGGCGCCGTAATTCAACGACAAGGCAATGATGCCCGCGACGATCGCGCCAGGCACGATGCCCAGTTGCGGCAAGCCGAGGTAGATCAGCAGGATCTGGATAAGCAGTGGCGTGCCGCGAAAGAACGAGGTGTAAAAACTGGCGATGCCGAACGCCACGGCGCTTTTCGACAGGCGTGCCAATGCCGTGATGAAGCCCAGCAGGGACGAAGCGACAATCGAGCACACGCAGAGAAAGAGTGTCAGCGCCGCGCCCTGCAAAAAGCCGTTGGGCGCCAGGTGCAGGCCGACCAGATTGGGCAGTTTGTCGAGGATGATCGAGAACTTCAGGTCGAAGCTCAGGAAGAACCCGGCGAACAGGCAGAACAGCGTTGCCCAGGTCAGGTACAGCCGCGTACGAAAACCGAACATTCGTTGCAGGCGTGATTCAGCCACCGGTTGCGGTGGCTGTGGCGGTGTCGGGAAAGAAGTCATTGGCTGATATCGGCGCCGATCCATTTTTGCGACAGCTTGCTCAGGGTGCCGTCCTGCTTCAGTTGCGCGAAGACTTCACGCACCTTGGCGTCCCATTGCGCATCACCCTTTTCGATGGCCACCGAGTTCGGCTCCGAATACAGCGGCGCTCCGGCCAGTTTGAAGCGTTTGTCCTGGTTCAGGCGTGGCTGTGCGGTGACGAGGTTGGTGAGGATTGCATCCAGGCGCACGCCGGCGCCCAGCCCCAAGTCCTGGAAGGCGACGTTGTCGGTGTCGTAGGGCGCGATCTGCACATCGTCGAACGGGTACTGCAGCTGCGTGTCTTCGGCACCTTCGATAACCAGGTTCTTGTTCAGATAACTTTCGTAACTGGACGCGCTGGTGAGGCCGACTTTTTTGCCGCTCAGATCCTTGGCGTCGTGGATCCGCTCATCCTTGGCGTTGACCACGATCACTGCCGGCGAAGCGTAGTACTCGACCGGGAAATCGAACACCTCGGCGCGGGCCTTGCTCGGCGTCATCGAGCAGATGCAGATATCGTAGCGCCCGCTCCAGCGGCCGGCGGCAATGACGTCCCAGGACGGCGTTTCGAGTCGCAGCTTGACGCCTAACTTGTCCGCCACGGCTTTGGCGACATCAACGTCGAAACCATCAAGCTGATTCTGGTCGTTGAGAAACGAGAACGGTGGATAGCTTTCCATCAGCACGCCGACCAGCTCTTTTTTCTGCTCGATACGATCCAGCGTCATGCCACCAAAGGCTTGCGTGGAGGCGGCCAGAATCGTCAGGCCCAGGGCCAGTAGCGGTTGAAATTTCACAGTCGATCCCTGGGTAAAAAAGAGGTTGTTTTTAACGGAATGGTGCGTATTAAATAGTTATAAGAACGACTCTGATAGTGAGTTATTTTCATAAGCATATGAGTGAAAAGCATATGGGCGCAGGCAGCACGATTATTCTCGATGGCGGCATGGGCCGTGAATTGCAACGCGCCGGTGCGCCATTTCGTCAGCCCGAGTGGTCGGCGCTGGCGTTGAGCGAAGCACCGCAAGCGGTTGAGGGGGTGCATGCCGTTTATATCGCCAGTGGCGCCAATGTGATTACCACCAACAGTTACGCCGTGGTGCCGTTCCATATTGGCGAAGAGCGCTTCGCCGCTGAAGGGCAGGCGCTGGCAGCGTTGGCCGGTGAGCTGGCGCGACGTGCGGTGCAGGCCTCGGGGAAATCCGTGCGTGTGGCCGGTTCATTGCCGCCGCTGTTTGGCTCTTATCGTCCGGATCTGTTCAACGCCGACCGAGTAACCGAGTTGCTGACGCCCTTGGTCAATGGCCTGACACCGCACGTTGATCTGTGGCTGGCGGAAACCCAGAGTTCGATCATTGAGGCGCGCGCCATTCACGCGGGATTGCCGAAGGATGGCAAACCGTTCTGGTTGTCGTTCACCTTGAAGGATGAAGACACTGATGAAGTGCCGCGCCTGCGCTCTGGTGAGCCAGTCGCCGAAGCCGCTGCGGTGGCGGCTGAATTGGGTGTCGAGACGTTGTTGTTCAATTGCAGTCAGCCAGAAGTGATCGGTGCCGCGATTGATGCCGCGCGTGAAACCTTCGAGCGTCTGGGAGTGAAGATAAACATTGGTGCTTACGCCAATGCGTTTCCGCCGCAGCCAAAAGAGGCTACGGCCAATGACGGACTCGATCCGTTGCGCGATGACCTGGATCCGCCGGGTTACTTGCACTGGGCGATTGACTGGCAGCAGCGCGGTGCCAGCCATCTGGGTGGTTGCTGTGGGATCGGGCCGGAGCACATTGCGGTGCTGGCGCAGAAACTGGTGTAACCGCAGATCAAAAGATCGCAGCCTGCGGCCACTCCTGCATGGGATTTAAATTCACCGTGTAGGAGCTGCCGCAGGCTGCGATCTTTTGCTTTTTAGATAATCAGGAACGGCACTCGACCAAGCCTTTCACCTGCCCGTCGGGCGTCTGATTTTCATCCGACAGCCACCTCTCGAAACCTGCCGCAATCGCCGGCCACTCTCCATCCAGAATCGAGTACCACGCAGTGTCGCGGTTCTGCCCCTTGACCACCATGTGCTGGCGGAACACGCCTTCGAAGCTGAAACCCAAACGCTCGGCGGCGTACTTGGAGCGGGCGTTGCCGTTGTTGCATTTCCATTCGAGGCGACGGTAGCCGAGGTCGAAGGAATATTTGGCCAACAGGTACACCGCTTCGGTGCTTTTCGGCGAGCGTTGCATCGGCGCGCCGAAGGTGACGTGGCCGATTTCGATGCGACCCTGGGCCGGGACAATCGACATCAGGCTGAGGATGCCTTGTACCTGATTGGTCGCACGATCAACGATGCTGAAGAAATACGGATCGCTGGCGGCTGCGTGGTTGTTCAGCCAAGCGTCGAATACGCTGCGCTCCGGGAATGGGCCATAGGGCAAATAATCCCAGAGTTTCGGATCAGCACCGGGGCCTTCGAGTGCGGCGAACAGCTGGTCACCGTGGCGCGCGGGGTCGAGTCGTTCCAGGCGAATGAAACGCCCTTCAAGCAATGTGGCGGTGGGGGCGGGGACGCCTTTCCAGTCTGCGAGTGATGCGATCATGCGTGCGTCTCCTTAAAGGGCTTTGCGAAACTGGATGAAGCCCGGGCGTTCGGCGATGCGCTCGTAGAGCTGGATCGCAGTGGCGTTGGTTTCGTGGGTCAGCCAGTGCACTTTGCAGCAGCCGTCAGCCTTGGCCGTGGCGTAAACGTGTTCGATCAACAGGCGGCCGACGCCAGTGCCGCGAGTTTCTGGCGCAACCAGCAAATCTTGCAGGTAGCAGGAGTTTTCAATACTCCAGTTCGAGCGATGGTAGATGTAATGCACCATGCCCACCGCTTTGCCGTCGGCCCAGGCTAATGCCGCGTGGGTCGGCTCGCTCGGGTCGAGAAAGCGCTGCCAGGTGCTTTGCGTCACAGCTTCCGGCAGTTCGGTGTTGTAGAAACGCAGGTACGCCTGCCACAGCGGCAACCAAGCGGCGCGGTCGTCGGCGCTGACCTGGCGAATGTCGATCTGACTCATGTTGATTTCCTTAGCGCATCAATCGGGCGAGAGTTTGATCATTGATTTCCGGGCTGGCCGCCAAGCCTTCGCGCACGCCGGCAACGTCTTCGGCGCTGCGGTTCTGGCTGAGTTTGCGCTTGCCTTCGAGCCGGTCGATGGGAATGGCAAAGCCGACGATGGCCTTGAGCATGCCGTCGATGTAATCGGCGGGCGCGTCGTCGACTGACCACGGTTGCACGCGACCGGCTTCATGACGGTCGGTGAGCGTGCTGACGATGTCGAGCAGGCGACCGCCGTCGCTGAAAGTTTCGGCGTGGCCATAGGCATGCACGGCGATGTAGTTCCAGGTCGGCACGACTTTGCCGTGCTCGGCCTTGCTCGGATAAAAACCCGGGCTGACGTAGGCATCGGCGCCGGCGAAGATCAGCATGGCTTCGGCACCGTCGCGCAAGTCTTTCCACTGCGGGTTGGCGCGGGCCAGGTGTCCGTACAGCGTGCCGTACTCGCCTTGTTCGCAATGCAGCAGCACCGGCACATGGCTGGCCTGCAAGCCACTTTCACCATGGGTCACCAGAATGGCGAGGCGGGTGGCGAGAATCAGTTCATGCAGCTGGGACAGGTCTTCGATGGCAAAGGCGCGCGGTGTGTACATGGACAGATTTTCCTTGGCGAATGCCTGCATCGTAGGCAGGCTATTGGTCTGTTGTAAGAGCCATTGATGACCAATTTCATAGGTCCATTGCCATGCCCGATTCGCCAACATTGTCCATGCCATTCAACCCTGCCGGTATCGAGCTTGATCGCCGCCAGGGTTTGAGTCGGCAGCTCTATCAGGCGTTGCGCCTGCGGGTACTGGACGGGCGACTGGCGAGCGGCACGCGGTTACCGGCGAGTCGCGATCTGGCGGCGGCGTTGGGGATCTCCCGCAACAGTGTGGTGCGCGCCTACGATCAACTGTATGCCGAAGGCTTTATCGAAGGGCGGGTAGGGGATGGCACCTACGTCGCCCAATTGATGCCCGTGACGACCCCAACGAAAAAACTATCCACAAAAGTATCCACAGGGTTTTCAACAGGCTTACCCACAGCCTTATCCACAAATTGGCTGGATTTACCTGTGATTCCATCCAGTAAAGTTATCCACAGCGATAATTTTTCGCGTATCGAAAAGAACCATTTGGCCCGGCCACCGAGTGGTCCGCCGCGAGCATTCAGGGTGGGTGTTCCGGCGTTTGATCTATTCCCCTTCGAGGTGTGGGCCAAGCTGAATGCGGCTTTCTGGCGTAAACCGGATCTGGAGCAGCTGTGTTACGGCGATCCGTCCGGCGATGCGCGCCTGCGTGCAATGATCGCCGCCTATCTGCGCAGTTCGCGCGGCATGCAGTGTTCGCCTGAGCAAATTGTGATCACCAGCGGCGCACAGCAGGGCATTAGCCTTTGTGCACAGTTGCTGGTGGCGCCAGGCGACGGTGTGGCGATCGAGAATCCGGGGTATCGTGCGGCCGGTCATGCGTTCGCGGTGGCGGGAGGTCGTTTGCACGGCATTGCCGTGGACGAAGAGGGCATGGATTGCTCGGCGCTATCGGCCGCCGGGGATTGTCGTGTGGCGTACGTCACGCCCTCGCATCAATATCCGACCGGCGTGGTGATGAGCCTGGCGCGACGCCTCGAACTGCTCGCCTGGGCCGAGCGCTGCCAAGGCTGGATCGTCGAGGACGACTACGATGGCGAATACCGTTACACCGGCGCGCCGCTGGCACCGTTGGCGGCACTCGATCGACAGGGCCGCGTGCTGTATGTCGGCACTTTCGGCAAAGTCGCGTTTCCGGCATTGCGCCTCGGTTATCTGGTGTTGCCACCGGGGCTGGTCGATGCATTCTCGCAACGCAGGGCCGTCGATGTCCGCCATTCCGAGGTCAGTACCCAAGCGGTGATGGCCGAATTCATGGCCGCCGGGCATTTCCAGCGGCATATCCGGCGCATGCGCCGTGCCGCGCTGAGCCGTCGCAATACCTTGCTCGACGGCTGGCCGAGCGCGATTGCCGGCGTGGGCGACTTACCTGCTGTCTCGGCCGGACTGCACTTGACCGTGGCGGTCGACAGCATCGAGCGCGAGCAGCAACTCATTGAACAAGCCGCCCGCGCCGACGTGGAGATCAACGGCTTGAGCAGCTACTGGCTGCCCGACTCCACGACGCCCCTGGACCAGCGCGCCGGGCTGGTGCTGGGGTTTGCTGCAGTCCCTGAACCGGCAATCAAAGCGGCGCTGACTCGGTTGCGACAGGCGTGGCAGGTGTGAAAAACAGCGCTCGCGCAGACTTGTCGGAAATACCGCTGCGATGGATTTCGATCAGCGCCTGATTACTCAGAAAACGGGGCTCATAGGCCCCTCCCATACGGCGCTGAGCCACGGTTTTCATGTGCCCGACGGGAAATGGCGTGACGGGGGCTTTCACGCTGCTGTAGTGAAAATGTGCGTAGCACACGACCTTGTTGGTGTGAGCGTCGCGTATTTCGTACTCGTCGAGGAAACCCAGGTCTGGACCTTTGAGCCGGCGTCGAGTCACGGTTTGCAAGATCTTCACTTCGCCTTTGTCTTTCAGCCACTGAACTCCAGCTGCGGTCGGTGGTTGTTGTTTGACCATTCTGATACGGGTGCTGGTGCCTTGTTCGTCAAGAGAGTCAGCGGCCTCGTCAAGCTTGTGGCCGAGTTCTTCGGTTGGCTTCTTGAGGTCGGCGGTCAGATTGCTCGCAGTCAATGCTTCATCGATTGCCGCGTTGGCTTCGCGCAAGGCAGCGGCATGCTTGTGATATTCCTCCTCGACCTCGACAGGAATGCGCCGCCCCCGTTTGAGTTGGGCGTCGATACGCCGTTGAAAAGTGGTCAAACCGTCGATCAGCGCCTGACCTTCACGAATGCAGGTATTGAGGGTGGCACTGGCCTTGGGCGGTTTGGGTTTTACCGTGCGCTGTTCGACCCAGATACCGGGTGACTCTTCCTCGAATGTTGCGATGACCCCTTTCAGGGTGCTCCGTACTTCCACCACGTCGGAGTTTTGACCTTTGATGCGCTTTTTCCGAACACCGACCACCGTGCCCCTGGATTTGGTCTTGATGATCTGGCGCGTCGATGATCTCGGTCTCGAAGGACCCGGTGTCGGTTCCAGCAGGTGCTTGTAACGCAGCAGTTCGGCCAGCTTCGTATCCGTGCGCGCTTTGAACCCGATCACTCGTTTGCGCACATTCTCCAGGCGCTCGGTGTAGATCTGTTCGGGATAGTCGATGAGCAGATCGCCCAAGCGTTGATCAATGGAGGAAAACTGTTCGGCGACATTGCTCAAGACATCCGTGCGTTCGCGCAGGTTGTCCAGGCTTTCATCGGCGGTCAGATTCAACGTGCTCTGGATGCTCAGCGCCGCGTCTTCGATGAGACTGGCAAGCGCTTCATAGGCGTTGGCAGCAGTCGCCGTTTCACCGGCCTTGATGCAGATCTCCTGGCCGAGACTGATCTGCAAAAGTTTGAGGTCGTTCAAATCATAGTCGGGCAGTGCCTTGCGATAGGTGCGCACAACTTCGACAGCTTTTTTCCCCAGCAGCTTCAGTTCAGCAAAACGAGTTTCAGCCAACTCTATTTTTTCAATGATGGCCTGAGTCTGATCAGTCATTTCTTCAAAAATCCGAACAAATGACTGCTGTGCGAAACCGGCCTCGCCAGCAAGCATCGCCTGCATGGTTTTCAAGTTGGCTTTGAACTCTGTGGAGTGAATCTCAAGCCATTCCTGCCCAAGAAACAACTGCATCGCCAAGCGCTGAATCATGGTTTTCCGGTAGTTGGGAATGGGTTGTTTTTGATGCAACGCCTTGATCTGTTCGACGCTCGTACCGTACGCCTTGCGCTGGGATTCGAGCGTAGCCAGATACTGCTGGCGCGCTTGCGCTCGTACTGACGCAAGTGCGTCTTTGAACGCGTCGTGTTCGGCGTCGATTTGCAGCTGTTTGGCTTTCATCGTGGCGTCAAAGGCGCTGATTTCGGTGATCAGTTGTGCCGCGTCCAGTTTATTGATGTCCTGAATCTCCTGATGGGCGCTGTCGAGCCCGCCGCCTCGCAAGCGCAATCGAAGGTCGATCACCCATTCACCGTTGGCGGTGCGGGTCAGCAGCGGTCCGTTACGCGACGGTTGCTGGCGGGAGTCGATGATCTGGACCTCGGCGTGTTCATTGATGATGACTTCGAACCAGCGTTTGCCCACGGGGGCGAACCATTGTTTCTGGCGGGGATAGAGGTGCTTGTGGGTGCCTTCGCCGGCGGCATCGCCGATGCCTCTGGGTTTGGCGATCTGGAAGCTGTCGAGCAGCGCGGCCAGTGCGACGGGTGATCGTTTCAGGGCAGTAAAGGGGTTCACCACCATTTCATGGGTAATGGGCAGTTCGGTGCTGGAGATGTCCGCCAGCTGCGCCGGTTTGCTGACCACGATGTCGGTCGTGACCGTCGGTGCGGATTCTTCCTGCTGGAACGACTCACTGATTGGCTGATCGCCCACCGCTGCCCGATGGGCGAGCACCATGCCCAAGGCCAGAAGAATGTCGGCCAGGGCTGTCCAGGCGATCTTGCCGCTTTGCGCATTGGCCTCGTCGCTGATCTCTTGCAGGTCGTCCATGATCTGCCAGATCCACGCGGCTGTGCCGACACTGCGTCCCAGGAACGGCAACGCCGCATTGAACATCATCCAGCCGCCGCGTTTGAGCGTGGCCCAGCGCGCCTCTGCATTGGAGACCGACTGGCGATCAGCCTGGGTGATGACCGCCTGCACGTTGCTGTCATGCAGCGTCGCCAGTACATCGTATTCAATCGTCGCAGTCGCCAGGGTGACGGGGCCGGACATGTCGAGGGCGGTGAAGGGGTTCACCAGCGATTGCGGGATCGTCCAGACCGAAGGCAGTCGGGCGGTGAAGACGAACTGGCTGTAGTTGAAGCGCACATCGTCCGGTAACCAGGCCAGCACCGACTCGCGCAGTTGTTGCGAATGCTGGATCTCGTACAGCAGATTGGCGTGGGAGGGGAACTGCATCAGCGCCATTTCGAACAGTGGCCGGTAAAGCACGCATGGCCCTTTATCCACTTCGCGCGGGCCGATGACGAACATGTTGTTGACGGTGTCCGCCTGTGAACGGCTGCGATGGGCCATGAACGCCAGCGGACGAATGACAATTTCTTCGCGATCAACATGCCGTTCATCGCCGGTGTTGGCCAGCGCGGCAACGACATAGCGATAACCCTGCTCGGTGATGCCGGCCTTGCCTTGTATCTTGTGTTGCAACGCCAGCAGCGGCAGCTCGATGGGCAACTGGCTGGTGTAGAGCGCCTGCAACGCCGCCGCCTTCTCGCTGTCGTCGACCAGCAGGTTTTGCAGGTGCGCCGGGTAGGTCTTGCCGATATCGACGCTGCTCACCAGTTGTTCCAGGTAGCTCACGGTCATCCACTCAGGCAACACGCTGCCATCCTTGTAGCGCACGGTTTTATTGCCAGTTGGCTGCCCCGCGAGGTTCTGCAGGGCGAGTTCCATGAGCGACAGCGTCTGGGTCTGTGTGTTGCCCGGCAAGACGAACGTGCCCCAGACCACCAGACTGGTGATGCTGATTTCGATGTCATCGATCTTCACCTCGCCGGCCAGTGGATGATCCTTGAGTATCTGTTTTTTCAAGGCGTCACGGGTGAAGGCTTGCAGGCTGATGACTTCGCTCTGGAAGGATTTTCCCTTGTTCGTATGCTGCACCATGGTCAGGTCCAGCAGATGTCGGCTGTAACGGGTTTGATCGGCGGGGGTGGCGCTGTCGAGCCAGGCTGGCAGCATCGGGCGCAGACGATCGACATGGGTTTTGAGGCGCGGTGTCGGTTCCCCGGGATTGCCAATTGTCCCGGCGTGCGGGTAAAGCGCGCTGGCGTTGGCGCCCTGGAAAAAATTGATCGCACCCAGCGCTTCGGCTTCCAGCGCGATCAGTGTGCAGGCCTGATAGTCGAAGAAATTGCCTTGCGGTTCGACCAGGCGCCATTTCAGTCCGGCACCTGAGGCGCCTTTCCAATAACGGCTGGGCAGTGCTTCACCGAGTTTTTCCAGCGACTCGAAGTTCTCGAACCCCTGAATCACCGAGTGGGTCATGATCAGAGTGCGCTCGCCGTCGGTGCCGATCAGTACTGCGGTATCGAGCAGGGTCACGTGGTTCTGGTCATCACCTTCGCCGCGGTCCAGATCGATCAGACAGG
The DNA here is from genome assembly GCF_000783395.1 of Pseudomonas chlororaphis. GTDB lineage: Bacteria > Pseudomonadota > Gammaproteobacteria > Pseudomonadales > Pseudomonadaceae > Aquipseudomonas > Aquipseudomonas chlororaphis_H. The sequence goes on along the minus strand of NZ_JSFK01000002.1, from coordinate 400,999 downwards.
CGCGTGTCTGGTATCTGTCGGTGGGCCGCCGCTGGTGCTTGTCCGGGTGCTTGTAGACCGCCTCGACCATGGCGCGCTGGTCGGCATCCCAGCCAATATTCGCGTCGACCTTCCACAAGTTGTGCAAAGCCTGCGACATCTGTTGCCAGCGCGGTTGTCCCGGGTAGGTGAAATCATCCCAGTAATTGACCTGGTGTTCTTTGTAGGCGACGAACAGCAACGGTGCCAGCTCATTGAGCAGCTTGCCGATCGCGCTGATTTTCACCGGTAGCTGGATGGCTGACGGAAGGTCAGGCTGCAAGGTCAGATAATGTTCACCGTCCAGATACGCCACGGCGGTGCCGGAGAGGCCCAGACGGACCAGCGTGTCGGTCAGCGATTCGATCAAATGACGGCCGGGGACGACTTCATCACCTTCGATGACCCAGGTCGGTCTCACGACCATGGCCAACTGCGGGTCGAGATCGAGGTTCGGATACAGCGTCTTGAGTGCCGGACGCAGTGTTTTCGAGGCAACTTCTCGCAATGAAGGGCCGGTCACCAGTTGGGTCACGACATCGACGGCGCTGGGCGAGGGGATTTCGGGCATGGGCAACTCCTGCTCTGATAGGCGCGCGCTGAAAGGGCGGCGGTTTCAGGCAAGGTAGAGGCGGGCCGCAGGGCCCGTGCGGTAGATAAATATTGCAGGCAAAAAAAGACCCGCCTGAGCGGGTCTGTTTTTGTTTATATCCGGATTGAGTTCGTTTATTGCTCGAACCCTTCGAGTACATTCACCGCGTTGATGCCGATTTCTTCTACGGCGTAGCCACCTTCCATGACGAACAACGTCGGTTTGCCAAGGGCAGCGATGCGCTTGCCCATCGCCAGATAATCCGGGCTGTCGAGCTTGAACTGCGAGATCGGGTCGTCCTTGAAGGTGTCGACGCCGAGCGATACGACAATGACGTCTGCGCCGTAGCGGTCGATTTCATCGCAGGCCTGATCCAGCGCCGCACTCCACACGTCCCAGCCGGAGCCGGCGGGCAGCGGATAGTTGAAGTTGAAACCCTCACCGGCACCTTCGCCGCGCTCATCGTCGTAGCCAAGGAAGAACGGGAACTCCGCTTCCGGATGACCGTGGATCGAGGTGAACAGCACGTCGCTGCGCGTATAGAAAATCGACTGCGTGCCGTTGCCGTGGTGATAGTCGACGTCGAGGATCGCGACCTTCTTGTGACCCTGATCGAGGAACGCTTGCGCGGCAATGGCGGCATTGTTGAGGTAGCAATAACCGCCCATCAAATCGCTGGCAGCGTGGTGTCCCGGTGGCCGGCACAAGGCGAAGGCCGCGCGCGCGCCGCGCTGGATTTCTGCTTGTGCGGTCAAGGCAACTTGCGCCGCGCTGTACGCCGCTTGCCAGGTGCCGGCGGTGATCGGCGCACCGCCGTCGAAGCTGTAGTAGCCGAGCTGGCCGTGCAGGCTGGTCGGTTTGATTGCACGCAGGGTGCGCGCCGGCCAGGTGTAGGGCAGCAAGTCACCGTCGGTGTTGAATTCAGTCCAGCGCGCCCACGCGCCTTTGAAGAAGTCGAGGTAGTCGCGGCTGTGAATTCGGGCGATCGGCTCCAGGCCGAAATCCTTCGGTTCCTCGACCGCGCCGAGGTTCTGGTTTTTAACGCGTTGCAGGACGTGGTCGGCGCGCGACGGCATCTCGAAGCACGGCTTGAGCTGGCCATCGATGAGTTCGCAGCGGCCGTGGTGCAGGTGGTGATCGTCCGAGTAGATCGTCAGCATTTGTTGTTCTCCGCAGGGCTGATTCGGTTGCTCTCAGTGTTGCGGGACAAGACGAATCGGAAAACGGCAGGAAAGGCCAAAAGGGGATGGATAGGGCCAAAAATACTGACCGCAATTCGCCCCTCGCAGAAGCAAGGCGCCCACTGACGGGGCGCCTGCAGGTGATTAGAGGCGTGTCGGCTTCTGGTTGTACACCGATTGATGGCGATCGAGCACTTCTAACCAGTCCGCGCGTTTACGTTGCTCCAACACGGTGCGCAGTTTTTCGTAGGCATCACCTGTGCAAGCATCGCCCAGCGTCGGGTCGGCGCCTTTCTCCAACATCAGTGTGAACAGTTCCAGCACCTGTTGCCGGGCGAGTTCATTGTCCATGTCGCTTCTTGGCGCCTCGCTGGCCAGCAAATACAGCGCCGAATCCATGCGATCACGCTCGTAGCAGCGCCCGGCGGGGTAGAGCAGATTCAGTTGCGCGCCGGCCTCCACCAGACGTTTGGCCGCTGCATAGTTGTTACGGTAGATCGCTTCGTACAACGCGGTACGCTGTTCTTTGCTCTGCCGTCGATCAAGGTTTTGCGGGTGCTTGAACAGCCAGTTGAACAGTGTGTCATCGCGTTGTGACACGCGCTGCATCAACAGGGTTTCACCCCGTGCATCGGGTTCGTCGATGGCGGCGCCGACACTGAGTAGAAACTGCGTGCGCTGGCCCTGTTCCGGATCCTTGTTGGTCTTGAGATCCTTGTTGAATGCCTGCATTACCAGCGGCTCGCTGCCGTTGATCCCGCTGGTGGCTGCGCCGCGTTCAAGCAACAAGCGGGCAATAGCGAAGTTCGGTGCATCCAGTGCGTGCGATAAGGCACTGCGGCCGTCCTCACCGAGGGTTTTCGCCTGGAGGCCACTGTCGAGCAATTGCTTCACACGGGCCGCGTCTTGATGGTCGACAGCCTCGATCAACGGCCATTGTGCCTGGCAGGCCTGAGGATCGGCCTGCGTGAGGCCAAGCCGTTGCATCACGCGCTCGGGCACGCTCATATTGCGTTGCAGGCGCAGGCCGCAATAGATCCGGTAATACTCCTGCGCCAAGGCGAATTGCATGGTGTAGGCCGGCGCTTTTTCGTAACCCTTCCAGGCCTGATCCGCGAGGTTGAGGTACACCGGAATGCGTTGCGGGGCCCGGCGTACAACTTCCAGCAGCCACTGCCGGGAGCCTTCGTCCGGCGCCAGTTCGCTTTTCCAGTAGGCGATGTCATTGAGTTGGCCGGAGTATTCCTTCTGGTCGGCGCCAATGCGGCGATAGTCCTGATTCAGAAACAGCTCATCGACCTTCTTCAGTACCGGGCGTTTGTCGCTGGCCTTGCTCAGTTGCTGATGCAGTTCCCAAAGTTGCAAGGCTCCGTCACCGGCAAGGTAGGGTTGCGGATCAACCACGATGCTCAGCGGCGCTTCGGGAACGTCATGGCGCATGGCGTCACGGGCGCCTTCGATGCTCTTGAGCCAGGTGTCGAGCACCGGAGCCGGCGTTTCCTGCAATGGCTGAAACGCAAGCATGTGATCTCCGCGAACCCGTCCCAAGGCCAGCAATGGGGTGCCGGGCGTACGCCAGTCGATCAGCAGATAACGTTTGGTTTTCCAGCCATTGGTTTTGACGCAATCGAAACTCAGCGTATCGACCACGATGCCCTGTGCAATGTCGGTGCGTTGCGCCGACGATGACAGGTTCATGTATTGGAATTCGGTTATGCAGTTGTGGAACTCATCGGCGGTGAGCAGCGGAATCGGTCCAAGCTTGTGCAGACGCTCGCGGTAGTTTTCATCGCTGTAGACGTTAAGGTAGAAGAGGCCGCGAAAGCCGCTGATCAATCCCGTCAAAGGTTTCGGTCCATCGAGGGACTGTGCCGCGGCGGGGATCGGGATGATGGTTTTGCCATCCTCGGGCGCATCGACGGTCGGATGCGGCGGGCGGCCCCACCAGTCTAGTTGAATGGCTTGGACGGCCATTGGCAAATTGAGCAATACAGCGAGCAAGGCAAGGCGTGAGCCGCGGCGAAAAAGAGGCATCAAACAAAAACACCGGCAACGTGATTGGGCTGCGTAATGTAGTTCAGCTGATGGCTCGGTGCCTGATTTATCTCAAGGTCGGAACTGACTCGGCGCCACGCCGCTCCAGCGCACGAAGGCATGGCGGAAACTGGCGGTCTCGCTGAAGCCGAGGGTTTCGGCAATGCGATAGATCGGCAACTGATCCTCACACAACATCTGCTTGGCCCGTTCGAAACGCAGCTCATCGAGCAGTTCCTGATAGCTGCTGCCCATGTCTTTCAAATGCCGGCGCAGGGTGCGTGGCGAGCACTTCATCTGTTGCGCCAGACCTTCCAGCCCGGGCGCAGCGTTGAGTTGGGCGCTGAGTAATTGGCGGATGCGCCCCAGCCATGCCTGACGCCCGGTGAACTCAAGATTCTGCTTTCGGCAACGTTCGGCCATGGCTTGGTGGGTGATGGCATCCGCCAACGGCAGCGGCTGGTCGAGCCAATGCCGATCGAAGGCAAAGGCGTTGTCCTTCGCCGCGAAGTGCAACGGTGCGTTGAAGTGCTCGGCATAGCTGTCGCGATAGTCCGGCGCCGCGTGTTCGAACCGCGTGGCGAGCAATGGCAACGGATGCCCGAGCAAGTCATCACAAATGACTTTCAGCGACACCAGGCAGAATTCGGCATTGAACACCGCCATCGCCGGACTCTCGCGATAATCGGCGGCGACGAACCAGACGTGCTCGCCATCGTCTTCCAGGCTCAGTTCGAAAAGTGTTCCCAACAGCGCCGGATAACGGATCGCCAGGCGTAAAGCGTCACCGAAGGTGGCACAGGTCAACAGTGCGTAACCGAGGATGCCGTAGCAGGAAACATGCATGCGCCGGCCCAGTTCCAGACCGATATCGTGCTTGAGCGCGACCGCGTTGGCGCAGACCTGCATCTCCTGATTGGTGGTGATGCGCGTGTCGGCACGGCTGAGATCCGCCGCACTGATGCCGCTGCCGGCCAGCAATGCCTCGCTCGACAAGCCTTCGGTCTTGAAGGTGTTGAGGATCAGCGAGACGGCGTTGAGGGTGGTGAGGTGGGAGTGGAGCATAAGATCTTCCAGCCTGAGGATGGCTGGAATGCAGCAAGTTGCATGCCGCAGCAGCCCCTCACCCCAGCCCTCTCCCAAAGGGAGAGGGGGCCGATTGGGGGGATATTGGCCAGATACGCCGACCTGAAAAAACGCTGGCGAATCCATAATCGACTGTTTTTTTCAGGTCGGCGTATAGCGCGAGACACTAAGGTCAGTCCCCTCTCCCTCCGGGAGAGGGCTAGGGTGAGGGCCGATCCAGAGCCTTGCTCAGAGCAACTCACCACACAAATCCAGTTCGATCAGCCGGCGCACTTCTTGAGTTTCAAGGCCTGCCCCCAGCACCCCATGCAACTTGCCGAACGCCGCCTCGCGAGTCATGCCACCACCGGACAATACGCCAACACCACGCAAACGACTGCCGGCCTCATACACATCCAGCTCGACGCCACCTTCATGGCATTGCGTGACCGCAACCACCACCACGCCGTTATCCCGCGCGCGGACAAGGCTTGCCAGAAACTCAGGGTTGTCGCTCGGTCCTGTGCCGCTGCCGTAGCACTCCAGCACCAGACCTTGAATGCCGCTGTCGAGGAGGCCGTCGAGCACTTCGGCACTGATACCCGGGAACAGCGGGAGCACGGCGACCTTGGCCAGTTGCTTCGGCTGGTGGTAGTTCAACGACGCTGGGATCGAAGGCGCTTTGACACCGCCGCCCTGACGCTCCAGTCGTTTGAACGGATGCCGGCCAAAACTGCGCACTTTCGCGCAACGGGTCGGCGCCAACAGTTCGCCGTGGAAGTACAGATGCACGCCCGGCGCCAGGCCCTGGCCGAGAGCAACCAGTGCGCCGCCGAGGTTTTCCCAGGCATCGCTGTCGGTAACGCCGGCCGGCAGCATCGAACCGGTGAAGCACACGCGAGCATTCAGCCCCAGCAACTGGAAGCTCATCGCTGCGGCGCTGTAGGCCAGGGTGTCGGTGCCGTGCAGGATCAGCACGCTGTCGCAGCCTTGCACATCCACGGCATCGACCACCGCTTCACGCAATTGCTGCCAATAGGCCGGGGTCATGTTGGCGCTGTCGATCAGCGGCGACATCTCACGGAAGCGCCACTGTGGCACGACGAGTTCAGGCTGGCTGTGCAGGTAGTCGCGCATCCGCGCTTCGAAACCGGACGCCGGGGCCAGACCATTGGCACTGGCCTGCATACCGATGGTGCCACCGGTGTAGAGCACCATGACGTTTTGAGCGGCGGGGTAGGTCGACGAATTCATGGGGATTCTCCGAAAGGATGAGGTCCTTGTGGGAGCGAGCCTGCTCGCGATGGCGGTTCATCATTCAACATTGATGTTGGTTGAAAGACCGCTATCGCGAGCAGGCTCGCTCCTACAAGTTATTGCACCACAATAACCGACGGGCGCAGGGGATGCGCCCGTCATTCACCTGTCAGCGTTGCGCTGCAGGCACGCCTTGCGGCTCGGCTTCAGTCTTGCCGACGGCGGCAGACGGATTGGTCGGCCAGGCTTTCAGGTCGAGGTCCAGATCAGCAAATTTGCTCGAGTCGAACACCGGCTGTTTGACGCCGGCGCGGCGCTGCCCGTCGTAGTCGCGCATCACGCGCATGCCGACTTTGAACAGCATGGCCAAGGCCACCAGGTTAACGAAGGCCAGGCAGGTCATGGTGATGTCGGCGAAGGCGAACACGGTCGACAGGTCCTGCATCGAACCCCATACCACCAGCGCCAGCACCAGGCCACGGAAAATCATCAGCGCAGCGCGGTTGCGGGTGAGGAACTGCAGGCTGTTTTCGCCCAGGTAGTAGTTGTAGAGGATGCAGGTGAAGACGAACAGCGACAGCGCGACGCTGACGAACATGCGGCCCCAATCACCGACCACAGCGGCCAGCGAGTTCTGGGTCAGGACGATGCCGTCACCTTCGAAGCCCGGGGTGTAGAAGCCCGACAGCAGGATCAGCAGCGCGGTGCAGGTGCAGATCACGAAGGTGTCGAGGAACACGCTGAAAGCCTGAACCACGCCCTGAGCGCCCGGGTGCTTCACGGCGGCCACGGCAGCGACGTTCGGCGCACTGCCCAGGCCCGCTTCGTTGGCGAACACGCCACGCTTCACGCCCATGACGATGGCGCTGCCGAGCAGGCCGCCAAAGGCCGGGTCGAGGCCGAAGGCGCTCTTGAAGATGGTTTCCAGCATGGCTGGCACGTGTTCGATCTGGGTACCGATCACGTACAGGGTCACGCCGATATAGGCGAGGGTCTTGATCGGCACCAGCAGGTCGGACACCGAGGCGATGCGCTTGATGCCACCAATGAAGGTGATCGCCAGCAGCACCGCCAGGACGATACCGGTGTGTTGTGGGTTGAATTCAAAGGCGTTCTGCAGGGAGTGGGTCACGGTGTAGGACTGCAGACCAATGAAGGCGAAGCCGTAGGTGACCAGCAGCAGGACGGAGAACACCACCGCCATGCCTTTGAGTTTCAGGCCGTGCTGGATGTAGTAAGCCGGGCCGCCACGGTACAGGCCGTCGCCATCGGCGCGCTTGTAGACCTGGGCCAGGGTGCACTCGAAGAAGCTGCTGGACATGCCGACCAGTGCGGTCACCCACATCCAGAACACTGCACCCGGACCACCGAGGGTCACGGCGATGCCGACACCGGCGATGTTGCCCGCACCGACGCGACCGGCGAGGCTGAGCATCAGGGCCTGGAACGAGCTGAGTTGCCCGGCGCTGCCTTTGAGGCTGTCGCGGAACACCGCGAACATGTGGAAGAAGTGGCGCAATTGAACGAAACGCGAGCGAATCGTGAAGTAGCTACCGAGCCCGACAATGAGCACGATCAGTACTTTCCCTGAGAGGAAGTCGTTAATGACTTCGAGCATGGATTTTTCCTCGCTGTTTATTGTGTAAGCAAATGCTGGATGGAAGAAATATCGTGTTACACCGGTGTGCGCACGGCACGACAGGTGAGGCGAAGGTTTCGTCCCGGATCCATTTCGCGGGTTTGTTATTAGTTCGGGTTTCGCATGGGTTGTGGCCTCGTTACCGACGACCGCTCACGCGAAGAGGGGCGGCACTATACCGATCAGTGACGCGCCCGTCTGCACGGTAGTGGTGCAAGCGACGAAACGAGGCTTTGAAACACCCGGCGTTACCGGCGCCGGGCTTGTGCAGGAACTGCTTTTCTATGAGAGCGAGCAGTCCCCAGACATACGGGTCTCAGGGTCAGAAAGTTAAAAAAAAGGGCTTGGGGACTAAATCCCCAAGCCCTCAAAAGGTGAGAGGTGTCTAGTCCCTCGACCTGGTGAGCGGTGCTACAAGTAACGCGTCGGTTCAGGCTTTGAGCGGAACCAGACGCGGAGCAATCATGTTTTCCGGGCGCAGGATGTCGGCGAGCATGGCTTCGTCGAGCAGACCTTCTTCGCGCACCAGTTCCAGTACGCCGCGGCCGCTTTCAAGAGCGAGACCGGCGATACGGGTGGCGTTTTTGTAGCCGATGTACGGGTTCAGTGCGGTAACCAGGCCGATCGAGTGCTCGACCAGTTCACGGCAGCGCGCTTCGTTGGCGGTGATGCCGACGATGCAGTGCTCGCGCAGCATGTCCATGGCGCGTTGCAGCAGGCGGATCGAGTCGAAGATCTTGAACGCGATCAGCGGCTCCATCACGTTCAGTTGCAGTTGGCCGCCTTCGGCTGCCATGGTCAGCGCCAGGTCGTTACCAATGACCTGGAACGCCACTTGGTTAACCGCTTCCGGAATGACCGGGTTGACCTTGCCAGGCATGATCGAGCTGCCTGGCTGACGCGCTGGCAGGTTGATTTCGTTGATGCCGGTGCGTGGGCCGCTGGACAGCAGGCGCAGGTCGTTGCAGATCTTCGACAGCTTGACCGCGGTGCGCTTGAGCATGCCGGAGAACAGTACGAAGGCGCCCATGTCGGAAGTCGCTTCGATCAGGTCGGCCGCTGGAACCAGCGGTTGGCCGCTGATCAGTGCCAGACGCTGTACCGCCAGCGCTTGATAACGCGGGTCGGCGTTGATGCCGGTACCGATCGCGGTGCCACCGAGGTTCACTTCAGTCAGCAGTTCCGGGGCCAGCGTCTTCAGACGGGCCAGGTCCTCGCCCATGGTGGTGGCGAAGGCACGGAATTCCTGGCCGAGGGTCATCGGCACGGCGTCTTGCAGTTGGGTACGGCCCATTTTCAGGACGTGATCGAATTCCTTGCCCTTGGCCGCGAATGCCTGAATCAGGCTGTCGAGGCTGGCCAGCAGGGTGTCGTGACCGAGCAGCAAGCCCAGGCGGATCGCCGTCGGGTAAGCGTCGTTGGTCGACTGCGCCATGTTGACGTCGTCGTTCGGGTGCAGGTACTGGTACTCGCCTTTCTGGTGACCCATTGCTTCCAGCGCAATGTTGGCGATCACTTCGTTGGCGTTCATGTTGGTGGAGGTACCGGCGCCACCTTGAATCATGTCGACCACGAACTCTTCGTGGTAATCACCGCGGATCAATCGGGCACAGGCTTCACTGATGGCAGCGTGCTTGGCTTCGCTCAGATGACCCAACTCGCGGTTGGCGTCAGCAGCGGCCTGCTTGACCATTGCCAGGCCGACAACCAGTTTCGGGTAATGCGAAATCGGAACGCCGGAGAGACGGAAGTTATTCACCGCTCGCAGGGTCTGGATGCCGTAATACGCTTGAGCCGGTACTTCGAGGGCGCCAAGCAGGTCGTTTTCTGTGCGGAAAGATGCAGCGGAGGACATGATAGAAATCATCTCGATATGGACCCGGTCTGTGCCGGAACGCTGCGAATGCTAGGCTTGTGCGAATTTTTGGGCCAATGCTGTTCAGCACTGCCCTATGCACATTCGGCATAATGCCCGTGTGACGCCGCCTGCGCGGCAGACGTGTGACCTGTTTTGGTGCGTGTCCGGGAGGACGTGATGAATCTGGAAAGCAAATGGCTCGAGGACTTCAGTGCTCTGGCCGCCACCCGCAGCTTCTCGCAAGCGGCCGAACGGCGCTTCGTGACCCAGCCAGCGTTCAGTCGGCGGATCCGCAGTCTGGAGGCTGCGCTGGGGCTGACACTGGTCAATCGCTCGCGTACGCCGGTCGAACTGACGGCGGCGGGGCAGCTGTTTCTGGTGACCGCACGCACCGTGGTCGAACAGCTCGGCGAGGTGCTGCGTCATCTGCATCATCTGGAAGGTGGGCAGGGCGAAGTGATGCAGGTCGCTGCCGCTCACTCGCTGGCGCTGGGCTTCTTTCCGCGCTGGATCGCGCAATTGCGAAATGAAGGCTTGAATATCGCCACTCGGTTGGTTGCGACCAACGTTGGCGATGCGGTGCATGCGTTGCGTGAAGGTGGCTGCGATCTGATGCTGGCGTTCTATGACCCGGATGCGGCGATGCAGATGGACCCGGAGATCTTCCCGTCGCTGCATTTGGGCCAGACCGAGATGTTGCCGGTGTGCGCGGCGGATGCTGATGGCAAGCCGTTGTTCGATCTTGAAGGCGAGGCGAGCGTGCCGTTGCTGGCCTATAGCGCCGGGGCGTTTCTCGGTCGCTCGGTGAATGGTTTGCTGCGTCAGCGTCAGCTGCGTTTCACCACTATTTACGAAACGGCGATGGCTGACAGTCTGAAAAGCATGGCGCTGGAAGGTCTCGGGATTGCCTGGGTGCCACAGCTGAGCGTGCGCGCGGAATTGGCCCGTGGCGAACTGGTGGTTTGCGGCGGCCCGCAATGGCATGTGCCGCTGGAGATCCGTCTGTATCGCTGCGCATTGGTGCGCAAAGCCAACGTGCGCCTGCTGTGGCGCAAGCTCGAAGGCGGCGCCGCACAAAACTCCTGAGCACGCCCTATAACCCTGTGGGAGCTGGCTTGCCAGCGATAGCGGAGGGTCAGACACCGACTCTGTTTGCTGATGCGACGCCATCGCTGGCAAGCCAGCTCCCACAGGGATCGTGTGATGTCTATGCTCTGACCTTCAGGTCAATAAAACCGGGGCTTTCGCTCATTTGACAGATGGTCGTTTCAGGGGCTGTTTATTGCTTTCTTTGCGGTATACTGCGCGGCCTTCGGCCGGCACGTCCGGCCATTTTTCGTACAATCAAGCCACGCAACCTGCGTGGCTTGTTGTTTTATGACGCGCCTGCGGGCGCTCCAGAGAGAAGAGGCGCGACGATGAGTGCACTGGTTGGCGTGATCATGGGCTCCAAGTCCGATTGGTCCACCCTTAGCCACACCGCCGATATGCTGGAAAAGCTCGGCATCCCGTACGAGGTCAAAGTGGTCTCTGCCCACCGTACCCCGGATCTGCTGTTCCAGTACGCCGAAGAGGCTGAAGGCCGCGGCATCGAGGTGATTATCGCCGGTGCCGGTGGCGCAGCCCACCTGCCAGGCATGTGTGCGGCCAAGACCCACCTGCCGGTGCTCGGTGTGCCAGTGCAGTCGGCCATGCTCTCGGGCGTCGACTCGCTGCTGTCGATCGTGCAGATGCCAGCCGGCATTCCGGTCGCCACCCTGGCCATCGGCAAGGCCGGCGCGATCAACGCAGCCCTGCTCTCGGCGAGCATCCTCGGCGCCAAGCATCCGCAGTTCCACGCGGTACTGAAGACCTTCCGTGCCGAGCAGACAGACAGCGTCCTGGACAATCCAGACCCACGTATTGCCTGAGGTTGTTGAGATGAAGATCGGTGTAATCGGTGGCGGCCAGTTGGGTCGCATGTTGGCCCTGGCGGGTACCCCGCTGGGCATGAACTTCGCTTTCCTCGATCCTGCGCCGGACGCCTGTGCGGCCGCGCTGGGCGAACACCTGCGGGCCGATTACGGCGATCAGGATCATCTGCGCCAACTCGCCGATGAAGTCGATCTGGTGACCTTCGAATTCGAAAGCGTCCCTGCCGAAACCGTGGCATTCCTTTCGCAATTCGTCCCGGTTTATCCGAGCGCCGAAGCCCTGCGCATCGCTCGCGATCGCTGGTTCGAAAAGAGCATGTTCAAGGACCTGGGCATCCCGACCCCGGCCTTCGCCGACATTCAGTCGCAAGCCGATCTGGATGCTGCTGTTGCTTCGATCGGCCTGCCGGCCGTGCTGAAAACCCGCACCCTGGGTTACGACGGCAAGGGCCAGAAAGTCCTGCGCAAACCAGAAGATGTGGTGGGTACCTTCGCCGAACTGGGCAGTGTGTCCTGCCTGCTGGAAGGCTTTGTGCCGTTCACCGGTGAAGTCTCGCTGCTCGCCGTGCGTGCCCGCGATGGTGAAACCAAGTTCTATCCGCTGGTGCACAACACCCACGACAGCGGCATCCTCAAGTTGTCGGTTGCCAGCACCGATCACCCGTTGCAGGCGCTGGCCGAAGATTACTCGAGCCGTGTGCTCAAGCAACTCGACTACGTCGGCGTGATGGCGTTCGAGTTCTTTGAAGTCGACGGTGGCCTGAAAGCCAACGAAATCGCCCCGCGCGTGCACAACTCCGGGCACTGGACCACTGAAGGTGCCGAGTGCAGCCAGTTCGAAAACCACCTGCGCGCCGTTGCCGGTCTGCCGCTGGGTTCGACAGCCAAGGTTGGCGAGAGCGCGATGCTCAACTTCATCGGTGTGGTGCCGCCGGTTGAGAAAGTCATCGCCATCGAAGACTGCCATCTGCATCACTACGGCAAGGCCTTCAAGGCCGGGCGCAAGGTCGGTCACGCCAACCTGCGCTGCGCCGACATGGCCACGCTACAGGCGCAGATCGTCAAGGTTGAAGCGCTGATCGCCGAGTAACGACAGTTTCATGTGGCAGCGGCGGAACCATTCAGGGGCCGCTGTTCTCTCATGGCAGGATGCCAAAGTCTGACTAGGCTTCGCATATCTATCTTTGAGAGGGAATTGCCATGGGAATTATCGGAACCATCTTTATCGGCTTGATCGTCGGCCTGCTGGCGCGGTTCCTGAAACCGGGCGATGACAGCATGGGCTGGATCATGACCATCCTGCTCGGTATCGGCGGTTCGCTGGCGGCCACTTACGGCGGCCAGGCCCTGGGCATTTATCACGCAGGCGAGGGCGCAGGTTTCATCGGCGCACTGGTCGGCGCAATCGTGTTGCTGGTGATCTACGGCCTGATCAAAAAGAACTGATCCAAAGCGACAAAGCCCTCTCGGCCAACGTGGCCGGGAGGGCTAGAATGCTCGGCGATTCACTGTTCCTTCCTTTCTAAACCGAGCACCTTCATGCGCCGTCTTCTGTTGACTCTCCTTTTCCTGGGCAGCGGTTTGGCCCACGCCGGCGAACTGCCGGAAACCGACTGGCTCGAACTGATGCCCAAGTCGGACCAAAAGGCCCTCGAGGCCATGCCTGAAATCGACCATAACTCCCCGGAAGCCACCGGCACCTTCACCGAGAAGGGCGGTATGAAACAGGCCAAAGGTCTGCCGGCAGTGATGTATTCGACCAAAACCGTGGCGTCGATGAACGACAAGCACATCCGCATCGGTGGTTATCCGGTGCCGCTGGAGTCCGACGCCAAGGGCCGCAGCACACTGTTCTTCCTCGTGCCGTATCCGGGCGCGTGCATCCACGTACCGCCACCGCCGCCGAATCAACTGGTGCTGGTGCGGTATCCGAAGGGTTTGAAGCTGGACGATATCTACACGCCGCTGTGGGTGACCGGCACGCTGAAGGTCGAGAAGGTCAGCAATGATCTGGCTGACGCGGCGTATGCGCTGGAAGCGGACAAAGTGCGGGTGGTGCAGGAGTCTGATCTCTAACAATCACCACGAAACAACTGTGGGAGCGAGCCTGCTCGCGAAAGCGGTGTATCAGACATTTGAATGTTGACTGATACAACGCCTTCGCGAGCAGGCTCGCTCCCACATTTTGTATTGCAGTGCTGGTTAAAGCGGTTTGCTGGCGACACTGACGCCCATTGTGTGGCTAGCGCCCGGCGCCAGCGTGACGATGTCATCCATCACATTCGCCGTCTCGATGCACAGCATGCGCTGCCAGCCATCGTTATCCATATCCGCCAACGCTGCAGCGCGATCGATCCACGGGTTCCAGATCACCGCCGTGCGTGAACCGGTAGCCGTCAGCACAATGCGCCGCTCCCAGGCCGGATCGACAATGCTCAGCTGTGGCGGAGCATCAAGGTAGATGCGGTCGGTCTCACCGGCAAATTGCAGGTCGCCTTGCTGGCTGAGGGTCTTCCAGTCATCCAGCGTCTCGATGTAATTCAAGCCATCGACACCGTCGACGTGCACATTGCGCACATCACTGACCGCGAAATACGTGTGCAGCGCCTGACTCAGGCTGACGGTGTCACTGCCACGGTTATGGCTGGTCAGGCTGAAGCTCAATTGCTCGGACAAATGCAGGGTCAGGGTCAGATCGACTTGATGCGGCCAGCCCGGCAGGCCGCCGTCGGGATAGGGCAGCTTGAACTCGACCTTGACGCCGTCAGCCTCTGATTCGATGCCGCCCAGTTCCCAATCCATCGCCCGCACCAGACCGTGCGCGGGTGCCGGTTGCTCACCGGTATACATGGTCTGCACGCTATGTGGGTTGCGTTCGAACTTGCCGAACCACGGCCAGCACACCGGCACGCCGGCGCGGATGCTCTTGCCAGTCTTGAACTCGGCCTTGTCGTTGAGCCAGATGATCGGCGGCTGTCCGTCAATCTGATAACTGAGGATGTGCGCGCCTTGCTGGGCCACCAGCACTTCGGCCTGACCGTGGCGGATGCGCCAGCAGTTCAGTTCATCCAGTTTCACCGCTTCAACGTTGGGCGTGTTCATGGGACAGCTCTCGATCAGACACTTGGGACGGTTATCGACCGCAAAACGGCCACGAGGTTTAACGCGCGCGTGGTGGAACCGAGCGAGTGCGGCCGCTGCCGTCGATGGCGACGAAGACGAAGACCGCTTCGGTCACCTTACGCCACTCACTGGACAGCGGGTCGTCGCTCCACACTTCAACCATCATCTGGATCGAGCTGCGGCCGATTTCCAGAGTCTGGGTATAAAAGGACAATTGCGCACCGACGGCCACCGGCACGAGAAACGCCATGCGATCAATGGCAACCGTGGCCACGCGGCCGCCAGCGACACGGCTGGCCATTGCAGTGCCGGCCAAATCCATCTGCGCCACCAGCCAGCCGCCGAAAATATCGCCAAAGCCGTTGGTTTCGCGTGGAAGTGCAGTGATTTGCAGGGCCAGGTCGCCTTGCGGGATCGGATCTTCTTGTTCGAGCTCTATCATGCCGGGGGGGCCTCTGACCCGTGACTCTTGTTGGTATTGCTGGTGGTAGCCGTCTTCGGGAAAAACGATTCAGCACCGAACCTACTACGTTCGTCACGTTTTCCATCAGGCGCCTAAGGAGAAACTCTGCGAAACCGGCTAATCCCGAGCAAAGGCCGGGCCAACGACGATTTCGCACAGCAACCCCCTACAAACCGGAGCAGGTTGCGAGTATATCGGTCGGTAGACTCCACGACGACCATCCGGTTCTGATTTTGACCGTCAATTACGCGCCTCTATGTGCTTTTTCGAACAATTTGCTATGGTGCCGAACCTGCCCAAGCCACCGCCAGCGTTGTTGTGGCGGCAGATCCGACTATAAGAGAAGCCCTTGCCATGACCACAGCGCCTTCGAGCCTCGCGCAGCCCGAGCAACCCGCACGACCGTTGACCCGCAATGACTACAAGACTCTGTCGCTGTCCGCCCTTGGCGGAGCGCTGGAATTCTACGATTTCATCATTTTCGTTTTCTTCGCCACCGTGGTCGGCAAGCTGTTCTTCCCGGCCGACATGCCCGAGTGGCTGCGCCTGATGCAGACCTTCGGCATCTTTGCCGCCGGCTACCTCGCACGCCCATTGGGCGGCATCGTCATGGCGCATTTCGGCGACCTGCTGGGGCGCAAGAAGATGTTCACTCTGAGCATTTTCATGATGGCCGTGCCGACCCTGATCATGGGTTTGCTGCCAACCTATGCGCAGATCGGCATGTGGGCGCCGATCCTTCTTCTATTGATGCGGGTCATTCAAGGTGCGGCCATCGGCGGTGAAGTGCCGGGCGCCTGGGTCTTCGTTTCCGAACACGTGCCGCAAAAGCACATGGGCTATGCCTGCGGCACGCTCACCAGCGGCCTGACCGCCGGTATCCTGCTCGGCTCGCTGGTCGCCACGGCGATCAACAGCATTTATACCCCTGCCGAGGTTGCCGATTACGCCTGGCGGATCCCGTTCCTGCTCGGTGGCGTGTTCGGTCTGTTCTCGGTCTACCTGCGCCGCTGGCTGCACGAGACCCCGGTGTTCGCCGAGCTGCAACTGCGCAAAGCCTTGGCTGAAGAAGTGCCGCTGCGCGCGGTGCTGCGTGACCATCGCGGCGCGATTGCAATCTCGATGCTGCTGACCTGGTTGCTGTCGGCCGGGATCGTTGTGGTCATTCTGATGACCCCGACCGTGCTGCAAACGGTCTATCACTTCACGCCGACGGAGTCGCTGCAGTCGAACAGTCTGGCGATCGTGTTCCTGAGCATCGGCTGCATTATTTCGGGCGCACTGGCGGATCGCTTTGGTGCCGGGCGCGTGTTTGTGTTCGGTTGCCTGGGCCTGCTGATCAGCTCGTGGACCTTCTATCACAGCCTCGCCGCGCACCCGAACTGGCTGTTCCCGCTGTATGCGTTGACCGGGTTTCTGGTCGGCACCATTGGTGCGGTGCCGTATGTGATGGTTAAAGCGTTTCCACCGGTGGTGCGCTTCAGCGGC
Source organism: Pseudomonas chlororaphis (assembly GCF_000783395.1). Lineage (GTDB taxonomy): Bacteria > Pseudomonadota > Gammaproteobacteria > Pseudomonadales > Pseudomonadaceae > Aquipseudomonas > Aquipseudomonas chlororaphis_H. Next base: position 384,368 of record NZ_JSFK01000002.1, on the reverse strand, counting down.
TTGTCGTTCTCGTACAACGTGGCTTACGCGATCTTTGGTGGGTTGACGCCGATGGTGGTGAGTCTGTTGCTGAAAGAAAGCGCGATGGGGCCGGCCTACTATGTGGCGGTGCTGTGTGCGATGGGGATTCTGGTCGGGGCGTGGCTATGGAAGAAGGGGCGCTGATCCAGACTCCGCAATGATCGTTCCCACGCTCCGCGTGGGAATGCATCCTGTGACGCTCCGCGTCACCTCTCAAATGCGGACGCAGAGCGTCCATGGCGGCGTTCCCACGCAGAGCGTGGGAACGATCTGTCGCGACATGCTGGCCTTTCATCCAATTGTCATATTTCAGCCATAGAGTGTTCACACGGCCTGCTGATACTTGGCCCCGACTTAACACACCCTATCTGCTAGGAGTAAGGCATGAAACTGAAGCGTTTGATGGCGGCAATGACTTTTGTCGCTGCTGGCGTTGCGACTGCCAACGCGTTCGCCGCTGTTGACCCTGCTATCCCGAGCTACACCAAGACCACTGGTGTGTCGGGCAACCTGTCCAGCGTCGGCTCCGATACCCTGGCCAACCTCATGACCCTCTGGGCTGAGAACTACAAAAAAGAATACCCGAACGTCAACATCCAGATTCAGGCCGCTGGCTCCGCCACTGCGCCACCTGCGCTGACTGAAGGCACCTCCAACCTGGGCCCGATGAGCCGCAAGATGAAGGACACCGAACTGGCGGCCTTCGAGCAGAAGTACGGTTACAAGCCAACCGCTATCCCGGTGGCTGTGGATGCCCTGGCTGTGTTCGTGCACAAGGACAACCCGATCCAGCACCTGACCATGGAGCAGGTTGACGCGATCTTCTCGTCGACCCGTCTGTGCGGCGCCAAAGCCGACGTGAAAACCTGGGGCGACCTGGGCGTGACCGGCGACCTGGCCAACAAGCCAGTGCAACTGTTCGGTCGTAACTCGGTATCCGGCACCTACGGCTACTTCAAGGAAGAAGCCCTGTGCAAAGGCGACTACAAACCGAACGTCAACGAACAACCAGGTTCGGCTTCGGTCGTGCAGTCGATCAGCTCCTCGCTGAACGGCATCGGTTACTCGGGTATCGGTTACAAGACCGCCAGCGTGAAAACCGTGCCATTGGCCAAGAAAGGCAGCACTGACTTCATCGAAGACACCGAAGAAAACGCCCTGAACGGCAAGTACCCGCTGTCGCGTTTCCTCTACGTTTACGTCAACAAAGCCCCGAACAAGCCTCTGGCTCCGCTGGAAGCTGAGTTCGTGAAACTGGTGCTGTCGAAACAGGGCCAGGAAGTTGTGGTGAAAGACGGCTACATCCCGCTGCCAGCCAAGGTTGCTGCAAAAGCACTGGCTGATCTGGGTCTGCAGGAAGGCGGCGCTGTCGCAAAGAAGTAACAAATTGAGTCCAGGGTGAACCCCACCGGACTCAGGTAAAAGGCCGGATCTGCTCGCAGGCCGGCCTTTTCCACACCTCAAATTTTTGATCCTCTGCCAGTCCCACTGGCGGTGGATTTGCTGCGTCACTGCATTGTCATCTTTCTGTCATACAGGATCGCTAGGGTGAGCGCATGAATGATCTGGCCAATTCCCAAATGACTACTAATCCTCCCAAGCGCATTGACTTCAATACGCCTGAGCTGCAACGCAAGCGCCGCATTCGTGCGCTCAAGGATCGCTTCACCCGCTGGTACGTCCTCGTGGGCGGTCTCGCGGTGCTGGCAGCCATTACCCTGATCTTTTTCTTCCTCGCCTACGTGGTTGCGCCGCTGTTCCAGGGTGCCGACCTGACCGCGAAAGACTCGATCACCCCGGCCTGGATGCAGGACGCCGGCAAGCCGCTGATGATTTCGCTCGAAGAGCAGAATCAGGTGGCCATGCGCGTTTCCGACAAGGGCCAGGCATTGTTCTTTGATATCGACAGTGGCGCTGAACTGAAGCGCGTCGATCTGCCGGTGCCTGCCGGTGCCACCGTGACCTCCATTGGTGAAGATCAGCCGGGCCATCCGCTGGTAGCCGTGGGCCTGTCCAACGGTCAGGCGCTGGTGTTCCGTCACACCTATAAAGTCAGCTACCCCGATGGCAAGAAAACCATCAGCCCGGCGATTGAATATCCGTACGGCGAGACGCCGATCGCGCTGAACGAAGCCGGCGGTGCGCTGGAGCATGTCAGCCTGAATGCCACCGACACGACCCTGATGCTGGTCGGTTCGACCGGTTCGCAACTCAACGTTCTGTCGCTGACCAGCGAAGAAAACATGATGACTGGTGAAGTCACCAACGAGCAGAAGCGTATCGATCTGCCGCAGATGACTGAGCCGGTGAAAAACATCTTCGTCGACCCGCGCCAGCAATGGCTGTATGTGGTCAACGGTCGTGCCCAGGCCGACGTCTTCAGCCTGCGCGACAAGAGCCTCAACGGTCGCTACAAACTGCTGGAAAACGCTGACGCCGAAGTCACCGCGACCACGCAACTGGTCGGTGGCATCTCGCTGATCGTCGGCGACTCCAAGGGGGGGCTGGCCCAGTGGTTTATGGCCCGTGACACCGATGGTGAGTTGCGCCTGAAGCAGATCCGCACTTTCCAGATGGGCACCACGCCGATCGTTGAAATCACCGCCGAAGAGCGTCGCAAAGGCTTCCTCGCGCTGGATGCCAGCGGCAAGCTCGGCGTGTTCCACAGCACCGCGCACCGCACCTTGCTGGTCGATCAGGTGGTCGATGGCCAAGGCGTATTCGGTCTGTCGCCACGCGCCAACCGCGTGATCGTCGAAGCCGGCGGCAAGCTGCAACCGTTGCTGCTCGATAACCCGCACCCGGAAGTTTCCTGGAGCGCGCTGTGGAGCAAGGTCTGGTACGAGAACTACGACGAGCCTAAATACGTCTGGCAATCGACCGCGGCCAACACCGATTTCGAACCGAAACTGAGCCTCTCGCCACTGACTTTCGGCACCCTGAAAGCCGCGTTCTACGCGATGCTGCTGGCCGCGCCACTGGCCGTCGCCGCTGCGATCTACACCGCGTACTTCATGGCCCCGGGCATGCGCCGCAAGGTCAAACCGGTGATCGAGCTGATGGAAGCGATGCCGACGGTGATCCTCGGTTTCTTCGCCGGCCTGTTCCTCGCGCCATATGTCGAAGGGCATCTGCCGGGCATCTTCAGCCTGCTGATGTTGCTGCCGATCGGCATTCTGGTGGCCGGTTTCACCTTCAGCCGCCTGCCTGAATCGATCCGCCTGAAAGTCCCGGATGGCTGGGAAAGTGCGCTGTTGATCCCGGTGATTCTGTTCGTGGGCTGGCTGTCGCTGTACATGAGCCCGTTCATGGAGAACTGGTTCTTCGGCGGCGACATGCGCATGTGGATCTCCCACGACCTCGGCATCACCTACGACCAGCGCAACGCTCTGGTGGTCGGTCTGGCCATGGGCTTCGCGGTGATCCCGAACATCTACTCGATCGCTGAAGACGCCGTGTTCAGTGTGCCGCGCGGCCTGACGCTTGGCTCGCTGGCCCTCGGTGCCACGCCGTGGCAGACCATGACCCGCGTCGTCATCCTGACCGCCAGCCCGGGGATCTTCTCGGCGCTGATGATCGGCATGGGCCGTGCAGTCGGTGAAACCATGATCGTGCTGATGGCCACCGGTAACACCCCGGTCATGGAAATGAACCTGTTCGAAGGCCTGCGCACCCTGGCTGCCAACGTCGCGGTGGAAATGCCCGAGTCGGAAGTCGGCGGCAGCCACTACCGCGTGCTGTTCCTCTCGGCATTGGTGCTGCTGTTGTTCACCTTCGTCATGAACACCCTGGCAGAACTGATTCGTCAGCGTCTGCGCAAGAAATACTCGTCGCTTTAAGCAAAGGTAGAAGTCTGTGAAACAGAACTCCCTGAAAGGATGGTTCAAGAGCGGCGCCCCAGGCGTCTGGATCAGCGGTGGCGCGGTGTCCATCGCGGTCATCATGACCATTGGCCTGTTGGCGGTGATTGCCGTGCGCGGTCTGGGTCACTTCTGGCCGGCGGACCTGGTCCACGCCAACTACGACGTACCGGGCCAGGCCAATCACCTGGTCATCGGCGAAGTGGTACAGAAAGAAGAAGTGCCCCGCGCCCGTCTGAAGAGTGCCGGTTTGCCGGTGCCCGACGAAGGCCCGGAATTCATGACCCGCGAGCTGATCAAGGTCGGCAACCGTGACCTGAACGGCAACGACTTCACCTGGATCGTCGGCGAGTGGCTGACCAACCAGACTACGCCGCCCGAGTTGATGGCGATCGAGCGTCGCGAGTGGGGCAACTTCTACGGCTACCTGGTCAACGTCAAACAGGACGGCAAGGTCATCGCCGAGGGCGAGGCTGCATGGCCTGAGCTGCAGGCGCGGATCAACCGTGTGAACGGTCTGGCGGCACAACTGAAGTCGCTGGAAAAGACTGACATCGGTGCGATCAACGCCGGTCTGGAGCGCATCCGTCTGCACGGTCGCAAACTGGAACTGGAAGGCAAGCTCGACGCCACCGCGCAAGCGGACATGGAATCCGAGCGTGCCGAGCTGAATGCGCGTTATCAGGACATCGAAGCGCGCTTGGCCGATCTGCATGCGCAGTTCAATCGCGATGCTTTGACCGCTCGCGATGCCAACGGCAAAGAGATCGAAATCGGTCTGGGCAAAGTGGTTCACGCCTACCAGCCGAACGCGATGAGCACCTTCACCAAAGTCGGTTTCTACTTCAGCAAGATCTGGGAATTCCTTTCGGACGACCCGCGTGAAGCGAACACCGAAGGCGGGATTTTCCCGGCGATCTTCGGCACCGTGATGATGACCCTGATCATGGCGATGATCGTCACCCCGTTCGGCGTACTGGCGGCGGTATACCTGCGTGAATACGCCAAACAGAACACCCTGACACGGATCATCCGCATCGCGGTGAACAACCTGGCGGGTGTTCCGGCGATCGTTTACGGCGTGTTCGGTCTGGGCTTCTTCGTTTATGTACTCGGTGGTTCGGTCGACCGTTTGTTCTTCCCCGAAGCGCTGCCGGCGCCGACCTTCGGTACGCCGGGTTTGCTTTGGGCCTCGCTGACCCTGGCACTGCTGGCGGTGCCGGTGGTGATCGTCGCGACCGAGGAAGGTCTGGCGCGTATCCCGCGCACCGTGCGTGAAGGCTCGTTGGCCCTCGGTGCCACCAAGGCTGAAACCTTGTGGAAGATTGTGATTCCGATGGCCAGTCCGGCAATGATGACCGGCATGATCCTCGCCGTGGCCCGCGCCGCCGGTGAAGTGGCGCCGCTGATGCTGGTGGGTGTGGTGAAACTGGCGCCGTCGCTGCCGGTGGACGGCAACTACCCGTACCTGCACCTGGATCAGAAGATCATGCACTTGGGCTTCCACATCTATGACGTCGGCTTCCAGAGCCCGAACGTCGAAGCGGCCCGCCCGCTGGTGTACGCCACGGCGCTGTTGCTGGTGCTGGTGATCGCCACGTTGAACCTGTCGGCGGTGTATATCCGCAACCACCTGCGCGAAAAATACAAAGCTTTGGACAGTTAACACAAACCCTGTGGGAGCTGGCTTGCCAGCGATGCAGGCGACGCGGTGTTTCAGTTACACCGCAGTGATGCCATCGCTGGCAAGCCAGCTCCCACAGGGATCGCGACAAAAACTGAATTTGCGTTACCCGCTGGTTTGGCCAGCGGTTCAACAAACCGAATTTGTTAGCACAGGGAGCCTCCCATGCAGCACGAAACACATAGCCACGGCATCAACATGTCTGCCCTGGGTCGCGACAAGCAGAGCCTGAATCTGGCGCAGGAAACCGTGGCCATCGAAGTACCGGGCCTGAGCCTGTACTACGGCGAGAAACAAGCGCTGTTCGACGTCAGCATGAACATTCCGAAGCAGCGCGTGACCGCGTTCATCGGCCCGTCCGGCTGCGGTAAGTCGACGCTGCTGCGCACCTTCAACCGCATGAACGATCTGGTTGACGGCTGCCGCGTAGAAGGCGCGATCAACCTGTACGGCAACAACATCTATCGCAAAGGCGAAGACGTTGCCGAGTTGCGTCGTCGCGTCGGCATGGTGTTCCAGAAGCCCAACCCGTTCCCGAAGACCATTTACGAAAACGTGGTCTACGGCTTGCGTATCCAGGGCATCAACAAGAAGCGCGTCCTCGACGAAGCGGTCGAGTGGGCATTGAAAGGCGCAGCGCTGTGGGACGAAGTCAAAGACCGTCTGCACGAGTCAGCCCTCGGCCTGTCTGGCGGTCAGCAACAACGTCTGGTGATCGCCCGCACTATCGCGGTTGAGCCGGAAGTGCTGCTGCTCGACGAACCGTGCTCGGCCCTCGACCCGATCTCGACGCTGAAAGTCGAAGAGCTGATCTACGAGCTGAAATCCAAGTTCACCATCGTCATCGTGACCCACAACATGCAGCAGGCGGCGCGGGTGTCCGACTACACGGCGTTCATGTACATGGGCAAACTGGTGGAATTCGGTGACACCGATACCCTGTTCACCAATCCGGCGAAGAAGCAGACCGAAGACTACATCACCGGTCGTTATGGCTGATTGAAGCGGCTGCGAGCGGCAAGCTTCAAGCGGCAAGTTAGAAGCGAAGCGGCATGGATCACCACATAACAGCTTGCAGCTTGTAGCTTGCAGCTCTTGGTTAAACGCTTTTTCGGAGCGAATGCATGATTTCCAAAGAAGGCCTCACTCATCACATCTCCGCGCAGTTCAACGCTGAGCTTGAGGAAGTGCGCAGCCACCTCCTGGCCATGGGCGGGCTGGTCGAGAAGCAGGTCAACGACGCGGTGACCGCGCTGATCGAGGCCGACTCCGGCCTGGCTCAGCAGGTGCGCGAGATCGATGACCAGATCAACCAGATGGAACGCAACATCGACGAAGAATGCCTGCGCATTCTCGCCCGTCGTCAGCCGGCAGCATCCGACCTGCGTTTGATCATCAGCATTTCCAAGTCGGTGATCGACCTTGAGCGCATCGGTGACGAAGCGACCAAGATCGCCCGCCGTGCGATTCAACTGTGTGAAGAAGGCGAAGCGCCGCGCGGTTATGTCGAAGTTCGCCACATCGGCGATCAGGTGCGCAACATGGTCCGCGATGCACTGGACGCGTTTGCCCGTTTTGACGCCGATCTGGCGTTGTCGGTGGCGCAGTACGACAAGATCATCGACCGCGAATACAAGACTGCGCTGCGTGAGCTGGCCACCTACATGATGGAAGACCCGCGCTCTATCTCGCGGGTCTTGAGCATCATTTGGGTGCTGCGTTCGCTGGAACGCATCGGCGATCACGCGAGGAACATCTCCGAACTGGTCATCTACCTGGTGCGCGGCACCGACGTGCGCCACATGGGCCTCAAGCGCATGAAGGAAGAAGTTGAAGGGACAAGCGGCGAAACCGCTAATGTTCCGGGCGATGCTGACGATAAGTAAGATTGCCTGAGAAAAGCGCCCGGCCCTTTGGCCGGGCGTTTTTGTTTGTGCTTTTCATGGGCAGATTCGATTAAAAAGCAGCACCCGCGAACGAAAAGTCCCGGCGTGACTGAAGAGTTTTGGCAATGTGCCATCAGCCAGCGTTATGCTTGCCGGGATTTTAATAGGGGTGTTGGATGAGCAAGATCAGTGTGTTGGTCGTGGACGATGCTTCGTTCATTCGTGACCTGGTGAAAAAGTGCCTGCGTAATTACTTCCCGGGGATCCGCACCGAGGACGCCGTCAACGGTAAAAAGGCTCAGGCCATGCTGGCCAGGGAAGCGTTCGACCTGGTGCTGTGCGATTGGGAAATGCCGGAAATGTCCGGTCTTGAGCTGCTGACCTGGTGCCGCGAACAAGACAATCTGAAGACCATGCCGTTCGTCATGGTCACCAGCCGGGGCGACAAGGAAAACGTCGTGCAGGCGATTCAGGCTGGCGTTTCCGGCTACGTCAGCAAGCCGTTCACCAACGAGCAACTGCTGACCAAGGTCAAGCAGGCGCTGAACAAGGTCGGCAAGCTCGACACCCTGATGAACAGCGCGCCGACCAAGATGAACTCGGCGTTCGGCAACGATTCCCTGAGCGCCTTGACCGGCGGCAAGCCTGCCGTGGTCGGCGGCGCTCCGGCGGCTGCTGCGGTCAATCCGTTCGCCAAACCGGCTGCTGCCGCGCCAGCGCCCGCCGCTGCGCCATCGCGTGGCCTGCTCAACAGCCCACCGGTCAAGGCACCAGCCGCCGCGTCGGCACCGGCCAGCGGTCGCGGCCAAGGCCAATTGCGTCTGCCAAGCGGTACTCAGCAATGCGTGATCAAGGCTCTGAGCATCAAGGAAGCATTGTTGGTGGTGAAACGCACCGACACCCTGCCGCAGATCCTCGACAGCGCCGTGCTCGATCTCGAGCAGGGCGACAATGCGGAAATCGCCCGCCTCAACGGTTACCTGCACGCGGTTGTCGCGTTTGAGCCGAAACCGGACAGCGAATGGCTGCAACTGACCTTCCGTTTCGTCGACCAGGACGCGCAGAAGCTCGACTACATCTCCCGCCTGATTGCGCGGGGCACGGCGCAGAAGCACTTCGTTCCGGGCGCGTAATCGGCGTCTGTGAAAAGATCGCAGCCTTCGGCAGCTCCTACATTGGAATGCATTTTCCCTGTAGGAGCTGCCGAAGGCTGCGATCTTTTGCTTTGTGCGCTGGGCAAATTGAAACATCTGTCGACTAGCCTGGTCTGCTTCACCTGCTAGGCTCTTTTCCAGGCCTTCCTTTCGACAGACTCTCGCCCATGCTCGCGCGCCTGCTGTTTTTCTGTGGTCTCTTCATGGCCTCCACCTCGGCTGTGGCCATGACCATTTACAAATCCACCGATGCCAACGGCGTGGTCTCGTACAGTGACCGCCCGAGCAAAGGCGCGCAGGTGTTCGTTTTTCAGGACCGCATGGTCGAGCGCCTGGAGCGGCAGGTCTATCTCGACATCAAAAAACAGAAAGGCACTGACGTGGTCTTCGTGCGCAATGATCTGTATGCGCCGGTCGAGGTGGCGCTGGCGTTCACCGGGATGAGCAATGTGCGCGGCGCGCCGGCACAAACCATCCGCCGGGTGCTGCCCGCGCGCAGCAATACGCGTCTGGCCCTGCTGACGGCGATTAGCGGTGGCAAACCGTTGGTGTATACGCCGCAGTTCCATTACTCCCTCGGCGACCCCACAGGCACCGCGCAGGGCTATCGCTATCCACTGCCATGGCGTGGCGGACCGTTTCGTCTGAGCCAGGGTGCCAACGGCCAGTACAGCCACTACGGGCCGAAGAATCGCTATGCGATGGACATCGCCATGCCAGTGGGCACGCCGATCATTGCCGCGCGGGCCGGGGTGGTGGTGAAGACCGAAAATTCCCAGAGCGGGCGCGGCTCGGATGCGTCCGGCAATTTCGTGCGGGTGCTGCACGATGACGGCACGATGGGCGTGTACCTGCACCTCAAACAAGGTTCGGTGAGCGTGCGCGAAGGGCAGCGGGTGACGGTGGGCAGTCCGCTGGCGCTGTCAGGCAACACCGGCAACAGCAGCGGCCCGCATTTGCACTTTGTGGTGCAGCGCAATACCGGGGAAGGGTTGGTGTCGATTCCGTATCAGTTCAACCAGCCGCTGGGCGCGTTGCCCAACTTTGCGTTGGGCAAGCAGTAAGCTTCTAAAAGCAAAAGATCGCAGCCTGCGGCAGCTCCTACATAGGAATGCGATTCCTGTAGGAGCTGCCGCAGGCTGCGATCTTTTAGCAGGCAACGCGGTTTCCCGCATTGCACTCAATCCAGCATCAACACCTTGGCCAGCACAATCTTCGGCCCTTTCATCTTCTTGATGATGATCCGCAGGCCTTCGACTTCCAGCACTTCTTCCTCTTCCGGCACCCGTTTCAGGGTTTCGTAGACCAGCCCGGCGAGGGTTTCCGCTTCGATGTGATCAAGGTCGATGCCCAGCAGGCGTTCCACCTTGAACAGCGGCGTGTCACCACGCACCAAGAGCTTGCCCGGCTGATAGGCGAGAATCCCGCGCTCAGCCTTGCGATGTTCGTCCTGAATGTCGCCGACCAGCACTTCCAGCACGTCTTCCATGGTCAGGTAGCCGATGATGTTGCCGTCAGCCTCCTCGACCACGGCGAAGTGCGAGCCGCCCTTGCGGAACTGCTCCAGCAACTGCGACAGCGGCATGTGTCGCGACACGCGCTCCAGCGGGCGAGTCAGTTCAGCCAGGTTGAACGACTCGGGAATGTGGTCCAGCGCCGCCAGTTCCAGCAGCAGATCCTTGATGTGCAGCAGGCCGACGAACTCCTGGCGTTCGCTGTCGTACACCGGATAACGGCTGAACTTGTGGCGACGGAACATCGCGAGGATTTCTTTCAGCGGTGCGTTGAATTCGAGCGTGATCAGGTCTTCGCGGGAGTTGGCCCAGTCGACCACTTCCAGCTCGCCCATTTCGACTGCCGACGCCAATACACGCATGCCTTGGTCGCTCGGATCTTGGCCACGGCTGGAGTGCAGGATCAGTTTCAGTTCTTCGCGGCTGTAATGGTGCTCATGGTGCGGGCCGGGCTCACCTTGGCCGGCAATGCGCAGAATCGCGTTGGCGCTGGCGTTGAGCAGGTAGATAGCCGGGTACATCGCCCAGTAGAACAGGTACAGCGGCACCGCCGTCCACAGCGACAGCAGCTCGGGTTTACGGATCGCCCAGGATTTCGGGGCCAGCTCGCCGACCACGATGTGCAGGTAGGAAATGATGAAGAACGCGGTGAAGAACGACACGCCTTTGATGATCTCGGGCGAGTCGACACCGACTGCGCTCAGCAGCGGCTCGAGAATGTGCGCGAACGCCGGCTCACCGACCCAGCCGAGGCCGAGGGAGGCGAGAGTGATACCGAGCTGACACGCCGAGAGGTACGCATCGAGCTGGCTGTGTACGGTGCGCAGGATATGCCCGCGCCAGCCGTTCTGATCAGCGATGGCCTCGACGCGGGTCGAGCGCAGTTTGACCATGGCGAATTCCGCCGCAACGAAAAAGCCGTTGAGCAAAACCAGGATCAGAGCAAAAAGGATCATGCCGAAATCGGCGAATATTGTTGCGAGGGACAAGCCAGGGGAAGGGTCCATGATGGAGTTTTGCGGGTTCCGTGTGATTCAAAAGAGAGAAAAGTCGCGCCTGAAAGGCAGGCACAAGTCAGCCAATGTAGCGGCTGACCTGGCGATTGCCTAGTGCGACATTACTCAGCGGTGCTGATCGCCCGTGCGCTGGCCACCTGAGCCGGGGCGAAATGGCAGGTGAACGTGCTGCCGTGACCGGGCACGCTGCTGATCTCCATGCGTGCACGGTGGCGCAGCAATACGTGTTTGACGATGGCCAGACCCAGCCCGGTGCCGCCGGTGTTGGAGTTGCGGCTGGAGTCGACGCGGTAGAAACGTTCGGTCAGGCGCGGCAGGTGTTTGCTGTCGATGCCGATCCCGGAATCCTGCACGCTCAGGTGTGCGCCCTGATCGTCGCCCCACCAGCGAATGCGGATGTTGCCCTCGGCCGGGGTGTACTTGACCGCGTTGAACACCAGATTGGAAAACGCGCTGCGCAATTCCGCCTCGCTGCCCTTGAGCAACAGGCCGGCGTCGGCTTCCAGCGTGATGCGCTGGTTTTTCGATCCGGACAATTGCTGCGCATCGCTTTTGATCGATTGCAGCAGCGTATCGACCTGCACCGGTTGGTTGTCCGACGGGTAATCGGTGGCCTCGAGTTTCGCCAACAGCAACAAATCGTTGAGCAGCGTCTGCATGCGCCCGCCCTGTTGCTGCATCTGCTGCAGAGCGCGGCTCCAGCGCGGGTTCACTTCTTCGACGTTGTCGAGCAGGGTTTCCAGATAGCCGCAGATCACCGTCAGTGGTGTGCGCAATTCGTGAGAGACGTTGGCGATGAAGTCTTTGCGCATCTGTTCCAACTGATGGATGCGCGTGACGTCGCGCACCAGCATCAAGTGTTCGTTGTTGCCGTAGCGGGTCAGGTACAGCTGAATGCGTACGCGATCATTGGTCGGCGAGGGGATTTCCAACGGTTCGGCGTAGCTGTCCTGCTCGAAGTATTCCTTGAAGCGCGGATGGCGCACCAGGTTGGTCACCGGTTGGCCGCTGTCCTGCGGAGTCTTGAGGCCGAGCAAGGTCTCGGCAGCACGGTTCCACCATTCCAGGTTGCCGTCGCTGTCGAGCATGATCACCGCGTCTTTCAGCGCGGCGGTGGATTCCTGCACCCGGTCGATCACCGCTTGCAGGCGCCCGCGCACACGTTGGTCGCGGCGTTGCAGGTGGTAGATGCTGTCGAACACCTCGCCCCACAGGCCATAGCCGTCGGGCGGTGCTTCATCGGGTTGATGCTGGCGCAGCCACTCGTGCAGCCGCAGCAATTGCTTGAGCGTCCAGCCCAGATAAAGCCCCAGACCCGCCGCGAGGCTCCAGCCGTAATAGCCGGTGATCAGGCCGATCACCAGGCAGGCGGTGACCAGCAACAGCATGTGGCGAATCAGGGTGCCATGCCAGTTTTGATTCACGGGAATTACGGTCCTTGTCAGCGAGTCTGGCGGTCGGCTCAGGCCTTGGTGGAAAACCGGTAGCCGGTGCCGCGCACGGTTTGTACCAGATTTTCGTAAGCGTCGCCGAGAGCCTTGCGCAGGCGGCGGATGTGCACGTCGACAGTGCGCTCTTCAACGTAGACGTTGCCGCCCCAGACCTGATCCAGCAACTGGCCACGGGTGTAGGCGCGTTCCTGGTGGGTCATGAAGAATTGCAGCAGACGGTATTCGGTCGGGCCCATCTCGGCCGGTTTGCCATCGATGGTCACGCGGTGGCTGATCGGGTCGAGCAGCAGGCCGCCAACTTCGATCGGCGCTTCGCCGTCGGTAGGACCGGCGCGGCGCAGCACAGCCTTGAGGCGGGCGACCAGTTCGCGCGGGGAAAACGGTTTGGTGATGTAGTCGTCGGCGCCGACTTCAAGACCCTGGATCTTGTTGTCCTCCTCACCCTTGGCGGTGAGCATGATGATCGGGATGTCCCCGGTCAGTTCATCACGTTTCAGACGACGGGCCAGCTCGATGCCGGAGGTGCCGGGCAGCATCCAGTCGAGCAGGATCAGGTCCGGCTTGCGGTCGACGATGATGGCGTGGGCCTGCTGCGAGTTCTCTGCCTCGAGGCAGTCATAGCCGGCCATTTCCAACGCAACGGCGATCATTTCGCGAATGGGCGCTTCGTCGTCGACGATCAGAATGCTCCTGCCAACCATGCCTTAATCCTCTTGTCATTTAACTGTCTTGCGCCGCATTAGATAACGGAATTATTGCAGTCGTGTGACAGTATTTTAGTCCGGCGGCGATTGTGCAAATCCTCAACTAAGCTCTAAGTCCGAATCCTGACAACCACAAAAGAAGGTTTCCATGACTCAAATGACTGTTTCTTTCAAAGCCCTGCTGATGGCTGCGGCCCTGACTCTGCCTGGATTTGCCATGGCTGCCGAGCCGGCCATGATGAAGGACGGCATGATGGTCGATCACAAAGGCATGACCGTTTACACGTTCGACAAGGACGCTGGCGGCAAGTCGATGTGCAACGGCGATTGCGCGAAGAACTGGCCGCCGATGATGGCGCCGGCGGGTGCCAAGGCTGAAGGCAAATGGACAGTGATCAAGCGCGATGACGGCATGATGCAATACGCCTACGACGGCAAGCCGCTGTATACCTTCATGAAGGATGAGAAGCCTGGAGAAATGAAAGGCGATGGCATGAAGGACGTGTGGCACGTAGTGCACGAGCACAAATAAACGCAAATACCCTGTGGGAGCGAGCTTGCTCGCGAAGGCGTCGTCTCAGTTAGCCTATGTGGCAACACCCAACGCTTTCGCGAGCAAGCTCGCTCCCACAGGTTTGCGGATCAGCGCAACGCGTAATCCAGCACGATCCCGACGAAAATCGCCAACCCGGCCCAGTGGTTGTGCAAAAACGCCTTGAAACAACGCATGCGGTCGCGATCTCGCGTGTACCAGAACTCCCACGCATAACACCCGGCAGCCACCAGCAAGCCGAGGTGGAACCATACCCCCAACTCGAATTTCGACCCCGCCAGCATCAGGCAACCCAGCGACAACGCCTGCAAACTCAGGATGATCACCCGATCCGCCTCACCAAACAGAATCGCCGTCGACTTCACGCCAATCTTCAAGTCGTCATCGCGGTCGGTCATCGCGTAATAGGTGTCGTAACCCACTGTCCATAGCAGATTGGCGATCCACAGCAGCCAGGCCGCTGCCGGCAGCTCACCGGTCTCGGCCGTGAACGCCATTGGCATGCCCCACGAGAACGCCGCGCCCAGCACCACTTGCGGGTAATAGGTGTAGCGCTTCATGAACGGATAAGTGAACGCCAGCGCCAGACCACCGAGCGACAGCCAGATCGTCGGCGCATTGGTGCACAGCACCAGCAGAAAACTCACGCCCATCAACAGCGCAAAGAACACCAGCGCTTCTTTCGAGCTGATTCTGCCTGCCGCCAAGGGCCGTTGTGCGGTGCGTTTGACGTGGCCGTCGACCTTGCGATCGGCCCAGTCGTTGATCACGCAGCCACCGGCGCGGGTCAGCACCACGCCGAGGACGAAAATCACCACGTTGGCCAGCGACGGCGAGCCTTTGCCGGCAATCCACAGGGCCCAAAGGGTCGGCCACAACAACAGGTAAATGCCGATCGGCTTGTCCATCCGGGTCAACTGAATGAAATCCCAGGCGCGCGGGTTCAAGCGATTCAGCGACTTGAGCAGGCTCTGATACATCAGCAGTTCTCCGGATGGGCGCGGGCGGCGTTCCACAGCCTCGGCAGGAATATTTCCGCAACCAAGACGCTCAGTGCACCACGATCAAAGCGCGAACGGCGACCCCACAGCTCAGGCGCTTTCGCGGCTGACGGCAGCCATTCCTCAGGGTAGTGGCAAACTTCGAGGGCGCGGCGCTGGAACGCCTGATCGCAAAACAGCAATTCGCCCAGCGAGCGGCTGCCCAGTTCGTCCATGTGCAAACCGTCGCCCTGTAAGGCCTCGCGCGAGGCGACGCTGCGGGCAAACACCCAGGCCTCGCCATGGCCACGCAAATACACCTCGCGCACCCAGCCTTCGCTGCCCTCGGCCAGATCCAGCGCCGCGCATTCGTCACTTCGCAGGGTGTCCCAGCCTTCGAACAGCGGCGTGACGCTGA
Source organism: Pseudomonas chlororaphis (assembly GCF_000783395.1). Taxonomy (GTDB): domain Bacteria; phylum Pseudomonadota; class Gammaproteobacteria; order Pseudomonadales; family Pseudomonadaceae; genus Aquipseudomonas; species Aquipseudomonas chlororaphis_H. The sequence goes on along the minus strand of NZ_JSFK01000002.1, from coordinate 369,127 downwards.
AGCCGTCATCGGACAGCCGGGTCAGGCGGCGGGTGAGCGAGCCTTCGTCGAACAGCCAGTCGAGGGTCAACGAATCGGGGAGGGGCGTCAGTCGGCTTTGGGTCAGCCAGAGCGGGGTCGGGCAGGCATTTGAATGTTGCACAATGAGTCATTATTGGCCGCAAATGAGGCGGCGAGCTTACCATGGCGGGCGGCGAGATTGATTGATCCGGGTCGCCGTTGCGCCGAACAGGCTTGCATCTGCCCGGCACCATCAGTACAAAACGCCCTGAGCCGGATGGCAGCGCAGCACCCATCGACCGTCCGCGCCGGCACCCAGCCTGAACCCTGAGGAAGTACCTGAATGAAAAAGTGGCAATGTGTGGTCTGCGGCCTGATCTACAACGAAGCCGACGGCTGGCCGGATGACGGCATTGCGCCGGGCACCCTGTGGCAGGACGTGCCGGAAGACTGGCTGTGCCCGGACTGCGGCGTCGGCAAGCTGGACTTCGAAATGATCGAAATCAACTAAGAAAATCAAAGGAGTAAGGCATGAGCGCACCTGTCGTCATCATTGGCACTGGGCTGGCGGGCTATAACCTGGCCCGGGAGTTTCGCAAACTCGACAGCGAAACCCCGCTGCTGCTGATCACCGCCGATGACGGCCGCTCTTACTCCAAGCCGATGCTCTCCACCGGTTTCGGCAAGAACAAGGACGCCGATGGCCTGAGCATGGCTGAGCCGGGCGCGATGGCGGAGCAGTTGAAAGCCGAGGTGCGCACGCACACGCGTATCAGCGGCATCGATGCCGGCCATAAACGGCTGTGGATCGGCGAAGAAGCGGTTTATTACCGTGATCTGATCCTCGCTTGGGGCGCAGAAACAGTGCGCGTGCCCATCGAAGGCGATGGCGCCGATCTGGTGTTCCCGATCAATGATCTCGAAGACTACGCACGTTTCCGTGCGGCAGCGGCCGGTAAGCGCCGCGTCTTGCTGCTCGGCACCGGTCTGATTGGCTGCGAGTTCGCCAACGACCTGATCCTCGGCGGCTACGAAGTGCAACTGGTTGCACCCTGTGAACAAGTCATGCCGATGTTGCTGCACCCGGCCGCAGCGGCAGCCGTGCAGGCCGGACTGGAAAGCCTCGGTGCGAAATTCCACCTCGGCCCGGTACTGACCCGCCTAAAGAAAGTCGCCGATGGCCTCGAAGCGCATCTGTCCGACGGCCAGGTCATCCCATGCGATGTGGTGGTCTCGGCCATCGGCCTGCGCCCACGTATCGATCTGGCGGCGGCTGCCGGCGTACAGGTCAATCGCGGCGTGGTGGTCGATCGGCACCTGAAAACCTCCCACGCCAATATCTACGCCTTGGGCGACTGCGCCGAGGTCGACGGGCTGAATCTGCTGTACGTGATGCCCCTCATGAGTTGCGCGCGAGCGCTGGCGCAAACCCTCGCCGGTAACCCGACCGCCGTGAGCTACGGGCCGATGCCGATCACCGTGAAAACCCCGGTGTGCCCGTTGGTGGTTTCGCCGCCGCCACGGGGCAGCGAAGGCGTCTGGACTGTCGAAGGGCAGGGCGCCGACATTAAAGCCCTGTGCCACAGCGCCGACGGCCAATTGCTCGGCTACGCGCTGACCGGCGCCGCGGTGATGGAAAAACTTGCCCTGAACAAACAGCTTCCGGCCCTGCTGGCGTAAATACCGGTCGTTCTGTCGGAATCACCCCGCTTTTGCCCCTACAAAGGTCGCGGGGAGACTGGCGCCGCCGGTATCCGCGTGCCATTCTCACTCCCGTCTGCCGCAGAGTAGAGCCTGCGGCGCCTTGGGCGCTGTTCCAACGAGAACAGCACGGACATAACAACAAAAAACCGTCAAAGGGGCTTCACTAATGCGTAAACCAGAACTCGCCGCTGCAATCGCTGAAAAAGCAGATCTGACCAAAGAACAGGCCAACCGCGTACTCAACGCCGTTCTCGAAGAAATCACCGGCGCTCTGCACCGCAAGGACAGCGTGACGCTGGTCGGCTTCGGCACCTTCCTGCAACGCCACCGCGGCGCCCGCACCGGCAAAAACCCGCAGACCGGCGAGCCGGTGAAGATCAAGGCCAGCAACACCGTTGCGTTCAAGCCAGGCAAATCGTTGAAAGACAGCGTTAATCCTTAATTGCGGCGAACTCCTCGAATAACGGGGAGAACCGTGTAGAAAAATGGGCACACCGATTGCGGTCGGGTGCCCATTTTTTATGCCTGCCGTTTTATTCTGGCGTGCAACCTTAATAAAGGCCGAGTAACTGATTGCCTTTGTTGGCTATCGATCAGCCTCACAGTTAAATCATTACTCTATATATAAAAGCCATCATATTGATGGCACTTTCTGTGTTGTTGGTTGTCTCGCTGTGATTTGTTGAAACAACACCGAAGTATTTCGGAATCATCCTACATCCGATTTTTTCAAAACCCGTCATGCTCCGCGCCAATCTCGCCAGCCCCGGCTTCCGGTGATCGACGGCAGTTGGAACGATCGCTCTAAATCAAGCTTTTCCGGTGGTTTGTAAGGGTATGCGAATATAAACAGAGCATCGGGGATTCCCTGACTGAATATAGGGAAACCTCCTACAACAAACAAAGAACACTTCGTCTTGTTGTTTAATCAGATGCTTGCTAGTGGCCATCATAGTGATTACGATGCGCCCACTTGAAAGAGCACATCTCAATTGGATGAGTCGCTTCACCGCTCTTCGATACTGTCCCGCGCCGCGGTAACTCCAATAGGCGCCTGACTGTAATCCTTAATAAAGGCCATGGATGTCCTACTCAAGCAAACTTTCCGCCCATTACCTCGAACTCGCTAAAGTCTCTGTTTCCAAAGAGAATTTTGCGGGCGAAGACGTTCGTTTTTCGAGCGAATTCGAGGCGCTGGAAAGTGAGCTGGCCAAAGCCTCGTCGATGCACGAAAGCGGGCAGATCGACTGGCTGAAAATTCGCGAAAACAGCGAAAACCTGCTGCGTACCCAATCCAAGGATCTGCGTGTCGGCGCCTGGCTGACCTGGTCGTTGTACCAGCGTGAATCCTTCCCCGGTCTGTTGGCCGGCCTCGGTCTGCTGCACCATCTGTCGGAAAACAACTGGGCCGACGTTCACCCGCTCAAACCCCGTACCCGTGCCGCCGCCATCGGCTGGCTGGTGCCGCGTCTCGAGCAGGTCATCACCGAAAACATTGCGATCAAAGAGCAGTTGCCGATGTTCCGGCAGCTCTCCGAGCACCTGTCCGGCCTCGAAGCGGCGTGTGCTGAGCACCTGGGCGATGATTCGCCGCTGCTGCTGCCGATCTCCCGTCGCCTGAAAACCATGATCCAGCGCGCGGCCGACAACCAACCGGCCCCCGGCGTTGTGGGCGCGGCGGTGGCGCAGGTCAAGCAGGCGGCGAGCCAGTTGCTCACCCCCGGCGCTCCGATCGACAACGAGCGCGAGGCGCACAAAGCCCTGCGCGCCCAGCAGGAAAGTGCCCGGCCTCTGTGCGCCTGGTGGCTCAAGCAGAAAGCCACCGACCTGCGCGCCCTGCGCCTCAATCGCACGCTGCTGTGGATGACCATCGACGCGGTGCCGGAGCGCAACGCCGAGCAGATCACTGTGTTGCGTGGCCTGCCGCTGGAAAAACTCAAGCTCTATCAGGACCGTTTCGATCAGGGCAAATACGCCGACCTGCTGGTGGAACTGGAGGCGAGCCTGGCGAAGGCGCCGTTCTGGTTCGATGGCCAGAGGATGGTCTGGGAGTGTCTCCAGAACCTCAACGCCGAGCTGGCAATGCGCGAAGTGGAAATCCACTTCGCGCTTTTGGTTCAACGGCTGCCCGGCATTGTCGAGTTGCGTTTCCATGACGGCGCGCCGTTTGCCGATCCGTCCACCCGGGCGTGGATCGCCGCCAACGTCATGCCGCACCTGCAAAGCGCCAGTGCGCCGCGCAAGGTCGAAAGCGAAAACGTCGAAACCCAGCCGGCCTGGGAAAAGGCCCTCGAAGAAGTTCTGCCGCTGCTGCGCAAGGAAGGCCTGAAGCCTGCCGTGCAGACGCTCAAGCAAGGCTTGCAGTCGGCCCACGGCGGTCGCGAACGCTTCTTCTGGCAGTTCGCCCTCGCGCGCCTGTGCTTCATGGCCAAGAAATACGAACTGGCCAAGAACCAGCTGGAAACCCTCGATCAGACATTACAGGACTCAGGCCTGCACGCCTGGGAGCCCGATCTTGCATTGGAAGTGCTGCACCTGCTGCACAGTTGCTGCGAGTTGTTGCCGCAGAACCATGCCGTACGTGAACGCAAGGAAGAGATTTATCGCAGGCTGTGCCACCTCGACCTCGAAGTGGTACTCGAATAGGCCCCAGGGCCACAACCGCAAGGAGAAAAGCCATGGCCAAAGAAGGCTCGGTAGCCCCCAAGGAACGCATCAACGTCACCTTCAAACCCGCCACCGGCGGTGCTCAGGAAGAGATTGAACTGCCGCTGAAGCTGCTGGCAATCGGTGACTACACCCACCGCAAGGACGATCGCAAAATCGAAGATCGCAAGCCGATCAGCATCGACAAGATGACCTTCGACGAAGTGTTGGCCAAGCAAGAACTGGGTCTGACGCTGAGCGTGCCGAACCGTCTGCAGGAAGATGGCGAGGCCGACGAGCTGGCTGTGCAACTGCGCGTCAATTCGATGAAGGACTTCAACCCGGCCAGCCTGGTCGAGCAAGTGCCTGAGCTGAAAAAACTGATGGAACTGCGCGATGCGCTGGTGGCCCTCAAAGGCCCGCTGGGTAACGCACCTGCGTTCCGTAAAGCGATCGAAGGCGTGCTCGCCGACGACGAATCCCGCGGTCGCGTACTCGGTGAGCTGGGCCTGAACGCCGCAGCCCCGGACGCCTGAGACTCCAGCCAAGGAAGCCAACACAATGAGCACTAGCGCAGCACAAGAGAAGAGCGCCGCCAGCGGCGAATACAGCATTCTCGACAGCATCATCGCCGAAACCCGTCTGACTCCGGACGACGAAGCCTACGACATCGCCAAACGTGGCGTGTCGGCGTTCATCGAAGAACTGCTCAAGCCGCAGAACAACGGTGAGCCGGTCAAGAAGGCCATGGTTGACCGCATGATCGCCGAGATCGATGCCAAGCTCAGCCGTCAGATGGACGAAATCCTGCACCACCCGGACTTCCAGGCTCTGGAATCGTCGTGGCGTGGTCTGCAGTTGCTGGTCGATCGCACCAACTTCCGCGAAAACATCAAGATCGAAATCCTCAACGTCTCCAAAGAAGACCTGCTGGACGATTTCGAAGATTCGCCGGAAGTCATGCAGTCGGGCCTGTACAAGCACATCTACACCGCTGAATACGGCCAGTTCGGTGGTCAGCCTGTGGGCGCGATCATCGCTAACTACTACATGTCGCCAAGCTCGCCAGACGTGAAGCTGATGCAGTACGTGGCCAGCGTTTCGTGCATGTCGCACGCGCCGTTCATCGCTGCTGCCGGCCCGAAATTCTTCGGTCTGGAAAGCTTCACCGGCCTGCCGGATCTGAAAGATCTGAAAGACCACTTCGAAGGCCCGCAATTCGCCAAATGGCAGAGCTTCCGTACTTCGGAAGACTCCCGTTATGTTGGCCTGACCGTGCCGCGTTTCCTGCTGCGTAACCCGTACGATCCGGAAGAAAACCCGGTCAAATCGTTCGTGTACAAGGAAACTGTTGCCAACAGCCACGAGCACTACCTGTGGGGCAACACTGCTTACGCGTTCGGCACCAAGCTGACCGACAGCTTCGCCAAATTCCGCTGGTGCCCGAACATCATCGGCCCGCAGAGCGGTGGCGCGGTTGAAGACCTGCCTCTGCACCATTTCGAAAGCATGGGCGAAATCGAAACCAAGATTCCTACCGAGGTTCTGGTTTCCGACCGTCGTGAATACGAACTGGCCGAGGAAGGCTTCATCTCCCTGACCATGCGTAAAGGCTCCGACAACGCGGCGTTCTTCTCCGCCAGCTCGGTGCAGAAGCCGAAGTTCTTCGGCATCAGCGCAGAAGGCAAGGCCGCAGAGCTGAACTACAAGCTCGGCACCCAACTGCCGTACATGATGATCGTCAACCGCCTGGCTCACTACTTGAAAGTGCTGCAGCGCGAGCAACTCGGTTCGTGGAAAGAGCGTACCGACCTCGAGCTGGAACTGAACAAGTGGATCCGTCAGTACGTTGCCGACCAGGAAAACCCGAGCGCCGAAGTCCGTGGCCGTCGTCCGCTGCGCGCTGCGCAAGTGATCGTCAGCGACGTTGAAGGCGAGCCGGGCTGGTACCGCGTGAGCTTGAACGTGCGTCCGCACTTCAAGTACATGGGTGCCGATTTCACCCTGTCGCTGGTTGGCAAGCTGGACAAAGAGTAAGAGCGACTCATGGACGGATACGGCAGCCTGTTCGAACGCCTCAACGGCGACGCGCAACTACGCAAGGGCAACAGCCTTGAGGCTTGTGCCATGGCGTCAGTGGCTGCCCATCTGGCCAAAATGCTCAGCACCCGGGCCGGCAGCGTGCAAACGCTGGCCGACTACGGGTTGCCCGATCTCAATGACATGCGTCTGAGCCTGCACGACTCCCTGAGTCAGGCCCGTCTGGCCATCGAAAACTTCATCGAAGCCTACGAGCCGCGCCTGAGCAATGTGCGTGTCATTTCCCTGCCGCGTGACCACGATCAACTGCGCCTCGCCTTCAGCATCGAAGGCCTGCTGGAAGTTGAAGGGTTCAAGCGTCAGGTCAGTTTTTCCGCGCGCCTGGATGGCAGCGGACAAGTGAAGGTCACCTAAGGAGATCCCCGATGTCTGGCAAACCCGCAGCACGCGTATCCGACCCCACCGCTTGCCCACTTCCAGGCCACGGTACCAACCCGATCGCCGCCGGTTCCGGCGACGTGTTCTTCGACGGCCTCGCGGCCGCCCGTGAAGGCGATGCCTCTGCGTGTGGTGGTGCGATGGTCGGCGGCCTGGCCACGACGGTAAAAATCAACGGCAAGTCTGCTGTCACCGTCGATTCTGAAGGTACGCATGGCAACAAGGTTACGGCGGGTTCCGGAACGGTGATTATCGGCAATTCGCATTCGCCGGCGCCGTTTGTGCCGCCGTTGCCGGTGGAAATTCAGTGGCCGTTCACCCAGCACTATGTTGTGCAAGACACTAAAACTGGCGCGCCTGTAGTAGGGCGCGCCTACACGCTTAGAACTCAATCAGGAAAAGAAATAACAGGCATTACTGACGCGTCCGGGAAAACCGCAGTAATCGGCTCGGCCATTGCCGAAAGTGTCGAGCTGTTGTTCGATGATCAAATTTCCGTGTCAATTTCCTGAGATATTTATGACAAGCCCTTCGTCAGAACTGTTGACTCAAGCCAAAGACAAAGAGGGCAAGAAGGTTTCGGCCAGAACTTTCCCGATATCATCTATTCCTGATGTCATGGACAGACTGGGATGGAAAGTTGCGGCGCGTGTAATGCGCCAATGGTTTGATGGTGAGGCGTTTGAGCTGTCTCAGAAACACAAGCAAGGTAAATTACCTGCCAGTACGCTCGATAAAAAACATCTCATAACGGATATTCCGTTTGATTGGTTGTTCACGGCATCGGATCGCGTAAAACCAAAAGTCGAACAGTTTTTGAGTGAATTGGCGGCGTCGACTGAATTTAATAGCAGTATTGGGAAGTCCAAAGGACTGCTTGATCAACTATCGAATGGTTTGGTTGTCATGATGACGCGGCTTGAACGCCTTGGGCTGCTGGATGTGAACGCTGGAAAGCTAAAGGATGAGTTTTGCGACTTTGGTAAAAAAACAGCGATAGAGCTAGAGGAACTGTCCCAATTCAATTTGATTCGTGTCGGTTCCACGACTCAAGAAAAAGCACTCGATGCATTGGATGACGTCTACGGTGCGTTTGGGAATTTCTTGGTAAAGGTGGCCGCCACCAGGTTCAGAACGATTGTTGATGACAATGGATTTCAAGCGATTGAAATCATGGAGTTAGGTTTTTATGGAAGAGATACCTACGACTTTCTGAATGATGACGGTGATCAGTTGTTAGGTTATTGGGCTGATGAGGGTGTCCTGCGTCCAAACGCCTACGATTACTTTGTAGGAAAACCCGCGGTGATAAAAAGCGAAGGTGTTGATTATTGCCGGATTACCAATGATCACTTCAATGAGTTCCGCAGGATATATAAAAAGGGCGGGGACATGATCAGCTATACAACGGTTAAGTTGTATGAGACGTCTTTTATTGTGCATCTGGGGCCTCTTGATTTTGAAGAGTACAAATTTCGCTCGGGGTCAAAGTGATTGTGAGTAAGAAATCATTGTCGCTATGGGTACTGCTTGCATTGTTTGGGGGAGCTATAGCTGCGTGGCTATATCTGAAAACTGAAGCTGCCGCTCTGGCGACTCTTTATTCCACGACATGGAATGAAGCAGGGACTTGTTATATCAATTCATATATTCCCCAGTATTCGAAGTTGGGCACCCCGGGTGCAATCGCAAAGATCTTCACAAGCGAAGCCTTCTTCAGGGTTTACGGTAAAGATGGGAAACTTTTGCGGTCGTCGGAATGGTTACTTTGGAAGAATGAGTTTACGACGGACGAGCAATCTCGATGGGTGGGTGGTCGCGCAATTTATCCGACCGTATCAGGTTATGACGGCTGGATTATTCCAGAATGCCGATAGTCAGATCTCAGTTATGCAGGGGCACTTGGGGCGGGGATATGAAACCAGCATGAACACCTACGTTCGCGTTGCAATGTGCCTGGTTTTCCACGTCGCAGGATGTGTTGCGTACACGTTCCTGAACGACGCTGTGGTCGATGCCTATAAAGCCTTCAATGGCGGCTTTACCGCGCGTGGCGTGGGCATCGGTATCGCGCATTACACGTTCATTTATATTTTTTTCGGGGTGAATGTATTGGCCGCCGTTCTCCCCAGCCTGTGGGCCAAGCTCGGTTTGCTCGCGCTGATGGTTACCTGGATTTTGTTCATGATGGTGCCCCACAACCCGTTGCGTGCGCTGTTCTACACCGTGGCCCAAGGTGGCGTCACGTTGCTGGCGATTTTGCTCACGCAGGTCATTGAACTGCGTTGGCAAAACCGCTTGCTGACGCGGCGCACGTTGCCTGCCGGTCCTGTGCAGCAGGGGGTGGCATGACCCGATCCGGTCGCCTCGCACACCTTCAGCAAACGCAGATTCTGCGTGCCGATAAAGCCATGGCCGGGGTTGCGCATGAATAGCCGTCGAGTCATCGGTCCGGCCGTGCATGCGTTGGCCTGCGTGATTTATATCCTCATGAACGGCTATGCCGTGGCTGCCTACAAACAGCTGGTCGGCGGGCTGACTTCGCGCGGCGTCGCCATTGGCATGGCGATGTACCTGATTTTCTACTTTTTCGTTGCTGTGAATTTGATTCTGGTCTTCATCCGGCGCCAGGCCCTCCAGTTTGGCCTGGTGATTTTCATGATGCTGGCGATTTTGTTTTACATGCTGCCGCAGTATCCCGTCCGCGGCCTCGCGTATTGCGCACTCACGGGTGGCCTGACGATTGCCGCCATTTTGCTGACCGGTGCCATCGGCAAGGCCTACGCGCGCTTGCGCGGGCAGGCGCAGGTGAAATCGCCAGCGATCCACAGCCGTCGGGCAACGCCGCTTCTGCTGCTGATCACGGCGTTGATCGGCGTGTGCGTATGCACCGTTTTGCTGGCGCTGGGGATTTACGCGGATGCCACAAAGGCCAATGATTCGGCCGTGTTGTATCGCGACACTCAAGGTCACGACGACGGCGGGGTACAGCAATGCGCCTGATGACCCGTTTGAACATGTTGCTCGCCTTCGCCAAGCGCCGACTTTTTCTCGGGCTGACGGCGCTGCTATTGGCGCTGGCGATGTTTGCCACTCCGTTGGTTTCCAACGCCGTGATGTTGCTGATGGAGCGGAGCAACTTCATCCCGGCGCAGTCGTCGATCTGGACCTTTGAACCTTACGAAATCAACCAAGGTTCCTCGTCTTACTGGCTCTACGGTGAGGATCGGGTAAATTACTACTCCTTCACCCACACCCCTGAAACCGCTTACCGCCTGATCGCCAAAAACAATCAGTGTGCGGGCTTCGACAAGCGCGACGTGCGCACATGGTGCACACCATGATCGCGTGGCTGCGGGTATGGAAATGGCTCAATCATCTGCTGAGCCTGATCGGTGCGTTGGCCGTCATCGCCGCCGTGATGTTCTGGGTCGGGTCGAGTCGTGATAATGCGAAGCCGGTGTTGCCCGCGTACCCCGATGCGGTATGGCGCGGTGCGGAGGACGGTGGCTACTTCATCGAGATCACCCGCTCGACACCGCCGGACTATTTCGTTCAGGTGCGTGCAGAGGGCGGCAGTCTGGTCACCGAAGGCTGGACGCGCTTCGCTACCCCTGACGGCAAGCCGTTGACGATGAATCGTGTCGGCGGTGCGGACAGCGAATACCTCTTCATCGATTCGTACGTGCCGATTACCCCGAGCAAAGGAGGGCTCGTCCAATGAAGTTTCTCGCTTGCATGATGTCGCTGGCGGCCCTGGCCGGCCTGTTGTTGACGGGCTGCACGACGCAGCTGGTTTATATGAACGACATTTATCTGGTCAACAGCTGCGGCGTACCGCTGCAAGTGCAATCACAGAATTCGACCAACTGGCTGCCGCCGATCGAGCCGCAAATGGTTGCACCGGGCGAGCGCGTCAGCGTGGCCAGCTACCGGTCGTACGGTGAAGACGTCGATGGGCAAGTCAGCTGCCGCTATTCGCTCAGCATCAAAGGGCCTGAACGCACGCGTCTGGTCACTGCCGATGAAATGCGCCAGGCCTTGCACTCCGTCAAACGTGAGAGCGATGGCTTGCAGCGCAGCTGGACCCTCAAGGACGGAGTGTTTTGCCCATGATTGCCGTGTCTGACGAGATGCGCGTGTACCTGGCCTTCATCGCCGACAGCGATCTGTTCGGCGGCATCGCGATCTTGAGTTTTCTGCTGATTGTCACGGCGATCAGCAAGCGCCTGCGTCAGTCATGGCTGCATCGGGCGTTGATGTTCATGGTCCTGATTTCGCTGGTTGCCATCGAAATTAGCGGCGGTTACTACGCCTCGTTGCCTCCAGCATGACGGCGCCACAGAACGTGCTCAGTCGCGCGCAATTGGGTTTTTTCATGGGGGCCTTGTGGTGGCCAACGTTGGCAGTGCTGGCGATTTCTTCCTATGACCTGTGGACTGGCGCTTATTCGACGCACGACTCAGCCCAGACCAATTGGCAGTACCCGTTGTGGTGGGGCATTCCCGGGCTGTTGGGGTTTTCGCTGTGGATGTCGCGTGGCGCCAAGCGTCGAACCGAGCAACAAGCAGTGCGGATGGTTTGGATGGCACCTTTGAAAATCGTGCTTTTTTACGGCGTGCCATGGGTGATTTATGGCCTGTGCAGTCTGATCGCCGGGCCGTTTTCGGATGCTTACATGTCCTTCGCCTGGATCATGCTTATACCGTACGTGCTAATCGCCGGTTATTTCTGCGCCGGCGTAACGGTCGCGCTCTACAGGATATTTTTTTGATGAGTTCCACTACCAGGCAGGTACCCCGTGTCCTTTAACCACTACTACCAAAGCGAACTCACCGCACTGCGCCAACTCGGTCGCCGTTTCGCCGAGCGTAGTCCGGCGTTGGCGCCGTATCTGGGCCAGGCCGGGCGGGATCCGGACGTGGAGCGGTTGCTCGAAGGCTTTGCGTTTCTGACTGGGCGTCTGCGCCAGAAGCTCGATGACGAGCTGCCGGAGCTCAGCCATTCGCTGATGCAATTGCTGTGGCCGAACTACATGCGTCCGCTGCCGGCGTTCAGCATTTTGCAGTTCGATCCTCTCAAGCGATCCGGGCCGGCGTTGCGTGTCGAGCGTGATACGCCGATTGAAAGCAAACCGATCGAAGACGTGCGTTGCCGCTTCCGCACCTGCTACCCGACCGACGTGTTGCCGCTGGATCTGGCTGCGCTGAATTACTCGGTGAAGGGTGACGGCTCGCTGCTCAGCCTGCGTCTGGAAATGAGTGCCGACGGCCACCTCGGTGAGCTGGAGTTGAGCAAACTGCGTTTGCACTTTGCCGGTGAACGCTACATCAGCCAGATGCTGTATCTGAGCCTGCTGCGCAACCTCGAAGGCATCGAGCTGATCCCGCTCGACGGCGCCGGCAAACCGATTGATGGCGTCAGCGGCAAACCGATGGCGTTCAAGATTCCCGGTGATCGGGTCAAACCGGTGGGCTTTGCCGAAGAAGAAGCGTTGATCCCGTATCCGCTGAACACCTTCCGCGGCTATCGCTACCTGCAGGAATACTTCGCCTTTCAGGACAAATTCCTGTTCGTCGACGTCAATGGTCTGGACATCATCAACGCGCTGCCGGAAGACACCCTCAAGCAGATGCGCGGCCTGGAGTTGCGCTTCGATATTCGCAAGAGCGGTATCATGCGCATGCGGCCGACGCTGGATAACGTGAAGCTGTTCTGCACGCCGATTGCCAACCTGTTCGCCCACGATGCTTTGCCGATTCGCCTCGACGGCAAGCAGGACGAGTACCTGTTGCTGCCGGCAGAATACGATCTGGAAAACTGCGGCGTGTTCTCGGTGGAAACCGTGACCGGCTGGAAGCCAGGCGGCCTCGGTTATCAGGAGTACGTGCCGTTCGAATCCTTCGAGCACGACCCGAGTTTCGACGTGCCCAACAGCCGTCCGCATTACAGCATTCGCCAGCGTTCGTCCTTGCTGCACGACGGCCTCGACACTTACCTGAGCTTCGGCATCCGCCACACCGAAGCCCATGAAACCCTGTCGATCGAGCTGATCTGCACCAACCAGAACCTGCCACGCAAGCTCAAGCTTGGCGACATCTGCATGGCCTGCGAAGAGACGCCCGAGTTCTTGAGTTTCCGCAACATCACCCCGGCCACGTCGAGCTTCGCGCCACCGCTGAACCGTGACTTCCTCTGGAAGCTGATCAGCAACATGTCGCTTAACTATCTGTCGCTGGCCGACGTCAATGCGTTGAAGGTGATTCTTGAAACCTACGACCTGCCGCGTTACTACGACCAGCACGCGGAGAAGGTCAGCAAACGCCTGCTCGGCGGCCTCAAGCACATCAAGCATCACCACGTTGACCGCTTGCACCGTGGGCTGCCGGTGCGTGGTTTGCGCACCGAGCTGACCATCGACCCGGAAGGGTACATCGGCGAAGGCGACCTGTTCGTTTTCGCTTCGGTTCTTAACGAGTTTTTCGCGCTTTACGCCAGTCTCAACTCATTCCATGAGCTGCGCGTAAAAAGCACACAGGGAGAGGTGTACCAATGGACACCACGTATGGGCCTGCAGCCCCTGCTTTAAGCGGGCTGACCAAGGTAATACGCGAGTACTCGCTGTTTCAGGCCGTGCTGCTGGTGATCGACCGGCTGCGCGAGGCACACCCGCACCTGAGCGAAGACGATCTGTACGACCACGTGGAGTTCCAGGCCAACCCGAGCCTGGGCTTTCCGCGCAGCGACGTCGATCGCGTCGAGTTTTTCGAAGAGCACGGGCAGATGCGCGCGCGCATGCGTTTCAACCTGATCGGCCTGGTCGGCTCGGGTTCGCCATTGCCGGCGTTCTACGGCGAACAGGCGTTAGGCGACAGCGAAGACGGCAACCCGACACGCAACTTCCTCGACCTGTTCCACCATCGCCTGCAACGGCTGATGCTGCCGATCTGGCGCAAGTACCGCTACCGCGCAAGCTTCCAGAGTGGCGCGATTGACCCGTTCTCGTCGCAGCTGTTCGCCCTGATCGGCCTCGGTGGCGAAGAGATCCGCAAGGCCAAGGAACTCAACTGGAAACGCCTGCTGCCGTACCTCGGTCTGCTCAGCTTGCGCGCGCACTCGGCGGCGCTGATCGAAGCCGTGCTGCGTTACTACTTCAAGCACGAAGACCTGGTCATCGAGCAGTGCATCGAGCGCCGCGTAGAAATTCTCGAAGAGCAGCGCAATCGTTTGGGCCGCGCCAACAGCCTGCTCGGTGAAGACCTCGTGCTCGGCGAACACGTGCGCGACCGCAGCGGCAAATTCCGCATTCACATCACCGAACTCGACTGGCAGCGATTCCATGAATTCCTGCCGATCGGTTTCGGTTACCAGCCGCTCTGCGCGCTGGTGCGGTTCACCCTGCGTGACCCGCTCGATTACGACATCCGCCTGGTGTTGCGCCAGGAAGAAATCCGCGAACTGCGCATCGGTGAGCAGAACGCCTGTCGCCTCGGTTGGACCAGTTGGCTGGGCCGCGAGAAAGCGGACGGCGTGGTGACCCTGGGCAGCAAAATTCATTAAGGACGTGAGCCATGATCAACGTAGACCTGCAACAACTCATCCAGGCGCTGGACGCCGAAACCCGTCGTGATCTGGAACGTTCTGCCGAGCGTTGCGTGGCCCGTGGTGGCAGCAAGATCCTCGTCGAAGATTTGATGCTCGGTCTGCTCGAGCGTCCGAACGGCTTGCTGTCGCGCGCACTGCAGGATGCCGACGTCGACGCCGGTGAACTGAGCGCCGCGCTGCAATCGCGCGTCGAACACAGCGCTTCGCGCAATCCGGTGTTCGCCCCGGAACTGGTGCAGTGGCTGCAAGACGCGCTGCTGGTGGCCAACCTCGAACTGGGCCAGACCCAGGTTGAAGATGCGGCGCTGATCCTTGCCCTGCTGCGCAATCCGATGCGCTACGCCGGCAGCCGCTATCAGCCGCTGCTCGCTAAGTTGAACATTGATCGCCTGAAGGAATTTGCCCTGTCGCAACAGGAGCAACCGGCGGCCAATGGCAAACCGGTCGCCCAGGGCGAATCGCTGTTGCAGCGCTTCACCCACAACCTGACCCAACAGGCCCGCGACGGCAAACTCGACCCGGTGCTGTGTCGTGACGGCGCGATCCGGCAGATGGTCGACATCCTCGCCCGTCGCCGCAAGAACAACCCGATCGTCGTCGGTGAGGCCGGTGTCGGCAAGACCGCCATCGTCGAAGGCCTGGCTTCGCGCATCGCCGCCGGTGAAGTGCCGCAAGTGCTCAAAGGCGTTGAACTGCTGTCGCTGGACATGGGCCTTTTGCAGGCCGGCGCCAGCGTCAAAGGTGAATTCGAACGTCGTCTCAAAGGCGTGATCGACGAAGTCAAAGCCTCGCCGAAACCGATCATTCTGTTCATCGACGAAGCTCACACCCTGATCGGCGCGGGCGGCAACGCGGGCGGTTCCGACGCGGCCAACCTGCTGAAACCGGCACTGGCCCGTGGCGAATTGCGCACCATCGCCGCCACCACGTGGGCCGAGTACAAGAAATACTTCGAGAAAGACCCGGCCCTGGCCCGTCGTTTCCAGCCGGTGCAACTGCACGAACCGACCGTCAGCGAAGCGGTGACCATCCTCCGTGGTCTGGCCCAGGTTTACGAGAAGAGCCACGGCATCTATCTGCGCGATGACGCGGTGGTCTCGGCGGCTGAACTGTCCGCACGTTATCTGGCCGGTCGGCAACTGCCGGACAAAGCCGTCGACGTCCTCGACACCGCGTGCGCCCGCGTACGCATCAGCCTCGCCGCCGCCCCTGAAAGTCTTGAGCGCCTGCGTGGCGAACTGGCTGAAGGTGGCCGTCAGCGTCAGGCCCTGCGTCGCGATGCCGAGGCTGGTCTGTTGATCGACCACGAAGCGCTCGATGCTCTGGAAGCTCGTCTCGACGAAGCCGAAGACGAAATGGTCGCGCTGGAAACCCTGTGGACTGAACAGAAGCAACTGGCCGAGCGCCTGCTGGAACTGCGTCAGCAACTGGCCAAGGCCCGCGAAGCTGCTGCTGTCGAGCCAGTGGTCACCGTTGAAGAAGACGCCGAAGGCACGGTGATCGAAACCGTCGCTGCCGAAGTCGAAGAAGGCCAAAGCGTCGAGGCGCTGGAAGCACAACTCAACGAAACCCACAGCGCCCTGACCGCCGCACAGGTCAAGGAGCGTCTGGTCAGCTTCGAAGTGTGCCCGCGTCTGGTCGCCGAAGTGATCAGCGCCTGGACCGGCGTGCCACTGGCGCAACTGGCCCGCGAACACAACGCCAAAGTCGCCAGCTTTGCCACCGACCTGCGCACGCGCATCCGTGGTCAGGAACAAGCCGTGCACGCACTGGATCGCTCGATGCGCGCCACCGCTGCCGGTCTGAACAAGCCTGACGCGCCGGTCGGTGTGTTCCTGCTGGTCGGCCCGAGCGGTGTCGGTAAAACCGAAACCGCCCTGGCCCTTGCTGACTTGCTGTACGGCGGCGACCGCTTCATCACTACCATCAACATGTCCGAATTCCAGGAGAAGCACACCGTTTCCCGCCTGATCGGCGCGCCACCGGGTTACGTCGGTTACGGCGAGGGCGGCATGCTCACCGAAGCCGTACGCCAGAAACCGTACTCGGTGGTGTTGCTCGATGAAGTCGAAAAGGCTGACCCGGACGTGCTCAACCTGTTCTACCAAATCTTCGACAAAGGCGTGGCCAACGACGGCGAGGGTCGCGAGATCGACTTCCGCAATACGTTGATCCTGATGACCTCGAACCTCGGTAGCGACAAGATCAGCGACCTCTGCGAAAACGGCGCACGGCCGACTGCCGAAGTCCTCGAAGAAACCATTCGCCCGGTACTCAGCAAACACTTCAAACCGGCGCTGCTGGCGCGGATGAAAGTGGTGCCGTACTACCCGGTCGGCGGCCCGGTATTGCGCGAGCTGATCGAGATCAAACTCGGTCGTCTCGGCGAGCGTCTCAACCGTCGCCAGCTGGATTTCAGCTGGTGTCAGAACCTCGTCGATCACCTGTCCGAGCGTTGCACGCAAAGCGAAAGCGGCGCGCGCCTGATCGACCATCTGCTCGATCAGCACGTGCTGCCGCTGGTGGCGGATCGTCTGCTCGACGCCATGGCCACCGGCGAAAGCCTCAAGCGTGTGCATGCCACGCTCGACGGTGAAGCCAGCGTGACGTGCGAGTTCGCCTGAGGTGGGTGTGATGTTCACTCAGGTCCCGCAGCCACTGGTCTATGCCGAAGCGTTGCTGGCGCAGTTCGCCAGTCTGTCGCGCGCGGCGGACGGTGCTGCGTTGCTGGGTGACTTCGTGCGTGGTCTGGCCGAGCTGAGCGGTTGCGAATTGACGCAGCTGTATCTGCTCGACGCCACTCACACGTGCCTGGGGATGAACGCCGAATGCCTCGACGGCGCCTTGCAACCGCGTGAAGCGGCGAGCCTGCCGGCGGATTACAACGGTGAACAACTGCTGCAATTCGCCCTGTGCCAGAACCGCGTGGTGTGCCTCGACGACTTGAGCGGCAGCCTGCACGAAACCAGTTTTCTGCCGGCGGCGAACTCGCCGTGGCAGTCGCTGCTGTGCGTGCCGCTGGTCAATCAGCACAAGGCGGTCGAAGGCTTGCTGCTGTGCGCCAGCCGTCGTCGTACCCACCTGCAAGGCTTCGCTGATTCCCTCGGCCAGCTCGGCTCGTTCGTGCTTGGCCAGTTGCATTTGCTGCAACGCTTGCGTCAGCCGTTGGCAGAGTCGGCATCGGTTGTGCGCAGCGTGCCGAGCATCAGTGGCTACGGGCTGATCGGCAAAAGCGCGGCGATGCGCCAGACTCATTCGCTGATCAGCAAAGTCCTGCACAGCCCGTACACCGTGTTGTTGCGCGGCGAAACCGGTACCGGCAAGGAAGTCGTGGCGCGGGCGATTCACGATTGCGGCCCGCGTCGTTCTCAGGCGTTCATCGTGCAGAACTGCGCGGCGGTTCCGGAAAATCTGCTGGAAAGCGAGTTGTTCGGCTATCGCAAAGGCGCGTTCACCGGTGCCGACCGCGACCGCGCCGGGCTGTTTGATGCGGCCAATGGCGGCACGCTGTTGCTCGACGAAATCGGCGACATGCCGCTGTCGTTGCAGGCGAAGATTCTGCGCGTGTTGCAGGAAGGCGAGATTCGTCCGCTGGGTTCCAACGACACGCACAAAATCGATGTGCGCATCATCGCCGCGACCCACCGCGATCTGTCGACGCTGGTCAGCGAAGGCAAATTCCGCGAGGACTTGTACTACCGCCTCGCGCAATTCCCGATCGAGCTGCCGGCGCTGCGTCAGCGCGAAGGCGACATCCTCGAACTGGCCCAGCACTTCGCCGAGAAGACCTGCACGTATTTGCAGCGCGATCCGGTGCGCTGGTCGAGCGCGGCGCTGGAACACCTGTCCGGCTACAACTTCCCCGGCAACGTGCGTGAACTCAAGGCCTTGGTCGAGCGTGCGGTGTTGTTATGTGAGGGCGGCGAGTTGCTCGCCGAGCATTTCTCCCTGCGCATGGAACCGATGCCGGAAGACAACAGCCACCTGAATTTGCGCGAACGTCTGGAGCAGGTCGAACGCACGTTATTGCTCGACTGCCTGCGCAAAAACGACGGCAACCAGACCCTCGCCGCCCGCGAACTGGGCCTGCCGAGGCGCACGCTGCTGTATCGGCTTGGCCGTCTGAACATCAATCTGGGAGATTTCGATGGGTAGGCAAAACATCCTCGAAAACCTCGCAAAAACCAATTTCAGCGCCGCCCGCAAGGGTCGGCGCTTTGTGCTTTGTCTACACCTGGAGACCCTCTGATGTCTGTTCGTCACTGGCAAGCTGTCCTGCTGACCCTCGTCGTTCTATGCGGCCTTGGCGGCTGTAGCGGCAACTACAAATTCAACGACAACGATTATCGCCCGTTGGGTGATCCGCAAGCGGTCAATCGCGGCAAGTGACCGCAAGGAGCATCAAACATGGAATTGGTTTTCGAAATGCTGAACACCAAGCAGTTCGTGCCCACCGAGTTGTGCCAGAAGACCTTTAAACAGGCCGGCGGCGTGATCGGGCGGGGCGAGGACTGCGACTGGATCATCCCTGACCGCAAGCGTCACCTGTCCAATCACCACGCGATTGTCAGCTACCGCGAGGGCACGTTCTTCCTCACCGACACCAGCAGCAACGGTGTCCAGGACGGCGAGAGCGGCGCACGCCTGCACAAAGGCGAACCGGTGCGCATCGAGCACGGCAGCACCTACGTGCTGGGCGACTTCGAGATTCGCGCGCGCCTGGTGCGTGACCCGGCCACGTTCGACGGTGAAGTCGGCCGTCCACGCGCCGCCGGCAGCATCATCCCCGACGACGCGTTTCTCGATCTCGACCCGCTCAATGCTCTCGAGCAGCAAGAGCGTGTGTACTCGGAAATCGACGAGTTGCTGGCGCCGAACACCAAACCTGAGGATTCCCGTCAACGCGCCGACTACGCGCGCATCGACATGGAAAGCCTGATGGTGCCGGAGCTGATTGCCGCGCCCGCCGAACCTGAGCCCGCTCCGGCGCCGAAAGTCGTTGAGCGTCAAAGCGAAGGTTTCTGGGATCATTTCGGTGCGGCGCTGGGCGTCGATGTCAAAGGCCTCAGCCACGACGAACGTGAAGCCTTGGCGCTGAACGCTGCGCGTCTGTTGCGCCAAAGCATCGGCGGTCTGCAGCAGAGTCTGCGCACCCGTTCGGAGCTGAAAAACGAACTGCGTCTGGCCCAGACCACCGTGCAAGGCACCAACAAGAACCCGCTGAAATTCGCCGTCGATCCGAGCGAAGCACTGCAGATTCTGTTGCAGCCAAGCAAGCCCGGTCATCTGCCGGCCGAGCAAGCCATCTCCCGCGCGTTCCGCGATCTGCAGGCGCATCAAGTGGCCCTGCTGACCGCCAGCCGCGCCGCCGTACGCGGCACGCTGGAGCACTTCTCGCCGGAGCAACTGACCCTGCGTTTCGAGCGTGACAACAAGCCGTTGATCGCGACCTCGGGCGGGCGCTGGAGAGCGTTCGGCCGTTATCACCAGGCGCTGCGTCAGGACGATGACTGGAGCGAGCGTCTGCTGGCCCGCGACTTCGCCCAGGCTTACGAAGAACAGATTCGCCTGATCTCCACCCTCCACACCGACCACCAAGGATGATGCGCATGTCTCGCCGCTCGACCGCTTTTTTCAAGACGCTGACTGCGCTCACCGTGCTGGTGCTGCTCGCCGGTTGCTCGTCGCTGTCGCCGTACTCGAAAGTGACCAAGATCAACCTGAAGCTGACCGGCAGCGATCAGCTCAACCCGGATCTCAACGGTCGGCCGTCGCCGATCGTCGTGCGCCTGTTCGAACTCAAGCACCCGGTGACCTTCGAGAACGCTGATTTCTTCAGCCTCTACGAGCGCGCCAAGGAATCCCTCAACCCGGATCTGGTGGCCAGCGAAGAACTCGAGCTGCGCCCGGGTGAAACCGTGGAGATGAAGCTCAAGGTGGAAGAGGGCAGCCTTTATGTGGGCGTTCTCGCCGCTTACCGCGACTTGCCCGACACCCAATGGCGCCACACCGTTCAGATCACTCCGCTGGAGGTCACTGAAGTCGATCTGACGCTGGACCAGACCGGCATCCGCAACACCAATCAAGTGCTCGCCAAGGCGGATGACTGATCATGAATACCCATAAAGTCATTTGGCAGGAAGGCATGCTGCTGCGTCCGCAGCACTTCCAGCACAACGATCGTTATTACGATCACCAGATGAAAACCCGCACTCAATTGCTGGGTGGCTACACCTGGGGTTTCCTCAATCTGGAGATCGACCTGCAGTTCCTCAACATGGGCAAACTGGTCATCAGTGAAGCCTCGGGGATTCTGCCGGACGGCAGCCTGTTCGAACTGGGTGGCAACACCGAGCCGCTGGCGCTGGACGTACCGCCGAACACCGGCAACACGCCGATCTATCTGGCACTGCCGCTGGTCACCGGCAACCACATCGAGTCGCGCCGTCCGGAGCAATCCGACGTGCTCGCGCGTTACACCGCGTACGACGCCGAAGTGGCCGACTCCAACGCCGGCGACGATTCAGCCAGCCAGGTCAGCTGCGGTCGCCCGGACTTCAAACTGTTGCTCGGCGAGCAGCAGAGCGATCAGGCCTACGTGAAGCTGAAGATCTGCGACGTGCTCGACACCACGCCGGACGGCGTGATCAGCCTCGATCCGGATTTCGTGCCGACCTACATTCAGGCCCACGCCTCCAGCTATCTGCTGTCGTGCCTGAAAGAAGTCATCAGCATGCTCAACCACCGTGGCGACACGATTGCCGAGCGGATTCGCTCCAACGGCAAGGTCGGCGGTGCCGAAGTCGGCGACTTCATGATGCTGCAACTGATCAACCGCACCGAGCTGCTGCTGCGCCACTACCTCGGTCTGGAGCAGGTGCACCCGGAAGAGTTGTACCGCACGCTGCTGACCATGCTCGGCGATCTGGCGACCTTCTCCGGCGAGAGCAAACGCCCGCGCCTGGACAGCCGCTACTCTCACGCTGATCAGGGCGGCAGCTTCCGCAAACTGATGGAAGCGATTCGTCAGGTGCTGTCGATGGTGCTCGAACAGCACGCCATCGAACTGATCCTGCAAGCGCGTCAGTACGGCATCATCGTGTCGCCGTTGCACGACCACAAACTGCTCGGCTCGGCGTCGTTCGTGCTGGCAGCCAGTGCCAACTGCGACTCCGAAGAACTGCGCCACCGCTTGCCGGCGCACCTCAAGGTCGGCCCGGTGGAGCGTATCCGCCAACTGGTCAACCTGCACTTGCCGGGGATCAAGGTCAAACCGTTGCCGGTCGCCCCGCGGCAAATCGCGTTCCACTCGAACAAAACCTATTTCATCCTCGAACTCAGTTCCGAAGACCTGGCACAACTCGAGCGCTCCGGCGGTTTCGCGTTCCATGTGTCCGGCGAATTCGCCGAGCTTGAACTGAAATTCTGGGCCATCAGGAACTGACCGACATGATCAAGGAAACGGATTACAACCAGGACGACAAAACCGTCCTGCTCGATCGTCAAGGCCACGGACCGGCATCGAGTCCGCTGACCGACTTCGCCGCGCCGCCGCGTTTCGAGCAACTGGAAGAACGCATGATCTACGCCGCGCGCCTGCGCCCGGCCGAAGCGTTCAACATCAGCCTCAATTCGCTGGTCGCTGCCTCGTCCGAGCTGCTTTCGGAAGTGGTGCGCCTCAAGCACAGCGAAACCCGCGAAGACTTGTACGCACTCAACGAGCGTCTGACTGCCGGGCTGAAGCTGTTTGAAGTACGCGCCCTGCACAACGGCGCCGAAAGCAGCCAGGTGATGGCCGCGCGTTACGTGCTCTGCACCGTGGTCGACGAAGCTGTCGTGACCACACCGTGGGGCAACGAAAGCGAGTGGTCGCAGATGAGTCTGCTGAGCAGCTTCCACAACGAAACCTTCGGTGGCGAGAAGTTCTTCCAGTTGCTCGATCGACTGTCGAAGAACCCGGTCAAGCACTTGCCGATGCTCGAGCTGATGTACCTGTGCCTGTCCCTCGGTTTCGAGGGCAAGTACCGCGTGCAAGCGCGCGGCATGCTCGAACTCGAAGGCATCCGCGACGCCTTGTACCGGCAGATCCGTCAGTTGCGTGGCGACGTGCCGCGCGAGTTGTCGCCGCACTGGGAAGGCTTGAACGATCAGCGTCGCAACCTGGTGCGCATCGTGCCGGCGTGGATGGTGGTGTTGTTCACTTTCGTCTGTCTGGTGGTGATGTATTCAGGCTTCGCCTGGGTCTTGGGCGAGCAGCGCGACACCGTTCTGCAACCTTATCAGCCGCTTGATCCGGCTGCGGTGCAACCGCAGTCGCAGCCGTAAACAGGGACGTGTGATGAAAAAGTTTTTCAAGAAAGTCGGCGCCTTCCTGCGCCAGACCTGGGTCTGGACCTTGCTGCTGGTGCTGTTCGTGGCGCTGCTGGTGTGGTTCGTCGGCCCGTTGTTGGCGGTTGATGACTACAAGTTCTGGGAGAGCTCGACCTCTCGCTTGCTGACCATCGCTGTGCTGTTCCTGATCTGGGGCCTGACCATGGTCTTCGTCAGCTGGCGCAGCGGTATCCGCAAGAAAGCCGAGGAAGAAAGCGAGGACGGCCAGGACCGCATTCGCCGCGAAGAGCTGATCGACGAAGAGCAGAAAGAGTTGAAGGCGCGCTTCAAAGACGCGCTGAAAACCCTGAAGACTTCCAGCCTGTATCGCGGCCGCAGCGAGCGCTGGCGCAGTGACTTGCCGTGGTACCTGCTGATCGGTCCGCAGGCCTCCGGCAAAACCAGCCTGCTGGACTTTTCCGGTCTGGAATTCCCGATCAACAAGATCGACCGCAAGCTGACCCGCGACACTCTCGGCACCCGTCATTGCGACTGGTACTTCGCCGATCACGGTGTGCTGATCGACACCGCCGGGCGTTACACCACGCAACCGGATGTCGAAGTCGACGGCGGTGCCTGGACGACATTGCTGGAGCTGCTGCGCAAGCGTCGTCGCGGGCGTCCGTTGAACGGCGTGCTGGTGACCATTCCGGTGGAAACCCTGCTCGGTGGCAGTGAGCAGGACATCGACACTCTCGCGCGCCAGATTCGCGGCCGACTGCAAGATGTGCATCAGAAACTGCACGTCGACGTGCCGGTGTATCTGGTCCTGAGCAAGGCTGACAAGCTGCTCGGCTTCGACGAGTTCTTCGATCAACTGACCCGCGAAGAAAGCGATCAGGTGCTCGGCACCAGTTTCCGCAAGGATCAGGTCGGCACTGACGTCGCTGTTCTGCGCAATGAGTTCGAAGAGCTGCTGCGTCGCCTCAACAGCCAAGTGATCATGCGCATGCACTCCGAGCGCGATACTCAGCGCCGTGGCCGCATCCTCGATTTCCCGCATCAACTGGGGCAGATCGGCGAGCGCCTGTGCCTGTTCGTCGACATGGCGTTCACCGGCAACCGTTACCAGCGTGCCACGCAGCTGCGTGGTTTCTACCTGACCAGCGCGCCGCACCTGACCCAAGAGATGGATGCAACCACCGCCGGCATCGGCGCCAGCCTCGGCATGAGTGCCGGTGTGCTGCCGACCCTGCGCAGCGGCCGTTCGCGGTTCATCCATCACTTGTTCAGCCAAGTGATTTTCCCCGAATCCGACCTGGCCGGTCTGGACAAGCGCGAACGCAGCCGCATTCATTGGGGGCAACGTGCCCTGTATGTTGGCGCACTGGCGGCGCTGGCACTGTTCGGCATGCTTTGGGCGGGCGGTTTCTCGGCCAACTATGAGCGCCTGGAAAACCTGCGCAATCTGGCGCAAAACTGGACGCAGCAGCGCACGGCATTGTCGCCGCGTGATGATGCGATGGGCGTGCTGAAAACCCTCGACAGCAGCTACGCCGCGACGCAGGTGTTCCCGAAGAAGGGCGACGTTTCGTATCACGAGCGTGGCGGTCTGTATCAGGGCGAAGACGTCAATCCAGTGGTCAAAGAGGCTTACGAGCGCGAGCTTGAAAAGCAACTGCTGCCACGGGTCGCGACCATGCTCGAAGGGCAGATTCGCGCCAACATGAAGGACCGCGATCGCCTGCTCAACAGCCTGCGCGCGTACCTGATGCTGAACATGAAGGATCGTCGAGATGCCGCATGGCTCAAGGACTGGGTCGCCACTGACTGGTCGACGCGCTACACCGGCAACACCGCCGTACAGAACGGTCTGAGCACGCATCTGGAGCGTCTGCTGAAGCAGCCGTTTATTTACCCGCTGAACGACCAATTGGTCACTCAGGCGCGTCAGGTCTTGCGCAGCGAATCGCTGGCCACGGTGGTTTACCGCATGCTCCGCGAGCAGGCGCGCAACCTGCCGGACTATCGTTTCAGCCAACACCTCGGTCCACAAGGCTCGCTGTTTATCGGCACCGAATACGTGATCCCGGGCTTCTACACGCAAACCGGTTATCAGCAGTATTTCTCGGTACAGGGTTCGGCGCTGGTTACCGACATCCTGCGTGACAACTGGGTACTGGGCGAAGGCGCGGGCATCAGCGACATGGACTTGCGTCGTCTGATGGTCGAGCTGGAGCAGCTGTACTTCCGCGACTACGCCAACTATTGGAGCGAAGCGGTTGGCCAGGTTGCCCTGCCGCCGATCAGCGACGCCGGTGAAGGCGCCGAACAACTGGCGGGCCTGACCTCGGCCAACTCGCCGGTGCTGGCATTGCTCACCGAAGTGCGTGAGAACACCCGCTTCCAGGCGGCAGCAGATCCTGTCGAAGAAGCTGGCGACGCTGCTGATGCGCTGGCCGGGCAGAAAGGCAAACTGGGTAAGGTTGGCAAACTTGCCGCCGCCGCAGCGGACAAGGCTTCGGCCCTGAACGTGGCGAAGACCCTGCCGGACACCGCGAAGAAGTCGCTGCAACGCCGCTTCGAACCGCTGCATCGTTTGCTCGATGACAACAACGGCCCGGCGGCGGACCTGACGCCTGCGCTGAGCGCGCTCAACG
This sequence comes from Pseudomonas chlororaphis, assembly GCF_000783395.1. GTDB lineage: Bacteria > Pseudomonadota > Gammaproteobacteria > Pseudomonadales > Pseudomonadaceae > Aquipseudomonas > Aquipseudomonas chlororaphis_H. The sequence goes on along the minus strand of NZ_JSFK01000002.1, from coordinate 343,724 downwards.
ACCTGCAACTGCAACTCGCCGGTCTGGCCCGTTCCAGCACGCCGGAACAAGCCGCGTTCGAAATGGCGAAAACCCGCATGAGCGGCCAGCGTGATGCGCTGACCAACCTGCGCAATGCGTCCAGCCGTCTGCCGCGTCCGCTCAGCGTGTGGTTCAACGTGCTGGCCGAAGACTCGTGGCGTCTGGTGCTTAACGATGCTTACCAATACCTGAACGGCCGTTATCAAAACGAGCTGTACAGCGTGTATGGCAAAACCATCAGCAAGCGTTATCCGTTCAGCGCCAGCAGCACCAGCGACGTAGCGATCAGCGATTTCCGCGAGTTCTTCCGGGCTCAAGGCACCGTCGACCGCTTCTTCGACAGCTACATGCGTCCGTTTGTCAGCGGTGATCCGGGCAACTACCGCATGCGCAGTGTCGACGGCCACAGCCTGCCGGTGTCGAAAATGTATCTGGACCAGATGGCGGCGGCGCTGACGATTCGTCAGAGCTTCTTCTCGATCAACCCGGCCGAGCCGACCGTGCAGTTCAAACTGGAGCCGTACACCCTCGACCCGGCGGTCAGCCGTTCCGAGTTCAAATTCGGCGACAAGACCATGGAATACCGCCACGGTCCGATCCTGCCAATGTCGTTCAAGTGGCCGACCGATGCTGAAGACGGTCGCACCAGTCTGGTCATGGACAAAATGGCCGGGCGCCCGATCGGCATCGAGAAGAACTCCGGCCCATGGTCGCTGTTCCGTCTGTTCGACCTGATGCAGACCGAGTACCTGAGCGGTCGCGACGTGCTGGTGCTGAAAGCCGATGTAGGTGGCCTGCGCGCCAACTACCTGCTGACCAGCCAGCGCACGCCGAACCCGTTCGACATGGGCGTACTGCGTACCTTCCGTATGCCGGTGCAGCTCTGATGCTGGTGGCCAGTGCCTGGCGCAGCGCGGCGCGTACCGACCCGGGCAAGGTGCGGGCGCGCAACGAAGATGCCTTCCTCGACTCGCCACAGCAGGGGCTGTGGGTGGTCGCGGACGGCATGGGCGGTCATCAGGGGGGCGACATCGCCAGCCAGTTGATCGTCGCCAGCCTGGCTGAACTGCCGCAACACGAGGACTTCGACGAACGCCTCAAAGCCATCCGCCAGTGCCTGCACTGGCTGAACCGGCGTTTGGGGCAAGAGTTGACCGTCACCGCCGGACGTCACGACAGCATCATGGGCAGCACCGTTGTGGCGCTGCTGGTGGAAGGCAATCGCGCGGCCTGCATCTGGGCCGGTGATAGCCGTTGCTATATGTGGCGCGGGCAGCGGCTGTATCAGCTGTCCAAGGATCATTCGTTGCAGCAGCAATTGATCGACGAACAGCAAATGAGCGTCGAACAAGCGGCGGCGCACCCAGCGGCTCAGGCCTTGACCCGAGCCGTCGGCGCCGCCGAACAACTGACCCTGGATGTCCTCGAACTCGAGGTCTATCCGGGCGATGCGTTTTTGCTCTGCAGCGATGGTTTGTATCAGGGCCTGAGCAGCGATGCCCTCGGCAACGCCCTCAGCCTCAGCGCGCCGCACGTGGCGCTGGAACGTTTGTTCGACGGCGCCCTGCGCGGCGCCGCGCGCGACAACCTGACAGCCGTGGTGATCCGCCAATGACCAAAATCGAATTGCCAATCGATGACTTGCTGATGAGCGAAGAACAGGCCAACAACCTGACCTACTTCGCCTTCGCCAAGGAAAACAAAGCAGAACCGTTGCTGGCGCCGACCAAGGCCAGCATCGGTGCACTGCCGGATGTACTCGCCGGTCGCTACCACCTCGAGCGCCTGCTCGGGGCTGGTGGCATGGGCGCCGTTTACCGGGCGCGGGATCTGCTGCACGAACAGTTCGGTGATCCCGATCCTTACATTGCGCTGAAAATCCTCAGCGAAGAATTTGCCGAATCGCCGGACGCCAGTGCCTTGCTCTACAGCGAGTTTGCCCTGACCCGACGCCTGCGCCACGACAACGTCGTGCGTGCGCACACCTTTGAAGTCGACACCGACTGCCAGCGGGCCTTCATCACCATGGAATACATGCGTGGCCTGACCCTGGACAAATTGCTCTGCGAGCGGCCCCTCGGCCTGCCGTGGCAAGAACTGCGCGACATCGTCCTGCCGCTGCTCGACACGCTGGCCTACGCCCACGGTCGCGGCGTGCTGCACGGTGACATGAAACCGAGCAACGTCATGCTCAGCGAAGACGGCTTGCGCCTGTTTGACTTCGGTCTCGGTCAGGCAGAGGAGGGCGTGTTGCCCGGCCTGCCACACCTGAGCCGCGAACGCTTCAACGCCTGGACCCCGGGCTACGCTGCCCCCGAACTGCTTGAGGGCCAACCCTTGTCGGCCAGCGCGGACGTGTACGGCGTAGCCTGCGTGATCTATGAACTGGCGGGCGGCAAACACCCGTTCCGCCGCTTGCCCTCGACCCAGGCCCGCGACGAGCACCTGGAGCGCGAACTGCAAGCACCGGCGAACTTACCGAAACACGGCTGGCCAGCGCTGCGAACCGCGCTGAGCTTCAACCCGGCAGAGCGCAGCATCACTGCCCAACAATTGCGTGACGCCTTGGGCGCCACTTCGTCCTGGCTGCAACGTCTGCGACTTCGGGCGTAACGGATGACATTCGAACAGGGAGCACTTTATGTTCAACCCAGCTAACGAAACCCACTTCAGCCTCAAGGTCGAAGACTACGTCGGCGACCTGCAAGTGCTGTCGTTCACCGGCACCGAAGGCATCAGCCAGCCGTATCGTTTCGACCTCGAACTGGTCAGCGAAAACCCTGATCTGGACCTTGAGCAACTGCTGCACAAGCAGGCGTTTCTCGCATTCGATCCACAAGGCTCGGGCATCCACGGCCAGATCTACCGCGTTGCCCAAGGCGATGCCGGCAAGCGCCTGACCCGCTACAAAGTGTCGATGGTGCCGCAACTGCAATACCTGCATCACCGCACCAACCAGCGCATCTACCAGCAGATGTCAGCGCCGAAAATCATCGCGCTGATCCTCGAAGAGCACGGCATCAAGGGCAACGCCTACAGCTTCCAGCTCAGCCAGCCGTGCCCGGACCGCGACTACTGCGTGCAGTACGACGAAACCGACCTGCACTTCGTCCAGCGCCTGTGCGAAGAGGAAGGCATTCACTACCACTTCCAGCACAGCGACAAAGGCCACCTGCTGGTGTTCGGCGACGACCAGACCGTGTTCCGCAAACTCGGTCAGCCAACTGCGTACGTGCAGGGCAGCGGCATGGTCGCCGAAGAACCGGTGATCAAAGGCTTCAAGCTGCGCCTGGAAACCCGCACCAGCCGCACCACACGCCGCGACTACGACTTCGAAAAACCGCGCCTGCAAATGGAAGCCGCCTACAAACCCGAAGGCGAGAGCACTGAGCCGGATCTCGAAGACTACGACTACCCCGGCCGCTTCATCGACCGCGCGCGCGGCAAGTTCCTCAGCCAGCGCGCCCTCGAACGCCACCGCGCCGACTACCGCCAGGCCGAAGGTCGCGGCGACCAGACCAAACTGGTCAGCGGCCACTTCATGGAAATGTCCGACCACCCGCGCAGCGAGTGGAACGACCTGTGGCTGCTCACTGAAATCTTCCACGAAGGCAAGCAGCCGCAAGTCCTCGAAGAAGGCGTAACCAGCGACACCACCGACAACAAAGACGACTTCCACCAAGGCTACCGCAACACCTTCCTCGCCACCCCGTGGGACGTGTTCTACCGCCCGGCCCTCGAACACCCGAAACCGCGCGTGCTCGGCAGCCAGACCGCCCACGTCACCGGCCCCAAAGGCGAAGAAATCCACTGCGACCAGTACGGCCGCATCAAAGTGCAATTCCACTGGGACCGCGAAGGCCAGGCCGACGACAAAACCAGCTGCTGGCTGCGCGTCTCCAGCTCCTGGGCCGGCGACCGCTACGGCGCCATCTCCATCCCGCGCATCGGCATGGAAGTCCTCGTCACCTTCCTCGAAGGCGACCCCGACCAACCGCTGGTGACCGGCTGCCTGTACCACAAGGAAAACCCGGTGCCGTACGCACTGCCGGCGAACAAGACTCGCAGCGTGTTCAAAACGCTTAGCTCACCGGGTGGCGGTGGGTATAACGAACTGCGCATCGAAGACAAGAAAGGTGCGGAGCAGATCTACATCCACGCCCAGCGTGATTGGGATGAAAACGTTGAGCATGACCAGAAGATTCGGGTCGGTAATGAACGTCATGACACGGTGGTTAAGAACACCTACACCGAGCTGAAGGCCGAGGAACACCGCACCACGATCTCTGACCGCAAGATCGAAGCGAAGCTGGATGATCACCTGACGATTGGGCAGAACCAGCATGTGAAGCTGGGGACTGCGCAGCTCACCAGCGTGGGGAAAGAGATACACCTCAAGGCTGGGGACAAGATTGTTATTGAGGCGGGGACAGAGCTGACCATTCTTGGGGGTGGGAGCTTTATCAAGCTCGATGGCGGTGGGGTGACGGTGGTTGGGCCGGTGATCAAGATCAATGCCGGTGGCTCGGCTGGTTCCGGCACCGGGATCGGGATTAAACCGCCGGTGCTGCCGGGGGCGGCGGATAAGGATAAGGCGGGGAGTTTGATGGATCAGGCGTTGGCGAATTCGCCGCCTGAGAAGGTTAAGCCGAAGGCTTTTTTTGTGTTTTCTGAGTAAAAGACATGAATCGTGCTTTTAAGAAAAAATTGATTATAGGAATGCCAACTGCATCTGTCCCGGTTAGCATGTTTTTTGGTCGAGCTAAAGTGCGATTGAAAATGACAACTTTAACTGCGAAGTCATCAAGTCCGATGGTCGCCAAACAGGAATGGGTTGAGTCAAAGAGCTCGACTCTAAGCTTGCAGGAAGCAAAGAATGACTGACTCCTCGACCCAAAGCACAACTCCGGAAATAATCGTTCCGACGATTAAGTTTGAGTTTCCCATAAGAAAGTCCGATGGGAAGCAGTTTAAAGATGCCGAAGAGATTTATCAGGCTATCGGAACTGAGACGTCAGGGCACTATTTACTGGGAAATAACAAATTCTGGCATGGTGGAATCCATATTAGTGACCTAAGTGCGCCTCAATGTGTACTACAGGAACCTGTGCGTTGTATTGCTGATGGTGAAGTTGTCGCTTATCGCTTGAGCAAGGATTACTTGACATCAACCTTCGGTGAGGGCGAGGGCTCTAAGTCTCTGAAGTATACTAATTCTTTCTGTTTGGTGCGTCACGAATATCATTCACCACCAAATACCGAAGAAGGCGCGAATAAAGGTAAACAGAACAAGCTGACATTTTACAGCTTGTACATGCATTTATTACCGTTTGATCGGTATCCATTGTCACCAGAAGAAGCGCCTAATCAAAGAATCAAAATGATCGCCGGTGGTTTTACTGCGCGTAGCGACGCTAAGGGTGAACCTGGTTGCCATACTTATGGAGCAATCGCTGCAGGCACAGAGTTTGAGATTCTCGAAAAAAAGGGAACAGTTGAGGTTTATGCCAAGGGCAAAATTCTTAAGGGAAGTGTGGCAGGCCGCTCTGTGGGTCAGGAGGCTTGGTTTGCCTACAAAAAAAATGGTGAGGTATATCCTCGAACAACAACTGGTGGCGCCATTGCAGGACCAAGTTGGTTCGAAGTTTTACCTCCGCAGCGAGAAAAACCGAATTATTGGCACGGCAAAGTAAAGGCGACAGTAGGGCCACAACCTTTACCGATATACAGCGCTCCGGCAATACAAGCCAACGGGCAAAATGCGGGGCCACCAGTTGGCTCTATAGCATTGGTAGCTACAAGTGTTGTTACTTTCGACAGCGAAAAAGTTGTCAACCTGAATATCGCTGGAGAGACTAGGCGCATGGCCGAATGCACGCTAATTAGCGGCGGCCCCGGAGGGGGCGGAGCGGTGCCGCCAACGTTTTGGGCTTGCGTCGAAAATGAGCTTCCATCGCCAGCGATGCGGTGGGATACAGTGACTCCCGTTGATGAGGCTTTTGAGAAAGTCGTCATTACCAGTATCGGTATCAAGGCAGGAAATCCTATTGGTTACTTAGGCCTGATGGAAAATCTTCTTGATGAGAGCGGTGAGGCAACTCGCAAGCACCAGGTTCATATCGAGGTCTTTACAACAGATCAAAAATTGGAAGAGTTTTTACAAAATCCAGCTGGGTTGGCCACTGGGAAGAAATTTTTGCGATTGTCCGCAAATAAAACTTTGTTAAAAAAGCCTCCCCAGACGGGAGTTGTGGAGTTGGTTTCGGACCATGCCATTGAACTGAGTAAAGTTCCAATATTCAAAAATCCAGATGAATGGTATGAGCCAAAGGTTGAAGAGGATGGCCAAAGTAAAACAGGCCTAATCGCAAAAGGCGAAGCGGAGATAATCTCTCAGCACGATTGGGAAAAGCTTGGCTTTCGGATTGTAAAGGAGTCGAGTGCTGTCGCAGATGGCTTCCTTGATCCAGATGATATGCCAGAATTTTTTAAAGGCCTATACAGTGACCTAGATAGGCTTGGAAACGCAGACGGGAAAGTTACACCAGAGGATTTTCCTAAGGCATTGCAAAATGCTGAGCTTAGGTCTCATTGGTCAAAGCTTATTGCCTATCATCCAACTGAATGGAAGGACACGTCCAGCGAAGCGAAGTGGGGTAGATTGCCGCAGATTTTGGAAGGCTCACCAAAGACGCTCGCCCATGAGAAGACACGTATCGATAAATTGGTGTTCTGGAGTGAACTGTCTGGTAAGGCAGAGGTTCCTGCTGATGGACTTGTTTGGCATTTTCATCCGATAGAGTTTATTGAATATATCAAGGTGAAGCCAAAGTTTGAGTTTACTTTGGATATGATGAAAAAGATCTACCCCGGACTTGGCCCGTCGAAATATGTAGACCTTCAGGCGATAGCTGACGAACTCAACGCTAATATTGATTTCTTTAAGCTTGATACACCACTGCGCAGGAGTCATTTTTTTGCACAGGTAATGCAAGAGACAGGACCCACACTAAGTGTGGAAGAAAGCTTCTTGTGGAAGGCTACTTCTCTAATAGCTACGTTCTCGTACTTTTCGAATAACCCTAGTGCGGCACATGCCCTCGGTTATCAGACTGTTAAACCGATAAAGGCCGATGGGACTTCGGTGACGCAAGCGGATTATGTAGAAGTCGCTAATCGAGCATATGGCGGCCGAGCGCAGTTAGGGAATGGAGATTATGCAACTGGTGATGGTTGGAAATTTCGCGGGCGGGGACTGAAGCAGTTAACGGGAAGAGTAAACTATAGAGACTTTACAACATGGTATCGAAGTAATTTAAGCAGGTGGCCAAATGAGGATCACGATTTTATAGAGACCCCAGATTTGTTAGTTCAAATGAAGTATGCGGTTCGTTCGGCAGGCTATTTTTGGGTAGACCATAACTTGCACATAAGGGCAGATGCAGGGCCAACGGAAGCGGCGGTGGATTCAATTACAGATATTGTAAACTATAATACAAATAGTCGCGTAGCAAGAAAGGAGAATTTTAAAAAAATATGGGAAGGAGAATATTTCAAATGAACAAATTCTTGCATGTTGATGTGCAGATAAGAAAGTTTTTAAGAGTTTTTCTTGTGGTTTATGTGTTTGGTTGTTTTGTATCTGCAGCATTTGCAGAAGAAGAGCAGGACGCGGAGGATGTTACTCTTTGTAGTGCTCAGGAAGATATCTATTTCAGCTGCCCGCTTCCGGCTGGGAAAATTGTTTCCGTATGTGCATCAGGTAATGTTAATCCGAACTCCGGTTATGTGCAGTATAGGTATGGTGTACCTGGAAAAATAGAGCTTCTATATCCACAAAGTAAAGTTCCTCCCAAAGGCCGTTTTTATGTAGTTAATGCCTCTGAAGGTAGCGTGAGTTTGAATATAATAAAATTTTATAATGGAAGGTATACATATCTTGTTTCGCAGGCATATAGAAGTTTTTTAACTGTTCTAAAAGATGGAGAGCTTATTTCTAGAAAGTCTTGTGAGAGAGGAAGCTACTCATTCATAAATCGAAAGGCGTTAAAGGGTGTTGAGTCGCTCCCGAAAAGTGCTGAAGATTTTAAGTGAGATTTCGTGACGGGATAAAGTGAGAGAAACGAATAAAAGGGACGGATCTATTTATTAAGGAAAAGGGACGCAAGGAAAAGGGACGGATTTATTTTTTAGTCCGTCCCACAGGTACCTCTTACGTATTCACTGTCTGCCTCACCGCTATCAATTCTTCCAAATGGTCCAAAGCGCGTTCCACCATAATTTGTGCACCATCGGCAATTCGGACAAGGGCCACCGCTACGGAGCGGTTCGAGCCTTCGATGTCGTCCGCTAGTTTTGCGGCGATGGCGCTGATGGACAGCATGTCTTGACTGTGAGAGGGGACGGATTTATTTGTTGCGCCAAAATTCTTTGATTTTGAGGCGGAGCGTAAACGTATCCGTTTCGATGGTGGGAAAATTTCTTCGATGGCTGATTCAATGAAAAATATATATTTGCTCCCTTGCTTTTTATCGTTAACCTTTTTGCTATTCAGTTCGGTCGCATTTTCTGCGAGTTTCGACTGTGGCAAAGCTTCGACGGAAGTAGAGAGGAAAATTTGTAGTTCTCCTTCTTTGTCCGCATTGGACGAAAAGCTCAGTGAGGTCTTCAAACCGATAAAAAATCGGCGAGCTTTACAAATAATCGAAAGTGATTGGCTTGAGTCAGAGCGTAATTCTTGTGAGTCAGTCGAGTGTTTAGAGGAAGCTTATGTGCAGCAGATAAGCTTTCTCACACCGGTTTCTATTGCGCCTAGGCCGACTCAGAAAGATATTAAGTTAATGTTGGGTGATAAGCCGTACACACAGTTTGAGCGCTCATGGAAGGTCATTGATTTAGCATGGCTTCCCAATGAAAAAGGGGCTGTCGAACGATTTTTGATCTCCGCTGAAACAATTTCAGGCATGTTGCATGTCATCGTGTTTGAAGGGCATTTTGATGCGGCGATGATTGCGTACCGGGGTAATCTATATGAGTACGTTGATCGCAACGACAGGCCGGTATTGCACACGATTGCGAAAGATATCGGTTTTGATGGTGCTCTGAGTTTGGGTTCAAACGACGAAGGGAAAAGGTTTGCGGGAATCTTTGATGGGGCGTTTTACTATCGACAGCAACTCTCTAAGAATCAGCTGCGGGGGATGGTTTATAAGCTCGGTTCAAAATCTCCGCCATTGGAAAGCAGTTTGCTGTTCCAGCAGTGGCCAAATACTGCTGAAAATGCTGTTAGTGGTTTGACATTCGGTTGGGGTGGTGAGTATGGAAAATTGCAAGCGTACTACTCGCACACCTCAGGGTATGAAACGATAGCGCAGGCTGGTCGGCCCGAGGCCGGTTGGAATATATATGCTCCGATTTGGAGCAAGTCACGGCCGACGTTTTATTTCAAGAATGGTGATGAAACTATTTGGCGTGCCAATGTTGCGGATAAGACGTTAACAAAAATTGCGAAGGCTAGTGATGAAGGAATAATCCAAAATCCTACCCCTGTCGATATTAATGGGCGCGAAGCAGTCGTTTATCTGAATGGATCTACTCTGAAAATGGCTATCTCCCTTGAAGAATAAGCACGACTTAAAAATACACTTTCGCAAGATATTGTTGGAATTTACCTTGAGTAAATATCTTATTCCGGTGCTGCCCGCCGTGCTGATTGGTGGTTTATCTCTGTTGGGGGGACATGCATTTGCTGACGATGCATGTGTCGATATCACTACGAACTCTCAGAGGGAAAGATGTTCTGTGAGTGCCAAGGTTGCTGCAGATAAGCAGTTGAATACCAGTTATCAAGAACTGATGGTTCGGCTCGAAGGTGGATATCAGACCGATCCAGTTCTTGCGGCGAGCCAAAAGGCAACGGTTCAGGAGGCTCAGCGCGCCTGGATCAAACTGCGCGATACCGATTGCCAGGTCGATGCGTTGGAGACGGAACCGGACTCTTCGGCGCATGTGGCAGCGGTGAACAATTGCATCGCCAGTATGAGTCGTGACCGTTCAGTGTTTTTGGACAATATCGCGTCCGATACCGGGAGTGGCCCGACATTTGGACGTGGCTCGTGCCCTACGCAAGACTTTGGACAGTTTCTTCCAGCATTCTCCGCTAATGCCGAATCGCAGAAGCGACTAACTGCGCAGGCCGTGAAGCTGCTGGTATTAAAGGGGACGTCGGATATAGGGCGGATTGTGACCTACGTTACTGCGGAGGTGGGACGCGATATGGCGTTTCCCTTAATGGTGGCCGTGCCCGATGGGAAAGTGGAAGGAATAGAGATCGAGAAGGTGGATGACCGCCACGTTAACGTTGTGGATAAACGCGCCGGCAACAGCAATATCAAGATTTTCAACTTTTCGCGGAAGTCATGCTGGACGCTTGATGGGGTTGAGGACTGGTCGATTCCTGATAAAGAGCTTTCTGTAGCCAGTACGCGGAAAATGAGTCGTGCGGAGAATTTCTGTTGGCAGCGCGGACAAGGATTTGCTGGCTTGGGCGGCCTTGAGCAATACCGACTGACAGGAGAACTTTTTGAGGCGACTTTGGAAAATTACCTGTGCGCGGCCGCTTCAGGCGATCCTATATCTAGTTCGGCTGCGGCCGGGCTAAGTCTGTCGGGTATGGCCCCGCAATTGGAATACGGCAAAGTTGAGGCTCTTTTCAAGGCAGCAGCCGTTGATTCGCCGAGCGGTGCTGAGTCGTTGGCTGGCTTCTATTGTTTTGGCAATGAATTGGCCGGTTCAGGACCCTGCCAGCGCGCGCTGGACGTTGAAAAAGAGTTGATTCGTGCTACCACCATGGGATCAACGCATGCATTCGTTTCGTTAGGCGATTATTGGAAAAGCGGCGATCTAGGAAAGAAAGATACTCCTCGCGCCTTGGCCTGTTATCAGCTTGCTGCCGACAAAGGTAACGACTCGGGCATCAATGCGATTAAGCGACTTCAGTCCGAAGTGGCCGAACCGATAGTGGCCAGCAGCTGCTTTTAGTGCGGTTAAGTGAAGAAGGGCGTTTACAGCGCCCGGCGCCTTTTCACCTCGATGTGATCAAACGCGTTCCGCCATCATGGCTAACGCGTTTTCATATGCGCTGAGCCAGAATCCGCAGCGCTTAAACGTTTAATACTTGAGCATCTGACGACTGCGATTTTCCTTTAAACTCCCCACCCCCAAGGAATGCGCTCAGGACACGGAATGCCAGCCCCCTCGAACTCCCTTCGCCCAGCGCTAGTGCTCTGGCTATACGCCGCCGCGATCGTGCACATACTCGCCGGTCTCACCCTGACCTGGGCCGGGCATTCCGGTTTACTCAACGGCTATCTGCAAGTTCTCGAACTCGCGTTCTGGGGCGCCGACCCGGTGCCCGCCGCCGGCCACGAACAACAGGTCTGGTGGCTTGCGCTGTTCGGCGCGACGTTGCAAAGCTATTCGTTGTACATGCTCGCGCTGGTGCACTTGGGCAATCGCTTGAAAACTCCGGCAGTCTGGGGCTGGTTGAGCGCCGGCATCCTGTTATGGGCGCCGCAGGACATGTGGCTTTCAGCGCAACAGCAGGTTTGGTCGCACCTATGGCTCGACGGTTTTGCGTTGCTGGTGTTGTTGCCGCCGCTGTTCTGGTTGTATCGGCATGACCGCCGAAAATCCCCTTCAGTAAAGGCACCGAGCCAATCCAACCCGTTTTCCGATGGCGCCTACAAAAGAGTGCTAATCACCGGCGGCACCGGTTTTATCGGCGAAGCCTTGGTCAACCTAATGCTCGATGCCGGCCATTCGGTCAGCGTTCTAACGCGCGATCCATTGACCGCGGCCAATCTATTCAACGGTCGCATCCGCTGTGTGCATTCGCTCAGCGAACTTAGCCACGACGAAGCCTTCGACGTAATCATCAATCTCGCCGGAGCACCCGTCGCCGGCCCACGCTGGACTCCCAAACGTCAGGCGCAACTGCTCGCCAGTCGAGTCGGCACCACCGAAGCGTTGATGACCTGGCTGAAGAACACCAAGCACAAACCAGCCCTATGGATTCAAGCCTCGGCCATCGGTTTCTACGGCGTGCGCGATGCCAGCGAAAGCCTCGACGAACACGCTAGCAAGGGTGACGGTTTCATGGCCGAACTCTGTGCGCGTTGGGAGGCCGCCGCGCAACCGGCCACTGAGTTTGGCGTGCGTCAGGTGGTGCTGCGTCTTGGCGTGGTGTTCGGACCGGGCGGTGCGCTGACGCCGTTGCTGCTGCCGTTTCGCCTGGGTTTCGGCGGGCGCATGGGCGACGGTCGGCAGATCATGAGCTGGGTGCATCGCGACGATGTGCTTCAGGTGATCGCGCGGGCTTTCAACGACGACACTCTGCGTGGCACCTACAACATGGTCGCGCCCGAGACGGTCAGTCAGGCAGCGTTCGCCGAGCAGGCCGGCAAAGTCCTCAAACGCCCGGTGTGGTTCCACATTCCCGCCGCGCCAGTGCGTGTATTGACGGGTGAGATGGCGCAGTTGTTTTTCGACGGTCAGCGCGTGGTGCCGCAGCGTTTGACCGAGGCCGGCTACACATTCCGCTATCCAACCCTCGACGCCGCTCTGCGCGATCTGACCTGAGGATCGCTCATGAGCAAGCCGTTGATGTACCTGCTGGCCGGCAACGGCAGCGCCGCCGATTGGTGGGACGACGCACTGCCGCACTTCCAGCGCTACGACGTGGTGCCGCTGGAGTTGCCGGGCTTCGGCGCCAATCCGCTGCCACCCTGCGAGGATCTGGCGGACTACGCGCAGACCTTGTTGGCGATGACGCAGAAGGGCAGCGCGATCATGGCAGTCGGGGTCAATGCCTTGCTGGTGCTGCACGCGTTGCAACGTCGGCCCGGGCACTTTTCCCGCAGTGTTCTGTTGGCGCCGGTCGGTGCATTTTTGTGGCAGCGGCGGTTGCCGGCGCTGATGTCACCGCTGCCGATCCGCAAGACCATCCACTGGCTGCTGTCGAACAAACCCACGCTGTTCGCGCGCAAGTTCTCCAACCAGACCTGGACGCCCGCGCAGTACCAGCGCATGGGCGCCGGCTATGCGCGCTGCCGTGCGTTCGTGCCGCACTGGGATCTGATTCGCGCTGATACTGCGCTGCCACTGCTGGAGTGGATCACCGATCCGGTCGAGCTGGTTTGGGGTGATCAGGACGCCGTGCTCGGCATCGAGCACGCGGCAGCGTGGTCGGCGATTCTCGCCCGCGCCGATCTGAGCATCAGCCTGAAACCCGGTTGGGGTCATTACCCGTGGATCGACTCGCCCGCGCAGTTCGCGCAGTGGCTGGAGTCGGGCGAGCGTGGGTTTGTCGCCCACACCAAGGGCGGTCGTTTGCGCCTGGCTGAACTGGCGCGGCAAGCGGTGCCGGCAGCGCTGACGCTCAACGATTGCAGCGATCCGCGCCTGCCGGCATTTCTCGCCGCCCAACCTGATGTGACCTGGGCGGTGCGCTCCTCCAGTTATGGCGAAGATCAGGCCGACTCGGCGAATGCCGGTTTGAGCACCACCTATCTGCGCGAGCCGACCGCCAACGTGCCAACACGCATCGCCGAACTGACGGCCGAAGGCGTCGAGGAAGTGGTGGTGCAGCGCTTCATCACGCCTGTAGTTTCCGGGATCGCTTTTGTGCGCCATCTCTCGGTAGAGCTGGAGTGGGTTGAAGGCCATCTCGAATCGCTGGCCGACGGTCACGTCAGCCCCTCGCGGGCAACGCTTTCGCGGCTCGGCGATGCTTGGCGCAGCGGCACGTTCACGCCGTCCCACGGTTTGACCGAAGACCTGCTCTGGCGCTTCCTGCAAGACGTGTTGCGCGTGTTCCACTACGTGCCCGGCGACGTCGAATGGGCCTGGGATGGCTCGCAACTGTGGTTGCTGCAATACCGACCGATCAGCGACTACGGCTGGCGCCGCCACCTGACCGCCGCGAACATCGCCGAGATCCTGCCGCCGCAACCGAGCGTACTGGTGGAGTACGCCCAGCGCCGCGCAGCCGCGAGTATCCCGGCGATCATGGCGCGTTGGGATGCGCGGGTGTTGCAGGACAACGAGCCGTTCACCGCCGTGTTCGGCGGCGCGTCCTATATCAACAATGACCTGTTTCTCGCCCGGCTGGCCGACTGGGGCATCAGTGCCGCTAACTACGCCGGTGAAGTTGGCGGGGCGACTCCGCATCTGCCGTGGCAACCGCTGAAGATGCTGCGTTCGTTGCCGCTGTTTTTGCGCATGCAACGCAAGGCTCGCGGCCATTTGCTGAACCTTGAAAACGGCTTGCAGCGCTTCGATCGGGAGCTTGCCGAACTCGTCGCCCAAGCTGCCGATGGTCAGCAATTGGCAGACTGGTTCACCCGGTTTTACGTGTTCGTGGTGCAAGGCAATCTGTGTATCGCCACGGCGCTGGCCAGCAGCGGCGGCGATTGGCTGGGCCGTCCGCCGACCGCTTATGACAACCTTGAAAACAGTCCGCACCGCTTGCCTTGGGAAACCGATCCGGCCACCCCTCGGCCCGCGTCGAGCGATCTGCCGCTACAGCCATTCCCGCAATGGTCAGGGCTGATCCGCCTAGCGCATTCGACCGGCCTGCCGGGCCTGCGCGGCTACTACCTGCAAGTGCGCGAGTGGTACCGCGACAACCTGATGCGCATCTTCTTCCGCCTGCACCACGCCATGCCGCTGGCGGATCGCGAACACTGGTTCGCGCCGCACGTAGACATTCGCACCCGCGACGGCAGCTTCTGGCAGGACGGTCGCGAAGGTACGGAGCAGGCCACCGGGTTCATGATTTATCCGGGGCAGGTGCAAGGCATCCTCGGCGAGGACATCTTGCTCGAAGACACCCTCGATCCGGGGCGACATGCGCATTACCAAACCGCGCGGGCGGTTATTGCCCGCATGGGTGGTCGCTTGTCCCATGGCTCGACGTTGTTGCGCGAATTGCGCAAACCGTCGGCGGTGATGCCGCAGGTAGATCCGGCGTGGGTGGGATGTGAGGTGGTGTATCGGGATGGTGAGTTGGAATTGATCAATTCGAAGGATGTGACGTGAAACTACGATGCCTCCGCGAATTGATCTTTGGTCTGGTCGTGCTTTTACAGATGGGTTATGTGACCGCCGCAGCTGCTGTGTTGGTCGGTAACGAGCCCGGCCAGTCGCCGGTTGCGCAAGGCCCGACCGAGACAGTTGTAGACATGGGTTCGTGTCGGTTCTCCATGCCGTTGCTGCAGAACCAATGGCTGAAGTTCGACGATTTCTATTCGGTATTTATCGCAGCCCAACAACTGCCCAAACCGTCCAGCGCCCCCAGCTTATGGCAAGCGCAGACGTCTAGTGGTGCCGACTGGCACTTCGAGAAACATGGCGACCTGAGCCAGCCGAGGTTTGGCTTGATGTGTGAAAACTCGGAGTACTTTTCGCTTCTCACCGACTGGAAACGCCCGGTAGACGATGCATTTGCGGTGCAAGTCCTGCGTGACGACAACGACCGCAGGTGCCCGGCAACCCTTACCGATCAGGGCTGGGTGCCCAACTCTCTGGCTGGTCGTGCGAACACCTATACCTTTGAGCAATGGGGCGGGGAGAACTCTTCGGGATTCATTTTCGGTTTCCACGACAAGTCACGACGGCACATAACCCGCGTCGCTTTTTGCCTGCTGAGGGGTAAAGACGTGCTGATCGGCTCGGCGGAGTCGGGTTCATCCGCCCAGTTGGCGATCAGCAACGAAGGATTCGAGCAAATCAGGAAAGCGGTGCGCGGCATTGCCTTCGAATGAACATCCCCAAAATGAATTACGTCGACGGAGCTACAGCGTGAAAGGATTTTCGATTGTTCTCGGCAGCTTGATATTGGCTGCCGCGTCCATGGCATTCGCTGCCGATCCAACCTTCAAGGATTACACCGTCACGCCAGTTTTCACCGGCCCCAACCATAAGCTGGTGCCGCAAGAAAACAGCAGCCCAATGATGGATCAGGCACGGGTGCAAGCCCTGAAAGGCAAGGTCAACTTCGCCGGCCATTACATCCTTCGTAGGCTCGGCTGTGGCGGTAGCGCTATTTGCGGCGAAGTGCTGGACGCCCAGACCGGTGAAGTGGTTGGCGGTCTGCCGAATGCTTACGACGGCAGCACGTTCGGCATGGTTTACCAGCCCGAGAGCCGCTTGATCATCGTGTCCGGCATCACGCTCGACGGTGAAGAGGACGCCCAAGGGAACGCGTTGGAAAGTGGTAACCGGGACCGTTACTACGAATTTGTGAAAAACGAATTCCGGCTGCTGAGCATGACCGACGTGGAATCGTCGCCGATGGATGAGGAGTGAGTGGATGAACCGGTTTTTCATTCGGCCTGTGCTGATTGCGCTTTTGCTTTTACCTCATTCACTGCCCGCGACTGCCAGTGAAGGGAGTTGCTACGGCTACCTTACTGAGCTTGTCAGGAGCAGCGATTTTCCGTTTCGTTATGTCGGCAAGGACAAGGTCAATTTGCTGATCGACGAGGACGACGGTGAAGTAGTGCGCGCTCAGCTGTTTTTCGACACCGAGGGCACCGGCACGATTGGCTGGATCAAATACACCCCGGCTACCCACGAATTGCTCAACACCTCGGCCGAGTTGGATGAACCGGTGGCGTTGTCATTCGATGCCAAGTTTGCGGATGGCTATGCGAAGTGCTTGGTGGAACAACAGGCTGGTTAACGGCGAAAAGGATTTCTCAATGAATCAGCTTTTGTTTTTCGGGGGCCTGGCATGGCTGTTCTCTTCCCCAGCCTTCGCCGCGCCGACGGATGCTTACACCCAACGCGATGTCATGCAGTGCGGCGGTGTTGAAGTGGTGTTGGTGTCGTCTTGCCGATCGGTGACGGTGGATGATGCGGAAACCCAAGTCATCCCGGTCTGCTCCGACCAGACCATCAATATCGGTAGCAAGGTGCTTCGACGCGATATCAGCAAAGTTTCACAACTCACTTCCGACGGTGCGAAGACGAAGATGTTGAGCAATGTTGTTGTGGCGATGGATTGCGTGGAAGGCACCAAGGGCAGTCTTGTTTCGATAGGCGGCTATGGCGGTTGCGGTGCCTGCGCGGAGTGGCATGGGTATTACTCGACAGCAGGGCGATTGGAGCAATACAGCTTCGATAATAACCAACGCTCTTTTGGCTCGAAGGGATCTCGGGAAGAGTTGATCAAGGCCTATGGCGTTACGAAGAGACAGTTAATGTCAGAAAGCCCGGCGGTGAAGAGGATCGTCTATGGCCAGCCTTAAGTGGGTGTTGATGATCGGCAGCTTGTTCAGCGCTACCAATGTCTTTGCCGTTGACCCGCCAATAGTGGGAGCCGCCGGAAACACAGTGACGTTCCAGGCAAAAAAATGGACATCACCCGTCGTGGAATCTACCACTGCCTGGTTCACCGCGAATGGAAAAACGTTCCCGTTGTTTCATGCCGGCATTGGTGCCCAGGCTTATCCTGAATGGCTCAGCCCTGACAAAAAATTTCTACTGGCGACTGCGGTGGAGTACGGCGTAGTCATAGGTGAGAACGGTGAGGAAATAGCGACATCACAAGGGCATTGCGATTTGATTTCGATGGAAACCGGTTGCGTGCTTGCTGAGAGTTACGAGCGGTTTTGTGAGGGTAAATGGGTAGGCAAGCAATGGGTTTCCGAAGAGGGCGGGGTGCTCAATCCTGTCTTGGAGACTAAGCCACCCAAGGACCTGCTGAAATATGCTTCGAGTATCGAGCCGGCACAGTCCCGCGCAGAGTCCATCGAATCGAGCCTGAACTTTCTAAGTCCAGAGTCCTACATGGCGTGCCATCCCCCGGCGCAAAATATTCAGGCTTACAACGACCTCGGTTTCTACTTGGCCGAGGGCGGCAACGATGAGTTGGCGCTGAAGTTTTATCGAGGCGTTGAAGCTGTCGGCAAACGCACAGTGCTGATGCTGAACATGGCTGATTCGCTATGGCGACTTGATCGCCAAGAGGAAGCGCAGCGTTATTACCGCGAGTACCGCGACGCGATGAGTGCCGCCGGTAAAGCGCAGAAGATTCCGCAACGCGTCGTTGAACGATCCGAAATTCAGGGACTTAAAGAGTGAATATGTTCTTCCGCTTTATCGTGTTGAGCCTTGGGCTTCTATCCACTTCCTACGCATTTTCTGCCCCGCAAGTCCTCAAGGAAATTCCGGCTAGCTTGCTGGGTGATGCATCACGGCAAAAGGTGTTTGTGCTGGCGGGTGATGCGGACGAAGTTTCTAACCGATTGTTGATTGCGCCGGAACAAGCGCGTGACGAGGACATTTTGCTCGATACGTCGAAGGCGCTGCCTCTGATCAAGAGTCAGTACTCGTCTGCGCTTCAGGGTGTATTCAGCGTCCATGTACTCAAAGGTCGCCCTGGCGTCATGACTGTCATTGATCCGCAGGCTGAGGAAGCTGTGGTCAAGCAGCCGTTCGTTGAGGCAGGGGATTACATCGCGCTGGTAACCAGCGAAGAAGATAACGCGGTTTACAACTTCAACCTGTTGTTCGCCTTCAATAGAAGTTCAAGGCAGTTTGAGCTAAAGCAAATATTGCAGTTGGTTAACAACGAGTATTGCGATCGCTCGCTCATCAGCGTGGCGGAGTTGCCGGTGCGGACATTGGGCTCTATCACTCTGGCGTCCTTCGATGGGTTCGAGGCTCTTCAAAAGCTGCGGGCTGCGAACATTAGCGGACCTCAGGGCGGTTATAAAAAACTCATGACTGTCTATTCGGCGGACCTGCTGGATACGGCGCTGGCGGCGTATCGGAAGGGTGACAGCAGCTCTTTCAAAAGAGTGATGAGTGAGGCACTGATGGGCGATGATTCACATGGTGCTTGCTCTCCGGAGAGTTATATCACCGGAAAGTACTACTTCCGACAGCAGCCTGGCTGGTCAAACGACCTTGGTTTTCTACTCGGCGAAGCGGGTTACTACGTAGAGTCCATTGAATTGTTGAATGCGGTAATTGCACACAACCCAGAGCGGGCGGTGGCTTACCTGAATCTCGCCGATAGCTATTGGGCTATGAACGATAAAGAGCGAGCGGTGCCGGCGTACAAGCAATACGCATCGCGTATGTCGGAAGCGGGAAAGGCGTCGAAGATTCCTGCGCGGGTAGCTGAGCGCAGTGTTGGCGGATCCGGATCATGATCAAACTCAAGACGTTCTTTGAGCTGATCGCGGGTGTTTTTTTGGCTGCTTCGCTGGTTCCAGCGCATGCGCAGGAAGCCTGCAATCCCGACAGTTTTACCAATCGCGATTTGGTTATTTGCGGTCAGCAGACTTTCGAGAAAGTCGATGCAGTCTTGAATGAGCAATATAAGAAAGCGCTGGTTAGTTTGTCGTCTGCGGAAAAGATGCAACTCAAAGAAGTGCAGAAGAAATGGGTGCGCTTCAAAGAAGGATTTTGCGAGGAGATCTATCAAGGTGCGTTCCCGGGTGCTGAAGCGCCGATTGATAGGCTTGGGTGTCTGGTGCAAACAACCAACGCACGTTTGGGAGAGTTGATTGCTCTGCAAACCGGGTTACCGCTGGACGGTTTTTACAAAGCCGCCACGGCCATGGCTGGGCAGGACCGGGAAAAAGGTCTGGCGACTTCGATGGAGCGATTGGGTGGAGCCGCCTTCGACGATCCGCTTTGGAAACAATACGCTGATGGGCACTGCGAAATGGCTGGTCGGCTGTTTCGTGAAGACTTTGCTTATTGCATTGTTCGTATGCGTTTTCAGTTGCCTATGAATCGTTGATGCAATGATTGGTTTAAAAGCCTTTCCTGCGTTTTGTTTACCTGCCCGCTGACAGAAAAGGACTCAATATTCCCTTGTAGTTGACTTGTTATTGGGGGAGCCGCGCCTCTAGTATCCAGTCAAATTACGAGACCCGAGAGGTTTCCATGAAAAAGTCCAAACATGAACCAAAGCCTATGATGGCTGCCCGGTTCCAGGCTGAAGCTCGTGAAGTTTTGGCCAAGCGCTCTGGTAAGCGCAGCCGCTTTCTGGATGCTGCTCTGTCCAATGGCAGTGATTTCGAGCCTGTCGGTCGACTGGCGGGCTGACGGTTTCGGATTCTCAAAAAAGCTGCCGTGATTGGCAGCTTTTTTGTGTCTGGATTTCTACAGGTAGTTGCAGAAAGGGGACTTAACGTCCCCTTTTTCCATCCGCAAATCTCGCTACGACTTGGCCGCCACGCTTCGCACTTCAATCTGGTCGAGCGTCCCTTCCACCATCAATCTCACCCCGTCCGCCATTCTGCTCAGGGCCAGTGCCACCGAGCGGCGGGAGCCGTGGAGGTCGTCGGCGAGGTCGCAGGCGATGACGCTGATGGACAGGAGGTCTTCGGAGGCGTTGGCCATGAGGGCTTCGGCGTCGGTGCCGGGGGAGAGTTTGAAGAGGCCGTTCTCGCGTTTGGGGTGTGGATCGACGGCTGGTTTGAAATGGTGGTCGAGGGCGCGCTCGGCGGCTTCGTGGAATTTCTTTGATTCCAGGGTTTCGTAGGGCGAAACGTCTGGGTTTTCTGGGGGATTGGGTGTTGGTTTGATCATAGGTATTTTCCGAGTTATGGAGCCAACACCGTTTCGCTTGCTTCGAAAGGGTGGCAGCTGTGTATAGGTGTGCAAGACCGGACTCGGAAACCGGCAGACCCGAAGGTCTCCCATACACAGTCGCCATAACAGTTCGCGAGCATAGGAAAACACTCGGCGAATAGCCATAACTGAATGCATGACGAGTCTGGACTTGCACGTCCGGGTCACCGATTTTGCGGCGACCCACAGAGCCTATCCCCACCGCACCAACTCGCCTAGTTCATGGACAGCACCGCACTTTGCAGGAAATTTCCCATAGATTCGCGGGCCGGAAGATCAAAAGATCGCAGGCTTCGCCAGCTCCTACAGGGATGTGTTTCAACAGGTGTAGGACGTTGCTTGCGGAATCGTGACTTGGCAGTCATCGTGCGGGAAAAAGTCCGCATCCTCTTCCAACAGCGTCAGATACTGGCGTTATCGTCCGAATCCCTTACACTGCCTCGGCCGTTCATTTTCCTTTTGAGGCTGTGCGCATGAAATTTCGTTTTCTTCTGTGGATGATGGGTTTGTTGATGGGTAAGGCCAGCCGGACAAATCCTGCGTTCCAGCAGCAGTTGGGTGACAAGGATCTGGTGTTTCAGCTGCAGACGCTGGATGGGAAAGTGGCGCGGCATTTCGTGGTCAAGGATCAGCGCATCACCAGCAAGTCTGGCGTGGTGGCGGAGCCGGCGTTTGCGATTGCGTTTAAAGATGCGGGTTATGGCTTTGCGACGATGCAGGCGAAGAACAAGCAGTTGGCGTTTATGCAGGGGATTCAGGACAAGTCGATCCAGCTCAAGGGCAATCCGGCGCTGGTGATGTGGTTTCAAGGGTTGATGAAGTATTTGGTGCCGAGGAAGGCTAAGCCTAAGGCTTGAGCCTTTGGTGACGCGGAGCGTCACGGGATGCATTCCCACGCGGAGCGTGGGAACGATCAGGGGCGGTCTGGTAGACCGAGTTGGATTCTTCGCGAGCAGGCTCGCTCCCACAGGGATTTTGGTGATCCTTGGGGGAGCGGGCCTGTTTTGTTTTATGCCTGGCTGAACTGCGAGGCCAGTTCACGCAGCAGCACTTCAGCCTCAAGCACTTTGCTGACGACGTCGTTGGCTTTGTCGCGAGTCAGGCCCACACGTTCAAGCAACGCATCCGGAATGTCTTCATCCGGGCCAGAGCCAATCCCGCGGCTGCGCAGCAAGCGCACGGCCAGGCAGACGAGGTTCGGGTATTCGGCGTAGGCGCCGTCGTAGCTTGGGTCGTGCTGGAAGCGCAGGGCGGTGGCCAGTTCATCGGGCATGTCCCAGTAGCGCATCAGCCACGAGCCGATCTGTTCGCGGCTGATACCGAGCAAATGTTGCTCGATGTAGCTGTGGCACAGGTGCGGGTTGACCTCCAGGTGGCGGCAGATCAGCGAGAAGTGCGGCGGAAAGACGTGGGCCAGCAGCAGGTAACCGAAGTTGTGCAGCAGACCGGCCAGATATGTCAGGCCGGCTTCCGGGCGCTGGGCGCGCGGCATGGCGCGGGTCAGGCCTTCGATGACGGCGGCGGTGTAGATCGATTGCTGCCAGTACGGCGTGGTGTGTTGCGGGTGGTCTTTCGGCAGGCTCAGGGTCTTGCCGAGGGCCAGGCCCAGCGCAAGGTTGATCACCAGATCGAAGCCGAGTACGCGAACGATCGCGTCTTCCACCGAACGAATCTTGCCCGGCGAGGCGTAGTACGGCGATGCCGCCCAGCTCACCACTTGCGCGGCCAGCGCCGGGTCGGTTTCAACGACGCCGGTGATGTCGTCGATAGTGGCGTTGGGGTCGACGCGCAGCTTGATGATTTTTTGCGCGGTTTCGGCCAGCGGTGGAATCTCGATGGTCGCTTCCAGACGCTGCTGAATGCGCCGCGCGGTGAACGCCTGCACGGCCTGGGTGATTTCCTCGCGGTCATCGTCCGGGCGATCAAGGTTCGGGCGGATGCTGCTCAGGGCTTCGCCAAAGTTGGCGGCGCTGGCCTTGGTCAGCATGGTCTTGAAGTCTTCGCTGGCGATTTCCAGCAGCAGGCCCGGCTCGCCGGAGTTGATCAGCAACTTCGGTTCGCGCAGCAGGCTTTCTTCGTAGAGGCACGGCGAACTGGTCAGCGCCGGCAGGCCCGGCAGCAGGCTCAGGCTGTGCTTGCCGAGCATCTTTTCCAGGCGCTCGGTGGACACGGCGGTCAGACGCCGGCCAGTGAGTTCGGCGAGGCGATTGAGGTCGAGCAATTGGCTCTGCGGAAACAGCACCATCAGCGCGCCGACGGCGTCGTCCAGCAACACGGCTTGTACCTTGCGCGAGGCATTGAGGCCGTGGTGGTCGAGCACTTCTTCGTAGGCGATCCCGAGTTTGCCTAGCAGCAGCCGAATGACAGACGGCGCGTGCGGGGATTCGGGGGCGAGAGCGGCTTCGGTCATGATCTGTATCCGTTTTTGAAACAATGGCAGGAGTATAACCACCTTGGTCAGAACGATCTGTCAGAAACTGCGACGGTGCTCACACTTGGCCGTATTGCTGCCCGTGACGCAACCAGCGATCGAGTAATGGGCTGACGTGGGTTGGCCAGCGTTCCAGCAAGGCTTGCGCGGCGTCGCGGACGGCGGGCAGCAGGTCGGCGTCGCGCATCAGGTCGGCGACTTTGAATTGCAGCAGGCCGGTCTGGCGAGTGCCGAGCATTTCCCCGGGGCCGCGAAGTTCGAGGTCTTTTTCGGCGATGACGAAACCGTCGTTGGTCTCGCGCATGATGCCCAGGCGCTGGCGACCGATCTGCGACAGCGGCGGATGGTAGAGCAGCACGCAATGGCTGGCGGCGCTGCCCCGGCCAACGCGGCCGCGCAACTGGTGCAGTTGCGCGAGACCGAGGCGCTCAGGGTTTTCGATGATCATCAGGCTGGCGTTGGGCACGTCGACGCCGACTTCGATCACCGTGGTGGCGACCAGCAGTTGCAGGTTGCCGGCCTTGAATTCGGCCATGACGGCGGCCTTCTCGACGGGTTTCATGCGCCCGTGAATCAGCCCGACTTTCAGTTCGCCGAGGGCAAGTGTGAGGTCTTCGAAGGTGGTTTCGGCGGCCTGGCAGGTCAGCTCTTCGGATTCTTCAATCAGCGTGCACACCCAATAGGCCTGACGGCCCTCGGCGCAGGCACCACGCACGCGTTCGATGACTTCGACGCGGCGGGTGTCGGTGACCAGCACGGTGTTAACCGGCGTTCGTCCGGGTGGCAGTTCGTCGAGGATCGAGGTGTCGAGGTCGGCGTAGGCACTCATCGCCAATGTCCGTGGAATCGGCGTGGCGGTCATGATCAGCTGGTGCGGGCACATGCGCCCGCCGACGCCTTTCTGCCGCAGCGCCAGACGCTGCTGCACGCCAAAGCGGTGCTGCTCGTCGATGATCACCAGCGCGAGGTTCTTGAACTGCACTTCGTCCTGAAACAACGCGTGGGTGCCGACCACCATTGGCGCACCGCTGGCGATCTGTTCCAGCGCGGCGACGCGGTTTTTGCCCTTGAGCTTGCCGGCCAGCCACGCGACTTCGATGCCCAGCGGTTCGAGCCAGCGCTTGAAGGTAATGAAGTGTTGTTCGGCGAGGATCTCGGTCGGCGCCATCAGCGCGACTTGGTAACCGGCCTCCAGCGCCTGTAATGCAGCGAGAGCCGCGACCACGGTTTTACCCGCGCCGACGTCACCCTGAATCAGCCGCAGCATCGGTTCGTGCTGGCTGAGGTCGTAGGCGATTTCGTTACCGACACGCTGTTGTGCGCCGGTTGGATTGAAGCCGAGGTTGGCCAGATACTTCGGCGGCAGCTTCGTCGCTTTCGGCATCGCTGGCGCGCGCAGCGAGCGCATGCTTTCGCGCAGACGTTGCTGCGACAGTTGATGGGTCAGCAGTTCTTCGAAGGCGAGGCGATGCTGCGCCCAGTGATGGCCGAGGGCGAGTTCATCGACGTCGGCATCGGCGGGCGGGTTGTGCAGATAGCGAATCGCATCGGCCAGTGGCGCCAGTTGGTAGTCGCGGGCCAGTTCGGTCGGCAGCCAGTCGGGCAGGGTGTCTGGCTTGAGCATGGTCAGTGTTTGCAGGCACAGCTGGCGCAGACGCGCTTGGGTCAGGCCTTCGGTGAGCGGATAGACCGGGGTCAGGGTTTCATCGACTGGCGGTGGTTCGTCACCGGTGATGGCGCGGTATTCCGGGTGGTAGATTTCCAGGCCGGACGCACCGGGCCGGGCTTCGCCGTAGCAGCGCACCCGCGTGCCGCGCTTGAGGCCTTCTTTCTGCGCGTTGCTGAAATGGTAGAAGCGCAGGCTGAGACCACCGGTGCCGTCCTGCAAGCGCACGACGAGGCTGCGACGGCGGCCCATGACCACGTCGGCACCGCTGACGGTGCCTTCGACCACGGCGTCCTGTCCCGGTCGCAACGCACCGATCGGCACCACACGGGTGCGATCCTGATAGCGCAGCGGCAGGTGGAACAGCACGTCCTGAAGGTTCTCGAGACCGACCTTGGCCAATTTCTCGGCCATGGCTTCGCCGACACCCTTGAGTGCCGTCACCGACACTTGCGACAGCTCAGTCATGACGCTCGCTTAACCGGCCGTAACCGGCGCCGCTGGCTTGGCCACCGAACACAGGCGAATGGAGTCGGCGAGGATCTCGATGGCTTTCGGCCGTGGGAAGCTCGCGCGCCAGGCAATGGCCACGGTGCGGAACGGCACCGGCGGCGACAGTGGCCGCACTTCGATCACGCCGGGGGCGTAGTGATGGCTGTCGACGGCCGACAACGGCAGGATCGAGATGCCCAGACCGGAGGCGACCATGTGGCGGATGGTTTCCAGCGAGCTGGATTCGACCGTGGTGTGCTTGGCACCGTCGTTGCCCTTGGTCAGGGTCGGGCAGGCTTCCAGCACTTGATCGCGGAAGCAGTGGCCCTCACCGAGCAGCAGCAGGCTCTTGTCGTTGAGCAGGCCGGCGTCGATGGTTTCTTTCTGTGTCCACGGGTGCTGGGCCGGCATGAGCACGTAGAACGGCTCGTCGTACAGCGGCAGGGTCAGCACGTCGGCTTCGTTGAACGGCAGGGCGATGATGATCGCGTCGAGCTCGCCGTTGCGCAGTTTGTCGCGCAGCACGTGGGTGAAGTTTTCTTCGATGTACAACGGCATCTGCGGGGCGACCCGGTGCAGTTGCGGAATCAGGTGCGGGAACAGGTATGGGCCGACGGTGTAGATCGCGCCGACTTTCAGCGGCGCAGTCAGCTGGTTCTTGCCTGCCTGGGCCAGTTCGCGGATGCCTTGGGCCTGCTCAAGGACTTTCTGCGCCTGGGCGACGATGCCTTCGCCAACCGGGGTCAGGCGCACGGCACTTTTGCTGCGCTCGAAAATCAGCACACCGAGTTCGTCTTCAAGCTTTTTCACGCCCACCGACAGGGTTGGCTGGCTGACGTGGCAACGTTCGGCGGCGTGGCCGAAATGCTGCTCTTGGGCGAGGGTGACGATGTAGCGTAATTCTGTGAGGGTCATAGCAAGCGTCCATGAAGATGCGGGCCAAGCATACCGGCTGCAATCGATAGACGCACGTTATCAGACTGAGTGAGGAATGCGACACCGGGCAATGTCGGTTTGCCGTTGCCAGATATGCAAAAGGCACCTTTCGATGCCTTGTGACTGGGTTCTCTTGGCTGGCGGAGAACCTTGTGGGAGCTGGCTTGCCAGCGATAGCGGTGGGTCAGCTAATAAATCCTTCTCTGACATACCGCTATCGCTGGCAAGCCAGCTCCCACAGGTATTGCGGTGTTGCTTAGCGGCGGCGTTCCAGCGAGTAAACAAACGGCGCAACAATTTCGATCGAGCCGTTGTTGAGCATGTCGGCCGGTGGCTTGGGCAGCGGTTGTGCGCGGCGGATCATTTCCAGGGTTGCCCGGTCCAGATCAGCGTTGCCCGAGCGGCCGACCAGTTCGAACGACAGCACGTTGCCTTCGGCATCCACCACAAAACGCAGACGGTTCAAGCCTTCTTTGCCCCGTGCCTGAGCACTGGCCGGGTACTTTTTGTACTTGGCCAAATGAGCGAGCAGGGTGCCTTGCCAACTGGCCTTGGCCGCCATCTGAGCAGGCGACGGACCCGGTGCAGGCTGGGCGGATTTCTCCGTCGGAGCCTGAGTCGGCTGGGTGTCGGCCGGTTTTTCCTCGGAAGGTTTTTCCTTCGGTGGATCAGGCAGCTTCTTCTCGACCGGCTTCGGCGGTTTAGGCTTTGGCTTCGGCTTGGGCTTCTGCACCGCGATTTCAGCTTTCGGTGCTTCGGCCAGCTTCGGAATCGGCAACTCTTCCACCGGAGCCGGTGGCTGCGGCGGTGTGACGACTTTCGGCGGAGCAGGCGGTGGCGGGGCCGGAACCGGGGCCAGCTCGACCATCATTGCCTGCGGCGGCAATTCGATGGGCGGGCGGGCAGTCCAGTTCAGCGCCAGCGCGATGGCCAGCGCATGCACGCCCAGCACCACGGCCAGGCTACCGCTGTAACGCGTCAGCTTATGGCGCGTCGTGATCATTTCTTGGCTGCCGTCTCAAGTCCGACCAGACCGACCTTCAGGTAACCGGCGGAGCGCAGTTTGTCCATCACGCTCATGAGGTCGCCGTAATCCACGCCTTTATCGGCCTGGAAGAAGATGGTGGTGTCTTTCTTGCCCTGAGTCTTGGCGTCGAGCACGGCGCCGAGGGTTTCGGCTTTCACTTCATCGTCGCCGATGTACAGGCGCTGGTCAGCCTTGACGCTGAGGAACACCGGTTTCTCTGGCCGCGGCGCCGGTTTGGCGGTCGAGGCAGGCAGGTCGACTTTGATATCCACGGTGGCCAACGGAGCGGCCACCATGAAGATGATCAACAGCACCAGCATCACGTCGATGAACGGCGTGACGTTGATTTCGTGGTTCTCGGCCAGATCGTCGTCTGCGCCTTCTTTCAAATGCAGGCCCATGGCCGATTACCCCACTTTGACCATGTGCGGCTGCGAGCTGCGCTCAGGCTGGTGATCGAGGTCACGGCTGACCAACAGCAGCACTTCTGCCGAGGCATCGGAAACCTGCGCCTTGTAACCGGCGATGGAGCGGGCAAACACGTTGTAGATCACAACGGCTGGAATTGCCGCAACCAGACCCAGTGCAGTGGCCAGCAGCGCTTCGGCGATACCTGGCGCTACGACAGCAAGGTTGGTGGTCTGGGTTTTGGCGATGCCGATGAAGGAGTTCATGATGCCCCATACGGTACCGAACAGACCGACGAACGGCGCGGTGGAACCGATGGTGGCGAGGACGCCGGTGCCGCTGCTCATGTTGCGACCACAGGCGGCAACCAGACGCTCGAGACGGAAGCTCACGCGTTCCTTGATGCCTTCTTTCTCGCGGCTGTTCACCGACAGGCGCATCTCTTCGAGCGCGTCGTGCACCAACAGGTTGGCGAGGGTGCCTTCCTTGCCGGCAGTGGCGCTGGCTTCTTTAAGGGTGGTGGCCTTTTTCAGCGCGGCGATTTCGCCTCGCAGACGACGCTTGGCGCCCATCAGCTCGAAGCCTTTGGCGATCCAGATGGTCCAGGTGATGATGGAAGCGATGGCCAGACCGATCATCACGATTTTCACGATGATGTCGGCGTTCTGGTACATGCCCCACGGCGACAGGTCGTGGGCCATGCCCAGAGAGTTGTCGGCTTCGAGAACTTCAGGAACGTCGGCAGCGTCAACTGCTTGCACTGGATCGGTAGCGGCCGGGGCAGCCGGAGCGGCGGCTGGTGCGCTTTGCTCGGTGGCGGCTGGCGTTGCAGGTGCCTGGGCGTCGGCGAAAGCGGCAGTCGGCGCCAGCATCAGGCTGAGCAGCAGAGCCGCCACTGCGCTAAAAGCGCGAGGTCGTTTGGTTGGCGAAGCGGAGGTTTGATTACGTGTCATGCTGGCCGGACCTGAGATTGAAAAACGTTGATGCTCTTCCAGGCCTCGTGAGGCCGAGAACAAAAGTGGCGTGCATTATTGCAAGTAATTCTTGTTAACAAAAGTAATAGAGTATCTTTTTTTCCTGCATTGCTAGCCGCTCGTCCTGTCCCGAGGCTAGTCTGTGTCTTTCCGATGGGAGTTTTTTAATGTCCGCGCCTTCTGTTTTGATTGCCGGTTGTGGTGATGTCGGCAGTCGTCTGGCCAAGCAATTGCTGGCGGCTGGCTGGGAAGTTCATGGCCTGCGCCGGGACGTTTCGAAGCTGCCTGCTGGGGTGATTGGCGTTGCCGGCGACCTGTTCAACGAAGACTGCCCGGCGACCTGGCCGGTGGGTGCCGTGGACTATCTGGTGTATTGCGCCGCCGCCACCGATCACGATGAGGCCGGTTATCGCGCGGCTTATGTGCAGGGTTTGCAGAATGTCCTGAGCTGGCTGGATGATTACGGTCAGGTGCCTGAGCAACTGATCTTCGTTTCCAGCAGCAGCGTTTATGGGCAGCAGGAGGGTGAGTGGGTCGATGAGAACTCAGAGACCATCGCTGCCGGTTATTCCGGGCGATTGATGCTGGAGGCTGAGCAGGTCGCACTCAACAGTGGCATTCCGGCGAGCATCCTGCGCCTGACCGGGATCTATGGCCCGGGTCGCGAGTGGCTGCTGACTCAAGTGCGCCGCGGTTATCGCGTGGCGGTTGATCCGCCGCTGTATGGTAACCGGATTCATGCTGACGACGCGGCAGGGTTGCTGGCGTTTCTGTTGGAGAAGGCTCGGCAGGGCGTGAAGCTTGAGGATTTCTACATCGGTGTCGACGATGCACCGGCGCCATTGGCGGAAGTCGTAGGCTGGTTGCGTGAGTATCTGGGCGTTACCGAGTGGGCGGACGACGCCAGCGTACGGCGCACGGGCAGCAAGCGTTGCAGCAATGCCCGGGCTAAAGCGTTGGGCTGGACGCCAATGTACCCAAGCTACCGCGAAGGCTATGCCGCGATCCTCGAAGGTAAATGCTGACTTTTTAACAACACCAAACAACTGTGGGAGCGAGCCTGCTCGCGAAAGCGGTGTATCAGGCAATATTACTTTGACTGACACACTGCTTTCGCGAGCAGGCTCGCTCCCACATTTGATCTTCAGTGGTTTCAGAAGCGGGTTACTGCTTCTCCAGCAACCACTTGCGCTCGCCCGGCGTGTATTGCGGCATTTCATCTGCCAGCGCGGTGTTCACCGCCTGGAAAATCTCCAGCTCCTTGCCCTTGCGCGCAAAGATGTAGGCATTGCCCTGACCGTTGAGCTGCAACCACATGTTGTCGTTGGTGCTGCTCATCGAAGCGCAATCACCTGCCAGGCACAAGGCATAACGGTCGGCCCCCGGCAAACCGGAAACCTGGCCATCAGCCTGGAACTGCACGGTGCTGCCTTCGCCCTGACCACTGGCGATTGTCCAGCTGCCGCCCATGTAGGCGGAATACAGCGCGCGTTCGAAACTGGCACCGATCGGCGCGCCTTCCGGCACCGGAATCTGTGCGCGGTCGAAAACCTGCTCCGGTTCGTTCTCGCTGGCGGCTTGCTGCAGTTGCCCGCCGTCGCGTTTCAGCTCGCTAGCGGAGCTGCCATAGAAGTCGACTTTCCAGGCGCCGGACTGTTCGCCCAACAGCCGTCCTTCGACGTTTTCAAAACCGTTGGTGTAGCGGGCCTGACTGGCCTTGGTGTTGACGTCCCACTCAAGGTTCGGGCCGTAGGCCTGAAGCGCTTCGCGCAGGGGGCCGCCCTTGGCTGCGGCATCGATCGCCACCTGATTGATCCAGGTGCCGCTGATGTCACGGTCGGCAGGGTTGCTGGCGCAGCCGCCGAGGAAAATGGCGAGCAGCGGGAGAGCTAGCGCTTTGCGCATGGTGGAATCCTTTCAAAACCTTTTCTTGCTGAGCAGTCGGCGCGGCGTTTGGCGGCCGCGCCGTGCGCATCACTCGATGACCAGAATGGCATCCATTTCAACCTGCGAACCCTTTGGCAGGGCAGCAACGCCGATGGCAGCGCGGGCCGGGTATGGCTGGTCGAAGTACTTGCCCATGATCTCGTTGACCTTGGCGAAGTGGCTCAGGTCGGTGAGGAAGATGTTCAGTTTGACGATGTCCTTGAACGAACCGCCAGCAGCTTCAGCCACGGCTTTGAGGTTCTCGAACACCTGGACGGTCTGGGCTTCGAAGCCTTCAACCAGTTCCATGGTTTTTGGGTCCAGAGGAATCTGGCCCGACATGTAAACAGTGTTGCCGGCCTTGATCGCCTGGGAGTAAGTACCGATGGCGGCCGGGGCCTTGTCGCTGGTGATAACAGTCTTGGTCATGTATGACTCCTTGTAATGGTTGAGTTATGCACGCATGCGGGTGATGCGAATCACCCCGGTCAAGGCGCGCAGCTTCTTGATCACGCGGGCCAGGTGCACACGGTCGTGGACGCTGACCACCAACTGGACCACGCTGATGCGACCATCGCGTTCGTCCATGCTGATTTTCTCGATATTGCCGTCGGCTGCGTTGACGCTGCTGGCGAGCAGGGCGATCAGGCCGCGCTGGTGTTCCAGCTCGACACGCAGTTCGACGTTGAATTCGCCGGTGACATCCTTGGCCCACGAGAGCTGGATGCATTTTTCCGGGTTGTGCCGGATTTCGCTGATGTTGCGGCAGTTGTCGAGGTGCACGACCATGCCTTTGCCCGCCGACAGGTGCCCGACAATCGGGTCGCCCGGGATCGGCGTGCAGCACTTGGCGTAGCTCAGCACCAGACCTTCGGTGCCGCGAATCGCCAGCGGACCTTCCGGGCTTGGCAACTGTTCGCCTTCGCCGAGCAGTCGTCGGGCAACGACGTAAGCCATGCGGTTGCCGAGGCCAATGTCTTCGAGCAAATCTTCGATCAGTTCGAGGCGGTACTCGGTGAGCATTGCTTTGACGCGTTCCGCCGGAATCTGCTCCAGCGCGCTATCGAAACCGTTGAGGACTTTGTTCAGCAGGCGTTCGCCGAGGCTGATGGACTCGGAGCGGCGTTGCAGTTTCAACGCATGGCGGATGTGCGTACGCGCCTTGCCGGTGACCACGAAGTTGAGCCACGCCGGGTTTGGTCGTGCGCCGGGGGCGCTGACGATCTCGACCGTGGAGCCGCTTTGCAGCGGTTCGGACAGCGGTGCGAGGCGACGGTTGATCCGGCAGGCAATGCAGCTGTTGCCGACATCGGTGTGGACCGCGTAGGCAAAGTCGACCGCCGTAGAGCCTTTCGGCAGCTCCATGATCCGGCCTTTGGGCGTGAACACGTAGACCTCGTCCGGGAACAGGTCGATCTTCACGCTCTCGATGAATTCCAGCGAGTTGCCGGCACGTTGCTGCATTTCCAGCACGCCTTTGACCCACTGACGGGCGCGGGCATGAGTGCCTTTCGGCTGTTCGTCACCGCTGGATTTGTATAGCCAATGGGCGGCGATGCCGTTGTTGGCCATTTCTTCCATTTCACGGGTACGGATCTGAATCTCGATCGGTACGCCGTGCATGCCGAACAGCGTGGTATGCAGCGACTGATAGCCGTT
This sequence comes from Pseudomonas chlororaphis, assembly GCF_000783395.1. Lineage (GTDB taxonomy): Bacteria > Pseudomonadota > Gammaproteobacteria > Pseudomonadales > Pseudomonadaceae > Aquipseudomonas > Aquipseudomonas chlororaphis_H. The sequence continues at coordinate 311,529 of NZ_JSFK01000002.1, read as the reverse complement.
GGCCTTGGGGATCGCGATGTAATCCTTGAAGCGCCCTGGCAACGGTTTGTACAAATTATGTACAGCACCGAGTACGCGGTAGCAGGTATCGACCTTGTCGACGATGATCCGGAACGCATAGACGTCCATGATCTCGTTGAAGGCCCGACGCTTGCCGCGCATTTTCTTGTAGATGCCGTAGAGGTGTTTCTGGCGACCGCTGACTTCACCCTGAATGCCGTCGATAGCGAGGCAATGGCCGAGGGATTCTTCGATTTTGTTGACGATTTCCTTGCGGTTGCCCCGAGCGCGCTTGACCGCCTGGTAGATCCGCGCGGAACGCATCGGGTGCATGGCCTTGAAGCCGAGGTCTTCGAATTCGATGCGGATCGCATGCATGCCCAGCCGATTGGCGATGGGCGCGTAGATTTCGAGGGTTTCCTTGGCGATGCGGCGGCGTTTTTCCCCGGACAGCACTTCCAGCGTGCGCATGTTGTGCAGGCGGTCGGCAAGCTTGACCAGGATCACGCGAATATCGCGTGCCATGGCCATGGCCATTTTCTGGAAGTTTTCAGCCTGGGCTTCGGCTTTGGTCTCGAAATTCATCTGGGTCAGTTTGCTGACCCCGTCGACCAGTTCGGCCACGGTTTCACCGAACTGCGCTTGCAGCGCTTCTTTGGCGATACCGGTGTCTTCGATCACGTCATGCAGCATCGCGGCCATCAGGCTTTGATGGTCCATGTGCATGTCGGCAAGAATATTGGCCACGGCAAGAGGATGCGTGACGTACGCCTCGCCGCTGCGACGGCGCTGACCGTCATGGGCTTGTTCGGCGTAGAAATACGCTCGGCGGACCAGGTTGACCTGGTCATTGCCGAGGTAGGTCGATAAGCGATCGGCGAGGGCGTCTATGCTCGGCATGATAATTCCTGCCGTAAGCTGTGATCCCGCGCCGTGCTACGTCGACCAGGCATAGGCTTAGACGGCCTCGTTGGACTCGTCCTCGAACGCTGCGAACAGCGGCTCATCCTGGACGATTTCCTGCTCGGCGATGAACTCGTAGCTCATCAGGCCTTCAGCGATTTCACGCAGCGCTACAACGGTAGGCTTGTCGTTTTCCCACTGAACCAGTGGCTCTTTGCCGCCGGTGGCCAGTTGACGGGCACGCTTGGTAGAGAGCATGACCAGCTCAAAGCGGTTTTCCACGTGGTTCAGGCAGTCTTCAACGGTTACGCGGGCCATGGTATTCCTCGGAGCGAATGCAATATGCGCGCTGCCCGGTTGGGCGAGCGGACTGAACAGTTTAAAAAATCACCAGCGATTAGGGAAGCGCTGATTTTTTGACCAAGCCCTTCAACGCGCTGCAAGCACCAATGTAAAGCGCTTGCAGCTGTTTTGGGAAGTGCTGTTTTACCCGAGCAATTCGGCCAGCAACTTGCCAAAACGTACCTGCTGGCGTTTCTGCTGCAGTTGATTGGCGCGGAAAATCGCCTTCAGATCGTCCAGTGCGTGAGCAAAATCGTCGTTGATGATCAGATAGTCGTACTCAACATAGTGACTCATCTCGCTGACCGCTTCGCGCATGCGGCCATCAATGATCTCGTCGCTGTCCTGGCCACGGTTGGTCAGGCGCTGGTGCAGGGCCTGAAGCGACGGCGGCAGGATAAAGATCGAGCGTGCTTGCGGCATCAGCTTGCGCACTTGCTCGGCGCCCTGCCAGTCGATTTCGAGAATCAGGTCGTGACCTTCGTCCAGCGTCTGCTGCAGGCGGCTTTGCGAGGTGCCGTAGAAGTTGCCGAAGACTTCGGCGCGTTCGAGGAAGTCGCCGTGCTCGCCCATCTTCACAAACTCTTCGCGGGTCACGAAGTGATAGTTCACGCCGTCCACTTCACCCGGGCGCATGGCGCGGGTGGTGTGGGAAACCGAAACGCGAATTTCCGGTATGGCATCGGTCAAAGCCTTGACCAGACTGCTCTTGCCCGCGCCCGATGGCGCGGAAATGATGTACAGGGTGCCGGTGCTGTGGGTCATGTCGGGGTTGCCTTACTCAATATTCTGCACTTGTTCGCGCATCTGCTCGATCAACACTTTGAGGTTGACGGCCGCCTGGGTGCTGCGCGGATCGAAGGCCTTGGAGCCCAGTGTGTTGGCTTCGCGGTTGAGTTCCTGCATCAGGAAATCGAGGCGGCGTCCGGCCGCGCCGCCGGATTTGAGCACCCGGCGCACTTCGATGATGTGGGTGCTCAGGCGATCCAGTTCTTCGGCCACGTCGCTCTTTTGCGCGAGCATGACCATTTCCTGTTCGAGGCGCTGTGGATCCAGTTCGGCCTTCATGTCGGTGAAGCGATCGAGGACCTTCTGGCGCTGAGTGGCGAGCATTTGCGGCACCAGTTCACGCAGGGTCACGACGTCTTCTTCGATAGAGGTCAGGCGCTCGTTGATCAAGCGTGCCAGCTCCGCGCCTTCGCGCTCGCGGCCGGCCTTCAACTCTTTCAAGCCTTGATTGAACAGGGCGAGTGCGTCGGCGTTCAGTGCCTGCGGGTCGCTCGCATCGCCGACCAGTACGCCGGGCCAGGCCAGCACCTCAAGCGGATTCAATGCGGCAGGATTCTTGATCAGACCAGCGACCGTCTCAGCGGCGGCGACCAACTGCGCGGCGCGCTCGCGATCGATTTGCAGTGTTTTGCCGGTGCTTTCTTCGGTGAAACGCAGGGTGCATTCGAGTTTGCCTCGCGACAGGCCCTGACGCAGCGCTTCACGTACCGCGCCTTCGAGGTCGCGAAACGACTCCGGCAGGCGCAGGTGGGGCTCCAGATAGCGGCTGTTGACCGAGCGCAGCTCCCAGCTCAGGGTGCCCTGTGCGCCGGCTTTTTCGACGCGGGCGAAGGCGGTCATGCTGTGCACCATGGCGGTGACCTCGCAATGCAGATCGGCGCGAAACGTGAATTTCGCGAGCGCGATATGAATGAATTTAAGCCGACTGGCAGCAAAGGCGCAGGATTGTAGCGCAGTGCGGCGAATGCGCCCAAACACACGGTGTGACAAAGGGCTGCAGCCCGTCGGTAATGGGCGTTTCAGGGCCTTCGGTCGTCGCTTGGGGTTTTAACGAGTGCCCAGTCGCGGCGCGGCGCTCTATAATGCTCGGCAGTTTTCCGTCCCCAGTACAGGTATTCCCTATGAAACGTCCAAGTGGTCGCGCTGCCGATCAGCTCCGCTCGATCCGCATTACCCGCAACTACACCAAACACGCCGAGGGATCCGTACTGGTCGAATTCGGTGATACCAAAGTCATCTGCACTGTCAGCGTCGAAAACGGCGTGCCGCGGTTCCTCAAGGGTCAGGGCCAAGGCTGGTTGACCGCCGAATACGGCATGCTGCCGCGCGCCACTGGTGAGCGTAACCAGCGTGAAGCGAGCCGTGGCAAGCAGGGCGGTCGCACCTTGGAAATCCAGCGTCTGATCGGCCGTTCCCTGCGCGCTGCGCTGGACATGTCCAAGCTGGGCGACGTGACCCTGTACGTCGACTGCGACGTGATCCAGGCTGACGGTGGTACTCGTACGGCTTCGATCACCGGTGCCATGGTTGCCCTGGTTGATGCGCTGAAAGTGATCAAGAAGCGTGGCGGCCTGAAGGGCGGCGATCCGCTCAAGCAAATGATCGGTGCCGTATCGGTCGGCATGTATCAGGGCGAGGCCGTGCTGGATCTGGACTATCTTGAAGATTCCGCTGCCGAGACTGACCTCAACGTAGTGATGACCAGCACCGGTGGTTTCATCGAAGTGCAGGGCACTGCCGAAGGCGCGCCGTTCCAGCCTGAAGACTTGAACGCCATGCTGGAACTGGCCAAGCAAGGCATGAACGAAATCTTCGAACTGCAAAAGGCTGCATTGGCCGACTGAGCAGGTTCATAACTGCAAGGAGGACGCGATGAGTGACGAGCAAGAGCTGCTGCCCAAACCGAGCCAGGAGGTTCGCCAATGGGCGATGTTTTGTCACTTGTCCGCCCTGCTGGGGATCTGGATTCCGTTCGGCAATCTGATCGGACCGTTGATCCTCTGGCAGATGAAGCGCGAGACAGACCCGTTCATCGATGCTCAAGGTAAAGAGGCGCTGAATTTTCAGATCACCGTCGCCATTGCATCGTTGATCTGCTTCCTGCTGATGGTGCTGATCATCGGGTTCTTTTTGCTGGGAATACTGGCTATCGGCGCACTGGTTTTGACGATCATTGCGGGGGTGAAGGCTAATGAAGGCTTCCCGTACCGATATCCGTTTACCTGGCGGTTGATCAAATAAAAGTTCGCCAAGTTTAAAAAATGCCCTGAGATGTCAGGGCATTTTTATTTACGCAACTAAAGTTATCTCTTCGGTATGTAGGAATAATCTTGTTGCGATGAGTGGCAAGTAACATTTTATATCAATGGCGTAATTACACTTTTGGTCACAACTGTAGTGGCTTGGTTCTGGTTCATGTCCTTGGAATCACAGGTGGCGATTGTTAAAGTTGCCGGGCTAATATTTCTTCTGAAATATTAAGATATATTCAAGCCATCGAAGGCTCTTGAATTCCACAGTAATCAGTGTTGAGACAATCAGCCGGTTCATGAGGCGGGTGCAGGTAAAAAGCGCGCCTCTGAATATATAGCCAAGAATAATCCCAATGATTCAGCTCGATTTTTACGGAACACTTGTGGCCGCTTCCTTAGTGCTTCTATTAGGGCGCGGGCTCGTTACGCGTGTTGGTTTCATGCGAAGTTACAATATCCCTGAGCCTGTAGCGGGTGGTCTGGTAGTTGCCTTGCTGTTATTGCTGCTGCGAACGTTCGATATTGAAATTCGTTTCGATACTTCTCTGCAGACACCTTTGATGCTGGCCTTTTTTGCCACCATTGGTCTTAGCGCAGACTTTGCCAGCTTGAAGAAAGGTGGCCGGATAGTGGGGATATTTCTCCTGGCGGTCACGGGGCTATTGGTGGTGCAGAATGCGATGGGTATCGGCTTGGCAAAAATGCTCGGGCTCGATCCATTGATGGGGTTGCTGACCGGCTCGATCACCCTGGCGGGCGGTCATGGCACCGGTGCTGCGTGGGGCACGGTATTCAGCGAGAAGTATGGTCTGGCGTCTGCCTCGGAACTGGCGATGGCCTCCGCGACGTTTGGTCTGGTACTGGGTGGTTTGATTGGCGGGCCGGTCGCGCGTTTGCTCATCAAGCGAGTGAAAGTGCCCGGCGGCCAGCAACTGGATGCGCCACGATTGCCAAAAGGTTTTGAGCAGCCGAACAAGGAACGTTCAATCACGCCATTTTCGTTTGTCGAAACCCTCGCGTTGATTGCAGTGAGTCTGCTGGTCGGTAATCTATTGAATGGCCTGCTGCAAGGAACCGCGTTCGAGTTGCCGACGTTTGTTTGTGTCCTGTTTATAGGCGTGGTGCTGCGCAACGGTCTTTCCGCGCTGGGCTTGTACCAGGTGTTTGAGCGTGAAGTCTCGGTCCTGGGCAATGTCAGTCTGTCGTTGTTTCTGGCAATCGCCCTGATGTCGCTCAAATTGTGGGATCTGGCCGCACTGGCGTTGCCGATCTTCATCATTCTGGCGGTGCAGGCACTGGTCATGGCGTTGTTCGCGATCTTCGGGACGTTCCGGGTGATGGGCCGCAACTACGATGCCGCCGTGCTGGCTGCGGGGCACTGCGGTTTCGGCCTCGGCGCGACACCGACGGCCATCGCCAACATGCAAGCGGTGACCCAGCGTTACGGCCCTTCGCAGATCGCGTTTCTGGTGGTGCCAATGGTGGGGGCGTTCTTCATCGACATTATCAATGTCATCGTGATCAAGCTGTACTTGATGCTGCCCTTTTTCGCCGCCGTCTGAGTTCGATTCCGCTTCGAGCGCAGGCACAAAAAATGCCCGTATCTTGCGATACGGGCATTTTTTTTACTGCGAAACGACGCTTAGATGGTCAGCGTCCAGTCGTAGTCGACGATCAGCGGCGCATGCTGCGAGAACCGTGGCTGACGCGGCAGGCGTGCGCTGCGCACGAAGCGCCGCAGGCCCGGAGTCAGGATCTGGTAATCGAAGCGCCAGCCCAGGTTGAGCATCTCGGCCTGTTCGTTATCCGGCCACCAGCTGTACTGGTCGCCTTCACGGCTGACTTCGCGCAGGGCATCAACGTAGCCCATGTTGCCGACAATCTCGTCCATCCAGGCGCGTTCTGGCGCCAGGAAGCCCGGAGATTGCTGGCTGTCGCGCCAGTTCTTGATGTCGAGCTTCTGCTGCGCCACGTACAACGAGCCACAATAAATGTACTCGCGACGTTTGCGTCGCTGTTTGTCCAGATACTTGCCGAAGTCGTCCATGAGCTTGAACTTCTGGTTCAAGTCCTCATCGCCGTTCATCCCCGAAGGGAGCAGCAAGGTGGCAATACTGACTTTGTCGAAATCTGCTTGCAGGTAGCGCCCGTAGCGGTCGGCCGTCTCGAAACCGAGACCGCTGATGACAGCCTTCGGTTGCAACCGCGAGTACAAAGCCACGCCACCTTGGGCAGGGACTTCAGCATCGCAGGCATAAAGGAAGTAGCCATCCAGTTGGAAGGCTGGGTCATCCAGTTCAAAGGCGGAGGCACGGGTGTCCTGCAGGCAGATGACGTCGGCATTCTGTGCTTGCAGCCAACTGAGCAAACCACGCTCGACTGCAGCCTGAATACCATTGACGTTCACACTGATGATCCGCATAAATGGCCCCAAAAATCGCGTGCGTGTATGATACACGGCGTCAAGCTAATTAGCTAAATCCGTGGTATTTGGGGTTTTTTTCATGCAAGCGTATCAGCGCGATTTCATTCGTTTTGCCATCGATCGCGGCGTTTTGCGCTTCGGTGAGTTCACCCTGAAGTCCGGGCGCACCAGTCCTTACTTCTTCAACGCCGGCCTGTTCAACTCGGGTTCGGCCCTCGCGCAGCTGGGTCGTTTTTACGCCGCAGCCATTGCCGAGAGCGGCATTCCTTTCGACGTTCTGTTCGGCCCGGCCTATAAAGGCATACCGCTGGCGGCCACTACCGCCGTCGCGCTGGCCGAGCATCACGACCGTGACCTGCCATGGTGCTTCAATCGCAAGGAAGCCAAGGCCCACGGCGAAGGCGGCAGCCTGGTCGGCGCTCCGTTGACCGGTGACGTGCTGATCATTGATGACGTGATTACCGCTGGTACGGCAATCCGCGAAGTGATGCAAATCATCGCTTCGCAGGATGGCGCCAAAGCTGCGGGCGTGCTGATCGCGCTGAACCGTCAGGAGCGTGGCAACGGTGAGTTGTCGGCGATTCAGGAAGTCGAGCGCGACTTCGGCATCCCCGTCATCAGCATTGTTTCGCTGAACCAGGTGCTGGAGTTCCTTGCCGATGATCCGCAGCTCAAGCAACACCTGCCAGCCGTGGAAGCCTACCGCGCCCAGTTCGGCGTCTGATGATGAGAGGCCCTGTGAGGACAGGGCTTTATTAGCTGCTGCCGAAAACATTCACTCGCGTAGGTTTATTTCGCGCAGTAGCGCATCAACCTGGCCAAAAGCATCTTGCTGCCACTGTTCCGGTGTTCGGTCTTCCAGGATTTGGCTGTCTTCTACGAATCGTCTTACTGACACGGGTCCGTAACCACCAACGACATCAAATTTTTCATTGATGTGAAGGAAGCCCTGCTCACCGTTTCCCGTTGCGAGAACGGGCTGACACTCATCAGCGAGCGCTTCTATTCCTCCAGGGAAATTGCGCACGCAATAATAAATGTCATAAGCATCTTTCTGTTTGTACCTGCCATTTAGCGCGAACCCTTTCATCGCCAGCAATGCGGGGATTGAACAAACAGCGACCTCGACGCGATTCGTCCCACCCATTGGCATGGGGCCTTCAATCGCAACCATTTGATAAAATCGCAGCGCCAGATCGGCCCCGTCAGCACGCTGAACTGCGAACTCGGTGAGAATAGGTGGCTTGTTCTGGATGATTTCAGCGTCACGTGGCATCAGGAAGTCCACGATCACATCTATAGCAGCCCCATCGTCCTGCGCGGGTACTTGGCGGACGAGTTGAAAGCGGCGTAATTCCCCTCTCTGTTCGTACCCGTTGCCCATAAGGGCCTCCACTAACGTTGCGTATTCCCCATCGCCGAGAGCTTCTGCGTCTAGGCTCAAATCCACATCGAGCGTGCCAACGTGTTGCATATCCTCATTTGCAATCAGCAACCATGGCACGGCACCGCCGATCACTACGAATTTACCTTTGAAGCTACCCAGTATCTGCCCCATTTCAACAAGTACCGTCTTCACGGCCTTCGTTGTTCGATCGTCATAATCCGAAGCTGACTGGGGTTCTTGAGGGATCAGAGCGGCCATATGAGTTTTTCCTCGCGCAAGTGTTCCGCTGCTTCCTTGCCGCGCTCACCAGCAACACTCAGATCCAGATAAGTCTGAACCGGGCTCGTGCATAAGATGCCTGGAGCAGGTTCAATGGTATCTAGCAGTAAGCCTTCGTCTTGGGTGACATTGATGACGACATTTTCGCCTTTCGAAGCAGGAACGAGCTTCAATGCGTTGATCAGTTTTTCCAGCCCTTCGTTATCTGCATAGAAAAAACTCGTGTTTATTCGTGCATAGGGCGCGAGCCATTGAGCAGCAGAAAATGAAGAAAAAACTGCGCTTCCACTGCTCCGGTCGCTAAGCGCATTGCGCGCTGCTTCTTGCAAAGCATGTCCATGTAGTGTGGTGTAAAACGTTTTACGCGCAGCAACGGGTGGTTCATAAACTTCAACCCATGCATCGAGCAGCGCAGTCGGGTCAGATAGCTGTACTCCTTCGTTCGTTGCGTCGGCCCATTCTCTGTCCAGTAGTGCTTTGCGCACATTGCTGACTTGGCCCAAGCTCACTCCCGCTGCTTCGGAAAGCTCTACAACGCGCCACGCATGTTCTGGCCTTTGAAGCATGGTGTGCATGATTCGAGCAGATTTAGGCTTGAAGAGAAACTTTAACTCTCTGCGCTCTGTAGCCGGTTTGTCTGTCACTTGGTGATCAATGGAAATACCGTCGAATGCGATCCAGCAGTTGCCTTCCATATCGAGATAACCGACGCTCTTTTCGCGACAGAGCTGCCTCGCGGCAGGCGACAGATAGGGTGCTATGAGGATGGGGGTGGCACTTACGGGTGAGTCACAAACATAGTCGCGCAGCTGGAGAATCGCTGTGCTGACAAATCGCGGCTGCCCACTCGCCTTCACTTCGCAAATCAGGTGGTGGGGCTTTCCGGATACCTTGGTTTCTACAATGAAGTCAGGATTCCAGCGATTTGCAGGCGGGGCGGATTTCAACGTCTCTACTATCAGAATAGGAATTCTGTTCAGGAGATCACTTAGTTTTTCTCTTGAGCGGTTATCTAGATCTTTCATTGCTATCGGCCTTTTCAGCGAATGTTGAAAATAGCCATTCTGGTGAAAATTGTCGACATTTCACTTGAATATAGTATTTCAGCATTTGTTGAAAAAGCCTGAAACAATGGAGTCGCCGCTGTTTCAGCGGAGGCTCCTCCATTTAAGAGCGATTTTTGCCGCAATCAGCCCGCTGAACAGTGCCAAAACCAGAAGTACCCACACGACCATCACGTAAAGGGTACTGCTCACGTCGAAGTTCCAAAGATCCAGTGTGCTGGTACTCAAGATGCGAATGGCCGAGGGTAGGTTGACGTAAAACAGCCCCACAAACGCGCATGTCAACGGCAGCGCCCGCGAGTAAAACGCCTTCCCTACTTTCTCTCGATTGCGCCTTCGGTTCTGTGGACCGACTGGTATTCATCCAGCGCCAACGCTTCACTGAGCGCCGGCCACGCCAGATTGAACATGAACGTGGTCAGGGTCAGCAGCAAGCCACTGACCGCGACGATGTCACTGAACGGCATTGAGCCCCAACGTCGCGCAGAGCAAGGCGTGAGAATCCTCGCTGATCTCGAACTGCCCGGCGCTGCCCTTGCGCTTGGTAATGGGTTTGAAGGTCGGCTCGTTCTGCGTGATCAGCATGTTCAGCTCATCGCGTATCACGTCCGAACTGATCACCACCAGAAACACGGTTTGCGCGTGCTCTGCGGTCTCGATCACGGCACGCATGCTGTGCTGGAGGATGTCATCGAGCTGATTGCGAAAGCGCGATACCGTGTTCTTCAGCAAGGTTTTGCTTTGGCTTTGGGTCAGCTGAAAGATCGTCGAGATCTGCGATTCCGTCGGCAGCGTTTGTCCGAAGTAGCTTTGAATCAGGTAGAGCAGGCGATCCTGTTTGGCCTCGTCGGCCCGGCTGGGCATCCCGCCCTCGACCAGCATTTTCAGGTATTCGGTCAGGCTGGCCTTGGCGATACGCTGCAGGGCGTGGGCGATTTCCGCGTCGCCAATGCGCAAGGTCTTTTTGACCGGTTCCTTTTGTTCCAGCTCGAAAGCGTCGGCGTCGATCGTGAACGAGATCTGCATGGCTCAGGCGCTCCGGAGTTATTTTCTGTCCGAGGGCGTGATGACCTCGGCGCTTTTGATGTTGGCAGGCTGTTCTGGATAAGGGTCTTTGATCGCATCACCTTGCCCGGTGAGGATTTTCCAGCCATTCAACGCGTGCGCCGTTTTGCGAAACTGTGGGCACGGTGGCATCGAGGTTTTGGCTTGATTGGAATACTGATGGCCGCAATCAACGCACTCGTAAGTGCCTGGGGAAACATCGCTGCCGTAAGGGACGTAGTCTTTTTGCATGAGTCAATCTCCGGTGGATGAAGGGAAGATCCTAGGGAGATTTGTTCGGAGGGAATGTCGGACGTTTCGCTGAGTTGTATCGGATGTTTCTTGCGCGCATAAAAAAGATCGCAGACTTCGTCAGCTCCTACAGAGACTTCGTACAAAACGACGTTTCTGTAGGAGCTGACGAATGCTGCGATCTTTTGCTGTTCAGCGATTACCGATCAAGGACGCTTGCGATTGCTGATCAGCGTACCCACACCGGTGTCGGTGAAGATTTCCAGCAGGATCGCATTCGGTACCCGGCCGTCGATGATCAGCGAGCTGCCAACGCCGCCCTGAACCGCTTCCAGCGCGCAACGGATCTTCGGCAGCATGCCGCCGTAGATGGTGCCATCGGCAATCAGATCGTCGACCTGCTGCGTGCTCAGGCCGGTCAATACGGTGCCCGACTTGTCCATCAGGCCGGCGATGTTGGTGAGCAGCATCAGCTTCTCGGCTTTCAGGGCCTCGGCGACTTTACCGGCGACCAGGTCAGCGTTGATGTTGTACGACTCGCCATTCTCACCCACGCCAATTGGCGCAATCACCGGGATGAAGTTGCCTTTGACCAGCAGGTTCAGCAGTTCGGTGTTGATCCCGACCACTTCACCTACCTGACCGATGTCGATGATTTCCGGCTGGGTCATCTCCGGTGTCTGGCGGGTCACGGTGAGCTTCTTCGCGCGAATCAGCCCGGCATCTTTACCCGTCAGGCCAATAGCGCTGCCGCCATGGCGGTTGATCAGGTTGACGATGCTTTTGTTGACCTGACCGCCCAAGACCATTTCCACCACGTCCATGGTTGCTGCGTCGGTAACACGCATGCCATCGACGAAATGGCTTTCGATCGACAGGCGCTTGAGCAGATCACCGATCTGCGGGCCGCCACCGTGCACGACCACCGGGTTGATGCCCACGGCTTTCATCAAGACGATGTCGCGCGCAAAGCCGGTTTTCAGCTCCTCGCTTTCCATCGCGTTGCCGCCGTATTTGATCACCAGGGTCTTGCCGACATAGCGTCGGATGTAAGGCAACGCTTCGGACAGGACCTGGGCGGTATGGGCGGCGGCTTCGCGTTCGAGGGTCATTCAGGGCTCCGGGTGGATCAGAACGGTAGTTGGAGATCAGGTGCAACGCGTTTCAATTGGGCGTGGAACACGTCCTTGATGCGCTGTAATTCAGCCTCGTCATCGGCCTCGAAGCGCAGCACCAGCACCGGTGTGGTGTTGGACGCGCGCACCAGGCCCCAGCCTTTGGCGTAATCGACTCGCACGCCGTCGATGGTGGTCAGGTCGGCCCCTGCGCCCCACTGAGCGTCGTGCAATGCATCAATGATGCTGAATTTGCTCTCTTCGGTCACATGGATATTGATTTCCGGCGTAGAAATATCGTTCGGGAAGGTCGCAAACAGCTCTTCCGCGGTGGATTTTTCCTTGCTGAGGATCTCCAGCAGCCGTGCGGCGCTGTAGATACCGTCGTCGAAACCGAACCAGCGCTCCTTGAAGAAGATGTGCCCGCTCATTTCACCGGCCAGCAGCGCACCGGATTGTTTCATTTTCTTTTTGATCAACGAATGACCGGTCTTCCACATTAGCGGCCGACCACCGTATTCCTTGATCAGCGGCACCAGGCGGCGGGTGCATTTGACGTCGAAAATGATCTCGGCGTCCGGGTTGCGCGCGACCACGTCGCGGGCAAACAGCATCAGCAGGCGATCCGGGTAAACGATGCTGCCGGTATTGGTCACCACGCCGACACGGTCGCCGTCGCCGTCGAACGCCAGGCCGATATCGGCGTTGGTTTCCTTGACCTTGGCGATCAGGTCGACGAGGTTTTCAGGCTTGCCCGGATCCGGGTGGTGGTTCGGGAAGTTGCCGTCGACTTCGCAGAACAGCGGGATGACTTCGCAGTTCAGCGCTTCGATCAGTTGCGGGGCGATCACGCCGGCCGCGCCGTTGCCGCAGTCGACCACGACCTTCATGCGCCGGGCCAGTTTGATGTCCTGGACGATTTCGGTGTTGTAGCGGTCGAGGATTTCGACCTGAGTGACGCTGCCGGTACCGCTGCTCAGATTGTTGGTCTTGAGGCGCTCGTGCAGGGCCTGGATCTGTTCGTTGGCGAGGGTATCGCCGGCGATGACGATCTTGAAACCGTTGTAGTTCGACGGGTTGTGGCTACCGGTGAGCATCACCCCGGATTTACCGGCCAGCACGTTGGCGGCGTAGTACAGCGCCGGCGTCGGCACCAGGCCGACATCGCTGACGTGGCAGCCGCTCTCGGCGATACCGCGAATCAGTTCTGCAACCAGCTCCGGACCGGACAAGCGGCCGTCGCGGCCGACGGATACGTTCGGCTCACCTTGGGCCAGGCTCTGCGAACCGATGGCGCGGCCGATCCAGTAAGCGGTCTCGGCATTAAGGAATTCCGGCACAGTGCCACGAATGTCATAGGCGCGGAAAATGCTGTCGGGCAGCTTCGGGGCGATCTTGGCTGGGGTGCTCATCTACGGAAATGCTCCATCTCGAAAGTGGCGGGACAGACCGACGAATCGTTCGACGGCAGGCTCAAACTGAAGGGTATGACGGCGTTTTCCACAGAGAGTTCGTGGTGTGAAAGGGCCATGACGCCTCGGCTGGCGTGGCTTTGGGCCGGCAAAACCTTGATTTACGGTGTTATACCTTTCAGCTGATCTGCCTGAAATTTCGCTGTGTAGGAGCTGCCGCAGGCTGCGATCTTTTGATCTTGGTCTCAAAAATCAAAAGATCGCAGCTGCGGCAGCTCCTACAGGAGATTACTCAGGTTATTTAGTGCCGGTGTGGCCAAACCCGCCGGTGCCGCGCTCGGTTTCGACGAACTCTTCAACCATTTCGAAGTGCGCCTGCACTACTGGTACCAGCACCAGTTGCGCCAGACGCTCGCCGACGGTCATGGTGAAATCGGTCTGGCCACGGTTCCAGCAGGACACCATCAGCGGGCCCTGGTAGTCGGAGTCGATCAGGCCGACGAGGTTGCCCAGCACGATGCCGTGCTTATGGCCCATGCCCGAGCGCGGCAGGATCAGCGCGGCGAGGTTGGGGTCGCCGATGTAAACCGACAGACCGGTGGGGATCAGCACGGTTTCACCCGGTTTGATCACGATGTCCTGATCCAGCATGGCGCGCAGGTCGAGGCCGGCGGAACCCGGAGTGGCGTATTGCGGCAGCGGGAAATCGGTGCCGATGCGTGGGTCGAGGATCTTGGCTTGCAAAGCGTGCATGTAAATTAAACCTGGTTCAGACGTTCGGCGATAAAAGTGACCAGTTGGCGAGCGATCTTGCTCTTGCTGGTCTGGGCGAAAACCGTGGCATGCAGCTCACGGTCAATCACGCTGCAAGCGTTTTCTTCGCTGTTGAAACCGATGCTCGGGTTGGCGACGTCGTTGGCGACGATCAAATCGAGATTCTTGTCCTTCAGCTTGCGTGCAGCGTAGTCGAGCAGATGTTCGGTCTCGGCGGCGAAGCCGACACTGAACGGACGGTCGGGACGGGTCGCGATGGTGGCCAGGATGTCCGGGTTACGCACCATTTGCAGGACGAAGCCGTCACCGCTCGTAGGATCTTTCTTGAGTTTTTGCGGGGCAACGACTTCCGGGCGGTAGTCCGCGACCGCTGCAGAGGCGATGAACACGTCGCACGGGATCGCCGACTCACAGGCCGCGAGCATGTCGCGGGCACTGACTACGTCGATACGGGTGACGCGATCCGGCGTCGGCAGATGCACCGGGCCGCTGATCAATGTAACGCGGGCGCCGGCTTCTACCGCTGCTTCGGCGAGGGCAAAGCCCATTTTGCCGGAGCTGTGGTTGGTGATGTAGCGCACCGGGTCGATGTTTTCCTGGGTCGGGCCGGCGGTAATCACCACGTGTTTACCGGTCAGCGCCTGCCGCTGGAAGCAATCCGCCGCGCATTGCGCCAGATCGGTGGCTTCCATCATGCGGCCCATGCCGACGTCGCCGCAGGCTTGGCTGCCGGAGGCCGGGCCGAAGGTCTTCAGGCCACGGCTTTCGAGGAGTTGCAGGTTGGCCTGGGTCGCCGGATCACGCCACATCGCCTGGTTCATCGCTGGAGCAACGGCGACGACAGCGTCGGTGGCGAGTACCAGCGTGGTCAGCAAATCGTTGGCGATGCCTTGGGCCAGACGGGCGATCAGGTCGGCGGTAGCCGGGGCGATCAGCACCAGATCGGCCCACTTGGCCAGCTCGATGTGGCCCATTGCGGCTTCTGCGGCCGGGTCGAGCAAGTCGAGGTGCACAGGGTGGCCGGACAAGGCCTGCATGGTCAGCGGGGTGATGAATTCGGCGCCGCCATGGGTCATGACCACGCGCACTTCGGCGCCCTGGTCGATCAGGCGACGAACCAGATCGGCGCTCTTGTAGGCCGCAATGCCGCCGCCGACGCCCAGAACGATGCGTTTCCGATACAGCCGCTGCATAGGTCTGCCTTTCATTTCGTTGATGACTGCGGTGCGATGCCCCTCCCCAGGGTTGAATCGACCGCAAAAAAGATGGGCTACGATATCACAGCGACCGCTACGGAACAGCGGCGCCCACAGACAGGGAATGTGTATGAGTATTCGCGATTGGCCTGCGGCGGAACGGCCGCGGGAACGGTTATTGGAACACGGTGCAGCGAGTCTTTCGGACGCTGAGTTATTGGCCATTTTTCTGCGCACCGGATTGCCCGGAATAAGCGCTGTGGACCTGGCGCGCAATCTGTTGACTCAATTCGGCAGCCTGCGTTTGCTGCTTGAGGCCGATCAGGACGCATTCAGCAAACAATTGGGTCTCGGGCCGGCGAAGTTTGCGCAACTGCAAGCTGCTCAGGAAATGAACAGGCGGCATCTGGCTGAGAAATCACGGCAGAAACCGGCCCTGGAAAACCCTCAGGTCGTTCGCGATTATCTGAAAGCGATGCTGCGTCACGAGCCGCATGAGGTGTTTGGTTGCCTGTTTCTTGACTCCAAACATCAAGTCCTGAATTTCGAGATACTGTTTCGCGGCTCGATCGACAACACCAGCGTGCATCCGCGCGAGGTGGTTAAGCGATGTTTGGCCAATAACGCCGCTGCGTTGATCCTGTGCCACAACCATCCATCGGGGAATACCGATCCCAGTCAGGCCGATCGCTTGCTGACCAAGCGTCTGCAAAAGGCGCTGGAGCTGATTGATGTGCGGGTGCTCGATCATTTCATCGTTGGCGATGGTGAGCCGCTGTCGATGGCTGAGTGCGGCTGGATGTAACTCTCAGGAACGATGCAAATCTCCTGTGGGAGCGAGCTTGCTCGCGAAGGCGCAGTGCCAGTCAGCATCGTTTTTACTGACAGGCCGCTTTCGCGAGCAAGCTCGCTCCCACAGGTTTGATGGCATCCCCAGGTGATGTGCTGGGCAGGTTACTTGAGGTTGACCTTGGAATAGTCCTGCCGGCCAAATGGGCTCACGGAGTAACCCTGCACGTCTTTACGCGTCAGTGCGTAGGCCGTCGGATGCGCCAGAGGCAGCCACAGCGCCTGCTGTTGAATCTGCGTCTGCGCCTGTTCGTACAGCTTGGTGCGCACACCTTGCTCGCTGGTGGTCTTGCCGGCGCTGATCAGCTTGTCCAGATCGGCGTTGCAGTAACGCGCGAAGTTGGTGCCCGACTTGACCGCCGCGCAGGAAAATTGCGGCGTGAGGAAATTATCCGGGTCGCCGTTATCGCCGGCCCAGCCCATGAACAGCAGATCATGCTCGCCGGCCTTGGCGCGACGAATCAGCTCGCCCCACTCGATCACGCGGATTTCCGCCTGAATGCCGATTTCCGCCAGATCCGACTGCAACATCTGTGCACCCAGGCTCGGGTTCGGATTCAGCAGGCTGCCCGACGGACGTGTCCAGATGGTGGTCTGGAAGCCATCCTTCAACCCGGCCTTGGCCAGCAACGCTTTGGCTTTGGCGACATCGTGCGGATAGCCCGGCAGGTTCTTCGCGTAGCTCCAGGTGTTCGGCGGGTAAGGTCCGTTGGCCGCTTCGGCGGTGTCTTCAAACACAGCTTTGATGTAGTTGGCCTTGTCGAAGGCGAGGTTGATCGCCTGACGCACTTCCGGCTTGTCCAGTGGCGGATGCTGACTGTTGATGCCGACGAAAGCGGTCATGAACGCGTCAGTCTTTTCGACTTTCAGCGTCGGTTCTTTCAGCGCGGCTTGTACGTCGAGTGGCTTCGGTGACAAGGCGATCTGACATTCGTTGCGCCGCAGCTTTTGCAGGCGCACGTTGGCGTCCGGGGTAATGGCGAAGATCAACGGGTCAACCGAAGGCTTACCGCCGAAGTAATCCGGGTTGGCCTTGTAGCGAATCGCCGCGTCTTTCTGGAAACGGGTGAACACGAACGGGCCGGTGCCGATTGGCTGGCTGTTGAGCTTGTCCGTCGCGCCGGCCTTCATCAGTTTGTCGGCGTATTCGGCGGAGTAGATCGAGGCGAAACCCATGCTCAGGGTCGCCAGGAAGGTGGAGTCTGGGTGATCAAGCGTAAAACGCACGGTCAGCGGATCGAGTGCGTCGATCTTCTTGATCAGCGCGGGTAGTTGCATCGACTGCGCGTGCGGGAAGCCGCTCTGGGCGACTTTGTGCCACGGGTTGGCCGGGTCGAGCATGCGGTCGAAGCTGAATTTGACGTCTTCAGCGGTCAACTCGCGGCTTGGCTTGAAGTATTCGGTCGTGTGAAATTTCACCTGCGGATGCAGTTTGAATACGTAGGTCAGGCCATCGGTGCTGACTTCCCAGCTGTCGGCCAGGCTCGGCACGACTTTGCCGCTGGCGGTGTCGAAATCCACCAGGCGATTCATCAGCACGTCGGCCGAGGCATTGGTGGTGGTCAGCGAGTTGTACTGCACCACGTCGAACCCTTCAGGGCTGGCCTCGGTGCAGACGCTCAGCGCGGCAGCCTGGGCCAATGGGCTCAGCAGGAGCGGGGCGAGCAACAGGGGTAGGGCAGCGAGGCGCATGGTCGGTTTCCTTTTACAGATCGAAGGCCCATCTGCAAGTGCAGTCTGGAAAAGGCCTACCCTAGAGGTCTGGATTACAAATGACTATCCCCTTTTTGCTTTTTCGGGGCACAGTGATGGCCGTTTTTCAGACCGTGGCGCGCGTTAGAAAGTCTGAATTGCCGGCAAGAGCGGTTTTCTGCGACGAGTGGTAAAAATCGATGCCAGCCTTTATCCAAGGCGCTCGCGGGCCAAAAAAACGCCTTTTTACCGATTGATTGCACACCGATTGTTGTTGCTCCGAAGTCTTTCTGGTATAAAGCAGCGCTCTTTTCTAGGGGCCCGGTTCCTTCACTGTAGGTGTAGCCGGTAAGACCTCTAAAGAAACGCGGCGCCTGGCGCCAAATGACTGAGAGATTAAGCGGCCAACCCATGCCGGGTTGGGCATGTGGTTTTAGAGGGCTGAGGCATGTCGAGAGTATGTCAAGTTACCGGTAAGGGTCCGGTGACTGGGAATAACATTTCCCACGCAAACAACAAAACCCGTCGTCGTTTCCTGCCGAACCTGCAGCATCACCGCTTCTGGGTTGAAGAAGAGAAACGTTTTGTGCGTCTGCGCGTATCTGCCAAAGGCATGCGTATCATCGACAAGCGTGGCATCACTGTCGTGCTCGCCGAACTTCGCCGCGATGGCAAGATTTAAGGGAGCTAATCATGCGTGAATTGATTCGTTTGATCTCGAGCGCCGGTACTGGTCACTTCTACACTACCGACAAGAACAAGCGTACTACCCCGGACAAAATCGAGATCAAGAAATATGATCCGGTTGTTCGCAAGCACGTGATCTACAAGGAAGGCAAAATCAAGTAATTGATTTTTCCCGACTTACGAAAAAGGCCCGTATCTCACGATACGGGCCTTTTTTGTTGTCTCGGGCTTCTGCGTTGTCTGGACTGGCCTCATCGCTGGCAAGCCAGCTCCCACAGGGGTAATTGGTGTTCACTAAATTGTGTTCAACACAAAAACCTGTGGGAGCTGGCTTGCCAGCGATAGGGCCGGATCAGCCGGCAACAATCCTCAAGCCTTCTGCTCGAAGATCACATAGACCTTGCGGCAAGCCTCCAGCACTTCCCAAGTGCCACGGAAACCCGCCGGAATCACAAACCGGTCGCCAACACGCAACGTCTTGGCATTGCCATCGCTGTCCCGCAGCACCGAAACGCCCTGCAAGATCTCGCAGTATTCATGCTCGGTGTAATTCACCGTCCATTGGCCCACCGCACCTTCCCACACGCCGGCACCCATCTGCCCACACGGGCTGTCGTATTGATGGAACACCGCTTGTTCAGGATCACCCTTGAGCACCTTGGCCGGGTCCGGGCGATAGCGTTCGGCTTCGCTGCTGGTCAGGCTGATGTCGACGACGTTCTGGATGTTCATTGTTGTTATCTCCCTTGAATACGGCGCGATTGGCTGGAAAGGGCCAAAGTCTATGTTGATTAAAATCAACACCGCAAGGCCGTATGGCCACCTTATGTCAAATATATTGAAACAACCCCGGCCGCTGGTTTAGGGTGGCGGGTGCCTCTGGCCGAAAAACCGGCTGGCCGGGCAGAATTCTTGAGGACGCTGGCGAAGATCGCGCGGCGCTCGTATTCAACAAGCGGAGGACACTCGAAATGACCACCCTGACTCGTGCCGACTGGGAACAACGCGCCCGCGACCTGAAAATCGAAGGTCGCGCCTATCTCAATGGCGAATACACCGACGCCGTTTCCGGCGAAACCTTCGAGTGCATCAGCCCGGTCGATGGCCGTCTGCTCGGCAAGATTGCCAGCTGTGACGCCGCCGACGCCCAGCGCGCCGTGGAAAACGCCCGCGCTACTTTCAATTCCGGCGTCTGGTCGCGCCTGGCGCCGACCAAACGCAAAGCCACCATGATCCGTTTTGCCGGCCTGCTGAAGCAGCACGCCGAAGAACTGGCCCTGCTCGAAACCCTCGACATGGGCAAGCCGATCAGCGATTCACTGTACATCGACGTTCCCGGCGCGGCGCAAGCGCTGAGCTGGAGCGGCGAGGCGATCGACAAGATTTACGACGAAGTCGCCGCTACGCCGCACGATCAACTGGGTCTGGTGACCCGCGAGCCGGTGGGCGTGGTCGGCGCCATCGTGCCGTGGAACTTCCCGCTGATGATGGCGTGCTGGAAACTCGGCCCGGCGCTGTCGACCGGTAACTCGGTGATCCTCAAACCGTCGGAAAAATCCCCGCTGACCGCCATCCGCATCGCCGCACTGGCGGTTGAAGCGGGTATTCCGAAAGGCGTGCTCAACGTGCTGCCGGGTTATGGTCATACCGTTGGCAAGGCGCTGGCCCTGCACAACGACGTCGACACACTGGTGTTCACCGGTTCGACCAAGATCGCCAAGCAACTGATGATCTACTCCGGCGAATCGAACATGAAACGCGTCTGGCTGGAAGCCGGCGGCAAGAGCCCGAACATCGTCTTTGCCGATGCGCCGGATCTGCAGGCTGCGGCTGAATCCGCCGCCAGCGCCATCGCCTTCAACCAGGGCGAAGTCTGCACCGCCGGTTCGCGTCTGCTGGTCGAGCGTTCGATCAAGGACACATTCCTGCCGATGGTGATCGAGGCACTGAAAACCTGGAAACCGGGCAATCCGCTGGATCCGGCAACCAACGTCGGTGCGCTGGTGGACACTCAGCAGATGAACACCGTGCTGTCGTACATCGAATCCGGCCACAGCGATGGCGCCAAACTGGTCGCTGGCGGCAAGCGCATTCTTCAGGAGACCGGTGGTACCTATGTTGAGCCAACGATTTTCGACGGCGTGAGCAACGCGATGAAGATCGCTCAGGAAGAGATCTTCGGGCCGGTGCTGTCGGTTATCGCTTTCGATACTGCCGAGGAAGCCATCCAGATCGCCAACGACACGCCTTACGGTTTGGCCGCTGCGGTCTGGACCCAGGACATCTCCAAGGCACACCTGACCGCCAAGGCACTGCGCGCCGGCAGCGTCTGGGTCAACCAGTACGACGGCGGCGACATGACCGCGCCATTCGGCGGCTTCAAGCAATCGGGTAACGGCCGTGACAAGTCGCTGCACGCGTTCGACAAGTACACCGAGCTGAAAGCGACGTGGATCAAGCTGTAAACCGTTAGCGAGGGTCTGGTCGCGAGAGCAGATCCTCCAGACGAAGCAGATCCCCTGTGGGAGCGAGCCTGCTCGCGAAAGCGGTGTATCAGTCAGCCCATGTGCTGAATGTGCAGCCGTATTCGCGAGCAGGCTCGCTCCCACATTTGTTTGATGTGGCCTCTAAAAATAATTATCCACAGGAGCGTGGAACATGCGGTGGGCGACGTATTTCGCCGTGTTGGCGTCTGTCTTGAGTGTCGGCCTGGCCCTGGGGGTCAGCATGCCGTTGGTGTCGTTGCGCCTGGAAAGTTGGGGTTACGGCTCTTTTGCCATCGGTGTGATGGCGGCGATGCCGGCGATTGGCGTGTTGTTGGGTGCGAAGATTTCCAGTCATCTGGCGGCACGTTTCGGCACGGCGAACCTGATGCGCCTGTGCCTGTGGGCTGGAGCGCTGTCCATCGGCCTGCTGGCGCTGTTGCCGAGCTACCCGATCTGGCTGGTATTGCGCTTGATGATCGGGGTGATCCTGACCATTGTGTTCATCCTCGGCGAGAGCTGGATCAATCAGTTGGTGGTCGAGAATTGGCGCGGGCGATTGGTGGCGCTGTATGGCAGCAGCTATGCGTTGAGCCAGCTGTCGGGGCCGTTGCTGTTGGGCGCGCTGGGCACCGAGCATGATTACGGTTTTTGGGGCGGCGTCGGCCTGCTGCTGGTTTCGCCATTGTTGCTGTTGGGCCGCAGCGGTGCACCAAGCAGCCAAGCGAGCAGCGTAACGTTTCGCGACTTGTGGGGATTCGCTCGCGAGCTGCCGGCAATTGCCTGGGCGGTTTCGTTGTTTGCCGCGTTCGAGGCGATGATTCTGACGTTGCTGCCGGTGTATTGCCTGCAACAGGGTTTCACCGCTGAAATCGCGCTGGCGATGGTCAGCACCGTGGTGGTGGGGGATGCGTTGCTGCAATTGCCGATTGGCGCGTTGGCCGATTACCTGTCGCGACGTACGTTGTTCGCGGGTTGTGCGGTGGCGTTGATGCTGTCGAGTCTGGCGATTCCAATGTTGCTCGACACGCTGCTGATCTGGCCGTTGTGGGTGTTGTTCGGGGCGAGTGCCGGTGGTTTGTTCACCCTGTCGCTGATTCTGATTGGCGAGCGTTATCGCGATGATGCGCTGGTGCGGGCCAATGCGCACATTGCGCAGTTATGGGGCGTGGGTTGTCTGGTCGGGCCGCTCGCGGCGGGGGCGGGCAGCCAGTGGATCAGCGGGCATGCGTTGCCGTTGTTGATGGCGATTGGAGCGTTTGGGTTGGTGATATTGCTGTTGCGCCAAGGTGCATTTGGCGCAGTTACTGAGCCTGCCTGACATCAAAAGATCGCAGCCTTCGGCTGCTCCTGCAGAAGGAATGCATTTCAACTGTAGGAGCTGCCGAAGGCTGCGATCCTTTGCTTTTTTAAAGCATTCGCTCAAGCCCTACCGTGGTGCTGAACCACGCGTTGAACCGCCGCCACCAACTCCCCGGTTCTTTGGTCAGGGTATGCATCTGGCCGTTGTCTTCGGTGACCCAGACGATCTGGCCATCCTGTAATTTCGCCTGATAACTCAACGCTGGCGCCATGCCTTGCAGGGCCAGTTCACGCACATGTTCGGCCAGCTCAGGGCTGTCGACCAAGACCCCGACTTCGGTGTTCCACAGCACCGAGCGCGGGTCGAAGTTGAATGAGCCGATAAACGATTTCTGCCGGTCGAAGATCATCGCTTTGCTGTGCAGGCTCGAATCCGAGCCACGAAACGACTTGCTGTAAAACACATGCGGACCGCTGCCGTAGTTATCCCCAGGCTGGCGTCGCAGTTCATACAGCTTTACGCCGTGCTCCAGCAACGCTTTGCGATACGGCGCATAGCCGCCATGCACCGCTGGCACGTCTGTGGCCTCCAGCGCGTTGGTCAGCAGGCTCACCGAGACGCCCGCATCGGCGCGCCCGGTCAGGTAAACCAGACCTGGCTGGCCCGGCACGAAGTACGCCGAAATCATGATCAGCTCTTTGCTCACGCCCCTGAGCTCGGGTGCCAGTTGCGTGGTCAGCAGCAATTGCGGATCCGGCTCACCCTTGGACAAGACCTTGCTCGGCGCGTCCCACAATGCCTGATTCCACGCCCAGATCAGCTCTTTGCGCCAGATGTCCATGCGCGGCGCAGTCTTGAAGGTCATCAATTGCTGATACAGCGCGTGATTCTGTTTGCGGGTTTCTTCCAGCGACTCTTCCAGGCGCGTGCGGGTGTTTTTCAGGTCTTTGGCGGTCGGCTGGCTGGAGAGGAATTCGTCGATCGGTTTGCTCAGGGCGCTGTTCCAGTACTGGTCGAAACTGTGGCCGAGCTGCTCGGCGACAGGCCCGACACTGAGCATGTCGATATCAGTGAAATTCAAATTCGGCTCGGCGTCGAAATACTCGTCACCCAGATTGCGTCCGCCGACGATGGCCGCGCTGTTGTCCGCCAGCCACAGCTTGTTGTGCATGCGCCGATGCTGCAGCGACAGATTGAACAAGCGGCCTGCTGCCCGCGTGACGCCGGTACTGCGGCCAAGGTGTAGTGGATTGAACAAACGAATCTGAATCTGCGGATGCGCCGCCAGTGTGGCGATGATCTGGTCGAGGCCATCGCTGGTGGTGTCATCGAGCAGTATGCGCACACGCACACCACGATCGGCAGCCTTGAGCAGTTCCTCCACCAGCATTCGCGTGCTGATGCCGTCGTGGACGATGTAGTACTGCAGATCGAGGCTGGTCTGGGCGTTGCGGATCAGTTCGGCGCGCGCGGTGAACGCCTCGCTGCTGTTGGACAGCAGGCGAAACCCCGAGCGGCCTTGATAGGGCGCCGCTTGCGCCTGGATCGAACGGCCGAAGCTGGAATCGGATGCCGGCAACGCCTGACTCGGCTCGCGCGGAACATCAAGGGTCGCACAGCCACTCAGGAACGAGGCGAGTAACAGCAAAGCGAACAGGGGCTGTCTGAAGCTCACGTAGGGTCATTCCGAATGGCGGCTAGGGTCGGCATATGGACGCGGTTCTCTGGAAAAAGGTCAGTCGGCTTCGGCCAGCAATCTGACAGCTGTCTCGCCGACTTTGCGCACCGCCTCTTCGATCTGCGCTGTCGGTTTGGCAGCGTAGTTCATCCGCAGGCAATTGCGGTATTTGCCCGAAGCGGAAAAGATGCTGCCGACGGCAATCTGTACGCCTTGGTCGTGCAGCTCACGATTCAGTTTCAGGGTGTCGAAACCTTCCGGCAATTCGACCCACAACATGAAGCTGCCTTGCGGCCGGCTGGCGCGGGTACCTGCCGGGAAATAGCGGGTCACCCAATCGATCATCAGGTCGCGGCTGCGCTGATATTGCGTGCGCATGCGCCGCAAGTGCGGTTCGAAGTGGCCGGCCTTGAGGAATTCGGCGATGGCGATCTGTGGCTGCGGTGCGGTCGATCCGGTGCTGATGTATTTCATGTGCAGCACGCGCTCGAGGTAGCGGCCCGGCGCGACCCAGCCAATACGCAGCCCTGGCGCCAGGGTCTTGGAAAACGAACTGCACAGCAATACGCGGCCGTCTTCGTCGAAGGATTTGATCGTGCGCGGACGCGGGTAGGTGTAGGCCAGTTCGCCATACACATCGTCCTCGATGATCGCCACGTCGAAGCGCTGCGCGAGGGTGAGCAGGGCGCGTTTGCGCGACTCCGGCATGATGTAGCCGAGCGGGTTGTTACAGTTCGGAGTGAGCTGGATGACCTTGATCGGCCATTGTTCCAGCGCCAGTTCGAGAGCTTCGAGGCTGATCCCGGTGAGCGGGTCGGTGGGAATTTCCAGGGCTTTCATGCCCAGGCCTTTGAGCGTTTGCATGGCGCCGTGGAAGCTCGGCGAATCGACCGCGACGATGTCGCCCGGCTCGCAGATCGCGTGGATGCTGGTGGACAGCGCTTCGTGGCAACCGGTGGTGATCACCAGATCGCTGGCGCTCAACTGGCAGCCGGAGTCGAGCATCAGTCGAGCGATCTGTTCGCGCAGCTCGAGGGTGCCGTGAATGTTGTCGTAATACAGACCGGGCATGTCCTGACGACGGCTGATTCGTGCCAGGCCGCGCAGCAGCGGTTTCATGGTTGGCGAGCTGATGTCGGGCATGCCGCGACCCAGTTGCACGACGTCCTTGCGCGGCACTGCGCGAATCAACTCCAGTACCTGATCCCATTGCGAAATTTCCACGGGACGTTGCGCCGGGCGGCCAACGGCGGGCAGCTCCGGCAGTTCACGACCCACCGGCACAAAGTAGCCGGACTTGGGCTTTGGCGTGGCCAGACCGCTGTCTTCCAGCATGCGATAAGCCTGTTGCACCGTGCTCAGGCTGACCCCGTGTTCGACGCTCAAGGCACGTACAGACGGCAACCGATCGCCGGGTCGATAGAAGCCGTTTTCGATGCGCGTGCCGAGCAATTCGGCAAGGTTTACATAAAGGGTCATGGCACTGCCTCGGTGCGGTGATTCGATAAACCAGTACAGATGCGGCATAAATCGACAATTCAGTCTTCAGAGCGGCAAATCTGTATGGAGTTAATACAGTTGCTTTGAATCTGTAACGCTTTTACTCGCCCGCGCATCATGGAATCTCTGGCTACCCAAGTAAACAGGAGCAACGAAAATGAACGGCTTGAGCGATGTGCGGCTGACGTTACACAGTCAGGAACTGGCGGCAGGGCAGAAGGATCGTGCACGCAATGAGATCATGCGTAACGCACCGTCCGGCCTGAGTCGCTGGGACCTGTTCTGGCATCGTCTGCACACGCGCAAGGCGTTGCTGGCGTTGACGGCGGATCAGCTCAAGGACATCGGGCTGACCCGTGAGCAGGCGCAGGAGGAGGGGTTGAAGCCGTTCTGGCGGATCTGAGATCTGTATTGCTCTTGCGGACGTCATCGCTGGCAAGCCAGCTCCCACAATGTTTTGTGTGAATACAAATGTTGTGAGCATCCACGATCACTGTGGGAGCTGGCTTGCCAGCGATGGCGGCGTCAAGCACGCCGCAAATCCATCAGACCAACTCTTTCATCCGATGCCACAACATCCCCAACGCCAACAACGGCGAACGCAAATGCTTGCCGCCCGGGAAGGTGATGTGCGGGACCTTGGCAAACAGGTCAAAGCCACCGCTGTGCTGCCCGCTGATCGCCTCGGCCAATAACTTGCCCGCCAGGTGCGTGGCATTCACCCCGTGCCCGGAGTACGCCTGGGCGTAATACACATTCGGCTGATCGGCGAGTCGGCCGATCTGCGGCAAGCGGTTGGCGCCGATGCCGATCATGCCACCCCACTGATAATCGATCTTCACCCCGGCCAGTTGCGGAAACACTTCGAGCATCTTCGGTTGCATGTACGCGGCGATGTCTTTCGGATCACGCCCCGAATAATGGCAAGCACCGCCAAACAACAAGCGCCGATCCGCCGAGAGCCGGTAGTAATCCAGCGCGACACGCTGGTCGCAGACCGCCATGTTCTGCGGCAGCAGGCTGTGCGCCTGTTCTTCGCTCAACGGTTCGGTCGCGATGATGTAGCTGCCTGCGGGCAGGACTTTGCCGCTGAGTTGCGGGTTCAGGTCATTGAGATAGGCATTGCAGCCGAGGACCAGCGTTTTCGCGCGTACCAAACCTTGGGCTGTATGGACTTTGACTTCAGGGCCGTAATCGATACGCGTCACTGCGGAGTGTTCAAACAGTTTGACACCCAACTGCTGCGCCGCTTCGGCTTCACCCAGCGCGAGATTCAGCGGATGCAGATGTCCTGAACCCATGTCGATCAAACCGCCGACATAGCGCTTGGAGCCGACCACCGTGTGCATTTCGTTGGCTTGCAGCAGACGGGTTTCGTAGCGATAACCGAGGCTGCGCAGTTCTTCGGCGTCTTCGGCAAAACCTTCGAGGTCGGCGGGCTTGTTGGCGAGATCGCAGTAGCCCCAGGTCAGGTCGCAGGCAATCTGAAAGCGCTCGACCCGCTGGCGAACGATTTCCACCGCTTCCAGGCCCATGAGTTTCATCTCGCGCACGCCGTCGCTGCCGATGACATTGGCGAACTGATCGAGACCGTGACCGACGCCGCGAATCAACTGCCCGCCATTGCGGCCGCTGGCGCCCCAGCCGATCTTGTGCGCCTCGAGCAACACCACACTGAGGCCGCGTTCAGCCAGTTCCAGTGCCGTGTTCAACCCGGAAAAACCGCCACCAACCACGCAGACATCAGCCACCATTTCACCTTGCAGCGCAGGATGATCCGGCTGCGGCAAGCTGCTGGCGGCGTAATAAGAGGCAACGTGGGGTTGGCTCGCGGAGGTGAAGGCGCGGGCAGTCATGGGCGTCATCCAACGGCTAAGTGTCGAGAAAATTTGACGGAGCATAAGCCGCACGCCTGAACGTGGGCAACACTGGTCGGCCTGCGGTGTCTGGATCACGGCTTTTGCGGCACAATTGCCGTCTATTCCACCTTGGTTACCGTTTCGATGAGCTGCAACAGCCAGACAGTCCGCACCTTGCGTCAGCAGATCCCCTCGTTCGAGTGCGTGCCCGGCTGCCACGATTGCTGCGGTCCAGTAACCACTTCGCCCGAAGAAATGGCCCGCCTGCCGCGCAAGACCCGCGCCGAGCAGGATGCGGCGATGGAGGAGCTGAACTGTGTGCATCTGGGGCCGAATGGCTGCACGGTGTATGAAGAGCGACCGCTGATTTGCCGGTTGTTCGGTACGACCAAAACCTTGCCATGCCCGAATGAGCGGCGGCCGGTGGAGCTGATCCATCCGCGGGTGGAGAAGCAGATATTCGAGTACATGGCGGCGAATCGGCAGGTGCTGGTTTAGTCGTAGCGTTTCATGATCGTTCCCACGCAGAGCGTGGGAATGATCGTCGCGGTGCTCAGTCTGGAATCGGCAGGCTCAAGCTCTCCTTCACCTCTTCCATCACGATATAACTCTTCGACTCACGCACATGCGGCAGCTTAAGCAGAATGTCGCCCAGCAACTTGCGGTACGAGGCCATCTCGGAAATCCGCGCCTTCACCAGATAGTCGAAATCCCCTGACACCAAATGACATTCCAGCACGTGCGGCAATTTCAGCACCGCGCGGCGGAACTCCTCGAACGTGTCGCCGGATTTGTAGTCGAGGCTGATCTCGACAAACACCAGCAAGCTACCCTTCAAGTGCTGCGGATTCAGCCGGGCGTTGTAGCCCATGATGATCCCTTCGCGTTCCAGACGCCGCACCCGCTCGGTGCATGGCGTGGTGGAGAGGCCGACTTTTTCCCCGAGTTCGGTAAAGGAAATCCGCCCGTCCGCCTGCAGGATCCGCAAGATGTTGCGGTCGATCTTGTCCAGCTCACGTTTGGTCTGAGTGTTGGTACGCATAGGGGATGCGCCTCCGTGAAAAGGGTTTTTGCCGAGAATTGTCGCCAAATATAGGCGCTTATATAGTGAAAAGCACTGGCATTTCTTTTTTACACTGCGCGCATCATTGCTCTAACAACAGACGTACGCGGCCCTGCCGCGATGAGGGATACAAAAATGCGCGTAATGGTCTTGGGTAGCGGCGTCATCGGTACCGCCAGTGCTTACTATCTGGCCCGTGCCGGGTTTGAAGTGGTGGTGGTCGACCGGCAGCCCGCTGCGGCCATGGAGACCAGTTTCGCCAACGCCGGCCAAGTCTCGCCGGGCTACGCCTCGCCGTGGGCTGCGCCGGGCGTGCCGCTCAAAGCGATCAAGTGGCTGCTGCAACGCCACGCCCCTCTCGCGATCAAGGCCACCGCCGACATCGATCAGTACCTGTGGATGGCGCAGATGCTGCGCAACTGCACCGCCAGCCGTTACGCGGTGAACAAGGAGCGCATGGTCCGCCTGTCCGAGTACAGCCGCGACTGCCTCGACGAACTGCGCACCGAAACCGGTATCGCCTACGAGGGCCGCAGCCTCGGCACCACTCAATTGTTCCGCACTCAAGCGCAGCTGGATAACGCCGCCAAAGACATCGCCGTGCTGAAAGAGTCCGGCGTACCGTTTGAAGTCCTCGACCGCGCCGGCATTGCCCGCGTTGAGCCAGCGCTGGCAGGTGTCACTGACATCCTCGCCGGTGCCCTGCGCCTGCCAAATGACCAGACCGGCGACTGCCAGATCTTCACCACCCGTCTCGCCGAAATGGCCGTGAAATTGGGTGTTGAGTTCCGCTTCGGCCAGGACATTCAGAAACTCGACTACGCCGGTGATCGCATCAACGGTGTGTGGATCGACGGCAAGCTGGAAACCGCTGACCGCTACGTACTGGCGCTCGGCAGCTACTCGCCGCAACTGCTCAAGCCACTGGGCATCAAAGCCCCGGTGTATCCGCTCAAGGGTTACTCGCTGACCGTGCCGATCACCAACCCGGCGATGGCCCCGACTTCGACTATTCTCGACGAGACCTACAAGGTCGCGATCACCCGTTTCGACAACCGTATCCGCGTCGGCGGCATGGCCGAGATCGCCGGTTTTGATCTGTCGCTGAACCCGCGTCGCCGCGAAACTCTGGAGATGATCGTCAACGACCTTTATCCTCAGGGCGGTAATCTGGCCGAGGCGAGTTTCTGGACCGGTCTGCGTCCGACCACCCCGGACGGCACGCCGATCGTCGGTGCTACGCCGTTCAAGAACCTGTTCCTCAATACCGGTCACGGCACGCTCGGTTGGACCATGGCGTGCGGTTCCGGTCGTTTGTTGGCCGACCTGATGGCGAAGAAAAAGCCACAGATCAGCGCCGAAGGCCTCGATATTTCCCGTTACGGCAACAAAACTCAGGAGTCCGCAAAACATGGCAATCCAGCGCCAGCTCACCAATGAGCGCATGAGTCAGATCGTCAGCCACAACGGCACCGTGTATCTGGCGGGGCAGGTCGGCGACGACTTCGACGCCGGGATTGAACAGCAGACCCGCGACGTCCTCGCCAATATCGAGCGTTTGCTTGATCTGGCCGGCACTGACAAACAGCACCTGTTGTCGGCGACGATCTATCTGAACGACATCGAAGCGCACTTCGCCGGGATGAACTCGGTGTGGGACCAGTGGCTGCCAAAAGGTGCTGCCCCGGCCCGTGCCACCGTCGAAGCGAAAATGGCCAAGCCGAGCATTCTGGTAGAAATCTCTATCGTCGCCGCGCTGCCGTAACCGTTGTAAAGATCCCTCTCCCGGCGCTGTTGGCGGTTCACGTCGTCAGTCGGCGCCGGTTTTTCTTCCCATGACCGCCTAGAAGTCTGCCGCCATGCGTCCTGCCCGTGCCCTGATCGACCTTCAAGCCCTGCGCCACAACTACCGAATTGCCCGCGAAGTCACCGGCGCCAAGGCGCTTGCGGTGATCAAGGCCGATGCCTATGGCCATGGCGCGGTGCGTTGCGCCCAGGCGCTGGAAGCCGAGGCCGATGGTTTCGCCGTGGCCTGTATCGAGGAAGCGCTGGAACTGCGCGCGGCCGGCATCAAGGCCCCGGTGTTGTTGCTCGAAGGCATCTTCGAAGCCGATGAGCTAGCGTTGATCGTCGAGCATGATTTCTGGACGGTGGTGCATTCGCTGTGGCAGCTCGAAGCGATCGAGCAGGCGGCACTGAGCAAACCGATTACCGTGTGGCTGAAGCTCGATTCGGGCATGCACCGCGTCGGTCTACATCCAAAGGATTATCCGGCGGCTTACCAGCGTCTGTTGGCCAGCGGCAAAGTGGCAAAGATTGTGTTGATGAGCCACTTTGCCCGCGCCGATGAACTGCACGCGCAGAGCAGCACCGAGCAGGTCGCGGTGTTTGAAGCGGCGCGTCAGGGCCTGGCGGCGGAAGTCAGCTTGCGCAACTCGCCGGCCGTGCTCGGATGGCCCAAGATCCACAGTGACTGGGTGCGTCCGGGCATCATGCTTTACGGCGCGACTCCGTTCGAAGAAGCCAACGCCGTGGCTGATCGCCTGCAACCGGTGATGACCCTCGAATCGAAAGTCATCTGCGTACGCGAACTGCCGGCTGGCGAGCCGATCGGCTACGGCGCCAAATTCATCACCGACAAACCGATGCGCATCGGCGTGGTCGCCATGGGTTACGCCGACGGCTATCCGCGTCAGGCGCCGACCGGTACGCCGGTTTTGGTGGCGGGTAAACGCAGTCGCATTCTCGGTCGCGTGTCGATGGACATGCTCTGCATCGATCTCACCGATGTGCCGGAAGCAGGCCTCGGTTCGAGCGTCGAACTGTGGGGCAAAAACATCCTCGCCAGCGAAGTGGCGCAGTGGGCGGACACCATTCCGTACCAGATCTTCTGCAACCTGCGTCGAGTGCCAAGGCTCTATTCCGAGGGTTGACGCCGCTGCGGGGGCCAAGTGTTGTAAATACTGAACGCTGTCGCCATGATAACGCTCAATATTCTTACAACATCAGGAGGCTCCCGCCTTGGACGTCGGTGAACGACTGCAATCGATCCGCAAGCTCAAAGGGCTTTCCCAGCGTGAACTCGCCAAACGCGCGGGCGTCACCAACAGCACCATTTCGATGATCGAAAAGAACAGCGTCAGCCCTTCGATCAGTTCGCTGAGGAAGGTGCTGGGCGGCATCCCCATGTCTATGGTCGAGTTCTTTTCCGAAGAAATCCTGCAGGAAGTCCCGACCCAGATCGTCTACAAGGCCAACGAGCTGATCGACATTTCCGACGGCGCCGTGACCATGAAACTGGTCGGCCGCGCGCACCCCAGCCGTGCCATCGCGTTCCTCAATGAAATCTACCCGCCGGGCGCCGATACCGGCGAAGAAATGCTCACCCATGAAGGCGAGGAAACCGGGATTCTGGTGGAAGGTCGACTGGAACTGGTGGTGGGTCTGGAAACTTTTATTCTCGAAGCCGGCGACAGCTACTACTTTGAAAGTACCAAGCCGCATCGTTTCCGTAATCCGTTCGACGCGCCTGCGCGACTAATCAGCGCAGCCACGCCGGCGAATTTTTAACAAAGAGGTGCCAAGCCATGATGGCAAAGGCATCCGGAGAGTTTTTCTACCGTGCGGTATAACCCCTTCGACTATGGGGTTGTTTCAGTGTGACGGGCTACCCGCTATACTTCCGCCCGCCTGCGAACCGTGGCCGCAGGCGTGAATAGCCACCATTGAGGGTGAACGCGTGAACCTAATTATGAAAATGCTGGCTGCACCAGCAACCGTACTGGCCCTCTGGGCTGTCAGCGCTCAAGCTGCGACGAATGACGACATTGCCAAACGCCTTGAGCCCGTCGGCCAGGTGTGTGTTCAAGGGCAGGAATGCAAGGGGATGGAAGTGGCGGCAACTGCCGGCGGCGGTGGCGGCGCGAAGACTCCGGACGAAGTGATTGCCAAACATTGCAACGCTTGCCACGGTACTGGCCTGTTAGGTGCGCCGAAAATTGGTGACGCGGCAGCCTGGAAGGAGCGCGCCGATCACCAGGGCGGTCTGGACGGCATCCTCGCCAAGGCCATCACCGGCATCAACGCCATGCCGCCTAAAGGCACCTGTGCCGATTGCTCGGATGATGAGTTGAAGGGTGCGATCCAGAAGATGTCCGGCCTGAAATAAGCCGCGTCTCTGACGAAAAAAAACCGTCTTCGGACGGTTTTTTTGTGCCTGCGATTCAAGAGCCCCTCACCCTCACCCCAGCCCTCTCCCAGAGGGAGAGGGGGCCGACCGAGGTTTCTGGCGATCGACATCGACCTGAAAGACCATATCGATTATGGATTCGGCAAAGCAGGTTCACGTCGGCGTACCTCCCAAATATCCCCCATTCAGTCCCCTCTCCCTCCGGGAGAGGGCTAGGGTGAGGGCAAGCAAGCTCCAGCCATAAACACCTCCTGTGGCCGACAATCGTCCAGGACTTTGGGCTGTTCTTTGCAGCAAACTCAAGGCAAGCTCGGTCTACCCCTATTCACGGAACGGGCAGGAGGCTTCAGATGGTGCAGTTGTGTTCGATCGAACAGGCAGTGGACGACGTGCTGGCACGCTTGCCAGCGCATATCCACATGGGCATGCCGCTGGGCCTGGGCAAACCCAATCACTTCGTCAACGCGCTGTACCGGCGGATCAAAGGCCTGCCCGAACGGCAACTGACGATCTACACCGCGCTGTGCCTCGGCCGGCCGAACCTGGGCGATGGTTTGCAGAAGCGCTTTATCGAACCCTTCGTCGAGCGCGTCTTCGGTGACTACCCGGAGTTCGATTTCCTTGGCGACCTGCACCGCGACAGCCTGCCCGCCAACATCCGCATCGAACAGTTCTTCATGCAGCCCGGCAGCCTGCTCAACAGCGCGCCGGCCCAGCAGGATTACGTCAGCAGCAACTACAGCCATGCCGCTCGCGACATCAACGCTGCAGGCCTGAATCTGGTGGCGCAATTGCTCGCCAGCAGCAGCGAACACCCGGATCGTCTGAGTCTGAGCTGCAACCCGGACATCACCCTCGACCTGTTGCCGATGATCGCCAAGCGCCGCGAAGCCGGAGAGACCATTTTGCTGGTCGGCCAGGTGCACACCGATCTGCCGTACATGCCCGGCGACGCCGAAGTCGATATCGACACCTTCGACCTGCTGATCGACGAAAAGGACAGCAGCACGCTGTTTTCCACGCCGAACATGCCGGTGGGGTTTCAGGACCATTTCATTGGCTTGCACGCGAGTACGCTGGTGCGCGACGGCGGTACCTTGCAGATCGGCATCGGCTCGATGGGCGATGCGCTGACCGCCGCATTGCTGGCGCGTCAGGCGGATAACGCCGGTTATAAGGCCTTGCTCGACGACATCAACCTCAGCCAGTGGGCGCAATTGATCAACCGCGAGGGCGGCACCGGCCCATTCGCCAAAGGCCTCTACGGTTGCAGCGAAATGTTCGTCAACGGCCTGCTGGTGCTGGCGGATGCCGGGATCATCCGGCGCAAGGTTTATCCCGATGTACCGACCCAAGAACAGGCCAACGCCGGCACCCTCGACGAGGCCGCGCAGACTGACGGCATCTCGGTGCACGGCGGCTTCTTCCTCGGCCCGCGCAGTTTCTACGAGCGCCTGCGTGAGTTACCGCAGAGCAAACGCCTCGAATTCAACATGACCCGCATCAGCTACATCAACGAGCTGTACGGACAGGAAGAACTCAAGCGCTTGCAGCGCCTGGATGCGCGATTCATCAACACCGTGTTCACCATG
Organism: Pseudomonas chlororaphis; assembly: GCF_000783395.1. Classification (GTDB taxonomy): domain Bacteria; phylum Pseudomonadota; class Gammaproteobacteria; order Pseudomonadales; family Pseudomonadaceae; genus Aquipseudomonas; species Aquipseudomonas chlororaphis_H. The sequence continues at coordinate 277,400 of NZ_JSFK01000002.1, read as the reverse complement.
ACGTTGCTGGGTGCCGGCGTGGCGGATCAGTTGGAGGACGGTCGGGTGCTCAGCGGTGTCGGCGGGCAGTACAACTTTGTTGCCCAGGGGCATGCGTTGCACGATGCCCGTTCGATTCTGATTCTGCGCAGTTGGCGTGAGTCCGGTGGTGACGTCAGTTCCAACATCGTCTGGGAGTACGGCCACTGCACGATCCCACGGCACTTGCGCGACATCGTTGTGACCGAGTACGGCATTGCCGATCTGCGCGGTAAATCCGACGCAGTGGTGATCGAGTCATTGCTGAATATCAGTGACTCTCGCTTCCAGCAGGGTTTGATCGAGCAAGCGCAAAAAGTCGGCAAGCTGCCAAAGGATTTCCGCCTCGACCCACGCTTTGCCGATAACACACCGCAGCGTTTGCAGGCGATCGCCGCACGGCATCCGAACCTTTTTCCAGAGTATCCGCTGGGCTGTGATTTCACCGCGATCGAGCGGGATCTGCTGCGCGCGCTGAACTGGCTGAAGAGCAAATTCAAACTCACCGAAATCCTCGAACTCGGCAAAGCCGCCCTCGACGCCCCCGAGGCATCGCTCTACCCCGAACACCTCGAACGCATGCAACTCACAAACCCGGAAGGCTTGAAAGAAGACCTCTTCCAACGCCTGCTCCTCACCGGCCTGAAAGCCACCGCGCAATAACCACGCACCGCAAAACCCACTGTGGGAGCGAGCCTGCTCGCGAAAGCGGTGTATCAGTCAACCAAGATGTCGACTGACGCAAAGCATTCGCGAGCAGGCTCGCTCCCACAGGGGTATTGCGGTGTGGCTTTATTCGATGAAAGTGACCACGCCACCTGTCAGCGATTTCACGCGGGCCAGCGACTCTACGCGGTAACCCTGCGAGTCCAGCTCGGCGCGGCCGCCCTGGAATGACTTCTCGATGACGATGCCCAGGCCGGCAACGGTTGCGCCCGCCTGCTTGATGATCGAGATCAGCGCTTGCGAGGCCTTACCGTTGGCCAGGAAGTCGTCGATGATCAGCACGCGGTCGCTGCTGGTCAGGTGACGCGGGGAGATGGCCACGGTGCTTTCGGTCTTTTTGGTGAACGAGTAAACGGTCGCCGACAGCAGGTTTTCAGTCAGGGTCAGGGACTGTTGCTTGCGGGCGAAGATCACCGGCACGCCGAGGTTCAGACCGGTCATGATCGCCGGGGCGATGCCCGAGGCTTCGATGGTGACGATCTTGGTGATGCCCGAATCCTTGAACAGCGTGGCGAATTCGTCGCCGATCAGCTTCATCAGGGCCGGGTCGATCTGGTGGTTCAGGAAGGCGTCGACCTTCAGGACCTGGTCGGAAAGCACAATGCCTTGTTCGCGGATTTTCTGGTGCAATGCTTCCATGAAGCTGTCCTCATTTGGCGCTTTGTGCGCCGAAGGTCTAGTAAAAAGGGGGCAATTCTAGCGCTTTAACATCGCGCGTATATCGGCCAATGCGTTGTTGCCGCGCACGGCTTTGACTTCGGTCGGTGTGTCGTCGTTGCCTTCCCAGGCCAGATCGTCCGGTGGCAGCTCATCGAGGAAGCGGCTGGGCGCGCAGTCGATGATCTCGCCGTACTGCTTGCGCTTGGCGGCAAAGGTGAAGGCCAGGGTCTGGCGCGCGCGGGTGATGCCCACGTAGGCCAAGCGGCGTTCTTCTTCGATGGTGTCGGCTTCGATGCTGGAGCGGTGCGGGAGGATTTCCTCTTCCATGCCCATGATGAACACGTAAGGGAACTCCAGACCCTTGGACGCATGCAGGGTCATCATCTGCACGCCTTCGGCGCCGTCCTCTTCTTCCTGCTGACGCTCGAGCATGTCGCGCAGGACCAGTTTGCCGATCGCATCTTCGACGGTCATTTCGCCTTCTTCGTCCTTTTCGAGGGTGTTTTTCAACGCCTCGATCAGGAACCAGACGTTGCTCATCCGGTAGTCGGCAGCCTTGTCGCTGGAGCTGTTGGTGCGCAGCCAGTTCTCGTAGTCGATGTCCATGACCATGCTGCGCAGCGCCGAGATCGGGTCTTCGCCGGCACACTGCTCGCGCACCTTGTCCATGAAACGCTTGAAGCGCGACAGGCGATCGGTGAAGCGGCTGTCCAGATGCTCGCCCAGACCGATTTCGTCGGTGGCGGCGTACATCGAGATCTTGCGCTCGGTGGCGTAGTTGCCGAGTTTTTCCAGGGTGGTCGAGCCGATTTCCCGGCGCGGCACGTTGATCACCCGCAGGAAGGCGTTGTCGTCGTCCGGGTTGACGATCAGGCGGAAGTAGGCCATCAGGTCTTTCACTTCCTGACGGCCAAAGAAGCTGTTGCCGCCGCTCAGACGGTACGGCACCTGGTGGTGCTGCAGCTTCAACTCGATCAACTTGGCCTGATAGTTACCGCGATAAAGAATCGCGAAATCGCTGTACGGACGGTCGGTGCGCAAGTGCAGGCTGAGGATTTCCATGGCCACGCGCTCGGCTTCGGCGTCCTCGTTACGGCAGCGAATCACGCGGATCTCGTCGCCGTGACCCATCTCACTCCACAGCTGCTTTTCGAATTCGTGCGGGTTGTTCGAGATCAGCACGTTGGCGCAGCGCAGGATGCGACTCGTCGAGCGGTAGTTCTGCTCGAGCATCACCACTTTCAGCGATGGATAGTCGTCCTTGAGCAGCATCAGGTTTTCCGGCCGCGCGCCGCGCCAGGCGTAGATCGACTGGTCGTCGTCGCCTACCACGGTGAACTGGTTGCGCTTGCCGATGAGCATTTTCACCAGCAAATACTGGCTGGCGTTGGTGTCCTGGTATTCGTCGACCAGCAGGTAGCGCACCTTGTTCTGCCACTTTTCGAGAATGTCGGCGTGTTCTTCGAAGAGTTTTACCGGCAGCAGGATCAGGTCGTCGAAGTCCACCGCGTTGAACGCTTTCAGCGTGCGCTGATAGTGGGTGTAGACGATGGCGGCGGTCTGTTCCTTGGGATTGCGCGCGTTCTCCAGCGCCTGAGGCGGCAGGATCAGGTCGTTTTTCCAGGCGCCGATCATGTTCTTGATCTCGTCGACGCCGTCGTCGCCCGCGTATTCCTTCTGCATGATGTCGGTCATCAGGGCTTTTACATCGGTCTCGTCAAAGATCGAGAAACCGGGCTTGTAGCCCAACCGCACGTGTTCCTTGCGGATGATGTTCAGACCGAGGTTGTGGAAGGTGCAGACGGTCAGGCCGCGACCTTCGCCGGCGCGCAGCAGGGTGCCGACCCGCTCTTTCATCTCGCGCGCGGCCTTGTTGGTAAAGGTCATGGCGACGATGTACTGGGCGCGGATGCCGCAGTTCTGGATCAGGTGCGCGATTTTGCGCGTGATCACGCTGGTCTTGCCGGAGCCAGCACCGGCGAGCACCAATAGAGGGCCGCCGACGTAGTTCACGGCTTCTTGCTGCCGGGGATTGAGTCGGGACATACGAAAATTCGGGAGTCGTTGACGAAATGGGCCGGCATTTTAACAGGCTCAGAGAATTGTGCTGCTCTCTCCGACTTGTGACGTACCGCGCGATTCAAATTTGCCGGTTTTGTTACTTTCGCGGAGGATGCGCGGTGATTTTGCGGCTAATGTTCTCATTCGTGACACAAAATAACGTTTTGATAACCGTTGTCATTTGGTCATTGAACATCGCAACGGCATAATGCCCCGCCCACATCATTGCAGAGTCTAGGGAGCTAGCTTGTCTACGCCTGTCGAACCCTTGCGTTTGCTGCTACTGGCCGAAGAGCCAGCGTGGACAGCGTTATTGCGCGAGTGTCTGGCTCCGATGGGGAGCGCGGCGGTGCTGATCAGCGCGCCGAGCTGGGAGTCGGTCAGCAGTTTGTTCGAAGACAACCGCAATGCGGTGCTGTTGACCCTTCCGGCATTGCAACCGGCACCGGGCCGTTGCAGCCTGCCGACGGTATTGCTGCTGGAACATGAACCGGACACCGCGCCGGTTGGCGTCAGCGACTGGCTGGTGTTCGACGCCCTCGACGCCGGCATGCTGCGCCGTTGCCTGCGCCATGTGCGCGAACGCGGCGTTCTCGAAAACACCCTGCAACGCCTCGCCGAACAGGATCCGTTGACCGGCATCGCCAATCGCCAGGGCTTCCAGACCTTGCTCGCCGCCCGTCTCGCCGAAAACGACGGACGCGGCCTGGCCCTCGGGCATCTCGATCTCGACAACTTCCGTCATGCCAACGATGCGCTTGGCCATCAGGCTGGCGATCGATTGATCCTGCAAGTCGTCGCCCGGCTGAAAAGTCAGCTGGAGGCCGGTGATCAACTGGCGCGATTGGGCAGCGATGAATTTGCCCTGCTGATCGACACCCGCCGTGCGCCGCAGCGCGCCGAGTGGATAGCTGAACGTATCACCGAAGCGCTCGCCGAGCCGTATTGGGTGGATGGCGAAAGCCTGTTGATCGGCTCCAGCCTCGGCATCGCCCACGCCCGTGCGCAGGGCGGTGCCGATCCGTTGATGTGGCACGCGCACATCGCCATGCAGCAGGCCAAGAGCACCCAGGGCTGCACCTTTCATATCTTCAACGAACGCATCAACCGCAACGCGCGGAGCATGGCTGATCTGGAAAGCGAGCTGCGCCGGGCCTTGCGTCGTGATGAGCTGGAGCTGCATTACCAGCCACGCCTGAATCTTGCGGACGGCCAGATCGTCGGCCTCGAAGCCTTGGTGCGTTGGCGCCACGGTGAGCGCGGTCTGTTGCCGCCAAGCGAGTTCGTGCCATTGGCCGAGCAGAGCGGCTTGATTGTGCCGTTGGGTTACTGGGTGATTTCCCGGGCCCTGCGCGATATGCAGGCGCTGCGCGAACGCGGATTGCCGGCGCTGCACATGGCGATCAACCTGTCGTTCCGCCAGTTTCAGGACAGCCAGTTGTTGCCGACGCTCAGCCGCTTGATCGCTGAGCGCGGTGTTGAAGCGCAGTGGCTGGAATTCGAACTGACGGAAACGGCGGTGATGCGCCGCAGTGATCTGGTCAAGCAGACCATGGATGCTCTGGGGCGCCTCGGCGTGCGCTTCTCGCTGGATGACTTCGGCACCGGGTTTTCCTCGTTCGTGCACCTCAACAGCCTGCCGATCACTTTGCTGAAGATCGACAAGAGCTTTGTCGGTGGCATGGAGCAGCGTGAGGAGAACCGCAAACTGGTGCACGCGATGATCAATCTTGCGCACAACCTGCATCTGGAAGTGGTCGCGGAAGGGGTTGAGACGCCGGAGCAACTGGAGCTGCTGCGCGGGTTTGGCTGCGATCAGGTGCAGGGGTATCTGATCAGCCGGCCGTTGCCGTTGGCGGAGTTGGTTGAATACCTGACGTTTGGCTCAAGCCAACAGGTTTCTGTGGAGGCTGTTTAAAAGATCGCAGCCTGCGGCAGCTCCTACTCCGATTCATGTAGGAGCTGCCGAAGGCTGCGATCTTTTGATCTTAATCCGCGCGAACAGCCTCGAACCTCGGTGACACAGGCTCCAGCCGAATCATCCGCTTCATCTTCCATTCAAATGCCAGCGTCAGGCTCACCGCCGCACACGCCAATCCCAGTGCCAACCCCCACCAGACGCCCGTCGGCCCCCAGTTCAAGTGGAACGCCATCCACCACGCCGCCGGCGCGCCGATCAGCCAATAGCAGCCGAGCCCGACCAGAAACGTGGTTTTCGCATCCTTGAGCCCACGGATGCAGCCCATGGCGATCGTCTGCGTGCCGTCGAACAACTCAAACCACGCTGCCACCGCCAGCAGGCTCACCGCCAAACGAATCACCTCGGCAAATGCCGGATCATTGTGATCGAGGAACAACCCGACCAACTGATTCGGCAGCAGCCAGAACACCATGGCGAAACCCAGCATGACCACGGCGCCGAAGACGATCCCGACCCGCCCGGACATCCGCGCATCGTTCAATTGCCCGGCACCGTAATGCTGGCCGACGCGCATGGTGATCGCGTACGACATACCCGCCGGCACCATGAACGCCACCGAGACGATTTGCAGAGCAATCTGGTGTGCACCCAACTGCGTGCTGCCCATGGTGCCCATGCACAGCGCCGCGAAGGCGAACAAACCGACCTCCACCGCGTAGGTACCGCCAATTGGCAGGCCGAGGCGCCACAGCTCTTTCAGGTACTGCCGATTCGGCCGTGACAGGCCGGCACGCAAAGGGTAAGCGTCATAAGCCGGATGCCGACGGATGTGCCAGGCCAATGCCAACGCCATGCAGTTGGCGACAATCGCCGTGACCAGGCCGATGCCTGTCAGGCCCATTTTCGGCAGACCGAACATTCCAGTGATCAGCGCATAGTTGAGCAGGAAGTTGGCCACGGTGCCGGCCAGGCTGATGACCATCACCGGCGTCGCTCGGCCAATGGCACTGGTGAAGCCGCGCAGGGCCATAAAGCTCAGGTAGCCGGGCAGGGCGAAGGGCAGGGCGATCAGAAATTGCCCGGCGGCGTTGACGTTGGTTTCGGTCTGGCCGAACAGCAGCAACACTGGTTTCAGGTTCCACAGCAATAATCCGGCGCCCAGCGCCATCAGCCACGCCAGCCACAACCCGGCCTGAGTCAGCCGTGCAGCGCCGATGATGTCGCCGGCACCCTTGCGAATCGCCACCAGGGTGCCGACGGCCGCAATTACGCCGATGCAGAAAATCGATACGAACGAATAGGTCGCCGCCCCCAGTCCGCCACCGGCCAGCGCTTCGGGACTCAGGCGCGCCATCATCAGGGTGTCGGTCAGCACCATCAACATGTGCGCCAACTGTGAAGCAATCAACGGCCCTGCCAGCCGCAGAATGGCCCAGAGTTCGGTACGCACAGGATGTTGCATGGTCATCACCACTCGATTTTCAGAGGGAACAGGAGAGCATCGATTCTCGGCGCTTGGCAGGCTTTGCACAAAGGGATAAAAAGGATGGGTGGCATGAGTAAAACTCATCCTTGCTTGAATTTGTCCATTTCGCTGGATCCCGCTGCAGGAGCCTTGTGCATGTCCCGTCGACTTCCTCCGTTGTATGCCCTGCGCGCATTCGAAGCCGCAGCGCGACACAGCTCGTTTACGCGTGCGGCGGAGGAATTGTCGATCACCCAAAGTGCGGTGAGCCGGCATATTCGTACGCTTGAAGATCACTTTGCCTGCAAGCTGTTTCACCGCAGCGGTCGCCATTTGCAGCTCACCGAGTCGGCCCGTTTGTTGTTGCCGGGTATTCGTGAAGGTTTCGCCGCCCTGGAACGTGCCTGTAATACCTTGCGCGCTGAAGATGACATCCTGCGCATGAAAGCGCCGTCGACGTTGACCATGCGCTGGCTGCTGGCGCGGCTCAGTCGCTTCCGCCATTTGCAGCCGGGCAACGAAGTGCAACTGACCAGCGCGTGGATGGACGTCGATTCGGTGGATTTCAACGATGAGCCTTTCGACTGCGCGGTGCTATTGAGTGACGGCCATTTTCCGCCGGACTGGGAAGCGAGTCTGTTGTTTCCCGAGGAGCTGATTCCGGTCGGCGCCGCGAATCTGCTGAACGATCAGCCGTGGGACGTGGCACGGCTGGCCAGCGCCGAGTTGCTGCACCCGACCCCGGATCGCCGCGACTGGCGCAGTTGGCTGGAATGCATGGGGCTGTCCGATCAGGTGTCGCTAAAGGGAGGACAGGTGTTTGATACGCTGGAGCTGGGCATGATCGCGGCGGCTCGCGGTTACGGCGTATCGATGGGCGATTTGCTGATGGTTGCCGAAGACGTGGCGCAAGGAAGACTGAGCCTGCCATGGCCAACCGCGGTCGCCAGTGGACTGAATTATTACCTGGTGTGGCCAAAGACCCGTCCGGGAGGTGAACGTTTGCGCCGCCTCAGCGACTTTCTGCAAGGCGAAGTCCGCGCCATGGAACTGCCGGCGGTTGCGCGCTTGAGCTGAAACGTTCGAGCCGCCACAATGGCGGCCTTGCGCCATACCCACGTTGCGCGCTCAAGTATTCGGTTTTCCCGCCGACTATGAGCAAGTGGCACCGTCGTGCCGGTATCCACGATTCACCCCCACTATTAGAAAATTATCCGAGTCGAGATCAAGGAGGATCCCGTGGCTCGGCCAGGAGCTGTCCATGTCTCAACCTCGCGCTCGGATCGCCTCGCAGCTGGGCCTCGCGCTCGCTGTGATACTGGCGATAGTTATCAGTGGCAGTACGGTGTTCGCCTTGCGTTCGCTGGATTCCGCCAACCTCGCCACCCGTGAAGAGCATCTGGCCAGTGAGGCGCGGCTGCTGGCCGACCAACTGAGCACCTTTCACGGCACGCTGCGTGAAAGCACCCAACGCCTGAGCGGGTTGTTCGAAAAGCGCTTCAGCGCGGGTCTGAGCATTCACCCGAGTGAACCGGTGACCGTGGCAGGCACCCAGACCCCGGGCTTGCACCTGGGCAGCGAAGTGCTGAACAACAACTTCAAGGAAGTCGACGAGTTCAAGCAAATGACTGCCGGCGTCGCCACGTTGTTCGTGCGCAGCGGCGAAGACTTCGTGCGCGTCAGCACCTCGCTGACCAAACAGGACGGCACTCGCGCCATCGGCACCTTGCTCGATCACGCGCACCCGGCCTACGCGAAGCTGATGGCAGGACAAAGCTACGTCGGTCGCGCCTTGTTGTTCGAGCGCTCCTACATGACCCAATACACCCCGGTGCGCGATGGCAGCGGCAAGGTGATTGCGGTGCTGTTCGTGGGTTTCGATTACACCGACGCGCAGAACGCCCAGTTCGACAACCTCAAGCGCTTCCGCATCGGCCAGACCGGTTCGCTGGCGTTGCTTGATGAACAGAACAAATGGCTGGTCGCGCCGGCGGGTGTGCAGGCGGTGGATCAGGCGATTCCAGTGATCAATGGTCTGGCCAAGACGCCGGGCAAGGGGCAGTTCTGGAACGATAAATCCGAGGATTTTTACAGTGTTGCCGTGCCATTTGACGGTGGGCCGTGGTCGGTCGTGGCGAGCATGCCGAAAGCCGAGATCCGCGCGGTGACCTGGAGCGTCGGCACGCAACTGGCCATTGGCAGCTTGCTGGCGATGTTGTTGGCTGTCGGTTCCGTGGTCTGGCTGCTGCGCAGCAAACTGGCGCCACTGAGCGATCTGGTACGTCAGGCTGAAGCCTTGGGCGCTGGTGATCTGAGCGTGCGCCTGAACGTGTCGAGCAACGACGAGATCGGTCAGTTGTCGCGCGCGTTCAACCAGATGAGTCAGGCTTTATCGACCATGGTCGAGCACATCCGTCGCGCCTCGCAAGAAGTCAACAGCCGCGCGCAGGCGTTGTCCGGGTTGTCCGGCGGTGCCTATGAGGGCATGGAGCAACAGTCTGGCGAAATCACCAGCATGGCCGGTGCTGTGGAAGAGTTCAGTGCGACCTCGTTGAACATTGCCGACAACATGGGCGCGACCCAGCGTCTGGCCCAGGAAAATGCTCAGCAAACCCAGATTGGCCGCAGCTCGATGGAGGAAGCGTCGTCCTCGCTTGAGCAAATCGCTGGCGCTCTGAACAGTACCGCCACCGTGATCAACACCCTCGGTCAGCGCTCGCAGGAAATTGGCGGCATCGTTGGCGTGATTACTTCGATTGCCGAGCAAACCAACTTGCTGGCGCTCAACGCCGCTATTGAAGCCGCCCGTGCCGGCGAACAGGGTCGCGGCTTTGCCGTGGTAGCGGATGAAGTGCGCAGCCTGGCCTCGCGCACTCGTCAGGCCACGGATGAAATTTCCAGCATGATCCACAGCATCCAGCAGGAAACCGGCAACGCGATCAGCACCATGGAACAGGGCAATGTGCTGATGCAGGAAGGTCTGTCGCGTAACGCCAATGTCGCCTCGGCGTTGGCGCGCATCGATGAGCAGAGCCGTTCGGCGGGTCAGCAGTTTGCCGCGATTACCACGGCGACTCAGGAGCAGAGCAGCACCGCGACCTTGCTGAGCAGCAACCTGCAAAGCATTGCAATGGCCAACAGTGAGCAGCGCGAAGTGGTGTCGAATCTGGCCGTGACCGCCAAGGAACTGGAAAGCCTGGCGGCCGAACTGCGTCAGGAGGTTGACCGGTTCCGTTAAGGCGCCGGCGCCTTATTGATACACCGAGAGGTCTTCACTGGAGTCGACCTCCCCCCATTCGCCGGTATAGGCGACGGCTGCAACCGGCACACGACCGGCATCGATAACGCGTTGCAGGGTGTTGGTCATGTGCATGCTGTCGCGTTGCTGCGGCGACAGTTCGGCGCGCAGCCGCACGACTTCCGCCCAGCCTTCGGGCGTGAAGCGCAAAAGCCCCATGTACTGCCCCTGAACATCGTCCACCGATTGCGGCTTGTTGCCGATTTCAGCCAGCGTATGCGCGGCGGTCAGGCGAAAGGTTTCGGCATCCAGCAACGGGTCGCCGAAGCGTTCGGTCCACAGCTGCAACCAATTGGGATCGTAGGTTACGGCCAGCGTTGCGTCGCTGTTGATCAACGACTGTACAGCCACAGGGCTGTAGAAAATATCCGAATAGCTGACGATGCACGGCTCGCCCTGAAGCCAGGACTCGGCGCAGGCCAGTGACGAAACCATGTTGGTTTCGGCCCAGCGCGGGTTGTGAAACTCGCTCAGACCACGCTCGGCCAACAGCTCGCGCTTGTAGCCGGTCACCACCGCGATGTCGCTGATACCCGCTGCACGCAATGATTCCAGCTGCCATTCCAGCAGCGGTTTACCGCGCAATTCGACCAGACATTTTGGACGTTCATCAGTGAGGCTTTTCATGCGACTGCCACGTCCGGCAGCCAGAATAATGGCTTTCACAACAGGTCTATCCCGTGAGTTCTTCAGTGGATTCGGTTTCGCCAAACAGTTGCTGCAGACGCTGAAGGTCGTGCGCTGCGAAATCGATCTCGCGCTCCGGGTGCCACATCCAGCCCTGCCACGGTAGTTGAAGGTGGCGGATCGCTTCGATTTCGCCGTCCTCGCTGCGCGCCAGCACTTCGAACCCGGGCGGGCAGTCGACGAGGGCGAGGGTGTGATAGCTGTTGACCTCGGCGGCGATCTGCCCGGACAACTGATGCCGCGTGCGTACATGACCGGTGACCGGTTTCAACGAGACACCGAACCCGTGCGCCAGCATCTGCATACCCCGGCAAATCCCCAGCAACGGCAGATGGCGCGCCTGTGCGTGATCCAGCAGCCTGCTTTCGGTCTGATCACGGGCCGGGCACTGACCAATGTCATTGCCACCCGACAGCATGATCGCTTGCGGGTTAACCGCTGTTAGCCAGCGATCGAGGTCATCCGGGGTTTGCCAACGGTTGGGGACCGGCACGGGGATAAAGCCTGCCGCCAGCACAAACGCGATCAGGCGCTGATCCAGCGCATCACGGCTTTCGCCGCGCTCAGGGTGGGTGTCGACACGCTGACTGATCACGACCACTTTCATGACATCAACTCCACACGGCGACCCGGGCAATCGAGGTGAAGAATATCCGCTGTCGACCAGCGCCGGTAGAGTACTTCGCCCGCGCCAATGACCGCCGGCAGGCCAAGCTCACCGGCACGGATCGCCATGTGCGAATTGGCGCCGCCCCACGCGGTGATCAGCCCGGCAATCGGGTAGGCGAACAGCCAGTCAAACCCCGGATCGGCATTGGGAATACAGACGATCGCCCCAGCGAGCTTTTCCCGGTCATCACACAGCACCACCGGCGCGGTCACGCGTTTTTGCGTGATGAAGTTGGGCGCCGTTTCCGGCCACTCGAAACACCAGACATCTTCCGGGCAGGTGATCACCGGCGGTAGCGACACCTTGAGCGTTTCGGCGTAACGCGCCTTGCCCTGTTCGATGCTGCGCATCAGCACTTCCTTCGGATCTGCTGCGGCAACATGCAGCTCCTGGAAGGCGCTGATGTCGCAATAGGCCAGATCCTCGCGATCAATGCCGTACTGCGCACCGACCTGCGCGATCAGCGCCAAGGCATCGGAAAGGTTACGCGTGAAGTGAAACTTGGCCAGCTCGCGCAGCTCGATGCCGTTCTGCAGGAAGTCCAGCAGCCCCACCGGATCAGGCTGCAGGCCATGGGCTTCGAGCTGTTTGACGATTTCGCGCATCTGCGGCAGCGTCAGGGAAAACGGTCGCAGCGGTTCCGGCGCGGCGGGGCTTTGCGTCCAGTCGAAATACAGCTCCGGCGCCTCGTCGTAACGCGGCGAGAGGATGTCGTAGGTGCCCGGTCGCAAATGCCCGTAACGGGCGAGGAATGTGGTTTTGTCGAGGGTGGCGCGGTCACGCGCCAACTGCCCGCTGACCGTGGACACCCCGGCCATGAACGCATCGTAATCCGCCTGCGAAAACACGCCGACGTTGACCAGCGATCGAAGCATCTGCACGGCAACAAAACCGGCGCGGGCCAGGCCGGCGAAGGGCAGGGTGCCGTAACGCTTGGCATCCTCCAGCAGCCAGTAGATGCGCTCGAGCGGATCGGCATTGGAGGCCAGCAGCTCTTCGCGACGAGCGTTGAGCACTTCGAGCTTGTTGGCATCGCTGCGCCACAAACCGTCCTTGGGGTGCACGATGCGGTTGGTCAGCTTGCGCAGGCTGGTGCTGATGGCGTCCAGTTCATGCTCAAGAAAACCGGCACTGCGCAAACGCTCCAGTTGCTGCGACAAGTCGAGGGTGTAGCAGGAGAAAACGATCTCGAACTCTACCTTGTCGTGCAGCGTCGGTTCCGCGAGCAAGCGATCGATGTAGTAATCGACCAAACGCCCCGCCAGTCCTTCATCAAGATCGGCCGGGATAAACGAGTTGAACGACAGACGCACGTCGATATACGGCAGACCGAAAAAGTGCGGCATCAGCGGGAAGCTGCGCAAGTTACGGTAGCCATAGTTATGACGCTGGTAGGCCCAGATCGAGTCAGTGACCAGATCCCGATACAGCGAAAGCGCCAGCGGTTTGGGCCGGATGCCGATGATCTCGGCCGGGTTCCAGTCGGGCATCACGCCGTACACCGTGCGCTGACCGATCAGAAATGGGTGCGGCCGCATGCCCCGTTCGACTTTGCTCTGAATGCTTTGCAGGCGAGCGAACTGAGTGGCCGCAGACTCAGGCACCGTCGGCAGAATCAGCGGCCGGGCTTGCAGCAGCCAGAGCGTCTCGCCTTCAGCATCGCGGGTGACCGCGAACTCGCAGTCGACCGGCCGATCACCAAACAGGCTGAGCAATTCCTCGAGCAAGGCCACCACCGGTGCGAGCGACGCGGGCGCTGCCACTGCACTGTGCGCCGCCTGCTGCCAGAGCCGCCCACCCATGCCGCCAGTGACCGCGGCGGTGTCATCGCCCTCCGACCAATTCACCACGCGATACGGTGCGCAGGTGTTGGGGTCGTGGGAGAAGGCTACGCCGGAGCGCGCCACGTTGGCGAGCATTGGCTGAATCAGAATCTCGTCGGTCAGGTACACGTCGCCGTAACTGGCAATGACCTGTTCGATCGCCGAGACCAGTCCAGCCTCATCGACATTCGGCACCGACAGGAAGGCGCCGGCGAACGACGCCTGCGCACTGTCCTCGCGCCCGCAACTGGAGCGCACGATCCACGGAGCGGCTGGCAGCCGACACTGGATGTTCTCAACGCAGGCGCGCTGATCCAGTTGCCAGTCCGCCACCGTGAACGCCAGCAACGGCGCAATGTGCGCCGAGGCGAGCCGCCCTTGCAGGCTGGTCAGGGTGCCGGCCTTGGTTGAGAAATGCAGGGCCATCAGCGGTTATCTCAGTTGAGCAACCCAGATGTTGGTCGAGTACGGAATCTGGATCGACGGCGTCTGCAGGCTTTTCAGGTAGTCGTCGATGGCCGCGATCACTTCATGGAAGCTGGCGCCAGCCTGACGTTCCAGCGTGGCGTGCGAGCGCCAGGCTTCGAGGCATTCTTCGATCGACTGCTCGTGAATCACGCGGGCATCCAGATGCACGACCGGGCCGAACAATTCGCTGGCATCGATCACGGCGGTCTGGTCTTCGCGACGGGTGCCGTAGCCATAACCGGCCACGCGCTCTTTGATGATCGCTTCGATGCGCGCCTGGATCGGGTCTTCCAGATTGCGGTGGTTCCACATGCAGGCAAACCAGCCGCGCGGCTTGAGAATGCGCGCGGTTTCCTTGAGGGCCTGCTGACGGTCGCAGACGTTGAAGGAACTGCCGAACGTGACCATGTCGAACGCTTGCGCCGACTGGCCGGTGACTTCACCGGTGCCTTCGTGCCATTTGACGTTTTGCAGTTCTGCGGTGCGTTTGATGCCATTGCCGCGCATCGCATCGTTGGGTTCTACCGCTGTGACATCCAGGCCACGGGCGGCCAGCATCAGCGTCAAGTGCGCGACACCCGCGCCGACGTCGCAGAACTTGTCGCCTTGCTCGGCACCGGCAATCGACAGCATGGCGTCGATGGCCGCGTCGGCGTAGTCAGGGCGCTTCAAATAGGCATCGGCCAGGGTGGTGTAGTCCCATTCGGTTTTCATAGTCAGTTCCTTCGAAGAATTTTAGGGAGCAAATCATCGGCCAGGCGTTGGCTGGAGCGTTCGCGATCGAACTCAACCAGGCAGTCGGCGGCCAGCGGTTCATCAATGGCCAGGTCAAGCCCGGCAACGTTGTGCAGTTCGCCTGCATCGAAACGGCGATAGATGTCCTTGGGGTCGCGGCGACGCAACTCCTCGACGGGCACCTTCAGATAAATCTCGAAATATTTGGGCAGGTGGACGCGGTTCCACTCGTGAACCTCGCGAAACAGCGAGATCGTGGCGATCACCACGGTTTGTCCCTGTGCTGCAACCATTTTGCACAGACGAGCGTATTGCAGAGCGAGGGCCAGGCGACCTTCGCGGCCATGGTTCTGTGAGTTGGCGGCGGCTGCGCCAAATACTTCGCGCAGTTCATCGCCATCGAGCATGACCACCGATCGTCCTTCAGCACGCAGTCTGGCAACCAATTCACCGGCCAGCGTTGATTTGCCCGCTCCTGAAAGGCCCGTAATCCAGATTACCTGTCCACCCGCATCACATTTCATAGTGTTCTGACTTGTGTTCGATTCGAGTGTATCGGCAGGCTGTTTCCTCGCATGAGGTCAGGCCTGCGTAATTTTAATGTTTGTCCCGCTCGTAAATGTCCCCGAAAGAGTCGATCGAGAGTGAGCAGTACTTCGACTCGTGCCGGTATTCAATCAGGTCTTGGAACACTTCCTGTGGCAGGGGCAAGTCGCTGTATTGTGCCTGATAGAACTTGTTGTATATGTAATGGCTGTCTTCTGGTTTCAGCAGGCTGAACCCCAGTGCCATGTCTCTGAGCTCATTGCTGCTTCTGGCAATTGGCAACAGGTTGTCCATTTGCTTTAGCCAGGCGTCGACCGTGAGATTGCTCTCTTCGGTAAAGGGCACATAATAAATCGGCAGCTTGCAGGTGTTGAGCATGAACGAAACGCCACCGGTGGATGCATCGGTGATGACCGTATCGCATTGTGCGTAGAAAACCGTACTGCTGGTCCCGGCCTTGTCGATGGTTATCCAGTCATGGGCAGACAGTTGTTCGCACAGATCCTTCACGGTCGGATGGGAAAGTTCGGCCATGTACGGGCGCAAGATGAAAGTTGCGTGGGGAATTTGCGACTTGACTGCATTGATGACGGTCTGCAGGTTTTCATACAGTGTCGCCCCGTTCGGGCAGATACCCAGTTGGGTCGGCAGAAGCCCTACGACATAGTCATCCGAGGTTTTTTTCGAAGGCGGCGATGATTCAAAGATGCCGGGAATCTTCACGGGTAGCGTAGCCACCGGGCTGGTGATGCGCATGTCCGAACGCAAGGCCAATCCATCGATCAACATTGTTTTCAGGGCCTTTCTGTCGCGACGGTAGGCCTGCAGCCCGGCCGTCATCAAATCAAAACCCGACCGGGAAGAAGAGATGATCGCATCCCAGTAAGAGGTCAGCTCAGCGTAGTAATACTTGTCTTTGGTCGGCATCCCGACATTGCCGTGGCTGATGAAGATGCCAAAATTTGAATGGTCCAGTATGCGTCCAGCGTAGGCATCATTTGAAATGACAACCTGCGATTTCAGGCTCGCAATGAAGTCGTTGCCAATCTGCTGTACCGGATAGTCGAGGACAGCTTCGACTTCCTCTTGGCTTGAGCCGGTGCGATCAGTATTGAGTACAACACAGTTATATTTTTCTCGAAGCGAGTTGAGCGCCGGGATCAGATACTCGAGATATGTTTTTCCACCATCTGCAACGTTGCTGAGCAAATAAACTGTTTTCATGATGAAGATTGCTTTTTGAGTTGTTTAAATAAGGCCGGTGTCAAACGGAGTAATAACGTTGGGCAAGGGCTTTTTCAGTTGTCTGGATTTAAACTAATGATCAGACACACGCACCCAGTCCAGGTTTGGCTTGGGTTATCAATACGCTGGTTGATTGAGCAGTTTTGCCCGGTGAACAGTAGAAATATTGTCCATGATGTCCCGCCTCCATTTTCACGCTGAAAAATACTCGATGTCTTGACGATAGACGGATAAGTAAAAAAAAGAGCGCCGTCGTTATATCACATGTCGATCAATGGCCAGCAGCGCTCGGAGGTTATTTTCGCAGCAGTCCGGTGCGGGTAGCGCTGTCGTTTTCATTGTGTTGCCGGCCGATACTGCAAAGCCTCCGCCAAGTGTTCGCGCGTGATGTCTTTTTCCTGGCTCAAATCGGCCAACGTCCTGGCGACCTTGAGCAACCTGTGCGCCGAGCGCAGTGACAGGGTCAGCCGTTCACAGGCTGATTCCAGCCAGGTCTCATCGGCTGTGGATAACTTGCAGTGGCGACGCAGGCCTGGCAGATCAAGAAACGCATTGGCACATCCCTGGCGTTCCTGTTGTCGCTCGCGGGCCTCGGCTACCAGCGCGGCCGCACTGGCGCTGTCTTCTCCTGGCTTTACCGCAGGGTTCAGCGCTGTCGCCTCCCGCGCTACCGTCAGGTGTAAGTCGATCCGGTCCAGCAGCGGCCCTGACAACTTGTTGCGATAGCGTTGGACCATGTCCGGCGTGCACGAACATTTGCCACTGGGTTCGCCAAGATATCCACAGGGGCACGGGTTCATCGCAGCCACCAACTGAAAGCGCGCGGGAAAACGTACGCGATCCTTGGCCCTGGCGATGACGATATGCCCGGACTCCAAAGGTTCGCGCAGGACCTCCAGGACCTTGCGGTCAAACTCCGGCAGTTCGTCGAGAAACAATACACCGTGATGGGCGAGGGTGATTTCGCCGGGTTGCGGTTTTGAGCTGCCACCGACCAGTGCCGGCCCGGATGCCGAATGGTGCGGTTGCCGGAAGGGACGCTGCGGCCAATGGGTCAGTGGCGCGCCACTGGCAACTGACTGAATCGCCGCGACCTCCAGCGCTTCACTTTCGGTCAGCGGCGGCAACAGTCCCGGTAATCGGCTGGCCAACAAGGTCTTCCCCGTTCCCGGTGGCCCGCTGAACAACAAGTTATGCGCCCCCGCAGCAGCAATCAGCAACGCCCGTTTCGCCGCCAGTTGGCCCTGCACTTCATTCAAGTCCGGATAGGGCTTGCTGGCATGCATCAACCCGTCAGATACATAGGGCTCAACCGGCGTATGCCCGTTGAAATGCGCCACCGCCTCGAGCAAATGATCCACAGCAAACACCTTCAACCCCGAAGCCAGACACGCCTCCTCGGCATTCGCCCGTGGCACCACCAGCGCACGACCGGCCTTGCGCGCCGCCAATGCTGCCGGCAACACCCCGCGTACCGCTCGTACGGCGCCGGACAACGCCAACTCACCCAGACATTCCACATCATCCAGCGTCAGACACGGCACCTGCACACTCGCCGACAGAATCCCCAAGGCAATCGCCAGATCAAACCGCCCGCCGTCCTTGGGCAGATCCGCCGGGGCCAGATTCAAGGTGATCCGCCGCGCCGGAAACTGCAGCCCGGAATTGATGATCGCGCTGCGCACGCGATCCTTGCTCTCCTTTACCGCCGCCTCGGGCAGCCCGACCATGGTCAGCGACGGCAGACCGTTGGCCAGATGAACTTCGACGGTGACAGCGGGGGCTTCCACGCCAATCTGGGCGCGGCTGTGGACGATGGAGAGGGACATGGTCGTTCCTTGAGCTGAATCGGGGAGCCGCTTCCTGCGGGTTTTTGAAGGGTAGTTGGGGGAGGGGATGTTGGTAGGTGGATTCTATGAGCGAATTTTCACCGGATGTTGCAGGAGACAATAACCTGCAGGCATAAAAAACCGCCTGTTAGGCGGTCATTTTTTGCGGTACTCAGGTTCCACAGGCGTAGGCACTCCGCAAAATAGTTTGGTGCTTTCACATGGATGCTTCGCAGTGGCCTCCATGAGGTAAACGTGGATTATGGGTTATGCCCCATAAAAATCGAGACGAAAAAAAACCGCCTTGAGAAGGCGGTTTTTATATGCAGGCTTCGGTGAGGCCAAGGCCTGCGTATCCTTAGCGGACACACTCGTGTTGCCCGAGATTATGCATGTTTGACCGGTGGCGCAAGCATCATTGAAATTTTAGCCAATCAATCTATTAAAAGATTCGAGGACCGAAATCGGTTTGCCGGTACATGATAACGACTTGATACAACTGGTTTAAATGCCACGGCCGGACAGCGAATACCATTCGCCGTGACGATGCCCACTCATCGAGTGTTCGCAAAGTGTGGCCGGGAGCGAAAAAATTCATGTTCCTCGACACGGTTTGAGACCCGTGCCGGTGCTGATCTTGGGGAGCCCACACCCGGCCGCCTTGGCGGACACACTCGTGTGTAGTCCCGAAGGTGTTCGTACGCCGGAAAGTGCATCGGAGGTTTGGCCCCACGCAAGGAGGGCCAAAGTATGTCTAAGTTTCTTAAACATATGTGGCGCCTCGTCAGGATCGCGTTATGGGCTTTTCGCCTGTACGAGATTCTGCGAGACCGTTGGAATAATTCGTTGTAAGGATTGATCTGACGGAAACCGCTCCTGTCTCGGCAGGAGCGGTTTTATTGACCTTTCGACATACATACTTCGAATGTTTGCCAAGAACGGGAAGGTCGTGCCGACCTTCAATCGCTAGCAGGCTAGCTCCCACAGGGGATTGCGGGGTTATTCGGCTGGCGGAGTCAGCTTCGCTTCCATCTCGGCAACCTTGGCTTCGAGGCTTTCGAGGCGAGCGCGAGTGCGGGCCAGAACGACCATCTGACTATCAAACTCTTCACGGCTCACCAAATCGAGTTTGCTGAACGCACTTTGCAGCAGCATCTTGAACTGGCTTTCGATTTCGGCTTTCGGCAGTGGGGTGTCGCCGCTGAACAGGCGGGAGGCGGTGCCGCTCAGGGCGTCGAGGAAGTCTTTGGGCGCGAGCATGGTAAATGTCCTGGAAACAATGGCCGGCAGTGTATCACGCAGTGTCTATAGTCATTCTCGTGGTCAGGGATGCACGCTTTTCGCGCAGGCGGACGGACGGCGACGCACCGTTGTTGTGCGTATCCGGATGGGGTTTTGCACGGGATGGCGTGCGGCAGCGGCCAAGGGATTGAAATCAGGGGATTTTGGCGAGATGGCAAGGTTTCTGCTTAGTCACCTTCGACCCATGCACTGATGCAGTCGCTGTGACGAATGCAGTGCGGCAGACGGAGCGGGGAGTTTCGTCAGCAGCGGTTAGCTGGCGTCAGTCGGGCAGGTAAGGCCGACGATGCGTTACAAAGCCAGGCACTGCGCTTAGACTTGAGTCGGGTTTGTTTTCCTGGGGCAAGTCCACCAATTCGGGAGAGAGTTTCATGAAGCTAGTCACTGCCATCATCAAGCCGTTCAAGTTGGACGACGTGCGCGAGTCGCTGTCCGAAATCGGCGTGCAGGGCATTACCGTTACTGAAGTCAAAGGCTTCGGCCGGCAGAAGGGTCACACCGAGCTGTATCGCGGCGCGGAATATGTGGTCGATTTTCTGCCCAAGGTGAAAATCGACGTGGCCATCGACGACAAGGATCTGGATCGGGTTATCGAGGCGATAACCAAGGCGGCCAACACCGGCAAGATCGGTGACGGCAAGATCTTCGTGGTCAATCTGGAACAGGCGATCCGCATCCGTACCGGCGAAACCGATACCGACGCGATTTAAACGCCGCCACAAACCCCAACGCCCCAGGAGAAAACAATATGACTCTGCGTAAATTCGCAGGGCTAGGAGCCCTGTTGTCCATCGTAATGCCAAGCCTTGCAATGGCGGCAGACGAAGTGGCGGCCCCAGTCCTCAATTCCGGCGACACTGCCTGGATGCTCACCTCGACGGCACTCGTGCTGTTCATGACCATCCCGGGCCTGGCGCTGTTCTACGGCGGCATGGTTCGCTCGAAAAACATTCTTTCCGTGATGATGCAGTGCTTCGCCATTACCGGTCTGATCAGCATCCTGTGGGTCATTTATGGCTACAGCATTGCGTTCGACACCACCGGCATGGAGCAGGGCGTCGTCAATTTCAACTCGTTCTTCGGCGGCATGGGCAAGGCGTTCCTCGCCGGTGTCACGCCTTCGAGCCTGACCGGCCCAGCGGCTCTGTTCCCTGAGGCGGTGTTCATCACCTTCCAGATGACCTTCGCGATCATCACTCCGGCGCTGATCGTCGGTGCGTTCGCTGAGCGGATGAAGTTCTCCGCGATGCTGATCTTCATGGCTATCTGGTTCACCCTGGTCTATGCACCGATCGCGCACATGGTCTGGTCCGGCAACGGCGGCCTGATGTGGGACTGGGGCGTACTCGACTTCGCGGGCGGCACCGTGGTGCACATCAACGCCGGTGTCGCCGGTCTGATTGCCTGCCTGGTGTTGGGCAAACGTAAAGGCTTCCCGACCACCCCGATGGCTCCGCACAACCTCGGTTACACCCTGATGGGCGCGGCGATGCTGTGGGTCGGCTGGTTCGGCTTCAACGCCGGTTCCGCTGCCGCGGCCAACGGCACTGCCGGTATGGCAATGCTGGTCACTCAGATCGCTACCGCCGCGGCGGCGCTGGGCTGGATGTTTGCCGAGTGGGTCACCCACGGCAAGCCAAGCGCACTGGGTATCGCATCGGGTGTGGTTGCCGGTCTGGTCGCAATCACTCCGGCTGCCGGCACCGTGGGCCCGATGGGTGCACTGGTGATCGGTCTGGCCGCAGGCGTGGTGTGCTTCTTCTGCGCCACCACCCTGAAACGCAAACTCGGTTATGACGACTCCCTGGACGCCTTCGGCGTACACGGTATCGGCGGTATTCTCGGCGCGATCCTCACCGGTGTGTTCGCTGCGCCGGCTCTGGGTGGCTTCGGCACCGTCACCGATATCGGTGCGCAAGTCTGGATTCAGGTAAAAGGCGTGGGCTTCACGGTGATCTACACCGCGATCGTCACCTTCATCATCCTCAAGGTCCTCGACGCCGTCATGGGTCTGCGTGTGACCGAGGAAGAAGAGTCGGTCGGCCTCGATCTGGCACAACACAACGAACGCGGCTACAACCTGTAAGTACGCGCATTAAAAAACTTGCCCGGTTCGCCGGGCATTTTTTTGCCTGGAATTTGTCGCAGAGAGAGCAGCTGAAAGGATTTTTCGTACGGCTTTGGTCGTGTTTACGACGAGCGTTTTTCTGCGGCCAATGGCTTACATCATTGCAGGAATATTAGGGCCTTTGTTTTTTCCCAGAGCGCGCTAGAATGCGCCCCGAACGTGCGGAGAACTGTATGTGGCAACAGACTCTGATAACCCTGCGGGCACGGCCCCGGGGCTTTCATCTGGTAACGGACGAGTTGATCAAAGGCCTGCCTGAACTCAGGGAGTGCCAGGTCGGTCTGTTGCATTTGTGGCTGCAGCATACCTCGGCGTCGTTGACCATCAACGAGAACGCCGATCCGGCGGTACGTCGCGACTTCGAACGATTTTTCAATCGTCTGATCCCACAAGGAACAGACGGCTATGAGCATAACGACGAAGGCCTGGACGACCTCCCGGCGCACTTCAAGGCCAGCGTGCTTGGTTGCCAGATCAGTCTGCCGGTTTCGGCAGGTCGTCTGGCACTGGGGACCTGGCAAGGCGTTTATCTGGGCGAGCACCGTGATCATGGCGGTGCCCGAAAAGTCCTCGCCACCTTGCACGGTGAAGGGGCATAAACCGTTGGTCACCAATGGTTACTGATTTTTTAACGGCGACTTTCGACAGTTGCCAAAGCTGGTCTATAACTAATCTGCTTTTCGCAAGTCATGAGGTAGAACATGAGCGACGATGATCTGGAAAACGACGACCTCGAAGTAGGCGACGAAGACGAGGCCGAGGAAGGTCTGGAAGCAGCAGCGGAAGACGTTGCTGACGACGATGGCGGTGACGATACGCCGGCCCCGGCTGCCAAAGGCAAAGCCAAGGCTGCGGTATCGGTTGATGAGTTGCCGAGCATTGAAGCCAAGAACAAGGAGCGCGACGCCCTGGCCAAGGCCATGGAAGAGTTCCTGTCGCGTGGCGGCAAGGTTCAGGAAGTGGAGGCCAACGTGGTCGCCGATCCGCCGAAGAAGCCAGACAACAAGTACGGTAGCCGCCCTATCTGAGGCGTGCCGCTGTCTTGCTGAAAAAGCCCGCCGTCGCTGCGGGCTTTTTCATGCCTGGAATAAACATTGGAAGGCGATGCAGACCCTGTGGGAGCTGGCTTGCCAGCGATGGCGGCCTGTCAGGCAACATTGATGTTGAATGTGCTGGCCTCATCGCTGGCAAGCCAGCTCCCACAGGGAGTGATGTAAATTCAGGGTCAGTGTTGGGCATTCCAGCGGGCGAGTACCGCTGGCAAATCCGTCAGGCTGCGGATTTCGGCATCCGGTAGACGATCCGCTTCCCACGGTTTGCCCGCCGGGTTAAACCAGATCGCCCGCAACCCCGCCTGTTGCGCTCCAGCAATGTCATCGCCCGGATGATCACCGATGTGCACGGCGGTTTCGGCGGTGGCGCCACCACGCTGCAAGGCCTCGTGGAACAGTCGCGCATCCGGTTTGGCGATGCCGATATCTTCCGCGCACAAGGCAAACTTGAAGTAGTCCGCCAGGCCCAATCGACGCACATCGGCATTGCCATTGGTGACTACGCCAAGCGAGTAGTGATTGGCAAGAATCTCCAGCACCGGCTCGACTTCAGGGAACACTTCGATCTGATGCCGCGCATGCAGAAACACTTCAAAGCCCTTGTCTGCCAGGTCGGTTGCTTCTCCATGGGCGTACCCAGCGTCTTCCATCGCATGAAACAACACCCGCCGACGTAGCGCGCTGATGCGGTGTTTCAGCTCCGGTTCGTTAGCCAGTACACGCTCACGAATCGCCCATAAATGCTCGACCGGCACCGCGCCCAGATTTGGCACATGTTCGCTCAGCCATTCGCGCAATACCGCTTCGGCGCTGACGATTACCGGGGCGGTGTCCCAGAGGGTGTCGTCGAGGTCGAAGGTGATCAACTGGATGCTCATGAATCATCGCCTTTCATGCGTTTGGCCCGTGGGTGGGCGCTGTCGTAGACCGCCGCCAGGTGCTGGAAGTCCAGGTGGGTGTAGATCTGCGTGGTCTTGATGTCGGAGTGGCCGAGCAATTCCTGCACCGCGCGCAGGTCTTGCGAAGATTCCAGCAAGTGGCTGGCGAAGGAGTGCCGCAACATGTGCGGGTGCAGGTTCTGCCCCAATTCGCGCTCGCCGGCCAGTTTGACCCGCACCTGAATCGCTCGCGGGCCGAGGCGCCGACCTTGCTGGCTGACGAACACGGCGTCATCAGCCGGGTTGGTCATGGCCCGCAACGGCAGCCATTGTTCGAGGGCTTCGCGGGCCTTTTTGCCCACCGGCAGCAGCCGGGTTTTACTGCCCTTGCCGAGCACTTGCACCATGCCATCGGCCAGATCAAGTTGATCAAGATTGAGCCCGGTCAGCTCGGAAAGACGCAGGCCAGAGGAATAGAACAACTCCAGAATCGCCTGATCGCGCCGCGCAAGAAAATCGTCCTCGACCGCTCCTTCAAGCAGTTGCAGTGCACGGTCAGTGTCGAGGGTTTTCGGCAGACGGCGCTCGCCTTTCGGCGGTGCCAGACCGGTCGCGGGATCGTGGTCGCAGAGACCTTCGCGGTTGAGATAGTGATAGAGCCCGCGCACTGCCGAGAGCAAACGAGCGAGGCTGCGTGAGGATTGCCCTTGCGCATGCAGACGAGCGATCAGGCTGCGCAGACGTTGAATATCCAGCGCTGCCCAGCTGCCGATGTTCTGCTTCACACACCAGCCAAGGACTTTATCGAGGTCGCGGCGGTAGGCCGACAGCGTATGCGGCGACACCTGTCGCTCACTGCGCAGGTGTTCGCAGTAAGCGTCCAGTTGCCGTTCCATGTTCAGCGTACCGAGCGCAGGGAGCTGTTGACCCGTGGCAGCACGCGGCCCATGACTTCGGCGATGTAGCTGAGGAACAGCGTGCCCACCGAACTCTTGTAGTGCTGCGGATCACGGCTGGCGATCGCCAGAATGCCGTGAATGCCTTGATGGCTGACCGCGACCACGGCGGTTGAGCCGATCTGCTTGCGCTGTTCTTCGCCAAAGAGGAAGTCCAGCTCATGCTCACGCAGGCTGCCGCTGACGCTTTTGCCTTCGGTGAGCAGGCCGCCGATAGCGACTTGCGCGTCGGCATGGCTGACCCAACGACCCACCGGCGCGGGGTTGTCGCCGAGCAGGATCAGGCTGACAAAAGGCACCTGGAAGTCCTGACGCAGACTGTCTTCGACGCTGATCACCACGTCTTCCAGGCTGCTGGCATCCATCAGAGACAGGATCAAGCGACGAGTCTTGTCGAACAGGCGATCGTTGTCGCGGGCGACGTCCATCAAATGCGAGAGGCGGTGACGCATCTCGATGTTGCGGTCGCGCAGGATAGTCATCTGCCGCTCGACCAGCGAAACGGTGTCACCACGCTGGTGGGGAATGCGCATGGCAGGCAGCAGTTCTTCGTGCTCGACGAAGAAGTCCGGATGCGCCTCGAGGTATGCGGCAACCGCTGCCGCCTCCAGGCTCTCGGACGCTGATTCGTCGGACTGTCGGGCGGGTACCTGAGGCTTATCGGTCATGGTTTCTGCTCACTCAAAGACGTACTTGTCCTTCATATACACGCACTGCCGGACCGGTCATCAGCACCGGTTGGCCAGGGCCTGCCCACTCAATGGACAGACGCCCGCCGGGCAGGTCGATCAATAGCGGCGAATCCATCCACCCCTGGCTGATCGCAGCGACAGCCGCTGCACACGCACCGGTACCGCAGGCCTGGGTTTCCCCGGCACCACGTTCCCACACGCGCAGTTGCGCGCGGTTGCGGTCGATGACCTGGAGAAAGCCGACATTCACTCGCGCCGGGAAGCGCGGATGGTGCTCGATTTTCGGCCCCAGCTCATGCACCGGTGCACTGTTGATGTCCTGCACGCGCAAGACGGCGTGCGGGTTACCCATCGACACGGCGGCGAGTTCGACCGTGGTGCCGTCGACTTCCAGCTGATAGCTGGTCGCCTGCGCCGGCGCTTCGAACGGAATGTCCGCCGGCACCAGACGCGGGGCGCCCATGTTCACACCGATCTGGCCGTCATTACGCACGTCCAGTTCGATGATGCCGCCCTTGGTCTCGACGCGAATCTGCCGTTTGGCGGTCAGACGCTTGTCGAGCACGAAACGGGCGAAGCAGCGCGCACCATTGCCGCACTGCTCAACTTCGGATCCGTCGGAGTTGAAGATCCGATAGCGGAAATCCACATCCGGATTGCTTGGCGCCTCGACGATCAGCAATTGGTCGAAACCGATGCCGGTATGGCGGTCGCCCCATTGCTTGGCGTGCTTTGGCTGAATATGCGCGTGCTGGCTGACCAGGTCGAGAACCATGAAGTCATTGCCCAAGCCGTGCATTTTAGTAAAACGCAGCAGCATGGGTTACTCCGGCAGCAGGCTTTCGCCGGCAAACAGCTCGGCCACGGTTTCGCGGCGGCGCACTTCAAAAGCCTGATCACCGTCCACCAACACTTCAGCGGCACGGCCACGGGTGTTGTAGTTGGAGCTCATCACAAAACCGTAGGCACCGGCCGAATGCACGGCCAGCAGATCGCCTTCTTCCAGGGCCAATTCGCGATCCTTGGCGAGGAAGTCACCGGTTTCGCAGATCGGGCCAACGATGTCGTATTTGCGCGCAGCGGTGTCACGCGGCTTGACCGCGGTAACGTCCATCCACGCCTGATACAGCGCCGGGCGGATCAAGTCGTTCATCGCCGCGTCGACGATGGCGAAATCCTTGTGTTCGGTGTGCTTGAGGTACTCGACCTGCGTCAGCAGCACGCCGGCGTTGGCGACGATGAAGCGGCCCGGCTCGAACACCAGTGCCAGATCACGACCGTTCAGACGTTCGCGCACGGCTTTGATGTAATCGGCAGCCAATGGCGGCTCTTCATCGCGATAACGCACGCCCAAACCGCCGCCGAGATCGATGTGGCGCAGGTGAATGCCGCAGTCGCCAAGGCGGTCGACCAGATCCAGCAGGCGATCAAGTGCGTCGAGGAATGGCGGCAGCGTGGTCAGTTGCGAACCGATGTGGCAGTCAACGCCCACTACTTCCAGGTTCGGCAGATGCGCGGCGCGTACGTACACATCTTCGGCGTCGGCAATGGCGATGCCGAACTTGTTCTCTTTGAGACCGGTGGAAATGTACGGGTGGGTGCCGGCATCGACGTCCGGGTTCACGCGCAGCGATACCGGTGCGCGAACGCCCAGTTCGGCGGCGACCACTTGCAGGCGCTCCAGCTCGTCGGTGGATTCGACGTTGAAGCAGTGCACTCCGACTTCCAGTGCACGACGCATGTCGTCACGGGTCTTGCCGACACCGGAGAAAACGATCTTGTCAGGGCTGCCGCCAGCGGCGAGAACCCGCTCCAGTTCACCACGGGAAACGATGTCGAAACCGGCGCCGAGACGGGCCAGGACATTCAGTACGCCGAGGTTGGAGTTGGCTTTGACGGCAAAGCAGACCAGGTGCGGCATGCCGGCCAGCGCATCGGCGTAGGCCAGATACTGGGCTTCGATGTGTGCGCGTGAGTAAACATAGGTGGGCGTGCCGAAACGGTCGGCGATGGCGGACAGCGCCACACCTTCCGCGAACAGCTCCCCGCCACGGTAGTTAAAAGCGTCCATGGCGATCCCTTATTGGTAAACGTCGTGCTTGTGTGCTTTGGACGGTTGCTTCTGCGAAGACTGGGCTTGCTCGGCCGGGTCCTGATCATCATCGGGCAGGTAAAGCGGGCCTTTTTGACCGCAGGCCGAAACAAGGCAGGCAACCGCGACGAGCGCAGCAAGGGAAGAGATCAGGCGCTTCATGGCGAAATCCTTGAAAATGCGTTAATTGCGCCGGAGTATACCGGCCACCCGGCGGCTTGCCTATGTGATGGGGTTCCCGTCCGGCGGGGCTCTCTAAATGCACCAATATCTCTGTGGGAGCGAGCCTGCTCGCGAATGCGGCGGGTCAGCCAGCAATAATGTTGAATGTGCCGGCCATTCGCGAGCAGGCTCGCTCCCACAGGTCGTTAATCTTTGCAATCGGCCGGCAGCGTCCGTATCTTTCGGCGCTTGAGCCTGATCAGAACATTTTTTGAGGTTGCCGCAATGAGTTTGTCCGAAGCCCGTTTTCACGATCTGGTCGATGAAACCCAGGAAAAACTGGAAGACATCTTTGACGAAAGTGATCTGGATATCGACATGGAGAACTCGGCCGGTGTGCTCACCGTCAAGTTCGAAAGCGGCTCGCAGCTAATCTTCAGCCGCCAGGAGCCGTTGCGTCAGCTGTGGCTGGCGGCGGTGTCTGGTGGTTTCCACTTCGACTATGACGAAGAAAGCGAGCGCTGGATGTGCGACAAGAGCGAAGAGCAATTGGGCGAAATGCTCGAGCGCATCGTCAAGCAGCAGGCTGGCGCCGAATTCGACTTCGAAGGTCTGTGACTTCGTGACTGACACCGCTCCTGTTCGTCCACCGAAGCCGCTTTACAGCAACATCAGCCCTGCCGTACCGTCGCCGTGCAGCGGTGTATGCCGGCTGGATGAGCAAAAGGTCTGCCTCGGCTGCTTCCGCCATGTCGAAGACATTCGCGAATGGCGCTCGGCGGACGACGAGCGGCGACGGGTAATTTGCGCGCAGGCGTCGCAGCGCAAACAGTGCGGCGGGGCGTGACTTGTATATTTTTTGAGCTGTGATAGTGTCCGAACACGCCTCAACCCATCGAGGCCTGGTGAAAACCCCGTCTTTTTTGGCGGGGTTTTGCTTTTTTTGTGTGCAGAAGAAAGGAGTCTGCCCGGATCATGACCGCACCTTCCATCACCCTTACCCGTCTGGACGTGCAACGTCTGGAGCGCCTGATCGACAACCTGAATGAGAAAGACCAGGCTGCGCCGGGCGTGATTGCGCTGCAAACCGAGCTGGACCGCGCCGATACCGTGGTCGGCCACGATGAAGTGCCCGCCGATGTCGTGACGATGAATTCCCGTGTGCATTGCCGCGAAGAAGGCAGTGGCAAGGACTATCACCTGACGCTGGTCTATCCCAAGGATGCCAACGCCGATGAAGGCAAGATCTCGATCCTGGCGCCAGTCGGCAGCGCGTTGCTGGGCCTGAAGGTCGGTCAGCACATCGACTGGCCGGCACCAGGTGGCAAAACCCTCAAACTGACTTTGCTCGAAGTCGAATCGCAGCCGGCCAATGGCGGTGATTTCCGCGAGTAATCCCGCCTCAGACCTGTTCGAGCGCCTCGTTCAGGGCGCGCTCCAGGTCAGCCTTGTAACGCAAATACAGATTGCTTGAACTCTGCCCGTCACCGAGCAGGCCCGAGAGGTCCAGGTCGGTGATGTAGCAGCGATAGCGTTCGCTCTCGCGGCGCTGCTCGACGATCTCCCGGGCGACCACGCTGAACAGCTGGTCGCCATGTTCGAGTTCGCTGAATTCCCGTTGATTGCAATACAGGGTGACCTGCACTTCGCCCGGTGCGGCTTTGCCGACGATCGCCTGCACGTCATAGAACGGCTTGTTCACCGGCGTTTGCGGTGCCGGCCGCGCTTCGACCCGACGCGCGCGCCCCGGACCTGAAGGCAATAACTGGTAATACAAAGTGTCGAGACGGGCATCCGGGCTGGCGTCCATTGGTATCACGGCTTCACGGCGGAACAGGATCGATTGCAGGAAACGCTGCAACGGCACCAGCAAGCTCTGCTCGTCGTGGTACGGCAAATGCTGCTGCCAGAGCGCGTTGAATTCATCCAGCACGTACAGTTCGGCCTGCTGCTCGGTGATCCGGTAGAACACCTGAATGCATTCCGGCTGGCCCATCGGCAGGATCAGCGCGAGATCGTGTTCCTCTAGCGCCATCGGATCCAGATGCAGCGGGCTGTAGCTCGGCTGTTCTTCACCAAGGTAATCCAGCAACGCTGGCAATGTCGCGAGCGCGACGTGATTGACCTGGCCCGGCACCAATTCCAGTACGTGGTAATGCTGCTGCACCTGAATCAGGTAGCGGTGGTTCAACTCGCTGAGCAACAGGTTCTGCGCGGTGTCGACGATTTCTTCGACGCGACGGGCAATGAATTGCGCGCGGTTGTGGCAGAAACAACGCACCTTCAGCGACGGCTGCAGCGGCCCGCGCGGAAGATTGTTGAGGTAATCGCGCAGGCAATCGAGCAGGGCATGCGGGCCATCGAAGCGGTTGACCAGCACTTCGTTCCAGCTGTTGAGCGTGACCTGATCCAGGGTCAGCACGAGGTTTTCGCGCACCCCGGCGTAGCTCAGCGAGTCGGTACGCTCGGTGGTCATCAGGATGTTCAGGTCGCGGTGATGTTTGAGCGGATCAATGCCGACGTTGACCAGAATCAGCACTTCGCTCGGCACCGCGGCGCGCAGCAGCGGCTCTTCGGCCACCGTGGGCAGGGGCAGGGCGATGCACTGTTGCAGGCTGCCGAGCAGGTTGAACAGTTCGAACTCGCTCAGGTCGCTGGTGCCGGGATGCAGGGCCAGACGTGTGCTGCTGTCGATCACGCCGTTGCGGTGGCACCAGGTCAGCAATTCAAGCAATTCGCGGCTGCGCTTGATCGGCGCGAAGTGCTCCCATTCAAGTGCGGTAAGGCTGCCGTTATACAGGCCCCACTGGGTTTGGCCCGGTTCCTTTTTGTTGCGCGACTGCACCAGGGTCAGGGTGTCTTCCGCTAGATCCGGGGCGATGCCGGGGTTGATGAACTCGACCTTGTCGGCCTTGCGTTCGAAGGCGGCATAGAGTCGGCGCCCGAGCACATTGAGGTCACGCTTGTTGATCAGGCTGACGGTCTGCTCGGTACGGGCAAACTGGGTCAGGAAGCGATAGCTGTAGTTCAGCTCATTGACCAGCGCCCGGCGTTCGGCGCTGACCTGGCGGACTTTCCACTGGCTGCGGCTATCCAGCAGCGTCAGTTGTCGTTGATCCCAATGCCATTCGCTGGCCAGCCGTTCCAGCAGCGAGCGCTGCCAGCTCTGGGTGCGGCTGTTGCCGGTGAGCTTTCGGTTGACCTTCAGGTACAGCGCGCGGCGCACCAGTTCCAGGCGTTCCGGTTCGTTGCGCGCGGTGAGGTATTCCTCGATACGCCGGTACACGACCATGTACGGATCCAGCTCATCGAGATCGAGCTGATTGGCGAACACGGCTTTCTTGAAACGCAGGCTCAGGCACTGCACCTGTGGGTGTTCGCTGGCGTAAACCTCGGTCAGCAGCAGCTTGAGCACCGACTTGTAGGGCGACTCGATGCCTTTGAACAACTGCCATAACCCGGCGCCGATGAACTCGCCCGGCGGAATCGTCGCCAGATGGCCTAGGTCGAGGGTTTCGTCGGCGCGGATAAAGCGCTTCGACAGCAGGGTGTGGGTGTAAAGGTCGTAGGCGGTTTCTTCGTAAACCGGCACCAGCCACCAGATCGGCGTGCGCCCGGCCAGCCAGATTGCGGTGCGATAAAACTCGTCGAGTAGCAGATAGTGCTGGGTCGACCCGCAGTTTTCCGAACTGAGCTGGGTGTCGCGTTCGCCTTTGACGAAGCGCACCGGGTCGATCAGAAAGAAATGCGCTTCGGCGCCTTGGCTCGCGGCCCAGGCCTCAAGCAACTGACATTTTTTGCCCAGTTCAGCGAGTTCGCTTTCGCTCAGATCCGCTGCGTGGCAGACCCACACGTCCATATCGCTCTGATCAGCCTGCGCCAGCGTGCCGAGACTGCCCATCAGGAACAGGCCGTGAATCGGTCGCGGCGGATTGCTGCCGTGACGCGGTTTGTAGGAGAACGAACGGGTCAGGCGTTGCGCTTCGGCAAGGGTGTTGGTGTCCGGCTCGTAATTCGACAGGCCGGCCGGTGTACTGCCCGAGACATAGCCCGGCAGCAGCGGATGGTTGACGTGGAAGAACAACGGCAACAGCGTCAGCACGCTCTGTTGGCGTGTCGACAAGCCTTCGAGGGCGCGGCCGAGGCGGCCTTCATTGAGTTTGAGAAAACGCGCGCGCAGCTGGCTGAGGACCTTGCGGTCAATGCCTTCATCCAGGTCGGGGCGGATTTCGTGGGTGCGCGTCATGTCAGCTCAAACCGGCTCGCGGGCTCGGACGTAGAGGGTCTCGGATTGTCAGGCAGTTTAGCCTTAGCGCAGCGGGACTTTTAGCTGAATTTGTTTTTTGACGTCAGATTTCTATCACGGGCGACCGGGCAGGCCCGCGGAAATCCCGTGGCAGGAGTTCCCGTGGGCAAAGTCGGGGAGGATCAGGCGGTTTGTTCTTCTCTCAGAATGGTCAGCACGGTTTGCACATTTTGCGCGGCATCGCGACCGAGGCTGGTCAGATACCCGCCATCGGGCTGATCGGTCAGGTCTTTTTCAAAGAGGCGTTTGGCGGCAGAAATATGTTTCGGGGCAGCGGTCTGATGAATTTTCAAACCTTCCTGGGAACTGTCCAGGGGAAAGAGTGCGAGGACTTCCAGTTCGGCAACCAACTCAGGGGTAAGCGACATAAGGACTCCAGACTTTCTAGGAATTGGACGACAGCGTCCCTAAGGTGAACCCGCTTTTGCGGCATGTCCAGTGCTCAGATCAGGGATTTTGTCTTGAGGCGGATTCCAGTGTAGTCGGGGCTCAGGCGCAGGGCCGATAGATGGGTGACAAATTGTGTGGGAGCGAGCCTGTTCGCGAAAGCGCTGTGTCATTTAGCGTTGTTTTTGCTGATACACAGCATTCGCGAGCAGGCTCGCTCCCACAGGGGAATGTGTTGGCTTACTGCTTTTCGGGTGGCAGCTCTGGCAGTGCACGCAGCGCGGCTTCGTACCATTCAGTATCAAATGCGCGGTCTTCATCAAGCATTGCGTCAATCTCGTACGCCAGCACATGCGCCATCAGGTTGAGGATCTCTTCGCGCTCAACGCCCACCAGTGTCAGCTTGTTGAAAGTCGCTTTGGCCGCTGGCGGGTTGTCGCTTTCGATCTGGTTCTCGATGGCTTCGATCAAGGTAGCCTCGGTGAACTCTTCTTCGTCGTTGTCGATGTCTGTCGGCTCGCTCATGGCAGGCTCCTTATGGAAAGGCGCCAGTTTACCCGCATTCAGCGGGGTGATGCTGCTGGCGCGATTGGTCTGCGCGATCTATAAACAGGCACTGCCCACCCCGCACGGCCTGGAGGCTATGTGATGCTCAAGCTCTACGGATTTTCTGTCAGCAACTACTACAACATGGTCAAACTGGCGCTGCTGGAAAAAGGCCTGCCGTTCGAAGAGGTTACGTTCTATCCGGCGCAAACCGCGGAATCTCTGGCCATCAGCCCGCGCGGCAAAGTGCCGGTGCTCGGTGTGGACGCCGGCTTCATCAACGAAACCGCGATCATCCTCGAATTCCTTGAACAAACCCAGAAAGGCACGCCGCTGCTGCCGAGCGATCCGTTCGAGCGCTCGCAGGTATTGGCGATTGCCAAGGAAATCGAGCTATACATCGAGTTGCCGGGACGCGCTTGTTACGGCGAGGCGTTTTTCGGCATGACCCTGCCGGACGCGATCAAGGAAAAGACCAAGACTGAATTGCAGCTGGGTTTTGCGGCGCTGGGTCGGCACGGCAAGTTCGCCCCGTATGTGGCGGGCGACAGTCTGAGCATCGCCGATTTGTACTTCCTCTACAGCGTGCCGCTGGCCTGTGCCGTCGGGCAGAAGCTGTTCGGGATTGATTTGCTGGCGGAGATGCCGCAGGCGAAGGCGTTGCTGGAGCGGCTGGAGCAGAACCCGCATGTGCAGAAGATTGCGGCGGACAAGGAATCGGCGATGCCGGCTTTTTTGGCGATGATCGCTGCCAAGAAGTGAATTTTGTGGCGTTGGTAGGTAGGTAATCGCTGGCAAGCCAGCTCCCACAGGTCTTTGGGTCGAACGCAAAATTGTGTTCCAACAAAGAACCCTGTGGGAGCTGGCTTGCCAGCGATGCTTTTAGCGGCTGGCGATCAGCGCCTGGCCGCGCACCACCGCTGCCTTGACCTGCGCCGGCGCAGTCCCGCCGATATGGTCACGGGCATTCACCGAGCCTTCCAGGGTCAGCACGGCAAACACGTCCTGCTCGATCTGGTCGCTGAACTGACGCAACTCTTCCAGGCTCATTTCGGCCAGATCCTTGCCAGTGTCAACGCCGTATTTAACGGCGTGGCCAACGATTTCGTGGCAGTCACGGAACGGCAGGCCCCGGCGTACCAGGTAGTCGGCCAGGTCGGTCGCGGTGGAGAAGCCACGCAGCGCCGCTTCACGCATGATCGCGTGCTTCGGTTTGATCGCCGGGATCATGTCGGCAAAGGCGCGCAGCGAGTCGCGCAGGGTATCGGCGGCGTCGAACAGCGGCTCTTTGTCTTCCTGGTTGTCCTTGTTGTAGGCCAGCGGTTGGCCTTTCATCAAAGTCAGCAGGCCCATCAGTGCGCCAAACACGCGACCGGTCTTGCCACGTACCAGCTCTGGCACGTCGGGGTTTTTCTTTTGCGGCATGATCGAGCTGCCGGTGCAGAAACGGTCCGGCAGATCGATGAACTGGAACTGCGCGCTGGTCCACAGCACCAGCTCTTCGGAGAAGCGCGACAAGTGCATCATCGCGATGCTCGCGGCCGAGCAGAATTCGATGGCGAAGTCGCGATCGGAAACGTTGTCCAGCGAGTTGCCGCCGACAGCATCGAAGCCCAGCAGTTGCGCGGTGTATTCGCGGTCGATCGGGTAGGTGGTGCCGGCCAGCGCGGCGCTGCCCAGTGGCATGCGGTTGGTGCGCTTGCGGCAGTCGACCAGACGCTCGTAGTCGCGGCTGAGCATCTCGAACCAAGCCAGCATGTGGTGCCCGAAAGTCACTGGCTGCGCGGTCTGCAAGTGGGTGAAGCCCGGCATGATGCTCGCAGCTTCGCGCTCGGCTTGCTCCAGCAGGCCTTTTTGCAGACGGGTGATCTCGGCGAGGATCAGGTCGATTTCGTCACGCAGCCACAGGCGGATGTCGGTGGCGACCTGGTCGTTGCGGCTGCGCCCGGTGTGCAGCTTTTTACCGGTGACGCCGATGCGGTCGGTCAGGCGTGCTTCGATGTTCATGTGCACGTCTTCGAGGTCGATGCGCCAGTCGAACTGACCGGCTTCGATTTCGCCCTGAATGGTCTTCAGGCCGTCGATGATGCTGTCGCGCTCGGCATCGGTCAGCACGCCGACCTTGGCCAGCATGGTGGCGTGGGCGATCGAGCCCATGATGTCGTGGCGATACAGGCGCTGGTCGAAAGTGACGGAGGCGGTGAAGCGGGCGACGAAGGCGTCGACGGGTTCACTGAAGCGGCCGCCCCAGGACTGATTGGTCTTGTCAGTGCTCATGAATTCGCTCGTATCGGCTTGAAGAAAAAAGGCGTGAAACGCTGGCGCGGATAATAACAGGGTTGCCCAGACTGTCGCTGACACCGGTCGATACGTTTTTTTCTCATTGTGTGCGCCATAGTCGGCGCTGCGCCCGGGGGATTTGCGCAAGGATATTTTTCGATTGAGCAATATCGGCCCGACGAGCGTCTACAGTAGGACATAAGGGTCGGCGCGAACGCGGATCGCGCTAAGGTCTGGTCGCCGACTATAAAAAGAGGGGATGGGTGTAATTGTCCTTCGGCAATCCCCGTGAGAAACGCAGGAAACAGCGGGCTTTGAGCAGTACGACCCGGACACTGGCAAATTTTGCTGGCCGACGTACGGCACTTTTTGGCGCTCGGGCTAGTCTTAGCGTGGATCGCGGTGACGGACGTCACTTCACCTGTCTACGCTATCCTTGTGCGAGACTCACGCAGGAATCCAGCGCAATATGAATGTCCTGATCGTTGATGACGAACCACTGGCTCGCGAGCGCCTCAGCCGAATGGTGAGCGAGCTCGAGGGTTATACAGTTCTGGAGCCCAGCGCCACGAATGGCGAAGAGGCGTTGGCACTGATCGACAGCCACAAGCCGGATATCGTGCTGCTCGATATTCGTATGCCGGGCCTCGATGGCCTGCAGGTTGCTGCCCGTCTGTGCGAACGCGAAACGCCGCCGGCCGTGGTGTTTTGCACCAGCCCCGATGAATTTGCCGTGGAAGCCCTGCAGGCCAGCGCCGTGGGCTATGTGGTGAAACCTGTGCGAACCGAACATCTGCATGACGCCCTGAAACGGGCTGAACGTCCCAATCGGGCGCAACTCTCGGCCCTGACCCGTCCTGCTGCTGAAAGCGGCAATGGTCCGCGCAGCCACATCAGCGCCCGCACCCGCAAAGGAATCGAACTGATCCCGCTGGATCAGGTGGTCTACTTCATCGCCGACCACAAATACGTAACCCTGCGCCACGAGGCTGGTGAAGTGCTGCTGGACGAGCCGCTCAAGGCCCTTGAAGACGAATTCGGCGAGCGATTCGTACGTATCCACCGCAACGCGCTGGTCGCCCGCGACCGCATCGAGCGTTTACAGCGCACGCCGCTGGGGCATTTCCAGTTGTTCCTCAAAGGGCTCAATGGCGATGCGCTAATTGTCAGTCGCCGGCATGTAGCGGGTGTGCGCAAGATGATGCAGGGCCTGTAACCCGGTCACTACGGGCGGCTCCAACTCCTTTTTACCGGGCATTGCAGGCCAGGGAGGCCGCGCCGACTCTGATTCAAGTCAAAGTGGATTTGGCTGAGCTGTTATTATCCGCCGTATCTATTCAGTACGGATTGATCCATGTCCTCTCGCGAAATCCGCATCGCCACCCGTAAAAGTGCGCTGGCCCTCTGGCAGGCCGAATACGTCAAAGCTCGTCTGGAAGCGGCCCATCCGGGCCTGCTGGTGACGCTGGTGCCCATGGTCAGTCGCGGCGACAAGCTGCTCGATTCGCCTCTGTCGAAGATCGGCGGCAAGGGCCTGTTCGTCAAAGAACTGGAAACCGCACTGCTGGACAACGAGGCCGACATCGCCGTCCACTCGATGAAAGACGTGCCGATGGACTTCCCTGAAGGCCTCGGTTTGTTCTGCATTTGCGAGCGCGAAGATCCGCGCGATGCCTTCGTTTCCAATACCTATGCCAGTCTCGATGCGTTGCCTTCCGGCGCGATCGTCGGTACCTCGAGCCTGCGCCGACAGGCGCAATTGCTGACCCGCCGTCCGGATCTGCAGATCCGCTTCCTGCGCGGCAACGTCAACACCCGCCTGGCCAAGCTTGATGCCGGCGAGTACGACGCAATCATCCTCGCGGCCGCCGGCCTGATCCGCCTCGGGTTCGAAGATCGCATCACTTCGGCGATCAGCGTCGACGACAGTCTGCCGGCCGGTGGCCAAGGTGCAGTCGGCATCGAATGCCGCAGCGCCGACACAGAAATCCACGCCTTGCTCGCACCGCTGCATCACGCCGATACCACTTCGCGTGTGACCGCCGAACGTGCCCTCAACAAACATTTGAATGGCGGCTGCCAAGTGCCGATCGCCTGCTACGCCGTGCTCGAGGGCGAGCAGTTGTGGCTGCGCGGTCTGGTCGGTGAGCCGAGTGGCGGCAAACTGCTCAGCGCCGAAGCCCGGGCACCACGCGCCGAGGCCGAAGCGCTGGGAGTGCAAGTTGCCGAAGACCTGCTGCGCCAGGGTGCGGATGACATTCTCAAAGCGGTCTACGGCGAGGCAGGTCACGAGTGACTGGCTGGCGCCTGCTGCTGACGCGCCCTGCGGAGGACTGTGCGGCGCTGGCGCAGACGTTGGCCGGGCAAGGCGTTTTCAGTAGCTGTTTGCCGCTTCTGGACATTGTCCCGCTGCCGGTCTCTGAGAAAATTCGTCAGGCGATTGCGCGGTTGCCGCGTTGCAACGCGGTGATCGTGGTCAGCAAGCCGGCGGCTCGGATTGCGCTGGATCTGCTGGGTAATTCGTCTTCGCTGGCGATGCCGTGGTTCAGCGTCGGCGCGGCAACCGCGCAGATTCTTAGCGATCACGGTCTGGATGCGAACTTCCCGGCCGCCGGCGATGACAGCGAAGCATTGCTGCAATTACCGCGTCTGCGTGAGGCCGTCAGTCAGCCCGGCGCGCAGGTAGTGATCCTGCGCGGCGAGGGTGGGCGTGAGCTGCTCGCCGAGCGCTTGCGTGAGCTAGGTGCTAGTGTCGAGTATCTGGAGTTGTATCGACGCGACCTGCCAGCCTATGCCCCGGATGAGCTGCCACGGCGGATCGCAGCGGAACGCTTGAACGGGCTGGTGGTCAGCAGTGGACAGGGTTTCGAGCACCTGCGAAAAATGGCCGGCGATATCTGGCCAACCATCGCGCGGCTGCCGTTGTTTGTACCAAGCCCAAGGGTCGCCGAGCTGGCACATGCCGCCGGGGCTCAAACAGTTGTGGATTGCCGCGGCGCGAGTGCTGCGGCTTTGCTGACGGCGTTGCGGGAGCATCCCGAACCCGTTTTCTAATGCAAAGGATGGATACGTGAGCGAAACAGCCTTGCCTAAAGATGACGTCCAGCCTGTGATTGAAACTCAGGTTGAAACTCCACCGCCGGCCACAGAGCCGCGCCGAGGCAATGGACTGGCCATCGTCGCCCTGTTGCTCGGCGCAGCCGGCGTCGCAATCGGTGGCTGGGGTGTCTGGCAGGTCCGTCACCTGCAGACCAATACTCAGCAGCAGTCCGGTGAAGTGCAGGCATTGAACGATCAGGCGCAGAGCCTGAAGCTCAATGAACAGCGTCTGACCGAGCGCCTCGCGCAACTGCCCGGTGCCGACGAACTTGCCGAACGCCAGCGTCTGGTGACGCAGCTTCAGGGCGATCAACAGCGCCTCAATCAACGCCTGGAAACCGTTCTTGGCGCCAGCCGCAAGGACTGGCGCCTGGCTGAGGCCGAGCACTTGTTGCGTCTGGCCAGTCTGCGTCTATCGGCGTTGCAGGACATCAGCAGCGCTCAAGCGCTGGTGCAGGGCGCTGACGAAATTCTTCGTGAGCAAAACGACCCCGGCTCCTTCGCCGCTCGCGAACAAGTGGCGAAAACCCTGGTAGCGCTGCGCAGCACTGCGCAACCGGATCGCACCGGTCTGTTCCTGCGTCTCGGCGCGCTGCGTGATCAGGTCATCGACCTCACCGAGCTGGCGCCGGAGTACAAGGATCGCGGCGAATCACTGCTGGGCCTGACTGCCGACGGTGATGGCGCCAGTCGCTGGGCGCAGTGGTGGGATCAGGTCTCGCGCTACATCCGTATCGATTTCAACGCAGACAAAAATGTGCGGCCGCTGCTGGCCGGGCAGAGCCTGAGTCAGGTACGTCTGGCCCTGAGCCTTGCGCTTGAGCAGGCGCAGTGGGCAGCGCTCAACGGGCAGGCGCCGGTCTACACCCAGGCACTGGCCGAAGCACGTGATGTGCTCA
Source organism: Pseudomonas chlororaphis (assembly GCF_000783395.1). Classification (GTDB taxonomy): domain Bacteria; phylum Pseudomonadota; class Gammaproteobacteria; order Pseudomonadales; family Pseudomonadaceae; genus Aquipseudomonas; species Aquipseudomonas chlororaphis_H. Next base: position 238,469 of record NZ_JSFK01000002.1, on the reverse strand, counting down.
AGGGCAATTTCAACCCGGATAATCCGCAAAGCAAAGTGATGCTGGAACAGGTCGGCGAGCTGAGCAAGGAACCGGTTACGGTCGTGACTCCGGATCTGGCCGGCACGCTAAGTGCGGTGCAAGCCTATCTTGAGCGGCGCAATGTCAACGCCGAAGAGTCGGTGAAACCCTTCGCCAAACCTGCCGCCAACACCGCGCAGGAGACCACGCCATGAAACGCCTGTATGTGATCGTGTTTCTGGTGATCGCGGCGACGGCGGCGCTGGGCTTCGCAGTGGCACAGCATTCTGGCTACGTGCTGATTGCCTACAAGAGCTTCCGTTACGAAGCAAGTCTATGGGCGACACTGGCGGTGATCGCGGTGTTGTGGCTACTGATCTGGGGCATCAAGGCGTTGGTTGAACTGGTCATGACCTCCAGTGGCGTGGTCAATCCATGGTCACGGCGCAACCGCAGTCGTCGTGTGCAGGTAGCGATCGAGCACGGTCAACTGGATCTGGCCGAAGGTCGCTGGGCCAGCGCGCAGCGTCATCTGTATCGAGCGGCTGAAGCCGAGCGCCAGCCGCTGCTGTACTACCTCGGCGCAGCCCGTGCGGCCAATGAGCAAGGCAATTACGAAGAGTGCGATCGTTTGCTGGAGCGCGCGCTGGAGCGTCAGCCTCAAGCGGAACTGGCTATCGCTCTTAGCCATGCGCAGTTGCAGACCGACCGTGGCGATACCGACGGTGCCCTGGTGACCCTGCAAGCGATGCACGATCGCCATCCGCGCAATGCGCAGACACTGCGTCAGTTGCAGCGCTTGTATCAGCAGCGCGGCGAATGGTCGGCGGTGATTCGTTTGCTGCCGGAATTGCGCAAGGACAAAGTCCTGCCCCCCGCCGAGCTGGCTGAACTTGAGCGGCGTGCCTGGGGCGAAAACCTCTCGCTGGCCGCGCAACGTGAAGAGGACGGGAGCGTTGGCCTGCAGTCGCTCACGCGGGCCTGGGAACAGCTCACCTCGGCGCAACGGCAGGAGCCGCCGCTGGTGCTGACGTACGCCGAACAGTTGCGTCAGTTGGGCGCTCAGGTCGAAGCCGAAGAAGTTTTGCGCACCGCCCTCAAGCGCAAATACGACAGCCATCTGGCCCGTCTCTACGGTCTGGTGCGCGGCAGCGATCCGGCCCGTCAGTTGCAAACCGCCGAAGGCTGGCTGAAAGACCATCCGAACGATCCGAGTTTGCTGTTGACCCTCGGCCGCCTGTGTCTGCAAACCAGTCTGTGGGGCAAGGCGCGGGATTATCTGGAAAGCAGCCTGCGTGTGCAGCGCAATCCGGAAGCCTGTGCGGAACTGGCGCGTCTGCTCGCCCAGTTGGGCGATACCGAACGCAGCAATCAGTTGTTCCAGGAAGGCCTCGGTCTGCTCGATGAACGCCTGCTGGCCGCGCCGTTGCCGGTTCCTGCTCACGTCTGAAGTGGCGAGGGAGGATGCTCCCTCGCTTACCTTTTGTAGCTGAAATTTCAACTTCAGTGAGTGCCTGAGGCGAATTCCTACAGCGGGCTACACCGATTCCTATCGAACCTGTCGGGTTTTCCCTACACCTCTGGTGAACTGTCGGCAGGGCCTTGCCTTGAAAGGCTGACACGCTTTCCTCTACCGTAACCGTCTGTCTCTACTGTTACGGAAAAGCCATGTCGTTGGCCTGCTCACGCTCCTTGTTCTTCATGGCTTTCACTGCGGGGGCCTTTGCTCTGGGAGCTTCCTATTATCTTGAATACGCTGTCGGTCTGACGCCGTGTAGCCTGTGCCTGGTGCAGCGTCTGTTCCTTACGCTACTGTGCGTGTCCAGTGGTGTGGCAGCGGTGCACGGACCCAAGCGTGTTGGTTTGTGGTTTTACTGGCTGTTGTCCTTGGGCGCGAGCCTGGGAGGCACCACGGCGGCCTGGCGGCAGGTATTGATACAGAGCGATCCGATGCTGCAACTCCTCAATTGCACGCCTGCCCCCGATACATTGTTCAGTGGTCTGCCCTGGATCTGCGCCTTGCAAAGAATGTTTAGCGGCGGCGCCGATTGTGCGGAAATTTCCTGGACGCTGTTTGACCTGAGCATCCCGGAGTGGAGCCTGCTGTTCTTTGTCGCGGTGTCGATTCTGGCGATGTATCAATTGTTGCGGCTGGTCTGGAGTGCTCTGCAACGCCCGCTCAGCGGCGAAGCGTCGCACTCGGTGCTGCTACGGGATTAAACACTTGTATGAACTTTATCTCCTGCGTACCTTGAAGCCATAGGCGTGCGGGCATAATCTGGCCCGCACGTGTCATTGGATTTATGTTGCTCGATGACGCTCTGCCCGGCCGTCCCCCAAGCCAAAATCAAAAGAGGGGCGCGGGTGTAGAGCAGCATGACCCACAAGGGAAGAGAGATCGCCATGCTCGAAAGTTGTCAGAATGCTCAGGAACGTTGGGGTGGAGTTCATCTGCTGATCGACCGCTGGTTGCAAGAGCGTGAAGAGCTGATCGGCGCCTACGACAAACTCGGTGCGCAGCCGGAGTCGCTGGCCGAGAGCCGCAAGCCTTTGCAGGAATTCTGCGGCGTGCTGGTCGATTACGTCTCGGCCGGGCACTTCGAAATCTACGAACAGCTGACTGGCGAAGCCAAGGCGTTCAACGACAAGCGTGGTCTGGAACTTGCCGAGACGATCTATCCGCGCATCGACGTCATTACCGAGAAGCTGCTGGCCTTCAACGATCTGTGCGATGAAGGCAAGTGCGTAGCCGAGAAGTTCAAGGAGCTCGGTGGCCTGCTGCACGAGCGCTTCGAACTCGAAGACTGCCTGATTGAAGTGCTGCACACAGCACACAAGGAAGAGGATCCGGTTCAGGCCTGATCCGAACCCTGATCAAAAAAACGGTGCGCCCAAAGCGCACCGTTTTTTATTGCCTGCTCAACTGCTCGCGCCGCGCAACTCCACTTCAAATACCAGCGGTGTAAAGGGTGCGATCAAGTCGCCGGCACCATCAGCGCCATAGGCTTGATCCGATGGAATCACCAAACGCCATTTCGCGCCCACCGGCATGTTCTGCAACGCGGTGCGCCAACCGGCAATCACGCTGTCGAGATTGAACCATTGCGGCTGCGTGTTCTGATCGAACACGGTGCCGTCGGGTAGTCGACCGACATACAACACCTGCACTTTCCCATCGGGACCGGCCCGGGTGCCAGTGCCCGGTGTCAGTTCGGTCAGCAGGATGCCATCGGCCAATTCCTTCACGCCTGGCTTGGCTTTTTCTGCGGTGAGAAAACGCTGCTCGTTTTCCATCGCGGCGTCGCTCGAAGGCTGCGCGGAGTGTTCGGCATTTTGCGCTTCATGATCGGCCAGAATCTGCTCGATACGTGCTTCACTCAGTGCCAGCGGTTTGCCTTGATAGGCTTGCTGCAAACCATCGACTAGCGCCTGAATCTGCAGTTGCGGGACTTCCTGGCGCAGCCGTTCACCGAGGCTGGCACCGAGGCTGTAGGCCAGATCGTGAGCATCATTCGCGGTGGTTTTTTCGTCCGCATGAGCGGCCGAAAAAATCATCCAGAGGGATAAAAAAAAGTAGCGCGACATAGGCACTCTCCGTCCTGAGATGCGGTGGATTATGCCAGCGCGAACGTCTGCAACGGTGAACTGCTTTTGACTTCGCGCAGAACATTTTCGATTCGGTGCAACGCAACGCAATCGATACTGTCAAGATGCCCTAGCGGCGGTAACTGCAGAGGTCTAGTATGAGCCGCACTCACGTCAGCCAGGAGGTAAACCATGTCGGCCACCAAGAAGCCTGTAAATACTCCGTTGCACTTACTCCAACAACTCTCGGGCAGCCTGCTCGAGCATCTGGAAAACGCTTGCTCCCAAGCCTTGGCTGATGCTGAGAAACTGCTCGCCAAACTGGAAAAGCAACGCGGCAAGGCGCAGGAAAAACTGCATAAATCCCGCACCAAATTGCAGGACGCAGCTGCCGCCGGCAAAGCCAAGGCACAGACCAAAGCCAAGGGCGCAGTGAAAGAACTGGAAGACCTGCTCGATGCCTTGAAGGATCGTCAGTCCGACACCCGCAGCTACATTCTGCAACTCAAGCGCGATGCCCAGGAAAGCCTGAAGCTGGCCCAGGGTGTTGGTCGCGTTCAAGAAGCCGTGGGCAAAGTGTTGTCCTCGCGCGCAGCCAAACCGGCAGCGGCACCGGCGAAGAAAGCAGCTGCCAAACCTGCTGCTGCAAAAGCTCCAGCGAAAACCGCAGCGGCCAAGCCAGCTGCAAAAACAGCGGTGAAAGCCGCTGCAAAACCAGCTGCAAAACCAGCTGCCAAAGCGGCCGCAAAACCTGCAGCGAAGAAACCAGCTGCGGCGAGCGCTGCAAAACCAGCGGCTAAAACCACGGCGGCAAAACCTGCTGCGCGTACTGCCGCTGCCAAGCCGGCTACCCGTGCCGCCGCTGCTAAACCAGCCGCCAAACCAGCTGCTGCAAAAGCTGCTCCAGCGAAAACCGCCACAGCCAAACCAGCCGCTAAACCAGCCGCTAAACCCGCTGCCAAAGCTGCCGCAAAACCTGCCGCTAAAACTGCTGCTGCAAAACCAGCTGCCAAGACTGCCGCTAAACCAGCTGCCGCCAAACCTGCTGCAAAAGCACCAGCAAAAGCTGCTGCCAAACCAGCCGTGAATGCCGCCGCCAAACCGGCAGCCAAGCCAGCCGCTAAACCGGCCGCTGCTGCCAAACCAGCGACTGCTGCTGCCAAGCCTGTTGCTGCAAAACCAGCCGCCAAGCCAGCTGCAAAACCTGCCGCAAAACCAGTCGTTAAAAAGCCAGCCGCTGCCAAACCAGCTGCCGCTAAACCGGCTACCGCGCCTGCCGCTAAGCCTGCCGCACCGGCAGCGTCGGCTGCGCCATCGGCACCTGCTCCAGCCGCTACTGCCTCGACTCCTTCGACTGCGCCATCGCCAGCCGCTGCGTCGAGCGTCAGCAACAACCCGACCAGCGCTTCCTAAGTGCCGGTTGCCGCGACGCGCAGCACTTGCAGCGCGTCGCGGTTCGGGCTGGCCGCCATGCCGGCCAACTCTTCCAGCCAGGTTTCCGAGCCTGCGTCGTTTTGCATCCACTCCTGCGCCACACCCTCAAGCCGTGACAGCAACGCTCGTTCAGCTTCGAGCTCGAGTGATTTGATCTGCTCGCGCATGCCTTTCAACAACGCATCATCGACCGCCCGCGTTTTCCATTGCATGCGCAATGTTCGCAGCGGCTGCACCACCTCGATATCCCACGGTCCGGTCAACGCCTGAAGCTGCCTTACGCGTTGTTCGTCGCAGGTTGCGCCACGTTGCTCCAGCCATAAACCACACAGCAGCAGGCAAACACTGGCGCCCGCCGTTTGCAGTTGCAGGCAGGCGTCTTCCACGCCCGGTCGGGCGTAGGTGGCAAGGGAAAAGCTCCACAGGTCAGAGGACATCGTGCTACTCGCGCCAGTTGTGAGCGAAGCTGGTAGACTCCGCCGCCATTATGATCCGACTTCAGAACCTGACTTTACAGCGTGGCCCGCAACGTCTGCTAGAAGACGCCGAGTTGACCCTGCACGCCGGCCACAAAGCCGGCCTTATCGGTGCCAACGGCGCCGGCAAATCGAGCCTGTTCGCCCTGATTCGGGGTGAGCTGCACCCCGACTCGGGTGATTGCTTCCTGCCGGCTGACTGGCGCATCGCCCACATGCGCCAGGAAATCGAGACGCTCGAGCGGCTTGCCGTCGACTATGTGCTCGATGGCGACCTGCGTCTACGCGAGGTGCAACGTGACCTCGCCGCCGCCGAAGCGGCGCACGACGGTGCCGCTCAGGCTCGTCTGCACTCAGAACTCGACAGCGCCGACGGTTACACCGCTGACGCACGAGCGCGCAAGTTGCTCGCCGGTCTCGGTTTCACCAACGAGCAGATGGATCGTCAGGTCGGAGATTTCTCCGGTGGCTGGCGGATGCGTCTGAACCTGGCGCAGGCATTGATGTGCCCGTCGGACTTGTTGTTGCTCGACGAACCGACCAACCACTTGGATCTCGACGCAATCATCTGGCTCGAGGAGTGGCTGAAAAGCTACCCGGGCACCTTGCTGCTGATTTCCCACGACCGTGATTTCCTCGACGAAGTCGTCGATCACGTCGCGCATGTCGATCAGCGCAAGATCACCCTGTATCGCGGCGGCTACACCGCGTTCGAACGCGCCCGTGCCGAGCGTCTGGCCCAGCAGCAACAGGCCTACGAGAAGCAGCAGGCGCAACGTGCGCACATGGAAAGCTACATCGCCCGCTTCAAGGCGCAAGCGACCAAGGCCCGTCAGGCGCAGAGCCGGATCAAGGCGCTGGAGCGGATGGAAGAGCTGTCGGCGGCCCACGTTGATTCGCCGTTCGATTTCGTCTTCCGCGAGTCGACCAAGATCTCCAGCCCGCTGATCGACCTGTCGGATGCGCGTCTGGGTTACGGCGACAAAACCATCCTCGAGAAGGTCAAGCTGCAGCTGACCCCGGGTGCGCGGATCGGTCTGCTCGGGCCGAATGGCGCGGGTAAATCGACCCTGATCAAGAACCTCGCCGGCGAGCTGTCACCGCTCGGTGGGCGCCTGACCCGTGGCGAGAACACCGTGGTCGGCTACTTCGCCCAGCATCAACTCGATTCGCTGGACGCCAAGGCCAGCCCGTTGCTGCACTTGCAGCGTCTGGCGCCGACCGAACGTGAGCAGACCCTGCGAGACTTCCTCGGCGGTTTCGACTTCCGTGGTGCGCGCATCGACGAGCCAGTGCTGAATTTCTCCGGTGGCGAAAAAGCGCGTCTGGCCCTGGCGTTGATTGCCTGGGAACGCCCGAACCTGCTGCTGCTCGACGAACCGACCAACCACCTCGACCTGGAAATGCGCCTGGCGCTGACCATGGCGCTGCAGGAATTCAGCGGCGCGGTATTGGTGGTGTCTCACGATCGGCACTTGCTCAAGAGCACCACCGATAATTTCTACCTGGTCGCTGATGGCAAGGTCGAAGAGTTCGATGGCGACCTCGAAGACTACGCACGCTGGCTGGTGGAATACCGTCAGCGCAATGCGCCAGTCAGCAACACCCCGGTCAACCCGGACAAGACCGACAAGAAGGCTCAGCGTCAGGCGGCCGCTGCGTTGCGTCAGCAACTGGCCCCGCACAAGCGTGAAGCCGACAAGCTCGAAGCCGAACTGGGCAAGCTTCACGAGAAACTCGCCAAGGTCGACGCCAGCCTCGGTGACAGCGACATCTACGAGCCGGCGCGCAAGAACGAACTGCGTGATCTGCTCGCCGAGCAGGCCAAATTGAAGGTTCGCGAAGGCGAGCTGGAAGAAGCGTGGATGGAAGCCCTCGAGGTGCTGGAAAGCATGCAGGCGGAGCTGGAGGCGCTGTCCTGATGGAAGCGTTCAAGCTGCCGCTGCCGGCGGTGTGGGTCGAGCCGATCTGGTTTACGGTGCAGATTCTGCTGATCCTGCTGGCCGGTTACCTCACTCAGCGCTTTGTCGCCAAAGGCCTGACCCGGTTGGGCGAACGCTATCCGTTCCCGCCGCAGTTGCTGATGCCGCTGCGTGGCGTGCTGCGTTGGTTGATCATGGGCAGCGCGCTGATCTTCGTACTGGAGCGCCTCGGTGTCTCGGCCACGGTGTTGTGGACGGCGCTGTCGGGGTTCGTCGCGGTGGCGGCGGTGGCGTTCTTTGCGATGTGGAGTGTGCTGTCGAACCTGCTCTGCGCGATTCTGATCTTCACGGTCGGGCCGTTTCGGTTGGGTGATATCGTCGAGCTGGTGGACACCACGGACAAGCCTGGCGTCAAAGGCCGGGTTGTGGCGATCAATCTGCTCTACACCACGTTGATCGAGGCGGAAGAGTTGGGGACTGGCAGCGCGATGGTGCAAGTGCCGAACAGTTTGTTCTTCCAGCGTTCGGTGCGGCGTTGGCGCGGGACGGATGTGTTTCCGTCGAGCGGGTTCGAGAAGTAAGGTTTCGAGCAAGATCATAAGATCGTCCGATCGCGGCCCGAGCCTTCGGCAGCTCCTACAGTGATCGCATTCTCATGTAGGAGCTGCCGAAGGCTGCGATCTTTTGCTTTTAGCCCCAAACAGCATTAGTTTTGACGACTTGTTACGGCATGAGTCGAGGTGTGCGATGGAGCTTCAAACATGGCTGGCGTTTTTTGCCGCCTGCTGGGTGATCAGTCTGTCCCCGGGTGCTGGCGCCATTGCGTCGATGTCCAGCGGTCTGCAATACGGTTTCTGGCGCGGTTACTGGAACGCCCTCGGCCTGCAAATCGGTCTGGCGGTGCAGATTGCGATTGTCGGCGCCGGCGTGGGTGCGATCCTGACCGCTTCGGCCACGGCTTTCCACGCGATCAAATGGTTCGGTGTCGCTTATCTGGTGTATCTGGCCATCAAGCAATGGCGCGCGCTGCCCATGGACATGAGTGATGACGCGGCGGTGCGGCCGATCGGCAAGCCGCTGGCGCTAATATTCCGTGGCTTTCTGGTGAACATCAGCAACCCCAAGGCCTTGGTCTTCATGCTCGCGGTGCTGCCGCAGTTCATCAATCCGCATGCGCCGTTGCTGATTCAGTATCTGGTGATTGGCGTGACGATGATCTGCGTCGACCTGATCGTGATGGCGGGCTACACCGGTCTGGCGTCGAAGGTGCTGCGTCTGTTGCGCACACCGCAGCAGCAGAAGCGCATGAACCGCACGTTTGCCGGGCTGTTCATTGGTGCGGCGGCGTTTATGGCGACGTTGCGTAAAGCGGCGGCGTAAAGCTTCCAGACACAAAAAAGGCGACCTTTACGGGTCGCCTTTTTTTTGGCTGGGACGCAGAGCGTCCCGGGATGCATTCCCACGCAGAGCATGGGAATGATCAGGGGCCAGTCATCAGCGCAGAATCACTGGCGCAGTATCACGCGGCAGATTGTTGCGCTGCGGTGCTTCGCGCGGCTGCTCGTAACCGCCGCCACCGAGCTGCATGCTCAGTTGCCCGGCCACGTCCTCACCCAGCGCCTTCGACACGTCACGCACCACCCGAGGACGGTTCAGCGAGATCTTGATGTCGCGGTGGTTCACCAGTTTGGTGTCCTGCGCTTCGCCCATCGCCGTGAAGGCCGAGGTGATTTCGAAGGTCTTGGTGTTGATCAGGCTGAAGTCCGCCACCAGCGTCAGGCCCAGTACCGCCGAATAGCTGTCGGTGTTCGCCAGCTCGTTGACGTCCTGAGTGAAGTCGATGTCCGACACCGTACCAAACAGCACATAGTCGGCGCCTTTGAAGTTGCCAGCCTTGATGCGCTTGATCACGTCGTAGACGTCACCCTTGGATGACGCGGTGTACGGCGTGCCCTGCACCAGCTGGAACATGCCGGTGCGCAGGATTTCACCCTTGATGTCGCCAGTGAATTTGCGCAACTCGCCTTGCTCGATATAGCTGGTGCTCGCTTCGATCTCGTTGTAGCTCGACGAGCCGCTGGAGCTGTAGTAACCCTCGCGATGATTGCTCTGGGCCGAAACGATGTGGATGTATTGCTCCACACGTTCCTGATAGGCCAGATCCGTCACCGCGACTTTCGGGGCCGCTTGCACGCTGAACGCGCAAGCCAGGGCCATCATGCCAATCCATGCGCGCATCAATTAACGCTCCGTGGTTTTGCGGATCTCTTTTTCGTCCATCCACTCGGCCAGACCGCTTTCAACGTCGATCAGTTGCAGGCTGAATTTGTAGAAGACGTCCTTGTAGTCACTGCTGCGCTTGACGATCGAGCTGATCGAGCCTTCGATGCGGTACTTGGCGGCAACCATGTTGCCAGTCTTGGCCACGGTGCTTTTCTTGTACAGACCGCTCTGGTTTTGCAGCTTGAGCTGGTCAACCTGGCTTTGCATCGCGTTGTTGTCGCTGGCGAAACGCGCAACGCCGGTCTTCATCAGCTGAGTCTTGATGCTGGTGGTGATTTCGCGGGTGTCGATGTACTCGCTGGTCTTGTTCTTCACGTCGTAGACCTGAACCACCGGACGACCCTGCAGGATGCCGGACTGAGCCAGCGAGCGGGTCATCGACTCGGCGATCATTTGCAGGTCGGTCGAACCGAATTCGTTGGTCACGGTTTCAACCGCTTTGGTGTCGCCGTAGCTGATGTTCTTGCTGCCCAGGGTCGGCGAAGTGTTGGCGCAACCGGAGGCCAGCAGGGCGATAACGGCGATGCAGGAAAAGCGTGCAAACATGGGAATGCTCTCTAAAACAGGAATAGGGTGACAGGCTTACGGCGTCTTGATTTCCAGACGGAAGTCCACGGCTTTCGGGGTCGGGGCGATGCCTTGAATGAAGCTGGTCTGGGCGCCGTACATCATTTGGCTTTTCCAGACTTCTTCTTCGGCAATCGGGAAGCCTTCCGCGCCGAGCCAGGCGAAGCGGTAGTAGAAAATCTTGTTGCTGTTGAGGGTGTTGCTCAACTGCACATTGACCGTCATGAAACCGTTTTCGCGAGCGACGCGCATGGCGCCGACGACGATGTGTTTCTGCGGACCCATGGCCACGACTTTGCTCGCGGCGCTGCCCGGCTCCGGTGGTGGCGGGGTGGCGCAGCCGCTCGCCAGCAAGGCGAGGGCGGCGATGGCGATGAGTTTGAAGCGCATGCAAAGACTCCGTTCTTAAGGTTGTTTGAGGCTGGCGACGTTGGTCGCGCCGGCGCTCGGGATGACGTGTGCGGCGAGGCCACCGGCGAACACCTGGTTGCCCACGGCGCGCAGGGTGATCACCTGATAACGCTGATCGACAGTGACCTTGACCACCGAACCGCCGACGGCGCTCGGCAGGGTAACCTGATGCTCACCCTTTTTCAGGCGCAGACGCACCACTTGGGTGTTGTCCGGCAGGGTGCGCCACGTACGGGTATCGGCACCTTCGAGCACAGCTGAAGAGATACCGACGGCCAGACCCGCCAGCGGGTTGGTTTCGTTGATCTGCTTCTGCGCAACACCCTTGGTGATTGCCCGCACAGTGGTGCGCAGGATGATCCCCGGCATGTCGTCACGCAGGGCGCGGCGGGACATCGCGGTGGTGCTGTTGAGCGCGGTCAGATCGACCTGCTGACCGTCGACGCCGATTTGTGCGAACGTCGCCGTGGAGGTGTCAGGTTTGATGATCGGGAACGACAGCGGCGTGATCACCACGTTGTTGGAGATCGGCAATGGCAGCGGTACGCGGATCGAGTCGCGGGCTGGCGCCAGACCGCTCTGGACAACGATGAGGATGTCGCTGTCGTCGGACTTGCCCGGTTTGTCGAGGTTGACCAGCGCCTGTTCCAGCAGCGGCGTGTTCGGACGCAATTCGGCAGCCTTGCGGTAGCCCGGTGCAGCCAGACCTTTTTCGCCCAGCGCTTCATAAACGAAGCCGGACAGGTAATGGCTGAAAGCACTTTGGTAGCTGTTCTTCAGACCGACCACTTCCGGTGCGTCGAGGCTGGCGACCGGATAACCCTGCAAGTCTTTGTACTGAGTCTTGATGCCTTCTTTCTCGGCCTCTTCCTCGCTCTTGAGGTATTCCTTGTCACGCAGCTCGGCGATCACCGCTTCGCGCTCGTGAGTCTTCTTGATCGCGGTACGCGCGCCGTCGAAGTCATTGACCGCCAGCAGGTTCAGGGCCATCTGGGTGGTCAGCATGACTTTTTCGTAGTCGTAGCCTTCGTAGCGACGCACTTTGTCGTTGACCAGGAAACTGCCGAACTGAGCCAGGTACTTGTCGGTGTCGAGCTTGACCGAGTCTTCCCACTTGCCCACCACCTGGTCGGCGCTGGTCCAGGCATTCTGGCTGCCGGACAGGTCGCCCTTGGCGCGCAGCAATTCACCTTTCTCGAAGTAATAGAGCAGGTCTTTGTCAGGGCCGGTGTTGTTCTTTTCCAGCAGGGTCAGCGCGGCGTCGACGTTGCCGGAGGCCAGTTGCTGGTTGGTCTGGGCCAGTTCGGAGTCGTAGTTGCGAAACGCCGAACAGCCTGAGAGTAGAGTGACGGCGCTGAGCGCGATCAAGGTGGGAGCGCGGAAAACCATGGGGTACTTCTTCCCTGAGTAGCTGATTTAACTGCAGCCGCGTGTGCTGGTCGGGCTGATGTGACCCATCGACAGGGCGTTGGCCTCCTGCCAATTCCTCGTTACCGGAGGAGCTTTTGTGCCGGCTCGCATGGCGAGGGCGCGGCATTATAGGCGTGACGTAGTGGCTATGTAATTGCTTTTTGATTGCACTGGTTTAGTAGCGTGCCATTACTTGGCAGGCGTCGGCGTTTTTGCCGGCAACGGAGTGTCCCGCGGCACGAAAGCCGAACCCACCGTATACGTCTGATCCCGGAACACTCGCAGGTGCAGAATCTGGTGGTCTTGGTCGACGCGTAATTGAAACGGGTAGTCAGTCGGTGGGATTGGCAATCGAAACGTATGCAAACCTTTTTTCAGGCGCAGGCGGGCGATCAGTGTTTTGTCCGGCAGCGCCCGCCAGGTTCGCGTGTCAGCTTCTTCAAACGGATCATGCTGGGTGACTGTCAGCGAAGCCTTGGCCGGATTGCGCTCGTTCTCCTGAGCCTGACTGATGGCGGCCATGTTGGCGCGGAACATCGCCCGCGAGATGATTGCCGGCATGTCATCGCGTAATGTGCGGATGGACATGTCGGTGACGCTGTTGATCACGGTCAGCGGCTGTTTTCGACCATCCACCGTGACATGACTGAAGCCGGGGGTCACGGTGTCCGGCACCATGACCGGAAAAGAAATCGGCGCGACGATGACCAGATTTTCGTTCAGGCGCACAGGAATAGGCACTTGCACCGAACTGCGGGCAGGCGCCAGGCCACTCTGGATAATGATCAACACATCGCTTTCATCGGTTTTCGCGATGGGCTTGTCGAGATTGCGCAAGGCTTTTTGCAGAAAGGGCAGGTCCGGGCGCAATTCGATCGCTTGGCGATAGCCGGGCGCCGCGAGGTCTCGCTCGCCCAAGGCCTCGTAAGTGAAGCCAGCCAGATAATGGCTGAAAGCACTCTGATAGCCGTTCTTCAGCTCTACCACATTCGGCGCGTCAAGAATGGCCACGGGGTAGCCTTGCAGGTCCTTGTAACGCAAGACGATGCCTTGGGTCTTGGCTTGTTCTTCGGCTTCTTCGTATTGTTTTTCCCGCTGCCGGGCGATCAGTGCTTCGCGTTCGTGGGTTTTCTTGATGTCGGCGCGTGCCCCATCGAAATCGTTGACGGACAACTGATTGAGGGCCATTTGCGTGGTCAGCATGACCTTTTCGTAATCGTAGCCTTCGTAGCGCCGCAACTTGTCGTTGACCAGCATGGTGCCCATTTCATCGCCGAACCGCGCCAGCAACTTCATGGCGCCTGACGGGTTGAGTTCTTCACGCTGGAAGATCATCCGGTCAGCACTGCGCCACGCTTGCTGACTTTCGGGCAGGGCGCTGCCAGCGCTGAGGATGGCGCCTGTTTCCAGGTAATACAGCAGATCCTTGTCTTCCCACGGGTTGTGCATCTCGACCAGTGCCAGTGCGCCGGTGAGGTTGCCCTTGGTCATCTCGTCGGTGGTTTGCTGCATTTCCTGATCGTAATTGCGGTAAGCCGCGCAGCTGTTCAATAAAAGAGCAGTGGCGAACAGGACGAACAACGGGATGATCCGCATAAACGGGGGTGTCTCCTTGAGCCGAAATGTTGAGGGCGCGCGCAGTATAGTGGCGGATGCTGGCCAATGGCTGCGATTCAGGTGGGGGGCCGATGTGCGCCGATCAAGGACCCTGTCACTGCGGCAATCCTCGGCGATATTGCGGTGTTCGTCTGCCGGGTATATCCGCCCAATAAAAGCGAAAAACCGACAAAGCTTGAGAGAAAAGTCCGCGAAGTGAACAATATGTAACTTCGCATTTCCATTTGAGATCCGTTCATGACTGCCTCGTCCCGAATTCTGGCCTGGCTGGTGTTCCCGTTGTTTGCCCTGAGCAGCTTCAATCTGCTGGCCGATACCGTGGAAGGCGCGCCGCAAGCGCTGCACCTGCTCGATTACATCAGCGCGGATTACCCGCCGACGGTAGCGGCGGGCAAGGTTGTCGATGATTCCGAATACCGCGAGCAACTGGAGTTCACGCGGGCGCTGCAAGGCCTGATCGCCAGCATGCCGGCCAAGCCGGAAAAGGCTGCGCTGGAGCAGGGCGTTGAAGCCCTGCACGCGGCGATCACCGCGAAGCAGGACGGCGCTGAAGTCGCTCGGCAGGCGCGGCAACTGGGCGCGCAACTGGCGGTGGCGTATGAAGTCAGCCAGGCACCGATCATCACCCCCGATCCCACCCGAGGCGCTCCGCTCTATGCGCAGAATTGCTCGGTGTGCCACGGTGATAGCGGTGCCGGTGACGGCCCGGCGGGACTCGGCATGACCCCGCCGCCGGCCAATCTGCGGGATGCGGCGCGGTTGGATCACCTGAGTCTTTATGCGATCTACAACACCCTCGGCCAAGGCGTCGAAGGCACCGACATGCCGGCGTTTGCCGATCAGCTTGACGATCGCCAGCGTTGGGATCTGGCGACTTATATCGCCGGCTTCAGCGCCGATCCGGCGGCGGCCAAAGCCGAGAAGACCTATAACATCGCCGATCTGGCGCGCCAGACCCCGGCCGAAGTGCAGGCCGCCGATGGCCCGCAAGCCGCAGCGACCTTCCGTGCACAACGCGCGCAGCCGCCGCAGGTCAAGCGTGGTCCGGCGCAGTTGCTCGACTACACCGCCGCAACGCTGGACAAGAGTCTGGCCGCGTATCGCGCCGGAGAGCACGATCAGGCTTACGACCTGTCGGTCGCGGCCTATCTGGAAGGCTTCGAGCTGGTCGAGAGCTCGCTGGATAACGTCGACGCCAACGTGCGCAAGGACACCGAAAAATCCCTGATGGCATACCGGCAATCGTTGCAGGACGGCTTGCCGGTCGAGCAGGCCGAGCAGCGGCTGGACGCGGCCAAGGCCAAGTTGAAGGAATCTGCCGGGTTGCTCGGCAGTGACGGTTTGAGCTGGTCGCTGAGTTACATTTCCGGCCTGCTGATTCTGTTGCGTGAAGGTCTGGAAGCGATTCTGGTGCTGGCGGCGATCCTCGCCTTCCTGCGTAACACCGGCCAGCAATCGGCGGTGCGCAGCGTCAACGTCGGTTGGGGTCTGGCGCTGCTGGCCGGCCTCGGCACCTGGGCGCTGGCGGCGTATGTGATCGACGTCAGCGGCTCGCAGCGTGAACTGCTCGAAGGCGCGACGGCGCTGTTTGCCAGCGTCATGGTCTTGTGGCTCGGTGTATGGATGCACGACCGTCGTCACGCTGCGGCCTGGCAGGATTACATCAAGAGCAGTCTGGTTGGCGGCGGCGGACGTTTCGGCTTCGCGATTCTGGCGTTCTTCTCGGTGTATCGCGAGTTGTTCGAAGTGATCCTGTTTTACGAAACCCTGTGGCTGCAAGCCGGCCCGGCCGGACATGACGCGGTGCTCGCGGGTGGCGCCACGGCGCTGGTGCTGCTGGTCGGTCTGGCGTGGGTGATTCTGCGCGGTTCGGCGAAACTGCCGCTGACGCTGTTCTTCAGCATCAACGCGGCGCTGCTGTGCGCGTTGTCGGTGGTGTTTGCCGGGCATGGCGTGAAGGCGTTGCAGGAAGCCGGGATCTTCGGCACGCGGCCGGTGGGGTTCTTTGAGTTTGACTGGCTGGGGATTCATGCCGATGCGTATTCGTTGACGGCGCAGGCGGTGGCGATTCTGGCGATTGCTGTGTTGTATGGGCGCAGTTGGATGGCGGAAAAGCGGCGGGTTTCGGCTGCTTGATTGCGTGCTCCCTTAAAAGATCGCAGCCTTCGGCAGCTCCTACAGGGGCGTAGCATGTCGCAATATTGCGGCGCGACGCGCACTCTGTAGGAGTTGCCGAAGGCTGCGATCTTTTGCTTTTAGAGGTAAAGAAAATGCGTGTATGGATCGATGCCGACGCCTGCCCACGGGCGGCGAAGGATCTGGTAGTGAAGTTCGCCCTCAAGCGCCAGTTCGAAGTGGTGCTGGTGGCCGGGCAGCCGCAGATCAAGCCGGGGCTGGCCATCGTCAAGTTGATCGTGGTGCCGAGCGGCCCTGACGCGGCGGACGATTATCTGGTCGAGCACGCGGTACCGGGTGAGCTGGTGATTTGCAGCGATATTCCATTGGCCGATCGTTTGGTGAAGAAGGGCGTCGCGGCGCTGGATCCACGCGGCAAGGAGTTCGATGCGCAGAACATGGGCGAGCGCCTGGCCGTGCGCAACCTGTTCACCGATCTGCGCGAACAAGGCCAGATGAGCGGCGGACCGGCGCCGTTCGGCGATCGCGAGAAGCAGGCGTTTGCCAATGCGCTGGACCGGATCCTCACCCGACTGACGCGCAAACCCTGAGCCTTATGACGATCGTTCCCACGCTCCGCGTGGGAATGCATCTTGGGACTCTCTGCGTTCCGGTCTTACCGCAAATGTAACGCCAAAGTGAGCAGGCGCGGAGCGCCAATGGCGGCATTCCCACGCAGAGCGTGGGAACGATCATACGGGGGATCAGGCGTCGTTTTCGTGGGTCAGTTCGAGGACGCGATCCACGAGCTTGTTGATCCCCGAAGCCGCCTCACTGATGTTCTGCGCCAGCATGTAAGCCGGGGTCGTCACCAGTTTGCGCGCCTTGTCTTCGATAATCTCCGTCACCGCACAGTCTTCGTGGGTGGCGCCCATCTTGTTCATCGCCGTGGCCGTGTCGGCGTCATTACCGATGGTGCAGGTCACGCCTGGGCCATAGATCTTCGCCGCCAGTGCCGGCGAAATGCACATCAGGCCCACCGGTTTGCCCGCTTCGGCAAACGCCTCGGCCAGCGCCAGCACTTCCGGCTGCACGCTGCAGCCAGCGCCTTCAACAGCAAAGTTCGAAAGGTTCTTCGCCGCACCAAACCCACCCGGCACGATCAGCGCGTCGAAGTCGTCGACGTCGGCCTCGCGGATGTCCTTGATGTTGCCGCGGGCAATCCGCGCCGATTCCACCAGGACGTTGCGCGACTCGGGCATTTCTTCGCCGGTCAGGTGGTTGATCACGTGCAATTGCGCGATGTTCGGGGCGAAGCACTGCACCTGCGCGCCGCGTTGGTCTAGGCGCAGCAGGGTGATGACGCTTTCATGGATCTCGGCGCCGTCGTACACGCCACTGCCGGACAGGATCACTGCAACTTTTTTGCTCATGGGTTTCTCTCCAGATTCATGGCGCTAAATGTCCACTAAATTGTCGCGCGTTGCCATAGGCTCAAGTGGTGGCGGCACCTGCATGGAACGCTTTCTACATGGATCGCAACAACGGCGGGGTGTTCATTATTTGCGGTTGCCTGCTGCGTAACGAGCGGGAGATTTTTGGCGTGAGAACGCCGCTGGCGAACGGGAGTCCGCTAGCGCAGAGGGGGCAAATGACTGAGAGAGGCGACCAGCCCGCGCTGTGCGCAGGGCTGTACGCCAGTCGCCAGCGAGTTACTCGGCTGGCGTCTTCGGTTCGGCATGTTTGGCCACTTCGGCTTGATTCAGCAGTGCAGCTTTCGCGGCTTGCTCGTCGGCGTAGACCTGTTTGGCCAGCCGGGCATTCTTGAAGCGGCGGCGCAGCCACAGGCCGACGCCAAGAATCAGCAGCGCACCGAGTACCCACAACTCGTACTTCTTGATGCTGCCGAGCATGCCTTCCAGCACCGCGCCGAAGTGGTAAGCCGCTGCGGCCAGCGCCGTGGCCCAGATCGCTGCACCGATGCCGTTGAGCAGCAGATAACGTCCCGGCGGATAGCCCGACAGGCCGATCGCCACCGGCATCACCGTGCGCAGACCGTAAACGAAACGGAAGCTCAACACCCAGATGTCCGGATGCTTGCGAATGTGCTCCAGCGCGCGGTCACCCATCAGCTGCCAGCGCGGTTTGCGCGCGAGCAATTTGCGCCCGTGCTTGCGTCCCAGGAAGTACCACAGCTGATCGCCGGCATAGCTGCCGAAAAACGCCACGACCACCACCAGGTTGATGTCCATGTATCCACGGAACGCGAGGAAGCCCGCGAGCACCAGAATGGTTTCGCCTTCGAAGAACGTGCCGAGAAACAAGGCAAAGTAGCCAAAGTCATGCAGAAATTGTTGGAGCATTGTCTGGGTGCTGGCGAAATGAACGCGCAGCCTAACCCTTCGGACACATTCATGAAAGTGTCCAAATGTGTCTCGACGTGAACAATTCCTACACTGACAATGGAATGCGGCTACATGTCACGGGGCACACATAACTGTCATCTGTTCGTCATAATGGCCGTCTATAACTGTCACGCTCGCCCGTTTGCGCGGGCTCAGGAGTCCGCCGTGAGCTTTACCCCCGCCAACCGTTTGTTCCCAGCCACGCGTCTGCGCCGCAATCGCCGTGATGATTTTTCGCGTCGGCTGGTGCGGGAAAATGTGCTGACGGTCGATGACCTGATCCTGCCGGTGTTCGTGCTCGACGGTGAAAACCGCCGCGAAGCCGTGGCGTCGATGCCTGGGGTAGAGCGGCTGACTATCGACTTGCTGCTGGAAGAAGCGGCGAAGTGGGTCGAGCTGGGGATTCCGGCGCTGGCGCTGTTCCCGGTCACCCCTCCTGAACTTAAATCCCTCGACGCCGCCGAAGCCTGGAACCCCGAGGGCATCGCTCAGCGCGCCACCCGCGCGCTGCGTGAACGCTTCCCGGAGCTGGGGGTGATCACCGACGTTGCGCTTGATCCGTTCACCACTCACGGCCAGGACGGCATTCTCGACGAAGAAGGCTACGTACAGAACGACATCACTGTCGACGCACTGGTGCGTCAGGCGCTGTCCCATGCCGAAGCCGGTGCGCAGGTTGTCGCGCCGTCGGACATGATGGACGGGCGTATTCAGGCGATTCGCGAAGCACTGGAAGTCGCCGGTCACGTCAACGTACGGATCATGGCCTACTCGGCCAAGTACGCCAGCGCCTATTACGGTCCGTTCCGCGATGCGGTCGGTTCGGCGTCGAACCTTGGCAAGGCCAACAAGGCCTCCTATCAGATGGACCCGGCCAACAGCGACGAAGCGCTGCACGAAGTCGGTGCGGACTTGTCTGAAGGCGCGGACATGGTCATGGTCAAACCGGGCATGCCCTACCTGGACATTCTTTTCCGGGTAAAAGATGCCTTCAAAGTGCCGACCTTCGTCTATCAGGTCAGCGGCGAATACGCCATGCACATGGCGGCGATCCAGAATGGCTGGTTGAGCGAGGCGGTGATTGTCGAATCACTGACCGCCTTTAAACGTGCCGGCGCTGATGGCATCCTGACTTACTTTGCTGTCCGCGCCGCTCAATTGTTACGAGAGCAGAAATAGCCCTCCCAGGAACATTCAATGAATACCGAAGGACTCACGGAAGTTGCAGTAAAAGAAGCTCAACCGGTGGTCGAGCAAATCACCGAGACCCCGCCGGAACTGGAGCCTGCGCCACCCGCGCCAGTCGCCGAACCTGTCGCGGCGGCGCCAGTGATTGCCATACCGGGCCTGGATGACAGCAGCCTGTACATCCACCGTGAGCTTTCGCAACTGCAATTCAATATCCGCGTGCTGGAACAGGCGCTGGACGAGTCCTATCCGTTGCTGGAACGCTTGAAGTTCCTGCTGATCTTTTCCAGCAACCTCGATGAATTCTTTGAAATCCGCGTCGCCGGTCTGAAGAAGCAGATCACCTTCGCCCGTGAGCAGGCCGGAGCTGATGGTCTGCAACCGCATCAGGCGCTGGCGCGGATCAGCGAGCTGGTCCACGGTCACGTTGACCGTCAGTACGCGATCCTCAACGACATTCTGTTGCCGGAGCTGGAAAAGCATCAGGTGCGCTTCATCCGTCGCCGCCACTGGACGGTCAAGATCAAAACCTGGGTGCGCCGCTATTTCCGCGACGAGATCGCACCGATCATCACCCCGATCGGGCTCGACCCGACGCACCCGTTCCCGTTGCTGGTGAACAAGAGCCTGAACTTCATCGTCGAGCTGGAAGGCATCGACGCCTTCGGTCGCGACTCCGGTCTGGCAATCATCCCGGCACCGCGCTTGCTGCCACGGATCATCAAGGTGCCGGAAGAAGTCGGCGGCCCGGGCGACAACTATGTGTTCCTGTCGTCGATGATCCACGCTCACGCCGATGACCTGTTCCAGGGCATGAAGGTAAAAGGCTGCTACCAGTTCCGTCTGACCCGAAACGCCGACCTGGCGCTCGACTCCGAAGATGTAGAAGACCTGGCCCGCGCCCTGCGTGGCGAGTTGTTCTCGCGCCGCTACGGCGATGCGGTACGTCTGGAAGTCGCCGACACTTGCCCGAAACATCTTTCGGACTACCTGCTCAAGCAGTTCAACCTGAGCGAGAGCGAGCTGTATCAGGTCAACGGCCCGGTCAACCTGACGCGGCTGTTCAGCATCACCGGTCTGGACAGCCATCCGGAGCTGCAATACACGCCGTTCACCCCGCAGATCCCGAAACTACTGCAGAACAGCGAAAACATCTTCAGCGTAGTCAGCAAGCAGGACATTCTGCTGCTGCACCCGTTCGAGTCATTCACCCCGGTGGTCGACCTGCTGCGCCAAGCCGCGAAAGACCCGCACGTTCTCGCTGTGCGCCAGACGCTGTACCGCTCCGGCGCCAACTCCGAGATCGTTGATGCGCTGGTCGATGCCGCGCGTAACGGTAAGGAAGTCACGGCGGTCATCGAGCTGCGCGCGCGGTTCGACGAAGAGTCCAACCTGCAACTGGCCAGCCGTCTGCAAGCGGCCGGTGCGGTGGTGATCTACGGCGTGGTCGGCTTCAAGACCCACGCCAAGATGATGCTGATCCTGCGTCGCGAAGCCGGCGAAATCGTCCGCTACGCGCATCTCGGCACCGGTAACTACCACGCCGGTAACGCCAAGCTCTACACCGACTACAGCCTGCTGACCTCCGACGACGCTTTGTGCGAAGACGTCGGCAAACTGTTCAGCCAATTGATCGGCATGGGCAAGACCCTGCGCATGAAGAAGCTGCTGCATGCGCCGTTCACCCTGAAGAAGGGCATGCTCGACATGATTGCCCGCGAGACTCAGTTCGCCGTCGAAGGCAAACCGGCGCACATCATTGCCAAATTCAACTCGCTGACCGATCCGAAGATCATTCGCGCGCTGTACAAGGCCAGCCAGTCCGGTGTGCGTATCGACCTGGTGGTGCGCGGCATGTGCTGTCTGCGTCCGGGGATTGCCGGGGTTTCGCACAACATTCATGTGCGCTCGATCATCGGCCGCTTCCTCGAGCACACCCGAGTGTTCTACTTCCTCAATGGCGGCGACGAGCAGATGTTCCTTTCCAGTGCCGACTGGATGGAGCGCAACCTCGACAAGCGCGTTGAGACTTGCTTCCCGGTGGAAGGCAAGAAGCTGCTGACCCGGGTGAAGAAAGAGCTGGAGCTGTATTTGACTGACAACACCCACAGCTGGAGCTTGCAGTCGGATGGTCGTTACATCCGCAACACGCCGACCGGCAACCAGAACCCGAGGAGTGCGCAGGCGACGTTGCTGGAACGGTTGGGTAGCCCGATCTTGCCGGTGAGCAGCTGAGAGCTGAAAGTCAAAAGCCCCTCACCCTAACCCTCTCCCAGAGGGAGAGGGGACTGACCGAGGTGAATGTCAGGGTTACGCCGACTTGCAATACCGAGTCGAACTCAGGCTTCGAAGCCAACGGAGATCGGCTCCCTCTCCCTCGGGAGAGGGCTGGGGTGAGGGGCATCGATCTCACGCACACCACTAAATCCCAGCCGAACACCCAATAAAAAAGGCGATCCAGAAGGATCGCCTTTTTTATGCCCAATCGAGGCTCAGTGGACCGTGAGCACAATCCCCACCCGCGTCAGCCAATCCGCCTCAAGCCCGAAATCTGCCTGAGTCAGCTGATTCTCATCCAGCCAGTTCTCCGGGAATTCCACATCCAAAGTGTTGCCCTTCGCGTGCAACACCACCTGCGGCATTGCCTGCGTGCCGCGAATGTGGTGGAACAGGATCGCAAAGCGCAGCAATACGCACAGGCGAATCAGCTTGTCGCCGTCGTCACCGAAATCGGCAAACTTGTCCTTGGGAATGTTGCGGCGGTGGCCGCGCACCAATAGCGCGAGCATCTGTTGGTCTTCGCGGGAGAACCCGGCGAGGTCCGAGTGCTCGATCAGGTAAGCGCCGTGCTTGTGGTAATGATAGTGAGCGATGTCGAGGCCGACTTCGTGCACTTTCGCTGCCCAACCGAGGAGTTCGCGCCAGATGCCGTCATCCAGTTCCCAGTCCGCCGCCACTTGATCAAACGCGTGCAAAGCCTTGCGTTCCACACGCGCCGCTTGCTCCAGATCGACGTGATAGCGCTCCATCAGCGAAGTTAAAGTACGTTCGCGCACATCTTCATGATGATGGCGACCGAGCAGGTCGTAGAGCACGCCTTCACGCAGGGCGCCGTCACAGTGATCCATGCGTTGCAGTTCGAGGGCGTCGAAAATCGCTTCGAGAATCGCCAGGCCTGCCGGGAAAATGGTCCGGCGATCCGGCTTGATGCCTTCAAAATCGATCTTGTCGACGTCACCGAGCTTGAACAGACGACGCTTGAGCCATGCCAGACCTTCGGCATTCACTTCGCCCGTGCCGTGGCCACCAGCCTTCAGGGCCAGGCCGATGGCGCGGATGGTGCCCGAGGAGCCGATGGCCTCATCCCAGGTCAGGCGGTGCAAGGCGTGTTCGATGCTCATGATCTCCAGCCGCGCTGCCGTGTATGCCTGGGCGTAGCGGGCCGGGGTGATCTTGCCGTCCTTGAAATAGCGTTGGGTGAAGCTGACGCAGCCCATTTGCAGACTTTCGCGCAGCAGCGGCTCGAAGCGCTGGCCGATGATGAACTCGGTGCTGCCGCCGCCGATGTCGGCGACCAGACGTTTGCCCGGGGTGTCGGCGAGGGTGTGCGACACGCCCAGATAGATCAGACGCGCTTCTTCACGACCGGAGATGACTTCGACCGGGTGGCCGAGGATTTCTTCGGCGCGGTGGATGAATTCGAGGCGGTTGCGCGCTTCACGCAGGGCGTTCGTGCCGACGATACGCACAGCGCCCAGCGGCATACCGTTGATCAGTTGGGCAAAACGCTTGAGACAATCGAGGCCGCGTTGCATCGATTCTTCGTTGAGCTTGCGCTCATCGTCGATGCCGGCAGCCAGCTGAACCTTCTCGCCGAGGCGCTCGAGAATACGGATTTCGCCGTTCTGGGCCTTGGCCACGACCATGTGAAAGCTGTTCGAGCCCAGGTCGATTGCGGCGATCAGGGACAGATTCTTGGCTTGGGATTGCGGCATGGTCAGGGGGTCTCGGTCGATAACCCCGACATCGTGCCACGATCAAACGCTGGCGCCAACGCGCACGGTTCAAACCGCCGGAGTGCGCACCCCGAACCCGATCGTTCCCACGCTCTGCGTAGGAATGCCTCACCGGACGCCCTGCGTCCGTTTTTGGGACGCGGAGCGTCCCTGGCTGCATTCCCACGCGGAGCGGGGGAGCGATCAGGATGAGGCAGATTCAGGCTGTCGCTTCGACGGTGCCAATAAAGTTCGCCAGCTCCGCGGTTTGCGGATTGGCAAACAACACCTTCGGATCCCCCACCTCATGCACCTTGCCGTGGTGCATGAACACCAGTTTGTCCCCTACCTCGCGGGCAAAACGCATTTCGTGGGTGACCATGATCAGCGTCATGCCTTCCTTGGCCAATTGCCGAACCACGCTGAGCACTTCATTGACCAGTTCCGGGTCGAGCGCCGAGGTGATCTCATCACAGAGCAACACTTTCGGCGACATCGCCAATGCCCGGGCAATCGCCACGCGCTGTTGCTGGCCGCCGGACAAGCGATCCGGGAAGGCATCGAATTTTTCCCCGAGACCAACCCGTTCGAGCATTTCGCGCGCCAGTTCCGCTGCCTTGGCTTTCGGCACTTTCTGCACCACTTGCGGCGCGAGCATGACGTTTTCGCCCACGGTCAGATGCGGGAACAGGTTGAACTGCTGAAACACCATGCCGACCTTCTGCCGCAAGCTGCGCAGATCAGCGCGGGCGGCGTCGAGGTATTCACCGTCGACTTCGATCACGCCGTCGTTGATCGATTCCAGACCATTGAGGGTGCGCAGCAGGGTGGATTTGCCCGAGCCGCTGCGGCCGATGATCGCCACGACCTGGCCTTCCTCGACGCTGAGGTCGATGCCTTTGAGCACGTGGTGATCGCCGTAGTATTTATGCAGGGCGGAAATTCTAAGCAGAGGCATGCAGTCTCCTTTCCAGGTAACGCGCACTGAGCGACAAGGGGTAGCAGAGCAAGAAGTAGCCGAGGGCGACGAGGCCGTAGACCATGAACGGTTCGAATGTGGCGTTGGCGAGCATGCCGCCGGTCTTGGTCAGCTCGGTGAAGCCAATGATCGAGGTCACGGCAGTGCCCTTGACCACTTGCACCGAGAAACCCACGGTCGGCGCTACGGCAATGCGCAAAGCCTGCGGCAGGATCACGTAGCGCAGTTGCTCCAGCGGATTGAGCGCCAGACTCGCCGAGGCTTCCCACTGGCCGTTGGAGATCGACTCGACGCAGCCGCGCCAGATCTCTGCCAGATAGGCGCTGGTGAACAAGGTCAGAGCAATCGCTGCGGCCATCCACGGCGAGATTTCAATCCCGGCCAAGGCCACGCCGAAGAACACCAGAAACAGCTGCATCAATAGCGGCGTGCCTTGGAACAGCTCGATCCAGGTGCGGGCGATACTGCTCGACACAGAGTTTTTTGAAATGCGCATGATCAGGATCAGCAGCCCGACGATCCCGCCACCGATAAACGCCACCAGCGACAACGCCAGCGTCCATTGCAGGCCGACGAGCAGGTTGCGCAGGATGTCCCAGAAGGTGAAATCGCTCATGCGCGGCTCCTGCTGATGTAGCGCCGACCGATCCAGTTCAGCAACTGGCGGATCAGCAGCGCCATGCACAGGTAGATCAGCGTGGTCAGCGCGTAGGTTTCAAAGGCGCGGAAGTTGCGCGACTGAATGAAGTTGGCGGCGAAGCTCAGCTCTTCCGTGGCGATCTGCGAACACACCGCCGAGCCGAGCATGACGATGATGATCTGGCTGCTCAGCGCCGGCCAGACCTTGCCCAGTGCCGGCAGCAGCACCACATGGCGGAACGCCTCGAAACGCGTCATCGCCAACGCTGCGGCTGCTTCCAACTGCCCGCGCGGGATCGCCTGAATGCCGGCACGAATAATCTCGGTCGAATAGGCGCCGAGGTTGATCACCATCGCCAACACCGCTGCCTGCCACTCGGAAATCTGCACGCCCAGCGACGGCAGCCCGAAGAAGATAAAGAACAACTGCACCAGAAACGGCGTGTTGCGGATCAACTCGACGTAGACGCCGAAGATCGCCGAGAACGGGCGGATGTTCCACGCCCGCACCAGCGCCCCGACAATCCCGACGCCGACCCCGAGCAACGCGCCGATGGCTGTCAGCTCAAGGGTGAACAGCGCCCCGCGCAGCAACAGGTCGGTGTTTTCCACCACCGGCATGAAATCGAACTGATAAGCCATGAAGGTCTCCCGCGCAGTCGATCAGAGATCGGCCGGCAGCGGCTCTTTCAGCCAGGTCTGCGAGTTTTTCTCCAGCGCGCCGTCAGCCTTGGCGGTGGTCAGGATGTCGTTGACCTTGGCCAGCAGCGCCGCTTCGTTCTTGTTCACGCCGACGTAGACCGGCGAATCCTTGAGCTTCACTTTCAACGCCGGCACGCGTTTCGGGTTCTTCTCGCTGATCGCGACCATGACCACGTTGCCGCTGGCGATCAGGTCGACCTGGCCGGCGAGGTAGGCGGCGATGGTCGAGTTGTTGTCCTCGAAGCGCTTGATGGTCAGGCCTTCTGGGGCGACTTTGGTCAACTCGATGTCTTCGATGGCTCCACGGGTGACGCTGATGGTTTTGCCCTTGAGGTCGTCGAGGCTAGTGATGGCGGCGTCCGGCGGGCCGAACACGGCGAGATAGAAGGGTGCGTAGGCGCGGGAGAAGTCGATGACTTTCTCGCGCTCGGGGTTTTTGCCGAGGCTGGAAATCACCAGATCGACTTTGCCGGTGGTCAGGAAAGGAATGCGGTTGGTGCTGTTGACCGGCGTCAGCTCGAGTTTGACCTTGAGCTGGTCGGCCAGCAGTTTCGCCGTGTCGATATCCAGGCCACGCGGTTTCATGTCCGGGCCTACCGAGCCGAAGGGCGGGAAGTCCTGTGGCACCGCGACTTTCAGCGTGCCGCGTTTGACCACGTCGTCCAGACCGTCGGCGTGAGCCGGGATCTGGCTGAGCAACAGGCTGGAAAACAGAGCGGCGAGGAGGGCGCTGTAACGCTTGGTCATGAACAATCTCCGGATCGGCGAGAAGTGATTTCTGCGTTCGGACAGAGCACGGGCCGTGCCAATACACGGCTTTCGTCGCGGCAGGCCGCGGTTTCAGCGGGTTTTCTCGGTCTTACTGGTCTGAACAGTCAGGTTGTTTTTCGCACTGCCATGGCGCACCGGCGTGGTTCACCGAACCCCGCTGGGGCACGACTTGCCGGACTCGACGAATAGCTTTACAACTAGCCGCACATTGGCCTGGCGCGTCTGAAAAACCATGAATTCGATTTCCCGTGCGGTACCCGAAGTGGCGCTGCAAGCGATCCGCAAACTGATCACCGAGCAAGGTTTCGGCGCGGGTGATGCCTTGCCGTCGCAACGGGATCTGGCGTTGCAACTGGGCGTGAGCCGGGCGTCTTTGCGTGAGGCGTTGTCGTCGTTGAGCGCGCTGGGAGTGGTCAGTATTCAGCCGGGCAAAGGCGTGTTCGTGCAATCGCCAGTGGAGTTGTCGCGCGGCGATAGCGCGCCGGGGTGGTCATTTGCGGCGCAAGCGTCGCCGCTGGATATCTTTCAATTGCGCTATGCGCTTGAAGGGTTTGCCGCCGGGCTGGCGGCGGTGACGTTGAGTACCTTCGATCTGGATGCGCTGGAAGACAACGTCGCGGCGATGCGCGAGCAATTGAAGGCTGGCGACTTCGAAGCGGCGGCGAAACTGGACTTCGAATTTCACCGACGCATCCTGCTTGCCAGCGGCAATCAGGCGATGCTGAGCATTCTCACCGCCAGCGCCGAGATCTTCCTCGAGAGTCAGAAACTACCGTTCATCCGCGCCGAGCGCGCCATGGAAACCTGGCAGGAACACCGCAAGATTCTGCGGGCCCTCGCGCGCCGTGCGTCCGCTGCGGCGCAAAAAGCCATGCAGGAGCATGTGCGCAACGCCGCCCTGCGTACTGGAATTTCCTTCATTGCCCCCGCCACGGCGTGACTTGAGCTATACCCAAACTCATCGAGTGCCATAGCAAGACTCAATCAACTGCGGCTTCCTGAACAGGGGAAGGGCGGCTATGATGGGCCACGTTTTTTTGCTTACAACCTGGAGAATTCCATGAGCAGCGATCTTATCAAACACGTTAGCGACGCTAGCTTCGAAGCCGACGTACTCAAGGCCGAAGGCGCTGTCCTGGTCGATTACTGGGCTGAATGGTGCGGTCCTTGCAAAATGATCGCTCCGGTTCTGGACGAGATTGCCGAGACTTACAAAGGCAAGCTGACCGTTGCCAAACTGAACATCGACGAAAACCAGGAAACCCCGGCCAAGCACGGCGTGCGTGGTATCCCGACCCTGATGCTGTTCAAGAACGGTAACGTTGAAGCGACCAAAGTCGGCGCCCTGTCGAAGTCGCAACTGGCGGCTTTCCTCGACGCCAACATCTAAGCGTCGCTGTAAAGTGCCTGAAAAAAAGCCCCGCAAAATAGCGGGGCTTTTTGCGTATTCAGGGCTAGACGCTCCGAAACTCAGGTGGTACATTCGGCCCCGCACTGGTTTCTCCATTGCCCCCTGCTAGCCGTCGCCGACGCACTCCTTTTCGAATTAGTTCGCGATCCTGTCGCCTTCTCCGCGGCGCGGCCTCATTAAGCCAAAAGCTTAATTTCCCCCCCTCCATAAATGATTACGTCATTCCTATATGAATCTGACTGAACTCAAGCAAAAGCCGATTACCGAACTGCTCGAATTGGCCGAACAGATGGGCATAGAAAATATGGCCCGTTCGCGCAAGCAGGACGTGATTTTCTCCCTGCTGAAAAAGCACGCGAAAAGCGGCGAGGAAATCTCCGGTGATGGCGTGCTGGAGATTCTCCAGGACGGCTTCGGCTTCCTGCGCTCCGCTGACGCTTCCTACCTGGCCGGCCCCGACGATATCTACGTCTCGCCAAGCCAGATCCGCCGCTTCAACTTGCGTACCGGTGACACCATCGTTGGCAAGATTCGCCCTCCAAAGGAAGGCGAGCGGTATTTCGCCCTGCTCAAGGTCGATACGATCAACTTCGATCGTCCCGAGAACGCGAAAAACAAGATTCTCTTCGAGAACCTGACCCCGCTGTTCCCGACCGTGCGCATGAAGATGGAAGCCGGTAACGGTTCCACCGAAGACTTGACCGGTCGTGTGATCGACCTGTGCGCCCCGATCGGCAAAGGCCAGCGTGGTCTGATCGTTGCACCGCCGAAAGCCGGTAAAACGATCATGCTGCAAAACATCGCAGCGAACATCGCCCGTAACAACCCTGAAGTTCACCTGATCGTGCTGCTGATCGACGAACGTCCGGAAGAAGTAACCGAAATGCAGCGCACCGTGCGCGGCGAAGTGGTTGCCTCGACCTTCGACGAGCCGCCGACCCGTCACGTGCAGGTTGCTGAAATGGTGATCGAGAAGGCCAAGCGCCTTGTTGAACACAAGAAAGACGTGGTGATCCTGCTCGACTCCATCACCCGTCTGGCTCGTGCCTACAACACCGTGATCCCGAGCTCCGGCAAGGTATTGACCGGTGGTGTCGATGCCCACGCTCTGGAGAAGCCAAAGCGTTTCTTCGGTGCTGCGCGGAACATCGAAGAAGGCGGCTCGCTGACCATTATCGCCACCGCGCTGGTTGAAACCGGCTCGAAGATGGACGAAGTGATCTACGAAGAGTTCAAGGGTACCGGCAACATGGAACTGCCTCTGGATCGCAAGATCGCCGAGAAGCGTGTGTTCCCGGCCATCAACATCAACCGCTCCGGCACCCGCCGCGAAGAGTTGCTGACGGCCGACGACGAACTGCAGCGCATGTGGATCCTGCGCAAGCTGCTGCACCCGATGGACGAAGTGGCTGCCATCGAGTTCCTGGTCGACAAGCTGAAAACGACCAAGACCAACGACGAGTTCTTCTTGTCGATGAAGCGCAAGTAATACGCAGCTGTGTAAAAGAACGCTCCCGAAAGGGGGCGTTTTTTTTTTGCTTTTGTGGTGCAGGATTTGCTGATACTTCAGTTCTCTTGTTTGATCGGCAGGTATCCATAAGGGCAAGAAGCGTTTTGCATCCGTTTGGCAATCGACGGATTAAGGGCACTGACGGGCTGCTGTTTGCCCGTCAGAGCAGGTAGGATGTACGCCTATTTTGAGGGT
Source organism: Pseudomonas chlororaphis (assembly GCF_000783395.1). Taxonomy (GTDB): domain Bacteria; phylum Pseudomonadota; class Gammaproteobacteria; order Pseudomonadales; family Pseudomonadaceae; genus Aquipseudomonas; species Aquipseudomonas chlororaphis_H. The sequence goes on along the minus strand of NZ_JSFK01000002.1, from coordinate 208,854 downwards.
GCCATCGTCAATGAAATTCAAGGATCTTCGGGATTTCGTGCAGCAGCTTGAGCAGCGCGGAGAGTTGAAACGCATCCAGATTCCCGTCTCGCCGGTGCTGGAAATGACCGAGGTGTGCGACCGCACGCTGCGGGCCAAGGGCCCGGCGCTGTTGTTCGAAAAGCCCACCGGCTATGACATTCCGGTGCTCGGCAACCTGTTTGGCACCCCTGAGCGGGTGGCCATGGGCATGGGCGCCGAGTCGGTCAGTGAGCTGCGCGAAATCGGCAAGCTGCTGGCGTTCCTCAAGGAGCCGGAGCCGCCGAAGGGCTTGAAAGACGCGTGGTCGAAGCTGCCGATCTTCCGCAAGATCATCTCGATGGCGCCGAAAGTCGTCAAAGACGCGGTGTGCCAGGAAGTGGTCATCGAAGGCGACGATGTCGATCTGGCGATGCTGCCGGTGCAGACCTGCTGGCCCGGCGACGTCGGCCCGCTGATCACCTGGGGCCTGACCGTCACCAAAGGCCCGAACAAGGAGCGCCAGAACCTCGGCATCTACCGTCAGCAAGTGATCGGCCGCAACAAGGTGATCATGCGCTGGCTCAGCCACCGTGGCGGCGCCCTCGACTTTCGCGAGTGGTGCGAGAAGCATCCAGGTCAGCCGTTCCCGGTGTCGGTGGCCCTTGGCGCGGATCCGGCGACCATCCTGGGCGCCGTGACGCCGGTGCCGGACAGCCTCTCTGAATACGCTTTCGCAGGTTTGCTACGCGGCAACCGCACCGAACTGGTCAAGTGCCGTGGCAACGACCTGCAAGTGCCGGCCACCGCCGAAATCATCCTCGAAGGCGTGATCCATCCCGGCGAAATGGCTGTTGAAGGCCCGTACGGCGACCATACCGGTTACTACAACGAAGTCGACAGCTTCCCGGTGTTCACCGTCGAGCGCATCACCCACCGGATCAAGCCGATCTACCACAGCACCTACACCGGCCGTCCGCCGGATGAGCCGGCGATTCTCGGCGTGGCGCTGAACGAAGTGTTCGTGCCGATCCTGCAGAAGCAGTTTCCGGAAATCACCGACTTCTACCTGCCGCCGGAAGGCTGTTCGTACCGCATGGCCATCGTGACCATGAAGAAGTCGTATCCGGGGCATGCCAAGCGCGTGATGCTCGGTGTCTGGTCGTTTTTGCGACAGTTCATGTACACCAAGTTCGTTATCGTCACCGACGACGATATCAATGCCCGCGACTGGAACGACGTGATCTGGGCCATCACCACGCGCATGGATCCCAAGCGCGACACGGTGATGATCGATAACACGCCGATCGACTACCTCGACTTCGCCTCGCCGATCTCCGGCCTGGGTTCGAAAATGGGCCTCGATGCCACCCACAAGTGGCCAGGCGAAACCACTCGCGAGTGGGGCCGCGTGATCGTCAAGGACGACGCCGTCACCCAACGGATCGATGCCATCTGGAATCAGTTAGGAATAGATTGATGCGTGTAACCCTGCAGCCCTCCGGAGCAGTGCTTGAGATACAGCCCGGTGAGCGGATTCTCGATGGTGCGCGGCGCTTGGGCTACGAATGCCCGCAAAGCTGCCGCAACGGCAATTGTCATGTGTGTGCGGCGCTGCTGGTTGAAGGTAGCGTTGCGCAGGACGGCAAAGTGCACGACCACGGCGAGTTCTACACTTGCATAGCCGAGCCGCTGGAAGACTGCATCCTGCTGTGGGATGGCGTGCTCGCGCTGGGAGAACTGCCGGTGCGCAGCCTGTCATGTCAGGTCATCGAATGCCGTGACGTCGGTGGCGACACCTGGCGCGTGCGTCTGCGGGCGCCGGCGGGCAAGCCACCGCGTTATCACGCCGGGCAGTACTTGATGATCGAGCGCGAGAACGGTGAGAAATCAGCGTTCTCCATGGCCTCGGCGCCGCACGGCGGGCGTGATCTGGAAATCCACGTATTGGCGCGCGAAGCCAGTGCACTGAGCCTGATCGAACAGCTGCAACGCAACTCGATGGTGCGCGTCGAGCTGCCGTTTGGCGATACGCATCTGGCCGAGCTGCCCGACGGGCCGTTGGTGCTGGTCGCCGCCGGCACCGGCATGGGCCAGATTCATGCGCTGATCGAGCACTGCCGCGCCAACGGCTTCAAACACCCGGTGCATCTGTACTGGGGCGTGCGCCGTCCGGAAGATTTCTATGAGATCGAACACTGGAACGAATGGCTGAAGTTGCCCAACCTGTTCCTGCACAAAGTCGTCAGCGATCAATGCGGTTGGGAAGGGCGCTGCGGCATGCTGCACGAGGCGGTCTGTGAAGATTTCCCCGATCTGAAACCGCTGCACGTCTACGCCAGCGGCTCGCCGGCCATGGTCTACGGCACCCTTGACGCCTTGGTCGAAGCCGGGATGGACGCCCATCAAATGCGTGCCGACGTGTTTGCCTACGCGCCGCGCTCTTGAGCCGTTATAACTCTCTATATAGCCGATCGGTATTTATGTAATTGCATAAATACCGCTAGGTTATATATCAATCAGGCAATCAATTAAGAACTGTGCCATGGCACTCAAATTGCCTTAAAACATATGTGCCTTATTGTTACAGCGGTGCGTTCTATTAAGTAATTCTTTACCCGCGGGGAGCTGAACGCTATTCGCCATGAGCGCCATTGAAAACGCTTTTCTGAATCTGAATTACCCTCCGCGGCTCGATCTTGGGCCGCAGCTGACGCACGAACAACTTCTCGCTTCCATGCAATCGACCATGGCGCGCCACAAGGGCGGGCCGGTTTGGCTGTTCGCCTATGGTTCGCTGATCTGGCGGCCGGAATGTTCGGCGGTGGAGCGGGTACGCGGACGCGTACATGGCTACCATCGCGGCCTGTACTTGTGGTCGCACGAGCATCGCGGTACCCCTGAAATGCCCGGTCTGGTGTTTGGTCTGGATCGTGGCGGTTCGTGCAGCGGCTTTGCTTATCGCTTGCCGGAAGACAACCTCGACGCTGCGCTGTACGCGTTGTGGAAGCGCGAGATGCCGGTGCCGTCCTATCGGCCACACTGGCTCAACTGCCGACTCGCAGATGGCAGTCAGGTGCAGGCTTTGGGATTTGTCTTGGAGCGGCACCTGCCCAGCTATGCCGGCAACTTGCCGGATCACGTGCTGAGTCAGGTGTTCGAAAGCGCCAGCGGGCGATACGGCACCACTCGCGATTATGTCGAGCAGACCGCACACGCCCTGCGCAGCCACGCCATGCCAGACCGCAATCTGGAGGCGCGGCTCAAGCGCTGTCAGTCACAGTGCGATCAGGCGACCGCTTCGCGACTCTGACTGGCGACTTGCTTGTGCCATAGCGTCGGGGCCAGGAAGGCCATCGCCAGCAGGCATGCGCCGATCAGCAGGACAAAACCACCGTCCCAGCCGAAATGGTCAACCGTGTAGCCCATCGCCGCACTGGCCGCGACCGAACCACCCAGGTAACCGAACAAGCCAGTGAAGCCCGCCGCAGTGCCCGCGGCTTTCTTCGGTGCCAGTTCCAGCGCCTGCAGGCCGATCAGCATCACCGGGCCGTAGATCAGGAAGCCGATGGAGAACAGCGCGATCATGTCGACGGTCGGGTTGCCGGCCGGATTGAGCCAGTAAACCAGTGTCGCGACAGTCACCAACGCCATGAACACCATGCCGGTCAGGCCGCGGTTGCCCCGGAAGATCTTGTCCGACATCCAGCCGCACAGCAGCGTGCCCGGAATACCCGCCCACTCATAGAAGAAGTAAGCCCACGAGGTTTTATCCACGGTGAAACCCTTGGCTTCTTTCAGGTAGGTCGGTGCCCAGTCCAGCACGCCGTAGCGCAGCAGGTAGACGAAGACGTTGGCCATGGCGATGTACCAGAGCATTTTGTTGCGCAGCACGTATTTGACGAAGATCTCTTTCGCACTGAATTCGTCTTCGTGGCTGGCGTCGTAGCCTTCCGGATAGTCGTTCTTGTACTTCTCGATTGGCGGCAGGCCGACCGATTGCGGCGTGTCGCGCATGGTGATGAAGGCAAACACCGCCACGCCCAGCGCCACGGCTGCCGGCACGTAGAACGCAGCATGCCAGTCGTTGAACAGGCCCATGCCGAGCAGGAACAACGGGCCGATCAGGCCGCCGCCGACGTTATGCGCCACGTTCCACACGGACACCACGCCACCGCGTTCCTTCTGCGACCACCAGTGCACCATGGTCCGGCCGCTTGGCGGCCAACCCATGCCCTGGGCCCAGCCGTTGATGAACAGCAGGATGAACATCATGGTCACGCTGGACGTTGCCCAAGGTGCGAAACCGAAAATGAACATCACCCCGGCCGAGACCAGCAGGCCGAACGGCAGGAAGTAGCGCGGGTTGGAACGGTCGGACACCAGGCCCATGAGGAATTTCGACAAACCATAAGCAATGGCGATCGCCGACATCGCCAGGCCCAGATCACCGCGGCTGTAGCCTTCGTCGATCAGGTACGGCATGGCCAGGGAGAAGTTTTTGCGCAGCAGGTAATAACCCGCGTAGCCAAAGAAAATACCGGCGAAGATCTGCCAGCGCAGGCGTCGGTACGTGCTGTCTATTTTTTCTTCAGGCAATGGAGCCTGATGTGCGGCAGGACGAAAGAAAGCAAACATTCAAGAGCTCCAGATTTCTTGTTTTGACTGCGGATGCGAATGTTACAGTTTCGTTACCGAAAATAGCACCGGTTCGCATCGACCAAACAGCGGAAAATGTTGGAAGTCGCATGTTCTTTTACGAACCTGTCGCTCAGCTGTAAGAACGGGGCGTTTTTGTCGCGCTCGGGACGTTGTGACTTAGACTCGCGATCTACAGATCGACTGATATCTCGAGATAAACGATGACCCCGAAAGTTCGCAGGCTATTGCCCAGACTGTTGATGGTCGCAGCGGTGACTGTTTCAGTGTTGGCACTGAGCTTCGCCCAAGGTTCTGCAGCACCAGGCCTGCGCAATGTCACCGTATTGATCGTCCGCCATGCGGAAAAGCCTGATGTCGGCCGAGAACTCAATGCCCGGGGCGAACAGCGCGCCGCCGCTTACGCCGACTATTTCACCCCGTTGAAAATGGATGGCCAGACGCTCACGCCACAGCGTCTGATCGCTACCGCTGACAGCGCGGAAAGCATCCGCCCGCGCCAAACCCTGATCCCGCTGTCGCAACGCCTGCAACTGCCGGTTGAACAGCCGTTCGCCAATAACGATGTCGACAAACTGGTCAGCTCGTTGCGCAAGAGCAATCAGGCGAAGATCGTGCTGATTGCCTGGCACCACGGCCATATCAACAAATTGATTGCCGCTTTCGGCGGTGATGGCCCGGCTTTGATCGGTCAGCCAAAATGGCCGGTAGATGTCTACGACTGGCTGATTGTTTTGCGCTTCGACGACAAGGGGCAGTTGATCCAGTCGCGAAGCGAGAAGGTTCAGGAACAACTGATGCCGGGCGACTTGGCTGCGTCGCCCGCTAGTTGAGGCGTTTCAGCGCACCTGCACCACCACCTTACCCACTGCCTTGCGTTGGCCGAGGTCATTGATCGCCTGCGCCGCATTGCTCAGCGGATAGACCTGCGATACCAGCGGTTTCAACTTGCCCTCGGCGAACCAGTCGAACAACTGCTGGAAGTTCGCTGCGTTGTCTTGTGGCTGACGCTGGGCAAAAGACCCCCAAAACACACCCAGCACCGCCGCGCCTTTGAGCAGGGCGAGGTTGACCGGCAGTTCGGGGATCCGGCCGCTGGCGAAGCCGACTACCAGCAAGCGACCGTTCCATGCGATGGCGCGGATGGCTTGATCGAACAGGTCACCGCCAACCGGGTCGTAGATCACGTCGGCGCCTTGGCCATCGGTGAGGCGTTTGATCTCGTCTTTGAGGCTGCTTTCGCTGTAGTTGATCAGCTCGTCGGCGCCGGCTGCCTTGGCTACCGCGAGCTTCTCGGCGCTGCTGGCGGCAGCAATCACGCGGGCACCCATGGCTTTGCCGATTTCCACGGCGGCCAGGCCGACACCACCGGATGCGCCAAGCACCAGCAGGGTTTCGCCCGGTTGCAGGTTGGCGCGCTGCTTGAGCGCGTGCATCGAGGTGCCGTAGGTCATGCTGAAGGCGGCAGCGATGTTGAAATCCATCGACGGCGGAATCGGCAGCACGTTATACCCCGGCACCGCGACCTGTTCGGCAAAACTGCCCCAGCCGGTCAGGGCCATGACCCGGTCACCGACCTTGAGATGACTGACCTTTTCGCCGACTTCGCGCACTACGCCAGCCGCTTCGCCACCCGGCGAGAACGGGAAGGGTGGCTTGAATTGATACTTGCCTTCGATGATCAGAGTGTCCGGAAAGTTGACCCCGGCGGCGTGCACGTCCAGCAGGATTTCGTTCTTCTTCAGGGCGGGGCTGGCGACGTCTTCCAGCACCAGCGATTCGGCAGGGCCGAAGGCTTTGCACAGCACGGCTTTCATCAGGGCTATTCCTTTGGGAGTGATGGCCGATAAGTGTAGGTGTGTCAGTCAACGGGTCAACGAGCATACCCGGCCCTGATAGTCAGCCATAAGCTTGTGCTTGCGCGGCGGGTCGTTATGCTAGGCCGCAAACCGGATAAGGAGCGAATTGTGAAAGCGTGGATCATGTTGTTGCTGGCCCTGTCTCTGCCTGTGGCAGCGCTGGCCGAAGAAGCCAAAGAAGGCGAGGCGCCGAAGGTCAACTACATCACCCTGAGCCCGCCATTTGTGGGCAACTACGGGCTGGACGGTACGCCAAAGCTCAAGGTCTACAAGGCCGATGTGGCATTGCGCGTGACGGGCGAAGAGGCGAGCAAACTGGTCAAGGCCAACGAGCCGCTGATCCGCAATCAATTGGTGGCGTTGTTTACTCAGCAGACGACCGATGCGATGGGCAGCATCGAGGGTAAAGAGAAGCTGCGCCAGGAAGCGTTGAAGCAGACCCAGCAAGTGATGAATGACGAGACCGGCAAGCCGGTGGTTGAGGATCTGTTGTTCAACAACCTGATCATTCAATAAATCTTCTGTTGTCCGGGCCGGCCTCATCGCTGGCAAGCCAGCTCCCACAAGGTTCTGCGGCGATCACAATATTGTGTTCCATCGCAAATCCTGTGGGAGCTGGCTTGCCAGCGATTGCATTATGGCAGGCGCCAAATAAATCAGGGTTTGAGGGTGATCACCGCCGCCCACTGCTCTGGCGTCACCGGCATCACTGACAACCGCGATCCCTTCTGCACCAACGGCATCTCCGCCAACGCGGTCTGCTGCTTCAGATAATCCAGCTTCAACACCCGCGCAAACGTCTCGACGTGTTCAACGTCAATCGCAGTCCACGCGTTCTTCTCCTGCGTAGCCTTCGGATCAAAGTAATGGCTCTCCGGCTCCAATGCGGTGGGATCCGGGTACGCCGCTTCGATTATTTTGCCGATCCCGGCAATTCCCGGCTCCGGGCAGCTGGAATGATAGAAAAAGAACTCATCGCCCACCGCCATCGAACGCAGGAAGTTGCGCGCCTGATAGTTGCGAACCCCGTCCCAGCGCGCTTTGCCGAGTTTTTCCAGACCTTTGATCGAGAGCTCGTCGGGCTCGGACTTCATCAGCCAATAGGCCATGGTTTTGTGCTCCTGAAACGGTCATTGGGCAGGTTGTCGGGCAATTTTATGACAAACCGACAGTCGGTTGACGTCAGCGTTTGCGCGCAGGTTCACGTTGTCGCAAAATGCCGGCCTTTAAAGCTTGACGCTGCTGCACGGCCTACAAACGGAAACCGCTGCTGTCATCGTGATGATGTGCCTTGAGGGGGGCAATCGATGAAACGCAAACCGGATTTACTATGGACTTTGGTAATTTTGTTCGGCCTGGGCGTCGTGACCACCGGTTACGCGCAGAGCCTGTGGGCGAACAAGGCCGACGCGCCGATTGAAGTCGCGCAGCAAGTACAACAGTCGACAGCCTTCAAGCGCTGAAACGGCTTTTTCGACGCCGCTGATCTGCGCGGCGTCCTATCCCGCGAAATACCACGCCTTGTCGCTGACCGTGCCTTGTAACGGCACATCCCAACTTGCCTGCGCCAAGCGTTCGACTTTCTGGCATTCATGGGCCAAGCCCAGCAACGTCGGCTTGCGCCAGCTTTTGCGCCGAGCCAGATACGCCAGGCTGCGATCGTAAAAACCGCCGCCCATCCCCAGTCGCCCACCGACATCGTCAAACCCTACCAATGGCAACAACACCAGATCCAGCGCCCAGACCTTGCGCTGCTGCGCCAGATTGGCCCGCGGCTCGAGAATGCGGAAGCGGTTGGGTTTGAGTTTTTCGCCGGGACGAATGCGCTGAAAGACCATTTTGGTTCGCGGCCAGGCGCTGAGCACCGGCAGATAAGTCGCCTTGCCCCGACGCTGCGCTTCACGCAGCAACAGACGCGGATCGATTTCACCGTCGGTGGGTAAATACAGAGAGATATGTCTGGCCCGGCGAAAATGCGGATCTTGCGCCAGTTGCCGGTACAGGCCTTTGGCGGCCTGACGTTGTTCGCTTTTGCTCAGCGAGCGGCGCGCCTTGCGCAGCAGGCGGCGGAGTTGCGGGCGGGGCAGCAGCGCGGGTTCGGTCATGGTTCGGCTTCGGCAGGTTGGACGAAAACGTACGCATAAAAAATCCGATGGCGGTTTTCACCGACATCGGATTCGAATCAGGCTCCCCGGATGAACCGCTGTCAACTTAGCCCTTGAACCCGAAAGTTCAAGGTGGAAGATGCAGTAGACTTTAAGGCTTTCCGTCTAGCGGACATGCACACCAGCCCAACGTGCAACTTCCAGGGTAGTGCGAATCGGCTCAGGGACATCGTCAACTGGCAAGCACCCCAGGGAGTGCCGCGAGTATACCGCAAGCGGCCGGTTGAATCAGCCCTTGGTGGTGTTCTGATCGTCGGCGAGGACCAGATCGACACGATCGAGCAAGTCACGCACCTGTTCACGGGTCGAACCGCTGGCCTGGATGTCCGGGCGCTCTTCTTTGTGCAAGAGGTCATGGGTGATGTTCAACGCGGCCATCACGGCGATACGGTCGGCGCCGATGACTTTGCCGCTGCTGCGGATTTCGCGCATCTTGCCGTCGAGGTAGCGCGCGGCGCTGACCAGATTGCTGCGTTCTTCCTGCGGGCAGATGATCGAATACTCTTTGTCGAGGATCTGCACGGTGACGCTATTGCTTGAACTCATGAGTCTTGCTCCAGGGCCTTGAGGCGCGAAATCATCGATTCGACCTTACGCCGGGCGATTTCGTTTTTTTCAATGAGGTGAGCGCGTTCCTCGCGCCAGGTTTTTTCCTGAGCTAGTAAGAGTGCGTTTTGACTCTTTAGTTGCTCGACTCGGCCAATCAGCAGTTCGAGTCTGGCCATCAGCGCTTGCAGGTCGGTGTCTTCCATTGTGTCCACTGGGTCGGAGTCTGTCTGATGGGATAGCTGGCGGACAGCCTTTAATAGTCTTGGCGAGTCTGTCGATGTAGGATACAAGGCCTTCATTCTAGACATAGCGCCGTCTGGCGCCTAGCTGCCCATGACCATTGCGAATTCCCCGTACCAAGCCTTTGCCACCCTGCTGACCTCCAGCGGCCACAACGTCTCGCCTGCCGAACTGCACGGCGTGCTGCTCGGGCGCAGTTGCGCCGGTGCCGGCTTCGATAACGAAGGCTGGTTGATCGACGCCGCCGAACTGCTCGAAGGCGACATCCAGGACAACGTCCGCAACGCCCTGATCGGCTTGCAAGAGATGGTCAAAGGCGAGCTGACCGGCGACGACGTCACCGTCGTTCTGCTGCTGCCAACCGACGACGCGCCGCTGGCCGACCGCGCCGCTGCACTGGGCGAGTGGTGCCAGGGCTTCCTCAGCGGTTTCGGCCTGACCTGCCGCGACGGCAGCATGCTCAGCACGGAAGCCACCGAAGTGCTGCAGGATCTGGCTGCCATTTCCCAGGTGCAAGACGCCCTGGAAGAATCCGAAGACGGCGAGACCGACTACATGGAAGTCATGGAGTACCTGCGCGTCGCGCCGCTGCTGCTGTTCTCGGAAACCAAGAAAACCGACGTGCCGCCAGCCGCCAAGCCGTCGCTGCATTAATCGCGAGCCAGGGAAAGCCATCTGCCCATGACCCATATCCCGAAATCGGAATACAGCCGTCGCCGCAAGGCCCTGATGGCGCAGATGGAACCCAACAGCATCGCGATCCTGCCCGCCGCCGCGGTAGCCATTCGCAACCGCGACGTCGAGCACGTCTATCGTCAGGACAGTGATTTCCAGTACCTCAGCGGCTTTCCCGAGCCGCAGGCTGTCATCGTCCTGATGCCCGGCCGCGAACATGGCGAGTACGTGCTGTTCTGCCGTGAACGCAATGCCGAACGCGAACTGTGGGACGGCCTGCGCGCAGGGCAGGAAGGCGCGATCCGCGACTTCGGCGCTGACGACGCCTTCCCGATTACCGACATCGACGACATTCTCCCGGGCCTGATCGAAGGTCGCGACCGGGTGTATTCGGCGATGGGCAGCAACCCCGAATTCGATCGTCACCTGATGGACTGGATCAACGTGATCCGCTCCAAGGCGCACCTCGGCGCGCAGCCGCCGAACGAATTCGTTGCCCTGGATCATCTGCTGCACGACATGCGCCTGTATAAATCGGCGGCAGAAGTGAAGGTGATGCGCGAAGCCGCACGGATTTCGGCGCAAGCCCATATCCGCGCGATGCAAGCCAGTCGGGCCGGGCTTTACGAATACAGCCTCGAAGCCGAACTCGATTACGAATTCCGCAAGGGCGGGGCAAAGATGCCGGCCTATGGTTCGATCGTCGCCGCCGGGCGCAACAGCTGCATCCTGCATTACCAGCAGAATGACGCGCTGCTCAAGGACGGCGACCTGGTCTTGATCGACGCCGGTTGCGAAATCGACTGCTACGCCAGCGACATCACCCGCACCTGGCCGGTCAACGGCAAGTTTTCGCCCGAGCAGAAAGCGATCTACGAATTGGTACTGGCCTCGCAGGAAGCCGCATTCGCCGAAATCGCCCCGAACAAGCACTGGAATCAGGCGCACGAAGCCACGGTTCGAGTGATTACCACGGGGCTGGTGAAGCTCGGATTGCTGCAAGGCGAGGTCGATGAATTGATCGCCAGTGAAGCCTACAAAGCTTTCTATATGCACCGCGCCGGTCACTGGCTGGGCATGGATGTACACGACGTCGGCGAGTACAAGGTCGGCGGCGAATGGCGCGTGCTGGAAGTCGGCATGGCGCTGACCGTGGAACCGGGCATCTACATCGCTCCGGACAATCAGAACGTTGCGAAGAAATGGCGCGGCATCGGCGTGCGCATCGAGGACGACGTGGTGGTGACCAAAACCGGTTGTGAAATCCTCACCAGCGGCGTGCCGAAAACCGTCGCCGACATCGAAGCGCTGATGGCGCAAGCAAGGACACACGCGGCATGAGTCGAGTCAATCTGGCAATCATCGGTGGCGGTCTGGTCGGCGCCAGTCTGGCGTTGGCCTTACAGGCCGGCGCCAAGGCGCGAGGCTGGAAGATCGTGCTGATCGAGCCGTTCGCTCCCGGCGACAGCTGGCAGCCGAGCTACGACGCACGTTCGTCGGCGTTGTCCTTCGGCTCGCGGCAGATTTATCAACGCTTGGGCGTGTGGCAGGAAATCTCCCGTCGCGCCGAGCCGATCAAACAGATTCACGTGTCCGACCGTGGCCGTTTCTCTACCGCGCGCTTGTCGGCGATGGAAGAGGGCGTGCCAGCGCTCGGTTACGTGGTGGAGAACGCCTGGCTTGGCCAGTGCCTGTGGCAGCACATCGACAAAGACGTAATCAGTTGGCGCTGCCCGGCGGAAGTCACGCGCATGGAGCCGCTGCCCGATGGCTATCGCCTGACCCTCAACGATGAAACCACGCTGGAATGCGACCTTGCGGTGCTCGCCGATGGCGGGCGCTCTGGGCTGCGCGAGCAGTTGGGCATTAACGTGCGCAAGCGTCCGTACAACCAGAGTGCGCTGATCGCCAACATCACCCCGAGTGAAGCGCACAACGGCATGGCCTTCGAGCGCTTCACTGACGAAGGGCCGATGGCGCTGCTGCCGCTGCCGGACAACCGCTGCGCACTGGTCTGGACGCGTCTGGGCATGGACGCGCAGCGCTTGGCCGATTTGAGCGAGCGCGATTTCCTCAGCGAATTGCAGGGTGTGTTCGGTTATCGCCTCGGAACTTTGAAGCAGGTTGGCGCACGGCATTTGTATCCGCTGACGCTGGTCGAAGCCGAAGAGCAGGTGCGTTCGCATCTGGCCGTGCTCGGTAATGCCGCGCATAGCCTGCACCCGATAGCCGGGCAGGGTTTCAACCTCTCGCTGCGTGATGCCGATGCCTTGGCCGCCGCGTTGTTGTCCAGTGAAAAGCCGCTGGGCGACTTCGCCACGTTGCAGGCTTATCGCGAGCGGCAGCGCCTCGATCAGGACCTCACCGTCGGTTTTTCCGATCAGGTCACGCGCCTGTTTGGCAGCACGCAGCCGCTGGTTTCGCTGGGCCGCAACATCGGTTTGCTCGGTCTCGATCTGTTGCCGCCGGCCAAGCGCTGGTTTGCGCGTCAGGCCATGGGTTTGGGAACGCGTCCGGATGCGTAACTGGTTGATCCGTTCGTTCGGCAAGGCGCGGTTGATGCGCTGGATCATGACGTTCTACCCACCATATCTAGGCGCCGGTGTTCGGGTTCGGCACATCAGCGATGATTTTCGCGACGTGCAGGTGTCGATGGGGCTGGGCTGGTACAACCGCAACTACGTCGGCACGCAGTTTGGCGGCAGTCTGTATTCGATGGTCGATCCGTTCTTCATGCTGATGCTCATGGAAAACCTCGGCTCGAAGTACATCGTCTGGGACAAGGCTGCCGACATCGATTTCATTGCGCCGGGCAAAGGCCCGGTGTTCGCCCGGTTCACGATCGACGAGACCTTGCTCGCCGAGGTTCGCCGGCAGACCGCCAATGGCGAAAAGTACCTGCCGCAGTTGCAGGTCGACATTCATGACGGCGCCGGCAATCTGGTGGCGCGGGTCGGTAAAACCCTTTACGTGCGGCTCAAGCCGCAAGCGAGACAGGCTTAAAGCATGGAAATGCGCGCAGATCTGCTGATTGTCGGAGCCGGAATGGTCGGCAGTGCCTTGGCGTTGGCGTTGCAGGACAGCGGCCTGGAAGTCCTGCTGCTCGATGGCAGCCCGCTGAGTGTCAAACCGTTCGATGCCGACGCGGCGTTTGAACCGCGCGTGAGCGCCTTGTCGGCCGCCAGTCAGCGGATTCTCGAACGCCTTGGCGTGTGGGACGGCATCGCCAAACGCCGCAGCAGCCCGTACACCGACATGCACGTCTGGGACGGCAGCGGCACCGGGCAGATTCATTTCTCGGCGAGCAGCGTGCATGCCGAGGTACTCGGTCATATCGTCGAGAACCGCGTGGTGCAGGATGCCTTGCTCGACCGTTTGCACGATTGCGATCTGGGCATGCTGGCCAATGCGCGACTGGAACAGATGCGCCGCTCGGGCGATGACTGGCTGCTGACGCTGGCCGATGGTCGACAGTTACGCGCGCCGCTGGTGATTGCCGCTGACGGTGCCAACTCGGCAGTGCGACGTCTGACCGGTGTAGCGACGCGTGAGTGGGATTATCTGCACCACGCCATCGTCACCAGTGTGCGCAGCAGTAAACCGCACCAGATGACTGCGTGGCAGCGTTTTACCGATCACGGGCCGTTGGCGTTTTTGCCGCTGGAGCGTGACGGGCAGCAGGATTGGTGTTCGATCGTCTGGTCGACCACGCCGAGCGAAGCCGAGCGTTTGATGGCGCTGGATGAAGCGGATTTCTGCCGTGAGCTGGAACGTGCCTTTGAAGGTCGCCTCGGCGAAGTGATCAGTGCCGACCCGCGACTCTGCGTGCCGCTGCGTCAGCGCCATGCCAAACGCTATGTCGCTGAAGGCCTGGCGCTGATCGGCGATGCGGCGCACACCATTCACCCGTTGGCGGGGCAGGGTGTGAATCTGGGTTTCCTTGATGCGGCGGTGCTCGCTGAAGTGCTGTTGCAGGCGGCGGAACGCGGTGAGCGTTTGGCCGATGTGAAGGTGTTGAGCCGTTACGAGCGTCGGCGCATGCCGCATAACCTGGCGTTGATGGCGGCGATGGAAGGGTTTGAGCGGTTGTTTCAGGCTGATCCGTTGCCGGTGCGTTGGTTAAGGAATGCCGGGTTGAAGCTGGTTGAGCAGATGCCGGAGGCGAAGGCGTTATTTGTGCGGGAGGCCCTCGGGTTGACGGGTGATCTTCCGGCGCTCGCAAAGCCTTGATCTTTTCGTTGCTGCTGATGGCCTCATCGCGAGCAGGCTCACTCCTACAGGGGTGGCGGTCAATCATGCAACATCTGGTAACTCCTTCAAAAAGAGTTCGATTGAGGTGGTAAATGTGAGTCCTTATCATTTGGCCCACATTTCCCGACCGAGAGACCACTCCCATGTTGGCACCCAAGCGTCTTCTGACCGCACTGGCCTTGACCCTGATCGGCAGTACAACCGCTCAGGCCGCTGATGAGGTGGTGGTTTACTCGTCGCGCATCGATGAGCTGATCAAACCGGTATTCGATGCCTACACCGCCAAGACCGGGGTGAAGATCAAGTTCATCACCGACAAGGAAGCGCCGCTGATGCAGCGCATCAAGGCCGAAGGTGAAAACGCTACCGCCGACCTGTTGCTCACGGTCGATGCCGGCAACCTCTGGCAAGCCGAGCAGATGGGCATTCTGCAGCCGTTCACCTCGAAAACCATCGACGCCAACATCCCCCTGCAATATCGCTCTTCGACTCATGCCTGGACCGGCCTGAGCCTGCGCGCGCGGACCATCGCCTACTCCACCGAGCGCGTGAAGCCGGGCGAACTGACCACCTACGAAGCGCTGGCCGACAAGAACTGGGAAGGGCGCCTGTGTCTGCGCACGGCGAAGAAGGTCTACAACCAGTCGCTGACCGCGACCATGATCGAAGTCCATGGTGCCGAGAAGACCGAGAAGATCCTCAAAGGCTGGGTCAACAACCTGTCCACCGACGTGTTTTCCGATGACGTCGCGGTGCTCGAAGCGATCAACGCCGGGCAGTGCGATGTCGGCATCGTCAACACTTACTACTACGGTCGCCTGCACAAGCAGAAGCCGGAGTTGCCGGTGAAACTGTTCTGGCCGAATCAGGCCGATCGTGGCGTGCACGTGAACCTGTCGGGCATCGGCCTGACCAAACATGCGCCGCACCCGGAAGCGGCCAAGGCTTTGGTCGAGTGGATGACCACGCCTGAGGCGCAGAAGATCTTCGCTGACGTGAACCAGGAATTCCCGGCCAACCCGGCGGTGGCGCCTTCGGAAGAAGTGGCGGCGTGGGGCAAGTTCATCGCTGATACCTTGCCGGTGGAAGTGGCGGGCAAGCGTCAGGCCGAGGCGATCCGGATGATGGATCGGGCGGGTTGGAACTGAGGCTTTTCCGATAACACTGTTCACTTTAGATCGCTGCCCTCACCCCAGCCCTCTCCCGGAGGGAGAGGGAGCCGATCTATGTTGGATTCAAATCCTGAGTTCGACTCGATATCTCAGGTCGGCGTAATTCTCATAAACTACGCGGTCAGTCCCCTCTCCCTCCGGGAGAGGGCTAGGGTGAGGGCAGCAATCCCAACCTGAAATACTCAATCCAAGAACACCCAATCCCTCAGAGAACCAAAAGTGGCCCACCCCGCCCAACGCCGCTGGTACCCCATCGTCTTCGCCATCGCCGCGCTGGTGCTGTTGCCCCTGAGCGTTCTGCTGCTGTCCTGGCAGACCATCGACCAACAAATCTGGTCGCACCTGTGGGAAACCCAGATGCCACGCCTGCTCGGCAACACCCTTACACTGGTACTCGGCGTCGGTATCGGCGTGACCCTGCTCGGCGTCAGTCTCGCCTGGCTCACCAGCCTCTGCGAATTCCCCGGGCGGCGCTGGCTCGACTGGGCACTGATGCTGCCGTTCGCCATCCCGGCTTATGTGCTCGCCTTCGTTTTCGTCGGCCTGCTCGACTTCGCCGGCCCGGTGCAGACACTGCTCAGGGAATGGTTCGGCACCGGTCTGCGCCTGCCACGGGTGCGCTCCACCGGCGGGGTGATTATCGTGCTGGTGCTGGTCTTCTATCCGTACGTTTACCTGCTGGCGCGCACCGCGTTTCTCGCACAGGGCAAAGGCCTGATGGAAGCCGCGCGGGTACTCGGCCAGTCACCGTGGCAAGCCTTCTGGCGGGTGGCATTGCCGATGGCACGTCCGGCCATCGGTGCGGGCGTGGCGCTGGCACTGATGGAAACCCTTGCCGATTTCGGCGCAGTGTCGGTGTTCAATTTCGACACCTTCACCACCGCCATCTACAAAACCTGGTACGGCTTCTTCAGCCTGCCGAGCGCAGCGCAACTGGCCAGCCTGTTGCTGCTGGTGGTGATGCTGGTGCTGTACGGCGAGCGCCGTGCGCGCGGGGCGAATCGAGCGAGTAACGAACGCCCGCGGGTGAAAGCGCTGTATCACCTGCGCGGGCTCAAGGCCTTCGCGGCAATGAGCTGGTGCGGCCTGGTGTTCGCCTGTGCCTTCGTCATTCCGGTGCTGCAATTGATTGTCTGGTTTTGGCAGCGCGGTCGGTTCGATCTTGATGAACGCTACGCCGGGCTGATCCTGCACACCTTGTATCTGGGCGGCATGGCGGCACTGATTACCGTAAGCGTTGCTTTGCTGCTGGCGTTTGCCCGGCGCTTGGCACCCACGCAGGCGATCAACTCCGGCGTTGGTCTGGCCAATCTTGGCTACGCCTTGCCGGGTTCGGTGCTGGCGGTGTCGATCATGCTGGCGTTCAGTTATCTGGATCGCGAGCTGGTGATTCCGCTCTCCGGGTGGCTGGGTGGCGCCGGCAAGCCGTTGTTACTCGGCAGTCTGGCGGCATTGCTGATGGCTTATCTGGTGCGTTTCGTTGCGGTGGCGTACGGCCCGCTGGAAAGCAGTCTGGCGCGTATACGGCCATCTTTGCCCGAAGCGGCACGAAGCCTGGGTGTCAGTGGGCCGCGACTGTTTTTCAAAGTGTATCTGCCATTGTTGCTGCCCGGCACGCTGAGCGCAGCGTTGCTGGTGTTCGTCGATGTGCTCAAGGAAATGCCCGCGACCCTGCTGATGCGCCCGTTTGGCTGGGACACGCTGGCCGTACGCATCTTTGAAATGACCAGCGAAGGCGAATGGGCACGGGCATCATTACCAGCGCTGACCCTGGTTCTGGTCGGACTGTTACCGGTCATCGGCCTGATTCGCCGCTCCGCCCATCGAAACACTTAGTAGTGAGTCCTGAATCATGCGGCTACAATGCGCGGCATTCGGTGCGGTTCGTCTGACAGATCTTTTCGCTGAAACCGGCTGAAAGCCCTCTATTACAAGGCTTTCACGCTGTGCAGCGACTGTCCGCACCTTCGCCACGCCCGGAAGGAGAAACCCATGGGACAGCGTACGCCTCTGTATGACCTGCATCTCGCCCTCGGCGCGAAGATGGTCGATTTTGGCGGTTGGGACATGCCCCTGCATTACGGCTCGCAGGTCGAGGAGCACCATGAAGTGCGCCGCGATTGCGGGGTGTTCGATGTATCCCACATGACCGTGATCGATGTCACCGGCCCCCAGGCCAAAGCCTGGCTGCAGCATTTGCTGGCCAATGATGTCGATCGCCTGCACCGCCCCGGCCGTGCGTTGTACAGCACCATGCTCAATGAGCGCGGCGGCATCGTCGACGACATGATCGTCTATCGTCTCGATGACTGTTATCGCCTGGTGTTCAACGCCTCTACCCGCGATCAGGATCTGGCCTGGATGAACGCGCAGCTCGGCAAGTACGACGTGCAACTGCACGAGCGCTCGGAACTGGCGATGCTCGCCATTCAAGGCCCGCAGGCCCGGCACAAGATTGCCGAACTGGTCACCCAGTCCCGCGCCACGCTGATCCAGCACCTCAAACCCTTTGAAGGCTATACCGACGGCGACTGGTTCATCGCGCGTACCGGTTATACCGGTGAAGATGGCCTGGAAATCTGCCTGCCGGCCAGCCAGGCGCCGGGGTTCTTCAACGATCTGGTTGGCGCCGGCATTTCCCCGATCGGCCTCGGTGCCCGCGACACTCTGCGCGTTGAAGCCGGGATGAACCTTTACGGTCAGGACATTCATCAGGATGTTTCGCCGCTGGCGTCGAACATGGCCTGGAGCATCGCCTGGGAGCCGGCCACGCGCCAGTTCATCGGTCGCGCTGCTTTGGAGGCGGAAAAAGCTGCTGGTGTTGCGCACAAACTGGTCGGTCTGGTGCTGGAAGAGCGCGGTGTTTTGCGCGCTCATCAGGTGGTTCGTATCGCCGATGTTGGCGAAGGGGAGATCACCAGTGGTAGTTTCTCTCCTACGCTAAGCAAATCGATTGCCCTGGCGCGTGTTCCGATGGCCACCGCCGACCGCGCCGAAGTGGAAATCCGTGGCAAGTGGTACCCGGTACGGGTGGTCAAACCGACGTTCGTACGCCATGGCAAAACTTTGATCTAACCTTTTCCGGCGGGCATGACCGCTGAACCAATTCCGAGGACACCGAAGATGAGCAATATCCCCGCTGAACTGCGTTTTGCCGAAAGTCATGAATGGGCACGTCTGGAAGCTGACGGCACCGTCACCGTGGGCATCAGTGATCACGCGCAGGAAGCGCTGGGCGATGTGGTGTTCGTCGAGCTGACTGAAGTGGGCAAGGTGTTCGCCGCTGAAGATCAGGCTGGCGTCGTTGAATCGGTGAAAGCTGCTTCCGACATCTATTCGCCGATCAGCGGTGAAGTGATCGCAATCAACGAAGAGCTGGGCGGCTCGCCGGAACTGCTGAACTCCGACCCGTACGGTGCGTGGATCTTCAAGCTCAAGCCAGCCGACAAGGCTGAGCTGGACAAGCTGCTGGATGCTGCAGCGTACAAGGCTGCTATCGGCGAGTAAGCGTTAAGCAATTCCCAAAGCCCCGACTCGTCGGGGCTTTTTCATGCACGATGATTTTCCCCTGTGGGAGCGGTCGCTCTGAAAATTGGTGGCGATGTGGGCTGCTATGCTGGTTTGACCGTGTTGCATTGACGCCGAGCGCCAGCCAAGAGAGAGCCCGTCATGTCCCAGTTGCCGTCCCTGAGCCAGTTACGCGATCCCGATGCCTTCTTGCGCCGTCACCTCGGTCCCGACGCCGCCGAGCAACAAGCGATGCTCGACAGCCTTGGCCTTGGCAGCCGCGTCGAACTGATCGAACAGACCGTGCCGCCGGGCATTCGCTTCAACCGCGCGCTCGATTTGCCCCCCGCGCTGGATGAGCAAGCAGCGCTGGCGAAATTACGCGGTTACGCCGAGCAGAATCAGGTCTGGACGAGCCTGATCGGTATGGGCTACCACGGCACCCTCACGCCGACCGTCATCCTGCGCAACGTGCTGGAAAATCCCGGCTGGTACACCGCGTACACGCCCTATCAACCGGAGATTGCTCAAGGCCGGCTCGAAGCGCTGCTGAATTTTCAGCAATTGACCATCGACCTCACCGGCCTCGAACTGGCCAACGCATCGCTGCTCGATGAAGCCACGGCAGCGGCGGAAGCCATGGCGCTGGCCAAGCGCGTCGCAAAGTCGAGGAGCAATCTGTTTTTCGTCGATGAGAACTGCCACCCGCAAACCATTTCCGTGGTGCAGACCCGTGCCGAAGGCTTCGGTTTCGAGCTGATCATCGACGCTGTGGATAACTTGAAACAGCATCAGGTGTTCGGTGCGTTGTTGCAGTATCCCGACACCCACGGCGAGATTCACGATCTGCGGCCCTTGATCGATCACCTGCATGCGCAACAGGCGCTGGCCTGTGTCGCGACGGATTTGTTGAGTCTGCTGTTGCTGACGCCACCGGGCGAATTGGGTGCCGATGTGGTGTTCGGTTCGTCTCAGCGATTCGGCGTGCCGATGGGTTATGGCGGGCCGCACGCAGCGTTCTTTGCCAGCCGCGAGGAATACAAACGGGCGATTCCCGGGCGCATCATCGGCGTGTCGAAGGATGCTCGGGGAAATGTGGCGCTGCGCATGGCCCTGCAAACCCGTGAGCAACATATTCGCCGTGAGAAGGCCAATTCGAACATCTGCACCGCACAAGTCCTGTTGGCCAACATTGCCAGTTTCTACGCGGTCTACCACGGCCCGGAAGGTTTGAAACGCATCGCCCAGCGTGTGCATCGGCTGACCTGCATTTTGGCGACCGGGCTTGAGCGCAAGGGCATCACTCGGGCCAATGCGCAGTTCTTCGACACGCTGACGCTGGACGTCGGCGGTACGCAAACCGCGATTATCGAAAGCGCTCAGGCTGGGCAGATCAACTTGCGAATTCTTGGCCGCGGCCGTGTGGGGCTGAGTCTTGATGAGACATCCGATGAAAGCACCGTGGCTAAGCTGTTCGATGTATTGCTGGGTGCCGATCATGGGTTGAATGTCGATGAACTTGACGCCGAAGACCTGAGCTCGGGCATTCCCGACAACCTCCAGCGCAAAACCCCGTATCTGCGCCATCCGGTGTTCAACGCCCACCACAGCGAAACCGAGATGCTGCGCTATCTCAAACAACTGGAGAACAAGGATCTGGCGCTCAACCAGTCGATGATCCCGCTGGGCTCCTGCACCATGAAACTCAACGCCACCAGCGAAATGATTCCGATCACCTGGCCGCAATTCGCCAATCTGCATCCGTTCGTACCGAGAGAGCAGGCGGTCGGTTACGCGCTGATGATCGAAGAGCTGGAGCGCTGGTTGTGCGCAATTACGGGGTTCGATGCGATCTGCATGCAGCCCAACTCGGGCGCGCAGGGTGAATACGCCGGGCTGCTGGCGATTCGTAAATATCACGAGAGCCGTCAGCAGGGCGCGCGGGATATCTGCCTGATTCCGTCCTCGGCCCATGGCACCAACCCGGCTTCGGCGCAGATGGCCGGAATGCGCGTGGTGATCGTCGATTGCGACGAGGCCGGCAATGTCGATCTTGAAGATCTGCAAGCGAAAGCCGCCGCGGCTGGGGATAAGTTGTCGTGCCTGATGGCAACCTATCCCTCGACTCACGGTGTGTATGAGGAAGGCATCAGCGATATCTGCGAAGTTATCCACAAACACGGCGGGCAGGTGTACATGGACGGCGCCAACCTCAATGCGCAGGTCGGGCTGGCGCGGCCGGCGGACATCGGCGCCGACGTGTCGCACATGAATTTGCACAAGACCTTCTGCATCCCCCACGGCGGTGGCGGCCCGGGCATGGGGCCGATCGGCATTCGCGCGCACCTGGCGCCGTTCGTCGCCAATCATCCGGTGGTGCCAATCGATGGGCCGTTGGCGCAGAACGGCGCCGTCAGCGCGGCGCCATGGGGCAGCGCAAGCATATTGCCGATCAGCTGGATGTACATCGCCATGATGGGGCCGCAATTGGCCGATGCCAGCGAGGTGGCGATTCTGGCGGCGAATTACCTGGCGCAGCATTTATCCGGCGCGTTCCCGGTGTTGTATACCGGGCGCAACGGGCGCGTGGCTCACGAATGCATTCTTGATCTGCGGCCATTGAAGGCGCTGACCGGTATCAGCGAAGAGGACGTTGCCAAGCGTCTGATGGATTACGGTTTCCATGCGCCGACCATGTCCTTCCCGGTGCCGGGGACCTTGATGGTCGAGCCGACCGAGAGTGAATCCAAAGCGGAGCTGGACCGATTTATTGGTGCAATGTTGAGCATTCGCGCGGAAATCACTGAGGTGCAGAACGGCAACTGGCCGGCCGAGGACAATCCGCTGAAGCGGGCACCACATACCTTGGCGGATGTCACCGGAGTCTGGGAGCGGCCGTACAGCATCGAGCAAGGAATTACCCCGGATGCGCACACGAAGGCGCACAAGTATTGGCCGGCGGTGAATCGGGTGGATAACGTTTACGGCGATCGCAATCTGTTCTGCGCCTGCGTCCCGGTGGATGATTACCGCTGATTTCCCGGCAAGCACACCTTCCCCTGTGGGAGCGAGCCTGCTCGCGAAAGCGCTGATTCAGTCACCGAAAATGTTGAGTGAAAGATTGCTTTCGCGAGCAGGCTCGCTCCCACAGGGTTATGGGGTGGGTCTGAAATCCGGGCAAAAAAATGCCGCTCATTTGAGCGGCATTTTTTGTTACTCGGAAGCCACGGCGTTCTTCGCCAGGATCGCATTCGCCAATTCCATATCGGTCGCTTGCAGGCCCGGATTATCAGCGCGGACTTTCTGCATCGCCGCTTCCAGATACGGCCCGCGAATGCCGCCGTCACTGGCAACGAAGCTGCCGGCATCGTCCTGTGCGGCGATGATCAGCTTGTGATCCTTGAAGGTCAGGTAGGTCGAACCGGTGGTGGCACCGGACGAGATGACGTTACGCCAAAAGCTGTCCGCCATGGCCGAACCAACGGGAAGGGACAGCAAGGCCAGAGTGGCGACAGCAAGTTTGAGACGCATGATGAGATGACTCCTGGGGGTTAACTGAGGCGTTGGATCGCCATTTCCCCGATCCGGTTCCGTGGCGGCTTATTTCTGCTCGCTCTGCGGCGTCACCCGTAGCACTTCCTCAACAGTCGTCAGCCCCGCAGCGACTTTTTGCGCACCGGACAAACGCAAGCTGCGCATGCCTTCCTTGAACGCCTGCCGCCGAATGGCAGTGAGATCGGTGTCCGGGGTGATGAAGGCTTTGAGGCTGTCGCTCAGTTGCATGATTTCGTAGACCCCGGCGCGGCCGCGATAGCCGGTGTCGCGGCATTCCACGCAACCAATGGCACGTTGCGCGTTGCCCGGCAGCGGCGCCTGCCACGGGCGTGTCAGGGTTTGCCAGTCTTCTTCTTCGAGGGTCAGCGGTGCCTTGCAATGCGGGCACAAGGTGCGCACCAAACGCTGAGCCATAACGCCGAGCACGGTGGCTTTGATCAGGTAATGCGGCACGCCGAGTTCGAGCAGGCGGCTGATCGCGCTGGGGGCGTCGTTGGTGTGCAGCGTCGACAGCACCAAGTGCCCGGTGAGCGCCGCCTGAATCGCCATTTCAGCGGTTTCCAGGTCGCGGATCTCGCCGATCATGATGATGTCCGGGTCTTGCCGCATCAGTGCGCGCACCCCGGCGGCGAAGCTCAGGTCGATGTTGTGCTGCACCTGCATCTGGTTGAACGCCGGCTCGACCATTTCGATCGGGTCTTCGATGGTGCAGAGGTTGACCTCAGGCGTCGCCAGTTTTTTCAGCGTGGTGTACAGCGTGGTGGTCTTGCCCGAGCCGGTCGGCCCGGTGACCAGAATGATGCCGTTGGGCTGACGCGTCATGTCCTGCCAGCGCCGCAAGTCATCGGCGCTGAAACCCAACTGGTCGAAATCCTTGAGCAGCACTTCCGGATCGAAAATCCGCATGACCATTTTTTCGCCGAACGCGGTGGGCAGCGTTGAAAGCCGTAGCTCCACTTCGCCGCCATCCGGGGTCTTGGTCTTGACCCGGCCGTCCTGGGGTTTGCGTTTTTCGGCGACGTTCATCCGCCCCAGGCTTTTCAGGCGACTGACTATCGCCATGGTCACCTGCGGCGGAAATTGATAGACGTTGTGCAGCACACCGTCGATGCGAAAGCGCACGGTGCCTTGCTCGCGGCGCGGTTCGATGTGGATATCGCTGGCGCGCTGCTGGAAGGCGTACTGGAACAGCCAGTCGACGATGTTGACGATGTGCGCGTCGTTGGCGTCCGGCTCCTGATCGCTGGCGCCGAGGTTGAGCAGCTGTTCGAAATTGCCGAGATTGCCGCCCTGAGCGTCGGCATTGCTGGCGCCGCTGACCGATTTGGCCAGGCGGAAAAACTCGACACTGAAGCGCTGGATGTCCGCCGGGTTGGCCACCACTCGTTTGATCGGCAGTTTCAATACGTGGGTGAGATCGGCCTCCCAGCCGGTGACATAGGGCTGGCCGCTGGCGACAGTCACCGAGTCACGATCGACTGCCACGGCGAGAATCTTGTGCCGTTGCGCAAAGGCGTAGGACATCAACGGCGTAATCGCGGCGACGTTGATTTTCAGCGGGTCGATGCGCAGGTACGGCTGACCGGCCTGCTGCGCCAGCCACAGGGTCAGGCTTTCCAGGTCGAGGTGTTTGCCTGGCCGGCTGAGGTCGTCGAGTTGCTGACTGGCGATGAATTCCAGCGGATGCATCTGACCGTGGGCGGCGTGGCGGCGACGGGCATTCAGTGCCTGTTCCGCCGAGTCCTGGCAGATAAAGCCTTGGGCGACGAGTTCACGCAGCACCTCATTGAGCTCCAGCCAGCGGTCCTGAGTGGCGAGTTGAACGGACATGCGGGCTTCCTTTTGAGCGACAGTGCGCAAAAGGATAGTCGTGGCCCCGCAGACCGTTGGGCCACTACCCGACGAAGCCGTTGCCGGATCTGTCAGCCGGCCGCTTGTGCGGGCGCATCCCATGCGCTGTCGGCGTTTTGCAGATTGACCGAGCAGACGCTGATCAGGTTGCGAAGTTTTTCTGCGATCACTTGCGCGCGATGCCAACTGAGACCGCCCATGACCAGGTCGATCGACAGCAGATCGTCCATGCGCTGCACGTTGACTTGCTCGGGTGTGAGGAATTGCAGTGCGAACAGGTTGAGCACCCGCACCAGCAAGTCCGGCTCAGCCTCGGCGAGAATCTGATACTGCGCCAGGCAATGGGCGTTGCTGACGTTCCAGACATCGGCGCGGGTTGGCGCGGTGGTTACGGCTTCGAGGTGCGGCATGACGAGTCTCCAAAATCTCTGGAGGAATTTTTACATTCGGCGCGGGGTATTTCTTGGCTATGATCGGCGTTAATGACGGCTGATCGAAAAGATCAATTCGCACAATCCGGTTATTGAGGTTTTTCTATGCACAGCGAGCTGGACAGCTACGACCGCAAGATTCTCGCCCTGCTGCAAGAGGACGCATCGCTATCGAGTGCGCAGATCGCCGAGCAGGTCGGACTGTCGCAATCGCCGTGCTGGCGGCGGATTCAGCGGCTGAAGGAGGAGGGGATCATTCGTGGTCAGGTGACTTTGCTCGATCGCAAGAAGATCGGCCTGAATACGCAGATCTTTGCCGAGATCAAACTCAACGCGCATGGGCGTTCGAATTTCACGGAATTCACCGAGGCGATTCGCGGTTTTCCGGAGGTGCTGGAGTGTTATGTGCTGATGGGTGCAGTGGATTTTCTGTTGCGGATTGTCGCGGCGGACATTGAGGCGTATGAGCGGTTCTTTTTCGAGAAATTGTCGCTGGTGCCGGGGATACAGGAAGTGAATTCGATTGTGGCGCTTTCTGAAATCAAGTCCACCACCAGCTTGCCTGTCTTGCGGTGATGGTGCTGGCCTCATCGCTGGCAAGCCAGCTCCCACAGGTTTTTGTGTTGAAACACAATCTGCATTTCAACATTGAGCCCTGTGGGAGCTGGCTTGCCAGCGATGGCGGTATTACATACGCAGCAGCATTTTCCATGCGCGATTCTGGTAAACCGCAATTGCCTGCTGCTTGCGTGCGTCGAGCAGTTCGTCAGTGATCGTCGGTTCGTTGGCCAGTTGTGCCAGCTTGTTCAGCTCGCCGTACAGACGATCCATTTCCGGGATCTCCAGCACATTGCGTGCGTGGTGCAGCCAGACCTGAATGCGTTCGATACGCGGCAGTTGTTCGGCCAGATCTTCCGGCTGTTGCTGATAGCGCTGCAATTGCAGGGCCGTGGCTTCTTCGCCCAAGGTACGCGGCAACCAGCTGTGCAATTGCGCGCCGCCCTGACGATTGCCGCGCACGTTACGCTCGGCGGTCCAGGTGCGTGCCAGCAACCAACGCGAAGTGTTCAGCGAGAACAGGCCCCAGCGCGGGTCTTCGAGTTCTTCAAGGAACTGCTCCGGCGCGGCTTTGCGCACGTCTTCATCTTCGATACCAGCCTGCACCAATGGGCGCCAGTCTTCCAGCAACGCATCCAGGGCAACGCGCAAGTCGTGAGTCGACTGACGCGGTGCGGCCTGGCCGAGGCTGCTGAGCAGGGCGCGCATTTCGGCGAGGTTCTCGACCCAGTCGAGCAGCAGGCGCCAGTGGCCGTTGAAACGGTACTGTTCCGCCAGACGCTGGCTGCTGCCGAGCAAGTGCCAGCTCAGTGCGGCAAACGCGTCGTCGAGTTGGGATTCCGGGGTCAGCTCCGGCGCCGGCAGGCTCAGCGAGTAGCTGTTGGCGTCGTACAGACGATAGCCGCGCTCAGCCTTGCTGATGTCGCACGGCATCAGTGCGAGGGTTTCGGCCAGTTCGGCAGCCAGTTCCAGCAGCGCGGCAGGCTCGCCTTCGCGCAGTTCCAGTTCCAGCTCGCAGATTTCTTCTTTCTGCTTGCCGACCACTACGTGACCGAGATCCAGCGCAGCTTCGATAACCACTTTGGTCTTGCCACGGCCCCAGGCGATTTCGGCGCGCTCGCGGACGAAATCGGTGGTGAAGATCGGCTTGAGGGTTTTCTTGTCCAACTCGGCCAGCGACTCGGGCCAGCATTCGCCGTCGAGTTTCTTCACATCGAGCTTGGCTTTCGGCAACTTCCAGTCGTACTCGTTACGCTCGGACAGGCCGGCGACGCTCTGGCCACGGGTCTTGAGGGTCTGAATCACTTCGTCACCGTCCTTGCGCAGGCGCAGGGCGACTTTGGCCTGGGCCAGGTCGCGCTCGGGGGTGTCGAAGTACTGGTTCATCAACTCACGGCGTTCCCAGCCACTTTTGTTGCGTTTTTTCAGTAACGGGTGCTCGCGCAGGGCAGCGAGGGTTTCGCGGCTGACGCGGAGTTTGATTTCGGTTTCTTTCTGCATGGCCGGAAAATCCAGGATCGGGAGCGCAGCCGGGGAATATGTGGCTGCCAAGGCCGTGCAGTGTACAGGACTCAAACTTCCTACGCCCTGCGACGGTTTATTCCGAGCGCCGGATGGTTCTATGATGGACTTCAATTCGGGAGTTGGAGTCAGCGATGCCTTTGCCATCCATGCAAGACCAGTTCGCGGCGCTGATCGCCGCGCCATCGGTCAGCTGTACCCAACCGAACCTCGATCAATCCAACCGCGCGGTGATCGATTTGCTCGCCGGCTGGCTGGGCGATCTGGGTTTCAGCTGCGATATCCAGCAGGTCAGCCCCGGCAAATTCAATCTGCTCGCCAGTTTCGGCAGCGGCCCCGGCGGGCTGGTGCTGGCCGGGCACAGCGACACGGTGCCGTACGACGATGCGTTGTGGCAGACCGATCCGCTGAAACTCACCGAAGTCGATGGCCGCTGGGTTGGCCTGGGCAGTTGCGACATGAAAGGTTTCTTCGCGCTGATCATCGAAGCGGTGCTGCCGCTGCTCGATCAGCCTTTCAAGCAACCGCTGCTGATCCTCGCCACCTGCGATGAAGAAAGCTCGATGTCCGGCGCCCGCGCACTGGCCGAGGCTGGGCGTCCATTGGGCCGCGCAGCGGTGATCGGCGAGCCGACCGGGCTCAAGCCGATCCGCATGCACAAAGGCATCATGATGGAGCGCATCGACATCCTCGGGCAGAGCGGCCATTCGTCGGATCCGCGCCTGGGGCACAGCGCCCTCGAAGCCATGCACGACGCGATCGGCGAACTGCGCGGTTTGCGCCTGTTGTGGCAGCGTGAATTCAACAATCCGCAGTTCAGCGTGCCGCAGCCGACGATGAATTTCGGCTGCATTCATGGCGGCGACAATCCCAACCGCATCTGCGGCCAGTGTTCGCTGGAGTTTGATCTGCGGCCATTGCCGGGCATGGACCCGAAAGTCCTGCGCGCGGAGATTCTGCGCAAGCTCAACCCGGTGGCCGAACGGCATCAAGTGAAGATCGATTACAAACCGCTGTTCCCGGAAGTGCCGTCGTTCGAGCAGTCTGAAGACGCCGAACTGGTGCGCATCGCTGAAAAGCTCACCGGTCATAGCGCCGAAGCAGTAGCGTTTGGTACCGAAGCGCCTTATCTTCAGCGCCTTGGTTGCGAAACCATTGTGCTCGGCCCTGGCGACATCGCCTGTGCGCATCAACCCGGCGAGTACCTTGAAATGTCACGTTTGCAGCCTACCGTGCATCTATTACGGCAATTGATTGAACATTACTGCCTGACCGCTGACGAACGATGATCCACACCTGTGGGAGCGAGCCTGCTCGCGAAAGCGCCATTCCAGACACCTCAATGTCGACAGATACACCGCTTTCGCGAGCAGGCTCGCTCCCACAGGAGGTATGTGTTTTATCCGATCGAACGCTGTAAATTGCCAACACCCCAACCCGTATTCATGAGGAGAGCGCGCGTGTCGCCAAGCCTGTTCCGACGATAACCATCAGCCCGCTGTGCGTTTTCCGTTTCGCCCCTTTTTCGGCTGCTATTTATTACAGGCCCAGGTTCATGCCCGAATACGTTAACTGGCTTCGTCACGCGTCCCCTTACATCAATGCCCACCGCGACTGCACCTTCGTCGTCATGCTGCCCGGCGATGGCGTGGAACATCCGAACTTCGGCAACATCGTCCACGACATCGTTCTGCTGCACAGCCTTGGCGTGCGTCTGGTGCTGGTGCACGGTTCGCGTCCACAGATCGAAACCCGCCTCGCCGCCCGCGGCCTGACCCCGCATTACCACCACGGCATGCGCATCACCGACGCCGCGACGCTGGAGTGTGTGATCGACGCCGTCGGCCAACTGCGCATCGCCATCGAAGCGCGGCTGTCGATGGACATGGCTTCGTCGCCGATGCAGGGCTCGCGTCTGCGCGTGGCCAGCGGCAACCTCGTCACCGCGCGGCCGATCGGCGTGCTGGAAGGCGTTGACTATCACCACACCGGCGAAGTACGCCGGGTCGACCGCAAGGGTATCAACCGCCTGCTCGACGAGCGCTCCATCGTGCTGCTGTCGCCGCTGGGCTACTCGCCGACCGGTGAAATCTTCAACCTCGCCTGCGAAGACGTCGCCACCCGCGCCGCCATCGATCTGGGTGCTGACAAGTTGCTGCTGTTCGGTGCTGACCTCGGCCTGATCGATGAGAACGGCAAGCTGGTTCGCGAACTGCGTCCGCAACAAGTGCCGGCGCATTTGCAGCGTCTGGGCAGCAACTATCAGGCGGAACTGCTCGATGCCGCTGCCGAAGCCTGCCGTGGCGGCGTGGCGCGCAGCCATATCGTCAGTTACGCCGAAGACGGTGCGCTGCTGACTGAGCTGTTCACCCGTGACGGTGGCGGTACGTTGGTCGCTCAAGAACAGTTCGAACTGGTGCGCGAAGCGGCGATTGAAGACGTCGGCGGTTTGCTCGATTTGATCAGTCCGCTGGAAGAGCAGGGGATTCTGGTGCGTCGCTCGCGTGAAGTGCTGGAACGCGAGATCGAGCAGTTCAGCGTGGTCGAGCGTGAAGGCATGATCATCGCTTGTGCGGCGCTGTATCAGATTGCCGATTCCGATGCCGGCGAGCTGGCGTGCCTGGCGGTGAATCCGGAGTACCGCCATGGCGGTCGCGGCGATGAACTGCTGGAGCGCATTGAAACCCGAGCGCGGGCGCAGGGCTTGAAGACCTTGTTCGTCCTCACCACACGCACCGCACACTGGTTCCGCGAGCGTGGGTTCGAGCCGAGCAGCGTTGAACGCCTGCCAGCGGCGCGGGCTTCGCTGTACAACTTTCAGCGTAATTCGAAGATCTTCGAAAAGACTTTGTAACCGAGGCGCTCCATTCGCGAGCAGGCTCGCTCCCACTCATGTGGGAGCGAGCCTGCTCGCGAAGCTTTTATTGCGCCACAAACTTCGCGCTGACGTACGGCGAATAATCCGGCAGCACCGTTTCAACCTTGCCCTGTTCCTTCAGAAACTTCGCCGTCTCCCCGATCGCCTTGGCCGTGCCGCCCTCCAGCAGCGCCGTGGTTTGCTGCGCCTTGGCATCCGGGAACGCCGAACCTGCGAGCAATTCCGGCACATCGGCGGCATTGGCACCGGTCAGTTTGGCGATTTTCTGTACCGGCACCGAGTCAGCCGTCCAGCTGTCTTTATGCGCCGCGTAATCGGCAAATGAATCCAGCGTAACCTTGGCGAACTTCGCGACAACCTCAGGATGCTTCTCGGCAAAATCCTTGCGCGCCACCCAGACTTCGAAGGTCGGCGCGCCCCACTGGCCGACCTGCGCGGCATCGGTCAGAGTCTTGCCGGTCTTGCGGATTTCCCCCAGCGCCGGCGACCAGACAAATGCGCCATCGATATCGCCACGCTTCCACGCCGCTGCGATCTCTGCTGGTTGCAGGTTCACCACTTTGACTTTCGAGCTATCCAGCCCCCAATGCTTGAGTGCGCCGAGCAGGCTGTAGTGGGAGGTGGAAACGAAGGGCGTGGCGATGGTTTTGCCGACCAGGTCCTGCGGTGTGTTGATGCCGCTGCCATTGCGCACCACCAAGGCCTCGGCGGCATTGATCTGCGCCGAAACGATGAACGCCACAATCGGCAGATTGCGCGAAGCGGCGGCGGCCAACGGGCTGGAGC
This sequence comes from Pseudomonas chlororaphis, assembly GCF_000783395.1. Lineage (GTDB taxonomy): Bacteria > Pseudomonadota > Gammaproteobacteria > Pseudomonadales > Pseudomonadaceae > Aquipseudomonas > Aquipseudomonas chlororaphis_H. The sequence continues at coordinate 178,200 of NZ_JSFK01000002.1, read as the reverse complement.
CGAGGTTGCCGATCTGCACGTCACCCGAAGCAATGGCTGTCACAACTTCCGGGCCGCTGTTGAAGCGGCGCCAGTCGATTTTCTCGCCGATGGTTTTTTCGTAAACGCCGTCGGCCTGGGGGACTTTGCTCGGGTCGATACCGGTTTGATAACCCACGGTGAGGTTGGCGGCATGGGCCGAAAAAGAAATCAGTGCTGACACACAAACTGTAACAAATTGACTAGATAGTGCGCGTTTGGCCATCATGGCGTCGCCTTTTCGATAGGGTTTGACGATTCGGGGTTGCGCCAAAGCTAATCGATATAAAAAAAGGCTAACAAATACCATTTAGGAATGAGCTTAGTCGCCGATACGCTGTTTCCCGGCGGAGGTGGCACGATACTGGCCATATTCCGAAATGGTATGAAAAAGAATGAATAAATTCTTTTTGGGTTTATCAGGAAATCTTTACTCTGCACGGACCAAATCACTGCGATTAGACCTTGGTCGTAGACACACAAGGTTACGATTGACTTGTCAGTCACGGTCTGGCGCTAATCGCGCATCTTAGGACCCAGGGCATCAGACCCCAGGCCAGGAACACAAGAATTAGAAACGAGAGGAGCTTTACATGAACAAGTCCACCTTGGCCCTGGCTGTGGCCGTAGGGGTTATGGCGCAGCAGGCAGGCGCCGCCGGTTTCATCGAAGACAGCAAAGCTACTTTGGGGCTGCGTAACTTCTACATCAACACTGATAACCGTGATGGCGATACCAAAGCCGCCGGTGCTCAGAACAAGCAGGAAGAGTGGGGCCAAGGCTTCGACCTGCGCTTCACCTCCGGTTACACCCAAGGCACCGTAGGCTTCGGTATCGATGCTATCGGCCTGCTGGGCGTGCGTCTGGATTCGGGTGGCGGCACCAACGGTGCCACGTCGACTTCCTATGGCGGCACTGTATTCCCGAGCAAGTCCAACGGTGAAGCGGTCGACAACTACTCCAGCCTGGGTCTGACTGCCAAAGCCAAGATCTCCCAGACTGAACTGAAGCTCGGTACCCTGCAGCCAAAACTGCCGGTCATCGTGACCAACGACGGTCGTCTGTTGCCGCAAACCTTTCAAGGTGGTCAGATTACCTCGAACGAGATCAAGGACCTGACACTGGTTGCTGGTCAGATCGAGCACGCCAAGGGCCGTAACTCGAGCAACAACGAAGAGTTGTCGATCGCGGGTTCCAACGCTCACACCGCTGCCGGTCGTGACAGCAACAAGTTCATCTACGGTGGTGGTGACTACAAAATCACCAAAGACCTGACTGCCCAGTACTACTACGGCAACTTGCAGGATTACTACAAGCAGCACTTCCTGGGTCTGGTGCACAACTGGGCAATCGGCCCGGGTGTGTTGAAGTCTGACTTCCGTTACTTCAACAGCCGTGACGATGGCGCCAACGGTAACGACCCGGCCTACTACACCACGGGTGACTACGGTACCGGCATCACCAAAGGTAAGGTCGACAACAACCTGTACAGCGGCTTGTTCCTGTACACCGTTGAAGGTCACACCTTCGGTGGCGGCTACCAGGTCAGCAACGGCAACAGCGACTTCCCTTGGCTGAACCAGGGTGACGGCTCGTCGGCGTACATCACCACCGACATGCAGATTGCCAAATTCGCCCGCGCTGGCGAGCGTACCTGGCAAGCTCGCTACTCGTACGACTTCGCCAAAGTTGGCGTACCTGGCCTGACCGCCGGTGTGGTTTACCTGCGTGGCGATAACATCGACACCACTGGTAAAGTCGGCAGCACTGTTCCTCAAACCAGCGTCAATGCCACCGGCCGTTCCGAGTGGGAACGCGACATCACCGTTGGTTACGTAGTACCGGAAGGCCCGCTGAAAAACGTTGGCGTGATGTGGAAAAACGCCATGTGGCGCAACGACATCCCAGGTCAGCGTGACCAGGATGAGAACCGCCTGATCGTCAGCTACTCGATCCCGCTGCTGTAATAGCGCGTCTCGATTCGTTGATGTAAAAAAAGCCCCGTCCGGCATCGCGCCGGACGGGGCTTTTGCGTTTTCGAGTCAGGCCCACCCCCGTAAGCCCTCCCCGAATTTCCCTCTTTACAGCAACTCAAGGCCTTCTCGAACCTTGCGACCGATGTTCGTCGGGATGCCGTTCAGCGTCCAGTGAACAGATGTTTAATATTCAATTATGATCTAAATATCTCATTATTTATTCTTTTTCACGATGGCAAATCCCGGGCTACAGTTGAGGTCTCGAACAACTCATCAGGAGCAGCACCATGAGCCTCAGACTCGGCGACATCGCCCCCGATTTCGAACAGGATTCCAGCGCCGGCAAGATTCGTTTCCACGAATGGCTGGGCGATAGCTGGGGCGTGCTGTTCTCCCACCCGGCGGACTTCACCCCGGTGTGCACCACGGAGCTGGGCTTCACCGCCAAGCTCAAGGATGAGTTCAGCAAGCGCGGCGTCAAAGCCATCGCGCTGTCGGTCGACCCGGTGGATTCGCACCACAAGTGGATCGAAGACATCAACGAAACCCAGAACACTGTCGTCAACTTCCCGATCCTGGCTGATGCCGATCGCAAGGTCTCCGATCTCTATGATCTGATCCACCCGAACGCCAACGACACGCTGACCGTGCGTTCGCTGTTCGTGATCGACCCGAACAAGAAGATTCGCCTGACCATCACTTACCCGGCGAGCACCGGGCGTAATTTTCACGAGATTCTGCGGGTGATTGATTCGCTACAACTCACCGACAACTACAAGGTAGCCACCCCGGCCAACTGGCAGGACGGTGAAGAGGTGGTGATCGTGCCTTCGTTGAAAGATGAAGAAGAGATCAAGCAGCGCTTTCCGAAGGGTTATCGCGCGGTGAAGCCGTACCTGCGCCTGACGCCACAGCCGAACAAGTGATCTTCTTGGGCAGATCGTTCCCACGTCGAGGCGTCGAACCGTCCGCGTGGGAATGCCGCCCGTAACGCTCCGCGTCACAGTGGACGCGGAGCGTCCATGGATTCGTTCCCACGCAGAGCGTGGGAACGATCAGTGGTAGCTACTAAGCAGGGGATTTCAGGCCGTTTCGACGGCCTTTTTTTTCGCCCGAGGTTTCCTGAAATGCATATCTCCAAAACGCATAACCAAAGAAATAAATATGATTTATGGATATATAAATCAGCTGGTAAGGTCACTCCATCGAAGCGAGATCGCAACCCGCGAATCGCCTGTAACACTTAAGGAATTGTCTCAATGCTGGTCGTCTCACTCGGTGGCAGTCCCAGCCTGCGCTCCCGTTCCGGAGTGCTACTGGAGCGCTCGCAACGCTGGTTGCAGCAGCAAGGCGTGGAGGTGGTGAGTTATCAGATTCGGGATTTCCCCGCCGAAGATTTGCTCCACGCCCGCTTCGACAGCCCGAAGGTGCTCGACCTGCTGCAACAGATCGAAAACGCCGACGGCCTGCTGATCGCCACACCGGTTTACAAAGCGTCGTTTTCCGGCGCGTTGAAGACCCTGCTGGACCTGCTGCCCGAGCGCGCCCTGAACCACAAGATTGTCTTGCCAATGGCCACCGGCGGCAGCATCGCCCACATGCTGGTGGTCGATTACGCCCTCAAACCGGTGTTGTCGGCATTGAAAGCCCAGGAAATGCTACAGGGGATTTTCGCCGAGGACAGTCAGATCGCTTACGGCGAAGGCAGCGCCGCAGCACAACTGGCACCAGCGCTGGAGCAGCGACTGCATGAAGCGCTGGATCAGTTTGTCGGCGCCATGGCCCGCCGCCCGAAACCGCTGGAGCCGGGCCTGTTGAACGAACGTTTGTTGAGTGCTCGCTGGAGCATTTAAGCCACACCCGAACTTGATGTAACTCACCTTACTCAGCCGCTAACGGCCAAGCAGGTGCAGCCAAAACCCAACAGCAAAAAGGAGAGCGCTATGCGCACTGTATTTTTGCGTCGTGGTCTGGTCGCTCTGTTTGCTGCGGCTGTCACCTTCGGCGCCATCACTCAAGCCCAAGCCGAGACATTGCGGATCGGATATCAGAAGTACGGCACGCTGGTGCTGCTCAAAGCCAAAGGCACTCTGGAAAAACGTCTGGCCGCCCAAGGCGTCGATGTGCAATGGACTGAATTCCCCGGTGGCCCGCAACTGCTGGAAGGCCTGAACGTCGGCTCGATCGACTTCGGCGTCACCGGCGAAACCCCACCGGTTTTTGCCCAGGCTGCCGGCGCCGATCTGCTTTACGTCGCCTACGAACCACCAGCGCCGAACAGCGAAGCGATCCTTGTGCCGAAAGACTCGCCGATCAAATCGGTGGCCGATCTCAAAGGCAAGAAAGTCGCGCTGAACAAAGGCTCCAACGTTCACTACCTGCTGGTGCGTGCACTGGAAGACGCCGGCCTCAAATACACCGACATTCAAACCGTATTCCTGCCGCCGGCCGATGCTCGCGCTGCGTTCGAACGTGGCAGCGTCGACGCCTGGGTCATCTGGGATCCGTACCAGGCTGCCGCCGAGAAACAGCTGCAAGCGCACACCCTGCGCGACGGCAAAGGCATCGTCGACAACCATCAGTTCTATCTCGCGACTAAACCTTACGCGCAGAAAAACCCTGAGGTAATCAAGACCCTCGTCGAGGAAGTGCGCGCCGTTGGCGAGTGGTCGAAGGCCAACCCTGAAGACGTCACCCAACAAGTTGCGCCACTGCTCGGTCTGCCGGCGGACATCACTCTGACTTCGGTGAAACGCCAAGGCTACGGCGCGTTGTTCCTGACCCCGGAAGTGGTCGCCGCACAACAGAAAATCGCTGACACGTTCTTCCAGCTCAAGCTGATTCCGAAGCCGCTGAGCATCAAGGATGTGATCTGGACACCACCGGCCGCTGTGGCTAAAGCGCAGTAATTCGAATCCCCAAGGAGACCACTCCATGAGCCTCAATATCTTCTGGTTCCTGCCGACCCACGGCGACGGCCATTACCTTGGCACCGCCGAAGGCGCTCGCGCCGTCGACCACGGTTATCTGCAACAGGTCGCGCAAGCGGCGGATCGTCTGGGTTTCGGCGGTGTGCTGATTCCTACCGGCCGCTCTTGCGAAGACTCGTGGCTGGTGGCAGCGTCGCTGATCCCGGTGACCCAGCGTCTGAAGTTCCTCGTTGCCCTGCGCCCCGGGATCATTTCCCCGACGGTGGCAGCGCGGCAGGCCGCCACGCTTGATCGTCTGTCCGGCGGGCGTGCGCTGTTCAACCTCGTGACTGGCGGTGACCCGGAAGAATTGGCTGGCGACGGTCTGTTCCTCAGCCACGAAGAACGCTATCAGGCCTCGGTGGAATTCACCCGTATCTGGCGTCGTGTGCTGGAAGGCGAAACCGTCGATTACGACGGTCAGCACATCAGCGTGAAGGGCGCGAAATTGCTCTACCCGCCGATCCAGCAACCGCGTCCGCCGCTGTACTTCGGTGGCTCGTCGGAAGCGGCGCAGGATCTGGCTGCTGAACAAGTGGAAATGGTCCTGACCTGGGGCGAGCCGCCAGCCGCGGTGGCCGAGAAGATTGCACAAGTCCGTGCCAAAGCCGCCAAGCTCGGCCGCACCGTGCGCTTCGGCATTCGTCTGCACGTGATCGTCCGTGAAACCAACGCTGAAGCGTGGCAAGCGGCGGATCGGCTGATCTCGCACCTGGATGACGACACTATCGCTCGCGCTCAAGCGTCGCTGGCGCGTTTCGATTCGGTCGGCCAGCAACGCATGGCCGCGCTGCACGGCGGCAGCCGCGACAACCTCGAAGTCAGCCCGAACCTTTGGGCAGGCGTCGGTCTTGTGCGTGGCGGTGCCGGCACGGCGCTGGTCGGCGACGGCCCGACCGTGGCTGCGCGTGTGAAGGAATACGCGGATCTGGGCATCGACACCTTCATCTTCTCCGGTTATCCACACCTCGAAGAGTCGTATCGCGTCGCCGAACTGCTGTTCCCGCACCTCGACATCGAGCGTCCGGAACTGCCGAAAAGCGCAGGTTATGTCAGCCCGTTCGGCGAGATGGTTGCCAACGACATTCTTCCCAAAGCCGCGTCGCAGAGCTGAGGCGCGCCATGAAGAAAATCATCCACAGCCTCGCGCCTTGGGCGTTGCCGGTATTGCTGCTGGCGGTGTGGCAGTTGTCAGTGTCGGCGGGCTGGTTGTCGACACGGATTCTGCCGGCACCGGTGGCGGTGATCGAAGCCGGCGTGAGCCTGGTGCGCAGCGGCGAAATCTGGACGCACCTGGCGATCAGTGGCTGGCGTGCAGCGCTCGGTTTCACCATCGGCGGCAGCATCGGTTTGGTCCTGGGTTTCATCACCGGCCTGTCGAAATGGGGCGAACGCCTGCTCGACAGTTCGGTGCAGATGATCCGCAACGTCCCGCATCTGGCGCTGATTCCGCTGGTGATCCTGTGGTTCGGCATCGACGAGTCGGCGAAGATTTTTCTGGTGGCGTTGGGCACGTTGTTCCCGATCTACCTCAACACTTATCACGGCATCCGCAACGTCGACCCGGCGCTGGTGGAGATGGCGCGCAGCTATGGCTTGAGCGGTTTCAGCCTGTTCTGGCAGGTGATTCTGCCGGGCGCGCTACCTTCGATTCTGGTCGGTGTGCGTTTCGCCCTGGGTTTTATGTGGCTGACGTTGATCGTCGCCGAAACCATTTCCGCCAGCTCCGGCATCGGCTATCTGGCGATGAACGCTCGGGAGTTCCTGCAGACCGACGTGGTGGTGCTGGCGATCCTGCTTTACGCGGTGCTTGGCAAACTCGCCGACCTCGCCGCCCGTGGACTTGAACGTGTGTGGTTGCGTTGGCACCCGGCTTATCAGGTTGCCAAAGGAGGTGCGGCATGACGGCTCAACAACCTCCACGCCTGCTGCGCGGGATTCCGCTGGCGGTGCGCAATCTGCAGAAAACCTTCGGCGCGCGGCAGGTGCTGCGTGACATCGATCTGCACATTCCGGCGGGGCAATTCGTCGCCGTGGTCGGGCGCAGTGGCTGTGGCAAAAGTACTTTGCTGCGCTTGCTCGCCGGCCTCGATCAACCGACTGGCGGCGAATTGCTCGCCGGTTCGGCGCCGCTCAGCGATGCGCGGGAAGACACCCGACTGATGTTCCAGGAAGCACGTCTGCTGCCGTGGAAAAAGATCATCGACAACGTCGGCCTCGGCCTTAAAGGCAACTGGCGGCCGAAAGCTCTCGAAGCACTGGACGCGGTGGGTCTGGCCGATCGCGCCAATGAGTGGCCGGCGGCTTTGTCTGGCGGACAAAAGCAGCGCGTCGCACTGGCGCGGGCGCTGATTCATCAGCCACGTCTGCTGTTGCTCGACGAACCGCTCGGCGCACTGGACGCGCTGACCCGGATTGAAATGCAGCAACTGATCGAGCGTCTCTGGCAGCAACACGGCTTCACCGTGCTGCTGGTGACCCACGACGTCAGTGAAGCGGTGGCGATTGCCGACCGGGTGATTCTGATCGAGGACGGCGAAGTCGGCCTCGATCTGCATGTGGAACTGCCGCGGCCGCGAGTGCGTGGTTCGCACAGACTGGCAGCGCTGGAAACCGAAGTGCTTAACCGTGTTCTCTCCCTGCCTGGCGAACCGCCGGCGCCGGAACCTGTTTCACCACTGCCTACGCAACTGCGTTGGGCTCAATAACTCAAGCAAACGACAGGAATCATTGCCATGACTATCAAAGCCATCAACGTCCGTAACCAGTTCAAAGGCTCGATCAAGGAAATCGTCCTCGGTGACGTGCTGTCGGAAATCGACGTGCAGACCGCTTCCGGCATCGTCACTTCGGTGATCACCACCCGCTCGGTCAAAGAGCTGGAACTGGTGGTCGGCAGCGAAGTGATCGCCTTTGTGAAATCCACCGAGGTGTCGATCGCCAAGTTGTAAGCCGGTGAGTAAAAAACAACCCCGGAGGGCGTGAGCCCTTCGGGGTTTTTTGTGCCTGGCGATCGTTCCCACGCAGAGCGTGGGAACGATCATGGCTCAGCGCTTGGGCAGGTAAGGTGGCAGATACAGGCCGATATAGGCATCAAACACCCGCATCCCTTCCTCGGCCATGCGCGGCGTGATCTGCCCATGCTGCTGCACCGAACGCGCATACACGCGGTCGCCCAACTCCATCGCCAGGGCGAACACATCGACATCCTTCGGCAGCTTGGGCAACTCGAAGTGATGGTCGAACAGCTTGTGCATCAAGTCGCCCAGTTCGATGTCGTGCTGACGGTCAGCCTGAGTGACTTCGGTCAAACCATGTTGCGCGAGGATCAACTGCCGTGCGGCGGCGTCTTCGTCGTAGATCTCCAACATCCGTTGCTCGACCAGCCGCGACAGATCACGCCAGTCACGCAAAGCTTCGTGATCGATCGGCGCTTGCAGGCAGGCGCGAAACGCGGCGTGCACATCTGCCGTCAGTGCCTCTAGCAGCGCCGGGACGCTGGCGAAAAAGTGGTACACGGAGGAGGGCGGGATCTGCGCGCGTTCGGCGACGCTGTAGATCGACAGACTGGCCACGCCCTCGGCGGCGAGCAGCGTGCGCGCGGCATCAAGTATCGAGTCGATACGCGCCTGACTGCGGGCACGGGGTTTGCGGGCGGGGGCGGGTCGCGTCATGGAAGTCTCCTGCGGGGCAGCGGGCATTGTACGAGCCGGTTCCTGTGTTGTCTTGTCGGCCGCCATCGCTGGCAAGCCAGCTCCCACAGTGATCTTCAGTGAACCGGGATTTATGTGCGCAGAAAATCCCTGTGGGAGCTGGCTTGCCAGCGATCCGCCGCAGGCGGCCATAAAAAAACGCCGTTGGCTAAATCAGCCAACGGCGTTCTTTCCTGAAGCTACAACCGCTTAAACGGTATGCAGATACCAGTTGTACTCAAGGTCGGAGATGGAGTGTTCGAACTCCTCCAGCTCGCTTTCCTTGCAGGCGACGAAGATATCGATGTACTTCGGATCGATGTACTTGGCCATCACCTCGCTGTCGTCCAGCTCGCGCAGGGCATCGCGCAAGTTGTTCGGCAGGCTTTGCTCGTTCTGCTCGTAGCTGTTGCCTTCGACTGGCGCGCCCGGCTCGATCTTGTTGGTCAGACCGTGGTGCACGCCGGCCAGTACCGAAGCCATCAGCAGGTACGGGTTGGCATCGGCACCGGCGACGCGGTGTTCGATACGCACGGCATCGGCAGAGCCGGTCGGTACGCGAATCGCCACGGTGCGGTTGTCCAGGCCCCAGCACGGCGAGTTCGGCACGTAGAACTGTGCGCCGAAACGACGGTAGGAGTTGACGTTCGGGCAGAGGAAAGCCATCTGCGCGGGCAGGGTCTCGAGCACACCGCCGATCGCGTGACGCAGCGCGGCGTTCTGCTCGGGATCCTCGCTGGCAAAAATGTTTTTGCCTTCTTTATCCAGAATCGAAATGTGTACGTGCAGACCATTGCCCGCCTGGCCCGGATACGGCTTGGCCATGAAGGTGGTGTCCATTTCATGGTCGTAGGCGATGTTCTTGATCAGACGCTTGAGCAGTACCGCGTAGTCGCACGCCTTGATCGGGTCGGCAACGTGGTGCAGGTTCACTTCGAACTGCGCCGGGGCACTTTCCTTGACGATGGCGTCGGCCGGAATGCCTTGCTCTTTGGCACCTTCCAGAATGTCCTGGAGGCAGTCGACGTATTCGTCGAGGTCGTCGATCAGGTAGACCTGCGTCGAGTGTGGTCGTTTGCCGGAGATCGGCGAGCGTGGCGGCTGTGGACGGCCGTTCACGTTTTCCTGGTCGATCAGGTAGAACTCGAGTTCGAAGGCGGCGCAGATGGTCAGACCCAGCTCGTCAAACTTTGCAACAACTTGACGGAGCACTTCGCGCGGATCGGCGAAGAAAGGGTCGCCTTCGAGTTCGTGCATGGTCATCAACAGTTGCGCGGTCGGGCGCTTCTGCCATGGCTCGTTGCACAGGGTATCGGGGATTGGATAGCAGATACGATCGGCGTCGCCGATGTCCAGGCCCAGGCCGGTGCTTTCCACCGTAGAGCCGTTGATATCCAGAGCAAATAGAGAGGCCGGCAGGTTGATGCCTTTCTCGTAAACCTTGTGGAGGCTGGTGCGTTCGATGCGCTTGCCGCGCACCACACCATTCATATCCGCAATCAGAAGGTCAACGTACAGAACCTCAGGATGTTCCTTAAGGAACGCGTTCGCTTCGTTAAGCTGAACGGCACGCGGGGGTACCGACATGATGCAACACCTTTGTTGTTAAAAATATCAATCATTGATCTTTTCTGGTTTCAGTCAACCCGAACGGCCTGCCGAAGTCAAGCGAGGCCTTTTTTGCCCTAAAAAAGCGCTGCAAGGGCATTTATGGGGCACTTTGGGGCGGTTTTTAGTCCTTGTGACGCTGGGCACCCGCGGGCTTGAGCAGGCCGTGTTGTATTTTTTACGGGGGTGTTGTGTAAAAAAATGAACAAGGCTAAGCTCCGATCAAACCCATAACAGCAATAATACCGGGGTGCTTCATGTCTCGCCTGCCGTTAATCGGCATCACCGACTGCTCGCAACAGTCCGGTCTGCATGCTCATCACATCAGTGGCGACAAATCCGTCCGTAGCGCAGCCAGCAAGGCTCGCGGTCCATCGACGTTGTTCTCGTCAGCAGCAGTCGAAACCATAGCGTCCGATATTCTGGACGTACGGCGAAGCATCCCGTTTATGGCGTCTCCTTCCAATATAGATCTCTTTCACTCCCAAAGCCTGTGCCGTCTTTCAAGCCGTGCTCACGATTCTGCACGCTTGAACTGTGCACAGGAAATGCAACGCCAGCGTAAAGGGCAGGTAAGCTCCTCTTTCATTGTCTATGCGCGGTGCCAGGCGTAAGCCGGCACTGCGCGAGCAAGCCCCCCTTTAACGCGACGCTCACAGCGTCAAACTTTGCCTGACATCACGTCAGGAGACTCAGCCCAGAGGCATTTATGAGTAACAACCTCGACCAGCTCACCGATTGGTTGAAAGACCACAAGATCACAGAAGTCGAATGCATGATCGCCGACTTGACCGGTATCACCCGGGGCAAGATCTCGCCGACCAACAAGTTCATCGCCGAAAAAGGCATGCGCCTGCCCGAGAGCGTGCTGTTGCAGACCGTGACCGGCGACTACGTCGAAGACGACATCTATTACGAACTGCTCGACCCGGCCGACATCGACATGATCTGCCGCCCCGACCAGAACGCTGTGTACATGGTGCCGTGGGCCATCGAGCCGACCGCTCAAGTGATCCACGACACCTACGACAAGCAAGGCAACCCGATTGAGCTGTCGCCGCGCAACGTCCTCAAGAAAGTCCTCAAACTCTATGCCGACAAGGGCTGGCAGCCGATCGTGGCGCCGGAAATGGAGTTCTACCTGACCAAGCGCAGCGACGACCCTGACTATCCGTTGCAGCCGCCGATTGGCCGTTCGGGCCGTCCGGAAATCGGTCGTCAGTCGTTCTCCATTGAAGCGGCGAACGAATTCGATCCGCTGTTCGAGGACGTCTACGACTGGTGCGAGCTGCAGGAGCTGGACCTCGACACGCTGATTCACGAGGACGGCACGGCGCAGATGGAAATCAACTTCCGTCACGGCGACGCACTGTCGCTGGCCGACCAGATCCTGGTGTTCAAGCGCACCATGCGCGAAGCCGCGCTCAAGCACGACGTGGCCGCCACCTTTATGGCCAAGCCGATGACCGGCGAGCCGGGCAGTGCGATGCACTTGCACCAGAGCATCATCGACATCGAGACCGGCAAAAACGTCTTCTCTAATGAAGACGGGACCATGAGCCAGCTGTTCCTGCACCACATCGGTGGTTTGCAGAAGCTGATTCCGGAATTGCTGCCGCTGTTCGCGCCGAACGTCAACTCGTTCCGCCGCTTCCTGCCGGATACCTCGGCACCGGTGAACGTCGAGTGGGGCGAAGAAAACCGCACCGTCGGCCTGCGCGTACCGGATGCCGGCCCGCAGAACCGTCGCGTCGAAAACCGCCTGCCGGGCGCTGACGCCAACCCGTACCTGGCGATCGCCGCGAGCCTGCTCTGCGGTTACATCGGCATGGTCGAAGGCCTCAACCCGAGCGCGCCGGTCGTGGGGCGTGGTTACGAGCGCCGCAACCTGCGCCTGCCGCTGACCATCGAAGACGCGCTGGAACGTATGGAAAACAGCGCGACCATCGAGAAGTACCTGGGCAAAACCTTCATCACTGGCTACGTCGCGGTAAAACGGGCCGAGCATGAAAACTTCAAGCGCGTGATCAGTTCCTGGGAGCGTGAGTACCTGCTCTTCGCCGTCTGATACGCCGGGCGCGGTCCTCACCGGCCGCGCCTTCACCGATAACAAGGAGAATTGGCATGACCAGCAACAACCCGCAAACCCGCGAGTGGCAAGCACTCAGCAATGATCACCACCTGGCCCCGTTCAGCGACTTCAAGCAGCTGAAAGAGAAAGGCCCGCGGATCATCACCAACGCCAAGGGCGTTTACCTGTGGGACAGCGAAGGCAACAAGATTCTCGACGGCATGGCCGGTCTGTGGTGTGTGGCCATCGGTTATGGTCGCGATGAGCTGGCCGACGCGGCCGCCAAACAGATGCGCGAACTGCCGTACTACAACCTGTTCTTCCAGACCGCGCACCCGCCAGCGCTGGAACTGGCCAAGGCAATCGCCGACGTGGCACCGGAAGGCATGAACCATGTGTTCTTCACCGGTTCCGGTTCCGAAGGCAACGACACCATGCTGCGCATGGTTCGCCACTACTGGGCGATCAAAGGCCAGCCAAACAAGAAAGTCATCATCAGCCGCAAGAACGGTTATCACGGTTCGACCGTGGCCGGCGCGAGCCTCGGTGGCATGACGTATATGCACGAACAAGGCGACTTGCCGATCCCGGGTATCGTCCACATTGCGCAGCCGTACTGGTTTACCGAGGGTGGCGACATGTCCCCGGAAGAGTTCGGCATCTGGGCGGCCAATCAGCTGGAAGAGAAGATTCTCGAAGTCGGCGTCGACAACGTCGGTGCCTTTATTGCCGAGCCGATTCAGGGTGCCGGAGGCGTGATCATTCCGCCAGACAGCTACTGGCCGCGCATCAAGGAAATCCTCGCCAAGTACGACATCCTCTTCGTCGCCGACGAAGTGATCTGCGGTTTCGGCCGTACCGGTGAGTGGTTCGGCAGTGATTTCTACGATCTCAAGCCGGACATGATGACCATCGCCAAAGGCCTGACCTCCGGCTACATCCCGATGGGTGGCCTGATCGTTCGCGACTCCGTGGTGGCGGTGCTCAATGAAGGCGGCGATTTCAATCACGGCTTCACTTACTCCGGTCACCCGGTGGCAGCAGCGGTGGGCCTGGAAAACATCCGCATCTTGCGTGATGAAAAAATTATCGAGAACGCGCACAACGAAACGGCACCGTATTTGCAGAAACGTCTGCGGGAACTGAACGATCACCCGTTGGTGGGTGAAGTTCGCGGCGTCGGTCTGTTGGGCGCGATCGAGCTGGTGCAGGACAAGGCCACGCGCAAGCGTTACGAAGGCAAGGGCGTCGGCATGATCTGCCGCCAGTTCTGCTTCGACAACGGCCTGATCATGCGCGCTGTGGGCGACACCATGATCATCGCGCCGCCGCTGGTGATCAGCAAAGCCGAGATCGATGAGCTGGTTACAAAGGCACGCAAGTGTCTGGACCTGACCCTCAGTGCGTTGCAGGGCTAAGTGCTAGGCTTTGAGCGGGGGAGCCGTGGCGCTCGCGCTCAAAGCTGTCAGAAAGGCTGGTCTTTTCTTGAAAGACCGCCTCGGATCTTGCCAGACTAGCCGCGGTTCCAGTTGTCCGGGTTCGGCCGCTGAACAAAGTGGTTCAAAAAAGAAAAATTTGGAGCATTAACGCATGAAGGCATTAGGCAAAAAGCTCGCTGGCAAGACTCTGCTCGCCATGTCCCTGATGGGAGTCATGGCGGCTGCGGCTCAGGCGGACGACAAGGTGTTGCACGTCTACAACTGGTCCGACTACATCGCCCCGGACACTGTGGCCAACTTCGAAAAAGCCACCGGGATCAAAGTCGTCTATGACGTCTTCGACAGCAACGAAACCCTGGAAGCCAAGCTGCTGGCCGGCAAGTCCGGTTATGACATCGTGGTGCCTTCCAATAACTTCCTCGCCAAGCAGATCAAGGCCGGTGTTTACCAGGAGCTGGACAAGTCCAAGCTGCCAAACTGGAAAAACCTCGACGAAGACCTGCTCAAGGCTGTTGGCGATGCCAGCGACCAAGGCAACAAGCACGCGTTCCCGTACATGTGGGGCTCGATCGGCATCGGCTACAACCCGGCCAAGGTCAAGGCAGCGCTGGGCATCGACAAGATCGATTCCTGGGACGTGGTGTTCAAGCCTGAAAACATCGAGAAGCTCAAAAGCTGCGGCGTAAGCTTCCTCGACGCACCGACCGAAATGATTCCGGCGGCGTTGCACTACCTGGGCAAGCCGACCAACAGCAAAGACAAGGCTGACCTGAAAGCCGCCGAAGACCTGTTCCTGAAAATTCGTCCTTCGGTTGCCTACTTCCATTCCTCCAAGTACATCTCCGACCTGGCCAACGGCAACATCTGCGTCGCCGTCGGTTACTCGGGCGACCTGGAACAATCCAAGACCCGCGCCCAGGAAGCCGGTGACAAGGTCAAGCTGGCCTACACCATTCCAAAAGAAGGTGCTGGCACGTTCTACGACATGGTCGCCATTCCCAAGGATGCCGAAAACGTCGAAGCCGCCTACAAGTTCATGAACTACCTGCTTGAGCCGCAAGTGATGGCCGGCATCACCAACGCCGTGCGTTTCCCGAACGGCAACAAAGCTGCTACGCCACTGGTCGACAAAGACATCACCAGCGATCCGAGCATCTACCCATCGGCTGAAGTGAAGAAACAGCTCTATGCGATCAGCGACCTGGACGCAGCGACCCTGCGCCTGATCACTCGCAGCTGGACCAAGATCAAATCCGGTAAATAAGCCGGTTTGAAGCAGCAACCGCTGGCCGTCGTCTCCCGCGAAGGCGGCCAGCGGATCAATTAAATGACAGGAAGTTTTGCAGGAACGGTTTTTCGAGGGTAAGTTGCGCGCCGGTTTTGTTGCCGGGCAGCCACGGCTGTCATGCAGCGCGGGGCAACTTGGGCCCAACTAATTTAGAGGACCTCCACTTGCCTATTTTTTCTTCTTTGCGCAAAGCCCTGCTGGCCACTGCCGGCCTGACAGTTGCTGTCGGAGCCCAGGCCGCCGGTACGGTGCATATTTATAACTGGTCCGATTACATCGGCGAGACCACGCTGGCCGACTTCCAGAAAGAGACCGGGATCAAACCGGTCTACGACGTCTTCGACTCCAATGAAACCCTGGAAGGCAAACTGCTGGCCGGGCGTACCGGTTACGACGTGGTCGTGCCGTCGAACCACTTCCTCGGCAAGCAGATCAAGGCGGGCGCGTTCCAGAAGCTCGACAAGTCACAGCTGCCGAATTATTCCAATCTCGACCCGGCGCTGCTCAAGCGTCTGGAACAGAACGATCCGGGCAACCTGTACGCCGTGCCGTACCTGTGGGGCACCAACGGCATCGGTTACAACGTCGATAAAGTGAAGGCCGTTTTGGGTGTCGACAAGATCGATTCGTGGGGCGTTTTGTTCGAGCCTGAGAACATCAAGAAGCTGCAAAGCTGCGGCGTGGCATTCCTCGATTCGGCGGATGAAATGATGCCGACCGTGCTCAACTATCTGGGCCTGAATGCCAACAGCACCAATCCGAAGGACTACGAAAAAGCCACCGACAAATTGCTCGCGGTGCGTCCTTACGTGACCTACTTCCACTCCTCGAAATACATCGGTGATCTGGCCAACGGCGACATCTGCGTGGCCATCGGTTTCTCTGGCGATATCTTCCAGGCGAAGAATCGCGCAGCCGAAGCCAAGAAGGGCGTGAACATCGCTTACACGGTGCCGAAAGAGGGTGGTGCGCTGTGGTTCGACATGCTGGCAATCCCCAAGGATTCGTCGAACGTGAAGCAGGCCCATGCCTTCATCAACTATCTGCTGAAACCTGAGGTGATCGCTCAGGTCAGTGATTACGTCGGTTACGCCAACCCCAATCCGGGGGCGGACAAGTTGATGGAACAATCCATCCGTACCGATGCGTCGGTGTATCCGCCGCAGGCCGTTATCGACAAGGCTTATGTGTCGATCGAGTTGCCACCGAACATTCAGCGTCTGATGACCCGCAGCTGGACCAAGGTCAAGTCGGGGATGTAAGGCACACACTATCCTGGGTTCGCCTTGCGGGGCGAACTGCACTGTTTTTTTCTGGGAGTTTCGTAAATGGCAGTTGCCTCCGGCGCCTATAAGAAAGCCCTCGAGGGCGACCAGACACCGAAACAGGTGTTGGTCAAAATCGACCGGGTCACGAAGAAGTTCGACGAGACGATTGCCGTGGACGATGTGTCCCTGGAAATCAAGAAAGGCGAAATCTTCGCCCTGCTCGGCGGTTCGGGATCGGGCAAATCCACTCTGCTGCGGATGCTGGCAGGGTTCGAACGGCCCACGGAGGGGCGCATTTTCCTCGACGGCGTCGACATCACCGACATGCCGCCGTACGAACGTCCGATCAACATGATGTTCCAGTCGTACGCCTTGTTCCCGCACATGACCGTGGCGCAGAACATCGCCTTCGGCCTCAAGCAGGACAAGATCCCGGCGTTTGAAGTCGATGCGCGAGTGGCCGAAATGCTCAAGCTGGTGCAGATGAGCCAGTACGCCAAGCGCAAGCCGCATCAACTGTCCGGTGGTCAGCGTCAGCGTGTGGCGCTGGCACGTTCGCTGGCGAAGCGGCCGAAGCTGCTGCTGCTCGATGAGCCGATGGGCGCACTGGACAAGAAACTGCGTTCGCAGATGCAGCTGGAACTGGTGGAAATCATCGAGCGCGTCGGTGTGACTTGCGTGATGGTGACCCACGACCAGGAAGAGGCCATGACCATGGCCGAGCGCATTGCGATCATGCACCTGGGCTGGATCGCCCAGATCGGCAGCCCGATCGACATCTACGAAACCCCGACCAGCCGGCTGGTCTGTGAATTCATCGGCAACGTCAACATCTTCGAAGGCGAAGTGATTGACGATGCCGAAGGCCACGCGACCATCACCTGTAAAGATCTCGACCGGCAGATCTATGTCGGCCACGGCATCAGTACCTCGGTGCAGGACAAGTCGGTCACTTACGCGATCCGTCCGGAGAAGCTGCTGGTCACCGCCGACCAACCGACCTGCGAGTACAACTGGTCGAGCGGCAAGGTCCACGACATCGCCTACCTCGGCGGGCACTCGGTGTTCTACGTTGAACTGCCGAGCGGCAAACTGGTGCAGTCGTTCGTCGCCAATGCCGAGCGCCGTGGCGCGCGTCCGACCTGGGGCGATCAGGTTTACGTGTGGTGGGAAGACGACAGCGGCGTGGTACTCCGCTCATGAACATGCGCAAATTCAAACGCCGCATTAACCGAATAATCCCCAATGGCCGCCAACTGGTCATCGGGGTCCCGTTCATCTGGCTGTTCCTGTTCTTCATGCTGCCGTTCTTCATCGTCCTGAAGATCAGCTTCGCCGAAGCCGACGTGGCCATCCCGCCGTACACCGAGATCTACACGTACGCCGAGCAGAAGCTGCAACTGCTGCTGAACCTGGGCAACTACGCAATGCTGGCGGGCGACGAGTTGTATATCGCCGCTTACCTCGGCTCGCTGAAAATGGCGCTGATCAGCACCATCCTCTGTCTGGTGATCGGCTACCCGATGGCCTACGCCATTGCCACCGCCCGTAAAGAGCTGCAAACGGTGCTGGTGCTGCTGATCATGATGCCGACGTGGACGGCGATCCTGATCCGCGTTTACGCGTGGATGGGCATCCTCAGCAACAACGGGTTGCTCAACGGTTTCCTGATGAGCATGGGCTTCATCGACGAGCCTTTGCAGATCCTCAACACCAACCTGGCGGTGTACATCGGTGTCGTTTACTCGTACCTGCCGTTCATGATCCTGCCGTTGTACGCCAACCTGGTGAAGCACGATCACAGTCTGCTGGAAGCTGCATCGGACCTGGGTTCGAGCACCTTCAACAGCTTCTGGAAAATCACTATTCCGCTGTCCAAGAACGGCATTATTGCCGGTTGCATGCTGGTGTTTATCCCGGTGGTCGGCGAGTTCGTGATCCCGGAACTGCTCGGCGGTCCGGAAACCCTGATGATCGGTAAAGTGCTCTGGCAAGAGTTCTTCAACAACCGTGACTGGCCGGTGGCATCCGCGCTGGCAGTGGTGATGCTGGCGATCCTGATTGTGCCGATCATTCTGTTCAACCGCAGTCAGGCCAAAGAAATGGAGGGCAAAGAATGAAGCGCATCCGTTTCTCCAGCCTGATGCTGGTCATCGGTCTGTTGTTCATCTACCTGCCGATGCTGATCCTGGTGATCTACTCGTTCAACGCCTCGAAACTGGTAACGGTGTGGGGCGGCTGGTCGATCAAATGGTACGTCGGGTTGCTCGACAACACCCAACTGATGGGTTCGGTGCTGCGCTCGCTGGAAATTGCCTGCTACACCGCCGTAGCGGCAGTGGCGCTCGGTACGCTGGCGGCGTTCGTACTGACCCGCATCACGCGCTTCAAGGGCCGTACGCTGTTCGGCGGCCTGGTGACGGCGCCGCTGGTGATGCCGGAAGTGATCACCGGTCTGTCGCTGTTGCTGTTGTTCGTGGCCATGGCGCAGATGATCGGCTGGCCGCAGGAACGTGGCATCGTCACCATCTGGATCGCCCACACCACGTTCTGTGCGGCGTATGTGGCGGTGGTGGTGTCGGCGCGTCTGCGTGAGCTGGACCTGTCGATCGAAGAAGCGGCGATGGATCTGGGCGCGCGGCCGTGGAAGGTGTTCTTCCTGATCACCATCCCGATGATCGCGCCATCGCTGGCGGCGGGCGGCATGATGTCGTTCGCGCTGTCGCTGGACGACCTGGTGCTGGCGAGCTTCGTCTCCGGTCCGGGGTCGACGACCCTGCCGATGGAAGTGTTCTCGGCGGTGCGTCTGGGTGTGAAGCCTGAGATCAATGCCGTGGCCAGTCTGATTCTGCTCGCGGTATCGATCGTGACCTTCATGGTCTGGTTCTTCAGCCGCCGTGCCGAAGAAGCGCGCAAGAAAGCCATCCAGCAAGCCATCGAAGAAAGCGCTGCCGATTCGTGGAAGCAGCCGGACGTGCGTCGCGCACCAAGCCCGGAAGCGGCGTAAGCAATATCGGCTTGGCCTCAATCTTGAGGCCAAGCCAAATCCCAATGTGGGAGCGAGCCTGCTCGCGAAGACGGAGTATCAGTCGACTCAAATATTGGCTGATACACCGCTTTCGCGAGCAGGCTCGCTCCCACATTTCGTTTTATGCAGTCCAGGGTGATTGGCGGATGACCTCGACAAAGTTCATCGGCTTGAACCCCGGCTCCTGATCCTTCAGCACATCGGTCTTCACATTGCCGAACGTGGTCTGCGGACGATGGTGCAAGCCATCGGCAAACGCGCAGATGATGCACTCCTTGAAACCTTCCCCGCGCGGGTGCGCATGCACCACCGCTTCACGCTGCACCGTGCTGAACGCGGCGTAGTCCATTCCGAGTACATCCATCTCGACACCTGCAGTGACCAGCGCCACGGTCGGACGCAGATGCTTCGGCACGCCCGGCGTGGTGTGCAGGGCAATCGACAGCCACACCTGTTCGATGTCGTCATCGCTCAGCCCGTACGGTTCAAGAAACGCTGCCGCCGCGTTGGCACCGTCGACTTCAAAACGCTCGTCATCACTGCGGTGGCCTTCGACCAGACCGAGGTCGTGGAACATTGCGCCGACGTAGAGCAACTCCGGATCGTAGGCCAGTTGCTGGCGCTCGCCGCTCAATGCACCGAACAGAAATACCCGGCGCGAGTGGTGGTAGAGCAGGTCGGACTCGATGTCGCGGATGTACTCGGTGGTGGCCCGGGCGAGGGCGCTGTCGGGGATTTTGATGCCGGCGATGGTGGTGCTCATGGTGCTTTCCTTTCTGAAAGCGCCGTCGTGGCGCTGATGGGGAAAGTCTGTTCCCGACGCTGCAAGCGAACAATCGGCGCATGGCTGCGATCCTTGCCAATCCACCTGCAAATCGTGCCAAGCTAAAAGATCGCAGCCTTCGGCAGCTCCTACATGGGAAAGCGGACACCTGTAGGAGCTGCCGCAGGCTGCGATCTTTTGCTCTTAAAGGGGGAATCCACAGCCATGAGCAAAACCGTCGCCATCGTGGTATTCGCAGGCGTGCAGTCGCTGGACGTCAGCGGCCCGATGGATGTGTTCGCCGAGGCCAATCGCTTCCTGGCGCCCGAGGATCACTATCGGCTCGAAGTGATCGGCGTCGAACACGGCCCGATGGCCTGTTCCAACGGTTTGAACCTGAATGCCCATCGGCATTTCAGCGAAGCCCTTGAGGCCTACGACCTGTTGCTGGTCGCTGGCGGCCCGCAACTGCCATTCATGAATTTTGGCGCGACGTTTGATGATTGGCTGCGCGGGGCGTGTTCACGGGCGCAGCGCTTCGGTTCAATCTGCAATGGCGCGTTCATGCTCGCGCGCGCCGGTTTGCTGGAGGGGCGCACCGTCACCACGCACTGGAACGACGCCGAGGCGCTGGCGCAGTTGTGCCCGACAACGCAGGTCGAAGCGGATCGCTTGTATGTCGAGGACGGCACGCTCTACACCTCGGCCGGAGTTACGGCGGGCATCGATCTGTCGCTGTACCTGCTGGCGCGTGATCACGGTGCTGAAGTGGCGCTGAGCGTGGCCAAACGGCTGGTGGTGTTCACCCAGCGATCTGGTGGCCAGTCGCAGTTCAGCCCGTTCCTCACGCCGCATGCGGAACCGACGTCGGCGGTGGCGATGGTGCAGTTGTATGTCTTGGCCAATCTGACTGGCGATCTGACGATCGCCGATCTGGCCAATGCGGCGAACATGAGTGCGCGTAACTTTTCTCGGGTGTTTGCTCGGGAGGCGAAGGTGACGCCGGCGGAGTTCGTCGAGCGGGCGCGGGTGGATGCGGCGCGGGTGATGCTGGAAAGCACTGCGGCGCCGTTGAAGACTGTGGCGTATCAGTGTGGGTTTCGCGATGCGCAGCATATGCGCGGGGTGTTTAACCGGCGGCTGGGGGTGACGCCGCAGCAGTTTCGGCTGAATTTTGCGGTGATGCTTTGACCCTCACCCCAGCCCTCTCCCAGAGGGAGAGGGGGCCGATTGGGGGATATTGGGGAGATACGCCGACGTGATGTTGCTGTACCGAATCCATAATCGACTCGATCTCTCAGGTCGGTGCATAGCGAAAGACACCTCGGTCAGTCCCCTCTCCCCCCGGGAGAGGGTTAGGGTGAGGGGCTTTTAAGGTGCCCGCGCCGGCAACAGCTTCAACGTACTGCGCGTATTCGCCGTCACCTCTTCGGCATTGAAATGCGCCTGCACATACATCCCGTCGACATACGCCTCAGCCTGATCGTCATAGTGACTGTCGAACGGCACACCACTCTGCCCAACCGGGTTGATCGTCAGCCCATGCGCCGGATCGGCAAAATCCACCAGGCGCCGTGTCGACGGCCCGTAAGTCACCGGCCATGGCGCCGGGCCGATCTTCGCCGACAGATTGTTCGGCACTTCATGACTGCCCGGTGCCGCAAACGGCCCGACGTTGAAAATCCGATCCAGAGGCTTCTGCTGTCCCAGCGGATGGCCGTGAGTCAGCGTGTGCGCCGCGCCCCATTTCCACTCGGCAGAGTTATCGCCGAGGGTCAGCTTCAGGTGCTGCATGCTCGCCTGCCACGCCGCGCGCACGACATCGGCACGGGTCTCCTTGTTGGGCGTGCTGCGGTTGTTCCACCACGGTGAATCGGCATTCGCCGCCAGCTTCGGCAGCGCCGCATCAATCACCCGCGTCGACAGCAAGGTGTCGAAAAAGTCATTGCCCAACTCATCACGCATCGCCGCATCGGCAAGGTCATACAAGAACTGGTTGAACAGCGTTGCACTGACTGAATCCAGTGGATAGTCGCCTGGCCACTGCGCCAGTTGCTCGACCAGTTTCAGTTGCGCCGGATCGCTGACGACTTCACGCAATACCGGCAGCAACGGCGCGAGCAAGCGCGGGGCGTAACCGGTGGCGGTGCCCAGTTGCAGCTTCTGATTGGCCTCGTTGGTCCACTTCACGCTCTTGTCGCTGAGCTGACGATTCAGTTGCTGGCCGCGATCGGCGAGGTTGTAGTAACCGGGAATCTCCATGCCCGTCGGCGAGACGGGCTGGAAGTTGGCCGAGACGATATAGCCGCGCGCCGGGTTTTCTTCCTGCGGGTTGGCGCTGAACGGGTAGAAGCCGTCCTTGTCGGCCTGATTGCTGCTGCCGTCGAGTATGAACTCCGGCCGCACCCCGGCCGGGCGCTTGGGCAGCAACGCCGAGGCCCACCAGGCGATATCGCCCTTGGCGTTGGCGTAGACGAGATTCAGCCCCGGCGCCTGCACCTTGGCCGCTGCGGCACGAGCCTTGGCCAACGTATCGGCGCGGTTGAGCTGGTAAAAGCCTTCGAGGATAGGGTTCGGCGTTTCGAGGAAAGCCCACCACATGGCGATCGGTGTCTTGCCGGCAGCGGTGCCGAGCGCATCGTTGACGATCGGCCCGTGGGGCGATTGGCGCAGGCTGAGGGTCACCGGCGTCTGGCCTTTCACATTGATTTGCTGCTCGGTGACGACCATGTCCGTCCACTGGCCGCGATACCAGACCTGATTCGGGTTATCCGGATTGACCTTCTCGGCGATCAGGTCCAGATCGTCGTTCTGGAACATGGTCAGGCTCCAGCCGAAATCGAGGTTGTGGCCGAGGAAGGCGAACGGCACCAGCGCCTGATGATGGCCGTACAGCTCGAAGCCCGGCGCCGACAATTGCGCTTCGTACCACACCGACGGCACCGAGAAGCGAATGTGCGGGTCGCCGGCTAGCAGCGGTTTGCCGCTCTGGCTGCGGCTACCTGCGATGACCCAGGCGTTGCTGCCTTCGAACTGCGGCAGGCCATTGTCGATCAACGCTTGTTCGCTGAGGCGGGCGAGAGCGTTGAGGTCTTTCCAGTCGCCGGCAGCGAGGGCTGGCGCTGGCTTGGCGTGACCGTTGACCAGCACGCCTTTGGGCTGCCAGTCGAGGTCGAAAACGTTGAGGTAATCGGCGCCGAGCTGATCGCGCACATAGGTCAGCAACGGCTCGGTGCGAAACGCCGCGGCAAAGCTATAGGCCATGTAACCCGCGACGCTGATGCTGTCTTCTGCCGTGAAAGGTCGTTTGGGGATGCCCAGCACGTCAAACTCGATCGGTGCAGCGTGGCTGTCCTGATATTGGTTGATGCCATCCAGATAGGCTTGCAGGCCCTTCCACGCCGGTGACTGTTTATCCAGACTGGCGACGTAACTGGCCGCGCGTTCGCGGATGCGCAGGCTGCGGAACAGTTTGTCGGTGTCGAGCAGCTTCGGCCCGAGCACTTCGGCCAGTTCGCCACGGGCGAGGCGGCGCATGGCTTCCATTTGGAACAGCCGATCCTGGGCATGCACATAGCCGAGGGCGCGGTAGAGGTCGGTTTCGTTCTCGGCGCGAATGTGCGGCACACCGCGTTCGTCGTAGCGCACGGTCACCGAACCCTGCAGGTTGCGCAGCTCGACCTGACCTTGTCGCGTTGGCTGTTTGCTGTAGACGTACCAGCCTGCGCCGGCAAGCAGAACAACGATGAGCAAGCCAAGTACGGTGAACACGCGCTTCATGGTGACTCCTTGTGCATACGGGATTGCCGCCCGTCGGGCTGCAAACAATTAGCACAGACCTTCTGTGCCGTGCAGCGCTGTCCTTGAAAAGTCCGGAATGCCTTACGGCGTCTCCACAGGCCACGGGCAGTAGCAACCGACCGCCAGGGTGTGTGTGGCATTGACCGGGCGATCTTGCGTCAGGGCATTCAAAATCGGTTCGATAAAGCTGTTGCTGGAGTTGCAGGTCAGGCCTTCGCTGTACGGGCCGAAGTACGCCAGTTTGCCGCTGCGGTCCCAGATCGCCACGGCCGGGCTGGCGGGGACTTGTTCGGAGCCGGGCAATATCGTGATGGTTTTCAGGCTGCTGAGGGTCGCGGGCAATTGGCCGTGGCTGCCGGTTTTTTGCACGGCGAAGAACTCCACGCCCTTGGCGCTGAACTGCTCGACCATCTCGGTCAGGTGCTGTTGATTGCCAACGTTGCACGGGCAGGCCGGGTCCCAGAAGTGCACCAGGCGGATCTTGCCGGGGCCGGCGAGGTTGTCCGGCAAACGCAGCGGATCACCGGAAAATACTGCCGTGTGTTCGCTGAACGCACGCAGATAACGCCCCTGAAACCAGTCGTACGCCGCCCACAATACCCCGGCGCAAATCAGCGCGAGCAGGCTGGCAAACAGTGCGGTGCGGTAGGGCGAACGCATGGTTTTCGTTCCAGAAGAGGTGGGCTAGCTTGCCATGCTTGCTCCGACAGATGAATATCGCAGGCCGATAAAGTCTGTTCACCGCTTTGGAATTCCCGCATGCCTGCCACTTTCGACCCCGATCAGATCCGCGCCAGCCTCAAGCCTTTGGCCGAGTGGCAGCCGTTGTCGGACGAGGCCAAGGCTTATCAGCGCTTCTACCAGACCGACTTTCCCCATCGCGATGTCTGGCGTGGCATGGGCCGTTTCGAAGTCGATGGCTATGAAGTGGTGAGCCATTGCTGGTGGCCGGAGAAGGTCAAGGCGACGCTGTTTCTGCTGCACGGTTACTACGATCATGTCGGGCTCTACCGGCATGTGATCGAGTGGGCGCTGGATAAGGACTTCGCGGTGATCGCCTGCGACTTGCCGGGCCATGGCCTGTCGAGCGGGCCGCGCGCAAGCATTCGCGACTTCTCTGAATATCAGGATGTCCTGCAGGCCTTGTTCGCAGAGGCGCAGTCGATCGCGCTGCCGCAGCCGTGGCATTTGTGCGGGCAGAGCACCGGCGGGGCGATTGTGGTCGATCACCTGCTCAACCATGGCGAAAACAGCCCGGCGCAAGGCCAGGTGATTTTGATGGCGCCGCTGGTTCGGCCGCGAGCGTGGGGCTGGTCGCAGCTGAGTTATTACCTGCTCAGACCTTTCGTCAGAGGTGTCGCGCGACGCTTCAGCGAGAATTCCAACGATCCGGATTTCCTGCCATTCCTACAGGCCGATCCGCTGCAGCCGCGACGCTTGCCGACCAAGTGGGTCGGGGCGTTGTCGCGCTGGATCATTCGCGTCGAGCACGCGAAGAAAAGTCCGCGACGGCCGCTGATCATTCAGGGGCAGGCGGACATGACAGTGGACTGGCAGCACAATTTGCAGGTGTTGAAATGGAAGTTTGATCGACCGCAGATTCTGCTGCTGGCCGAGGCGCGGCATCATCTGGCGAATGAGACGGTGGAGATGCGTGAGGAGTATTTCGAGTTCTTGAGCAAGCGGATCAGGGGCCGGAATCTCTAGTGAGCCTGAAGGCCCCATCGCTGGCAAGCCAGCTCCCACAAGGTTTTGCGTCGATCACAGATTATTCGAACACCAGCGCAACCTGTGGGAGCTGGCTTGCCAGCGATGGCGACCTGTCAGGCGCTAAAGATCATTGTCCGACTGCCAACCCCGCCCGAATCGCCGCCAGCGCCGCTTGATAATACGCCTTGCCTTCAGTCGACTCGGCAAACGTCGCGAACTCTTCCAGCTCTTCATCCGACAAGTCGCGATAGACATA
Organism: Pseudomonas chlororaphis; assembly: GCF_000783395.1. Taxonomy (GTDB): domain Bacteria; phylum Pseudomonadota; class Gammaproteobacteria; order Pseudomonadales; family Pseudomonadaceae; genus Aquipseudomonas; species Aquipseudomonas chlororaphis_H. Next base: position 152,313 of record NZ_JSFK01000002.1, on the reverse strand, counting down.
GAGCAGCGTGTTATTCATGTCTGCGCCGATCTGATCCATCAAACGCTGGCGCTGACCATTCAACATGCCCTGCGCCTGACCACCACCGAGCAGCCCCGGGATCATCGAACTCAAACTGTCCGCCGCGACGCCGGCAATCGCCAGACTCACTTCGGCGCCAGCTTCACGCGCTGGCAGCGCCTGAGCGAGGTGACCGATGATCAGCAGACGGCTGTCGCTGGCCTGCATCTTCGGCAGACCCTTGGCATTTTTCGCCAATTGATCGCGGCGGGTCGCGAGCAGTTCGGCGGCGACGATTTTCTTGCCCAGCGGCGATTGAAAGAAAGTCAGCGCCGGTTTCGGATCGGCTAGCTTCTGCCGCAGTTGCGCTTCGGCGCGTTGATCCACGGCCTGCGGAGCAAAGCGCTGGTTGCTGTTGTTCACCAAGGCCTGAAACACGGCGGGCGGCAGGCTGTTCTGATAGCGCTGCTGTGCGGCCGTCAGGGCGTCATTGAAATGCGCACGTTGATCTGGCCAGCCGGCGACCTTGTACAACTGATCGTGGCCGTCCGCCCAGGCGGGCAACACGCAGAACATCAACAGTGAAAAAAGCAAACGGCGCATAGGGACTCCTGTCAGCAGCGGACTATTCTCCGTGCGGTGCCGGTACTTGTCGAGAATTCGTAGCAAGCCGCCGCGTGGCTCTGTCGGATTTCTTGCCGCCGACATACTATGCGCGCCATGCAAATATCCTCTGAACACCCACTGCTGTTACGCATTGTCGATGACCTGGCCGACCACGGCTGGTCGCAGCAGAACATTTTCCTGCCCGCCGGTTTGACCCGCGAGCTGGCGGCCGAGTGCCGTAAACGTGAGGCCGAAGGTGAACTGGCGCCGGCGGCGGTCGGTCGCGGGCCGTTTTCAGAGATTCGCGAGGGGATTCGTGGCGACCACATTCAGTGGATCGACCCCGGTCAGGCCGAGGCCAGCGACCGCTATCTGAACCTGATGGAGAGCCTGCGCGAGGCGCTCAACCGAGGCCTGTTTCTTGGTCTTGAGGACTTTGAATGCCATTTCGCGCTGTATCCGCCGGGTGCTTTTTATCGCAAGCACGTCGACCGTTTTCGCGACGACGACAAGCGCATGGTCTCGGTGGTGGTCTACCTCAATGAGGCGTGGCTGCCGGAGGATGGTGGTCAGTTGCGCATGTATCTGAACGATGAACGCGTGCATGACGTGCAGCCTACTGGCGGGTGTCTGGTGGTGTTTCTCTCCGGCGAAGTGCCGCACGAAGTATTGCCGGCGAACCGCGAGCGCCTGTCGCTGACCGGCTGGTTTCGTCGCCGTGGCAACGAGCCGTTCTGAGATGGACAGGATTCTGGTCAGTCGCTGCCTGTTGGGTCATCGCGTGCGTTACGACGGCGGTGCGAGCGGGCCGTTTGATCTGCTTGAGCAGTGGATTGCCGAAGGGCGGGTGGTGCCGTTGTGTCCCGAAGTCGCAGGGGGATTGCCGACGCCACGGGCGGCGGCGGAGATTCCCGGCGGGCAGGGTGGTGAAGTGCTTGATGGTGTCGCGGCGGTGATTACCACTGAGGGCGAGGATGTCAGTGCGCAGTTTCTCGATGGTGCGCGGCAGGCGCTGGAGCTGGTGCAGAAGCACGGGATTCGTGTGGCGGTGCTCAAGGCCAACAGTCCTTCTTGCGGGAATCTGCTGACGTATGACGGGACGTTCAGCGGAGTGAAAGTCAATGGCGAAGGGGTGACGGCCGCGTTGCTCAAGCGCCATGGTGTGCAGGTTTTCAGTGAGCTTGAATTGCCTGAGGCGGCGGTGGCTCTGGCGGCTTTGGGCTGATCCGGAATCGTTGCCCTCACCCCAGCCCTCTCCCGGAGGGAGAGGGGGCCTACCGAGGTGTCTGGCGTCTTGCATCGACCTGGAAGACCTTATCGACTATGGATTCGACACAGCCATGACCGATCGACTATGGATTCGACACAGCCATGACCGATCGACTATGGATTCGACACAGCCATACCGATCGATTATGGATTCGACAATGCCATGACCAGTCGATTTCGGATTCGGTATAGACATCCCAGGTCGGCGTATCTCTAAAGCAACCGCAAATCAGTCCCCTCTCCCTCCGGGAGAGGGTTAGGGTGAGGGGCTTCTAAGGCTTCAACCACTTCTCAGTCAGCGCTGCCAGGCGCCCGTCGTCCTTGATCCGCTGCATCGCACTCGCAAGACTGGCCTGAAATGCCGGATTACCCTTCTGAAACGGTATCGCCAACTCCACCGGCTCTGCCGCTTTCGGCTTCTCTTCAGTCAATGCCTGCACCAGCACCATCGGTCGTGGCTGCTCATCCTTCTTCGCCAGCAACTGCGAATCGACCTTGCCGTAGGACTCGCTGAAGTCGAAACGATCCTTGAGTTCGGGTGTCAGTGCTATGTGGTTGAGCGCAACATCGTACTTGCCGCTTTCAACGCCCTGGAGCAGGTCGGCCTCGTCGGTGACGATGAAATCGGCGCGTACATCCAGCTCCCGGGCCAGCAGTTGCCCAAGCTCGACCTCGAACCCCGTGAGTGTGTCGCCTTCCTTGAAATTGAAGGGCGGTGTATTAGCCTCAAGGGCAATACGCAGCTCGCCACGGTCGTTGACATCATCAATCAGTTCGGCGTGAGCCAAAGGGCTCAAAAGGGGTAGCAGGCAGATCAGGCCAGGCAGAAAACGCATGGTCACTCCTTTGAAATCATTATCGCGACCCTCTGATTCAGGCTCGCTTTGCTATGGTTGTCGAGTGCCTTCGACAACGAATGGTCATGAAGTTGTCATGACCGTGCGGATTTTACGGAAAAACTGGAGAAGAAAATGAAAAGCTTTATGTCACGTGCAGCGTTCGCGGGTGTGCTGATGGGCGTTTCGGTGCTGGCCAGTGCGGCGACGCCGGCCCCCAAAGGTGCCGAAGTGTTCATCGTTTCTCCCGAAGACGGGGCCACGGTTTCGCAGACCTTCACCGTCAAATTCGGTACCAAGGACGTCGCACTGGCGCCGGCCGGTGATGTCACCAAGAACACCGGTCACCATCACCTGCTGATCGACGCCAAGGAAATCGTTCCGGCCGGCGCTGTGGTGCCGACTGACGCCAACCACATGCACTTCGGCAAGGCGCAGACCTTCGCTGAAATCAAACTGGCCCCGGGCAAACACACCTTGCAGCTGGAACTTGGCGACAGCGGTCACATGGCATTCGACCCGCCAATCGTTTCGAAGAAAATCACCATCAACGTCGAATAACCTTTTCGCCGTGCATGAAAAAGGGAGCCCGAAGGCTCCCTTTTTTGTCGCTCAGCGTTCGATCAGAACAACACACGGCTACGGATAGTGCCGTTGATGTGCTGCAGCTTCTCTTGCGCCAGGTCCGAGTACTCGGCGTCGACGTCGATCACCACGTAGCCAACCTTCTCGTTGGTCTGCAGGAACTGACCGGAGATGTTGATGCCGTTTTCGGCGAAGACCTTGTTGATCTCGCTCATCACACCCGGGATGTTCTCGTGGATGTGCAGCAGGCGGTGCTTGCCAGGGTGAGCCGGCAGGGCCACTTCCGGGAAGTTTACCGACGAAACCGACGTACCGTTGTCGCTGTACTTGACCAGTTTCTCCGCAACTTCCAGACCGATGTTGGCTTGCGCTTCGGCGGTCGAACCACCGATGTGCGGGGTCAGGATCACGTTGTCGAGGCCACGCAGCGGGCTTTCGAACTCTTCGTCGTTGGAGCGTGGCTCCACCGGGAATACGTCGATGGCCGCGCCGATCAGGTGCTTGTCCTTGATCGCGTCAGCCAGAGCGTCCAGTTCAACCACGGTGCCACGAGCAGCGTTGATCAGGATGCCGCCCTTCTTGATGGCGCGGATTTCCTTCTCGCCGATCATCCACTGGGTCGCAGCGGTTTCCGGAACGTGCAGGGTGACGATGTCGGACATGCCCAGCAGCTCGGTCAGGCTACCGATCTGAGTCGCGTTGCCCAGTGGCAGCTTGGTCACGGTGTCGTAGAAGTACACCTGCATGCCCAGACCTTCAGCCAGAACCGACAGCTGCGTACCGATCGAGCCGTAGCCGACGATGCCGAGTTTCTTGCCACGGATCTCGAAGGAGTTGGCTGCGGATTTGATCCAGCCGCCACGGTGGCAGGAAGCGTTTTTCTCCGGGATGCCGCGCAGCAGCAGGATCGCTTCGGCCAGCACCAGCTCGGCAACGGAGCGGGTGTTGGAGTACGGCGCGTTGAACACGGCAATACCGCGCTCCCGGGCAGCACTCAGGTCAACCTGGTTGGTGCCGATGCAGAAACAGCCGACCGCAACCAGCTTCTTCGCGTGATCGAAGATCTCTTCGGTCAGTTGGGTGCGCGAACGAATGCCGATGAAGTGAGCGTCAGCGATCTTTTCCTTGAGCTGGGCTTCCGGCAAGGAACCTGTCAGGTATTCGATGCTGGTGTAGCCCGCCGCCTTGAGGACGTCGACAGCCGATTGGTGGACGCCTTCGAGAAGAAGGAACTTGATCTTGCTCTTATCGAGAGAAGTCTTGCTCATCTGCGTAAACCTGTATCCCGGAGAAAAATGGCAGGAAATGGTCAACAGACGCTGACCCGGACGACAAGAAAGTCGTCTCCGCGGATCTGGCCTTGGGCACTGTCCTGCGGGGTCGATATGCTAGCATAGCCTCCCCGCTAAACACTCATTCCTGCGACGTGAAGCGTTCTCAGGATGACCATGAATTGTTCGAGAGTTCTGTCGATGACCAATCCTGCCCTGATTGAAGAACTGAAGACCCTGGTCGAGCCTGGCAAGGTCCTGACCGACGCCGACTCCCTGAATGCGTACGGCAAGGATTGGACCAAGCACTTCGCCCCGGCGCCAAGCGCCATCGTGTTTCCCAAGTCCATCGAGCAGGTGCAGGCGGTGGTCCGTTGGGCCAACTCGCACAAGGTCGCACTGGTGCCATCGGGCGGGCGCACCGGGCTTTCCGCCGCTGCCGTGGCGGCGAATGGCGAAGTGGTCGTGTCGTTCGACTACATGAATCAGATTCTCGACGTGAACCTCACCGACCGCACTGCTGTTTGTCAGCCGGGCGTGGTCACTGAGCATTTGCAGAACGTCGCCGAAGAAAAAGGCCTGTACTACCCGGTCGACTTCGCTTCTGCAGGTTCCAGCCAGATTGGCGGCAATATCGGCACCAATGCCGGCGGGATCAAGGTGATTCGCTACGGCATGACCCGTAACTGGGTGGCCGGCATGAAAGTCGTCACCGGCAAGGGCGACGTGCTCGAACTGAACAAAGACCTGATCAAGAACGCCACCGGTTACGACCTGCGCCAGTTGTTCATCGGCGCTGAAGGCACCCTCGGTTTCGTTGTCGAAGCGACCATGCGCCTTGATCGTGCGCCGAAGAATCTCACCGCGATGGTCCTCGGCACCGCCGATTTCGACTCGATCATGCCGGTGCTGCATGCCTTTCAGGGCAAGCTCGACCTGACCGCTTTCGAATTCTTCTCCGATAAAGCCCTGGCCAAGGTCATGGGGCGTGGCGACGTACCGGCGCCGTTCGAGACCGATTGCCCGTTCTATGCGTTGCTGGAATTCGAAGCGACCACCGAAGAAGTGGCCAACAGCGCACTGGAAACGTTCGAGCATTGCGTAGAGCAGGGCTGGGTGCTGGACGGCGTGATGAGCCAGAGCGAAACCCAGTTGCAGAATCTGTGGAAACTGCGCGAGTACATCTCCGAAACCATCTCGCACTGGACGCCGTACAAGAACGACATCTCGGTCACCGTATCGAAAGTGCCAGCGTTTCTGAAGGAAATCGACGCGATCGTCGGCGAACACTATCCGGATTTTGAAATCGTCTGGTTCGGCCACATCGGCGACGGCAACCTGCATTTGAACATTCTCAAGCCGGATAACCTGAGCAAGGACGAGTTCTTCGCCAAGTGCGCGACTGTCAACAAGTGGGTGTTCGAAACCGTCGAGAAGTACAACGGTTCGATCTCTGCCGAACACGGCGTCGGCATGACCAAGCGCGATTACTTGACCTACAGCCGCTCGCCGGTTGAGATCGAGTACATGAAAGCGGTCAAAGCGGTGTTCGACCCGAACGGCATCATGAACCCGGGCAAGATTTTCGCGGTTTGATCGGCAATCTTTGATGAATCAATGAAGGCAGGAGTCGGTAAATGAGCTATCAGCACCAGTACGTCGACGGCACGCGCATCCACTTCCCGATCGGGAAAGTTGTGTGCATTGGCCGTAATTACGCCGAACACGCCAAGGAACTGGACAACCCGGTGCCTACCGAGCCGTTGCTGTTCATCAAGCCGGGCAGTTGCGTGGTTGAGCTGGAAGGCGGTTTCGCCATTCCGACCGAGCGCGGTTCGGTGCACTACGAAGCGGAAATCGCCGTGTTGATCGGCAAGCCGTTGTCGACCAAGCCGAGCCGTGAAGAAGTCCTCGACGCCATTTCCGGTTTCGCCCCGGCGCTGGACCTGACCCTGCGCGACAAGCAGGCCGAGCTGAAAGCCAAGGGCCTGCCCTGGGAAATTGCCAAGTCGTTCGACGGCGCGGCGGTGCTTGCGCCGTTCGTGGTTGGCAGCACTTTCGCTGACCTGACTGACATCGGCATTCGTCTGACCATCAACGGCGAAGTCCGCCAGGACGGCAACAGCAGTGCGATGCTCAACCCGATCGTGCCGATGATCCAGCACATGGCCGGCTGCTTCTCGCTGCAGGCCGGTGATGTGATCCTCACCGGTACGCCGGTGGGTGTTGGCCCGCTGAACGTGGGCGATGACATCGTCCTCGAACTGGTTGGCGCGAGCAGCTTCACCAGCAGCGTGCGCTAACCGCAACACTGCAAATCCCCTGTGGGAGCGAGCGTGCTCGCGAAGGCGTCAGGTCAGTCGACATCATCGTTGCCTGACACTCCGTCTTCGCGAGCAGGCTCGCTCCCACATTTGTTATGTGATCCACCTTGCAAACGTGCAGGGCAATCCCGCCATTTGCCGTTTTTTTCACATCCTGTACGGATAATTCCTCTCATTCTGGCGTCTGAGCCGGCCTCTTTGTGCTATTACCCTTAGCCTGAATTTTCGGAACGCGTCCCTCGATGTCATCTCAAACTCAGCTCAAACCCACTCGCCGTTCACGTTTCGCCCTGCGTTGGTATGTCTGGCTGTTGCTGGTGATTGCCGCTGCTTACGCTTTGGCGTTTGCCATGCATTGGGATGATCGCGGTGTGCTTTGGCTGCAGGAGCGCTTTGAAAGCCAGGCCGAGCAGAAGGAAAGCATCTGGCTGCCGGACTATCGCGTGGTGATCGATGCCAAGCCGCTAAAGGGGATGGAGAAGGACGAGGCTTCGGATCTGGCGTACAACCCGCAGACCAAAACGCTGTTCTCGGTGATGGGCAAGAACCCGTTTCTCGCTGAACTGACTTTACAGGGCGATGTACTGCGCAAGATGCCGCTGGTGGGCTGGAGCAATCCGGAAGGCCTGACGATGATGGAAAACGGCTTGATGGCCATCGTCGACGAGCGCCAGCACATGCTGTCGATCGTCAAGGTCGACGCGGATACTCGTGAATTGAACATCGCCGATTTCCCGAAATACGATCTCGGCCCGTCGAAAGACCAGAACAAAGCTTTCGAAGCTATTACCTGGGATGCGCACAACCAGCAATTGCTGTTGGGTGAGGAGCGGCCACCGGCGCTGTTTACCTGGAAAAGCGATGGCAGCCAGACCCTCAAGGGCGACAAGCAGAAACTCGCCAGTGATGAACTGGATATTCGCAACCTCTCGGCCTTGGCGATTGACCCGCGCACCCAGCACACTCTGGTGCTGTCCGCTGATTCGCACCTGCTGCTGGAGCTGGACGAGAAGGGCGAACAGGTCAGCTTCATGACTCTGCTTGGCGGCTTCAACGGTCTGAAAAACACCATCCCCCGCGCCGAAGGCGTGACCATGGACGAGGCGGGCACGCTGTACATGGTCAGCGAGCCGAACCTGTTCTACCGCTTCGAAAAACAGAAATAGCAGCCTTTACCGATTCCAATGTAGGAGCTGCCGAAGGCTGCGATCTCTTGATTTTATGAACAGCAAGATCAAAAGATCGCAGCCTTCGGCAGCTCCTACACGGGTTGGCTTGTGGTTTGAGGCAAGTGGCCATTAAGCTTCATTTCAGACAGGCGTGATATTTCATCCGCCTGTCTTGATCCCGAGCCTACCCGAATGCGTCGACTTGCCCGTCCAAAACCTCTGATTATCATCCTGGCGGTGATTGCCCTGATCGCATTGATCGCGATCGGCCAATACATGCGCCTGTTCGAGCGCGCCTGGTTTAACTTGCACACCCTGTGGCAACCGCAGAGTAGCGAGTCGATTGGGCTGGATCAGTATCGCGTCGAGATTGAGGCGCGGGTCATTGATGGGCTGGATGACGATGTTTCGGCGCTGACCTTCGATCCGGTGCGCAAAAGCCTGTTCACCGTGACCAACAAGAATTCCGAACTGGTCGAACTGTCGCTCGAAGGCAAGATCTTGCGCCGCATCGCACTGGTTGGTTTTGGCGACCCGGAAGCCGTCGAGTACATCAGCGCCGACACCTACGTGATCACCGACGAGCGCCAACAGCGGTTGATCAAGATTCACCTGGAGGCAGACACTACCTTCCTCGACGCGGCGGACGCCGAGCAGATGACCCTCGGTGTGCATATGGCCAGCAACAAAGGTTTCGAAGGTCTGGCTTACGACTCGGTGGGCAAGCGCCTGTTCGTTGCGAAAGAGCGCAATCCGATGCTGATCTACGAAGTGCACGGTTTTCCGCATTTCAATCCGGAAAAGTCCTACGCGGTGCATGTGATCAACGATCCCAAGCGTGACGCCGGGATGTTTGTGCGCGATCTGTCGAGCCTGCAATACGACGAGCGCAGCGGGCATTTATTGGCGCTGTCGGATGAGTCGCGGTTGATTCTGGAACTGGATGTCGGTGGACGACCGTTGAGCACGATGTCCATCAGTGGCGGTCGGCAGGGTTTGAAGAAGACCGTGCCGCAGGCGGAAGGCATTGCGATGGATGATGACGGGACGCTGTATCTGGTGAGTGAGCCGAACCTGTTTTACGTTTTCAAAAAGCCAACACTGAACTAATCAACAATACAAAAACCTGTGGGAGCTGGCTTGCCAGCGATGGCGGTCTGTCAGTCAACATTGTTGTTGAATCTGACGGCCTCATCGCTGGCAAGCCAGCTCCCACAGGTTTATTTGTCTGCCGACAAATGTGTGGATGACTGGGTTTACTCAGCCTTGAGAGTTTTCACGCCTTCGCTAGTGCCCAGCAACAGCAGATCCGCCGGACGCGCCGCGAACAAGCCGTTGGTGACCACGCCGACAATCGCGTTGATCTGCGCTTCCAGCTCCACCGGGTTGGTGATCTGCAGGTTGAACACATCCAGAATGATGTTGCCGTTATCGGTCAAAACGCCTTCGCGGTACACCGGGTCGCCGCCCAGTTTCACCAGTTGCCGGGCGACGTGGCTGCGCGCCATCGGGATCACTTCGACCGGCAGCGGGAATTCGCCCAGCACCGGCACCAGTTTGCTGGCGTCGGCGATGCAGATGAAGGTCTTGGCCACGGCCGCGACGATCTTCTCGCGGGTCAGTGCGGCGCCGCCGCCCTTGATCAGGTTCAGGTGCGCGTCGCTTTCATCGGCGCCATCAACGTAGAACTCCAGGTCGCTGACGGTGTTCAGCTCATACACTGGAATCCCGTGGCCCTTCAGGCGCGCGGCGGTAGCTTCGGAACTGGCGACTGCGCCATCGAACGCGCCCTTGTGCTGGGCCAGGGCGTCGATGAAGCAGTTGGCGGTGGAGCCGGTGCCGACCCCGACGATGCTCTTGTCGTCGAGTTTCGGAAGGATGAAGTCGACGGCGGCCTGAGCCACTGCCTGTTTGAGTTGATCCTGGGTCATGCGGGCTCCGGAAGCGGGCAAGGTGAGAACGGAAAGGCCGGCATTATAGCCGCAAGCGCGGCTAAAACCTCTGGATTCGTGTGGTCGTGCGGGCAAAAGCCGGGTTAGACTCCTCGGTCCCGCTCAACCGCTCAGTGATGCTTTCCGATGCTCGAACAGTACGTCAAAAAGATCCTCACCTCGCGCGTTTATGACGTTGCCGTAGAAACCCCGCTGCAGAACGCTCGCCAGCTCTCCGAGCGGCTGGGCAATGACATTTGGCTCAAGCGCGAAGACTTGCAGCCAGTGTTCTCGTTCAAGATTCGCGGCGCCTACAACAAACTGACGCAACTGAGCGATGAAGAACGCGCGCGTGGCGTGGTCACTGCGTCGGCGGGCAACCACGCGCAAGGTCTGGCCCTGGCGGCGAAAGTGCTGGGCGTCAAAGCCACCATCGTCATGCCTAAAACCACCCCCGAGATCAAAGTCGAAGGCGTGCGTTCGCGCGGCGGCAAAGTGGTCCTTCACGGTGATTCGTTCCCGGAAGCTCTGGCCTACTCGCTGAAACTGGTCGATGAAAAAGGCTACGTCTACATCCACCCGTACGACGATCCGCACACCATCGCCGGGCAGGGCACCGTGGCGATGGAGATTCTTCGCCAGCATCCACAGCCGCTGGACGCGATTTTCGTTCCGGTTGGCGGCGGCGGTCTGATTGCCGGTATCGCTGCGTATGTGAAATACCTGCGTCCGGACATCAAAGTCATCGGCGTTGAGCCGGACGATTCCAACTGCCTGCAAGCGGCGATGGCCGCCGGCGAGCGCGTGGTGCTGCCAACCGTGGGCATCTTCGCCGACGGCGTGGCGGTGGCGCAGATCGGTCAGCACACCTTCGACATCTGCAAAGACTACGTCGATGAAGTGATCACCGTCAGCACCGACGAGATCTGTGCGGCTATCAAGGATATCTACGACGATACCCGCTCGATCACCGAACCTGCCGGCGCCTTGGGCGTGGCCGGGATCAAGAAATACGTCGAGCAACGCGGCGTCAGCGGCCAGACCTTCGTGGCCATCGACTCCGGCGCCAACGTCAACTTCGACCGGTTGCGCCACGTCGCTGAACGCGCCGAACTGGGCGAGGGCCGCGAGGCGATCATCGCCGTGACCATCCCCGAGAAGGCCGGCAGCTTCAAGGCGTTCTGCGAGGCCGTCGGCAAGCGCCAGATCACTGAATTCAACTACCGCTACAACACCGGTAGCGAAGCGCACATTTTCGTCGGCGTACAGACGCACCCGGACAACGACCCGCGCAGCGCATTGCTGGCGAGCCTGACCGAACAGGGTTTCCCGGTCATCGACCTGACCGACAACGAACTGGCCAAACTGCACATCCGCCACATGGTCGGCGGCCACGCGGCGCACGTGATTGATGAAGTGGTGTTCCGCTTCGAGTTCCCGGAGCGTCCGGGGGCGCTTTTCAACTTCCTTAATAAGCTCGGTGGGCGCTGGAACATTTCGATGTTCCATTACCGCAACCACGGCGCTGCCGATGGCCGGGTGGTCGCGGGCCTGCAAGTGCCGCACGACGAGCGTCATCTGGTGCCGGCGGCCCTTGAGGAGATCGGCTACCCGTATTGGGACGAAAGCGAGAACCCGGCCTATCAGCTGTTTCTTGGCTGAGCGGCTACGCTGATGGGCATGGCCCAAGGAAGAGAAATTCATGGAAACCCTGACCACCCTGAAAGTCCTTCACGTCGCGGCGACCGTGGTGATCCTCGCCAGTGGGTTGGGGCTCGCGGCTTTGACCTGGCGTAATCGCAGCGAAGGGCCGGCCAGCACGATGCAGCGGCCCTGGCTGTTTATCTGGTGTTTGATGCTGATCGCCATGCTCAGCATGCCCTTCACGGGCTGGTGGCTAGTGCATCTGATTGGCTGGCCATTGGGGCAGCTCTGGATTCTGGGTTCCAGCGTGATTTATGCCGTGGCCACGTTGAGCGCAGTGTGGCTGCTGGTGCGGCTTAATCGCCTGTGGACTAGCGGGGTTGGTAACTGGAAATTCACGTTGGCGCTGGCGATTGTCAGCGGCATTGGATTTCTCGCCATTGCGGCGTTGATGGGTGCCAAGCCTGTTTAAGGCTTGAGACCGTGTCGACCCAAATCGCTGGCAAGCCAGCTCCCACAGGTTTTTGAGCTGTCCACAAAATTTGTGTCCACTGATAGTCCCTGTGGGAGCTGGCTTGCCAGCGATGGCGTCATCAGTCGCGCAGAGTAATGACCGGCCAACCACGTTTCTCGGCCTCAGCCCGCAGATTCGGGTCCGGATCGACAGCGACGGGATTCGCCACCTGCTCCAGCAGCGGCAAATCATTCATCGAGTCGCTATAGAAATAGCTGTCGTCCAGCGAGTACCCGGTCTCTTCCAGCCAACGGTTCAGGCGCGTCACCTTGCCTTCACGGAAGCACGGAATATCTGTGCTGCGCCCGCTGTAACGGCCATCGACCATCTCGCATTCGGTGGCGATCAGGGTTTCAACGCCCAGACGCACAGCGATTGGCGCGGTGACGAAACGGTTGGTCGCAGTGATGATCACCAGTTTGTCGCCAGCATCACGGTGTTTTTTCAGCAGTTCCAGCGCCTTGGGCAGCACGATCGGCTCGATGCAGTCGCGCATGTAGTCGTTGTGCCATTGCTCGAGCACGGCCATGTCGGTGCGGCCGAGGATCTCCAGGCAGAAGTTCAGGTACGCGGCGTTATCCAGTTTGCCGGCCAGGTAATCCTGATAGAACTCGTCATTGCGCGCTTTGTACGCAATCGGGTCGAGGAAGCCGCGTTCACACAGATAGTCGCCCCAGGCGTGATCGCTGTCGCCGCCCAGAAGGGTGTTGTCCAAATCGAAGAGTGCCAGGCGCATTGCAGTTACCCGCTGATAAGTCTGTAAAAAGGCGACAAGAATACGGTCTTTTCACAAGAGTGCACATAAGGTAGGAAGCTTCGTTGCCGCCTTATCAACCTTTGTGGAACAATGCGGCGACATGCGTTTGCGAGGTTGTTGCCGTGATCGACCCCGATGGTTTCCGCCCCAATGTCGGGATCATTCTGACGAATGACGCCGGCCAGGTGCTATGGGCTCGCCGTATCAATCAAGATGCCTGGCAGTTTCCGCAAGGGGGAATCAACCCTGAAGAGACGCCGGAAGACGCCTTGTACCGCGAGCTGAACGAAGAAGTTGGCCTGGAACGTGAAGATGTTGAAATACTGGCCTGTACCCGGGGCTGGTTGCGCTATCGTTTGCCGCAACGTCTGGTGCGTACGCACAGCCAACCGCTGTGCATCGGCCAGAAACAGAAATGGTTTCTCCTGCGCCTGATCTCCAACGAGCAGCGGGTGCGGATGGATTTGACCGGTAAACCGGAGTTCGATGGCTGGCGCTGGGTCAGCTATTGGTATCCGTTGGGCCAGGTGGTGACATTCAAGCGCGAGGTGTATCGCCGCGCCCTCAAAGAGCTTGCCCCGCGCCTTTTAGCGCGCGACTGACGACGGAGTTCGACCCCGAGCCATGCTCAATACGCTGCGCAAGATCGTCCAGGAAGTTAACTCCGCCAAGGATCTCAAGGCGGCGTTGGGGATTATTGTGTTGCGCGTCAAAGAGGCCATGGGCAGCCAGGTCTGCTCGGTCTACCTGCTTGATCCCGAGACCAACCGCTTCGTCCTGATGGCCACCGAGGGCTTGAACAAGCGCTCGATCGGCAAAGTCAGCATGGCACCCAACGAAGGTCTGGTCGGTCTGGTCGGCACGCGTGAAGAACCCCTGAACCTCGAAAACGCTGCGGATCACCCGCGCTACCGCTACTTCGCCGAAACCGGTGAAGAGCGATATGCCTCGTTCCTCGGTGCCCCGATCATTCACCACCGCCGCGTCGTCGGCGTGTTGGTCATCCAGCAAAAAGAACGCCGTCAGTTCGACGAAGGTGAAGAAGCCTTCCTGGTGACCATGAGCGCGCAGCTCGCCGGCGTTATCGCCCACGCCGAGGCCACCGGGTCGATCCGTGGTCTGGGTCGTCAGGGCAAAGGCATTCAGGAAGCCAAGTTTGTCGGCGTGCCGGGTTCGCCGGGCGCTGCCGTCGGCACCGCCGTGGTCATGTTGCCGCCGGCCGATCTCGACGTGGTGCCGGACAAGACCATCACCGACATCAACGCCGAGCTGGCGCTGTTCAAGACCGCCATCGAAGGCGTGCGCGCCGACATGCGCGCGTTGTCCGCCAAGCTTGCGACCCAGTTGCGCCCGGAAGAGCGCGCGCTGTTCGACGTCTACCTGATGATGCTCGACGATGCCTCGCTGGGCAGCGAAATCACCACCGTGATCAAGACCGGCCAGTGGGCCCAGGGCGCGCTGCGTCAGGTGGTCACGGAACACGTCAACCGTTTCGAACTGATGGACGACGCCTACCTGCGGGAACGTGCCTCGGACGTCAAAGACCTCGGTCGCCGCTTGCTCGCCTACTTGCAGGAAGAGCGCCAGCAGAACCTGGTCTACCCGGAAAAAACCATTCTGGTCAGCGAAGAACTGACGCCGGCGATGCTCGGCGAGGTGCCGGAAGGCACGCTGGTCGGTCTGGTTTCGGTACTCGGTTCGGGTAACTCCCACGTCGCGATCCTGGCCCGGGCCATGGGCATTCCGACGGTGATGGGTCTGGTCGACCTGCCGTACGCCAAGGTCGACGGCATCGAAATGATCGTCGACGGCACCCGCGGCGAGGTCTACACCAACCCGAGCGAAGTGCTGCGCAAGCAGTTCGCCGAAGTCGTCGAAGAAGAGAAACAACTGGCGCTGGGCCTCGACACCCTGCGCGACTTGCCGTGCGTGACCCTCGACGGCCACCGCATGCCGCTGTGGGTCAACACTGGTTTGCTGGCGGACGTGGCGCGGGCGCAGAAGCGCGGCGCCGAAGGTGTTGGTCTGTACCGCACCGAAGTGCCGTTCATGATCAACCAGCGTTTCCCGAGCGAGAAGGAACAACTGGCGATCTACCGCGAGCAGCTCGCCGCGTTCCACCCGCAACCGGTGACCATGCGCAGCCTCGACATCGGCGGTGACAAGTCGCTGTCGTACTTCCCGATCAAGGAAGACAACCCGTTCCTCGGCTGGCGCGGCATTCGCGTCACCCTCGACCACCCGGAAATCTTCCTGGTGCAGACCCGCGCGATGCTCAAGGCCAGCGAAGGCCTGAACAACCTGCGGATTCTGCTGCCGATGATCTCCGGCACCCACGAACTCGAAGAAGCCCTGCACCTTATTCACCGGGCCTGGGGCGAAGTGCGCGACGAAGGCACCGACGTGCCGATGCCGCCGATCGGCGTGATGATCGAGATTCCGGCCGCGGTGTACCAGACCAAGGAACTGGCGCGGATGGTCGACTTCCTGTCCGTCGGCTCCAACGACTTGACCCAGTATCTGCTGGCGGTCGACCGTAACAACCCGCGTGTGGCCGATCTTTACGACTACCTGCATCCAGCGGTGCTGCAAGCCCTGCAAACCGTGGTGCGCGATGCCCATGCGGAAGGCAAACCGGTAAGTATCTGCGGCGAGATGGCCGGTGATCCGGCGGCGGCGGTGCTGTTGATGGCGATGGGTTTCGACAGCCTGTCGATGAACGCCACCAACTTGCCGAAAGTGAAGTGGATGCTGCGTCAGGTCAATCTGAGCAAGGCCCAGGAGTTGTTGGCCGAGTTGATGACTATCGACAACCCGCAAGTTATCCACAGTTCGCTGCAATTGGCGCTGAAGAACCTTGGGTTGTCGAAGATGCATCCGCCGGCGGTGGTCAAGGCGCTCTGAAGATCAAAAGCCCCTCATCGGAACGCCGCCCGCCTACCCCTCTCCCAAAGGGAGAGGGGACTGATTGGGGGATGCTGCAGAGGTACGCCGACCTGAAAGTGCTGTGCTGAATCCATAGTCGACTTGCACCGATCTGGTAGTGCCTTGCTAAATCCATAATCAACTCGGTCTTTCAGGTCGGTGTATGGCTCAAGACACCTCGGTCGGCTCCCTCTCCCTACGGGCGGTCCGACGTTTCGGGAGGGCTGGGGTGAGGTAGCTTTTTAAGCTGTTATCTCCACCTCGCCCAAATGCCCGCCATACGGCCCGAAACTCCGCTCGACCATCCGTCGCGTCCCATCCGCCTGCACGATCAACGCCGTACTCGCCCGCGTTCCATAGCTCTGGCTGGCAATAAACACACTCGACAGCAATGTTTCAGTGGCCAGACCCACCCCGGTATCCGGCAATTCCGCTTCCGGCGCGGTCTGGGCATCGCTTAGCAAATCGAGCAAGTGCTGCGGCTGCGGATCATCCAGCACCGCACTCAACCCAGCCTTGGCCTTGAGCAACTTCGGCCACGGCGTATCCAGCCCGGCATTGGATAATCCGTAGATGCCCGATACCAGCATCACCGGCTCCGACATCCGCGCATTGAAGTGCCATAGCTCATGACTATTGCCGAGCAGCAGATTAAACCCGGCATATTCCGCCGAACGCCCGACCACATCGCTCAAATAATCATCTATCGACGCATCACCCGTGAGAAACCTCGCCACCAGTTCCCCTCGTGACTTGCGCGCTGGCGCCTGCTGCGGATCACGGATATTGGTCAGCGCAGCAAAGCGTCCGTTGGCGCCAATCCCCAGCCAGGTGCCGCCGGCCTCTAGATCACGCCCGGCATGCACATTCGGCGCCTCCGGCCACTGCGCCAGTGGCAGGCTCGGCCGGGCGTAGAACTCGTCACGGTTGGCCGCGACGATCAGCGGCAGGGCATGACCCGGGCGCCAGGCGAAAACAATCAGGCACATAAGGTGGTCCTTGTGTGTTTTTTGCTCACTCTACGCATCCCGCGTCCGTGCATCCATCGCCAGTGGAGCCAAAGGGTGTGCATCCGTTACCATGCCGCTCCGGTTTTGCGGATGCGGTCTGGGGAGACGGTCATGGAATTTCTGCTCTATCTGGCGCTGGGCGCCTGTGCGGGCGTGCTGGCCGGGCTGTTTGGCGTCGGCGGCGGGATCATTATCGTCCCGGTGCTGGTGTTCAGTTTCACTTTGCAGGGCTTTGATCAGTCGATTCTTACGCATCTGGCCGTCGGCACGTCGCTGGCGACGATCATCTTCACCTCGGTCAACGCCGTGCGTGAACATCACCGTCGCGGCGCGGTGCGTTGGCCGATTTTCATGTGGATGGCCGTCGGCATTCTGCTCGGCGCCGGTTTCGGTGCGCTGACTGCTGAAGCCATCTCCGGACCCAACCTGCAAAAAATCATCGGTGTGTTCGCCCTGGTGATTTCCGTGCAACTGGCGCTGGACATCAAACCCAAGGCCAGCCGAACGGTGCCGGGCAAACTCGGTCTGACCGTGGCCGGCAGTGTGATTGGCTGGGCCTCGGCGATTTTCGGCGTCGGTGGCGGCTCGCTAACCGTGCCGTTCCTGACCTGGCGCAGCGTGCCGATGCAGCAAGCCGTGGCGACCTCGTCGGCCTGCGGTCTGCCGATCGCGCTGGTCAGTGCATTAAGTTTCATGATTCTGGGGTGGCACGATCCGTTGTTGCCGCCGCATAGTCTCGGTTTTGTGTATTTGCCGGCGTTGTTGGGCATCGCCCTGACCAGCATGGTTTTCGCCCGTTTCGGCGCGCGCTTGGCGCATCGGTTGTCGCCGCGCTTGCTGAAACGGCTGTTCGCCGCTTTGCTGTTCAGCGTGGGTCTGAGCTTCCTGCTTTAATCGCGTCGCAATCCTGGCTTAATCCTGAGGTGGCAGCGTCGCCCGGGAATTTTGGTTTCAACTCTAACGAGGAGTCGCAATGCTGCCTTACCCGCAGATCGACCCGGTGGCCCTGGCCATCGGTCCGCTGAAAATCCACTGGTACGGTCTGATGTACCTGATCGGCATCGGCGGTGCGTGGCTGCTGGCGTCGCGCCGGCTCAACCGTTTCGACCCGACCTGGAGCAAGGAGAAACTCTCCGACATGGTCTTCTGGATGTCGATGGGCGTGATCGTCGGCGGACGTCTGGGTTACGTGCTGTTCTACGATCTGAGCGCTTATCTGGCCAACCCGACACTGATTTTCGAAGTGTGGAAGGGCGGCATGTCGTTCCACGGCGGGTTCATCGGTGTGATGCTGGCCGCGTTGTGGTTTGGCAAGCGTAACGGCAAGTCGTTCTTCCAGCTGATGGACTTCGTTGCGCCGATGGTGCCGATCGGTCTGGGTGCCGGGCGCATCGGTAACTTCATCAACGCCGAACTGTGGGGCAAAGCCACCGACGTGCCATGGGCCATGGTCTTCCCGCCATTCAGCGATCCGGCGCAACTGCCGCGTCACCCGTCACAGCTGTATCAGTTCGCACTGGAAGGCGTGGCGCTGTTCCTGATCCTGTGGATTTTCTCGCGCAAACCGCGTCCGACCATGGCGGTCTCGGGCATGTTTGCGCTGTTTTATGGCATCTTCCGGTTCATCGTCGAATTCGTTCGCGTACCGGATGCGCAACTGGGCTACTTGGCCTGGAACTGGCTGACCATGGGCCAGGTGCTCTGCGTGCCGATGATCGTCGGCGGGCTGTTCCTGATCTGGCTGGCCTATCGTCGCGCACCGGCAGCACCGCTCGCGCCGACGGCTTAAACTACGAACCCCGGCGCGCGACGCCGGGGCTCAAAGGACACAGGTAACTCATGAAGCAATATCTCGAACTGGTCTCGCACGTTATCCAGAACGGCAGCAAACAGGCCAACCGCACCGGCATCAACACCATCAGCTTCCCGGGTGCGATGCTGCGTTTCGATCTGCAGGAAGGTTTTCCGGCGATCACCACGCGCAAAATGGCCTTCAAATCGGCCATCGGCGAGATGTGCGGATTTCTCCGTGGCGTGAACAACGCCGCTGAATTCCGTGCGCTGGGCTGCAAGGTCTGGGACCAGAACGCCAACGAAAACGCGCAGTGGCTGGCCAACCCGTTCCGTCAGGGTGACGACGACCTCGGCGAAATCTACGGCGTGCAATGGCGTAAATGGCCGGCGTACAAACAGATTCCGCTGAGCAACACCGCCGCCATCGAACAAACCCTGGCCAACGGCTACAAGCAGATCGCTCAGGGCGAAGAAGACGGCCAGGCTTACGTGGTGCTGTACAAAGCCATCGATCAGGTGCGCCAGTGCGTCGACACGATCATCAACGATCCGGGCAGCCGCCGCATTCTGTTCCACGGCTGGAACGTCGCGCAGCTGGATGAAATGGCCCTGCCGCCGTGCCATCTGCTGTACCAGTTCCACCCGAATGTCGAGACCAAAGAGATTTCTCTGACCCTCTACATCCGCTCCAACGATCTGGGTCTGGGCACGCCGTTCAACCTCACCGAAGGCGCCGCGCTGCTGAGCCTGATCGGTCGCCTGACCGGCTACACGCCGCGCTGGTTCACCTATTTCATCGGTGATGCGCACGTCTACGAGAACCATCTGGACATGCTCAACGAACAGCTCAAGCGCGAGCCGTTCGCCATGCCGAAACTGAAAATCTCCGACCGCGTGCCGGAGTTTGCCAAGACTGGCGTGTATCAGCCGGAATGGCTGGAACTGGTCGAGCCGAGCGATTTCTCGCTGGAAGGTTATGAGCACCATGCGCCAATGACCGCGCCGATGGCAGTCTGAAGGCTTGCCAATAAACCTGTGGGAGCTGGCTTGCCAGCGATTACGGCGGCACATTCAACATTGATGTGTCTGTAAAACCGCTATCGCTGGCAAGCCAGCTCCCACAGTGTTTTGTGGTGTTCTTAATGGCCGTGGCTGCGGCCTACGTGGGAGTGTTCCACTTCCGTCGCGACAACCCCGCCACTCACTTCCAGCCGCTGCAAAATCCCGCATTGATCGGCCCCCGGCCCTTCGCCACAGCGTTGGCGCAGGTCGAGCAACTGTGTCTGCAACGCCAACAACCCATCAATCCGCGCTTTCACATGCTGGATGTGCTCGTCGATCAAAGTGTTCACGCTTTCACACTGATCCCGCGGGCTATCACGCATGGCCAGCAGGCTGCGGATTTCTTCGAGGGTCATGTCGAGGGTGCGGCAGTTGCGGATGAACGTCAGGCGTTCGGCGTGGGCCTGGGTGTAGACGCGGTAGTTGCCGTCGCTGCGGGCCGGTTCCGGCAGCAGGTTTTCGCGCTCGTAGTAGCGGATGGTTTCCACGGCGCATTCGGTCAACTTGGCCAGTTCTCCGATCTTCATGACGACAATCTCCAAAAGGGTGCTTGACCCTATAGTGGCTACAGGGTCTTTACTTGGCAACAGGCACCTTCATGGACGCGACCAATGAGCGATTCCCAGCATACCCACAAGCCCGGCGACGGCCACGATCACAGTCATAAATTGCAGCCTGTGCATAAGCATTCACATGGCGGTGATTCCTGCTGTGGGTCGAAAGTCACAGCCCCGGCACCGGTTCATTCGCACGAAGATGCCTGCTGCTCGTCGACAGCTCCCGCGCCTGCGTTGGTGCAACTGAGCGAGAAAACCAGCGCCGACGCGCGGCTGAGCAGTTTCCGTATCGAGGCGATGGACTGCCCGACCGAGCAGACGCTGATCCAGAACAAGCTCGGCAAACTCGCCGGTGTGCAGCAGCTGGAATTCAATCTGATCAACCGCGTGCTCGGCGTGACCCACAATTTGCCGGGTACCGAGCCCATCACTGAGGCGATCAAGTCCCTCGGCATGCACGCCGAGCCGTTGGAGGCGGGCGTCGAAGCGCCAGCCCCGGCGCCAGTGAAAAAACACTGGTGGCCGCTGGCGTTGTCCGGTGTCGGCGCGCTCGCCGCTGAAGTCATCCACTTCACCAACGCCGCACCGACCTGGGTGGTGGCGATCATCGCGCTGGTGTCGATCCTCAGCGGTGGTCTGAGCACTTATAAAAAGGGCTGGATCGCCCTGAAGAACCGCAACCTCAACATCAACGCGCTGATGAGCATTGCTGTGACCGGTGCCATCCTCATCGGCCAGTGGCCGGAAGCGGCGATGGTGATGTTCCTGTTCACTGTCGCCGAGTTGATCGAAGCGCGCTCGCTGGACCGTGCGCGCAACGCGATCAGCGGCTTGATGCAGATGACGCCGGAGCAAGCCACGGTGTGGCAGGCTGACGGCAGCTGGATTGAGCAGGACGTGAAAAGCGTTGAGCTCGGCGCCCGTGTGCGGGTGAAACCCGGCGAGCGTATTGCGCTGGACGGTGAAGTGGTCAGCGGCAGTTCGACTATCGACCAGGCGCCGATCACCGGTGAAAGCCTGCCGGTAGAAAAAACCATCGGCGACAAAGTCTTCGCTGGCACCATTAACCAGGCTGGCTCGCTGGAATACGCGGTCACAGCAGCGGCGAACAACTCGACGTTGGCGCGGATCATCCACGCCGTCGAACAGGCCCAAGGTGCGCGCGCGCCGACCCAGCGCTTCGTCGATCAGTTTTCGAAAATCTACACGCCCGTGGTGTTCGTGTTTGCCTTGGCCGTGGCGATCATTCCGCCGCTGTTCATGGGCGCCGTGTGGTTCGACTGGATCTACCGTGCGCTGGTGTTGCTGGTGGTCGCGTGCCCATGTGCACTGGTGATTTCCACTCCGGTGACCATCGTCAGCGGCCTCGCGGCAGCGGCGCGCAAAGGCATTCTGATCAAGGGCGGCGTGTACCTGGAGGGCGGTTTCAAGCTCGATTATCTGGCGCTGGATAAAACCGGGACGATCACCCACGGCAAACCGGTGCAGACCGATTACCTGTCGCTGGACCCAACCGCCGATGCCTCCGCGCCGGCTATCGCTGCTGCGTTGGCCGGACGCTCCGATCACCCGGTGTCGCTGGCCATCGCCAACGCCGCTGTGGATAAAAACTTCGCCGCGCTGATTGTGGATAACTTCGAAGCGTTGGGCGGGCGTGGCGTCAAAGGCCAGATCAACGGCCAGACCTACCACTTGGGCAACCATCGCTTGGTCGAAGAGTTGGGCCTGTGCTCGCCCGCACTGGAAGAAAAACTCTTCGCGCTGGAGAAACAGGGCAAATCCGTGGTGCTGCTGCTCGACAATTCCGGCCCGCTGGCACTGTTCGCGGTGGCGGATACCGTCAAGGAAACCAGTCGCGAAGCAATCCGTCAGCTCCACGAACTCGGGGTGAAAACCCTGATGCTCACCGGCGACAACGTTCACACCGCCCAAGCGATTGCCGCGCAGGTTGGCATCGACGAGGCCCGTGGCGACTTGCTGCCGACCGACAAACTGCAAGCCATCGAGGAGCTTTACGGTAAAGGTCATCGGGTCGGCATGGTCGGCGACGGCATCAACGACGCGCCGGCACTGGCCCGCGCCGAGATCGGTTTCGCCATGGCCGCTGCCGGTACCGATACGGCGATCGAAACCGCCGATGTCGCCCTGATGGACGATGATCTGCGCAAGATCCCGGCGTTCATCAGCCTGTCGCGCAACACCGCGAGCATTCTGAAACAGAACATCGCCCTGGCGCTGGTGATCAAGGCTATCTTTCTTGCGGTAACCTTCGCCGGGCTCGCCACCATGTGGATGGCGGTGTTCGCTGACATGGGCGTGAGCCTGTTGGTGGTGTTCAACGGTTTGCGCCTGCTGCGCAAATAAACGATGAGGGATGGTTGTGCTGAGTGCCGAGCTGAAAGCGTTTTACATGGTCGCCCGCCTGGGCAGCATCACGCTGGCGGCGAAAAAACTCGGCCTCAGCCAACCGACCGTGACCACGCAGATCCGCAATCTGGAAAGTCAGTATTCAGTGGAGCTGTTCTACCGTGGCGGCCGGCGACTGAGCGTCAGCGATGAAGGCGCGCGATTGCTGCCGATGGTCAAGACGCTGCTGCAGCAAGAGGCCGATATCGAGTTCTTCCTGCGCAACAGCGGTCAGGTGCAGGGCACGTTACGGATTGCCGCTACGGCGCCGTATTACATCCTCGATCTGGTGAAGACCTTTCGCGAGCGCTTGCCGCAAGTGGAAGTATCGGTGGAAATCGGTAACTCGCAGCAAGTGCTGGAAGCGCTGGAGGATTACCGCGTGGATATCGCTGCGTCGTCGCAGTTGCTCGATGACGCGCGGTTGATTCGTCGGGTGTTGGGCACTGATCCGCTGGTGCTGGCGGTGCATCGCAATCATCCGCTGGCGGCGCAGGAGCATGTGGCGTTGAGTGCGCTGGCCGGGCATACCTTGTTGATGCGTGAGTCGGGTTCGACCACGCGGCGGTTGACGGAAGAATTGCTGGCGAGTGCCGGCGTGAGTTTCGGGCCGTTGCTGGAGATCGGCAGCCGTGAGTCGATTCGTGAGGCGGTGTTGCGCAATATCGGCATCAGCATCATTGCCCGGCAGGAAGTGCCGCATGATCCGCAGTTGCGCGTGCTGACCATCGAGAATGCGCCGCAGATTCCCGAGTATCTGTATTGCCTCAAGGAGCGCAAGAGCGCGCGGTTGCCGGCGGCATTTCTGGGGTTGGCCCAGGAAATGTCCCCGGCCTGAATTCTCGGTTGCCCTTACTGGCCTCATCGCTGGCAAGCCAGCTCCCACAGAGATCTCCAGTGAATACAAATTTTGTGAACACCAGAAATACCTGTGGGAGCTGGCTTGCCAGCGATGAGGCCCGATCAAACAACCCAAGACCTGAATCTTCTGAACCAAAATCCCCGAATACCACTATCACCAGTTTTTGCCTCGTTGCCACATGACGGACGCATTACAACTCTAGGATTGGCCCCATCTGCTTGATGAGGTCTGTCCATGAATCCTGCCATCGCAACTGCCCTGACCAACCCCGGCGCACCCATGAAAGTGCGCGGCGTGCAGAAACGCTTCGGCGCGTTCACTGCGCTGGATAACGTCTCCCTTGACGTCGCCGCCGGTGAACTGGTGTGCCTGCTCGGCCCATCGGGCTGCGGCAAGACTACGTTGCTGCGCTGCATCGCCGGTCTGGAGAAACAGGACAGCGGCGAGCTGTACCTCGGCGATCGCGACGTCTCGCACCTCGCCCCGCAAGCCCGCGACTACGGGATTCTGTTCCAGTCCTACGCGCTGTTCCCCAATCTGACCGTCGAAGCAAACATTGCCTACGGCCTCGCCGGCAGCGGTCGTGACGAAGTGCGCCGTCGCGTCGGCCAGATGCTGGAACTGGTCGGCCTCACCGGCAGCGAAAAAAAGTACCCCGGCCAATTGTCCGGCGGCCAGCAACAACGCGTTGCTCTAGCTCGGGCCTTGGCGCCGGCACCGTCGCTGCTGTTGCTCGACGAACCGATGTCGGCCCTCGACGCCCGCGTCCGCGAGCATCTGTGCACCGAGCTGCGCCAGCTGCAACGCAACCTCGGTATCACCACGCTGATGGTCACGCACAATCAGGACGAAGCCATGCTGATGGCCGACCGTATCGCGGTGATGAACAACGGCCGCGTCGAGCAGTACGCCACCCCGCAGGAAATCTATAACCGCCCGGCCACGCCGTTCGTGGCCGAGTTTGTCGGCCAGGGCAACTGGCTGCCGTTCCAGCGCAGCAGCGACACTCACGCGCAGGTCGGCGGGATGAACCTGCGCCTCAGCGATGGCAGCATTCAGTGCGCCTCGGGCCGTTTGTTTTGCCGCCCGGAAGCGATCAACGTCAATCCACCGGTGCACGAAGAAAACCTGTTCCCGGCCAAAGTCCGCGAGATCACCTTTCTCGGCAACCGCTGCCGGATGAGCTTCGAACTCGATCAGTTGCCCGGCCACGCACTGCTCGCCGAACTTGCCCCGGAAGCCATGCCGCGCCTAGGCGCCCAGCAAATCATGGTCGCCTTGCCGCCGCGCAGCTTGCAGGTGTTTGCCTGATGAACAGCAACCTCGCGCTGCCGCTACCGCACAAGCAGGTGCGCCAGACTTCGAAAGCCGAGATTGGCGACCGCATTTTTGTCGTCGGCGGCAAAGTCCTTCTGCTGCTGTTACTCGGCGTCGCGGTGTTGCTGCCGTTGCTGGCGATCTTCTGGCGTGGTTTCAGCAGCGAGGCAGGGCAGGGCGGTGGCTGGATCGCGGCGAAGGAGTTGGTGACCAGCGAGAATTTCCACTGGCTGCTCGGCAACAGCCTGAAAGTTTCCCTTAGCGTTGCGGCCATCGTTGTACCGCTGGCCTATCTGTTTGCCTACGCGCTGCAACGCACAATGATTCCGGCGAAGGGCATCTGGCGCGGCATCTCCTTGCTGCCGCTGATGGCGCCGTCGATGCTGCCGGGCATTGCGCTGGTCTATCTGTTCGGCAACCAAGGCATGTTGCGCGGTCTGCTCTCGGACAACATCTACGGGTTCTGGGGAATTGTGCTGGGTGAGGTGATTTACACCTTCCCCCATGCGTTGATGATTCTGCTCTCGGCGTTGTCGCTGGCCGATGCGCGACTGTTCGATGCGGCGTCGAGCATGGGCGCCAGTCCGGCCAAAGCCTTTCGCAGTATCACCTGGCCGGCGACGCGTCAGGCTGTGTTTGCCGC
The DNA here is from genome assembly GCF_000783395.1 of Pseudomonas chlororaphis. Taxonomy (GTDB): domain Bacteria; phylum Pseudomonadota; class Gammaproteobacteria; order Pseudomonadales; family Pseudomonadaceae; genus Aquipseudomonas; species Aquipseudomonas chlororaphis_H. The sequence continues at coordinate 126,831 of NZ_JSFK01000002.1, read as the reverse complement.
GTTCTGTCTGGTGTTCACCCTGACCATCACCGATTTCGGCGTGCCGGTGGTGGTCGGTGGCGACTATCAAGTGCTCGCGCTGGAAGCCTACAAAGCCGTGGTCGGCCAGCAGCAATTCGGTCGCGGCGCATTGATCGGCATGGTGCTGCTGCTGCCGGCGCTGTTCAGCTTCGGCGTCGATGCCTGGTTGCGTCGGCGTCACGGCGATTCGATGAGCGGTCGGGCGCAGGTGTTCAAACCGGCGCCGTCGAAAGTGCGCGATGGCTGTTATCTGGCGATTGTCTTGCTGATCAGCGCCGCGTTGATTCTGGTGTTCGGCATGGCGGTGTTTTCCTCGCTGGTGAAGTTCTGGCCGTACAACCTGTCGCTGTCGCTCAACCATTACCAGTTCAACGAAACCGCTGGCGGTGGCTGGCTGGCCTACAGCAACAGTTTGAAAATGGCGTTGGGCACGGCACTGATCGGCAGCGTGCTGATTTTCACCGGCGCTTACCTGATGGAGAAAACCCGCAGCCAACGAGGCCTTAACCTCGCGTTGCGCATGCTCAGTTTCGTACCGATGGCCGTGCCGGGGCTGGTGCTCGGTCTTGGTTACGTCTTCTTCTTCAACCTCAGCGGCAACCCGCTGCACGTGTTGTACGGGACGATGACGCTGCTGATCGTCTGCACCATCGCGCACTACCTGACCACCGCCCAAATGACCGCGACCACCGCGTTGCGCCAACTCGATGCCGAGTTTGAAGCGGCTGCGCTGTCGCTCAAGGCGCCGCTGTACCGGCATTACCTGCGCGTCACCGTACCGATCTGCCTGCCGGCGCTGCTCGACATCGTGCGCTACCTGTTCGTCTCGGCGATGACCACGGTGTCGGCGGCGATCTTCCTCTACAGCCCCGACACCATCCTCGCGGCAGTCGCGGTGCTGAACATGGATGACGCCGGCAACGTCGGCGGCGCGGCGGCGATGTCGACCCTGATTCTGTTCACTTCGGCGGGCGTGTCCTTGCTGCTGGCGTGGGCTTCGCGCGGCTTGCTGCGCCGTTCTCAAGCCTGGCGGCAAACCGCGCCCGGTCACTGATTCCAACCCCGTTCAACTCACTACAGGAAAACGATCATGTTCAAGCCTATGGCCCTGGCCGCTGCTGTGCTCGCTACTTTCAGCCTGAATGCCTTCGCGGCAAAAACCGAGTTGACGGTGTACACCGCCCTCGAAGCCGAACAACTGAAGTCCTATAAAGAAGCGTTCGAAAAGGCCAACCCGGACGTCGAGATCAAATGGGTGCGCGATTCCACCGGGATCATCACCGCCAAACTGCTCGCCGAAAAGGCCCGTCCGCAGGCTGACGCGGTGTGGGGCCTGGCTGCTTCGAGCCTGGCGATCCTCGACCAGCAAGGCATGCTGCAAAGCTACGCGCCGAAGGATCTCGGCAAGATCGGCGCGAACTACCGCGACGCCGCCAACCCGCCCGCTTGGGTCGGCATGGACGTTTGGGCCGCGACCATTTGCTTCAACACTGTCGAGGCCGAAAAGCAGGGCCTGACCAAACCCGTGAGTTGGCAGGATCTGACCAAGCCTGAGTACAAGGGCAAGATCGTCATGCCTAACCCGGCCTCGTCCGGCACCGGTTTCCTCGACGTCAGCGCCTGGCTGCAAACCTTTGGCGAGAAGCAGGGCTGGGCGTACATGGATGGCTTGCACCAGAACATTGGACAGTACGTTCACTCCGGTTCCAAGCCTTGCAAACTGGCGGCGGCTGGGGAATTCCCGATCGGTATTTCCTTTGAATACCCGGCGGTACAGCTGAAGCGTCAGGGCGCGCCGCTGGACATCATTCTGCCGAAGGAAGGTCTGGGCTGGGAGATCGAAGCGACCGCCGTGATCAAAGGCACGCCGCATGAAGAGGCAGCGAAGAAACTCGCTGACTTCTCGGCGAGTGCCGAGGCGATGGACCTGTACAAAGAGAACTTCGCTGTCCTTGCACAGCCGGGGATCGCCAAGCCGCAGACGGAATTGCCGGCGGATTACGAGCAGCGGTTGATCAAGAACGATTTTGCCTGGGCCTCGAAGAATCGTGACGAGATCCTGACCGAGTGGCGCAAGCGCTATGACGGCAAGTCCGAGAAAGTCGCTGCCAAGTAAGATCTTTATCGACTGACAGGGCCTCATCGCTGGCAAGCCAGCTCCCACAGGTTTCAAGGTGTTCCCGCCATCAGTGTTCACCATAAAACCCTGTGGGAGCTGGCTTGCCAGCGATGGCTATCCTTCATTCAGAGCACCTCTAAATGACACAACACAAAGACCTGCTCATCGTCGGCGCCGGCATCCTCGGCCTGTCCCACGCCTACGCCGCCGCCAAACGCGGTCTCAAAGTCGCCGTCTTCGAACGCACTTCCACGCCCCTCGGCGCTTCGGTGCGCAACTTCGGCCAGGCGCTGGTCACTGGCCAACCACCCGGCCCAATGCTCGAACTGGCCAAGGCCAGCCGCGAGATATGGGGCGACTGGGCGCAGCTCGCGGGCTTGCAGATCAAGCGTAACGGCTCGTACCTGTTCGCTCGCACTGAAGTTGAAGAACACTTGCTGGAAGTGTTCTGCAACGGTCGCGCCGTGGAGCACGGTTACAACATCCAGTTGCTGCGCGGCGCGGCCTTGCGCGATCTGTATCACGGCCAGTTCAGCCACCACCGCGCAGCTCTCCATGGCATCGACGATCAACAGCTTTACTCGCGTGAAGCAATCCCGGCGCTGATCGACTACCTGCGCCGCGACCTCGGTGTCGAGTTCCACTTCTCCACGCTGGTACGCGACGTCGAACCCGGACACCTGCACAGCACCGCCGGCAGTTTTACCGCCAAGCAGATCATTGTTTGCTCCGGTCACGATTATCAGACTCTCCTCGCCGAGCCGATTGCCGCGCTCAATCCGCAAATCTGCCGTCTGCAAATGCTCCGCGCCAAACCGCAGGTCGATCTGAATCTGCAACACGCCTTGCTCACCGGTTTGAGTTGCGTGCACTACGGCGCTTTCACCGATCTGCCGGAAGCAGCGGCGGTGCAGGCGCAGATCCTGCGTGAACAACCGCACCTGCACGACAACGGCATTCACCTGCTGATCAGCCCGACGCCGTACGGCGAGCTGATCATCGGCGACTCGCACCATTACGGCAGCGACCCTTCACCGTTCAACGCCGAGCAAGTGGATAACTGGATGCTTGAACTGGCCGAGCAGACGCTGGGCTGCAAGGTGCAAGTGGTCGAGCGCTGGCAGGGCGTCTATGGTTCTCGGGGGCCGGGGCCGTTTTCGTTGCTGCGCCCGGTAGCGGGATTGAGTGTGGCGCTGATGCACACCGGCGTCGGCATGAGCGTCGGCCCGGCCATGGCCGAACGCAACGTTGCACAGTTGTTGGAGGAAATTTGATGACAGGTCACGAGCAAACCGTCGCCAAGGTATTCGCGCTGTATGAGCGCTTCGGCACCAGCGATTACATCGGCGAACCGGTGTCGCAGATCGAACACATGTCTCAGGCGGCCGAACTGGCGATGGCTGAGGGCTTCGATGATGAAGTGGTGTTGGCGGCGTTCTTTCATGACATCGGTCATCTGTGTGCCGAGGGCGCGGAGAACATGGGCGGTTATGGCGTGGTCAGTCATGAGCGTTTGGGTGCGGATTATTTGCGTGAGGCCGGTTTCAGCGAGCGGATGGCACGGCTGGTGGAGTATCACGTGCAGGCCAAGCGGTATCTGACGTTGCGTGAGCCGGGGTATTTTGATCGGTTGAGTGAGGCGAGCCGGCGGACGCTGGAATATCAGGGCGGGGTGATGACCGAGGCTGAAGCGGACGTGTTTGAGCGGGATCCGTTGTGTGCGGTCAGCCTGCGGATGCGGCAGTGGGATGAGTTGGCCAAGGAGAGGGCGGTGCCGGTGATTGATCTGGCGGTGCTCAAGCGTAAGGCTGAAGTTTTGTTGTCGGCCGGGTGATTGCAACCCTCACCCCAGCCCTCTCCCGGAGGGAGAGGGGGCCGACCGAGTGATCTTCTGTCATACGCCGACCTGAAATATCCAGTCGAACTCAGGTTTGAAAAGCCTGGAGATCTGCTCCCTTCCCCCTCTACCCCTTGGGGGAGAGGGCTGGGGTGAGGGGGGTAGCGATCTAAAGCTCAAGCACCCGAGCAACCAACGCCTCAATCTGCTCCTGCCTTTCCCCCTGATTCAACTTCGCCTGCGGATTCAGCGATGACCACTGCGGATGCGCCCGCGCCTTGTTCAGCGCTTCCGGCAACTTGCCCTCACGCCAGGTTTTGTCCTGTGGCGTGGCCACCTGAACCGCATCCATCGCCGCATGCCCACGCTGATCCAGCGCCAACACCAACTGCCGCTGCCGCAACGCCAACAGCCGCAACACTCCGTCATCCACCGTCAGCTCGCGCTGTCCCTTGATCTTGCCTAGCAACCGACTGCCATAACTGCGCGCCGTTTGCAGCGCGCCACCGGCAATCGCCCCCGCCAGCGCCGCCGCACCAAGGGTAATCCCGCCAACCAGCAAATCCACACCAGCCCCTGCCGCCGCACCTGCAGCAATCCCGCCGCCAACCCGTACGCCGAGCTGCTTCAAGGTCTCAGGGTTGAACAAGTCATCGCCCCAGCGCCCATCCAGCAGCGGCAAATCACTTGCCGCCGCATCTTGCGGTCGGAATGCATACAGCTTGAGCAATGCCTCGACGCATTTCTGTTCGCGCTGGCGCACGGCTTTGCGCAATTCGCTGATGGCTTGCTGTTCCTGCGCCGCCTCGCTGACCACACTGCGCCGACACGCGGCGCAGTCGATCAACAATTCAGCAATCAACCGCGCCGCACTTTGCTGCCGCGCCAGGCGCTGAGCCTGTTGATCGGCAATCAGTCGCTCCAATTGTGGCCGAGCATTTTCCAGCAGCAACGCGAGACTTTCATACAGCCGCCGCTCGCCATCCTCGGGCGGCGCCACGCTGTCGAAACGCACCAGCGCATGTAATCCAAGTCGTGCCAGCGCTTCTCGCCAGTCCGGTTCGCGATGGTTGGCGCTGCTGACGAAATTCAGCACCGGCAGCAGCGGTTTGCCGCAACTGGCGAGCACTTCCAGTTCGTCGCGGTACTTGGCCAATACCGGTTCGCGCGCATCGATCACATACAAACCAGCATCGGAAGCGAGCAGTTGCCGCAGCACTTTGGCCTCCTGCTCAAAGCGCTGACGCGCCTCGCTGCCGTCGAGAAACCGCGCCAGTCGCGCCGGGCCATCAAGGCGTTCGCCGGGACGTTCCAGGCGTTCGAGAAAATCCAGCAGGGCAATGGCGTCTTCCAGCCCCGGCGTATCGTAGAGGTCGAGCAACGGTTCGCCGTCCACCGATAAACGTGCGCCTTCGACATGCCGCGTAGTGCTCGGGCGATGCGAGACTTCGCCGAAACCGACATCGCGTGTCAGCGTGCGCAGCAGCGAGGTTTTGCCGACGTTGGTGTGGCCGACCACCGCGAGTTTCAGCGGCGCTTTGAAGGCATCAGTCATGGCCAGTCTCCAGCCAGTTCAACGGTGCGCAATCGGCAAACTTCAGATCAAGCTGTTGCAGCGCCACGTGCCAGTCGCCGAGGCGCTCGGCATCCAGTGCTTCACCTGGCGGCGCTTGCAGCAACCACACTCGGGTTTCCCCCGCACTGCGCGCCAGTTCAGCGATCAAGGCGAGGCTGCCGCGATCCGGCGAGCGCCGTGGGTCGCAGGCAATCGCCAGACGAGCCGGCGGGAAGCGACTGAGTTGTTCAAGCAATTTGTGGCGTGATTCGCGACTGTCGAGGATGCCAGCATTGCTGATATTTTTCGGTAACGCGGGCGGCCATGGACGTTGTTCATCGAGTTCGATGGCGACCAGCAATGCGCCTTCGCTGGCGAGTTCGCCGACGCTGCTTTCGACGCGGTGCAGTTGCGCAGGCTCCGGGTCGTTGACGCCGAGGCGTTCGCTGGTCGGCATCAGGCGTTCGCGCAGTTGTGCGTAGCCGGGCAGGTTCAGCTCCAGACGCAAGCGATCACGACCACGTTTCCAGCGCCAGCGGCAGAACAGCATCAGCAGCAGACGGGGGAGCACGCCATAGATCAGCACCGCGCCGACCAGCCATATCGCCCACATCTGGCGAACCAGGACGCGGTTGTAATCGGTGTCCAGCGTCACGCGGATCATGTCCACGCTCGGCGCACTCCAGCCCAGCGCATGGGGAATGACCGTCAACGCATCAGTCAGTGCCGCGAAGAAGTCTGCGCCCAGCAGCGTGCTTTCCCAGATGAAGTCATATTGCCGAGTGGCCATCATCAATATCAGCATGCTCAGCGCGCTGAGCATGATCAGTAGCCACATGCCGTTGACCAGCGAGCCAATCGCCCAGCGATTGAGTTTGTGGCGTTGCAGCAAGACCAGTAATGCCGGGGGTAACTGTGCGGCTTTGGCGTCCCGGGCAAATTTTTCGCTGAGCCACAGCCACAGGCGGCCAAGCGCAGCAGCGTGTTCGCCGGCGAACAGCAGGCCGAATGCCCAGCTCAGTAGCAGGATCAGATTGACCCCGAGCAACGTGCCCAGCGCCCAGAAAATGTTTACCGCTCGTGTTCCGTCGCCCAGCGCAGAAAATGCCATGCCGGCGCCAGTGACGCAGGCCAGCAGCACCATCAATAGCAGTGCCAGGCGCGCGCCTTGCAGCCAGTGTTTGAGGGCAGCCGTCAGTCCGTCACGTTCGGCCAGCCATAACGCCCGGCGTTGAATGCGGCTCGTTAGATCACCGCCGGCCGTGCGCGCCAGTCGGTTGGCTTCCAGATCATCCAATGGGCCTGCGTGTTCTTCGCGCAGGCGCACGGTTTCGGTGAGCCAGAGGTTTTGCAGTGGAGTCAGTTCAGTCACGCGGCTTCCCGTCGCTTAAGTGAGCGCTGAGCATAACCGCTGTGGCGCTTATCGGGGTAAGCGCGGCTCTGGTATCCTCGCCGGCATGACTAAATCACTCCCCCTCAGCCTGATCGCAGCCCTCGGTGAAAACCGCGTGATCGGCGTCGACAACAGCATGCCCTGGCACCTGCCGGGGGACTTCAAATACTTCAAGGCCACCACCTTGGGCAAGCCGATCATCATGGGTCGCAAGACCTGGGATTCGCTCGGTCGGCCATTGCCGGGGCGCCTGAACATCGTGGTCAGCCGTCAGGCCGGTCTGGTGCTCGAAGGTGCCGAGGTTTATCCGTCGCTGGAAGCCGCTGTGGTTCGCGCCGAGGAATGGGCGAAGGCGCAGGGCGTCGATGAGCTGATGCTGATTGGCGGCGCGCAGTTGTACGCGCAAGGGCTGGCGCAGGCGGATCGTCTGTATCTGACTCGCGTGGCGCTGAGCCCGGAAGGGGATGCGTGGTTTCCGGAATTTGATTTGAACGAGTGGAAACTGGTTTCCAACGTTGAAAACCCGGCGGTTGAAGATAAGCCGGCGTACAACTTCGAGGTCTGGGAAAAAGCTTAAAAGCATCGCTGGCAAGCCAGCTCCCACAGGGATCGATGGTGTTCACACACTATGTGTTTCACATCGGACACTGTGGGAGCTGGCTTGCCAGCGATGAGGCCAGATCAGGCAATGCAGGGCTTAAGCCTGAGCCAACTCCGCATGCTCATCAGCATCCAGCAATGCTTTATCGGTCTGCTGCATCACCTGACTGGTAATCGCGCCAGCAGTGATCGAACCACTCACGTTCAACGCCGTGCGCCCCATATCGATCAGCGGCTCAACCGAAATCAGCAACGCCACCAGTGACACCGGCAAGCCCATCGCCGGCAGCACGATCAGCGCCGCGAACGTCGCGCCGCCACCGACACCGGCCACACCGGCCGAACTCAACGTCACAATCGCCACCAACGTCGCGATCCACAGTGGATCCAGCGGATTGATGCCCACGGTTGGCGCAACCATCACCGCCAACATCGCCGGGTACAGACCCGCGCAACCGTTCTGACCAATCGTCGCACCGAACGACGCGGCGAAACTCGCCACCGACTGCGGAATCCCCAAACGACGGGTCTGCGCTTCAATGCTCAGCGGAATGCTTGCCGCGCTGGAACGGCTGGTGAACGCGAACGTCAGCACCGGCCAGATCTTGCGGAAGAAACGCAGCGGGTTGATCCCGGCCGCCGACACCAGCAAGCCGTGCACGACGAACATCAGGCCCAGACCGAGGTACGACACCACGACGAAACTGCCGAGTTTGATGATGTCCTGCAGGTTGGAACCGGCGACCACTTTGGTCATCAGCGCCAGCACGCCGTACGGGGTCAGTTTCATCACCAGGCGCACCAGACGCATCACCCAGGCTTGCAGGGTGTCGATGGCGTTGATCACTTTCTGACCTTTCTCGACGTCATCCTTGAGCAGTTGCAGCGCGGCAACCCCGAGGAATGCGGCGAAAATCACCACGCTGATGATCGAGGTCGGCTTGGCCCGCGCCAGATCAGCGAACGGGTTTTGCGGGATGAACGACAGCAGCAGTTGCGGCACATTCAGGTCGGCGACCTTGCCGGCGTAGTCAGTCTGAATGGTTTGCAGACGGGCCATTTCCTGGGTGCCGGCGACCAGACCTTCGGCGGTGAGGCCGAACAGGTTGGTCAGGCCGATACCGATCAGCGCCGCAATCGCGGTGGTGAACAGCAGGGTGCCGATGGTCAGGAAGCTGATCTTGCCCAACGACGAAGCGTTGTGCAGACGCGCCACCGCGCTGAGGATCGAGGCGAACACCAGCGGGATAACGATCATTTGCAGCAACTGCACGTAACCGTTGCCGACCAGATCGAACCAGCCGATCGAGGCTTTCAGCACCGGGTTGCCGGCACCGTAAACGGTATGCAGGGCCACGCCAAACGCGACGCCCATCGCCAGCGCGAGCAGGACTTTTTTCGCCAGGCTCCACGTGGTGTGGCGGGTTTGCGCCAGACCGAAGAGCAGGGCGAGGAACACCAGCAGATTGAGGATCAGCGGCAGATTCATGAAAACTCCGATAAGACTTGTGCCAGTCGCGTTCTTGGGCAACTGCGAACCGGCAAGCCTAACAGTTTGATTTGCAATGAATTAATACCAAAATCGCAGGTCGTCCGTCGTTTTTGGAATAAGCCCGTGTCGCTCTCGGCAATGCATCTGGCGCAATAGGGACGTGGGCGGTCGCTGACAGACGAGGACTGTCACACTAATTTGTTAGCGTCGATCTCTTTGAATCAGGGAGAAGAGGCTTATGAAGTTCGCACCGAAATTTCTGGCAGTCGCACTGGCTGTGGGCATGGGTCTGGCCACTCAGGCTTTCGCCACCGACCTGAAACACTGGCCGGCCGATCAGGCCAAAGCGCTGGACGCAATGATCGCCGCCAACGCCAACAAGGGTAACTACGCGGTGTTCGACATGGACAACACCAGTTACCGCTACGACCTCGAAGAGTCGTTGTTGCCGTTCATGGAAAACAAGGGCCTGATCACCCGCGACAAACTCGACCCCTCCCTGAAACTGATGCCGTTCAAGGACACCGCCGACCACAAGGAAAGCCTGTTCAGTTACTACTATCGCCTCTGCGAAGTCGACGACATGGTCTGCTACCCGTGGGTGGCGCAGGTGTTCTCCGGCTTCACCCTCAAAGAGCTGAAGGGCTATGTCGATGAGCTGATGGCTTCGGGCAAACCGGTGCCGGCGACTTATTACGAAGGCGATGTGGTGAAGAAACTCGACGTCAATCCGCCGAAGATCTTCACCGGCCAGCAAGAGCTGTACAACAAGCTGATGGAGAATGGCATCGAGGTCTACGTGATGACCGCTGCCTCTGAAGAGCTGGTGCGCATGGTCGCGGCGGATCCGAAGTATGGCTACAACGTCAAACCGCAGAACGTCATTGGCGTTTCGATGTTGCTCAAGGATCCGAAGACCGGCGAACTGACCACCGCGCGCAAGCAGATCACCGCCGGTAAATATGACGAGAAGGCCAACCTCGGCCTGGAGTTGACGCCATATCTGTGGACCCCGGCCACCTGGATGGCCGGCAAGCACGCGGCGATCCTCACTTACATCGATGAGTGGAAAAAACCGGTATTGGTCGGTGGCGATACGCCGACCAGCGACGGTTACATGCTGTTCCACGATGTCGACGTGGCCAAGGGCGGGATTCACCTGTGGATCAACCGCAAAGACAAATACATGACGCAGTTGAACGGCATGATGGCCAAGCACGCAGCGGCGCAGGCCAAGGAAGGGTTGCCGGTGACGGCGGACAAGAACTGGGTGATCGTAAAGCCTGAGGAAATCCAGTAACAGACACAGGGCCAGTGTGGGAGCGAGCCTGCTCGCGAAAGCGTAGTGTCAGTTGATCGTTCCCACGCTCTGCGTGGGAATGCAGCCCGTGACGCTCCGCGTCACTGGACGCGGAGCGTCCCTTTAGACATTCCCACGCAGAGCGTGGGAACGATCAGCCCCGCACTTGGCGGGGCATTTTTGTATTCGACGCTTAAGACTTACAGCCCGTCGAGCATCGCTTTGTTGCGCACAGCGCCTTTGTCGGCACTGGTCGCCAGCAAGGCATAGGCCTTGAGGGCGGTGGTCACTTTGCGTGGACGCACCTCAACAGGTTTCCAGCCTTTCTTGTCCTGCTCGGCGCGGCGTGCCGCCAGTTCTTCATCGCTGACCAACAGGTTGATCGAACGGTTAGGAATGTCGATCAGCACTTTGTCGCCGTCCTGCACCAGACCGATCGCGCCACCGGCTGCTGCTTCTGGCGAAGCGTGACCGATGGACAGGCCCGACGTACCGCCGGAGAAACGGCCGTCGGTGAGCAATGCGCAGGCTTTGCCCAGGCCTTTGGATTTCAGGTACGACGTCGGGTAGAGCATTTCCTGCATGCCCGGGCCGCCTTTCGGGCCTTCGTAGCGAATGATGACGATGTCGCCTGCCTTCACTTCGTCGGCGAGGATGCCGCGTACGGCACTGTCCTGGCTTTCGAAGATCTTCGCGTTGCCTTCGAAGACGTGGATCGACTCATCGACACCGGCGGTTTTCACCACGCAGCCGTCGAGGGCGATGTTGCCGTACAGCACGGCCAGGCCACCTTCTTGCGAATAGGCGTGTTCGAAGCTGCGGATGCAGCCGTTTTCACGGTCGTCATCCAGGGTTTCCCAACGGGTCGACTGGCTGAACGCCGTCTGCGTCGGGATACCGGCAGGGCCGGCCTTGAAGAAGTGATGCACCGCTTCATCGGTGGTCTGGGTGATGTCCCACTTGGCGATGGCTTCTTCCATGCTGCGGCTGTGCACGGTCGGCAGGTCGGTGTGCAGCAGACCGCCACGGGCCAGTGAACCGAGGATGCTGAAGATGCCGCCGGCGCGGTGCACGTCTTCCATGTGGTACTTCTGGATGTTCGGCGCCACTTTGCACAGCTGTGGAACGCTGCGCGAAAGACGGTCGATGTCGCGCAGGTCGAAATCGATTTCGGCTTCCTGGGCGGCCGCGAGCAAGTGCAGGATGGTGTTGGTCGAACCGCCCATGGCGATGTCGAGCATCATCGCGTTCTCGAACGCCTTGAAGTTGGCGATGTTGCGCGGCAGTACCGATTCGTCGTTCTCGCCGTAGTAACGCTTGCACAGCTCGACGATGGTGCGGCCGGCCTGCAGGAACAGTTGTTCGCGGTCGCTGTGGGTCGCGAGGGTCGAACCGTTGCCCGGCAAGGCCAGGCCCAGTGCTTCGGTCAGGCAGTTCATCGAGTTGGCGGTGAACATGCCGGAGCACGAACCGCAGGTCGGGCAGGCGCTGCGCTCGTACTCGGCGACTTTCTCGTCAGAAGCGCTTTCGTCGGCGGCGATCACCATGGCGTCGACGAGGTCGAGGCCGTGGGAAGCGAGTTTGGTCTTGCCGGCTTCCATCGGGCCGCCGGAAACGAAGATCACCGGAATGTTCAGGCGCAAGGCAGCCATCAACATGCCTGGGGTGATCTTGTCGCAGTTGGAGATGCAGACGATGGCGTCGGCGCAGTGGGCGTTCACCATGTACTCGACGGAGTCGGCGATGATTTCGCGGCTCGGCAGCGAATACAGCATGCCGTCGTGGCCCATGGCGATGCCGTCATCCACGGCGATGGTGTTGAATTCTTTCGCTACACCGCCGGCGCGTTCGATTTCACGGGCGACCAGTTGGCCCAGATCCTTGAGGTGCACATGGCCCGGTACGAACTGGGTGAACGAGTTGGCAATGGCGATGATCGGCTTTTTGAAGTCGTCATCTTTCATCCCCGTGGCGCGCCACAATGCGCGGGCACCAGCCATGTTGCGGCCGTGGGTGGATGTTTTCGAGCGGTAATCTGGCATGGAGCACTCCGGGCGGCTAATCACTTACTAATCAGGTGCAAAAGGGGAGTGAGCTTCTATTGACGTCTGGAGCACTCGGAAATGGCCGTGTGTTCGTGAAGTTGCCGATGACGTTGCGGGATCGCCGCTGGTCTCAGCCTGAGCTCATAAACCCGCCGGGGGATGAATGGCGATGAATCAGCCGATTCTACACCGCTGGCGTCTGGAGGGAATGGCGCAAAGCGTTGTTCCAGTGCCGACGGCGTGTATGGGATGACGATCGGCGGGTTTAATCACCGCCGGTCTGTGCAACGACATTGGCTTCAACGTTTCTTGCGCGGCGGCTGAGCCGGTTGTTGAGCATCAGCGCTGTCGCGCTCAATAGCACAAAGCTGTAGCCCAGCGTTGATTGCAGATTGGCCGGACTGAGGCTGATCAACGCACTGATAAGCCCGCCGCAAATAAAAATGATCGTGCTGCCCGCCGAGGCCGAGGTACCGGCGTTTTCAGGAAACAGACCCATGGCCCGAGAGGTGGCTGCGGGGCGTGCAATGGTGGTGCCCGCGGTGCAGATCAGCATCGGAATCAACACCGTGGCCGGAGCCAGCGCATGATTCGCCGCCAGGTACAGCATCGCCATTCCCGACAGCAGTATCAGGCTGAGCCCGGTGAAGATTTGCTGAACCGGCGTGATCCGTCTATTCAGTAAGGCGGCCAGAATGCCACCAACCACATAGGCGGCACCGTAAACCAGCAGGATCAGTGAAAAGTCATAAGGCGCGAGTTGCAGTTGGTCCATGAAGATCAGCGGCGAAATCACGATGAACGAGAAGTGACAGGCGAAGGCAAATGCAGAGATCAGCCAGTAACCGACAAACTCGAAATCCCCCAGCACGCGTCGGTAGGACTTAATGAAACCGAGCCGCGCACCACTGTAGGTCGGACGACTGTTCGATAGAAACAACCACGCCTTGATCAGCACCAGGGCGGACAGCGCGGTAAATACCCAGAAGCTGCCGCGCCAGCCGAGTGTGGCCTGCAGAAAAGTGCCTGCCAGTGGCGACACCGAGATGAAAATCCCGGTGGCCGTCACCATCAGGATACGCAAACGATCGCGTTCCTCACCGTCGAACAGATCCTGCACCAGCGCCTGGGACAGCACGAAACATCCACAGCCCAAGGCCTGCATCACCCGAAACACCAGGAATAGCGTGTAATCGGAGGTCATTACGCAACCGAGCGCACCCAGCATCGATACGCTCATGCCGGCGATTAGCAAGCCCTTGCGCCCGATTATGTCCGACAAGGGGCCGATCAAGACCTGGGCAAACGCGATCCCCACGGCGAACAGGCTGATGGACAGCGCAATATCTGCCGGTGAACTGCGAAAGTGCATCGCCAACGCCGGAAAGGAAGGAAGCAGGACATCCAGTGGAAACACGCCAAGCAGCACCATGGCCAGCAATAGACTGACAGCCCCACGGCGCTGTCGGGTGGTTGTCACGGATTTTCCTTTATCCATCGATCAGTCCTGCCTTGGCGAAAAGTTTCTGGTTATGGGGAAGTGCGAAAAAACCGGCCTTGCGCAGTGCGTCCAGCGTTGCGATGGCGCCTGATCGTGCACGTGCACGATTGGCTTGTACTGTTGCCATGCCGCCGACAATTTCCATCACGTCACTGTCAGCGATGCCGACTCCTCGCAAACTCTGCTGCAACCAGCGTTCGTCGGCCTCAAAAAAGATCCCGATGATTTCCAGCAGTGTTCTACTGACAAACGTGCGCTGGCGGCTGTTCATCGATAGCCAGAAGTAATGGAACGCTTCGGCGAAGTATCGACTGTGGCGGGCTTCGTCCGCCAGATGGTCACGCAGCATGTCGTTGACGCTGGACACCAGGCTGTCGCGGCAGACGTCCAGCAGCTCCCGGGCAATGATGGTTTCCGAAACGAAGCCCAGCAGAAACCATGCCAGCGCCCGGTTCTTTTCCGGCGTGCGAGCAATCAGTGCATTCAGGCGGGTGATGCGCTGCGGAATCGCCGGACGTCCGGTGATTCCATAGAGATTGGCGATCTGCTCAGCGAGACGATTGGAAAACAGCGCGTGGTAACCCTCGTCGGTGTAGAGCTGCAGCGCCGCGTGTTTCATCGGCAGAGGCACGTAAATGGGCAGTTCCCGGTGCACGATGACTTCCACGGCACGATTGACGATGCGGTGTTCGAGCAGGGTGGTGTAATCGAGAAAGTGCACCAGATGGTTGGCTGACAGCCGGTGCAACACATCGCGCCCCGCCGCCTGGATGGCCGGATGAGCCAGGTAAGGCAGAAACGCCGGTGGAAACCAGTGGCGGGTTTGCAATTGCAGTGGCACATCGTCGGGCAACAGATAGTCATGGGTACTGCTGCGCACAGAGGCGCGGCTGTTCCAGTCTCCCAAGGTGAATTTGAGCGCCCAGGACACCGGGGCTTCATCCAGTTCTGCAATTGAGAGGGTCATGCTTGCCCCTCGCGCAACAGATCGCGCATTTCGTGGCACATCACGTGCCCGTCGCTTTCTCCACAGCCAACAAAGAACAGCGGTTGTTCGGCGCTTCCCTCCAGGTTGAGGATGACTTCGACCTGCTGGTCGGCAAACGCACCGGTCAGCCAGGTATTGAGGCCCAGTGCCGTGGCGACCAGTTGAAAGGTTTGCGACAGGTGACCAGCCTCGACGAAAGCCATGCGATAGGCTCGCGAGTGTTCGTACTTCCACCAGAGCCGGTCGAACCGGGCGGTGATGAACAACCCCAGCGGCAGGTTGTTGATGAAATGCTGACCGCCAAGCAAGTGGCCCAGCGCGGGTTCAGGTAACGGATTGACCCGGCTCAAGGTATGGTCGGCCGGATGATAGACATAGATGCCCGGCTCCAGGCCATCGACGTTCTGCACCAGCAGGAAGCCTTCGCAAGCGTTCAGGCCACCTGCGGAAGGACTGCTGCGCCGTGCGCTGAGCCCATGGGCGATGCTGTCGTCGCGATCCTTGTCACGTTCATGGAGATAACCGAGGGTCAGGTAGAGCAGGGTGCCGACGTCATTCAGGGTTATCGCTGCACCTGTGTAGCTGCGACAGGTCTTGCGCTGGAGCAGCACCTTTCCAAGACTGTCGTCACTCAATGCGCACGGTGCGGGCAAGGTAATACGCTGCCCGGTTTCAAGTGTCGGGCGGTCTGTCGCAGGTGCTGGTGTGGCCAAAACTTCATTGCAGTGCGCCAGATATTGTCTGGACCACTCGTGAATATTCTGTGGGATATGTTCAAAGGGAATGTTCTGCGTGCCGATGTGATAAATCTTCGACAGCTCATCCCAGCCCCATTGCGGATTGTCTATTTTTGAAATGGTAAGAATGCCCGCGTTTAATAGTTGTGTGTCTATTATGTTGTGGCTATCAAGCAGTTCGGGGTTGTTGATTAATTGCGCAAGGCGAATTGCATGGTTGAGGTCAAGTTCGTGTTGTGTATGGTTTTTATAGTTCCATACAATTTGTCCGGGCGAACGCGGCAATATAAATAGAAAAGGATTAATGTACATGTGGGGCTTTCACTCTGGATAAAGTCAAAAGGACACCGGGTTGCCGGCACTCCCCGGCGTCCAGACTTACTTAGCGGGCTTTAGGGGCAACCAGAAAAGCCAGGTTTGCGATTTTTTTACTTTCCAGAGAAATACGTTTCATGATGTGAACTCCTTGTTCATTGATAGTTGAAGTCACCTCGTGGTGACAACTTCATAATAGTTTGTAATGGATTATTGGCAAGCGGATATTAAGTAGGAAAATTCCAGTAATTTTGTCGGAGTAGTCTTTGGCTGGAAGTAAACTTGTAGGGCAATATTCAATAATTAAAAGACGTAAGGAAATATCCTTCACATCAGCGAGAAAATAATTGTAGGAAGTATTTGGGTATAGCGAGGAGGTAGGGGGGCGCGCAAAAAAAGGGGAGCCTGCTGGCTCCCCCGTTATCCGCGTGTATCAGCTGTTGGGCAGCAGGCGGCAGGTGATGCTCTTGATATAACGCGTTTCGGCGATGGCCGGGTGCACCGGGTGATCCGGACCCTGACCGCCACGTTCCAGCAACTGGATATTGCGATCCAGGTGACGGGCGCTGGTCAGCAGGATGTTCTGCAGATCGTCTTCCGGCAGGTGCATCGAGCACGACGCGCTGACCAGGATGCCGTCCTTGTTGAGCAGGCGCATGGCTTGCTCGTTCAGGCGACGGTAGGCGCCTTCGCCGTTTTTCATGTCTTTCTTGCGCTTGATGAACGCTGGCGGGTCGGCAACGATCACGTCGAAGCGCTCTTCGCTGGCTTTCAGCTCTTTCAGGGCTTCGAAAACGTCGCCTTCGATGCAGGTCATCTTGTCGGCGAAACCGTTCAGCGCAGCGTTGCGCTCGACGCCGTCGAGGGCGAACGCCGAGGCATCGACGCAGAACACTTCGCTGGCGCCGAACGCGGCAGCCTGCACGCCCCAGCCACCAATGTAGCTATAGAGGTCGAGGACGCGTTTGCCTTTGGCGTAAGGGGCCAGGCGGGCGCGGTTCATGCGGTGGTCGTAGAACCAGCCGGTTTTCTGACCCTGAATGACCGGGGCTTCGAACTTCACGCCGTTCTCTTCCAGCGCCACCCACTCCGGCACCAGGCCGAATACGGTTTCGACGTAGCGGTTGAGGCCTTCGGCGTCACGGGCGGCAGAGTCGTTCTTGAACAAAATGCCGCTTGGCTTGAGCACTTGGGTGAGGGCTGCGATCACGTCATCTTTATGCGCTTCCATGGTCGCCGAGGCGATCTGCACCACCAGGATGTCACCGAAACGGTCAACCACCAGGCCAGGCAGCAGGTCGGAATCACCGTAGACCAGACGATAGAACGGTTTGTCGAACAGGCGCTCGCGAAGTGACAGGGCGACGTTCAGGCGGTGCACCAGCAGCGATTTGTCTAGTTGCACTTTGATGTCGCGCGACAGCAGGCGAGCGCAGATCAGGTTGTTCGGGCTCATCGCGACGATGCCCAACGGCTTGCCGCCAGCGGCTTCGAGGATGGCCTGGTCGCCGGCATTGAAGCCGTGCAGAGGGGTGGCGGCAACATCGATTTCGTTGCTGTAGACCCACAGGTGGCCGGCGCGCAGGCGACGGTCGGCATTGGCTTTGAGGCGCAAGCTAGGCAGGGACATGACGTCGCTCCGGAAAAAAGAGCGGGAGTATAGCGTGTTGCGACTTGTGCCGGGTTTGATGAGCGATGAAACGCAGATGGACTCTTCGCGAGCAGGCTCGCTCCCACACAGGGCTTGTGACCGACACAAGACCAATGTGGGAGCGAGCCTGCTCGCGAATGCGGTTTTGACTTCTACGCAGAAAGCGCGTCGATCAGCTCCTTGTTGAACGCCGGAATATCATCCGGCTGCCGGCTGCTGATGAGGTGACCGTCCCTGACCACTTCTTTATCGACCCAATTGGCGCCGGCATTTACCAGGTCATCCTTGAGCGTCTTGTAACTGGTCATGGTTTTGCCGTTGACCAGCCCCGCCGAGATCAGCAACCAGCCGCCATGGCAAATCACCGCAATCGGTTTGCCGGCAGACGCGCCGGTCTTGACCAGGTGCTGGGCATCCTGATCGATGCGGATGGTGTCGGAGTTCTGCACGCCGCCCGGCAGGACGATCGCGTCGTACTGCTCGCTGCTGGCGCCCTGGAACGTCTGGTCGACCTTGAAGTCGTCCGCCGGTTTGTCGTGATTCCAGCCTTTGACCTTGCCAGCCTCGGCCGAAAGAATGTCGACCTGCGCGCCCGCTTGTTCCAGCGCTTGCTTGGGACCTGTCAATTCAACCTGTTCGAAACCATCGGTTACCAAAAAAGCGACGCGTTTGCCGTTGAGGGAGGTGGCCATCGATAAGCTCCTGAGTCTGTGGGAGTTTGCCGCCGTAATGGACCGGAGTGATCCGTCGGGCATTACAGATTCCGAAGCCGTGGCCTGAATGAAAGTTCCTGACAATTGCCCACTGGTGTGTCGTCTCGCGGTTTTTAGAGGTTAGAATCGCCGCCTGTCCCAGAGTGTGTACTTATGTCCCAAGAGCTGACCACCGAACAGATTCAACAATCGCTGCAAGGCATCAGTGTGCCGGCGCAACCGCAGATCATGGTGGATCTGCAAATGGAGCAGTACATGCCCGACCCGGACCTGGAGGTGATCGCCAAGCTGATCGCTCAGGATCCTGGCCTGTCCGGCTCGTTGCTGAAAATCGTCAACTCGCCGTATTACGGTCTGAGCAACAAGATCACCTCGATTCAACGCGCGGTGAATCTGTTGGGCAGCCGCTCGATCATCAACCTGATCAACGCGCAGTCGATCAAGGGCGAGATGAACGACGACACCATCGTCACGCTCAACCGTTTCTGGGACACCGCTCAGGATGTGGCGATGACTTGCCTGACGCTGGCCAAGCGTATCGGCACTCAGGCCGGCGATGAGGCGTATGCCTTGGGTCTGTTCCACGATTGCGGCGTGCCGTTGATGCTGCAGCGCTTCCCCAACTACATGACGGTTCTGGAAAAGGCTTACGCCAATGCCAGTGCCGAATGTCGGGTCGTCGACACCGAAAACAGCGAGTTCAACACCAACCATGCCGTGGTTGGTTACTACACCGCCAAGTCGTGGCGCCTACCGGAGCATGTCAGCGCGGCCATCGCCAACCACCACAATGCCCTAGCGATCTTCAGCGATGAATCGTCGCGCAACAGTCAGCTGAAAAACCTGCTGGCGATCCTGAAAATGGCCGAACACATTTGCGCTTCGTATCGCGTGCTGGGCAACCAGACCGAAGATTTCGAATGGAACGCCGTCGGCCCGCTGGTACTCGATTACGTAGGGCTGTCGGATTACGACTTCGAAACCCTCAAACAAACGATCCGCGACCTCGGCGCGCATTGATTCGAGGACGCCATGCCTGAACTGCCAGAAGTCGAAACCACCCGCCGCGGCATCGCTCCGCATCTGGAAGGCCAGCGTGTCAGTCGGGTGATCGTGCGTGACCGGCGGTTGCGCTGGCCGATCCCCGAAGACCTCGATGTGCGCCTGTCGGGGCAGCGCATCGTGTTGGTCGAGCGTCGCGCCAAGTACCTGTTGATCAATGCCGAGGTCGGCACGTTGATCAGTCATTTGGGCATGTCGGGCAATTTGCGTCTGGTCGAGGTCGGCTTGCCGGCGCTCAAGCACGAACACGTCGATATCGAGCTGGAGTCAGGGCTGGCGCTGCGCTACACCGATCCGCGACGGTTCGGCGCGATGTTGTGGAGCAATGATCCGCTCAATCATGAACTGCTGATTCGCCTCGGCCCGGAGCCGCTGACTGATCTGTTCGATGGCGAGCGCTTGTTTCAGCTGTCGCGCGGGCGTTCGATGGCGGTCAAACCGTTCATCATGGACAACGCGGTGGTGGTCGGGGTCGGCAATATTTACGCGACCGAAGCGCTGTTCGCTGCCGGGATTGATCCGCGTCGTGAAGCCGGGGGCATTTCCCGGGGACGCTATCTGAAACTGGCGATCGAGATCAAACGCATTCTTGCCGCTGCCATTGAGCGTGGCGGTACGACGTTGCGTGATTTCATCGGCGGTGACGGCCAGCCGGGGTATTTCCAGCAGGAGCTGTTTGTCTACGGCCGTGGCGGTGAACACTGCAAGGTCTGTGGCACAGGGCTGCGCGAAGTGAAGCTGGGCCAGCGTGCCAGTGTGTTCTGCCCGCGCTGTCAGAGCTGAGGCAAAAAGCTGAAAAAGTCCTACGGTCTATAGTGAGTTGTCTCACTGTTCAGCCCGAAGGGTCGTGCCATGAAGTCCTTGCAAGTCCTCTTTGTTGCGCTGCTGTGTTCCAGTCTGGCTGTTCAGGCCGCGGAAAATGGCAGCGGCGATCCGCGTTACACCATCCAGAATCCCCCGGCCTACGCCATGCTTGGCGATTTGCTGATTGCCCGACCTTTATTGGTGGTGGCGACAGTGATCGGTGCGGGGGCGTTTGTCGTGTCGTTGCCGTTTACCGCGCTGGGTGGCGGGATTGGAGATGCGGGACAGGCGTTGGTGGTGGATCCGGCGAAAGCGGCGTTTGTGCGGTGTCTGGGGTGTACGGGGGAGGGGTTTGAGCAGCGCGAGTGAGCTGATCAGGGTTTTGCTGTGTGGCTGATGGCCCTTTCGCGAACAAGCTCGCTCCCACATTGGCGCGCATTTCAAATGTGGGAGCGAGCTTGCTCGCGAAGAGGCCCGAAAGAGCGCTACAAATCCGGCGGATCAGGCCTTGCCGGTGATGATGCGGTACTTTTCCATCAACTGTTCTTCAGTCTCGGGATGCGCTTCGTCCAGCGGAATGCAATCCACCGGGCAAACCTGTTGGCACTGCGGTTCGTCGTAGTGGCCGACGCACTGGGTGCACAGATTGGGGTCGATCACGTAGATCTCTTCGCCTTGGGAAATGGCGGCGTTCGGGCACTCGGGTTCGCAGACGTCGCAGTTGATGCAATCGTCGGTGATGATCAGGGACATGCTAACTCCAGCCGGGGCGGCAGGCCCGGGCGCTATAAATCAATGCGCGCAATTGTGCCGCATTGGCGCGCGCAGTGCACGTTGCTGCGATCAAGGGCTGTAATCAACAGCCAGGATCGCAGCCCGAGCCTTCGGCAGCGCCTACTTTTTAAAGCGCAGGGTCAGCGCATCGGCCACAGCGGGGTGGACGAACTTGCTGATATCGCCACCCAACGCGGCAATTTCCCGCACCAGCGTCGATGAAATGAACGAATAACGCTCGGACGGCGTGAGAAACAGGCTCTCCACATCCGGGGCCAGTTGGCGGTTCATGTTGGCCAGCTGGAATTCGTATTCGAAGTCCGACACCGCGCGCAGACCACGCAGGAACACATTGGCGTTCTGCTCTTTGGCGAAATGCGCCAGCAGCGTCGAGAAGCCGACCACTTCCACGTTCGGCAGGTGTTTGGTGACCTCGCGAGCCAGTTCGACCCGTTGTTCCAGCGGGAACAGCGGGTTTTTCTTCGGGCTGGCAGCGACCGCAATGATCACGTGGTCGAACAGGCGCGAGGCGCGTTCGACCAGATCGCCATGGCCCTTGGTAATAGGGTCGAAGGTACCTGGGTACAACACTCGGTTCATCGCGTCGTCCTGGCGGGAGTCCGTTGGGGAGTCGGATGGTATCGCAGCCGTCCCGGTCGGCCAAGTCGCCTGTTGGGTAAGAAAGCACTATAGACGATGGCAATAATCGGGTTTTTCACGGGTTTCTCAGCCGATCGACGAGGGATGTCGCCAGTTGCGCGGTCAGGCCATACACCGACAGCTGCGGGTTGGCGCCGATGCTGGTGGGGAACAGCGAGCCGTCGTGGATCGACAGATTAGCCAGTTGATGATGCCGTCCGAGACTGTCGGTGACGGCGCTTTTCGGGTCTTCACCCATCGCGCAGCCGCCCATGACATGCGCGCTGCCGAGCCGAGTGCGGTACAGCTCAAGGCTCAAACCGTCGATCAGCGTGCGCGCTTCGGCCAAAGTTTTCACGTAACGGGCGTCGGCGTGCATCGGCATTACCGATTTCGCACCGCCGGCGAACTGGATTTCGGCCATGACATGAAAGGCTCGGCGCAGGCCTTCCCAGGCGTAGGGCGAAACCTGATAGTCGAGCACCGGCGAACCATCGCCACGCAGCTCGACTGTACCGCCGGTGCTGTCCGGGTGAAAACCGTCGCGCAGCAAGGCCAGCATGGCGTGGGTGTGCGGCAGGTCAGCCATGTGTTGCGCACTTTCCTCACCAAAGCCGCCGAGCAGGGTGGCGGCCAGCGCCGGATGCAGAGGCGGCACTTCTAGTTTGAAGGCCATCGGTCCGGTGGTGCCGTCCTTCCACTGGAAATGGTCGGAGTAGATCGACTGCGGCGCCCCGTAGAACGGGTTGATGACTTCATCGAAGCGCGCGGCGGACATGTTCACCGGGTGCAGGAAGGTGCGTTTCCCGAGGTTTTTATGCGGATCCGGGGCATCCGATCGCAGCAACAGCGCCGGGCTGTTGATGCCGCCGCCGGCGAGCACGTAATGCCTCGCGTTGACGGTGATTTTGCGGCCGGTCGGTTCAACGCAGCGCTCATCCATCGCCACGCATTGCAGGCCGGTGATTTTGTCGCCGTTGATCAGCAGCTTCTCCGCTCGGGCCAGATAAAGCAGTTCTCCGCCCTTTTCCAGCGTCGCCGGAATAGTCGTGACCATCATCGATTGCTTGGCGTTGGTCGGGCAGCCCATGCCGCAGTAACCAAGGTTCCAGCAACCGCGCACGTTGCGCGGGATCACGTGCCAGCTGTAGCCGAGTTGCTCACAGCCTTTGCGGATCACGTCGTTGTTGGCGTTGGGCGGGACCATCCACGGTGCGACGCCGAGACGCTGTTCCATTTTCTCGAACCATGGCGCCATCTCGGCGGGGCTATGGCCTTTGACGTTGTGCTCTTTGGCCCAGTGTTCGAGGGTCGGCTCCGGGGTGCGGAAACTCGATGTCCAGTTGATCAGCGTGGTACCACCGACCGCGCGCCCCTGCAGGATGGTGATCGCGCCGTCCTTGCTCATGCGGCCGATGCCCTCCTGATAGAGGCTGCTGTAGGCCTGGTCTTCGAGCATTTTGAAATCTGAACTGGTTTTCAGCGGGCCTTCTTCGATCAGCAGGACTTTGTAGCCGGCAGCGCTGAGGATTTCCGCGGTGGTGCCGCCACCGGCGCCGCTGCCGATGATCGCCACGTCGGCCTCAAGGGTGAGGTCGTCGCTCAGTTGTGCGCCGTTGTAGGTTTTCCAGCCTCGGGCGAGGCCTTCGCGGAACGGGTCGGGTACGGGCATCGATCAGGTTCTCTTTATTATTTTTGGATGCAAGGTGTGGCGGTCGCCTCCTGTGGGAGCGAGCCTGCTCGCGAAGGCCGCGCCGCTAATCTCAAACAGTAGGCGGGCCGGGATAGCCGCAATGCGCCCACGATTCTGCGCGGGTGTACCAAGCCATCATCACCATCTGTTGGAGCGAGCTATGTCCCATGCGCAACAAACTCAATGAACTGTTTTCCCAGCGATCAAGAAAATGCCGCATCGCTTCGGGGCTGGCGTTTTCCCAACTGCCCCAGATCCCGGTAAGTGGCCCGCGCGTCACCGCCATGCCGAGGACGTCGAACAGTTGCCGGGTGAGCTTGAGCATTTCTGGCGACAGGTGATCGAGGCTGTAGTCCAGCGACTTGAGCGTGCCTTCAACGGCGTCCGGCAGCTTCTCGGCCGCCACGGCGCCGTCGAGCATCACCGGAATCAGTGCGCGCAGAAACAGCAGATCGCCGTCACGCAACGAGACAAAACCGTTGGCCGCGACGCTCGACGAGCAGCCAGTGAGGCTGGCGCCGAGTCCGGCGGTGGCGAGGAATGCCGTGGCGCCGAGACTGAATTTCAGCAGGCCACGGCGGGACAGTGCAGGTGTTTCGGTCAGGCTTGGGTGCATTATTTTTATTACCCGGCGGTGACGAAGGTTTAGCGAATGAACAACTTCTGGATCAGTTTCTGAATCGATTTGCCGTAGGGCGGGTAAATCAGTCGGGCAGCGTTGAAGCGCTGTTTAATCAACACGCCTTTGGCTTTGCTGAAGGTCAGGAAGCCTTCGTGGCCATGGTAGTGGCCCATGCCGGAAGCGCCGATGCCGCCGAACGGCATGTCGTCCTGAGCCACATGCAGCAGCGTGTCGTTCAGGCACACACCGCCGGAATGGGTTTCGTGCAGCACGCGGTTCTGTTCGCGTTTGTCGTAGCCAAAGTAGTAAAGAGCCAGAGGACGTGGCCGCTGATTGATGTAAGCGAATGCCTGCTCCAGATCCTGATACGGCACGATCGGCAGCAGCGGGCCGAAGATCTCGTCCTGCATCACCGTCATCTCGTCGCTGACATTCAGCAGCACGCTGTGCGGCATGCGTCGGCCCTGGCCCTGCTCAAACAGCGGAATCAACAGCGCGCCCTTGCTGGTCGCGTCGCTGACGTAGCCGTTGAGACGCGCCAATTGGCGTTCGTTGATGATCGCCGTGTAGTCCGGATTGTCGGTGAGTGTCGGATAAAAGCCCTGCACGGCCTGGCGATAGGCTTCGACGAAGCCGCCGACCCGATCTTCCGGCACCAGCACGTAATCCGGGGCAACGCAGGTCTGACCGGCGTTGAGGGTTTTACCGAAGGCAATGCGCTCGGCGGCATCCTTGAGCGGTACATCGCGGGAGACGATGGCCGGCGACTTGCCGCCCAGTTCCAGTGTCACCGGGGTCAGGTTTTCGGCGGCGGCGCGCATCACGTGTTTGCCGATGCTGGTGGCGCCGGTGAACAGCAGGTGATCGAAGCGCAGACGGGAAAACGCCACGCCGATGTCAGCTTCACCGAGCACCACGCAGACCAGGTCTTCGGGGAAGATCCGCGCCAGCAAATCTTTGAGCAATTGCCCGGTAGCCGGGGTCGATTCGCTGAGCTTGAGCATCACCCGGTTACCCGCCGCCAAAGCGCCGACGAGCGGGCCGACGGCCAGATACAACGGGTAATTCCACGGCACGATGACGCCGACCACGCCGAGTGGCTGATACACCACTTTCGCCGACGCTGGCTGGAACGCCATGCCGACCTTGCGTCGCGAAGCTTTCATCCAGCCTTTGAGATGACGGTTGGCGTAATGAATACCGTGCAGGCTTGGCATCAGCTCGGCGAGCAGGGTTTCATCGGCGCTGCGATGGCTGAAATCGGAGCTGATCGCCGCGATCAATGCCTGGCGTTCATTGCTCAGCAAATCGCTCAATGCTTTGAGCCATTGCTGGCGCTGGGCGGCGGGCGGCATCGGATTGGCGGCATACGCGGCCCGCTGCGCCTCGAACAACCGGTCCAGCTCGGCCAGCGGTTGTTGCAGCGTTTGCAGGTAGGCAATGTCGGCAGTCATGGTCTGCTCCGGATTTATTGTAGTGATGAACTTTTTAGAGTCTATGCTCTAGAAAGTCAAATGACTTCCTTGCACAGCAGTGTTTTATCCATTTCCGGTTAGGTCGTAAGATGCCCCCCAACGCACTCTGAATTAAAGCTCAAGCCATGGCCCCACGAATAAAAACCAGCGAGCGTATCGTGCTGAACAGCCTTGAGCTGTTCAATCAGCAGGGCGAGCGCAGCATCAGCACCAATCACATTGCCGCCCACATGGAGATTTCTCCGGGCAACCTGTACTACCACTTCCCCAACAAGCAGGCGATCATCGCCGTGTTGTTCAGTGAGTACGAAAGCCTCGTGGACAGTTTTCTGCGCCCGCCGCAGGGGCGTACGGCGACGGTCGAGGACAAGCGTTTCTATCTCAAGGAATTGCTTTCGGCGATGTGGCGTTACCGTTTTCTGCACCGCGATCTCGAGCATCTGCTCGACAGCGATCCGGAACTGGCCGCCCGCTATCGGCGCTTCTCCCAACGCTGCGTGATTCAGGGCGCGGCGATCTACGAAGGTTTTGTCGCCGCCGGGATTCTCGATATGGACCGCGTGCAGATCGAATCCCTGACCCTCAATGCCTGGATCATCCTGACGTCGTGGGTGCGTTTCCTGTGCACCACCCGCGAAAACTCCAACCACCTCAGTGAACAAGCCATTAAACGTGGTGTGTACCAGGTGTTGGTGCTGGAAGCCGGGTTTGTCACTGAGCAGGCGCGAGACGAGGTCAATGCGTTGTTCGAGGAGTTCTACGTGCCGCTGGCCCAGGCCCTTGAAGACGTGAAATAAACCGTTCTGTTGAAATCCCTCAGGAGCCCGTTATGCCGATTGCGCAACTGATCAGCCCCGAAGCACTGGATGCCCGCAAGGCGCAGCCGGGGCTGGTGATTCTCGATTGTCGTTTTGCCCTCGAAGACCCGGACTACGGTCAGCGCAGCTATGCCGAAGGGCACATTGCCGGGGCGAGCTTCGCCGACCTTGAACGAGACCTCAGCGGCAAAGTGGTCAAAGGCGTGACGGGTCGCCATCCGCTGCCCGAGCCGGCGGCGCTGATCGAGCGGCTGCAAGCGTGGGGCATCAACAACGACAGCGATGTGGTTTTGTACGACGACGGTCCTGGTGCCTACGCGGCGCGGGCGTGGTGGCTGCTGGCGTGGCTGGGCAAGCGCGATGGCGTGTTCATTCTCGATGGCGGGCTCAAGGCGTGGCATGCGGCGGGTTTGCCGCTCAGTCTGGATGCGCCGGAGGTCACTCGTGGCAATTTCAGTGGTGAGCCGGACATGGGCTTGTTGATCAGTGCTGAGAAATTGCAAAAGCGTCTTGGCCAACCTGCGTTGACCTTGATTGATGCTCGGGCTTTGCCGCGATTCAAGGGTGAAGTTGAGCCGATTGATCCGATTGCCGGGCACATTCCCGGCGCGCAATGCGCGGCGTTCACCGACAACCTCGGCAGCGATGGGCGATTCCTGCCGGCGGATCAACTCAAGCAGCGTTTTGCCGCGAAGCTGGGCGAGCGTTCGCCAGCGGATCTGGTTGCCTATTGCGGGTCTGGCGTGACGGCGTGTCACAACCTGTTTGCATTGTGTCTGGCGGGTTATCCGTTGGCGTCGTTGTATGCCGGATCGTGGAGCGAGTGGATCAACGAGCCTTCGCGCGGTATCGCCACCGGCGAATAAGATCAAAAGATCGCAGCCTTCGGCAGCTCCTACATTGGAATGCATTTCCCTGTAGGAGCTGCCGAAGGCTGCGATCTTTTAGCTTTCCATCCGGGCGCTACGGTAGGCGGCGGGCCCGACGCCATAAGCCTGCTTGAACTGCCGGCTCAAATGGCTCTGGTCGGCAAACCCCAGTTGCGTGGCGACCTCCACCGGCAGGCAGCCGTGTTGCAGAAGTGCGCGCGCTTGAGCGATGCGTTGCTGCATCAGCCAGCTGTGCGGCGGCATGCCGGTGGCGCGGCGGAACACCCGGGCGAAATGGAACGGCGACAGATTGACCGCCGCCGCCAGTTCTTCCAGTGATGGCGGCGCCGCCAATTGTGCGTGCAGCAGTTCTTTGCCCAATAGCACCGCGCGGTGTTCCTTGCCGGCTCGTCCGGGGACCGGCACAGCCGCATGGCGCTGCAACAGCCGCAACATCATCTCGCGCCACACCGTTTGCTGTTGTAGCGCGGTCGCTGGGCTTTCCAGCAAGCGGTGCAATTGCGCAAAGCCGTTGACCAGATCCGCATCGCGATACAGCGTGGCGCCGAACGCCGGCAGACTCGTGGTGGACAGCTCCAGCTCATCCAGCAACGAAACGATCTGTGAAGTATCGGGATAAAACGCCCGATACAGCCAGCCGTCCTCAGTGCCTTTGTGCCCGGTATGCAATTCGTCCGGATTGATCAACACCAGCGTGCCGCTGCCGGCCAGATGCTCGGCGCCGCGATAGCGATAACGCTGGGCGCCGGCCATGATCATGCCGATCACGAATCCGTCGTGCACATGCGGGGCGAAACGATGTTCGATGTAGCGCGCCGACAACAACTCGACCCCGGCCAGCGGCGCGGTTTGCCAGAAACGGATCGACTCGCCCTGATCGCTCATGCGGGCACGCGCGCCAGCCACTGCGGGATGCGTCGTTCCAGGTAGTAACCGGGCTGACGAATCGAGCCGTCGACGAAGCCGACATGCCCGCCGCGTGCCTGCAATTCGAAGGCAGTCGAGGCCGACAGCTCACTGGCCTGCGGCAAACTGTGCGGGAACACGAACGGATCGTCTGCCGCCTGAATGATCAGCGTCGGCGTGCGGATCTCACCGAGGAAGTAACGGCTCGAAGCGCGCCGGTAGTAATCCTCGGCATCATTGAAACCGTGCAACGGCGCGGTCACCCGGCCATCGAAATCCCAAAACGTGCGCATGTTCTCCAGCGAGCCGAGGGCCGCCAGCGCGGCGAGTCCGTCTTCGCGACCGTCATGCTGAAACTGCCGTTGCTTGTTCTTGATGTAGGCGACCATCTCGCGCATGAAGTGCGCCTGATAGACCTTGGAAAAACCCTGGCCGATGCGGTCGGCGCATTGGTCGAGGCGAAACGGCACCGACACCGCCACCGCGCCGAGCACACCGCTGGCGCTGCCGGTTTCTCCGAGGTGTTTGAGCAGCACGTTACCGCCCAGGGAGTAGCCGACGGCATACAACGGCGCCAATGGGCGTTTGGCGCGCAGGTGTCTGATGGTTTCGGCGAGGTCTTCACTGGCGCCGGAGTGGTAACTGCGCGGGAGCAGATTCGGTTCACCGGAACAGCCGCGCCAGTTCAGTGCAACGCTCGCCCAGCCTTGATCGGCCAGTGCTTTCTGGATGCCGGCCACATACGGCGAGTTTGAGGAACCGGTCAGGCCATGCAGCACCAGCACCAGTGGTGCATCGGCGGTGTGCGGGCCGTGCCAGTCGAGATCGAGAAAGTCGCCATCCTCAAGCCACAGGCGTTCGCGTTCACGCTCGATATGTACGGTTTTGCGCCACAGCGGCCCCCACAAGGTTTGCAGGTGCGGATTGCCGAGGCCGAGGGCGGGGGTGAAGCGTTCTGAGGAGGCGGACACGATGGTTCTCGATGCAGAGCGGCGACCCTGTTGGAAGGGGCACCGCTTATTCAGACCGGTCGATTAACCGGCGATCTCTGCCGTACGTTGCCACAGCGCGTAGTAAACCCGGCCGGATTTCTGTTCGCGGTGCAGGCGCCAGTTGCCCGGCAGGCCCAGTGTCGATGGCGCCGTTTCGCTTTCAGTGTAGATCCACGAGTCCGGCGCCAGCCACTGACGCTCTTCGAGCAAGGTGCACACGGCAGGCAGCAGGTTCTGGTTGAACGGCGGATCGAGGAACACCAGGTCGAACGGTGTCGCGGTCTGGGTTTCCAGATAACGCAGGGCGTCGGCGGTCTGCACCTGACCGTTGGTGCAGCGCAGGGTGCCGAGGTGTTCCTTCAGGCTGGAGACGGCGATGTTGCTGGCATCCAGCGCCTGGCCCATGGCCGCGCCACGGGACAGCGCTTCGAGAAACAGCGCGCCGCTGCCGGCAAACGGGTCGAGTACCTTGGCCCCTTCAACGTACGGTGCGAGCCAGTTGAACAGGGTTTCACGCACGCGGTCCGGCGTCGGGCGCAGGCCCGGCGCATCGGGGAAGCTCAGCTTGCGGCTGCGCCATTGGCCGCCAATGATGCGCAACTGGTTTACACCGTTGTGGACGTTCTGCGCAGGTTTTTTAGGCGATCGGGTAGCCATTAATGCTCCGGAACCCCGAGCGGTTGCTCGGCAGGTTTATCAGATGGGGCCGGTAACGGCTTTTGCGGCACGGTCGGGCCAGCGGTGACGATGACCATTTTGTCCGTGCTCAGGTGTTTGTTCAGGGCGTCGCGGACTTGCTCGACGGTCAGGCTTTGCGACTGACGCATGAAATCATCCAGATAGCTCAACGGCAGATTATAGAAGCCCATGGCGCCGAGTTGGCCGACGATATCGGCATTGCTCGCGGTGGACAGCGGGAAACTCCCGGCCAGCTCGCGTTTGGCGTCGTCGAGTTCTTTTTGCGTCGGCCCGGTTTTCAGGTAATCGGCGAGTACGTCCTGCACCAGTTTCAGGGTGCCTTCGCTCATTTCCGCGCGGGTCTGCAGGTTGATCATGAACGGGCCACGTGCCTGCATCGGGCTGAAGGCCGAGTACACGCCGTAGGTCAAGCCGCGTTTCTCGCGCACTTCACTCATCAGGCGCGTGCCGAAACCGCCGCCACCGAGGATCTGGTTGCCCATCGACAGCGCCGCGTAATCGGGATCGTCACGGTCGATGCCCAGTTGCGCGAGCATCAAGTTGGTTTGCTTCGACGGGAACTCGATGTGGTTGACGCTGGCTTTCGGCTCCTGCGGCTGAGCGATCTTCGCCAGCGCCGGGCCTTTGGGAAGGGCAGAGGAGACCTGATTGGCAATCGCCTCGGCTTCCGCACGCGACAGGTCGCCGACCAGCGCAATCACCACGTTGCCAGCGGCGTAAGCCTTGGCGTGGAACTCACGCAATTGCGCGAGGGTGATCTTCGGCACGCTCTGCGGATTGCCGTCGCTCGAATGCGCGTACGGGTGATCGCCATACAGACGCTTCATCAGCTCAAGGCTGGCGAGTTTGCCGGGGTTCTGTTTCTGGTATTCGAAACCGGCGAGCATCTGGTTCTTGATGCGTGCGAACGAGTCGGCCGGGAAGGTCGGTTTGCCGACCACTTCCGAGAACAGTTTCAAGGCCGGCTCGCGTTTGTCGGCAGCACTCAGACTGCGCAACGAAGCCAGCGCCATGTCCTTGAAAGCACCGTTGCCGAAATCCGCACCGAGGCCTTCGAAGCCTCGCGCGATGGCGCCGACGTCTTTGCCGGCAACACCTTCGTTGAGCATGGCGTTGGTCAGCACCGCCAGACCCGAGGCGCTGCCGTCCTGGCTGCTGCCAGCGGCGAAGATCAGGCGCATGTCGAACATCGGCAACTCATGGGCTTCGACGAACAGCACTTTGGCGCCTGCGGCGGTGCTCCAGGTTTGTACATCGAGCTTGCGGCTGGCCGGGGCCTTGCCGTCGAGTTCGGCCAGCGATTGCAGCTTCTGGCTGGTTTTGGCGTTGTCCAGCGCTTCGCTGGCATTGCTGTCAGCGCCTGGCGACAGATAGAGCGCGGCAGAGCCGATCACCGCCACGGCAATCAGGCCGAGCAGCAGGCGTGGGGATTTGCGCTTACTCATGAGTCGTCTCCAGTGGCAGGACGTGGGCGACGCTGAGACGTTCGCGGGTGAAATACAGCTTGGCGGCGTTCTGGATGTCTTGCGGGGTCACGCTTTCCAGATCGGCGAGTTCGGTGTCCATCAGTTTCCACGACAGACCGACGGTTTCCAGTTGGCCGATGGCGGTGGCCTGGCTGGTGATCGAATCACGTTCGAACACCAGACCGGCGATCACTTGTGCACGCACACGTTCCAGTTCTTCGGCGGACGGCGCGGTGGTTTTCAGCTGTTCCAGCAACTTCCACAGACCGGCCTCGGCTTGCGCCATGGTCTTTTTCTTCTGCGTGTTCGGCGTGGCCGAGAGGGTGAACAGGCTGTCGCCACGGGTGTAGGCGTCGTAGCTCGACGATCCGCCGGACACCAGCTCTTCGCCGCGTTCCAGTTGTGTCGGGATACGACCGCTGTAGCCGCCGTCAAGCAACGCGGAGATCAGGCGCAAGGCGTTGACCGAGCGTTTGTCTTCAGCCGTCGCAATGCTTGGTACGTTGAAACCGAGCATCAAGCTAGGCAACTGAGTCTGCACGTGCAGGGTGATCTGGCGTTCGCCGGGCTCGGCCAATTCCAGCGGTTTTTTCGCCGGTGGCACGTCGCGCTTGGCGATCGGGCCGAAATAGCGCTGGGCCAAGGCTTTCACTTCATCCGGGGTCACGTCGCCGACCACCACCAGTGTGGCGTTGTTCGGCACGTACCAGGATTGGTACCAGTGGCGCAGCTCTTCGACCTTCATGCGGTCGAGGTCGGCCATCCAGCCAATGGTCGGCGTGTGGTAGCCGCTGGCCGGGTAGGCCATGGCCTTGTAGCGCTCGTAGGCCTTGGACATCGGCTTGTCATCGGTGCGCAAGCGGCGCTCTTCCTTGATGACTTCGATTTCCTTGGCGAACTCTTCGGCCGGCAGGCGCAGATTGGCCATGCGGTCGGCTTCCAGTTCGAAGGCTACGCCCAGACGGTCGCGAGCCAGCACCTGGTAATAAGCGGTGAAGTCGTCGCTGGTGAAAGCGTTCTCTTCGGCGCCCAGATCACGCAGGATCAACGACGCTTCGCCGGGACCGACTTTCTCGCTGCCCTTGAACATCATGTGCTCAAGCGCGTGGGACAGACCGGTCTGGCCCGGGGTTTCGTAGCTGGAGCCGACCTTGTACCAGACCTGCGAGACCACCACCGGCGCGCGATGGTCTTCGCGCACCACGACCTTGAGGCCGTTGTCGAGGGTGAATTCGTGGGTAGGTTGCGGGTCGGCCGCCAAGGCCGAGAGGGGCAGGCAGACTGTGCTGAGCAGCAGGCCTGCAGCGCGGCGGGCTAGAGCATTCATTCGTTTTTTAACCTGTTGGGCTGCCCGCTTGGTCTTAGCCTAGGCGGGCGAGGAGGTGCTAGGATACTGATCCGTTTTACTGGCGGCCACGCCTATCAAACCACTGATCGGTCGATAGGTTGTATGGGTTCCCGGAAGAAGCTTTGAGTTTGTCAGCTAAACTCTGCGTTTTCGCCGACGATGCCGTTCCAGTCCTTCGTATTAATCGACCTTTGAGGTGCCTGTGGCGCCTCGACAAAATGTTGCGCGTGAACAAGCTGGATGAAACACAGTCTGTTCTGCATCGAATATTTATTTGCCGGGGCGCCCTTATGGCGCGTCGCTACCGTGAGATAGCCGTCCTCCATGTTTGGTTCCAACGACGACAAGAAGACCCCAGCTGCGGCTGGCGAGAAGAAAAGCCTGTTCGGATGGCTGCGTAAGAAACCGCAGGAACCCGTCGTCGAACAGCCGCCCGCGATTCCTGAGCCTGCCCCGGCGCCCGCTCCGGTAATAGAAGAAGAGCCGGCACCGATTGTGCTGCCGCTTGCCGAACCGGTGTTGCAACCGGTCGAGCCAGAACCCGAGCCTGAAGCGCCTGTAGCGGCGGAATTGCCGCTGACCCCGGCGGCTGAGCCATGGCTGACTTTGCCAGTGGCGGAAGAGCCAGTGGCATTGGTTGAAGAGGCTGCGCCGCACATCACCCCAGAGATTCCTGCGCCTGCCGCGTTCGTTCCAGAGGTTGCTCCGGCGCCGGTTGTCGAGCCTGCGCCGGTTGTAGTCGAGCCTGTTGCGCCCGTGTTTGTTGCGCCAGTTGTTCAACAGCCCGAGCCTGCACCTGCACCTGCACCTGCACCTGCACCTGCACCTGCACCTGCACCGGTTGTCGCTGCTCCTGTTACTCCAGTTGAAGTGATTGCCGAGGCCCCGGTCGAAGCCCCACGCACCGAAGAAACCAAAGCCGGCTTCTTCGCCCGCCTCAAGCAAGGTCTGTCGAAAACCAGCGCCAGCATCGGCGAGGGCATGGCCAGTCTGTTCCTCGGCCGCAAAACCATTGATGACGATCTGCTCGATGACCTCGAAACCCGTCTGCTCACCGCCGACGTCGGCGTCGAAGCCACCACACAGATCATCCAGCGCCTGACCCAGAAGGTCGCCCGTAAAGAACTGGCCGACGCCGACGCGCTGTACAAGTCCCTGCAGGCCGAACTGGCCGCGATGCTCAAACCGGTCGAACAGCCGCTGAAAATCGCCTCGCAGAACAAACCGTTCGTGATTCTGGTGGTGGGCGTCAACGGCGCCGGCAAAACCACCACCATCGGCAAACTGGCGAAGAAGCTGCAACTGGAAGGCAAGAAAGTCATGCTCGCCGCCGGTGACACCTTCCGTGCAGCGGCCGTGGAACAATTGCAGGTCTGGGGTGAGCGCAACAAGATTCCGGTGATCGCCCAGCACACCGGTGCCGACTCGGCTTCGGTGATCTTCGATGCCGTGCAGGCTGCCAAGGCGCGTGGTATCGACGTATTGATCGCCGACACCGCTGGTCGTCTGCACACCAAAGACAACCTGATGGAAGAACTGAAAAAGGTTCGCCGGGTGATCGGCAAGCTCGACGCCGACGCACCGCACGAAGTGCTGCTGGTGCTCGACGCCGGTACTGGCCAGAACGCCATCAACCAGGCCAAGCAATTCAACCAGACCGTCGAACTGACTGGCCTGGCGTTGACCAAACTCGACGGCACCGCCAAGGGCGGGGTGATTTTCGCCCTCGCCAAGCAGTTCGGCCTGCCGATCCGCTATATCGGCGTCGGTGAAGGCATCGACGATTTGCGTACCTTTGAAGCCGAACCCTTTGTCCAGGCACTGTTTGCCGAGCGGGAGCGTTCATGATTCGTTTCGAACAGGTCGGTAAACGCTACCCGAACGGTCACGTCGGCTTGCATGAGCTGAGCTTTCGAGTCCGTCGTGGCGAGTTCTTGTTTGTCACCGGCCACTCCGGTGCCGGTAAATCCACGTTGTTGCGCCTGTTGCTGGCGATGGAACGCCCAACCAGCGGCAAACTGCTGCTGGCCGGGCAAGACCTGAGCACCATCAGCAACGCGCAGATTCCGTTCCTGCGCCGGCAGATCGGCGTGGTGTTCCAGAATCACCAGTTGCTGTTCGATCGCACGGTGTTCAACAACGTCGCCTTGCCGCTGCAGATTCTTGGCTTGTCCAAGGCCGAAATCGCCAAGCGTGTCGATTCGGCGCTGGAGCGCGTGGCGCTGTCGGATAAAACCGATCTGTACCCGGGCGACCTGTCCACCGGTCAGCAACAGCGCGTCGGCATTGCCCGCGCCATCGTGCACCGCCCGGCCTTGCTGCTGGCGGACGAACCGACCGGTAACCTCGATCCGCGTCTGGCGGCGGAAATCATGGGCGTGTTCGAAGACATCAACCGGCTGGGCACCAGCGTGCTGATCGCCAGTCACGACCTGGCACTGATCGCGCGCATGCGTCACCGCATGCTGACCCTGCAACGCGGCCGATTGATTGGCGACGGGGAGGCCGGGGTATGAGTGCAACACGCAGTCCGAAGGTTTCCGAGCGCGTGGCCCCGAAAGCCGCCGATCCGCAGCCGCCGAAGAAGAAAAAGCACGACGATGACGATGGCCCGGACTTCGCCACGTTGTTCCGTGCGTGGGTCGAAAGCCATCGCGCCAGCCTGCTCGATAGCCTGCGTCGTCTCGGCAAACAGCCAATCGGCAGCTTCTTCACCTGCATGGTGATGGCGGTGGCACTGAGCCTGCCGATGGGGCTTTCGCTGTTGCTCAACAACGTCGAACGTCTTGGTGGTTCGTGGCAGCGTGCGGCGCAGATATCCTTGTATCTGCAACTCGACGCCAGCCCTGAGCAGGGCGAGTCGTTACGCGAGCAGATCAAAGGCATGCCCGGCGTAGCTGATGCTGAATATGTCGGCCGTGATCAGGCGCTGGAAGAGTTCCAGCAACAGTCCGGACTGGGCGAAGCCCTGCGTGAGCTGCCGGAGAACCCGTTGCCGGGCGTGGTGCTGGTCACGCCGAACGAAGTCGACAAGCCAACGCTGGAAGCATTAAGACAAAAACTTTCCGAGCTGCCCAAGGTACAACAGGCGCAACTTGATCTAGTCTGGGTCGAGCGTCTGGCGGCCATCCTCAAGCTTGGCGATCGTTTTGTCTTCGGTCTGACGGTGTTGCTGGTTTCTGCATTACTTTTGGTGATAGGCAATACCATTCGTCTTCATATTGAAAACCGCCGCACAGAGATAGAAGTGATTAAACTCGTCGGCGGCACTGACAGTTATGTGCGTCGTCCCTTCCTTTATATGGGCGCGCTGTATGGCTTCGGTGCGGGGCTACTGTCCTGGGGTGTGTTGGCGTTCGGCCTGAACTGGCTGAACGATGCGGTGGTTGGACTGGCCGGCTTGTACGGCAGTGATTTCGCGCTGGCCGGAGTGCCAGTTGCCGACGGTCTGTCGCTCTTGCTTGGCGCGGTGCTGTTGGGTTATATCGGTGCATGGATTGCAGTCGCACGCCATCTCAGGGAGCTGGCGCCGAAGTAGAATCTTTTTTGCGCGTGATTGACCTCGCGGTTTTTTGGGAACTTGTATTTGAGTTCCCGGTCAATTTTTCGCAGTGCTGAGAAGCACGAGTATGTAAGTGGGAGGTTTTTTCGTATGACCAATTCTTTGCAACCTGCGTATGCGTTGGTTCCGGGTGCGAACCTGGAAGCCTATGTGCACACCGTCAACAGCATTCCATTGCTGACGCCGGAGCAGGAGCGTGAACTGGCCGAGAGTCTCTACTATGAGCAGGATTTGGGGGCGGCTCGGCAGATGGTGCTCGCCCACCTGCGTTTTGTCGTACACATTGCCCGTAGCTATTCCGGCTACGGTCTGGCTCAGGCTGACCTGATCCAGGAAGGTAACGTCGGCCTGATGAAGGCCGTAAAGCGCTTCAACCCGGAAATGGGTGTGCGTCTGGTGTCGTTCGCCGTGCACTGGATCAAGGCGGAAATTCACGAGTTCATCCTGCGCAACTGGCGCATTGTGAAGGTCGCGACCACCAAGGCCCAGCGCAAGCTGTTCTTCAACCTGCGCAGCCAGAAGAAACGTCTGGCGTGGCTGAACAACGAGGAAGTCCACCGTGTGGCGGAAAGCCTCGGCGTTGAACCGCGGGAAGTGCGCGAGATGGAAAGTCGCCTGACCGGCCATGACATGGCCTTCGACCCGGCCGCGGAAGCGGACGACGACAGTGCTTTCCAGTCGCCGGCCAACTACCTGGAAGACCACCGGTACGACCCGGCGCGTCAACTGGAAGATGCCGACTGGAGTGATAACTCCAACCACAACCTGCACGAAGCGCTGGAAGTGCTGGACGAACGTAGCCGCGACATCCTCTACCAGCGCTGGCTGGCAGAAGAGAAAGCCACGCTGCACGACCTGGCGCAGAAGTACAACGTGTCGGCCGAGCGGATCCGTCAGCTCGAGAAGAGCGCGATGAACAAGCTCAAGTTGTCGATCGCCGCATAACCGGCGAGCAGGCAATAAAAAAACGCCCCGATCAGCGATGATCGGGGCGTTTTTTTTATGCGCATATGTCAGGGCAGCATCAATCCCTGTGGGAGCTGGCTTGCCAGCGATGGCGTCGGGTCAGTCATGTAGATGGTGGCTGAACTACCGCTATCGCGGGCAAGTCCGCTCCCACAGGGATCTTCAGGGTCTGGAAGATTCGTGACTGGCTATCGAGACCAAGGTGCCCGGCGCGAATCGTTGAGGCCCAACAGATAACTATCCCCACCCAACTGATTCATCTGCTGCCGAATCCACCCGGCTCGACGCGAGACATAAGCGGTCGGATGGCTGGCACTCCAGACGCGAGGATTCGGTAGAACGGCCGCCAGATAACTCGCCTGTTGCCGTGACAGCGACTTGGCGCTGACACCAAAGTGATGCCGAGCCGCCGCTTCCGCACCAAACACCCCGTCATCCCACTCGACGCTGTTCAGGTACACCTCAAGAATCCGCTGCTTGGGCCAGAACACCTCGATCAGCGCGGTAAACCAGGCCTCCAGGCCTTTACGCAGATAGCTGCGACCGGCCCACAGAAACAGGTTCTTCGACACTTGCTGGCTCAAGGTGCTGGCGCCGCGAATCGAGCCGCCGAGTTCGTTGTGCGCCAGTGCGGCCTGGATCGCGCTGAAATCAAAACCCCAGTGCTCCGGGAATTTCTGATCCTCGCCGGCCATGACCGCGACTTTGAGATCGTCCGAGATTTCGTCCCACGGCTTCCACGTGCGTTGCAGGTCAATCGGCTCACCGTCGACCCAGGATTCGACCTTGCGCTCGACCATCAAGGCCGTGCCCGGCGGCGGTACGAAGCGAAACACCAGCACCAGCAAGACGCTGCCACCGGCGAACCAGAGCAGGGCCTTCGTGAGACGACGGAAAATAGTACGCAGCATAGAGATGGCTTGGCCGAACCGGTGGAGCGGGCCATTATACAGACCCTGCCGATCGCGTCTGACTGGAGTTCCCAATGCTGCGTGGCTTTTTGATGCTGGCTGCTTTTTTCGGTTTCACCGGTGTTGCGTTGGGCGCATTCGCCGCCCATGGCCTGAAAAACCGCCTGACGCCGGAGTATCTGGCGATTTTCCATACCGGCGTCACCTATCAATTGGTCCACACCCTGGCACTGTTCGGTGTGGCGCTGTTGGCCACACAGATTCAGGGCCGACTGGTCGCTTGGGCCGGCGTGTCGTTCACCGTGGGCATTCTGCTGTTCTCCGGCAGTCTGTACGTGCTGACCACCACCGGCATCAGCAAGCTCGGCATCATTACCCCGTTCGGTGGCCTGGCGTTTCTGATTGGCTGGCTATGCCTGGGCTTCGCCGCCTGGCGCTTGCAACCAACCGCTTGACGCTTGGTGCTGACCTTTAGGTCATGATCGGGCTAGAATGCCAGCCCCTAAAAATGATGGCGGCGTTGCGCATGCGCATTCAGTTGAACGGCGAATCCCTTGAACTGCCCGACGGCGAGACCGTTGCGGCCCTGATCACCCGTCTGGAACTGACCGGACGCCGGGTGGCAGTCGAACTCAATCTGGATATCGTCCCGCGCAGCCAGCATGCCGACACCACGCTCAACGACGGCGACAACGTTGAAGTGGTGCACGCCATCGGCGGCGGCTGATCGCCCGGCCCGCAAGGGCACAGAATTCTGCAAGACCCTCACCCTTAAAGAGGATTCCCCATGAGCATCGTTCGTAGCGACAAGCCTTTTGTGCTGGCCGGTCGTACTTACCAGTCGCGTTTGCTGGTCGGTACCGGCAAGTACCGTGACATGGAAGAAACCCGTCAGGCCATCGAAGCCTCGGGTGCCGAGATCGTCACCTTCGCCGTGCGCCGCACCAACCTGGGCCAGATCGAAGGCGAGCCGAACCTGCTCGATGTGCTGTCGCCGGAGCGCTACACCTTCCTGCCAAACACCGCCGGTTGCTACGACGCCATCGAAGCCGTGCGCACCTGCCGCCTGGCCCGTGAGCTGCTCGACGGCCACAACCTGGTGAAGCTGGAAGTGCTGGCTGACCAGAAGACCCTGTTCCCTAACGTGATCGAAACCCTCAAGGCCGCGGAAACGCTGGTCAAGGAAGGTTTCGACGTGATGGTTTACACCAGCGATGACCCGATCATTGCCCGTCAACTGGCAGAAATCGGCTGCATCGCAGTGATGCCGCTGGCCGGTCTGATCGGTTCCGGTCTGGGGATCTGCAACCCGTACAACCTGCAGATCATCCTCGAAGAAGCCAAGATTCCTGTGTTGGTCGATGCCGGTGTTGGTACTGCCTCCGACGCGACCATCGCCATGGAACTGGGTTGCGATGCGGTGCTGATGAACTCGGCTATCGCCCACGCCCAGCAGCCGGTGATGATGGCTGAAGCCATGAAACACGCCATCGTTGCAGGCC
Source organism: Pseudomonas chlororaphis (assembly GCF_000783395.1). GTDB lineage: Bacteria > Pseudomonadota > Gammaproteobacteria > Pseudomonadales > Pseudomonadaceae > Aquipseudomonas > Aquipseudomonas chlororaphis_H. Next base: position 87,435 of record NZ_JSFK01000002.1, on the reverse strand, counting down.
GCCTGGCCTACCTCGCTGGCCGTATGCCGAAAAAACTCTATGCCAGCGCCTCTTCGCCGCTGGATGGTCTGATCAAGTAAGAGCCATTGATGACTGAATCGAACGACACGCCTATCCAGACGGAAGAAGGCGACGAGCGCCAACACCGCCGCATCAAGAGTTTCGTGATGCGCGCCGGGCGCATGACCGAAGGCCAGCAACGCGGTCTGGATCAGGGCGCGCCGCTGTACGTGCTGCCGTTGGCGGACGCGCCGGTGGATTACGATCAGGTTTTCGGCCGTTCAGCGCCGCGCTCGCTGGAGATCGGTTTCGGCATGGGCCACTCGCTGCTGGAAATGGCCGCGGCGGCGCCGGATCAGGATTTCATCGGCGTTGAGGTTCACCGTCCGGGTGTCGGCGCGCTGCTCAATGGCGTGCTGACTCAGGGCCTGACCAACCTGCGGGTCTACGATTGCGACGCGATCGAAGTGCTCAATCGCTGCATCGCCGACAACAGCCTCGATCGCCTGATGCTGTTTTTCCCGGATCCGTGGCACAAGAGCCGCCACCACAAGCGTCGTATCGTTCAGGCGTCATTTGCTGAACTGGTGCGCAGCAAGTTGAAGGTTGGCGGCATTCTGCACATGGCCACCGACTGGGAACCGTACGCCGAATACATGCTGGAAGTGATGAACGTCGCCCCGGGCTACCGCAACCTCGCCGAAGACGGCAAGTGCGTGCCACGCCCGACCGAACGCCCGATCACCAAGTTCGAACGCCGCGGCGAACGTCTTGGCCATGGCGTGTGGGACCTGAAGTTCGAAAAACAGTCCTAAGTATCACGCGATACCCCTGTAGGAGCTGCGGCACGCTGCGATCTTTTGATCTTCAAATCAAGATCAAAAGATCGCAGCGTGCCGCAGCTCCTACAGTCGTTTTGGGTGTACTGAAAGATCAGCGGCGGTCGGCGACTACGCCGATGAGGACGAGGACTACCAGCAGGACTGGCGCCAGGCTGTAGTTGTTGAACTGGCTCAGGCCTTTGATTACCCACGGCGTGGCGTAGATCAATGCCGCGCCGCTGCCGATCACGCACAGCAGCGCCATCAGCGGTACGCGCAGGGCACCGGCGATGCTGCCCAGGCGTTGCTCGACCCAGCCTTTGAAGTCGGCGCCGAACAGCACCAGCAGGCAGCCGACCAGCGCCAGGGCGATTTCCGAGAGGTTGCTGCGGCTCCAGCGGGAGACGGTGGCGAGCAGGTCGAGTATCAAATCCATGCGTTTTCCCTTAGCACTGAAATCAGTTCAGAAATTGTTGCAGCAAGTCGTTGAGAAACAGCTGTCCGCGCTCGGTGGCCGCCAGACGTGACGGTTCGACCTGCAACAGACCGCTTTGTTCTGCCGCTGCCCGGCCTTCGGCGAGGCTTTCCAGCGACAGCCCAGTGCGCTCCGGATACAGGCGCGATTCGACGCCAGCGGTCAGGCGCAAAGCGTTCATCAGAAACTCGAACGGCATCTCGTCATTGGTCAGCGCTTTTTCGCCAGCCTGGAAGCTTTTTGCCGGGTTGAGATAGTCCTTCGGCAGACGGGTCTTCCAGGTACGAACGATGCGTCCGTCCGGATGGCTGAGCTTGCCATGCGCACCCGCACCGATGCCGATGAAGTCGCCAAAACTCCAGTAATTGAGGTTATGCCGCGCCGGTCGCCCGGCCTGTGCATAAGCCGAGACTTCATATTGCGCGTAACCGTGCTCGGCCAACAGCGCTTGCCCGGCTTCTTGAATGTCCCACAGCGTGTCGTCTTCCGGCAGCACTGGCGGCTGATTCCAGAACACCGTGTTCGGCTCCAGCGTCAGTTGATACCAGGAGATGTGTGTCGGATTCAGTTCGATGGCCTGGCGCAGATCGCTCAAGGCATCGTCCAGCGACTGATCGGGCAAACCGTGCATCAAGTCGAGGTTGAAGTTATCGAAGCCAGCCTGCCGCGCCATCCCCGCCGCGCGCACCGCTTCGTCACCGTTGTGAATACGACCCAGCGCCTTGAGTTTTTCCTGCTGGAAGCTCTGGATACCGATCGACAGACGATTGATCCCCAGCTTGCGGTAGGCGACAAACTTCTCTTGTTCGAAGGTCCCGGGATTGGCTTCCAGAGTGATTTCGATGTCGTGGGCAAACGGGATGCGCTGCTCGACGCCCTCAAGCAAACGCCCAAGCGCTTCGGCGCTGAACAGGCTCGGCGTGCCGCCACCAAAGAAGATCGAGCTGATTTCGCGGCCGTAAACGGCGTGCAGGTCCTGATCGAGATCGGCCAGCAGCGCATCAACGTACTCCTGCTCCGGCAAAACCGGGCTGGCAGTGTGCGAGTTGAAGTCGCAATACGGGCATTTGCGCACACACCACGGGATGTGGATGTACAGCGCCAAGGGCGGCAGCGTCGGTAACGGCGCCCGAGGCGAAGAGGCGGCGCCGCCGACAATCAGCGACGACGCGGAAGAGTCACGGGTCATTTCAAGCCCAGACGCTGGCGCAGCAGATCCATTGCACGGGCGCGGTGGCTGATCTGGTTCTTGTCGGCCGGACTCAATTCGGCGCTGGAGACGTCGCGCTCCGGGACCCAGAACAACGGGTCATAACCGAAACCGTGCTCGCCGCTGGCAGCGGTGAGGATGCGCCCGTGCCACAGGCCTTCGCAGAGGATCGGCAACGGGTCATCGGCGTGACGTACCAGCGCCAGCACGCAAACAAACTGCGCGCCGCGCTCGGCTGCCGGCACATCCTTCAGCGCGTCGAGCAGTTTGGCGTTGTTCGCCGCATCGCCCTTGCCGTCGGCATAGCGCGCCGAATAGATGCCCGGCGCGCCGCCGAGGAAATCCACCGCCAGACCGGAATCGTCGGCCAGCGCCGGCAGCCCGGAAATGCGTGCGGCATTACGCGCCTTGAGAATGGCGTTCTCGACGAACGACAGACCAGTTTCTTCCGGCTCGACCTTGCTCCACTCGCCAATCGAGCGCAGTTGCACCGATGCGCCGAGCATGGCCTGAAGTTCTTTGAGTTTGCCGGCGTTATGGCTGGCCAGTACGAGCTGCTTGATGTTCATCATTCGCCGGGAAAGAGTTCTTGGTTGAAGTTGATGGTGTGGATCTTGTCGCCGTTCTGCACCTTGATTTCAAAGGTGCGGGTTTCCTGCTGCTCAACCGGATACTGGGCGATGTAGTAGATCGCGCCCTGTTCGGTGATCTGGCGGAAATTCAGCGGCACGCTCTGGCTGGTCAGGTCTTTGACCGTGCCGGTGACGTTGGCGACCAGCGGCTTGCCGTCCTTGATCACCGAGACATTGATCACGCCCTGATTCTTGCTGCGAATCAGCTCTGCAGCCTTGGCGATGTCCGGTTGCAGGAACGTCGAGTTGAAAGTGTTGTAGTGCACCGTGACGTCGCCAAAGGTTTCCTTGCGCTCACCCTTGATGACGTCGGCCGCCAGAGCGCTGGCGCTCAGGCAGGCAGTCAATAACAACAACGCTAAACGACCCATGATCGTGCTCCTCGAAATGACGGGATTCAGACCGCGACTTTGTGGTCTGCAAGCTGCGGGCTGCTGACGCGGTAGATACCGATCTCACCTAACAGATTAGGCCATAGCTTACTGGCCCACCCGTGACGGTGCTGTTGATCCACGGCAAGCCGATCAATGACCTTCGCATCACGTTCGCGGCAAAGTTCTTCAAAGTCTTCGAAGGTGCAGAAGTGGATGTTCGGCGTGTTGTACCAGGTGTACGGCAGAAATTCCGATACCGGCATGCGGCCCTTGCTCGCCAGGTACCAGCGGCAGCGCCAGTGGCCGAAGTTCGGGAAAGTGATGATGCACTGACGGCCGACCCGGAGCATTTCGTCGAGGATCTTGTCCGGGTAATGCACCGCTTGCAGGGCCTGAGTCATGACGACGATGTCGAAACTGTTGCTGGCAAAGTTACCCAGCCCCTTGTCCAGATCCTGCTCAATGACGTTGACGCCTTTGGCCACACACTGGGCAATGTTGTCTGCGTCGTTTTCCAGGCCATAACCGGTGACGTTCTTGTTGTCGCGCAGCCAGGTCAGCAGCTCGCCGTCACCGCAACCGAGGTCGAGGACGCGGCTGCCGGCGGGGATCCATTCCTGGATGATTTCCAGATCAGCTCTCATGGCTTTCTCACAGCGTGATGCGGTTCATGTAATTGCCGAACGCCTGCAAGTAGCGCGGGATCGGAATCAGGAAGGCGTCGTGGCCCTGCGGTGCGTCGATTTCCAGGTAGCTGACGTCCTTGCGTGCCGCCATCAGCGCATCCACCAGTTCCCGCGAACGGGCCGGAGAGAAACGCCAGTCGGTGGTGAACGACATCACGCAGAACTTGGCCGTGGCGTTCTCGAAGGTTTTCGCCAGGTTATCGTCGAAGTTCGCCGCCGGATCGAAGTAGTCCAGCGCCTTGGTCATCAACAGGTAGGTGTTGGCGTCGAAGCGTCCGGAGAACTCTTCGCCCTGATAACGCAGGTAGCTTTCGACCTGGAACTCGACGCTGTGGAAGTCGTAGTTGAGCTTCTCGCTCTTCAGGCCACGGCCGAATTTTTCGCCCATGGAATCGTCGGACAGGTAAGTGATGTGCCCGACCATGCGCGCCAGCATCAGGCCGCGCTTGGGGATCACGCCGGCTTCCTGGAACGAACCGCCGTGGAATTCCGGGTCGGTGAGGATCGCCTGACGCGCGACTTCGTTGAAGGCGATGTTCTGCGCCGACAGCTTCGGTGCCGAGGCGATGGCCAGGCAATGACGCACGCGATCCGGGTAAGTGATGGTCCATTGCAGCGCCTGCATGCCGCCGAGGCTGCCGCCAATCACCGCCGCCCACTGGCCGATGCCGAGCAGATCAGCGAGACGCGCCTGGCTGTGCACCCAGTCTTCCACGGTGAGCACCGGGAAGTCGGCGCCGAACGGTTTGCCGGTCTCCGGGTTGACGCTGCTCGGGCCGGTGGAGCCGTTGCAGCCGCCCAGGTTATTCAGGCTGACCACGAAGAATTTGTTGGTGTCGATCGGTTTACCCGGGCCGATGCAGCTGTCCCACCAACCGGGTTTGCGGTCGTCGACGCTGTGATAACCGGCGGCGTGGTGATGGCCGGACAAGGCGTGGCAAATCAGCACGGCGTTGCTCGCCTGCGCGTTCAGCGTGCCGTAGGTTTCGTAGATCAGGTCATAGGCGGCCAGCGAACGGCCGCAGGCCAGCGCCAGCGGTTCGCTGAAGTGCGCGGTTTGCGGCGTCACCAGACCAACAGAATCGGGGGGAAAGGCAGTTGGCATCGACCCTGCTCTCGTTGAAATGAGGCGTAAGTCTAAAGACCGGGGGGGTTAGCGGCAAGCGGCCCTCACCCTAGCCCTCTCCCAGAGGTAGAGGGGACCGACCGAGGTGTTCTTTTGAGCTACACCGACCTGATCTATCGAGTTGAACTCAGGTCTTGAAAACCACCCAAATCGGCTCCCTCTCCAGGGGGAGAGGGCTGGGGTGAGGGGCACAGACGCCGCCAAACTCAAGACAAGCGCCCAACCAACCCAGGTAAATCCGGTAACTTCTTCGGCGAGCAGATTTTCACCCGCTTCTGCCGACTCAACTCACCACTGAGCAAACTGACCTGGCTCTTGGAAACCCCAAACGCCTTGGCCAGAAAGCCCATCAGATAAGCATTGGCCTTGCCCTCGACCGGCGGTGCGGTCAGACGAATCTTCAAACGATCGCCGTGCAGCCCGGCGAAGTCATCGCTGCGGGCTGCCGGTTGCAGGTGACACTCGAGGATCAAGTCGTCACCGTCCCATCGAAACCAGCTCACATCAGCAGACGGAGGATTTCCGGCATCATCGTCATCGCCGCCAGATTGTTGATCACCAGCATGTCGATCAGCTTCAGCGCGAGGAAGGCGAAGATCGGCGACAGGTCCAGGCCACCGAGATTCGGCAGAAAGCGACGGAACGGCGCCAATGCCGGCTCGCAGATCTGGTTGACCAGCTCAGCGCCCGGATTGTGGCTGCCCGGTGCAACCCACGACAGAATCACGCTGATGATCAGGGCGAAGAAGAAGATCTTCAGGAACAGCGCGGTCACGCCGATCAGCGACCAGATCACCAGTTGCAGCGGATTGCCGGTGGTGCCGTAAGTCAGCAGCAGGGTCAGCGCCATCAGCGCCAGTTGCACCAGAATCGCCAGCACCAGCGACGACATGTCCAGACCAAACAGGCTCGGGATGATCCGGCGCAGTGGTTTGAGCAGTGGCTGAGTCGCTTTGACGATGAACTGGCACAGCGGGTTGTAGAAGTTCGCCCGTACCAATTGCAGCACGAAGCGCAGCAGCACGATCAGCAGGTACAGACTGCCGAGGGTTTGCAGCACGTAAACCGCTGCGGTGTTCAATCCAATCATGTAAGGCTCCTTATTTGCCCAGTTGTTCGGCCATTTCGGCCGAGCGGTGCGCGGCGGCGCCGAGTGCGGTTTCGACCAGGGCTTCGAAGCCGTTGGCCTGGAATGATTTGATTGCAGCTTCCGTGGTGCCATTTGGCGAGGTTACGCGGCGGCGCAGTTCGGCCGCGTCGACATCGCTGGAAACCGCCATGTGCGCGGCGCCCAGTGCGGTCTGCAGGGTCAGTTGTTCTGCGACGTCTTTCGGCAGGCCGAGTTTGACGCCGGCAGCGGTCATGGCTTCGATCAGCAGGAAGAAATAGGCCGGGCCGGAACCGGAAACGGCAGTGACTGCGTCCAGTTGCTGTTCTTCATTCAGCCACAGGGCAATGCCGACGGCGGACAACAGCTCTTCGGCTTGCTGACGTTGCTCGGCGGTCACTTCGCTGGTCGCATACAAACCGCTGACACCCTGGTGCAGCAGCGCCGGGGTATTCGGCATGCAGCGCACGATCGGCTGCTCGCCGAGCCACGCGGTCATGCTGGCGCAGGTGATACCGGCAGCAATCGAAACCACCAGTTGATTGGGTTTCAGGCTTGGGCGAATCGCTTCGCACACGGCTTTCATAGCCTGCGGCTTGACCGCCAACACGATGACATCGACGCCGTCGATGGCCTGAGCATTGTCGGCGAAAGTTTCGATGCCGTGCTCGGCGCTGACCTTGGCGCGGGTTTCTTCGCCCGGATCACTGGCGCGGATCTGCGCCGCTTCCAGCCCTTTGGCGCGCAGGCCGCCAATCAGACTGGCCGCCATGTTGCCCGCACCGATAAACGCAATACGTGTGTTGCTCATGTGTGGTCCTTATCTGGAAACGTTCAAGATTGGGAATAATCGCGGGCACCAAACAGGGCGGTACCGATACGCACCCAAGTGGCGCCTTGGGCAATGGCCGACTCGAGGTCGTGACTCATGCCCATGGAAAGCGTGTCGAGCGGCAGATCGAGGCTCGCCTGCAATTTCTGCACGGCGGCGAAGGCCGCGTCCTGCTCGGCGCGGTCGTCGGTTGGCTCGGGAATCGCCATCAAGCCGCGCAGTTTCAGGCGCGGCAAAGCGCTGATGGCAGCGGCCAATGCCGGCAGATCGTCAGGCGTGCAGCCGGATTTACTCGCCTCACCGCTGACGTTGACCTGAATGCAGATGTTCAGCGGCGGCAGCTCGGCCGGGCGCTGTTCGGACAGACGTTGAGCGATTTTCAGGCGATCCACGGAATGCACCCAGTCGAAATGCTCGGCGATGGCGCGAGTCTTGTTCGATTGAATGGGGCCGATGAAGTGCCAGATCAAGGGCAGGTCGGCCAGTTCCAGCTGTTTGCCCAAGGCTTCCTGCAGGTAGTTCTCGCCAAAGTCGCGCAGGCCGGCGGCATACGCTTCGCGCAGGGCCTGGGCGGGTTTGGTTTTGCTCACGGCGAGCAACTGGACGCTGTTTTCAGGACGGTGTGCGGCTTGGGTCGCGGTCTGGATGCGCGAACCAACGTGGGAAATGTTGTCTGCTATCGTGGACATCAAGAGGCGCCAGCGGTCTGAAGGTTCGCGGCATTCTACTGGAATTGAGGAGCGCTATGGATATCACTGAATTGCTGGCCTTCAGCGCCAAACAGGGCGCTTCCGACCTGCACCTGTCGGCCGGTCTGCCACCGATGATCCGCGTCGATGGCGATGTGCGGCGGATCAATCTGCCGGCGCTGGATCACAAGCAAGTGCACGAACTGATCTACGACATTATGAACGACACCCAGCGCGTCGACTTCGAGAAACATCTGGAAACCGACTTTTCCTTCGAAGTGCCGGGTGTCGCGCGTTTCCGGGTTAATGCCTTTAACCAGAACCGAGGTGCGGGCGCCGTATTCCGTACGATTCCGTCGAAAGTGCTGAGCATGGAAGACTTGGCCATGGGCGATGTCTTTCGCAAGATTACCGATGCGCCGCGTGGGCTGGTGCTGGTCACCGGGCCGACCGGTTCCGGCAAATCGACCACGCTGGCGGCGATGATCGATTACCTCAACACCCATCGCCATCACCACATCCTCACCATCGAAGATCCGATCGAGTTTGTTCACGAATCGCGCAAATGCCTGATCAATCAGCGTGAAGTTCACCGTGATACCCGCAGTTTCGCTACGGCTTTGCGTTCAGCGCTGCGCGAAGACCCGGATGTGATTCTGGTTGGCGAGATGCGTGACCTGGAAACCATTCGCCTGGCGCTGACCGCTGCCGAGACCGGGCACTTGGTGTTCGGCACGCTGCACACTACCTCAGCGGCGAAAACCATCGACCGTGTCGTGGATGTGTTCCCGGGTGACGAGAAGTCGATGGTGCGCTCGATGCTGTCGGAGTCATTACTGGCGGTGGTGTCGCAGACGCTGATCAAGAAGATCGGTGGCGGGCGGGTGGCGGCGCACGAGATCATGCTGGGCACGTCGGCGATCCGTAACCTGATCCGCGAGGACAAGGTCGCGCAGATGTATTCGGCGATTCAGACCGGTGGGTCGTTGGGGATGCAGACACTGGACATGTGCCTGAAGGATCTGGTGACCAAAGGCTTGATCAGCCGCGAGCATGCGCGGGAGAAGGCGCGTACGCCGGATAATTTCTGAGGGAGTGATCGTTCCCACGCTCTGCGTGGGAATGCAGCCCGGGACACTCTGCGTCCCTGCCGAAGCGGACGCGGAGCGTCCATTGAGGCATTCCCACGCGGAGCGTGGGAACGATCGGTATGGTGTTAGCGCTGAACCACGCGCATCTGGCTTTGTTCTTTCGGCAACACTCGCTTGGCAACTACGTAGTGCTGCTGCCAGTACGGCTTGTTCAGCGTATCGATGCTCACCGCTTTGCCACGACGCGGGGCGTGGATGAAGCGGTCGTTGCCCAGGTAGATGGCAACATGGTTGACCCGACGGCTCTTGATGTTGAAGAAAATCAGGTCGCCCGGCTTCAGATCCTTGCGCTCGACTTTCTCGCCGTGACCGCTGGCCATGGCGTTCGAGGTACGTGGCAGGTCGAACGTAGCGTCGTTGAACGCGTATTTCACCAGACCGCTGCAATCGAAGCCTTTACTTGGGCTGCTGCCGCCCCAACGATAAGGTGTACCGAGGACGTTCACCGCACGGCTCAGCACATTGCTGCTTTCCTTGCTCGCCATCGGTGGCACCAGCTTGCTGTGGCTCTTGCTGCTCAGCGTGGTGGTTTTGCTTTTGCTGCTTTTGCTCGAAGGAGCCGAAGCATGGGATTTAGGGGTAAAGCCGTTAACGTTAGGAAGACGTTGCTCACGATTGGTGGCGTGGGCGGCCAGTGGCATTAATAGGCAGATGGTTAGCCATGTCTTGAAAAATGGTCGCATTAGGCGTGGCTCTTTAGTGATAGCGCGCAACTTTATAACAGAGTTTTTTTTCATTCCGAGTCCGTTGGTCGATTCAATTGGCGGCCAACGGAACCAAATAAGCGGCAAATGGACGCAATTGTCGGACAGAAGTCAGGTGCTATAAGGCTTTGACGGTAGCAACGGTAACATTTGCCGTACGTCGGCTACCTGTAAAAAAGTCACAAAGAATTCAAGAATATTTATCTATCGCGTGAATCGAGGTCTTCATGAACCCCTATCAACAAGTTGTTCAGCAGCAAGATACGCACAGCAAAATCATCGGTTATCTGCTGTGGATTTTCGGTTTTACCGGTGCTCACCGCTTCTACTACGGCAAGCCGGTGACCGGGACGATCTGGTTCTTCACCTTCGGTCTGCTGGGGATTGGCTGGTTGATCGACCTGTTCCTGATCCCGGCGATGGATCGCGAGGCGGATCTGCGTTTTACCGCAGGGCCGATCGAATACAACGTGGCGTGGATTCTGCTGACGTTCCTCGGAGCATTGGGCGTGCACCGGATGTATCAGGGGAAATGGATCAGCGGACTGATTTATCTGCTGACGGGCGGGTTGTTCTTTCTGGGGGTGCTGTATGACTTCTGGACGCTGAATGATCAGGTCTCGGTGCGTAACGCCGAGGGCAGAGGCGCCTTCCAGTAAGCCATCGCTGGCAAGCCCCGGTATCAAGCCTGGTGACTGATCCGCCCATCCACCAAGGTATAGCGAACCACACCCGGCAAAGTGTGCCCAATGAACGGGCAGTTCTCACCCTTCGACAACCAGTTCTCACCAGCCACGGTCGAGGCCTGCGGATCGAACAGCACGATATCCGCCGCTCCACCGACCGCCAGTTTGCCAGCCGGCAGACGCAACGCTTCAGCCGGGCCTGCGCTCAAACGCGCCAGCAAGGTCGGCAGATCCAGCAAACCATCCTCCACCAGCGTCATCGCCAATGGCAGCAACAGCTCAACGCTGCTGATGCCCGGTTCGGTCGCGCCGAACGGTGCCAGTTTGGCGTCACGTTCGTGCGGCTGGTGATGGCTGGAAATCGCCGACACCACGCCGGACTTCACCGCTTCACGCAGGCCATCACGGTCAGCACGCGTACGCAGCGGCGGCTGCACGTGATACAGGCTGCTGAAGTCGATCAGCGCTTCGTCGGTCAGAATCAGTTGATACAACGCCACGTCCGCCGTCACCTTCAGGCCACGGGACTGAGCCTGCGCGATCAGGGCCACGCCGCGAGCGCTGGTCAACTGGCTGAAGTGCGCACGTACGCCGGTCTGCTCGACCAGCAGCAGATCACGGGCCAATGCCACGGTTTCAGCGGTTTCCGGAATCCCCGGCAAGCCGAGGAAACTGGCCACCGCGCCTTCGTGAGCCAGACCACCTTCGGCCAGATCGTGATCCTGCGAGTTGAAGATCACTGTCAGGTCGAAGGTCGCTGCGTATTCCAGCGCCCGGCACAAAGTGCGGGTGTTGCGGAAACTCTCCAGACCGTTGCCGAACGCCACACAACCAGCGTCGCGCAACGCCACCAGCTCGGCCAGTTGCTCGCCGTCCAGACCTTTGCTCAGCGCGCCAATCGGGAACACCTTGGTGTTGCCGGCCTCACGGGCGCGGTCGAGGATCAGTTCGGCCACGGCGGAGGTATCGAGCACCGGTTTGGTTTTTGGCGGGCAGCACAGGCTGGTCACGCCACCCGCAGCGGCGGCGCGGGTTTCGCTGATGATCGAACCTTTGCGGCTGTAGCCCGGCTCACGCAGGGCCACGTTGAGGTCGACGAGGCCCGGAGCGGCGACAAGGCCTTGGGCATCAATGGTTTCTACTGCCGTGAAACCCGCTGGGGCCGCGCCGAGGGCGACGATCTTGCAGGCTTCAACGTGAATGTCGGTAACTTGATCCAGGCCGCTGCTTGGATCGATGACGCGTGCGCCGAGAATGCTGAGCTTCACTGGGCGTTCTCCTGCTCGAATTGGCGCTGGGCGGTTTGCCCGCTCATGGCCATGGACAACACGGCCATACGAATCGCGATGCCGTAGGTCACCTGGTTGAGGATCACCGAGTGCGGGCCGTCGGCCACTGCGGACTCGATCTCCACCCCCCGGTTGATCGGCCCCGGGTGCATGACGATGCAATCGGGTTTGGCCCCGGCCAGACGTGCGGTGGTCAGGCCGAACAGGCGGTAGAACTCGCCTTCGCTCGGCAGCAGGCCGCCGGTCATGCGTTCACGCTGCAGGCGCAGCATGATCACCACGTCGACGTCCTTCAGACCTTCAGTCATGTCGGTGTACACCTTCACGCCGTATTGCTCGATGCCGATCGGCAGCAGGGTTTTCGGTGCGATCACGCGGATATCCGGGCAACCGAGGGTTTTCAGCGCAAGCATGTTCGAGCGTGCAACCCGCGAGTGCAGGATGTCGCCGACAATGGCCACCGAGAGGTTTTCGAAACCGCCCTTGTGCCGACGGATGGTGAGCATGTCGAGCATGCCCTGCGTCGGGTGGGCGTGACGGCCGTCGCCGCCGTTGATGATCGCCACTTGCGGGCAAACATGTTCGGCGATGAAGTGCGCAGCGCCGGAATCACCGTGGCGCACGACAAACATGTCGGCGGCCATGGCTTCAAGGTTGCGCAGGGTGTCGAGCAGCGTTTCGCCCTTGCTTGCCGACGAGGTCGACACGTTCAGGGTGATCACGTCCGCCGACAGCCGCTGGGCCGCCAGTTCGAAGGTGGTGCGGGTGCGCGTGGAGTTCTCGAAGAACACGTTGCACACGGTCTTGCCGCGCAGCAACGGGACTTTCTTCACCGCCCGGGCACCGACTTCGAGGAACGAGTCGGCAGTGTCGAGGATTTCCGTCAACAACTCGCGGCGCAGGCCGTCGAGCGAGAGGAAGTGGCGCAGCTGGCCCTGATCATTGAGCTGCAGCGGGCGCTTGGTATCTAGAGGCGTCATCGCGAAGGGGACTCTCAATAGGGCGGATTAAAGGTTGAAGTCTTGCAGTTCGAGCGTCAGCGGCTCAGGGCCGGACAGCTTCACCCGCTCGTGGGCGGCCAGCGACAGGGTCGCGCCGACCACGTTCGGGCGGATCGGCAGCTCACCGGCGTCGAGGTCCAGCAGGCAGACCAGGGTCACGCTGGCCGGGCGGCCGTAGTCGAACAATTCGTTCATGGCGGCGCGGATGGTGCGGCCGCTCATCAATACATCGTCAATCAGCACCAGATGCTGGCCTTCGATTTCGAAGGGCAGGGCGGACGGGCGCACTTGCGGGTGCAGGCCGTTCTGGCTGAAGTCGTCGCGGTAGAAAGACACGTCGAGCGTGCCCAGTGGCGCGTCGCTGCCCAGTTCCTTGAGCAAGGCCTGCGCGACCCAGATGCCGCCGGTGCGGATGCCGATGTAACGCGGTTCACTGATTTCACGCTGGGCAAGGTGCGCCTTGAGGCGGGTCGCCATCTGGCTGATCAGATCGGCGGGATTTGGCAGGCTCATGGTTGCTCCTTGTTGGGGGCGAGTCGGGTCCTTGGACGCGGCTCGGTTTTTCACTCAAAAGAAAAGCGCCGAAGCGCTTGTCAGGATTCAAACAATGCAGTGTTTTCATCGAGCCAGCCCTGCAGCAGCAGAGCGGCGGCGATGGCGTCCACCGGGTTGTCGCGGTAACTGCCTTTCTGACCGCCACGGGCCAGCCGCTCGCCTTTGGCCTCGAACGTGGTCAGGCGCTCGTCGTGGGTATAGAAGGGCACATTGAAGCGGCCGTTGAGGCGGCGGGCGAATTTTTCTGCGCGTAGGCACATGTCGCTTGGCGTGCCGTCCATGTTCAGCGGCAGGCCGACGACCACGGCGTCGGGTTTCCATTCCTTGAACAGCGCTTCGACCTGATTCCAGTCGGGAATGCCGTTTTGCGCTTTCAGGGTACACAGCTCGCGGGCCTGGCCGGTAATCACCTGGCCGACCGCGACGCCGATCTGTTTGGTGCCGTAGTCGAAGCCGAGAATCAGGCGCAGGGCCATCAGGCGTGTCCTGCCTGGCTGGTCAGCAGGCTGAGGTTGATCCCCAGGTGCCTGGCCGCCGCTTCCAGACGCAGTTCGCTGCTGGTGTTGAACAGGATGTCGGCGTCGTACGGGCAGTTCAGCCAGGCGTTATCGGCGAGTTCCGCTTCCAGCTGCCCGGCTTCCCAGCCGGCGTAACCAAGGGCAATCAGGCTTTTCGAAGGGCCGACGCCGTCCGCGATGGCGAACAGCACATCCTGCGAGGTCGACAGGGCCAGATCGCCGTCCAGTTGCGCGGTGGCCTGGAAGGTCTTGCCCGCCGGGTGCAGGACGAAACCGCGATCAGTCTGCACCGGGCCACCAATGAAGATTGGCACATGCTGGCAGAGTGCTGGCGGATCGATGTCCGGGCGCAATTGCTCAAGGATGTCGGCCAGATTCAGCTCTTGCGGCCTGTTGACCACAATCCCCATAGCGCCATTGGCCGTGTGCTCGACGATGTAGGTCAAGGTGTGGGCAAAGTTCGGGTCGGCCATGTGTGGCATGGCGATCAGGAATTGATGCTTGAGGTAGCTGGGGCTGACGTTTTTCATGTGCGCTAGTGTGGCGTTCGGGGGGCAAACTGACAAGCTGAAGCCGCCAAAAGATCGCAGCCTTCGGCAGCTCCTACATGTGAATGCAGGCCAATGTAGTAGCTGCCGAAGGCTGCGATCTTTTGATCTTGCCCTTAATTGCTCGAGAGCTTGTCGCCGCGAGCGAATTTCCAGGTACGAATGATTTCCAGACGATCGATATCCGACAAGTCCCCGGTAAACGGCGCAAACGGTGCCGCCAGTCGGACAATGCGCTGCGCCGCCTGATCCAGCAGCGGTTGGCCGGAGGATTCCAGCACCAGCACTTCATACAGCGAACCGTCGCGATTGATCGAAACCATCAGGCGCAAATTGCCGTAGATCTGCTTGCGCCGCGCTTCTTCGGGGTAATTGAGGTTGCCGATACGCTCGACCTTCTTGCGCCAGTCGTCCTTGTACCAGGCACCCTTGTCGCGCATGGTCGACGCCGCGCTCAAGCGGTGAATACGCGGGCGCTTGGCGTACAGCTGTTGTTCCTTGGCCAGTTCGGCTTCGAGGCTGGCGATGTCGCTGGACAGCTGCGAGCTATCGAACTCCGGTGCGTCGACCGTCGGTTTGACTTCGGTTTTGCTTTCTTCTTTCTTGGTCGGCGCCTTTTTCGGCTTCGGCGCGACGGTGGTCACCGCAGCCTTCGGCGCGGCTTCCTGCACCTCCGGTTTGGCGGCCGGTGGTGGTGTGACTTTCTTGACCTGATTGTCCTGGAACGGCGCCACTTCAGTGGTCTTGGGGATCGCCTTCTTGTCCAGCGTGCCGCTGCCTTCCTGATGCTCTTGGGCGAGAAAGTCAGCCTTCTCTGGCTTCTTTTCGCTTTTGAAGGTGGCGAGGGTGATTTCCAGGGTTTTGCTGATTTGCTTGGGCTCGACCATCGTGAAGCCGACGCCGAGCAGCAGCGCCAAATGGATCAGCGCCGCGAGAAACAGGGTAAATCCGAGGCGATCGGCCGGGCGCACGCCACGGTGGGCGAGTTCTGCGGGCAGATCGGACGGGAGGGTCATGACAAGAAAACCAACATCGCGTTTTTCAGAGGCTGCGCATGATAACGCAATGTTGGTTTCACGCCTTGGGCTTCACGCTTCAAGCGACAGACTGCATGTGACGTGCATCAAGCTTGTGGCATTTTGCCGGCGGCTTGCAGCTTCTTGGCGATCGCGTCCATCAACATGCCGCCGATGTCAGTGCCGAAGGCATTGTCGATTTCACGGATGCAGGTCGGGCTGGTGACGTTGATTTCGGTCAGGCTTTCACCGATCACATCGAGACCAACGAACAGCAGACCTTTCTCACGCAACGTCGGGCCGACCTGGGCGGCGATCCAGCGATCCTTGTCAGTCAACGGACGCGCTTCACCACGGCCACCGGCAGCCAGGTTGCCACGGGTTTCGCCCTGCGCCGGAATCCGCGCCAGGCAGTAATCCACCGGCTCGCCGTCGATCATCAGGATGCGTTTGTCGCCGTCCTTGATTGCTGGCAGGTAAGCCTGGCCCATGATCTGCTGGCCACCGAGGGCGGTCAGGGTTTCGAGAATCACCGACAGATTTGGATCACCGGCGCGGTGACGGAAGATCGAAGTACCGCCCATGCCGTCCAGCGGCTTGAGGATCACGTCGCCGTGTTTCGCGGCGAATTCACGCAGCACGTCGGCGCGGCGGCTGACGATGGTTGGCGGTGTGCACTGCGGGAACAGCGTGGCGAACAGCTTTTCATTGCAGTCGCGCAGGCTCTGCGGCTTGTTCACCACCAGCACGCCAGCGGTTTCGGCCTGTTCGAGCAGGTAGGTGGAGTAGACGAACTCCATGTCGAACGGCGGATCCTTGCGCATCAGGATCACGTCCAGATCGCTCAGCAGGTTGTCCTGCTCGGCGTCCAGTTCGAACCATTTTTCCGGGTTGGCGAAGACTTTCAGCGGCTTCATCCGCGCCCGTGCCTGACCTTCACCCTGATACAGGTCGCGCTGTTCCATATAGAACAGTTCCCAGCCACGCTTCTGCGCGGCCAGCAGCATGGCCAGCGAGCTATCCTTTTTATAGGAGATGCTGGCGATAGGGTCCATGACAATCCCGACGCGAACGCTCATTGGGTTTTCCTCGAAAATTGGCTACCGGATCGGTATTGAAAAAGTGCCGCCAGAGTGGCGCCGGGCGGGTTTTCGGTCAAGGAAAAACCCGTCGATAGATTGCATCTGGAGACTGTGCTAAAAAGGCTGGCGTAGCGTGCTGGCCCTTGAACATCAAGGGTTTCGAGCCATTGATAACCGCAAAACGGACAAATTGATTCGCAAAGGCGACGGTAGAGCCCTCTTATGGAACAGCAGTCCAGCGCCTTGAAGGTCATGGTCATCGACGACTCGAAAACGATTCGTCGCACCGCCGAAACCTTGTTGAAGAATGTCGGGTGCGAAGTGATCACGGCGATCGACGGTTTCGACGCCCTGGCCAAGATCGCCGACAACCATCCCGGGATCATTTTTGTCGACATCATGATGCCGCGTCTGGATGGTTATCAGACCTGCGCTTTAATCAAGAACAACAGTGCGTTCAAGGCCACGCCGGTGATCATGCTGTCATCGCGTGACGGGCTGTTCGACAAGGCCAAGGGGCGGATTGTCGGTTCTGATCAATTTTTGACCAAGCCTTTCAGCAAGGAAGAGCTGCTCAACGCGATCCAGGCCCATGTTCCGGGCTTCGCCGCCGTTTTGCCGCAGTAAGACACGTACAGTGACGCTCGGTCAGTGGGCCGGGGGTCGACAAGAAAAATGGGGAAAACCATGGCACGTATCCTGATCGTCGATGATTCGCCGACTGAAATGTACAAACTCACCGGCATGCTCGAAAAGCACGGCCATGAAGTGCTCAAGGCCGAAAACGGCGCCGACGGCGTGGCCCTGGCCCGTCAGGAAAAACCCGACGCGGTATTGATGGACATCGTCATGCCCGGCCTCAACGGTTTTCAGGCCACCCGCCAGCTGACCAAGGATGCCGACACCAGCCACATCCCGGTGATCATCATCACCACCAAGGATCAGGAAACCGACAAGGTCTGGGGCACTCGCCAGGGCGCCAAGGACTACCTGACCAAACCGGTCGACGAAGACACCCTGATCAAGACCCTGAACAACGTGCTGAACGGTTGATCGCGCAACCATGAGCGAATCGCTGACCGCGTTCGAACTGCTCTGGCAAATCGACCAGCGCTGCCGCTTGCTGGCGGCGGATCTGCCGTCGCAACCGGCGCGTCAGGATCGCTGGAGCGGCATCGGCTTTCGCCTCGGCGAGCATTGGTATGTGGCGCCGATGGGCGAAGTCAGCGAAGTGCTGCACGAACCGCGCTTCACTCAGTTGCCCGGGGTCAAGCCGTGGGTCAAAGGCGTGGCTAACCTGCGCGGGCGGCTGTTGCCGATCATGGATTTGTGCGGATTTTTCGGTCATGAACTGTCGCCGCTGCGTAAACAGCGGCGGGTATTGGTGGTCGAGCATGGCGATGTGTTTGCCGGGTTGATGGTCGATGAGGTTATTGGCTTGCAACATTTCGAGCAGGACAGCTTCGAACCGATCTCGATCAGCAAGCGCCAGGGCTCGAAGGCCGAGTTCGTCAAAGGCTATTTTCGGCGCGAGCAGAACTGGCGAGTGTTCAGTTTGTTTGCATTGGCGAAATCCCCGGTGTTCATGAGCGTCGCGATATAACAGATTCAGCACCGTCCCCTGTGGGAGCGAGCCTGCTCGCGAAGAGGGCGTGTCAGGCAAGATAAATATTGGCTGACCCAGCGCTTTCGCGAGCAGGCTCGCTCCCACAGGGATTGCAGCAGGCCTCAAAGGTGTGGGTTAAGGGCGAGGACCGATGACAAAAGCAAAAACAGGCAAGCCGGCGGAAGGATCGCGCAGTCGCTCGCAGATCATCGTGCTGTTCATCGCACTGATCGTGTTCATCATGCTGCTGTTCGCCAACTTCGCGTACCTAAACACCCAGGCGAACTACGACAAACAGTACATCGGCCACGCCGGTGAGCTGCGCGTGCTCTCGCAACGCATCGCCAAGAACGCCACCGAAGCCGCCGCCGGCAAGGCCGCCGCATTCAAGCTGCTCAGCGATGCGCGCAACGATTTCGCCCAGCGCTGGGGTTACCTGAAAAAGGGCGACCCGGCCACCGGCCTGCCGCCAGCGCCGGCCACCGTGCGCCCGGAAATGCGCGCCGTGCAGCTGGATTGGGAACGCCTGCTGAAAAACACCGACGCGATTCTCTCCAGCGAACAGACCGTGCTGTCGTTGCATCAGGTCGCCGCGACGCTGGCCGAAACCGTGCCGCAGTTGCAGATCGAATACGAAAAAGTCGTCGAAATCCTTTTGCAACGCGGTGCTCCGGCGGCGCAAGTGGCGATGGCCCAGCGTCAGTCGTTGCTGGCTGAACGCATCCTCGGCGCGGTCAACACCGTGCTTGCCGGCGACGAAAACTCCCAGCAAGCCGCCGATGCCTTTGGCCGCGATGCCATCCGTTTCGGCCAAGTGCTCAACGGCATGCTGCAAGGCAACCCGGCGCTGAAAATCAGCCAGGTCGAAGACCGCGATGCCCGCGCCCGTTTGAGTGAAATCTCCGAGCTGTTCCAGTTCGTCTCCGGCTCCGTCGATGAAATCCTCGAAACCTCGCCGGAGCTGTTCAAAGTGCGGGAGTCGGCGAGCAACATCTTCAGCCTCTCGCAAACCCTGCTCGACGAAGCCTCGCACTTGGCCACTCGCTTCGAAAACCTTGCCGGCGGGCGCAACACCGACACCATCGGTGGTTACGTCCTCGGTTTGCTGGCGCTGGCCTCGATCATCCTTATCGGTCTGGTGATGGTCCGGGAAACCAATCGCCAGTTGCGCGAAACCGCCGAGAAGAACGAGCGCAATCAGAACGCGATCATGCGTCTGCTCGACGAAATTGAAGACCTCGCCGACGGCGACCTCACGGTGACCGCCTCGGTGACCGAAGACTTCACCGGCACCATCGCCGACTCGATCAACTATTCCGTCGACCAATTGCGCGATCTCGTCGCGACCATCAACCTAACCGCCGGCCAGGTTGCCGCCGCCGTGCAGGAAACCCAGGCCACCGCCATGCACCTGGCCCAGGCCTCGGAACATCAGGCCCAGCAGATTTCCGAAGCGTCGACGGCAATCAGCGACATGGCTGAATCCATCGATCAGGTTTCGGCCAACGCTGCCGAATCCTCTGCCGTAGCCGAGCGCTCCGTGGAGATCGCCAACAAGGGCAACGAGGTGGTGCACAACACCATCCACGGCATGGACAACATTCGCGAACAGATCCAGGACACCGCCAAACGCATCAAGCGCCTCGGCGAGTCGTCGCAGGAAATCGGCGACATCGTCAGCCTGATCGACGACATTGCCGATCAGACCAACATCCTCGCCCTCAACGCGGCGATTCAGGCGTCGATGGCCGGTGATGCCGGACGCGGTTTTGCCGTGGTCGCCGACGAAGTGCAGCGCTTGGCCGAACGCTCGTCCGCCGCCACCCGGCAGATCGAAACCCTGGTTCGGGCGATTCAGACCGACACCAACGAAGCGGTGATCTCGATGGAACAGACCACCACCGAAGTGGTGCGCGGCGCGCGACTGGCGCAGGATGCCGGTGTGGCCCTGGAAGAAATCGAAGGCGTGTCGAAGACCCTCGCGGCGCTGATTCAAAGCATTTCCAACGCAGCGCAGCAGCAGACGACTTCCGCCGGGCAGATCTCGCTGACGATGAACGTGATCCAGCAAATCACCTCGCAAACCTCGTCCGGCTCCACGGCCACCGCCGAGAGCATCGGCAACCTGACGAAAATGGCCAGTCAGCTACGGCGTTCGGTGTCCGGCTTCACCTTGCCGGCGGCGACAGATAAAGCGTGAGTGGAGTGGTTATGGGTGATCGGCACGACTATGTGGCCCTCGAATGGGTCAAAGACGAAATTGCCGAAACGCTGAGGCTGGCGCATCAGGCGATTGAAGCCGTGCTCGATGATCCGCAAGCCTTTCCCGGGCTGGACGAGTGCCTGGATTACATCCATCAAGTCCACGGCAGTTTGCAGATGGTCGAGTTCTACGGCGCAGCCTTGCTCGCCGAAGAAATGGAGCATCTGGTCGAAGCCTTGCAACACGAGCGCGTCAGCCATCGCGACGAAGCCCTGCACCTGTTGCTGCAAGCCCTCGGGCAATTGCCGATCTACCTCGACCGCGTGCAGAGCGCCCGCCGCGATTTGCCGCTGGTGGTGTTGCCGCTGATCAACGATCTGCGTAGTGCTCGGGGCGAAAGCCTGTTGTCTGAAACCAGCCTGTTCAGCCCGCAGTTGCCTGACTTCCCGCCCCTGAGCGCCGAAGCACTGGCGCGGCTTGAGCCGGCAGAGCTGCCGAACGTGCTGCGCAAATTACGCCAGATGCTGCAAATGGCTTTGGTCGGTTTGCTGCGTGAACAAGATGACCAGACGCATCTCGACTATCTGGCCAAAGTCTTCACCCGCCTCGAAGCGCTGAGCGGTGATTCGCCGCTGAGCCCGCTGTGGCAAGTCGCCTCGGCGCTGGTCGAAGGCATGCGCGAGGGCGTGATCGCCAACAGCCCGGCGCTGCGCAGCCTGTTCAAGGATGCCGACAAAGAACTCAAACGCTTGCTCGATCAGGGCATGGCTGGCCTCAATCAGCCGGCGGCTGCCGAGCTGCTGAAAAGCCTGTTGTTCTATATTGCCAAAGCCGAACATCCCACCGGGCAGATGCTGACCATGAAAGATCGCTACTCCCTGGACGACGCGTTGCCCGACAGCGCGATGGTCGACGAAGAACGTGCGCGCCTGGCCGGCCCCGACCGCGATGCGATGCGTTCGGTGCTGGCGGCGCTGTGTGAGGAACTGGTGCGGGTCAAGGAACGCCTTGACCTGTTCGTGCGCAGCGACCGTCAGCACACTTCGGATCTGGAGAGCCTGCTGGCGCCGCTGCGGCAGATCGCCGACACCCTGGCCGTGCTCGGTTTTGGCCAGCCGCGCAAAGTCATCATTGATCAATTGGCCGTTGTGCTCAGCCTCGCCCAGGGCCAGCGCGAACCGAACGACGCGATCCTGATGGACGTCGCCGGCGCCTTGCTTTACGTCGAGGCGACGCTGGCCGGCATGGTCGGCACCGTCGAGCCGGAAAGCCCGGAAGATTCGCGCCTGCCGACCACCGACCTGACGCAGATCCATCAGATCGTGATCAAGGAAGCGCGCATCTGCCTGCAACAGGCCAAGGACATGATCGTCGACTACATCGACGCCGATTGGGATCGCCAGCACCTGCAACCGTTGCCGGCGCTGCTGACTCAGGTGCGTGGTGCGCTGGCGATGATTCCGCTCAGCCGGGCGGCGAGTCTGGTCGAAGCCTGCAACGGTTTTATCCGTGAACATTTGCTGCTTGATCCGCATGAGCCGGGCTGGGAGCAACTCGACCATCTGGCGGATGTCATCAGCAGCCTTGAGTATTACCTCGAACGCTTGAGCGATGACCCACAGGCAGCGGGCGAACAATTGCTGGACGTCGCGCAGAAGTCCCTCGCCAGTCTGGGTTTCTTTCCAAATGAGCCACATGTGCCCGTGCTCGACGACGTGCTCAGCCCCAGCGAAGCGCTGGTGATGCAGGACATGCAAGCGCTTGATGACCCGGAAACCGTGCAGTCGCTGGCCGACGTTCTGGCCAGCCCGGTTTCAGCGCTCAACCCGCCGGCATTGAGCACGCCCGGCAGCCTGATGCCGCCGCCGGCCGATGAAGAACCGGTCGACGATGAGCTGCGCGAAGTGTTCCTCGAAGAGACCGACGAGGTGCTCGAAGTCCTCCACGAATACTTGCCGCGCTGGATCGCCAATTCGCAGGACCGCGATGCGCTGACCGAGCTGCGTCGCGCCTTTCACACCTTGAAGGGCAGCGGGCGCATGGTCCGCGCGCTGATTCTCGGTGAACTGGCGTGGTCGGTGGAAAACCTGCTCAACCGTGTGCTCGAACAAAGTGTCGAGCCGGGCTCGGTGGTGCAGCAAGTGCTGACCGACACCGTGCTGTTGCTGCCCGAACTGATCAGCGAATTCGCCACCAACAGCCAACGGCAACGCAGCGATGTCGATCAACTCGCTGCCCGTGCTCACGCTTTGGCCAAGGGTGACGAGCCGCTGGCTGCCGAAGACATCGACGATGTCGCCGCACTCGATCCGCTGCTGCTGGAAATCTTCCGTAAAGAAGCCGAAACCCACCTCGCCAGCCTCAATCGCTTTCTCGATCAAGCCGCCGAGCATGTGCCGCTACAGGCCAGCGATGAATTGCAGCGCGCCCTGCACACGCTCAAGGGCAGTGCGTCGATGGCCGGCGTGTTGCCGATTGCTGAACTCGCTACACCGCTCGATCAACTGGCCCGCGAGTTCAAGGCGCACCAGTTGCCGCTGGACCTCGACGAAGTGGAATTGCTCCTCGAAGCCGAGGGCCTGTTCCGTGTCGGCCTGCGTCAGCTCAAGCACGATCCGCTGGCGCCAATTGTCGGTGCGCAGTCGCTGATCAAACGCTCGGAAACCCTGCTTGCCGAGCGTCTGGCGTCGATCCTCGATGCGCCCAATACCGGCCTGCGGATCAAGCGCGATCCGCAACTGATCAACAACTTCCTCGCCCAGGGCATGGACATCCTGCTCGATGCTGAGAGCCTGTTGCAGCGCTGGCAGCAACACCCCGGCGAACGTCAGGAACTCAGCGCCTTGCTGGATGAACTGACCACCCTCGGCGAAGGCGCGCACATGGCCGATCTGCTGCCGGTCGACGTGCTGTGTGAAGCCTTGCTCGACCTGTATGGCGCGGTGGAAGAAAGCAGTCTGGCGGTCAGCGAACGGTTTTTCCAGGAAGCGCAAAACGCCCATGAGGCGCTGATCAACATGCTCGACGAACTGGCGGCCGGGCAGGAAGTCACCCCACAGCCAGAGCGGATTCGCGCCTTGCATGATCTGCTTGATGAGAGCCTCGATCCGTCGTCGATGGGCCTGATTCGCAGCGATGGCAGCCGCACCCTGAGCATCCGTGAACTGGGCAGCGCCACCGCCGAGTTGCAGCAAAAGGCAACGGCGCTTGAACCCGATGAGGAGATTGTCGAGATCTTCCTCGAAGAGGCGGTGGACATTCTCGACAGCTCAGGCCAGGCCTTGCAGCGCTGGTTGAGCGACCCGGGCAATGCCGCGCCGTTGTCCTCGTTGCAGCGCGATTTGCACACCCTCAAGGGCGGCGCGCGGATGGCCGAAGTCGAGGCCATTGGCGATCTGGCCCAGGAGCTGGAAAGCCTTTACGAAGGTCTGGTCGATCGTCGCTTCAACTACAGCGAAACCTTGAGGCGTCTGCTGCTTAAGAGTCATGAGCGTTTGGCGCTGCTGCTTGAACAACTGCAACAACATCAGCCACTGACCCCGGCGCAGGATTTGATCGAAACCCTGCGTCAGGTGCGTCAAGGCCAGGCCGTCAGCGAAACGCCCCAGCCAGCGGCCGATCAGGACAGCGCTGGCCACGACCCGGAGCTGCTGGAGATCTTCCTCGAGGAAGGTTTCGACATCATCGAAAACTCCGGCGCCGCGCTGCTGCGCTGGCAGGCCGAGCCTGGCAATCGTCAGGAAGTGGAAACCCTGCTGCGCGATCTGCACACCCTCAAGGGCGGCGCGCGGATGGTCGAGATCGGGCCGATCGGCGACCTCGCCCATGAGCTGGAATACCTTTACGAAAGTCTTTCCAGCGGCGCGTTGCAGCCATCGGCGGAGCTGTTTGCGCTGGTGCAGCGCGGTCATGATCGCTTGGCGCAAATGCTCGATGGCGTGCGCGCCGGGCAACCGTGCCCACCGGCGGATCGGCTGATCAACGCGATCCAGAGTTTCAGCCACCCGGTGACGGTAGAAACGCCGCCAGTGCTGCCTGTGCCGGTCAAGACTGACGCGGCGCCACCGGCTGCCGATGCTGGCGCGGACATGGTCAAAGTCTCCGCCGAACTGCTCGATGAACTGGTCAATCTGGCCGGGGAAACCTCAATCTTCCGTGGTCGCATCGAGCAGCAAGTCAACGACGCACAGATCGCGTTGAACGAGATGGAAACCACCATCGAACGCATGCGTGATCAGTTGCGTCGTCTCGACACTGAAACTCAGGGGCGGATTCTCAGCCGTCAGCAGGTCGATGCCGAACGCCTCGGCTACGAAGAATTCGATCCGCTGGAAATGGACCGCCATTCGCAGTTGCAACAACTGTCGCGGGCGCTGTTCGAATCCGCCTCTGACTTGCTCGACCTCAAGGAAACCCTCGACCGCCGCAATCACGACGCCGAGAACCTGTTGCAGCAACAGGGCCGCATCAACACCGAATTGCAGGAAGGCCTGATGCGCACGCGCATGGTGCCGTTCGAGCGCATGTTGCCGCGCTTGAAACGCATCGTCCGTCAGGTCGCTGAAGAGCTGAACAAAGACGTCGCCTTCGTCGTCGGCAACGCTGAAGGCGAGATGGATCGCAACGTGCTGGAGCGCATGGCTGCGCCGCTGGAACACATGCTGCGCAACGCCGTCGACCATGGTCTGGAGTCGGCCGAAGTGCGGCTGGCGGCGGGTAAGCCGGCGCAAGGACAGATCAGCCTCGACCTGTCCCGCGAGGGCGGTGACATCGTTTTCGACATTCGCGATGACGGCGCCGGGGTGCCGCTGGAAGCGGTGCGCAAGAAGGCGATCAAGCGCGGCATGCTCGCGCCGGAAGCCGAGATCAGCGACCGCGACGTGTTGCAGTTCATCCTCCAGCCGGGGTTTTCCACGGCGGAAAAGATCACCCAGATTTCCGGGCGCGGCGTCGGCATGGACGTGGTGCATGAAGAGGTGCGGCAGCTCGGCGGCAGCATGAGCATCGATTCGGTGCCGGGGCAGGGCGTGCATTTCCGCATTCGTCTGCCGTTCACCGTGTCGGTCAACCGTGCGTTGATGGTGCAGTGCGGTGAGGATCAATATGCGATCCCGCTGAACACCATCGAAGGCATTGTTCGCGTGTTGCCGAATGATCTGGAAGCGCACTTCCGCGTTGATCCGCCGCGCTACCAATACGGCGGCCAGACCTATGAGCTGTGCTATCTCGGCGAGCTGCTGAAAACTGCGCCACGACCGAAACTGCTGGGGCAGAACCTGCCGTTGCCGGTGCTGCTGGTGCACTACAACGACCGGCGCATCGCGGTGCTGGTCGACACCATGGCCGGCACCCGCGAGATCGTGGTCAAGAGCCTTGGCGCGCAGTTTGCGGCGGTGCAGGGCGTGTCCGGCGCGACGATTCTCGGTGATGGCCGGGTGGTGCTGATTCTCGATTTGCTCGCGCCAATTCGCGCGATGCAAGCGCGGGTTGCGCAGACACCGACGCTGCCGGAAATCGACAGCGAACCACACAAACCGCTGCTGGTGATGGTGGTCGACGACTCGGTCACCGTGCGCAAGGTCACCAGCCGTTTGCTCGAACGCCACGGCATGAACGTGCTCACGGCCAAGGACGGTGTCGACGCCATGCTGCTGCTCGAAGAACACATGCCCGACCTGATGCTGCTCGACATCGAAATGCCACGCATGGACGGCTTCGAAGTCGCCACCCAGGTGCGCAACGACGAACGCCTGCAACACCTGCCGATCATCATGATCACCTCGCGTACCGGGCAGAAACACCGCGACCGCGCCATGGCGATTGGCGTCAACGACTACCTCGGCAAGCCGTATCAAGAGTCGGTGCTGCTTGAAAGCATTGCCCAGTGGAGCAAGAAACATGCATGAGCGCCGGCATAATCAGCGCAGCAGCCAACTCACCGGGCTGCTGCTGCCGTTGGCGGATCGTAATTTGATCCTGCCTAACGTCGCTGTCGCTGAGTTGATCGATTACCAGGCCAGCGCCTTCGATCTGGACACGCCGCCGTGGTATCTAGGGCGCGTGAAGTGGCGCGAGCGGCAGATTCCGCTGCTGAGTTTCGAGTCGGCTTGCGGGCAGAAAATCGTCATTGGCGAGCGCGCGCGGATTGTCATCCTCAATGCTCTCGGCGGGCTGCCGGAGTTGAAGTTCATTGCGCTGCTGGTGCAGGGGATTCCGCGGTCGTACAAGCTTGATAGTCAGTTGAGTTATGTCGACGTGCCGTTGTGTGGGCTGGAGCAGGCGGCGGTGCAGGTCGGGGAACAGGTGGCGAAGGTGCCTGACTTGCTTGGGCTGGAGAAGTTGTTGGTGGATGCTGGGCTGGTCCATTGATCCAGAATTCGTGTCGCTCTGACTGGCCTCATCGCTGGCAAGCCAGCTCCCACAGGTTTTTGTGTGGTTCACAGAATTCGAATACAACTCGGACACTGTGGGAGCTGGCTTGCCAGCGATGGGGCCAGTAGCACCAGCAAATTCTTACAGGCAAATCCTCAATTTCTGCAGTGCAATAAACACCCTTTGACCCCCTTGTTTAAAGACACTCTGTGTTACGGCTCCCTGGCCTACAAATCCTTGCGCCGCTGCCTACGCATGCACCAGAATCCGCCGGCTTGTGCGCCTTGGGCATGCTGCGTAACTTGATTCCGTCACTGATTTCCAGTGATCGGGTTTAGCAGCCCGTGGTTAATCTAAGGGTGCACATGCATCATCGTCAGGCTCAGCGCCTGTATTCGATGGCGGCTGTGCGCAGGGCGCTTCGGCGCGCCGGCTTCCTTAGGTTCCCCGGTCTGCTAACCTGCGTTCAGCTGCCACCCCTTCTTTTAGCAGAGAAGCGGTTCCAGCTTTATTTCGGAACCTGAAGATGATTAAACCAACGCCTAACCCCCCGCTTGCAGATCCCGCATCCCCCTACGAATCACCCGATTCGAAGAAATTCCACGAAGCCGCCGAGCGCGCCCTCGACCATTATCTCGGTCCGACCAACGCCGATCTGATGGCCACGCCCTACACCCCGAACACGCTGTACATGGCCAATCCCAATGCCGACACCGAATCCCTATTGGCCGACGCCAGTGAAACCCTCGGGTCGGCTACGGTGATGCTTAACAACCATGCGGCAATGGTGGAAGGTACGCACCGCAAGACTGTGCAGGGTATTGCGCAGGTGGTGATGGTGGCGGAGATGGCTGTGAATCGTGTTTTGGATAAGTTGGTGCCGACGGAGTAGCGAAAAAGCCCGACCCTCACCCCAGCCCTCTCCCGGAGGGAGAGGGGGCCTACCGTGGGATGCTCACAAGTTACGCCGACCTGAAAATACTGCTGTGAATCCATAATCGACTCGGTGGGGCAGGTCGATGTATGGCGCCAGACACCTCACCCTAGCCCTCTCCCTCTGGGAGAGGGCTAGGGTGAGGGCGGCTCTTGATCGTTACGCTCAGCGTAATGATTCACCACCGCGCTTGATTGATGCCCCCACCCCACACGCCTACCTTAGCTCCACGACAGCGAACCCCGTGGAGTGAGCATGACAACAACAATTTCCCCCGACTCGCGCTGGACGCGGCGGCGCGATGAGAAGCAGCGCCGCCTCGACAAGGTGCGCGGGCTGGCCGACGGTGTGGTGTTGCCCACCGACAAGATCGTCGCCGCGCTCGAAGCGCTGATCCATCCCGGCGACCGTGTGGTACTCGAGGGCAACAACCAGAAGCAAGCGGATTTCCTTTCGCGCTCGCTGGCCAAGGCTGACCCGGAAAAGCTCCACGACCTGCACATGATCATGCCCAGCGTCGGTCGCTCCGAGCACCTCGACCTGTTCGAACGCGGCATCGCCCGGAAACTGGATTTCTCCTTCGCTGGCACCCAGAGCCTGCGCATCAGCCAGTTGCTCGAAGACGGCTTGCTCGAAGTCGGCGCAATCCACACCTACATCGAACTCTACGCCCGGCTGGTGGTGGACCTGATCCCCAACGTCGTGCTCTCGGCCGGGTTCATGGCTGACCGCGCCGGCAACATCTACACCGGCCCGAGCACCGAAGACACCCCGGCACTGATCGAACCGGCGGCGTTCAGCGACGGCATCGTCATCGTCCAGGTCAACCAGTTGGTCGACGACGTCAGCGAACTGCCGCGTGTGGACATCCCGGCGTCGTGGGTTGATTTCGTCGTGGTCGCCGACAAGCCGTTCTACATCGAACCGCTGTTCACTCGCGACCCACGCCACATCAAGCCTGTGCACGTGTTGATGGCGATGATGGCGATCCGTGGCATCTACGAAAAACACAACGTGCAGTCGCTTAACCACGGCATCGGTTTCAACACCGCCGCCATCGAATTGATCCTGCCGACTTACGGCGAATCCCTCGGCCTCAAGGGCAAGATCTGCCGGAACTGGACGCTGAATCCGCATCCGACGCTGATCCCGGCGATCGAGAGCGGCTGGGTCGAAAGCGTGCATTGCTTCGGCACCGAGCTGGGCATGGAAAACTACATCGCCGCGCGCCCGGACGTGTTCTTCACCGGCCGCGACGGCTCGCTACGTTCCAACCGGATGTTCTGCCAACTCGCCGGGCAATACGCGGTGGACCTGTTTATCGGCGCGACGCTTCAAGTCGATGGCGACGGCCATTCTTCGACCGTGACCCGTGGCCGCCTCGCTGGTTTCGGCGGCGCGCCGAACATGGGCCACGACCCGCGCGGTCGCCGTCACGGCACCCCGGCGTGGCTGGATATGCGTCATGACGATGCACAGCAACCGATGCTCGAACGCGGCAAGAAACTCGTGGTGCAGATGGTTGAGACGTTCCAGGAGGGCGGCAAACCGACCTTCGTCGAAACCCTCGACGCCGTGGAAGTGGCGAAGAAAAGCGGCATGCCGCTGGCGCCGATCATGATTTACGGCGACGACGTCACCCACCTGCTCACCGAAGAAGGCATCGCCTACCTGTACAAGGCGCGCTCGCTGGAAGAGCGCCAGGCGATGATCGCCGCCGTCGCGGGTGTCACCGCCATCGGCCTGCGCCACAACCCGAAAGACACCGAACGCATGCGCCGCGAAGGCCTGATCGCCTTGCCCGAA
This sequence comes from Pseudomonas chlororaphis, assembly GCF_000783395.1. GTDB lineage: Bacteria > Pseudomonadota > Gammaproteobacteria > Pseudomonadales > Pseudomonadaceae > Aquipseudomonas > Aquipseudomonas chlororaphis_H. The sequence goes on along the minus strand of NZ_JSFK01000002.1, from coordinate 58,011 downwards.
GACCTCGGCATCCGCCGCACCGACGCCACCCGCGAATTGCTCGCGGCGAAAAGCGTGGCCGATCTGGTCGAGTGGTCCGGCGGCCTGTACAACCCGCCCGCCAAATTCAGGAGCTGGTAATGCACGCATTTAACCTGCAAGCGAAACCGCTGTCCCTGGCTGATCGATTGGCTGATCTGGCGGTGGACGCGTTGATCGACGAAGCCGATCTGTCGCCGAAACCGGCACTGGTCGACCGTCGCGGCAATGGCGCGCACACCGATCTGCATTTGGGTCTGATGCACGCTTCGGCGCTGTCGTTGTGGCCGGCGTTCAAGGAAATGGCTGAAGCGGCGGTTGCAATCGGCGAAGTCGATTCAACGTTGCGCGAAGCGATTGGCCGCATCGGTCGTGAAGGTGAACAAGCGATGCTCGTCACCACTAACGGCGTGAACACGCATCGCGGCGCCATTTGGGCGCTGGGATTGTTGGTGACGGCTGCTGCATTGGAACCGCAATCCTCCAGCGCCAATGCCGTGACCCTGCGCGCTGCACGTCTGGCGTTGCTGGATGACCGCCACGCACCCAAACCGTTGAGCCACGGCGCCCAAGTCGCCCTGCGTTACGGCGCTCGCGGCGCTCGGGAAGAAGCGCAACTCGGCTTCCCCTCGGTGCAGCAACGCGGTCTGCCGCAACTCAAACGCAGCCGCGCCAACGGCCACGGCGAACAGAATGCCCGGCTCGACGCCTTGCTCGCGATCATGACGAATCTGGCCGACACCTGCGTGCTCTACCGCGCTGGCGAAGAGGGTCTGCAAACCATGCAAAACGGCGCGCAAGCGGTGCTCGATGCCGGTGGCAGCGCCAGCCTCAGCGGGCGTCGTCGCCTGCACGAACTGGATCAACAACTCATCGCATTGAATGCCTCGCCCGGTGGCGCCGCCGACTTGCTCGCCGCCACGCTGCTGCTCGACCGTATCGAGCGCGACGGCATCTCTCAGGGAGCGTTTTGATGGAAACCCTATCGTTTGAATTCCCCGCCGGGCAGCCACCACGCGGTCGCGCGCTGGTCGGTTGTGTCGGTTCGGGTGATCTGGAAGTGCTGATCGAACCGGGCCTGGCCGGCAAGCTGACGATCAATGTGCAGACCTCGGTCAACGGCGCGCAACTGCGCTGGCAGCACCTGTTTGCGCGGATGTTCGACGGCACCACGCCGCCGGCAATGGCCATCGATATCCACGACTTCGGCGCGACGCCGGGGGTGGTTCGCTTGCGTCTGGAACAAGGTTTCGAGGAGATCGGCCATGACTGACAGCGCAGCGTTGCTCAACAAACACAGCTTCGTCGAACTCGGCGCGCGGCAACGGGCGCAAGCCCTGCTCGATGCCGGCAGCTTTCGCGAATTGCTCGATCCGTTTCAACGGGTGATGTCGCCATGGCTCGAACGTCAGGGCGTGGTACCGCAAGCCGATGACGGTGTAGTGATCGCCAAGGGCAGCCTCGATGGTTTGCCGGTGGTTGTTGCCGCGATTGAAGGCGCGTTTCAGGGCGGCAGCCTCGGCGAAGTCGGCGGGGCGAAGATTGCCGGCGCGCTGGAACTGGCCGCTGAAGACAACCGCAAAGGCATTCCGACCCGCGCGGTGTTGCTGCTGGAAACCGGCGGCGTGCGCTTGCAGGAAGCCAATCTCGGGCTGGCGGCGATTGCTGATATTCATGCGGCGATTGTCGATTTGCAGCAGTACCAACCGGTGGTCGGCGTGGTCGCTGGCAGTGTCGGTTGTTTCGGCGGTATGTCGATTGCGGCGGCACTGTGCAGCTATTTGCTGGTGACTCAGGAAGCACGCCTTGGTTTGAATGGCCCGCAGGTGATCGAGCAAGAAGCCGGGATCGAAGAGTACGACTCGCGCGACCGACCCTTCATTTGGAGCCTGACCGGTGGCGAGCAGCGGTTCGCCAGTGGTCTGGTGGATCGTTATGTCGCCGATGACGTGGCGAAGATTCGTCAGCAGGTCGGTGAATTACTGCAGCAGGGTTTGCCAAAGCAACCGCGCAGTCAACGTGCCGAATGGTTTCTGCAGAAGTTGAGCAGTCTGAACACTGACCCGCAAATCGAACCGTCGGTGGTTCGCGATCTGTATCAAGGAGAGCGCTCATGAGCAGTTATTCGTTGCGCGGCTTGAACTGGTTCAACGCCTTGAGCGCCGGGGCGAAAGCGGTAGAGGGTTTGCCGCCATCGTTAAAGGTTGCCGATGGTGAGCTAGGGCGTTTTATCGCTGTGGTGGCTGATCCGGACAATCGTTTTCCGCGTGCTCGCAATGGCGAAGTCGGGTTGCTTGAGGGCTGGGGTCTGGCCAAGGCTGTGGATGATGCGATCAGCGCTGACCGCGATAAAGCGCAGAAGCGCCCGATCATCGCCATCGTCGATGTGCCGAGCCAGGCTTATGGTCGGCGTGAAGAAGCGCTCGGCATTCATCAGGCGCTGGCCGGGGCGGCGGACAGTTATGCCCGTGCGCGTTTGGCCGGGCATCCGGTGATTGCGTTGTTGGTCGGTAAAGCGATGTCCGGGGCGTTTCTGGCTCATGGTTACCAAGCCAATCGTTTGATCGCGCTGCGTGATCCGGGCGTGATGGTGCATGCGATGGGCAAGGCTTCGGCGGCGCGGGTGACCTTGCGCAGTGTTGAAGAGCTGGAAGCGCTGGCCGCCAGTGTGCCGCCGATGGCTTATGACATCGACAGTTATGCGAGTCTCGGATTGCTCTGGGAAACCCTGTCGGTGCAGCAGATTGAACAACCGACGGCGGAGGATCTGGCGCGGGTGAACGAGTGCCTCAAACAGGCCATCAGCGATATCTCCAGCACTGATCTGAGCAATCGTCTGGGCGCGAAAAATCGTGCTGCTTCCAGCAAGGTGCGTGAACTGTTGAGGGCGCAGTGGTGAACGCGTCTCTGGCCCACGATCTGCTCTGGGGCATGACCCCGGCGCAGTTGCCGGCGGATGTGCCGCTGTGGGCAGTCGAGTCGTTGGCCGCCGGGCAACCGGTGGTGGTGCGGCGAGCGCTGAGCGGTGAAGGTTTAATCGCGGTCGGCGTGCGCGGCGTATTACGCGAGCAGCGGCTGGCAGCGTTTATGGCGGTCGATTCGATTGCCTGTCGGGTCAGCCCCGAAGCGCTGTGTCATGTTGACTGCGAGCGTGATCTTCCGGTCATGCACGCGCTCAAACAACTGCGGCCGATGCTCGACGATTGCGGTTGGGTCTGGGGTGTCAGCGGCAGCGTCGGGTTTGAGTTGGCTAGTGGTTTTAGAGCGATGCACGCGGCCAGTGATCTCGATCTGATTCTGCGTACGCCGCAACTGATCACCCGTAATCAGGCACGCAAACTGGTCGCGGTTTTTGATCAGGCCGTGTGCCGGGTCGACCTGCAATTGCAGACGCCGTTCGGTGCGGTCGCATTGCGCGAGTGGGCCAGCGGATCGGCACGCGTGCTGCTGAAAAGCGAGTATCAGGCCTGTTTGGTGACTGACCCGTGGAACCCGCAGGAGCAGGCAGCGTGAGCAGTCTGCTGGTGTTCCCCGGCCAGGGCGCGCAGCAAGCGGGCATGCTTCAGCGCTTGCCCCGCGATACTTTGGTCGAGGCCAGCGATGTGCTTGGCGAAGATGTTTTGTTGCTGGATTCCAGTGATGCGTTGCGCACGACAAGGGCGGTTCAGCTATGCCTGCTGATCGCCGGAGTCGCTGCTTCGCGGCAGTTGTTGCAGGAGGGACTCACGGCGGATTACGTCGCCGGCCTGTCCATCGGCGCATATCCGGCAGCGGTGGTCGCCGGGGCGCTGAGGTTCAGAGATGCGTTGCATCTGGTCAGCCTGCGCGGTGAGTTGATGCAACAGGCTTATCCACAGGGCTACGGCATGACCGCGATCATCGGCCTGCAATTATCCACAGTCGAAACGTTGCTGGCGCAGGTGCACAGCGAGGATTCGCCGGTGTACCTGGCCAACATCAACGCCGACAACCAGGTGGTGATTGCCGGCAGCGACAAGGCCATGCAAGCGGTGGCCGAACTGGCGCGCAGTCGTGGCGCCGGTCTGGCAAAACGTCTGGCGGTGAGTGTGCCGTCGCACTGTCCGCTGCTGGAAAATCCGGCGCAAACCCTCGCCGAAGCTTTCGCCAAGATTGAACTGAAAACCCCGAAAATCGCCTACCTGAGCGGCAGTCGTGCACGCCCTGTGAGCAAAGTAGAAGCCCTGCGCGACGACCTCGCCTTCAACATGTGCCGCGTGGTGGATTGGCGCGGCACCGTGCAAAGCGCTTACGAGCGCGGCGTACGTTTACAGATCGAACTGCCGCCCGGTGCGGTGCTGACCGGGCTGGCGCGCCGGGTGTTCGAACAAGGCACCGTGACTGCCTTCGACAGTGCGCGTCTCGACACCCTGCAGGCGCTGTTGCGTGAGGAGGGTGGCCGCCAACTCTAAAACCGCCGACTCAAGCTTCGAACAACAAAAACAACATTCGACGATGCACTTTGAGGACTACAACAATGATTATTTACGGTGTGGCGCTGCTCGCGATCTGTACGCTGGCAGGGGTGATCATGGGTGACATGCTCGGCGTGTTGTTGGGCGTCAAATCCAATGTCGGCGGGGTCGGCATCGCCATGATCCTGTTGATCTGCGCGCGGTTGTGGATGCAGAAGCGCGGCGGCATGACCAAGGAATGCGAGATGGGCGTCGGCTTCTGGGGCGCCATGTACATTCCGGTGGTGGTGGCGATGGCCGCGCAACAGAACGTTGTCACTGCGCTGCACGGTGGCCCGGTGGCGGTGCTGGCGGCAATCGGTTCGGTGGTGGTTTGTGGCTGCACGATTGCCTTGATCAGCCGCACGCATAAAGGCGAGCCATTGCCCGACGAGCCGGCGGAAATCTCTCCGGTCGGCACGCCAGTAGGAGGCCGCTGATATGTGGGATCTCATCGAGAAAGGTCTGGAACATAACGGGCTGGTCACTGCCTTCGCTTTTGTCGGCGTGATCATGTGGGTGTCGGTGGTTCTGTCCAAACGCCTGACGTTCGGACGCATTCACGGCTCGGCGATTGCCATTGTTATTGGGCTGGTATTGGCGTGGGTCGGCGGCACCATGACCGGTGGCCAGAAAGGTCTGGCGGACCTGACGTTGTTCTCCGGCATCGGCCTGATGGGTGGGGCGATGCTGCGTGATTTTGCGATTGTGGCCACTGCGTTTGAAGTGCAGGCGACCGAGGCGAAGAAGGCCGGGTTGATTGGTGTGATTGCCTTGCTGCTCGGCACGATCCTGCCGTTCATTGTCGGCGCGTGCATGGCCTGGGCGTTCGGTTATCGCGATGCGGTGAGCATGACCACCATTGGCGCGGGCGCGGTGACTTATATCGTCGGGCCGGTGACCGGTGCGGCGATTGGCGCGACCTCGGATGTGATGGCGCTGTCGATTGCCACCGGGTTGATCAAGGCGATTCTGGTGATGGTCGGCACGCCGGTCGCGGCGCGCTGGATGGGGTTGGATAACCCGCGTTCGGCGATGGTGTTTGGTGGGTTGGCCGGGACTGTCAGCGGCGTTACAGCTGGATTGGCGGCGACGGATCGGCGGTTGGTGCCTTATGGGGCGTTGACGGCGACGTTTCATACCGGGCTTGGGTGTTTGCTTGGGCCATCGCTGTTGTTCTTCATTGTTCGTGGGATTGTGGGCTGAAGATCAAAAGCCCCTCACCCTAACCCTCTCCCGGAGGGAGAGGGGACTGACCGAGGTGTTTTGGCGTTATACATCGACCTGAAATTCCTGAGTCGAACTCAGGCTTTGAAACCCATGGAGATCTGCTCCCTTTCCCCATCTAACCTTTGAGGCAGAGGGGACTGACCAAGGTTGATGTTGGAGGTACGCCGACCTGAAATTCCTGAGTCGAACTCAGGACTCGAAACCCATGCAGATCTGCTCCCTTTCCCCCTCGCCCCCTTGGGGGAGAGGGCTGGGGTGAGGGGGTAGCTCTTGATCTTGATCTAAACCCCAGCCTGCCGATTCGCATACATCCGACACTCCGCCAACAACGCCAGCAAATTCGGATCGCGCTCCTTGGCTTTCAAAAACACCACACCGATGTGCTGCTGCAACCGGTACTTCTCCTGCAACGGAATCAGCTTCACCCGGTTCTCATACACCGCCGCAATCCGCCCCGGCAGCAACGCATAACCCACTCCCGAGCTGACCATGCTCAACAGCGTGAAGATGTCATTCACCTGCATCGCCACCTTCGGCTCGAACCGCGCCTGCTTGAATACCCGCACACCATCCTGATGGGTCGCGAAGCCCTGGGTCAGGGTAATGAAGGTTTCATCGCGCACCTCAGCCAAATCCACTTCACTGCGCTGGGCAAACTTTGAGTCCGCCGGGGTGGCGAGGAAGATGTCGTCGGAAAACAGCGCGATCTGCTCGCAATCCGGGTCGTTGATGCTGTCGTCCAGCGACACCAGAATCGCGTCCACTTCCATGTTTTTCAGCTTGTAGAGCAGGTCGATGTTCGAGCCGAGGATCAGGTCGATATTGAGTTCGCTGCGGCGGATTTTCAGGCCCATGATCAGTTGCGGCACGGTCTTCACCGTCAGCGAATACAGCGAGCCAAGCTTGAAGCGTTCAGCGGAGAACCCGGCCGCTTCGCGGGTCAGGCGCACGCTTTCGACGACGTCGTTGATCAGCTTCTGCGCGCGTTCTTCGAGTACGTAGGCGCTTTCCAGCGGTGTCAGGTTGCGCCCTTCGTGTTTGAACAGCGGGCAGCGCAGGGCGCTTTCCAGCGAATGAATGGCGCGGTGCACGCTGACGTTGCTGGTCTGCAACTCGGCAGCAGCGCGGGCGAGGTTGCCGGTGCGCATGAAAGCGAGGAACACCTCGAGTTTTTTCAGGGTCAATTCTTCGTCGATCAGCATGGCGCGGACTCTTTTTGGAATGCGTCGATTGTGCCTTGAAGATCAAAAGATCGCAGCCTTCGGCAGCTCCCACATTGGAATGCGTTCGAAGGTAGGAGCTGCCGAAGGCTGCGATCTTTTGATTGCGCTTTTACGCTCAAGGCCCGAGCCTTGCGCGCTGCGGTAATGAATATGAGGTAAGCAATACATGTATCACGGAGAACGATTGAACGCCTGGACCCATCTGGTCGGGGCGGTGGCGGCATTTATTGGTGGCGTGTGGATGTTGGTGATCGCCTGCCTCGACGGCAGCCCGTGGAAGATTGTCAGTGTGGCGATTTACGCTTTCACCCTGCTGGTGCTTTACAGCGCCTCGACCGTGTACCACAGCGTGCGCGGGCGCAAGAAAGCGATCATGAAGAAGGTCGATCACTTTTCGATCTATCTGTTGATTGCCGGTAGCTACACGCCTTTCTGTCTGGTGACCCTGCGCGGGCCGTGGGGCTGGACGTTGTTCGGGATTGTCTGGGGGCTGGCGCTGATCGGCATCCTGCAGGAAATCAAACCGCGTTCGGAAGCGCGGATTCTGTCGATCGTGATTTACGCGGTGATGGGCTGGATTGTGTTGGTGGCGGTCAAGCCGCTGATTGCGGCGCTGGGTACGACAGGTTTTGCCTGGCTGGCGTCGGGCGGGGTTTTGTACACGGTGGGGATTATCTTTTTTGCCCTGGATCACCGGCTGCGGCATGCGCATGGGATCTGGCATTTGTTCGTGATCGCCGGGAGTTTGCTGCACTTTGTCGCGATCTTGTTTTACGTCCTGTAGACCGAGGCGCGGCTAATCGCTGGCAAGCCAGCTCCCACAGGGTTTAGCGTTGTTCACGGATGTTGTGGCCAACAAAGATCCTGTGGGAGCTGGCTTGCCAGCGATGGGGCCTTAGAAGTCACCCCAAAGCTGCTGGGCCACCGCCAGCGCAACCACTGGCGCCGTCTCGGTACGCAATACCCGCGGGCCGAGGCGGGCGGCGTGGAAACCGTTGCCTTTGGCTTGCTCGACTTCGGCGTCAGTCAGGCCACCTTCAGGCCCGATCAGGAAGGCCAAAGTCGCCGGTTTGGCATGACTCACCAACGGCTCAGCCACCGGGTGCAACACCAGCTTCAACTCGGCTTCAGTCTGCTTGATCCAGTCCGCCAGCAACACCGGCGGATGAATCACCGGCACCCGCGAACGCCCGCACTGTTCACATGCGCTGATCGCTACCTGGCGCCAGTGCAGCAGGCGTTTGTCGGCACGTTCGTCTTTCAGGCGGACTTCACAGCGATCACTGAAGATCGGGGTGATTTCATTCACGCCCAGCTCGGTGGCTTTCTGAATCGCCCAATCCATCCGCTCGCCACGGGACAGGCCCTGGCCAAGGTGGATGTGCAGCGGTGATTCGACCTGCCCGGCGAATTGCTCGTCGATCTGCACGGTCACGCGCTTCTTGCCGACTTCCAGCAGGGCGCCGCGAAACTCATGGCCGGAACCGTCGAACAACTGCACCGCATCGCCCTCGGCCATGCGTAGCACGCGGCTGATGTAATGCGCCTGGGCCTCCGGCAATTCGTGTTCGCCGGTGCTCAGGGGGGCGTCGATAAAGAAGCGGGACAGTCTCATTTCGGGTCTCTGGAAAGATGTGAATCAGGTGGATCGGTGTCGACTTCATTCGCGAGCAGGCTCGCTCCCACATTTGGAATGCATTCCCCTGTGGGAGCGAGCCTGCTCGCGAAAGCGGCAGTTCAGGCGCCACAAATTTTGAATCAGCCCGGATCGCGGAAACCGGGATGGAAGTCTTTTGGCACGGCCACGCTGACGCTGTCACGCGTGGCAATGTCGATGCCTTCGCTAGCCACTTCAGCGAGGAAGTCGATTTGCTCCGGGGTGATCACGTACGGCGGCAGGAAATACACCACGCTACCCAGCGGACGCAGCAACGCGCCACGCTCCAGCGCATGCTGGAACACCTTCAAACCGCGACGCTCCTGCCAAGGGTAGGCCTCTTTGGTGGCTTTATCCTTGACCATCTCGATGGCCAGGACCATGCCGGTCTGGCGCACTTCCGACACATTCGGATGATCCACCAGATGCGCCGTCGCCGAGGCCATGCGCTGGGCCAGCGCCTTGTTGTTCTCGATAACGTTGTCCTGCTCGAAGATATCCAGCGTCGCCAGTGCCGCCGCGCACGCCAGCGGGTTGCCGGTGTAGCTGTGCGAATGCAGGAACGCGCGCAGGGTTGGATAGTCGTCGTAGAACGCGCTGTAGACCTCGTCGGTGGTCAGGCACGCCGCCAGTGGCAGGTAGCCGCCGGTCAGGGCCTTCGACAGACAGAGGAAGTCCGGGCGAATGCCGGCCTGCTCACAGGCAAACATCGTCCCGGTACGGCCAAAACCAACGGCGATTTCGTCGAGGATCAGGTGCACGCCGTAGCGATCACAGGCTTCGCGCAGCAACGTCAGATACACCGGGTGATACATGCGCATGCCGCCGGCGCCCTGAATCAACGGCTCGACAATCACTGCCGCGACGCTGTCATGATTCTCGGCCAGAGTCTGTTCCATGGCGGCGAACATGTTGCGCGAGTGTTCTTCCCAGCTCATGCCTTCGGGGCGCCCGTAGCAATCCGGGCTCGGCACTTTGATGGTGTCCATCAGCAGGGCTTTGTAGGTTTCGGTGAACAGCGGCACGTCGCCGACCGCCATCGCCGCCATGGTTTCGCCGTGGTAGCTGTTGGTCAGGGTGACGAAGCGCTTTTTGTTCGGCTGGCCGCGATTGAGCCAGTAGTGAAAGCTCATTTTCAGCGCGACTTCGATGCAGGACGAACCGTTATCGGCGTAGAACACCCGGTTCAGGCCTTGCGGCGTCATCTTCACCAGCCGCTCGGACAACTCGATCACCGGTTGATGGCTGAAACCGGCCAGAATCACGTGCTCCAGCTGATCGACCTGATCCTTGATGCGCTGGTTGATGCGCGGGTTGGCGTGGCCAAACACGTTGACCCACCACGAGCTGACGGCGTCGAGGTAGCGCTTGCCTTCGAAGTCTTCGAGCCAGACGCCTTCGCCGCGCTTGATCGGGATCAGCGGCAGCTGTTCGTGGTCTTTCATCTGGGTGCAGGGATGCCACAACACCGCGAGGTCGCGTTGCATCCACTGGTTATTCAGGCCCATTTACAGTCTCCTCGAGGCGGCTCGCGTCAGGCGCGGGCAAACAATCGCGCAAGCCTATGCAATGCGTCGCGCGGGGACAACCCATTGTGTCGATTGAGCTACTTTGTATGAGCCGATAGACGTCGCTGGCGGCGTTTTGATGGCTAACGTATTCTTCGCGGTTCTTTGGGTCGTCTGACCCGCACAACTGCTTTTTTCTGTGTATTTCCGGAGTTCGCTGAATGTCTGTCGGTTGGCTGCGCGCCTGTGCGCTGGTGATGTTGGGGCTGTTCAGCGTTACGGCGCTGGCCAAGGATAAAACTGCAATCGTGATCGGCGGCGGCCTGTCGGGCCTGACTGCCGCTTATGAACTGCAAAACAAGGGCTGGCAGGTCACGCTGCTGGAAGCCAAGCCGAGCCTGGGCGGTCGCTCCGGTATGGCCACCAGCGAGTGGATCGGCAACGACAAGACCCAGCCAGTGCTGAACAAGTACGTCTCGACCTTCAAGCTCGGCACCACGCCAGCGCCAGAGTTCGTGAGGACCCCGGGCTACCTGATCGACGGCGAGTATTTCTCTGCCGCCGATCTGGCGACCAAGCAACCGGCCACCGCCGATGCCCTGAAGCGCTATCAGAAAACCCTCGACGATCTGGCACGCTCGATCGACGACCCGCAGAACCCGGCGGCGACCAGCACCCTGCACGCCCTGGATCAGATCACCGTGTCGAGCTGGCTCGACAAGCAGAACCTGCCGGCCACCGCGCGTCAGTTGATCAACCAGGACATCCGTACTCACTACGACGAACCTTCGCGCCTGTCGCTGCTGTACTTCGCGCAGCAGAACCGCGTCTATCGCGGCATCTCCGACCGTGACCTGCGTGCTTCGCGTCTGGTCGGCGGCAGCCAGGTGCTGGCGCAGGCGTTCGTCAAACAGATCAAAACGATCAAGACCAACTCGCCGGTGTCGGCGATCAATCAGGACAAGGACGGCGTGACCGTCAAGGTCGGCAGCGTTGGCTACCAGGCTGACTACGTTGTGCTGGCCGTGCCATTGCGTGCGCTGAACAAGATTGCCCTGACCCCGGCACTGGATGCCCAGCATCTGGCGGCGATCAAGGGCACCAACTACGGTTGGCGCGACCAGATCATGCTGAAGTTCAAGACGCCGGTGTGGGAAAGCAAGGCGCGCATGTCCGGCGAGATCTACAGCAACACCGGCCTCGGCATGCTCTGGATCGAACCTGCCCTGAAGGGCGGCGCCAACGTGGTGATCAACCTGTCCGGCGACAACGCTCGTGTGATGCAGGCGTTTGGCGACAAGCAGATGGTCGATCAGGTGCTGATTCGTCTGCACGCGTTTTATCCACAGGCCCGTGGCTCGTTCACCGGTTATGAAATCCGTCGCTACAGCACCGACCCGTCGATGGGCGGCGCCTACCTGGCTTATGGCCCGGGCCAGATCAGCAAGTTCTGGCGCCTGTGGGAACGTCCGCTGCAACGCGTGACGTTCGCTGGCGAACACACCGACACCTTGTACCCGGGCACGCTGGAAGGCGCACTGCGCACTGGCCAGCGTGCAGCCAGTCAAGTTGAAGACTTGGCGGCTGGCAAATCGTTTGAACCGGCGAAAGTGCTGCCGGCTGCAGCAGCGGCAGGCGCGGCGGGTGCCGTGGCGGCGAAGAAGGGCAACTTCTTCAGCAACCTGTTCGGCGGTTCGGATGACGAGAAGAAGCCTGAGCCTGTGAAGGCGCCAGAGCCGGCACCTGCTCCGGTCGCTCCAGCACCTGCGCCGACTCCGGCACCTGCGCCAGCTCCGGTGGAAGCACCGAAACCAGCGACCCCGGTGAAAGCTGAGCCAGCGAAGAAAGCGGCAGCCAAGCCAGCGGCGAAGAAGCCAGCGGCTAAAACCGAAGCGAAAAAGCCGGCGGCGAAACCGGCAGCGAAGAAGGCTGACCCGGCGAAGAAGCCAGCGGCCAAGCCTGCGGCAACGACCGAGACCAAGGCGCAGTAAGCCTTTGCTTCAATAAAAACGCGGCCTTCGGGTCGCGTTTTTTTTCCTGCATTTTTGTCCTTCGCCATCCGGTCACGGAGCTTACTTGTGTACCGGAGCCTTCCCACAAAGTACTCAGAGTGAGGTGATAGCGGGTGCCCCGGCGCCAATTCTATGCTGGGAAAAATAGGAGGCACTTGATGAAAACGTTCACGCTCATGCTTTTGCTGATTGCACTTCCCGGTTGCTCCAACGGGCGTTTCTTTCCTGGCGGTTATAGTTCAGAGCTCGCGCATAAATGCCAGATAGATCCCTACAGCGCCGATTGTCTGCAACCGCCGGCGATACTTCATAACTAATCAGCCATGAATAGAGGGCCAGTTACTTGAATAACTCTGTCCCGTTCGGCCGTTTCCCTCGGCCACCTTTGCTTGCGCTTGTGCAGGCGCCCGAGAGTGCAGCAACGATCATTTGTCCAGACGTCCCACGTCGTAATCGCCTTTAATCTTTCCTTAACACGTCACTTCCAGACTCTTGATCGTATTTCTCGATATTTCAAAGCAAAATTTTCCGCTTTAATTCGATAGATAACTCGCTAGTCTTGGTTCGCAGTTCTCACAGGATTTGGGCAATGCAGCTACGTAACTCTTCTTCGCGCTATGGTTGGGTCAGCATCTTCATGCACTGGGGCGTGGCGCTGGTGGTCTTCGGGCTGTTCGCGCTGGGCTTGTGGATGGTCGGGCTGGATTACTACAGCAGCTGGCGCAAAGAGGCGCCGGATCTGCACAAGAGTATCGGCCTGGTGTTGCTGGCTGTGATGGTGTTGCGGGTGCTGTGGCGCTTTATCAGCCCACCGCCGCCGACGCTGCAAAGCTACAGCCGCATGACCCGTATCGGCGCCAAATTCGGCCACGGGTTTCTGTATCTGGCGCTGTTCGCTGTGATGCTTGCCGGTTACCTGATTTCCACCGCAGACGGTGTCGGGATCCCGGTGTTTGGCCTGTTTGAAGTTCCTGCACTGGTTTCCGGGCTACCGGATCAGGCAGATACCGCTGGGGTGATTCATCTCTGGCTGGCGTGGGCACTGGTAATTTTTTCCGGTCTCCATGCGTTGGCAGCATTGAAGCACCACTTTATCGATCGTGATGCGACCCTGACGCGAATGCTCGGTCGCAAAGCCTGAAATTCAACCTCGACTCAAAGGAAAAGAAAGCATGTTGAAAAAGACTCTGGCCGCTCTGGCAATCGGTTCTGCACTGCTCTCGGCTGGTCAGGCCATGGCTGCGGACTACAAAATCGACAAGGAAGGTCAGCACGCCTTCGTTGACTGGAAAATCAGCCACCTGGGTTACAGCTTCATCCACGGTACTTTCAAAGATTTCGACGGTACTTTCTCGTGGGATTCGGCCAAGCCTGAAGCCAGCAAGATCTCGGTTGATGTGAAAACCGCCAGCCTGTGGTCGAACCACGCTGAGCGTGACAAGCACATCGCCAGCAAAGACTTCCTGGATGTCGGCAAGTTTGCTGATGCCAAGTTCGTCTCCACCGCCGTTAAATCGACCGGCGAAAAGACTGCTGACGTGACTGGCGACCTGACCCTGCACGGTGTGACCAAGCCTGTGACCTTCAAGGCAACGTTCAACGGCGAAGGCAAGGATCCATGGGGCGGCGAGCGTGCTGGCTTCAATGCCAAGACCACCCTGAACCTGAACGATTTCGGGATCAAGGGCCCAGGTCCTACCTCGCAAACTGCAGATCTGGACATCTCGCTGGAAGGCGTGAAAGTTAAATAACTTTCGCCCCGCCACACAAAAACGCCCCCGGTCGAAAGGCCGGGGGCGTTTTTTATTGCCCGTCACAAACATCCCCTGTGGGAGCGAGCCTGCTCGCGAAGGCGGCGGGTCAGTCAGCAATGATGTTGGCTGAATGACCGCTTTCGCGAGCAGGCTCGCTCCCACAGGGGATATGCGGTGATTCAGGGGTACTTGTGGCGCCATAAAAAATGCCCCGGCTCTTGCGAGGCGGGGCATTTTTCATTGCAGCGTTAACTCAGCGATTGCGGGTCAGCAGGGCTGGTTTCTCGCCACGCGGGCGGCTTGGCAGTTGATCAAGCTGCTCAGGCGTCGGGAAGCGGTCGGCTTTCGATTCCTTGTGCATGATCTTCGGGCCGGTGCTGCGCGGGTTCTGCACGGCTGGCTCGCTGCGTGGCTGATCGTCACGGGCTGGACGACGGTTGCGCGGGGACGAAGCGGAGTCGTCGCGACGACCCGACTGACCATCACGCGGTGCGCCGTTGCGCGGGCCACCGCTGCGTTTGGCTGGCGGAGTGCCGGTGCTCGAGCCGTTGCTGTTGCGCGGGCCGTTCTGACGACCCTGCGACTGACCGCCGCGTGGTGCGCCCGAACCTGCGCCAGCACCTTGAGCCGGTGCGCCTGGACGACGACCACGGCCGCCAGCAGGAGCCGGCTTCGGCACGTAATCAACGCGATTACCGAAGTTATCGATATCGTCGTCGAGGAATTCGTCCGGGGCACGATCAGCGGCCGCACGCGGCGGCTGGCTCGGGCGCTGTTCACGGGAAGGAGTGCCTTCGCGCGGTTTTTGCTGACGGGCAGGGCGCTCGCCACGTTCACCGGCCGGTTTTTCCTTGCCCTTGTCTTTGCCTTTGTCTTTGCGACCGCCGCCACCGCCGCCACCATTCGGGCCGTCGCCGCGTGGGCCACGTGGATTGCGCGGGTTACGCACGTCCGGACGCTCACGCACTTCCGGCTTCTCGGCCTCAATGGTGCTCGAATCGAAGCCCATCAGGTCGCCGTCGGCGATTTTCTGCTTGGTCATGCGTTCGATGCTTTTCAGCAGTTTTTCTTCGTCCGGCGCAACCAGCGAGATCGCCTCGCCCGAACGACCGGCACGGCCGGTACGGCCGATACGGTGAACGTAATCTTCATCGACGTTCGGCAGTTCGAAGTTGACCACGTGTGGCAACTGATCGATGTCCAGACCGCGCGCGGCGATGTCGGTGGCAACCAGAATACGCACCTGGTTGGCCTTGAAGTCGGCCAGCGCTTTGGTCCGCGCGTTCTGGCTCTTGTTACCGTGGATCGCCACAGCCGGCAGGCCGTGTTTGTCCAGGTACTCGGCCAGACGGTTGGCGCCGTGCTTGGTACGGGTAAACACCAGCACCTGTTCCCACGCGCCGGCGGTGATCAGGTGTGCCAGCAGCGCACGCTTGTGGCTGGCCGGCAGACGGAAGACGCGTTGTTCGATGCGCTCGACCGTGGTGTTCGGCGGCGTCACTTCGATGCGTTCCGGGTTGTGCAGCAGCTTGCCGGCGAGGTCGGTGATGTCCTTGGAGAACGTCGCCGAGAACAGCAGGTTCTGACGCTTGGACGGCAGACGCGCGAGAACTTTTTTCACGTCGTGCACGAAACCCATGTCGAGCATGCGGTCGGCTTCGTCGAGGACGAGGATTTCAACGTGGGACAGGTCAACGCTGCCCTGGCCGCACAGATCGAGCAAACGACCCGGGCAAGCAACGAGCACGTCGACGCCACGGGACATGGCCTGAACCTGCGGGTTCATGCCGACGCCGCCGAAGATGCAGGCGCTGACGAATTTCAGGTCACGGGCGTAGATCTTGAAGCTCTCGTGAACCTGGGCCGCGAGTTCGCGGGTCGGCGTCAGGACCAGTACGCGCGGTTGGCGCGGGCCATGACGCTGGGATTTGTCCGGGTGACCGTTGGGGAACAACCGCTCCAGGATCGGAAGGGCGAAACCGCCGGTTTTACCGGTACCTGTCTGTGCCGCAACCATCAGGTCGCGACCTTGCAACACGGCGGGAATGGCCCGCTGTTGCACCGGAGTAGGCTCGGTATAGCCCGCATCTTCGATGGCGCGGACTAAAGCCTCGGAGAGACCGAGGGAAGCAAAGGACATGAGTAATCCTGTTTTAGTTAGGGCTTGGCCCAATGGGAGTCTTGCCTGGCGCGAATCACGTTTAAGAGGACGCAATCCCGTCCGGTCCTGCTGCGGTTCCGAAGGCGCGTCTGGAGCGCTCGCGCGGGCTGCAAAGCTGCGCTGTAGCGGGTCGAGAGGCCTGTTACGGTTCCGGGCGTCCGGGCGTGAGCCTGGCGGGAACGCCGGAGTATAACAGAGCAATCACTGCGCGCTGCTTTCCTGCTGCTCAACGGTTTTGCCGCTGGCCGTAGCATTGCCCAGCGGCGCGGCAATCGCGGGCGCCGCGCCATAACGAGCGCTCAGCTCGGCATAAGCCGGTTCGCGCTTGAAGCGCTTGAGCTCGGCGCCGAAACGCTGCACCAGCAAATCCATCCCGGCATTGCGCCGAACCGCGAGAAATTGGCTCTGGCGGCTAATGACAGTGGGATTTTCCGTGATCTGATCGCGTATATCCAGTTCATCGAGCAAATGCTGACCGACGCGGCGATCGGTGATCAGCAAGTCAATGCGACCGCGAACCAGTTTGCCGAAGTTGGCTTCGTGGGTCGGGGCCGGTTCACGGGTAAACAGCGTCGATTCGCTGAAGTCGGGGCTGTACAGATAACCCGGCGAAGTGCCGATGGTCAGGCCTTTGAGTTCTTCGAGTTTGCTGAACGGGTGCGGCCGGTCGTTGGCGTAAAACATCACGAACTCGACGTCCGACAGCGGCTCGCTCGGGTAGAGCAGGGTGGCGTCGCGCTCATCGCTGTGAAAAATGTCCAGCGCACCATCGGCCTGACCGGTCTCAAGCATCGACAGGCAACGCTTCCAAGGCAGGAATTGCCATTCGACTTCTATGCCCAGCCGTTTGAAGACGATGGCCGTGGTTTCGTAGTCCAGTCCGAGGTTCTTGCCGCCTTCTTCGTATACGTAAGGCGCCCACGGCTCGGTGACAATACGCAACTTCTCGCCTCGAGCGGCGAAGCTCAGGCAAGCAAAAACCAGCACGGCGAATAACTGCGTGATCAAAGGCATGGCTTGAGATTACGACGAGAAACGCGAAAGAGCCAGAAAGTGCCGGCACAAGCTCTGTTTCGGGCCTTTAAAAGCAAAAGATCGCAGCTGCGACACCCCTGTAGGAGCTGCCGAAGGCTGCGATCTTTTGATCTTTCTTTGATGCTTAACGCGGCAACTTCAGGTTATTCCAGATCGCCAGACTCGGTTCAGCCTGGTTCATGGAATAAAAATGCAGCCCCGGCGCGCCGCCCTGCAACAGACGCTCGCACATCTCGCTGACGACTTGCTCACCAAAGCGCTGAATGCTTTGCGTGTCATCGCCGTAGGCTTCCAGTTGCTTGCGGATCCAGCGCGGGATTTCCGCACCGCAGGCATCGGAGAAGCGCGCCAGTTTGCTGTAGTTGGTGATCGGCATGATCCCCGGAACGATCGGCAGATCGACACCCTGCGCCTGCAAACGGTCGACGAAGTAGAAGTAGCTGTCGGCGTTGAAGAAGTACTGGGTGATTGCGCTGTCGGCGCCGGCACGCGCCTTGCGGATGAAGTTGGCCAGATCGTCTTCGTAGTTGCGCGCTTGCGGATGCATCTCCGGGTACGCAGCGACTTCGATGTGGAAATGATCACCGGTTTCTTCACGAATGAATTCAACCAGTTCATTGGCGTGACGCAGCTCGCCGCTGGTCATGCCCATGCCGGACGGCAGATCACCGCGCAGGGCGACGATGCGCTTGATGCCGGCAGCCTTGTACTCGTTCAGCAGGCCGCGCAGGTCGTCCTTGCTGTCGCCGACGCACGACAGGTGCGGTGCGGCCGGGATTTTGACTTCGCTTTCCAGTTGCAGAACGGTGTTGAGGGTGCGATCACGGGTCGAACCACCAGCGCCATAGGTGCAGGAAAAGAAGTCAGGGTTGTAAGTGGCCAGCTGACGGGCAGTGGCGAGCAGTTTTTCATGCCCAGCATCGGTCTTGGTCGGGAAGAACTCGAAGCTGTAGCGACGGTCTTGGGACATGGAGGGTACCTCCAGCTACAAGCTGCAAGCTTCAAGCTGCAAGAGCAGCGGAGGTGCGCTGGTCTCTCGTGCCTGAAGCTTGCGGCCTGACACTGTTTTTAATTGGGGGCAGAGCCTCAGGCTTCGCACGGCAAGTCCGGCTTTTGACCTTACTTGCCGCTCGAAGCTTGCGGCTCGCAGCTGCTCTAAACTTAGTAGCGGTAAGCGTGCGGCTTGAACGGGCCTTCGACGGTCACGCCGATGTAGTCAGCCTGTTGCTTGGTCAGTTGAGTGACCACGCCGCCGAAGCCGCGAACCATTTCCAGAGCCACTTCTTCGTCGAGTTTCTTCGGCAGTACTTCAACGGTCAGACGCTCGGCTTTCTGGGCTGGCGACAGGTCGGCGTACTTCTGGCCGAACAGGAAGATCTGCGCCAGAACCTGGTTGGCGAACGAACCGTCCATGATGCGGCTCGGGTGGCCAGTGGCGTTACCCAGGTTTACCAGACGGCCTTCGGCCAGCAGGATCAGGTAGTCGTCGTTCTGAGCGTCGAAAGCGCCCGGGCCGGTACGGTGGATCTTGTGTACCTGTGGCTTCACTTCTTCCCATGCCCAGTTCTTGCGCATGAAAGCGGTGTCGATCTCGTTGTCGAAGTGACCGATGTTGCAGACAACAGCGCGCTTCTTCAGGGCTTTGAGCATGTTCGCGTCGCAAACATTGACGTTACCGGTGGTGGTCACGATCAGGTCGATCTTGCCCAGCAGCGCTTTGTCGATGCTTGCTTCGGTGCCGTTGTTGATACCGTCGATGAACGGCGAAACCAGTTCGAAACCGTCCATGCACGCTTGCATGGCGCAGATCGGGTCAACTTCGGAGACTTTAACGATCATGCCTTCCTGACGCAGGGACTGAGCGGAGCCCTTACCCACGTCACCGTAACCGATGACCAGCGCTTGCTTGCCGGACAGCAGGTGGTCAGTACCGCGCTTGATCGCGTCGTTCAGGCTGTGACGGCAGCCGTACTTGTTGTCGTTCTTGGACTTGGTCACCGAGTCGTTGACGTTGATGGCCGGGATTTTCAGCTCGCCCTTGGCCAGCATGTCCAGCAGACGGTGCACGCCGGTGGTGGTTTCTTCGGTCACGCCGTGAACGCGATCCAGTACTTGTGGGTACTTGTCGTGCAGCAGCTGAGTCAGGTCGCCGCCGTCGTCGAGGATCATGTTGGCGTCCCATGGCTGGCCATCCTTCAGGATGGTCTGCTCCAGGCACCACTCGTACTCTTCTTCAGTTTCGCCTTTCCAGGCGAAAACCGGGATGCCGGCAGCAGCGATAGCGGCAGCAGCCTGATCCTGAGTGGAGAAAATGTTGCACGACGACCAACGTACTTCGGCACCCAGGGCAACCAGGGTTTCGATCAGCACGGCAGTCTGAATGGTCATGTGGATGCAGCCGAGGATCTTGGCGCCTTTCAACGGCTGTTCGCCGGAGTACTTGCGACGCAGACCCATCAGGGCCGGCATTTCCGATTCGGCGATGATGGTTTCGCGACGGCCCCAGGCAGCCAGGGACATGTCGGCAACTTTGTAATCGTTAAAATCTGCAGGCGTGATAACAGCGCTCATGAAGAGCCTCCATTCGTAATGTATGCGAATGGGCGCCGTTGTGCGTTTAGTGTCCAGCCTAAGGCCGGTCAACGCCCCATCCGAGCCTGACAGGTTGAACCTGCTGCAGCGCCCCTCGGACAGGTGGCGGGAAAACGGTATCAATTGAAGATGACCGTTTTGAAACGGGGGCGATTATAGCCGTCTAGACTGATCTTCCAAAGGGTTTCTGTCGGCCAGATGAAGATCGTTAATGACGACCATAGTCGAAGCCGCATGGAGCCTGACCGCTCAGTCTGCCAAGATACCGTCCATCGTTCGGCAAGACACTCAGGAGTGAAGATGAATTTCCACACCCGCAAATGGGTAAAACCCGAAGACCTCAACCCCAACGGCACCCTGTTCGGTGGCAGCCTGCTGCGCTGGATCGACGAAGAAGCGGCGATTTACGCGATCGTGCAGTTGGGCAATCAACGCGTGGTGACCAAGTACATTTCCGAAATCAACTTCGTCAGCGCCTCGCGTCAGGGCGACATCATCGAGCTGGGCATCACCGCCACCGAGTTCGGCCGCACCTCGATCACCCTGACCTGCGAAGTGCGCAACAAGATCACTCGCAAGAGCATTCTGACGGTTGAGAAGATGGTGTTTGTGAACCTCGGTGAAGACGGTTTGCCGGCGCCGCATGGCCGCACTGAAATCAAATATGTGAAAGATCAATTCCAGGAAGATGAATTGGTCACCAAGTGACATTGGCGGTGCGCCCTTCGCGAGCAGGCTCGCTCCCACAAGGATCACGCTGTACCTGTGGGAGCGAGCCTGCTCGCGAAAGCGGTTGTTCAGTCAGCGAAGAATCATCTGGCCACTGAACAGCCATGAACCGCCGGGGTCGTAGGTAAACACCACCCCCACGGTTCCCACGCCATGACCACTCCCACCGACGGCAAGACCCCTGATCTCTCGGCCAAAGAACAGCACGAAGTCGAGAAAAACCAGCCGCCCCGCGCGGCCGTCCTGCATGAAATCATCCGCAGCCAAGGCGATCAGGAACTGGAGCGCAGCATCGCCGCGCTCTGGTGGTCGGCATTGGCAGCCGGGTTGACCATGGGCCTGTCGCTGATGGGCATGGGCCTGCTCAATTCGCGCCTGCCCGACGGTGATGAATTCAAAGTGATCGCCAGCTTCGGCTACTGCGCAGGTTTTCTCGCGGTGATCCTCGCCCGTCAGCAACTGTTCACCGAAAACACCCTGACTGCAGTGCTGCCGGTCATGACCAAGCCGACCCTGCAAAACTTCGGCCGGCTGATTCGACTGTGGACGGTGGTGCTGGTCGGCAACCTCTGCGGCACGATTCTGGTCGCGTACGTGATGCTCGAACTGCCGATCTTCGACACCAAGACTGACCACGCCTTTCTCGAAATCGGTCGCAAGGTCATGGAAAACCACGCCAGCCAGATGTTCGCCAAGGGCATCGTTTCCGGCTGGATGATCGCCACTATGGTCTGGATGATTCCTTCCATGGAGAGCGCGAAGATGTGGATCATCATTCTCATCACCTACCTCATGGCGCTCGGCGATTTCACCCACATCGTCGTCGGTTCGGCCGAGGTGTCATATCTGGTGTTTGCCGGCGAGCTGCCGTGGAGTGATTTCTGGATGGTCTTCGCCGGGCCGACGCTGGCGGGCAATATCATTGGCGGCAGCTTTATTTTCGCACTGATCAGCCATGCGCAGATCCGCAGCGAGAGCGGGGCGCCGAAAGAGTCAGCGGATCAGGCCGAGAAACCTGATCCGCGAGAGATCAAAAAATGATCAGTGGTGCGCTGGTTCAGCCGCGGTCGCGGGCTCATTGCGAGTCGCGTACTTGACCAGTTTGCCAATGGTCAGACCCTGCAACAGGATCGACGACAGCACCACGATGTAAGTGATGCTCAGCAGCAGATCACGCTCCGGGCCCAGCGGCAGGGCCAGCGCCAGTGCCACCGAAACACCGCCGCGCAAACCACCCCACGTCAGAATGCGGATGGTGCCGGCGGGCACTGTCCGCCAGCGGCGCAGCAGCAGAATCGCCGGGGCCACGGTGAGCAGGCGCGACAGCAGAATGGCCACCGCCAGCAAACCTGCCGCGGCCATGTGCAGCCAGTTGAACGGCAGCAGCAACAGTTCCATGCCGATCAGCGCAAACAGCAGCGCGTTAAGCATGTCATCCAGCAACTCCCAGAAACCGTCGAGATAGCGGCGGGTCATGTCGTTCATCGCCAGATTACGCCCGACGTTACCGATGATCAGACCGGCGACCACCATCGCGATCGGCGCGGAAACGTGAATCTCGGTCGCCATCGCCGAACCGCCAATGACCAGTG
This sequence comes from Pseudomonas chlororaphis, assembly GCF_000783395.1. Lineage (GTDB taxonomy): Bacteria > Pseudomonadota > Gammaproteobacteria > Pseudomonadales > Pseudomonadaceae > Aquipseudomonas > Aquipseudomonas chlororaphis_H. Next base: position 36,028 of record NZ_JSFK01000002.1, on the reverse strand, counting down.
CCAGCGTCAGCATCACGGTGATCTGATGCTGCTCGACGCTTTTGATCATTCGATAGACCAGATAACCGATCAGGCCGCCGAACAGCACACCGCCGATGGCTTCATGAACGAACAACATCGCGGTGGCGCTGACGGTCGGGGTTTCGCCAAGTTGGGCGATGCCCAGCAATACGGTGAACACCACCACGGCCGTGCCGTCGTTGAACAGCGACTCGCCGACGATGGTGGTTTTCAGCGGTTTCGAGGCATTGGCGGTACGCAGCACGCCGAGCACCGCAATCGGGTCGGTCGGCGAAATCAATGCGCCGAACAGCAAGCAATACAAGAAGCTCACGTGCCAGCCGAACAGGGCAAAAATGTAATAGGCGAGGCTGCCGATCACCGTGGTGGCGATCAACACACCGAAAGTCGCCAACAGGCCGATGGGCCAGCGGTAGCTGCGCAGGTCGTTGAGGTTAACGTGCAGGGCGCCGGCGAACAGCAGGAACGACAGCATCCAGTTCATCAGCAGATCGCCGAAGTCGATCTGGCCGATCAGTTGCTGTACGCGTTCTTCGAGGCCGGGGTAGCCGAGCACGCTCAGGCCTTGCAGGATCAGGGAGAACAGCAGTGCGGTAACCATCACGCCGATGGTCGGCGGCAGGCCGATGAAGCGGAAGTTGACGAAGGTGAGGAGGGTGGTCAAGCAGATAAAAGCGGCGACAAGTTCAAGCATCCGGGGTCCTTTGGATGAGGGGTGAGTGGAGCGCGCCCGATGCTTGGGCGCAGGGGTTTGATGGGCTGAGAGCGATAGAGGGCACAAGCTTCCCTCACCCCAGCCCTCTCCCGGAGGGAGAGGGAGCCGACCTTATTGTCTGGCGGCATGCATCGACCTGAATAACCGAGTCGATTATGGATTCGGTAATGCGCGTTCAGGTCGGCGTACTTCTGAAGCATCCCCCGTTCAGTCCCCTCTCCCTCTGGGAGAGGGCTAGGGTGAGGGCGCTTTCTGGCACATCACGATTAACCGGACACATTGACCGCAGCCGCGCCGCGACGTTGCAGATAGATGAAAAACAGCGCCGTCAGCACCGTCAATACGCCAACCAGCGCTCCGGTCCACGGCAAGTCCGCCAGATCCGCGCCACTGGCCACCACCAACCCGCCGATCCACGCACCCGCCGCGTTACCGAGGTTGAAAGCGCTCTGGTTCAAGGTCGAACCGAGGTTCGGGGCCTCATGGGCCTGATCAATGATCAGCAATTGCAGAATCGGACATAGCGCAAAAGCGAAAATCCCCCACAGCACCAAGGTGATCGCCGCTGGCACTACCGAGCGGCTGGTCTGGCTGAACGCCGCCAGAATCACCACCACGGCCAGCGCCACGCCGACCAGGGACGGCAACAAACGGCTATCGGCCAGTCGCCCGCCGAGCATGCTGCCGCCGGTCAGGCCGACGCCGAACAACAGCAACATCACCGTGACGCCATGCGGGCTGACGCCGGTGATGTCTTGCAGGATCGGCGCAATGTAGGTGAACACGCTGAACAGGCTGGTCGATGCCAGCACACTCATGCCCAGCGCCAGCAACACGTTGACCTTACCCAGTACCTTGAATTCGCTGGCGAGGTTGGCCTTGTCCATCGGGATGTGTTTCGGCAACCAAAACCACTGCGCGAGGGCTGCGATCACACCGATCACCGACACCGCCCAGAAGGTCGAACGCCACCCGGCGTACTGACCCAGCGCCGTGCCCAGCGGTACGCCGAGGACGTTGGCCAATGTCAGGCCGGTGAACATCATCGCAATCGCTTGCGCGCGTTTGTTCGGTGCCACAAGTCCGGCGGCAACTACCGAGCCGATGCCGAAAAACGCGCCGTGGCACAGTGCGGTGACCACGCGAGCAGCCATCAGCGTCGCGTAGTTCGGTGCCAGTGCGCAGAGCACGTTGCCGAGGATGAACATCAGCGTCATGCCCAGCAGCGTTGCTTTACGCGGCATGTTCGCGGTGCCGATCGCCAGGATCGGCGCGCCGAACACCACGCCCAGCGCGTAACCGGTAATCAACAGACCTGCGTGGGGAATGCTCACGGCAAGGTCGCGGGCGACGTCGGGCAACAAGCCCATGATGACGAATTCGGTGGTGCCGATGCCGAACGCGGCAACAGCGAGGGCAAGCAAGGCGAGTGGCATGCGCAAGGTCTCTGTCGGTAGTCTTGACGCTTTGATCAGGCATACGCAGGCCGACGACCGATCTCGAAGGAGGGCGGTGCAGGCAGGAATTATTGGTATTTTTCTGTGCGCAACTGAGTGCGGCGTGGTCGCTTGCAGTATAAACAGCTGCTGACACATCGCGAATCAATAATCTGACTAATTGGCTCGCTAACAACAATAAGGGGTGGAACGTGCTGGCGACAGCTTTGGTATTGATGGCGGCGCTGTTGCATGCGACGTGGAACACGTTAATCAAGTTCAGCGCAGAGCGGCTGCTGGTGGTGGCGTGCATGGACACCGTGGCGCTGCTGGTCGTTGCCATCGCGTTTCCATTCGTGAGCTTGCCGCCCATGGAGATCTGGCCATGGATTCTTGCTTCGGCAGCTTTTGAGCTGCTGTATCGCTACCTGCTGATTCAGGCGTATCGGGTCGGCGATCTGGGCCTGGTGTATCCACTGATGCGCGGATTGTCCCCGCTGGTGGTGCTGGCGCTGACCTTGATCTTCGCCGGTGAAGTGCTCACCACGCAGCAGATTTTCGGCATTATGCTGATCCCGTTGGGCATGGTTTGTCTGTTGTGGCAGGGCGGTGGTGGCAAGCATTTGCCATGGTCGATGCTGCCGGTGGTGGCGTTGATCGGCCTGTGTATTGGTTGCTACACCTACATCGACGGCCAGGCATTGCGGCGCTGGTCGCATCCGCTCGATTACCTGGTCTGGGTCACGTTGTTCAGCGCGTGGCCGTTTCCGCTGTTGGCGTGGGTCGCCAAGCGTCCGGCGTTCATGTTGTTCTGGCGTGAGCAATGGAAGCTGGGGTTGGCGGTGGGCTTCTGCGTATTGGCCAGCTACGCTCTGGTGCTGTGGGCGATGCAGTTGGGCTCGATTGCCGAAGCGGCAGCGTTGCGCGAGATCAGCGTGATTCTGGTGGTGCTGTTCGGTATGCGCTACTTGAAAGAACCTTTCGGCCGTCCACGGCTCTTAGCCTGTGGGCTGGTGCTGATCGGCATGCTGGTGATGAAGTTCTGACCGCTCGCGAATCTATAACTCGAAAAAGGACGGCGTTATGACGGTGGCTCTGTGGTGTGTGTTGATCGCAATTTTTCTGCCGTATATCTGCACTGGCGTGGCGAAAGCCGTGGGTGGCTACCGGCTGAGTGACAACCACGATCCGCGCGATTTTCTCGAAAGCCTCAACGGGGTGGCGAGGCGTGCGCATGCTGCGCAGATGAACAGCTTTGAAGTGACCCCGGCGTTTGCCGCGGCGGTGATCGTCGCGCACCTGGTGGGCACGGCGGAGCTGGTGACGGTCAATGTGCTGGCAGTGCTGTTTATCACCAGTCGCTTGCTGTACATCATTTGCTATCTGGCGGACTGGGCGATCTTGCGGTCGCTGGTGTGGTTTGTGGGGATGGGGTTGATTGCTTCGTTCTTCTTTGTCTCGGTCTGATTATTGGGTGTTGCCGATGGCCTATTCGCGAGCAGGCTCGCTCCCACATGGATATGCATTCCAACTGTGGGAGTGAGCCTGCTCGCGAAAGCCATTGTTCAGACGACAAAGATCCTAAGGGTTACTTCTTTTCTGTATCCGCCACCTGCGGCACTTGCGGCAACGCCGCGCCTTTTGGCCAGAGCATCCAGATCTGCCCTTGCTGCTTCATATCCCCGGCCAGTTGCCCGGCCGCCTCCCCGGTGCCCCAGAACAGATCCGCACGAACCTCGCCGGCAATCGCGCCGCCGGTGTCCTGTGCCGCGACCGGGCGCACCAGTGCCGTGCCGTCCGGGCGCGTGGTCGATAGCCACAACAGGCTGCCCAACGGAATCACCTTGCGGTCCACCGCCGCGCTGTAGCCGGCAGTTAGCGGCACGTTCAGCGAACCTCGCGGGCCTTCATTGCTGTCCGGGTTGCGCGTGAAGAACACGTAGCTCGGGTTGCTGCCGAGCAGTTCCGGGATGCGCGACGGATTGGCCTTGGCCCAGTTGCTGATCGCGTTCATGGTCACGTCTTCTTTCTTCAGCTCACCTTGCTCGACCAGCCAGCGGCCGATTGGGCGGTACGGATGGCCGTTCTGGTCAGCGTAGGCGATGCGCAGCTGTTTACCGTCCTCGGTCTGAATCCGCCCGGAACCCTGGATCTGCAGAAATTGCAGGTTCATCGGGTCGGTCAGGTAGGCAACCACTGGGGCTTTCACACCTTTGGATTCGATGGTCGCAGCATCGTCGTAAGGTTTGAGTACTCGACCTTCAAGGCGACCACGCAGGCGTTTGCCTTTGAGTTCGGGATAAATGCTGTCGAGCGAGACAATGATCATGTCCTCCGGCACGCCATACACCGGCACGTTGGCCGCCTCGGTGGGCGTCAGGCTGCCGGGGTAGACCGGCTCGTAGTAGCCGGTGATCAAGCCGTTGGGGTTGTCGTTCTCAGCGCGCAGGCCGTAGACATCGAGGTTTTGTTTGAGGAAGGCGCGAATCTCGCCAGCACTTTGCGGCACGTTGGCCGCGGCGGCGCAGGTGCTGCCCCAGACTGCATCAGCCTTGAGCCGGGTGCAGGCGCTGCGCCACGAACCGAAGCCGGCGATCAGATCGCTATCGGACACTGCCGGCAATGCTTCCCAAGTGGCGCTGGAATAGGTGGCCAAGGCGTGGGTTTTCGGCTTGGCGCTGTCACCGCCGGTGCAGCCAGCGAGAATTGCCAGCAGTGGCAGGGTTGCGATCAACGGGTGACGCCAGGCCTTGAAACGGCTATTCATGGAGTGATTCCTGTGCCGGTTGCCCGCGTGCTCCATGCGCTCGAACAACCCGTATTTTTAATAGGGCTATTGGTGTTTGGCGGTGACGCGAGGATACTGGCCGCCGAATTCCGTGACCTGAAGCCACCATGACTCTTAAAAGCATTGCTGTTGTATTGCTGGCCTGTCTGACCTTGTCCGCCTGTGGCGGTGTCGATCCGAATTCTCCGTTGGGCCAGCGCAAGGCCATTTTCAAACAGATGCTCAAGACCGGCGAAGACCTGGGTGGCATGTTGCGTGGGCGTATTCCGTTCGACGGGCCGAAGTTCGCCGAAGGCGCGGTGAAACTCGATGCGTTGTCCCATGAACCGTGGAAGCATTTCCCGCAGGTTCGTGAAGAAGATCACACCAGCGCCAAGGATGATGTCTGGAAACAGCAGGCGCGTTTTCAGGAAATGGCCCGCGACCTTGAAGCGGCCACCGGTGAATTGGTGATTGCCAGTCAGGTTCAGCCGTACAAGGCGAGCAACCTCGCGCCGGCGGTGCAGAAAGTTGAAGATGCTTGCAGCGCTTGCCATAAACAGTTTCGCGATCATTGATATTTAAAAGATCGCAGCTTGCGGCAGCTCCTGCATTGATCAGGGTATGAGCTGTCGCAGGCTGCGATCTTTTGATTTTTATTTATCGATTTCTTCCAGCGCGTCCTGCAGTTCTTTGCGCGATTCGGCGAGTTTTTCTTTGCGCTTGTTGATCTTCTCTGGATCGCCTTTCTTCATGGCTTTATCGAGATCGGCCTGACGCTGACTGACTTCGTGTTTGGCCTCAAGCACTTTGTTTTCGCGTTCTTTCTTCAGACCCGCGTCGGTGCAATGCTCGGTCACTTCGCGCAAGGCCGTTTCCAGGCCAGCCTGCTGATCGACATTGCCGCGCGATTTCGCCTGTTCGATCTGATTCATGATGCCCTGCTTCTTGGCAGCGCAACCGGTCAGGCCCGGGGCGTCTTCGTCGGCCATTACAGGGGCGGCCATTACGCCGCAAAGGGTCAGCAAGGCGAGCGGTGCGAGAAATTTCATAAAAGCTCCATGTGCAAAGGCAATCAGGTCAGGGCGGCACTGCGCTGTTGGAGCGCCGCGGCAGCCTTTGGGTTCCCGGCGCGCCGGGATTGCGTAGTCAGAAACCGTCGATTCCGGCGGCATGTAGGGTTTCGCTCAAGGCCAGTACCTGCGGATCGCGAAAGAATGCGCTTAATTGCGCTGCGCGTCCCGGGCCGATACCGGCTTCGGCCTGCCATTGTTCGGTGTCACGCTGCGCCAGCGCCTGCCACGAATCAGGCAGTTGGGCCTGACCGGTTGGCGGCAAGCCCAAGGCCTTGAGCCATTGCGCGAAGGGTCGCTGGCGGGCGCTGTGAAAACTGTGCATCAGGCGTTCGCTACTGCGCTCGCCGAAGCCGGCAATGTTAGCAAGCTCCGGCCCATCGAGGGTCAACCAATCCAGCAGGTTATTCACGCGGCCTGTTTCGAAAAGTTTCTCCCAGGTGCCGCGCCCGACATGCTGCATCGCTAGTCCTTGTTTGCCACTGAGCCAGGTCAAGCGGGCGAGAAACTGGCTTTCGCAACCGGGCGTGGGTTGCCAGCAGCTCAAACTGTGGAAGTCGTCGGCGTTGGGGATATTGATGTCTGCTCGTTCGGTGGCGCGCAGCACAACGCTGTCGAGCCGTGGGATGGTCAGGCCGGCGAGGCTGATCGCGATCTGATCGCCCGGGCGAATATCCAGCGCCTGCCAGCGCTTCAACGAACTGGCACTGACGCGTTTGATCTCGCGGTCGTCGAGCATGACGGGGATCAGCTCGATCACCGGTGTGATGCGCCCGGTGCGCCCGATCTTGAAGTTGACCTTGCGGACTTCGGCCAATGCCTGAGCAAACGGGTATTTCCAGGCGACTGCCCAGTAGGGTGAGCGCGCCTGCCAGCGCTCTGCGGGAGGTCGCAGACTCTGGCGCAAAACCACGCCGTCAGTGGCAAACGGCAAAGGTGAGCGATACCAGTGATCGCGCCATTTCTGCGCCTCTGCCAAGTCGGCAACGGGATGGCTATAAGGCTCAATCGTGGTGAAACCCAGGGTCGTCAATCCGGATATTCGCTCGGGCAAGTCCAAAGGCCCTTGTGGCCAGTCCCAAACGAACAGCCCGATGCCAGTGGCTTGTTCTGCGCTCAAGGATTTGCGGCTCATCAATCCGGCCACGGTGGCGCGGGCGTTAACGCTGCCGGCTCGGGCTTGCACGTGTTCGCTCAAGCGCCAGTAGAGTTCACCTTGCACCAGCAGATCCAATGGTTGTGACAGGCGTTGAGGAATAGCGCCGATCTTCTGCGCTGATGGTGTCCAGTCTTGCCCGCGAACCCCGTCACCGCGACTGATGGCCTGATGCAAAACGCCGGCACGGTAAATCAGCGTCACTGCGACGCCGTCGACTTTGGGTTGTATCCAGACGTCCTTGCGATCACGTAGCCAGGCCCCCACGGCCTCATCTTTGTGGATTTTATCCAGGCCGGTATGGGCGATGGGGTGCGCGTTTGAGCCTGAGACTGTGCGCAAAGGATCGGGTGGCGAGGGCGCTTTGAAACACGCTCGCCACTCGTTCAGTTTCGCAAGGGATTGGTCGTAGAGTTCATCGGCAATCAGTGAGCGGCCTTCGCGGTGGTAGGCGTCGTCCCATTGGTTGATCTGGTTTTGCAGGGCAGAGATTTCGCGTTGGGCGTGTGCAGCGGGCCAGTTTGGGCAGGTGGCTTGCGCGCTGAATGTTGCGGGCATCAGCAGGAAAATAAATAACAGGCGCAGCGTGGCAAGCATCATGAGCGTCCTTGCTCAAGGGGAATGTTTGAAGGTTAGGCGAAGATATTTACTCCGCCGGATGGGTGTTTTACGGCTTGTTTCTGTGCAGTGAAAACAGCCCCTCACCCTAACCCTCTCCCGGAGGGAGAGGGGACTGACCGAGTGGTTTGCTAGATATGCATCGACCTGAACGTTCTGAGTTGAACTCCCGGTTTCAGGCATGAAAAAGCCCCGCACGGCGCGAACCGTGCGGGGCTTTTTTGTACCGCGGGGGGAAGTCTTACAGACCAGCAGCAGAACGCAGAGCGTCGGCGCGGTCGGTTTTTTCCCAGGTGAACGTGGTGAAAGTGTCTTCGCCAACGGTCTTGGTCTCTGGCGCGCGACCGAAGTGGCCGTACGCTGCAGTTTCCTGGTACATCGGGTGCAGCAGATCGAGCATGGTGGTGATCGCGTATGGACGCAGGTCGAACACTTCACGCACCAGTTTGATGATCTTGTCATCGCTGATCTTGCCGGTGCCGAAGGTGTTCAGCGAGATCGAGGTAGGCTGAGCCACGCCGATCGCGTAGGAAACCTGGATCTCGCAACGCTCGGCCAGGCCGGCAGCGACGATGTTCTTGGCAACATAACGGCCAGCGTAGGCAGCCGAACGGTCAACCTTCGATGGATCTTTACCGGAGAACGCGCCGCCGCCGTGACGGGCCATGCCGCCGTAGCTGTCGACGATGATCTTGCGACCGGTCAGACCGCAGTCACCTACCGGGCCGCCAATGATGAACTGGCCGGTCGGGTTGATGTGGAACTGGGTGTCTTTGCTCAGCAATTCGGCAGGCAGCACGTGCTTGACGATCAGCTCCATCACGCCTTCGCGCAGGTCTTTGTACGACACTTCAGGGTTGTGCTGGGTCGACAGAACAACTGCGTCGATACCGACAACCTTGCCGCCTTCGTAACGGCAAGTCACTTGCGACTTGGCGTCCGGACGCAGCCAAGGCAGCAGACCCGATTTACGGGCTTCGGCCTGGCGCTGCACCAGCTGGTGCGAGAAGGTGATCGGGGCTGGCATCAAAACGTCGGTTTCGTTGCTGGCGTAGCCGAACATCAGGCCCTGGTCGCCGGCGCCCTGATCTTCAGGCTTGGCACGGTCAACACCCTGGTTGATGTCTGGGGACTGCTTGCCGATGATGTTCATCACGCCGCAGGTCGCGCCGTCGAAGCCGACGTCGGAGCTGTTATAGCCGATGTCGAGAATCACGTTACGCACGATCTCTTCCAGATCGACCCAGGCGCTGGTGGTCACTTCACCGGCAACGATGGCCACGCCAGTCTTGACCAGGGTTTCCACAGCAACGCGTGCGTGTTTGTCCTGGGTAATGATGGCGTCCAGCACCGCATCGGAAATCTGGTCGGCGATTTTGTCCGGATGTCCTTCGGACACGGACTCGGAGGTGAAGAGGGAGTATTCGCTCATCTCGATGTTTTCCTGAATTTACCGATGGTGAGTGTCGCCAGCCGGTCGCTGAAAATGGCGGACCTGGATCTGGAAACCATTACGTAAGCCTACATAGAGGCTTTCCCCGGGAACGAGTCCCGCAGCGGTGGCCCAACGGGCCAAATCGTCCTGTTCAAACCCCAACCACAGATCACCGCAGGCCTCCCTGGCCCAACTCTGGTTGTGGCTACATAACTCTGTCACGAGCAGACTACCGCCCGGTTGCAGCAGGTCGGCCATGTGCTTGAGCGCATCGGCCGGCGCGGCGAAATGGTGCAACACCATGTTCAACACCACGCAATCGGCCTGAAGGCTGGTGCCGTTCAATGCATCGGCCAATTGCAGGCTGACGTTAGCCAGCTGTTCACGTTCACATACCTGACGCGCCAGTTCGAGCATCGCCGGGCTGTTGTCCAGCGCGGTTACGGTGTCGAAGCGTCGCGCCAGTTCCGGCAAAAAAGCACCATCGCCGGGGCCGACTTCAATGGCCGTGGCTGCGCCATTGAAGTTCAGTTTGTCGAGCAGGGCCAGCACGCTGTCACGGTACTGCGGCAGGCCTGCGATCAAGTCTTGCTGGGCACGGAATTTCTCCGCGACCCGGGCGAAAAAGTCCTGGCTGGCCGCGGCACGCTGGCCGTGAACCTGTTCGATGCGCGCCTGCACGTCGTCAGGCAGATCCAGGTTGTCGACTTCTTCTAACAATGCCGCGTGCAGCTTGCCGCCGAGCAGTTCGGTGTGGGGCAGGGCGCGGCGATAGAAAATCGCGTTGCCTTCACGGCGGGTCGCTACCAGATCGGCCTGTGCCAACACTTTAAGGTGATGACTCATGCCGGACTGGCCGATGCCGAAGATCTGCGCCAGTTCCAGAACACCGAACGAATCGTTGGCCAGTGCGCGCAAGACATTCAGCCGCAACGGATCGCCGCCGGCCTTGCACAGGGCCGCCAGCTCGTCGCAATCGTCATGGCGAATGGAAGGCACGCGTAAATTCATAGGGCCGCAGTCTAGAGACGGGGGGAATTCATCGCAAGGCCAATATCAAAAAGTTTTGATATTGCTCGATCAATGGCGCTTTTTATTGCACTTCTCACCCACCGGTTAACTCTACAAACGAGTAGCGGAAAGGTTTCACCAACAGAAAGCGCCGCTATCCATTGGAAAAACGCCCCCCGATGACTATCTGTCATTGCCCCGAGGCGCCCCGGTGAGGGAAAATGCCCTCCTTTTTTCCGTTTCGACTTACCAGAACCCAGGAGATCAGCGATGCCTAGCCGTCGTGAGCGTGCCAACGCCATTCGTGCCCTCAGCATGGATGCCGTGCAAAAAGCCAACAGCGGCCATCCCGGTGCCCCTATGGGTATGGCAGATATCGCCGAAGTGCTTTGGCGCGACTACCTCAAGCACAACCCGAGCAATCCATCGTTCGCCGACCGTGACCGCTTCGTGCTGTCCAACGGCCACGGCTCGATGTTGATCTACTCGCTGCTGCACCTGACCGGTTACGACCTGTCGATCGAAGACCTCAAGCAGTTCCGTCAACTGCACAGCCGCACCCCGGGCCACCCTGAATTCGGTTACACCCCGGGCGTTGAAACCACCACCGGCCCGCTGGGTCAGGGTCTGGCCAACGCCGTCGGTTTCGCTCTGGCAGAAAAAGTTCTGGCAGCGCAGTTCAACCGTCCAAACCACAACATCGTTGACCACCACACCTACGTGTTCCTGGGTGATGGCTGCATGATGGAAGGCATTTCCCACGAAGTCGCCTCCTTGGCCGGTACGCTGGGTCTGGGCAAGCTGATCGCTTTCTACGATGACAACGGCATCTCCATCGACGGCGAAGTCGAAGGCTGGTTCACCGATGACACCCCGAAGCGTTTCGAAGCCTACAACTGGCAGGTGATCCGCAACGTTGACGGTCACGACCCGGAAGAGATCAAGACCGCCATCGAAACCGCGCGCAAGAGCCCGCTGCCGACGCTGATCTGCTGCAAGACCACCATCGGTTTCGGTTCGCCGAACAAGCAGGGCAAAGAAGACTGCCACGGCGCGCCACTGGGCGACGCGGAAATTGCTCTGACTCGTCAGGCGCTGAACTGGAACCACGGTCCGTTCGAAATCCCGGCCGACATCTATGCCGAGTGGGATGCCAAGGAAAAAGGTCGCGCGGCCGAAGCCGAGTGGGATCAGCGTTTCGCTGCTTACTCCGCTGCATTCCCGACCGAAGCCAACGAACTGGTGCGTCGTCTGAGCGGTGAACTGCCGGCTGACTTCTCCGAAAAAGCTTCGGCTTACATCGCTGAAGTTGCGGCCAAAGGCGAAACCATCGCCAGCCGTAAAGCCAGCCAGAACACCCTGAACGCGTTCGGCCCGTTGCTGCCGGAACTGCTTGGCGGTTCGGCTGACCTGGCCGGTTCCAACCTGACCCTGTGGAAAGGTTGCAAAGGCGTCAGCGCTGAAGATGCCAGCGGTAACTACATGTACTACGGCGTGCGCGAATTCGGCATGACCGCAATCATGAACGGCGTGACCCTGCACGGCGGCCTGGTGCCTTACGGCGCGACCTTCCTGATGTTCATGGAATATGCGCGCAACGCCGTGCGCATGTCGGCGCTGATGAAGAAGCAAGTGATCCACGTCTACACCCACGACTCCATCGGTCTGGGCGAAGACGGCCCGACGCACCAGCCGATCGAGCAACTGACCAGCCTGCGTACCACACCGAACCTCGACACCTGGCGTCCAGCCGATGCCGTTGAATCGGCCGTGGCCTGGAAAAATGCGCTGGAGCGCAAGGACGGCCCATCGGCGCTGATCTTCTCGCGTCAGAACCTGCAACACCAGGAGCGCGATGCCGGCCAGATTGCCGACATCAGCCGTGGCGGTTACGTGCTGAAGGACTGCGCAGGCGAGCCTGAGCTGATCCTGATTGCCACCGGTTCGGAAGTCGGTCTGGCGGTTCAGGCTTACGACAAGCTGACCGAGCAGGGCCGTAAAGTGCGCGTGGTTTCGATGCCTTGCACCAGCGTGTTCGATGCTCAGGACGCCGGCTACAAGCAAGCCGTGCTGCCGTTGCAGGTCAGCGCACGTATCGCGATCGAAGCGGCTCACGCCGACTTCTGGTTCAAGTACGTGGGTCTGGAAGGTCGCGTGATCGGCATGACCACTTACGGCGAATCGGCTCCGGCTTCGGCACTGTTCGAAGAGTTCGGTTTCACCCTGGAAAACATCCTGGGTCAGGCTGAAGAGCTGCTGGAAGACTAAGGCACAGCGCGGTGGCCTCAGGGTCACCGCAATCCCTGTGGGAGCTGGCTTGCCAGCGATAGCGTCCGTTCAGTCAGCATATATGTTGAAGCGAATGGCCCTATCGCTGGCAAGCCAGCTCCCACAAGGGTTGTGTTGCAACAAACATTGCGTCTGCCTGCGTACTATCGAGAACCCCATGCCTCAACCGCGTCCCTACAAAGTTGCACTCAACGGCTACGGCCGCATTGGTCGTTGCGTCTTGCGTGCGTTGTTTGAGCGAGGCGAGAAAGCCGGGTTTGAAATTGTCGCGATCAACGATCTGGCTGACATGGCCAGCATCGAATACCTGACACGCTTCGACTCCACCCACGGCCGCTTTCCGGGCGAAGTGCGAGTTGAAGGCGATTGTCTGCATATTAATGGCGACTGCGTGAAGGTCCTGCGCAGTGCCACCCCCGAAGGCATCGATTGGGCGTCACTCGGCGTCGATCTGGTGCTCGAATGTTCCGGTGCCTATAACACCCGTGAAGATGGCCAGCGCTTTCTCGACGCTGGCGCGCCGCGCGTGTTGTTCTCGCAGCCGATGGCCAGCGAGGCGGATGTCGACGCCACTATCGTTTACGGCGTCAATCAGGACTGCCTGACCGGCGACGAACTGCTGGTGTCCAACGCCTCCTGCACCACCAACTGCGGTGTGCCGCTGTTGCGCTTGCTCGACAAGGCGATCGGCCTCGATTACGTATCGATCACCACGATTCACTCGGCGATGAACGATCAGCCGGTGATCGACGCCTATCACCACGAAGACCTGCGCCGCACGCGTTCGGCGTTTCAGTCGGTGATCCCGGTGTCCACTGGTCTGGCGCGTGGTATCGAGCGCCTGCTGCCGGAACTTGCCGGGCGAATCCAGGCCAAAGCCGTACGCGTGCCGACGGTCAACGTGTCCTGCCTCGACATCACGATGCAGACCGCCACCGCGACCGATGCCAATGAGGTCAACCGGATCCTGCGCGAGGCCGCCACCCATGGCCCGCTCAAAGGTCTGCTGGCCTACACCGAGCTGCCGCACGCCAGTTGTGATTTCAACCATGACCCACATTCGGCCATCGTCGATGCCAGTCAGACCCGTGTTTCCGGCCCCAAGCTGGTGAACATCCTGGCCTGGTTCGACAACGAGTGGGGTTTTGCCAACCGAATGCTGGACGTTGCAGAACACTATCTGCAAACAGCAACTTCAAAAAAACCGTAGGAAGTGCGACCCATGACCGTGTTGAAGATGTCCGACCTCGATCTGCAAGGTAAGCGCGTATTGATCCGCGAAGACCTCAACGTCCCAGTCAAGGACGGTGTTGTCACCAGCGACGCGCGTATCCTGGCTTCGCTGCCGACCATCAAGCTGGCCCTGGAAAAAGGCGCGGCCGTGATGGTCTGCTCGCACCTTGGCCGTCCGACCGAAGGCGAGTTCTCCGCCGAGAACAGCCTCAAGCCTGTCGCTGACTACCTGAGCAAGGCCTTGGGCCGCGAAGTGCCGCTGGTGGCTGATTACCTGGGCGGTGTTGACGTCAAGGCCGGCGACATCGTGCTGTTCGAAAACGTGCGCTTCAACAAAGGCGAGAAAAAGAACGCTGACGAACTGGCCCAGCAATACGCCGCCCTGTGCGACGTATTCGTGATGGACGCGTTCGGCACCGCGCATCGCGCCGAAGGTTCGACCCACGGCGTGGCCAAGTTCGCCAAAGTCGCTGCCGCAGGTCCGCTGCTGGCCGCTGAACTGGATGCACTGGGCAAAGCTCTGGGCGCACCGGCACAACCAATGGCGGCCATTGTTGCCGGCTCCAAGGTGTCGACCAAACTCGACGTGCTGAACAGCCTGAGCCAGATCTGCGATCAACTGATCGTCGGCGGCGGCATCGCCAACACTTTCCTCGCGGCGGCCGGTCACCCGGTTGGCAAGTCGCTGTACGAGCCGGACCTGCTCGACACCGCGCGCGCCATCGCTGCCAAAGTCAGCGTGCCATTGCCGGTGGACGTAGTTGTTGCCAAAGAATTTGCCGAAACCGCTGAAGCCACCGTCAAGCTGATCGCTGACGTCGCGGCTGACGACATGATTCTGGACATCGGGCCGCAAACCGCGGCGAACTTCGCCGAATTGCTGAAATCGTCGAAAACCATTCTGTGGAACGGTCCGGTCGGCGTGTTCGAGTTCGACCAGTTCGGCAACGGCACCAAAGTACTGGCGCAAGCCATCGCTGAAAGCTCCGCGTTCTCCATCGCTGGCGGTGGCGACACTCTGGCTGCGATCGATAAATATGGCGTGGCTGAGCAAATCTCCTACATTTCCACCGGTGGTGGCGCGTTCCTCGAATTCGTCGAGGGCAAAGTGCTGCCAGCCGTTGAAGTCCTGGAAAGCCGGGCCAAGGCCTGAGGCCGCCCGTTTGGCCAGGCAAAGGAGTGTTTTCATGGTCAAGTCGTTAGCGCTGTTGTTGCTGACCGGTACGCTGGCGGCCTGCGGGAGTAACCCGAAGGCCGAAGCCACGCCGGCGCCGAGCGAGTCGCAGAAGGGCTGTTATCAGGCCGACTGGCAGGCTGAAACCAACCCGGTGCTGAACAAGCGTTCGGGGCCGGACGGTCTGGACAAATACGAGACGCAAACCCCGGCCAAGGAACATGGTTGTCCTTGACGGGTCTGACTCTTTAACTCAGGGCTGGCGGCGTGTGCCGTCAGTCGAGGAACACGGATGAAAGGCTTGATCGCCATTGCGGCGTTGGCATTGTTGGGCGGTTGCGCGCAGTTGAACCTGTTTCAGTCTTCTGCCCCGGCGGACAACTGGACCACCTGGACCTGCGACAGCCAGGCCAAAGTGCTGTGGCGTTACGCCGATGCCGGCCAGAAGGAAGTCGACGTTCGGCTGGGTGGCGGTGATCAGGTCTATCGCCTGAAAGAAGAGCCGGGCGCCTCGGGCACGCTGTACAGCGACGGCATGCTGGCGTTTCACGTCAAAGGTGAGGAAGGCCTGGTGTACTGGGTCGCCACCAATGACCTGATCGGCCGCGGCTGCAAAGCGCAGTAATTGACACACCACAGTTCTAATGTGGGAGCGAGCCTGCTCGCGAAAGCGGTCTGAAAGGCACTGCATCAGCGACTGCAAGATTGCTTTCGCGAGCAGGCTCGCTCCCACAGGGGTTCTGTGTAGCTCTCAGGATTTTGCTTTATCGAATCACCAGACCGGGCCTCAACCCCCGATCTGCAATCACTTGAATAGCCGCCGCCGCTCCGGCAGGCTGGCACGATTAACGACCCTCAACCGGGAGAGACACACACAATGGCACTTATCAGCATGCGCCAGATGTTGGACCACGCAGCCGAATTCGGCTATGGCGTTCCAGCCTTCAACGTCAACAACCTTGAGCAGATGCGCGCCATCATGGAAGCCGCTGACAAGACTGACTCCCCGGTGATCGTTCAGGCTTCGGCCGGCGCCCGTAAATACGCCGGCGCGCCATTCCTGCGTCACCTGATCCTCGCCGCGATCGAAGAATTCCCGCACATCCCGGTGTGCATGCACCAGGACCACGGCACCAGCCCTGACGTCTGCCAGCGCTCGATTCAACTGGGCTTCAGCTCGGTGATGATGGACGGCTCGCTGGGCGAAGACGGCAAGACCCCGACCGACTACGACTACAACGTCCGCGTTACCCAACAAACCGTGGCCATGGCGCACGCCTGCGGCGTTTCGGTAGAAGGCGAGCTGGGCTGCCTGGGTTCGCTGGAAACCGGCATGGCCGGTGAAGAAGACGGCATCGGCGCCGAAGGCGTTCTGGATCACAGCCAAATGCTGACCGACCCGGAAGAAGCCGCTGACTTCGTCAAACGCACTCAGGTCGACGCCCTGGCCATCGCCATCGGCACCAGCCACGGCGCCTACAAGTTCACCAAGCCACCTACCGGCGACGTTCTGGCGATCGACCGTATCAAAGAAATCCACAAGCGCATCCCGAACACCCACCTGGTGATGCACGGTTCGTCCTCGGTGCCACAAGAGTGGCTGGCGATCATCAACCAGTACGGCGGCGACATCAAAGAAACCTACGGCGTACCGGTTGAAGAAATCGTCGAAGGCATCAAGTACGGCGTGCGCAAGGTCAACATCGACACCGACCTGCGCTTGGCATCCACCGGTGCGATGCGTCGCCTGATGGCCACCAACCCGAGCGAATTCGACCCGCGTAAATTCTTCGGCGCCACTGTTACTGCGATGCGTGATGTTTGTATCGCTCGTTATGAAGCGTTTGGTACTGCCGGTAATGCTTCGAAGATCAAACCGATCTCGCTGGAAGCGATGTATCAGCGTTATCTGAAGGGTGAGTTGAACGCTAAGGTTAACTAAGCCTGAGCGTTAGACTGCTTCAAAAGAAACCCGCCGTGAGGCGGGTTTTTTGTGGGGTTACTTTTTCGCCTGACGAAGTTATCTAAAAGTTTGTCAATCTTTTGTGAATCTGATTCCATAGGTTTGGCCTAAATTCGGCCCGCCGTATTTAACGGTAACTGTGCCTAGCAAGTTATTGTCGGTTCCATCAGTTGATTTCATCTCAATACTGAGAGTGCTTGGGCCATGCTTGGTCTCATCTCTTTTTTTGGCATCTGATTTCGCTGTAAGAATATAAGTTCAAGTGGATTTTGTGCAGTCGCCATTGACACCGAAGTCAAGTCCGCAATAGTCCATGTAGCCGTTACTTATTTTGCCAGGTTGCTGGGCTGGATCGTCAAATTTGAGTGTGGCGGCATGCTCTTCGCCGGCGGAGTTAAATACAAAGCCATTGTAAGTTTTCATGATATACGCCTTATGTATATTAAAGTATTAAAGTATTAAAGTTAAATAGGTTGTCTCGTATTGCGTCGATGAGATTAGGCGAAAGGTAGTTGCAGGCAACTTGTAATAAATGACAGGTTTTAATATTTTTTCGCTATAAGGGTTCTGGTTTTTTAATAAAACAAGGAGGTGCAAAAACAGGTATGAAAGCGATGTATCAGTGTTGTCTGAAGGGGGGCTTCAAGGCTAAGGTTAAAAGCTTGAGCAGTTAAACTTCTGATTCAAAAAAACTGCCGTGAGGCGGTTTTTTCTGCGCGGTGATTTCTCGTGGTAACGACGCTATCCAAAAGTCAAAGAAAATGGCGCTGCCGCGTGCTCAATGGCGTTGATCACATGAGGCGCCTGTTCGCGATATTGAGGATAGCGTTTGAGCACGGCTTCAACCGAGGCGAGCAGATGCTGAATGCGCTCCTTGGGTTGGTCGATTTCACAGGTGTGGGCAAATTCCAGGAGCCCTTGTCGTGAGGCGAACATTGACTTGTTACCCGCCAGATCCAATGCCAGAACATCTTCTGGAATATAGGCCGTGGTGTTGACGATGTCGTAAGCCGGCGCCAGATGCGCATTGCGTCGCGTCGGTTCGGAATAGAGCAATCCGAAGTTTTTCAAATGAGCGTCGCCATTCCCAACGATGCAACTCAGGGCAACGCTATCGAAGAGTTGATCAAGCGACGTACGCAAGTGTTTCGCCGGGCAAAACACTCGGATAGCCTTCGCGATTGCCGCATAACTTTTGCTGTACTTCTGATTAGCCGACAGCCCCATCAGCACCGCCATGTCTTCAAACCCAATCGGCTTGAGTTGGTCGTCGCGGTCAAATCGACGCATGACAAACAGCTTGGCGTTGTCGGAAAGGTAAAACGGTGGGACGGGAATACCCGCCTCTTTCGCCATGGACATGCAAAGGAATTCGTTGATCGCCAGGCCCGGAAATTCGTCTCTGCCACTCTTGATGATCAGATCCGAGGTTTTGGATGTCACTCTCGGCAATGCTATTTCTTGCCGCTCCGGCACCAGCAACTTGGGTTGAACACCTGAAATGCCTGCCCGCAGGATGTAGCGATCAAGCATGTCGGCGAAGATATCTTCCGTACCGTCCCACGTGAGAATCTCTTCGAGTTTTTCTCCCGGAAATTCTTGCGCCTGCAACAATGCATCAACGGTTTCAGAGCGTACATGAACCCTGCCAATGGGCGATGTACTGCCGGAAAGCGCCAGTAGCAGCATTGGGTCGACGTTCACAGTCTTTGCCAAGCGGTTGCGCAACTGCTCCAGTACGTAGCCTTCTGGTAGGTTCATTTGAAAAACAGGGTGCAACTCACGCCGACGAAAGTCGTCATGTCGTACAGGCATCGAGAGGCTGATCGCCATTTGTGGCGATGCATCTTCGTGATAACGGAAAGTGAAATCATCGGCATCGCTGAACAGTCTGCCGCTATTACCTTCAGGGGTGCTGACTTGAAGAGAGGCCATTTTCATTCGAATAAATCTCCAAGCTCTTCAAGGGTTGGCATCGTTGCTGGAACCACCGAGAGTTCACAGTCCAAAGCAGCCAAAACGCGTGCGTAAGCGATCATGCCGACAGAAAGGGTGCCTTTCTCCACCGCGATGACTTTGTATCGCGTCAGTCCCGCCAGATCGGCAAGCTGAGCCTGCGTCAGGCCACGATTTATACGTTTTTCACGTAATTGAATGCCGAGACGGGTAATTAAAAGAGAGTAATCCATGTTGCGCTACCGTAACATTTTGATGTCAATGTAGCGTATGCAGAACATTTAATCCATTTGAGCTAAGAAACCCGCCATAAGGCGGGTTTTTTTGTGGTCGGTTATTCCTTTAGCTCGACATGATCCAGTGCCTGATTCACTGCCAGTTCGCCGAGCATGACCACTTGCGCGATGCCTAGCGCGGTCTTGCGGTGTGAGGTGTCGAGCATGGCGGCGAAGTTGTTGAGCATTTCGCTGGCAGAACCCAAGGTTTCGCTGGCGTTGGCCAGCAGGGATTCGGTGTTGTACTTCGGGTTGGCGAGGTACATGGGTTCGGGTTTGTGTGTGCTGGCCATGATGAAGGCGGACGGTTTGAGGTAATGGTCGAGGGCGCGCTCGGCGGCGTCGTTTAGTTTTTTTGAGTCGAGGGATTCGTAGGGGGATGCAGGATCTGTTTCTGGCGGGTGTGGCGTTGATTTGATCATGTTTCGTCTCCGGTAAATGGAGCCGACACCGGATCGCTACTAAACGAAAAGGGTGGCAGCTGAACGCAGGTTAGTAGACCGGGGAGACGCGACCGGCGCACCCGAAGGCGCCCTGCGTACAGCTGCCATCAAGCGCGGGTTATGCCCGACTGAATGGTGCCAATGCGCATCGCGTAACCTCGGGCTACTAAACCCGATCACTGGAAATCAGTGACGCGAATCAAGTTACCGATGGCCCGCCAGGCGCACAAGCCGGCGGATTCTGGCGTAGTGGTAGGCAACGACGCAAGGTGTTGTAGGCATCCGGAAGTAACGGTCGAGGAAATTAAACGTGTCGTTTAAATAAAGCGTCTGCCTGGGTGTAATCCGAATTTGAGAGCGTTCGTCCAAGTATCCAGCTTTTGGCTGGATAACTGATCAGGTTTGTTGAATAAGTTCCTAAAAAAGACTCTGACTATATTTTTTAGGTATAAAAACCTGTCAGATCTTACAGGTGTGGAAAGTTCATTGGCGATCTATCTTGGGCGCTCAGTTATCTTTCAGGATGGAAAAAATGCAAAAGGACAAAAGAGTTACCAGTGTTGGTGTTGGTGACGTACAAATGTTTCTGGCAATTCCCGGGGGGGAAAGCTTTACCGTCTCAATTCGTGGTAGAGAGTTTTTGGAACACAATGGAGAATATTTTAGATTTAAATTTTTTCAGTATTTAGGCAGGAATGAGTTCTATATTGGTTCCGGCTTCGACAAAAAACTTTCGCTTAACGTGCCGCACAGTCTGGGTGGCCCCGGCACAGTTGCCCACGTGCAACTGGAGTTGGACGGGATTGATAATTCAAGGAGTGCCAAAGGCTTTGTTTGTTTGGAGCGAGGCGGAGATTATCCGAAAGGTGTGATCTATTGTGCTGAAGAAAAAGCTTTCTCTTTGATTGCGATGTTTGATTTTAAAAGTGGTTGATCTTAGTCTTTGATGCGATATCAGTGTCATGCGGCAGACTTCCAAAAGTCTGCCGATTTTTATTCTATGATCATCGATCATTGATGCTCAGTTAAGTGCCCTGTTATTTGTCATGATCAATATCAAGCTTGCTGAAGGTCACCTGCCCACCCTCACTCGTATACCCGGTGTTGTCCTGCACATAAACCCCGGCCTTGAAATACAGCGGCTTATTCCGCCACGTCGCGCTGATCTGTGAATCCCACTGATAACCCGCCGCACTGACACCCAACGCACCGCCAGGACTCAGGTGAATAAGGTAGTTGAATTCGCGATCCAGTTTGATCCCGGTCGCCAGGGTGATGACGCGGCTTTCGTCGTCATCCGGATGCATGCGCACCTTGATCACCAGGTTGCCGGTTTCGGTTTTTGTCTTGTACTGGTATTCGAGTTTGACCATCGGCTTCTGGCTTTCATAAGCATGGATCTGGCCGATGACGATCTTGCCGGAACTCGGCACTTTGTTAACCGTGAGGGTCGCCCGCAGCAGGTTGTCGGCATCCGGGTAATACCAGTTGCGCAGCGTGCCGTTGCTGTAGGTTTCGCGCAGTTCGGTGCGCGGATAAATGGCGTTTTCGGTTTTTGACCCGGTAACCGGTGACCAGAAGAACAAGGTGCCGGTGTCGGAATGGAAGTACTGATCTTTGAAGCCGTTCACCAGTTTTGAGGTTTCGACGGTGTATGGCGGGCTGCCAACGGGAACGCTGAGGTTCCAGGTTGCGAGATCGATCATGTCGGTTCTTCCACTCAAGTTTCACTGCACGTACGTGCCAGAAGCTCTAGCCCGCACGTTTTGGGGCGGCCTTTATAAGCGTAGAGGGAAAATTTGTTAACGCCCGTTTGGCAGATGATTGACGTCAACATCCTGTCGAAATGCCATCTCTGCCGGTTTCCGGGGGCTTCAGCGGTGACCGTTAGTCGGCAAATTCACGCTTTGGTTAAATGATGGCCTGATGACAGCTTCTGCTTTCTTGGATCCAGTACTAGAGTGAAGGCTCAGTATGTGTGCGGTTTTTACCGGAAACCGACCAAAAGCCCCGACAAGAGAAGCAGCATGGAATGCGCGCAACCCCCGCCAGGTGAAGGCAGCTCTGTCCTTTTGATCGTTGATGATTACCCTGAAAATCTGATCAGCATGCGCGCGTTGCTGCAGCGCCAGGATTGGCACGTCCTCACCGCAGCCTCAGGTTTCGAAGCGCTCAATATTCTGCTCTCCCACGACGTTGACCTGGTGCTGCTGGACGTGCAGATGCCGGGCATGGACGGCTTTGAAGTCGCGCGCCTGATGCGTGGCAGCCAACGCACGCGCCTGACGCCGATTATCTTTCTGACCGCCAACGAGCAATCCCAGGACGCCGTGATCAAGGGCTACGCCAGTGGCGCGGTGGATTACCTGTTCAAGCCGTTCGACCCGCAGATCCTCAAGCCCAAGGTGCAGGCGTTGCTGGAACACCAGCGTAATCGCCGTGCCTTGCAGCGCTTGAGTCATGACCTGGAAGTGGCGCGCGCGTTCAATGCCTCGGTGTTGGATAACGCGGCTGAAGGCATTCTGGTGGTGGGCGAAGACGGTTTGATTCGCTTTGCCAATCCGGCGATTTCGCGGTTGTTGAATGCGCCGGTGAAGGAGCTGGAAGATAAGGAGTTTCTCGATTTTCTACAGAAGCCGCACATTCCGCTGTGGGCTAATTCCGAGTTTTATGCCAGCTACAAGCGTGGCGAGACGCTAAGACTGCATGACGCCTTACTGCGTACGGCGCCCGGTCAGCAGGTGCCGGTGGCGCTGTCCTGTGCGGCGTTGCCCGCCGAGCAGCATGCGATGGTGGTGACCGTGCTGGACATGTCGGTGGTGCGCCACTTGCACCAGCAACTCGAATTCCAGGCGGTGACCGATCCACTGACCGGGTTGCTCAACCGGCGCGGGTTTTACCAGACCGTTGAAAACCTGCTGTTGCGTGGTGAGCGCAGTGATAGCAGTTGGGTGTTGCTGTATCTGGACCTCGACGGCTTCAAACGGGTCAACGATTCCCTCGGGCACGATGCCGGCGACCGGGTGTTGCGCTGGGTCTCCGAGCAATTGAAAGCCTGTCTGCGACCGTTCGACATTCTGGCGCGCATGGGCGGCGATGAATTTACCGCGCTGCTGGATCTGGAGTTTCCCGAGCAAGCGGCGAAGATTGCCGAGAAACTCATCGAGCGGGTGTCGATCTGTCAGCAGATCGAGGGGTTGGACATCGCCCTCGGCGCCAGCATCGGCATCGCCACTTACCCGGACTGCGGCTCGAACCTCGACGGATTGCTGCGTGCTTCCGACATCGCCATGTACGAGGCCAAACGTGCCGGACGTCAGCAATATCGTTTCTACGATCATGAAATGAATGGCCGGGCGCGCTCTCGGTTGATGCTCGAAGAGAGCGTGCGTGCCGCCATCGAGAATCGCGATTTCAATCTGGTCTATCAACCGCAAGTGGCTATCGACACGGGCCAGATTCGTGGCTTTGAAGCGTTGTTGCGCTGGCAACACCCGAGTGTCGGCGATGTGCCGCCGGGGCTGTTTCTGCCGCTGTTGGAGGAGGCGCGGTTGATCAGTCGCCTCGGCAGCTGGATCTATCATCGCGGCGCCGGCCAGCGCAAAGCCTGGGAAACCCTGTTTGCCGAAGATCTGGTGCTCGGCGTGAGTTTGAGCAACACCCAGTTCAGCCTGCCGAATCTGGTCACCGAGTTGCGTCAGGTCATGGAGCGACACGCCTTGCAGCCCCGGCAGCTGGAGGTCGAAGTCACCGAAGAAGCGCTGATGCAAAACCCCGACGAAACCCGCAAACAACTGCGTTTGCTGCGCAATCTCGGTGTGCGCGTGGCGCTGGATGACTTCGGTTCGGGGCCGTGTTCGTTGGCGCATCTGCGTGATCTGGAACTCGATACCCTAAAACTCGATCGCCATCTCATCGCGCGATTGCCGGACTCCAAGCGGGACGCCTCACTGGTCAGCACGGTGATCAGTCTGTGCAAGCAATACGGTTTGCTGGTGATCGCCGAGGGCGTTGAAACCATCGAGCAATACCAATGGCTGCAAGCCCACGGCTGCGAGTACGTGCAAGGCTTCCTCGTCGCGCGGCCATTGATCGCCGAGGACGCGGTCAGCTTCGCCGAGCCGTTTGACTGGAGCGCGCTGCCCGTTTGAATTCGCTACACTGGCGGACCTTTTTCGAACCGTGTCGCCCGTCATGACTGTGTTGAAGTACCTCCAGGCCTATCCTGCGCAATTGCAGGATCAGGTGCGCCAACTGATCGCCGAAGGGCGGCTGGGCGAATACCTCAATCAGCGCTATTCGGGGCGCCACGACGTGCAGAGCGACAAGGCCTTGTACAGCTACGCGCTGGACCTGAAGCAGGAGTACCTGCGCAACGCCCCGGCCATCGACAAGGTGTTGTTCGACAACCGCCTCGACCTGACTCACCGCGCCCTCGGTCTGCACACCACGGTGTCGCGGGTGCAGGGCGGCAAGCTCAAGGCCAAGAAAGAGATTCGTATCGCCTCGTTGTTCAAGGACGCCGCGCCGGACTTTCTGAAAATGATCGTGGTGCATGAACTGGCGCACTTCAAGGAGTCGGATCACAACAAGGCGTTCTATAAATTGTGCGAGCACATGCTGCCGGGGTATCACCAGGTCGAGTTTGATCTGCGCGTGTACCTGACGTGGCGGGATATGCAGGCTTAACAGTACGCAACCAGGAAGGTGTGGATGGACGTCAGCAAGACCAAAAGCAGTTTCTACCGCCGTTTGTATGTGGCGTACCTGATCGACAGCGGTCTGGCGCCGAGTGTGCCGATGCTGACCGAAGTGACCGGCATGCCCCGGCGCACGGCGCAGGACACGATCGCGGCGTTGGCGGATCTGGATATCGTCTGTGAATTCGAGCAGGAAGAGGGGGCGCGCAACCATGCCGGGCGCTATCGGATTCGCGAGTGGGGGGCGATTGATCGCGGGTGGATCGAGCGTAATTTGCGGCAGATCAAGGCAGTGCTTGAGTATCCGTAAGAGCCCCTCACCCTAACCCTCTCCCGGAGGGAGAGGGGACTGATTGGGGGATATTGGAGAGATACGCCGACGTGAGCGAATTGCTGTGAATCCATAATCGACGCGGTTTTTCAGGTCGATGTCTGACGCAAGACGATAAGGTCAGTCCCCTCTCCCCTTGGGAGAGGGCTAGGGTGGGCTTTTCAGGCGCGACGCATCCCGATATGCGGAATGTCATCCTCCAGATACTCTTCACCCGCCACAACAAACCCGTACTTGCCGTAATACCCCTGCAAATGCGCCTGCGCCGACAGATAGATCGGCACTTGCGGCCAATGCTTCTCCGCCTGTTTCAGCGCCTGCTCCATCATTTCGTGCCCGAGCCCTTTGCCGCGCCCCTGCGGTGCAGTAATCACGCGGCCGATCACCACGTCGCCACCCTGGGATTCCGGATCCAGCAGGCGCAGGTAGGCCATCAACTGATCATCTTCCCAACCCATCAGGTGATAGGTATCGCCTTCCAGATCCTGACCGTCGAGGTCCGGATAAGCGCATTTCTGTTCAACCACGAACACGTCCGAGCGCAGCTTCAACAGCGCGTACAGCTGTTCCTTGCCCAGATCACTGTGATGTTTGCAGACCCATTCGATTGTCATTTGCCGATTCCTTGAACGTGTCGCCCGATACTAAGCGCCTGCGGCAAAGATGTCTTTATGGCGTAAGAGTCTGTGACAAAGGTCAAAATGCCATCATTCCTTTCTCGCAGTCTCGGCGACTTTGTGTAATCTGCTGAAGAGCCCTGTGCACTGGCTGCAATGAGCTAATGTTAGGGCCTGGGTTTTGCCGGTAAGGGGCCTTGGGGTTTTGGCTGAAAACATGCTGGGCAACCTGCCCGCTAAGGATTTTCAAGCATGCCGCGTTTGCATCGAGCCTTTGCTTTGGTCGGATTGCTCTTGCTGGCTCAGACTGCTGCAGCGGAGAAGCTGCGGCTGGTGTTTGATATCTGGCCACCCTTTACCGACGACACGCTGGTCAACGGCGGACTGGCCACCGACATCGTCACGACTGCCCTGGCCCGTGCCGGTTATGCCAGCGGCTACGAACAGGTGCCTTGGGCGCGGGCGCTGCTTGGCGTTGGCGAGGGCCGCTACGATGTATTGGTCAACGCTTGGTACAACGACGAACGGACCAAGCTCGGCCAGTTTTCCGGTGAATACCTGCTCAACCGCATCCGCTTTCTCAAGCGCAAAGACACGCCACTTGAGTATTCCAATCTGCAGCAACTGCACACCTATCCGATCGCTGTGGTGCGCGGTTACGCCTATTCGGCGCCGTTCGATGCCGACACGGCATTGCAGAAAGTCCCTGTGCATAACTTCGCCATGGCCGTGCGCATGCTCGCGGCGGATCGGGTCAAGCTGACGCTGGAAGATGAGTATGTGGCGAAGTATTACCTGGCCAGGGAATCCGCCAAGGTGCGCAACTCGGTGGAGTTTTTGCCCCAGCCGTTGAGTGAGAACAGCCTGCATATATTGGTCAGCCTGAAGAATCCGCAGCATGAGCAGATTGTCGCGGGGTTTGATAAGGCGATTGCGGCGATGAAGGCGGATGGCAGTTATGACAAGTTGTTGAGGCAGCATGGGATGTGAGTTTCTGATCTCAGAGTTGCGTTGTTGCTGATGGCCTCATCGCTGGCAAGCCGAATCGTCGCACCGCAGCTCCCACAGGTTTCGCGGTGTACACAAATCCTGTGGGAGCTGGCTTGCCAGCGATGAGGCCCGCCAAGGCAACTCAAACTTCGGAGGTGTCCTTGATCAGATGCGCCGCCAACGTCCGCAACGGCCCCAACTGCCGGCAAATCAACGCCAGTTGCGTCTGCACCAACCGCTGCCCTTCATCAATCTCATCAGGCATCTGCTCCAGCTCATTGGCCAGCGCTTCTTCCTCGTCACTCTGAATCGCCACCGGCTGCTTGTTCGCCAACCCCTGAGCGATTTCATCAATGCTCGTCGCCAGCTTCACCCCGGCGCCATCAATCAAATGTTCACGCACATCGGCCGGCAACTGGGTTTCCCGGTGCGCACCAAGCCCTGACAGATAACTCAGCAAGGTGTGCGACAGCACCAGAAAGCGGAAACCGACATCCGCTTCTTTGCGGAAATGCCCCGGCTCCATGAGCATGTTCGCCAACGTCGTCGACAACGCCGCATCAGCGTTGTGCGCATTGCGTCGGGCCAGCCGATAGGCGAGGTCGTCGCTCTTGCCGGCGGCGTATTGCTGCATGATCTGGCGCAGGTAGATGCTGTTGCAGGTCAGGGTGTTGGCCAGCACTTTGTTCAGGCGCCGGCCCTGCCAGTCTGGCAGGAACAGGAACACCGTCAGGCCGGCAATCAGGCTGCCGAGCAAGGTATCGAACAACCGTGGCAGGAACAGTCCGTAACCGTCACCGACCTGGTTGAAGCAGAACAGCACCATGATGGTGATCGCCGCTGTCGCCAGGGTGTAGCGGGTGGTGCGGTTGGTAAAGAACACCACGCCGGCGGCAATGGCGAAGCACGATTGCACCAACGGGCTCGGGAACAGATCGAACAACGCCCACGCCACGGTCAGGCCGATGGCGGTGCCAAGGATCCGCTGACCGAGTTTGCGCCGCGTCGCGCCATAGTTCGGCTGGCAGACGAACAGGGTGGTGAGGATGATCCAGTAACCCTGCGACGGGTGAATCAAGTGCACCATGCCGTAGCCGATACTCAGCGCCAAGGGCAGACGCAGGGCATGGCGGAACAACAGCGAGGTCGGCGTCAGCTGCGTGCGCAGGCGAATCCAGACGTCCTTGAGGTTGCGCGGCGAGCGGTCGAGCAAGCTGCTGTCGGTCGCATCGGCCAAGGCGTCGGGATTACTCGCGTCGCTGAGCAAACGGTCGAGGGTACCGAGGTTGGCCGCCAGTGCGCGCAGTGAGCGCAGCAATCCGCGCCATGCCGGGTTGCTCTGGATGCGCAGATGTTCGAGGGAGGCGTCGAGGTCGCTCAGGGCTTCGGCGAAACTCGCGTCGTAAATGAACGGCTGGCGCATCTGGATCGATTCGGCCAGTGCACGGCAGGCTTTGCCTTGCTGGCGCAACAGGCGTTGGCAGCGGAACAGCACGTCGCTGTGGAAGAACGCTTCGGCCAGCGCGTTGTACGGATAGTGCGAGGAGCTGGCGCGTTCGTGGATGTCTTGCGCGAGGAAATACAACTTCAGGTAGCGGCTGACTTTCGAACCGGGGCGGCCGTTGCCGACGCGGTGCAGGATGATTTCCTTGGCACTGTTCAGCGCCGCCACCACGCGACCGTTTTGCTGGGCCAGTTCCAGACGCCGCGCCTCCACATCCATTTGCCGGATCGGCTCGAACAGCGAGGATTTCAGCTTCAGGTAAAAGCCCAGCTCACGGAATAATCGCGCCAGACTTTGCTGCACCGGCTGGTTGGAAAACAACGCCTGCCACAGCACCGAGAGCAAGCCGTACCACGCCGCACCGGCCACCAGCAGCATCGGCTCGTGCCAGAAGTCGGTGACCGCGCCACCGCGCTGATCAACGCCGATCATTGTGTATACGGACAGAATCAACGTCGCCGAAGCAATCGCGCCATAACGCTCGCCGAGTGCCCCGAGCATGGTCAGGCCGAAACTGGCCAGCGCCAATGCAATGGCAAACACGATGGGGTAGGGGAAGAGCAATTCCACCGACAGCGCGGCGATGCTGAAACACACCAGCGTCACCGCGAGTGCATTGAGGCGGCCCTGCCAACTGTCGTCGGTCTCGGCCAGGGCGCTGGCGATAATCCCCAGGAACAACGGGATCAACAGGCCCATTTCATCCTGATACCAACACAGCGCCATGCTGCCGGTCAGGGCGATGAACACCCGCACGCTGTAGCTGAATTTATCCAGCGCCCACAGGCGCCGCAAAGACTGACGAAACGAGGTCGAGGACATGAAGTGCGAAGGCCTTCCGAGGCGATGCCGCTAAATTGAGCCAGTAATGACGCCGACGCAATGGCGCCGATCACATCTGACAGCAAAAAGTGTTCCTTTGAGATCTTGTGTAGAACTAAATCTTGAATTGGGCACGGAACCCTGTGGGAGCTGGCTTGCCAGCGATGGCTGCATGACAGTCAACAATGATGTTGGATCTGCCGGCCTCATCGCTGGCAAGCCAGCTCCCACAGGTTTTTGTATTTAGCTTTGAATTAAGCGTACTGCGCGGCGGCGTAGCCCGAGGCCCAGGCCCACTGGAAGTTGAAGCCGCCCAGATGCCCGGTGACGTCGAGGACTTCGCCGATGAAGTACAGGCCGGGGCTTTTCAGCGATTCCATGGTTTTCGACGAGACTTCGCGGGTATCAACGCCGCCGAGGGTCACTTCGGCGGTGCGATAGCCTTCAGTCCCCGCCGGCACGACTTTCCAGCTGCCCAGCTTCTCGGCGATCTCCGCCAGCTCAGCGTGTGTGTACTGCTTCATCGGCTTGGACGCAAACCAGTTGTCCGACAGCAAATTGGCCATCTTCTTGGTGAAGATCTCACCCAGTAGGGTTTTCAATTCGCTGTTCGGGCGTTCGGCCACTTGCTGTTGCAGCCAGTTGGCCGCATCGTGATCCGGCAGCAGGTTGATCTCCACGGTGTCGCCGGATTCCCAGAACGAAGAAATCTGCAAAATCGCCGGGCCGCTGAGGCCACGGTGAGTGAACAGGATGTTCTCGCGAAAGCTCTGGTCGTTGCAGCTGACCAGACAATCCACCGAAGTGCCGGACAACTCGGTGCACAATTCCTTGAGCTGATCGGTGATGGTGAACGGCACCAGGCCGGCGCGGGTTGGCAGCAATTCATGGCCGAATTGCTTGGCCACTTGATAACCGAAACCGGTCGCGCCCAACGTCGGGATCGACAGACCTCCGGTAGCGATCACCAGCGACTGGCACTGGACCTGGCCGAGGGTGGTGTCGAGCAAGTAACCGCTCTCGACTTTCTCAATCGTTTGAATCGACGTGTCGAGGTGCAGTTCGACACCGGCCTGATCGCACTCGGTCAGGAGCATTTCGAGGATGTCGCTGGATTTGTTATCGCAGAACAACTGGCCGAGTTTTTTCTCGTGGTACGGCACGGCGTGTTTGCCGACCATGCCGATGAAATCCCACTGGGTGTAGCGCGCCAGTGCGGATTTGCAGAAATGCGGATTCTGCGAGAGGAAATTGCTCGGTTCGGTGTACATGTTGGTGAAATTGCAGCGGCCACCGCCCGACATCAGGATTTTCTTGCCAGCCTTGTTCGCGTGGTCGAGCAGCAACACCTGACGCCCACGCCCGGCGGCGGTCAGTGCACACATCAACCCAGCGGCGCCAGCGCCAATGATCACGACTTCGGTAGAGCGCAAAACGGTGTCCTCACACAATGATCGTTCCCACGCTCTGCGTGGGAATGCCGCCATGGACGCTCTGCGTCCGTTGTTATGTGACGCGGAGCGTCACGGGATGCATTCCCACGCAGAGCGTGGGAACGATCAGGTCAGAGGATGCGTACGCGCAGCGAACGGCCCTTGATCTTGCCGTCGTTCAGGCGCTGCAAGGCTTGCATGGCCACGGTGCGGTCCACGGCCACATAAGCCTGGAAGTCGAAGATGGCGATCTTGCCAACCTGCGCACCCGGAATACCGGCATCACCAGTCAAAGCACCCAGAATGTCGCCCGGACGAACCTTGTCTTTACGGCCAGCACCGATGCACAGCGTGGTCATCGGCGGTTGCAGCGGGGCGAGGTCCTGGGATTTGAGGTTATCGACCTGATCCCAGTTCAGCGGCGACTTCTGCAACTGTTCGATGGCCTGTGCACGGTGCGCTTCACCCGGTGCGACCAGGCTGATGGCGATGCCTTTCTCGCCAGCGCGACCGGTGCGGCCAACGCGGTGAATGTGGATTTCCGAATCACGCGCCAGTTCGACGTTGATCACCATGTCCAGCGCATCGATGTCCAGACCACGAGCGGCGACGTCGGTGGCAACCAGTACCGAAGTACTGCGGTTGGCGAACATCGCCAGCACCTGATCGCGATCACGCTGTTCCAGATCACCGTGCAGGCCGACGGCGGAAATGCCTTTGGCGGTCAGGTGATCAACGGTTTCCTGAACCTGCTGCTTGGTGAAGCAGAACGCCACGCACGACGCCGGACGGAAGTGGTGCAGGACTTTCGTCACCACGCCCATGCGATCTTCCGGGGAAATCTCGTAGAAACGCTGCTCGATCTGCGTGTCATCGTGGAACGCTTCGGCTTTCACTGTTTGCGGATCACGCATGAACTTCGACGCCAGTTGCTTGATGCCAACCGGGTAAGTCGCGGAGAACAGCAGGGTCTGACGACGCTCCGGGGTCTTGATGATGATGTCTTCGATGGCGTCGTAGAAACCCATGTCGAGCATGCGGTCGGCTTCGTCGAGGATCAGCGTGTTCAGGCCATCGAGAACCAGCGAACCCTTGCGCAGGTGCTGCTGAATGCGGCCCGGGGTGCCGACGATGATGTGCGCGCCGTGCTCCAGCGAAGCGATTTGCGGGCCGAAGGACACGCCGCCGCACAGGGTCAGGACCTTGATGTTGTCTTCGGCACGGGCCAGACGACGGATTTCCTTGGCGACCTGGTCGGCCAGCTCGCGCGTCGGGCAGATCACCAGTGCCTGGCAACCGAAGTAGCGCGGGTTGATCGGGTTGAGCAGGCCGATGCCGAACGCGGCGGTCTTGCCGCTGCCGGTCTTGGCCTGGGCGATCAGGTCCATCCCCTTGAGGATCACCGGCAAGCTCTGCGCCTGGATCGGCGTCATCTGGGCATAACCGAGGGATTCGAGGTTAGCCAGCATGGCGGCGGACAGCGGCAGAGTATTAAAAGCGGTGGCGATGGTGGTCACGGGACTGGCCTGCAAAACAAAATGTCGCGCAGTGTAGCAGCCCCGTGCCACTTTCTTCGAAAGTTCTGGACGAACAGCGGTTAATGTTCGATGTGTTCTTCCGGACGTTTGGCGCGCCGGCCGTCTTCCTTCGACAACTGCGAGAAGATCGTTGCCGCGAGCATCGCCATGATGCCGACGGTGACGAAGGTCAGCTGGAAGGCACCGAGCACGGTTTCCACGCCATCGTTACCGACCTCTGCCGTGAACCCACCGAGCAATGCACCGGCGCATGCCACCCCGAGACTCAACGACAACTGCGCCACCACCGAGAGCAAACTGTTGCCACTGCTGGCGCTGGCATCGTCGAGGTCGATCAGCGTCACCGTGTTCATCGCCGTAAATTGCAGCGAGTTGATCGCGCCAAGCACCGCCAGCAGGCACAGCAGCAGCCAGTACGGCGTCTGCTCGCTGACCAGGCCCATGCTCGCCAACATGATCCCCAGCGCAAGCGTGTTGCCGGTGAGGACGATGCGATAACCAAGTCGTTCAATCAGCGGTCGCGCCACCCACTTGGCAATCATCGCCGCAGCGGCCAGCGGCAGCATGCTCATCCCCGCCTGCGACGGTGAGTAACCCAGAGCCACTTGCAGCAGCAATGGCACCAGAAACGGCAGGGCGCCGCTGCCCAAACGCGCAAAGAGGTTGCCGAGAATACCGACGGCAAAGGTGCGAGTCTTGAACAGCGACGGTGCGAACAGCGGGTTCTCGATGTGCCCGGCGCGCAGCCAGTACGCCGCCAGACAGGCCATGCCACCGAACAGCAGCAACATCACGCGCAGGTGCGGCAGGTGCAATTCGCCGAGGCCTTCCATGGCGATGGTGATCAGGATCATTGCCGCGCCGAACAGCAGGAAGCCGAGGCTATCGAAGCGCGTACGCTCAGTGCCGCGCAGGTCGGGAATGAACTTCCACACCGCGTAGCAGCCGATCACGCCGACCGGCAGGTTGATCAGGAAGATCCAGTGCCACGTCAGGTACTCGACCATCCAGCCGCCCATGGTCGGGCCGATGAGCGGGCCGAGCAGGCCGGGGATGGTGATGAAGCCCATGATCCGCACCAGTTCCGATCGCGGATAGGCGCGCAGCACCACCAGTCGCCCGACCGGCAGCATCAGCGCACCGCCCAGGCCCTGAATGACCCGGGCGCCAATCAGCATGCTCAGGCTGCTCGATAGCGCGCAAAGCAAAGAGCCGAAACTGAACAGCAGAATCGCGCCGAAGAAGATTTTCTTGGTGCCGAAGCGGTCGGCGATCCAGCCCGAAGCCGGGATCAGCAAGGCCACGGTGAGCATGTAGGCGATGATCACGCCTTGCATGCGCAAGGGGTCTTCGGCCAGATCGCGAGCCATGGCGGGCAGGGCGGTGTTGAGGATGGTCCCGTCGAGGGACTGCATGAAGAAAGCGATGGCGACGACCCACGGCAACCAGCGGGCGGTGATGGCGTCGAGAGGCGGGCGGTTGGGCATGGAACCTCTTGTCGTTGGAGTTAATGCATATCCATTGTCGAGCGCGGTAAGTGTGGGAGCGAGCCTGCTCGCGAAGAGGCCATTTCATTCAACATTGATGTCGATTGATCTACCGCTTTCGCGAGCAGGCTCGCTCCCACAGGTTTTGCGTTTACAGGGTGAGCGTGAGTCGGCTGACCAGCGCCCCCGGCAGTAACGCCGACGAGGTATTGCGCTGGCTGTACGTACTCGCCGACAGCAACAACTCGCGCTCGGCGGTCAACGCTTCGAGCTGCGAACCGAGCAGGCTGTAAGCGCTGTCGTCAAAACGCATGGTGCTCACCGGCGCCTGGATCTCGCCGTTCTCGACCCAGAAGGTCGCGAAGCGGGTCATGCCGGTCATGCGCGCGGCCGGTTGATCCGAGTAGTTCAGGTACCACAGATTGCTGATGTACAACCCGGTGCCCAACTGCTTGAGGATCTCTGCTTGCGACAGATCACCCGCCGCCATGTTCAACGCACTTGGCATTTCACCGCCACCGGCGCCGTTGGCGGTCAGACCGTATTCGGCGGCACTGCGCGAGCCGACCAGTTGATCACCGGCCCTGCCTTCGACGATCAGCCGCAGATCGCTGCGCGGATAACCCTCACCGGAAAATGCCGGGCTCAATGATTCGCTGACTTTCTCGTCCAGCGACACCAGCGGACTGAACGCCTGATCGCCGACATACAGCTTCTGCAACGGGCTGCTCTTGCTGGCGATCGACTGCGCCGAGAAACCGCCCCAGCTCAGCATGCCCATGATTTCTTCCAGCGCCGCCGGTGCCAGATACGCACGGTACTGCCCCGGCGCCAAGGTGCGCAGTGGGCGGCCGAGAAACTCCAGTTGCTCACGTGCCTGCTGGAAACGCTTGGCGAAACCTTCGCTGCTCCAGTCATGCCCGGCGTAGCTGGCTTTCACCGCTTCACCGTTCTCGTGGAACAGGCTGAAATCGAAGTTGAAGCTGTTGGCCTGATGCCAGCCAAACGCTCCCGAAGAACTGGCGAAGCCACGGCTGATCGGGCCGGCGGCATAGAAGCCCACCAGGTCCAGACCTTCAGCGGCTGCACAGATTTCATCGACCACCTGTTCAGTGTCCGGCAGCGGATGTTCCTGCACGTTCTGGCTCTGCCAGCCGTT
Source organism: Pseudomonas chlororaphis (assembly GCF_000783395.1). Taxonomy (GTDB): domain Bacteria; phylum Pseudomonadota; class Gammaproteobacteria; order Pseudomonadales; family Pseudomonadaceae; genus Aquipseudomonas; species Aquipseudomonas chlororaphis_H. Next base: position 1,882 of record NZ_JSFK01000002.1, on the reverse strand, counting down.
GTGGTTGAGCAACAGATACGGATCCTGCGGAAGCAACGGCAGGGTTTCGCGCAGTTGTTGCAGACCTTCGGCAAGCCGTTGCAGATCGCCTTCCTGATCACCGGACAGGGTGACCTGAAGGTCGGCGTGGCGACCATCGTTGATCAGTTTCAGGACGATATTGGCCTGCTGCACTTGTCCGGCCTGACGCACCTTGGCGTGATTGAAACGCACGAACGCCGAGGATTCGGCGGCAAAGCTGAGGGTGAATTGTTCCGGCTCGCGCACGCTGTCGCGCAGCCACTCGACCATGACCTTGAAGGCGTCGGACTGACTCTTCGAAATGCTCATCAGGCGTCTCCCCCAAACACATCAACGTTGCTGAATACGCAGGCCGGCGAAGCGTGGCCGACGCGGATCACCTGGTTCGGTTCGCCTTTGCCGCAGTTCGGCGTGCCCAGCACCTTGACGGTGTTGGCGTCGCCGACGGCGCGCAGGCTTTTCCAGAAGTGCGCGGAAATCGCCCGGTAGTTCGGGTTTTTCACCACGCCTTTGAGTTCACCGTTTTCGATCAACTGGCCCCATTCACAGCCGAACTGGAATTTGTTGCGCGCATCGTCAATCGACCAAGAACGGTTGGTGCTCATCAGGATGCCGTTCTCGATGCCTTCGATCAGTTTGCTCAGTGGCTGATCGCCCGGCTCGATATTGAGGTTGGCCATGCGATCGATCGGCGCACGGTTCCAGCCGCAGGCGCGGCTGTTGGCGACGCCTTCCATCCCGGCACGGTATTGCGACAGCGCACCGCCCAGCGGACGCAGCAACAGGCCATCGCGGATCAGGAATTGTTTGCTCGCTTTGCTGCCGTCGTCATCGTGACCGTAGCTGGCGAGTTCTTCGGGAATGCCCGGATCGAAGGTCACGTTGAGCAGTTTGGAGCCGTATTGCAGGCGGCCGAAGTCGCTCGCTTTAACAAAACTGGTGCCGGCGTAATTGCGTTCGTCGCCGAGGATGCGGTCGAGTTCCAGCGGGTGGCCGATGGATTCGTGGATCTGCAGCATCATCTGATCCGGCATCAACAGCAGGTCGCGCGGGCCTTGCGGGGTGTTCGGCGCGAGCAGCAGTTGCAGGGCCTGATCGGCAACCTGCGGACCGGCGCCGATCAAACCGCAACGGCTGATCACGTCCGCGCCGCCCTGTTGGCCGAAGTTCTCGCGGCCGAGGCTGCGGGTCTGGCTGTCGTTGCCGTCGTAGGCGGTGACGTCGAGGCCCGGGTAGACGAAGCGCTGGGCCTGGCGCAATTCAGCCCCGGCGCTGCTCAGGTAGATCTGCTCAACGTGGGTAATGCCAATGCTCACCTGCCAATTCACCAGGCGCTCATCCTTTGGCACCGAGGCGGATTCCGCGCCGAGCAGCTCGAAGCATTCGCTCAGGGACGGAAAGGCTTGTTCGAGATTGGGCGAAAAGTAATCAGCGCGATCGCTGGACACTGGCTGATCGCGCAGGTCGAGCAAGGCGTGCGGCTTGAGCCGGCGCGCTTGCTGCTCGGCACGTTCGAGGGCGGCCTGCAAACCTTGTTGCGAGAGGTCGTTGATTGCCGCGTAGGCCTCAACGCCATTGACGCGCACGGTAAGCATCGCGCCTTCGTCGCGGCTCAGGCTCGGCGGTTCGGCGACGTTCTTGCGTACCGACAGGTACTGGCCGGACTCGCGTACGTATCGCAGGGAAAAAAACTCAGCGCCCGTGCGCAAGGCAGCGAAGCGCTGCTTGAGCTGGGGGTGGAAATCGAACATTCGGGAACCTCCTTGTCAGGGGGGAAGCGGTAGAGCAGCGGCGGGGAGGGGGTGAAACGGTTGCGCGAGGTCTAGAGTAGGCCTGCGTGGGGGTAGGATCAAGTGAAGAG
>NZ_JSFK01000019.1 GCF_000783395.1 Pseudomonas chlororaphis | reverse complement strand
CTGCCGAAACCTGCATAACTCATTGAATCTCAAGGAGTTTTCCGTTTCGACTGCGCCGGAAGTGGGGCGAATTATAGACATCTGAAATCTGCCGTCAACCGTTAATTTCGCTTTTCTTTCAATCACTTGCAGGCTGGTTAAAAAACAACCAATAATTCCACTATATAGAGATCCCTTCTATATAGAAGGGATCGTCAGAGAACCCCAGCCGCCTTCAACTCAGCCACCGCTCCCGCCCCCAGGCCCAGCACACTCTGCAGAACCTCCAATGTATGTTCACCCAATAAAGGAGGCGCCCAGCGATATTCAACCGGTGTCTGCGACAGGCGAATCGGGCTAGCCACTTGAGGCACCATCCCCGCCAACGCATGCGGCAACTCTATCGCCAGACCACGCGCTTTTACCTGCGGATCCTCAAACACCTGCGACAGATCGTTGATCGGCCCACATGGAACCCCTGCCTGCTCCAGCTCGGCAACCCACTCGGCAGTCGTCTTGAACACTGTCGCCTGGCGAATCAGCGGAATCAAAACCGCCCGATTGGCTACTCGCTGCTTATTAGTAACGAAGCGCGGATCGTCTGCCCACTGCGGCTGCCCCGCTACTTCGGCAAACTTGCGGAACTGCCCGTCATTACCCACGGTAAGAATGAAATCACCGTCGGCCGTAGGAAAGTCCTGATAAGGCACGATGTTCGGATGCGCATTACCCAGACGCTTGGGCGCATTGCCCGTCGTCAGATAATTCATCGCCTGGTTCGCCAGACACGCAACCTGCACATCTAGCAACGCCATATCGATGTGCTGGCCGCCGCCGTCGTGATCGCGATGAGCCAACGCCGCCAGAATCGCGACCGTCGAATAAAGCCCCGTCAAGATATCCGTCAGCGCCACACCAACCTTCACCGGCCCGGCACCTTCATCACCCTCAGGACGACCAGTCAGGCTCATCAGCCCGCCCAACCCCTGAATCATGAAGTCATAACCAGCACGCTTGGCATACGGCCCGGTCTGGCCAAACCCGGTAATAGAGCAATAGATGAGGTTCGGATTGATCGCCCTCAGCGACTCATAGTCCAGCCCATACGCCGCCAGACCACCCACCTTGAAGTTCTCGATGAGGATGTCCGACTTGGCCGCCAGCTCCCGCACCAGGCTCTGCCCCTCAGGACGTGTGAAGTCGATGGTCACCGATTGCTTGTTGCGGTTCGCCGACAGGTAATAAGCCGCCTCCGAAGTATTCTCGCCATAGGCGTCCTTAAGGAAAGGAGGCCCCCAGGCGCGAGTGTCATCACCATTGCCCGGGCGCTCGACCTTGATCACTTCGGCGCCAAGGTCGGCGAGTATCTGCCCGGCCCACGGCCCGGCCAATACTCGCGATAAATCCAGTACCCGCAGATGCGACAGCGCGCCCATGGTCGCTCTCCTATTAATAGAACGCCTGCAGACCGGTTTGCGCACGGCCGAGAATCAGCGCGTGAACGTCGTGAGTCCCTTCATAGGTATTCACCACTTCCAGGTTGACCAGATGACGGGCCACGCCGAACTCATCGGAGATACCATTACCGCCCAACATGTCACGAGCCATACGAGCGATATCCAGCGACTTGCCGCACGAGTTGCGCTTCATGATCGAGGTGATTTCGACCGCCGCAGTACCTTCGTCCTTCATACGGCCCAGACGCAGGCAGCCCTGAAGGGCCAACGTGATCTCGGTCTGCATGTCAGCCAGTTTCTTCTGAATCAACTGAGTAGCGGCCAATGGGCGACCGAACTGCTGACGATCCAGCGTGTATTGGCGAGCGGTGTGCCAGCAGAACTCGGCAGCGCCCAGTGCGCCCCAGGAGATGCCGTAACGTGCAGAGTTCAGGCAGGTGAACGGGCCTTTCAAACCACGCACGTCAGGGAAGATGTTCTCTTCCGGTACGAACACATTATCCATGACGATCTCACCGGTGATCGACGCACGCAGGCCAACCTTGCCGTGAATCGCCGGGGCGCTTAGGCCTTTCCAGCCTTTTTCCAACACGAAGCCACGAATGTCGCCGGCATCGTCTTTGGCCCAGACCACAAACACATCAGCGATCGGGCTGTTGGTGATCCACATCTTCGCGCCGGTCAGGCTGTAGCCGCCGTCGACCTTACGTGCACGAGTGATCATCGCGCCCGGGTCGGAACCGTGGTTGGGTTCGGTCAGGCCGAAGCAGCCGATCCATTCGCCAGAAGCCAGTTTCGGCAGGTATTTCTGCTTCTGTGCTTCGGTGCCGAATTCGTTGATCGGCACCATCACCAGCGACGACTGCACGCTCATCATCGAGCGGTAGCCAGAGTCGACACGCTCCACTTCGCGAGCAATCAGCCCGTAGCTGACATAGTTGAGGCCGCTGCCGCCGTACTGTTCGGGAATGGTCGCGCCCAATAGGCCGACTTCACCCATTTCGCGGAAGATCGCCGGATCAGTTTTCTCATGACGAAAGGCTTCGAGAACACGCGGTGCGAGACTCTGCTGAGCGAACTGCTCGGCGGTGTCGCGGATCATGCGCTCTTCTTCGGTGAGCTGTTGATCCAGCAGCAGGGGATCGATCCAGTTGAAGCTAGCTTTACCGCCCATGAGTGTGTCCTCGCAAATCGGCTGAATTAACGTGGCATTGATCGTAGGCGCGGTTCGCCGTCGCGACAAACGAGGATTTCGCATTCTGTTGTGCTAATTTCTCACTCCGAAACGTCGCGAAATGCCTTTTATGCGGCGCATTAGTGAGGTTGACGTACATGCGCAGAAAGATCCCCAGTACAAGCGCCCTGATCAGCTTCGAAGCTGCCGCTCGCCACGAGAGCTTTACCCGGGCCGCTGAAGAGCTTTCCCTCACCCAAGGCGCCATTTGCCGACAGATCGCCAGCCTTGAAGAATTCCTCAGCGTAGAACTGTTCCGACGCTCGCGACGCGGGGTGAAGCTGACCGAGGCCGGGCTTTCCTACAGCCGCCGCGTCGCCACGCAACTCGATGCGGTTGAGCGCGACACGCTTTCAGTGATGGGCCAGCAAGGCGCCAATGTGATCGAGTTGGCGGTGGTGCCGACCTTCGGTACGCAATGGCTGCTGCCACGGCTCAAGGATTTCCAGCTCAAACACCCGGAAGTCACGGTCAACTTGACCAACCGCACCCGGCCCTTTCTGTTTGCCGATACCGAATTCGATGCGGCGATCTACTTTGGCGATGCCGACTGGTCGGGTACCGAATCCCACAGGCTGATGGGCGAAAATCCGATGCCGGTGTGCAGCCCCGCCCTACTCGGTAACAAGACGCATCTGACAGCCGAGGCAATCGCCGAGCTACCGCTGTTGCAGCAGACCACCCGCCCCTATGCCTGGCGTCAGTGGTTCAACTCGCAGCACTTGAATGTCCCCCGCGACATGACAGGTCCGCGCTACGAGCTATTCTCCATGCTCGCCCAAGCGGCCATGCACGACATGGGTATCGCGCTGATTCCGCCGTTCCTGATTCAGCGGGAGTTGGCAGAGAAACGTCTGGTGATTGCCAACCCGCAGGCACTCTCCAGCATCAAGGCCTATTACCTGATGATTCCCGAGCGAAAGGTAGAATCGGCATCATTAAAGGCATTTCGCGACTGGCTGGTAACCCAGGCTCAGAGCTACAGCCTAGAAGGATAAAGACCTCCAGCGATACTTAACCCCGTAGTCAGAAATTAAAAAGCCCTACAGATATAACTATTTGTCGCAATTTCACAGACTGTATCCGAAAGTCGTACAGACGTCCCACAAGCGCCTGCCGACGTGGCTTTGAGCCTTCATCGGCGACGCATTGCTGCCTATTCACGCCACCGATGAGAAATTTTTTCATATTCGGCCAGAATCCTTACAAGGCACGGCCTGCAAGGGATTCAGCTGGCCATCTGCGACATTCGGTCACGGCATGACTTGTAGTTAATTTTCCGTCACCCGTCATAATCCCTTGAAGGGCATAAAGTTCGCCTGCAAAATGCCGCGCCCCGCCCTGATTTGGCGGGATCGTGCTGATCGGCCGCCCCAGTCGCACCATCCGTAGTGCATGGGTTTACTCAATAAGATCACGCAGGAGATTTGACGTGCACATTGGTGTTCCTCTCGAAACCCAGACCGGTGAAACACGGGTTGCTGCAACCCCGGAAACCATTAAAAAGCTGATCAGCCAAGGTCATAAGGTCACTGTGCAAACCGGCGCCGGCGTAAAAGCCAGTGTGGTCGACAGTGCCTATGAAGCGGCAGGCGCAACCATTGGCAATGCCAATGACGCGTTTGGCGCCGAGCTGATTCTCAAAGTGGTCGCCCCGAGCGATGCCGAACTGACGCTGATCAAGCGCGGTACGGTGCTGGTGGGCATGCTCAACCCGTTCAACAACGAAACCATCGCGAAGATGGCCGAGTGCGGCATTACCGCGTTCGCCCTCGAAGCGGCGCCGCGCACCTCGCGCGCGCAGAGTCTCGATGTGTTGTCGTCGCAGGCGAACATTGCCGGCTACAAGGCTGTGTTGCTGGCCGCTCACCACTATCCGCGCTTCATGCCAATGCTGATGACCGCTGCGGGCACCGTGAAAGCGGCGCGCGTGCTGATTCTTGGCGCCGGTGTGGCCGGGTTGCAGGCGATCGCCACGGCGAAACGTCTGGGTGCGGTGATCGAAGCGTCTGACGTACGTCCGGCGGTAAAAGAGCAGATCGAATCCCTCGGCGCGAAGTTCGTCGACGTGCCTTACGAGACCGATGAAGAGCGTGAATGCGCCGTCGGTGTCGGTGGTTACGCGCGGCCAATGCCAGCGAGCTGGATGCAGCGTCAGGCCCAGGCTGTGCACGAACGCGCCAAACAGGCTGACATCGTCATCACCACCGCGCTGATTCCTGGCCGCAAGGCACCGACGCTGTTGAGCGCGGACACCGTGGCGCAGATGAAACCGGGCTCGGTGGTCATCGACCTCGCTGCCGCTCAGGGTGGCAACTGCCCGCTGACCGTGGCTGATCAGGTCGTGGTCGAAAATGGCGTGACCATTTGCGGCCCGACCAATCTGGCCGGTGAAGTCGCTGCAGACGCCTCGGCACTGTACGCGCGCAACCTGCTGGACTTCCTCAAGCTGGTCTTCACCAAAGAAGGTCAGTTCGACGTCAACCTCGAAGACGACATCGTCGCAGCGTGCCTGATGTGCCGCGACGGCCAAGTCATCCGCAAAAACGCCTAAGCAGGGATTCAGACGATGGAAGAGCTTATCTCCCCCGGTATCTACAACCTGATCATCTTCGTGCTGGCGATTTATGTCGGTTACCACGTGGTCTGGAACGTTACACCTGCGCTGCACACGCCATTGATGGCAGTGACCAACGCCATCTCGGCGATCGTGATCGTCGGCGCCATGCTCGCGGCCGCACTGACCGTCACGCCGCTGGGCAAAACCATGGGCACCCTCGCCGTGGCACTGGCGGCGGTCAATGTCTTCGGTGGCTTCCTGGTCACCCGCCGCATGCTTGAGATGTTCAAGAAGAAAGCCCCGAAAGTAAAAGAAGAGGCGCCGAAGTAATGAGCATGAATCTCGTCACGACGCTCTACCTGATCGCGTCGATCTGCTTTATCCAGGCCCTCAAAGGGCTGTCGCACCCGACAACTTCGCGGCGCGGCAACCTGTTCGGCATGCTCGGCATGGCGTTGGCCATTCTTACCACCGTCGGCCTTATCTATAAGTTGGGCGCTGAACTGGCCACCGCCGGTATCGGTTACGTCATCGTCGGCCTGCTGGTCGGCGGCACCGCCGGTTCGATCATGGCCAAGCGCGTTGAAATGACCAAGATGCCGGAACTGGTCGCGTTCATGCACAGCATGATCGGCCTCGCGGCAGTGTTCATTGCCATCGCCGCTGTGGTGGAGCCGCAATCGCTGGGCATCGTTAAACAGCTGGGCGACTCGATTCCGGCGGGCAACCGTCTGGAGCTTTTCCTCGGCGCTGCGATCGGTGCAATCACCTTCTCCGGTTCGGTGATTGCGTTCGGCAAGCTCTCGGGCAAGTACAAGTTCCGTCTGTTCCAAGGCGCACCGGTACAGTTCGCCGGTCAGCACAAACTGAACGCTGTGCTGGGGCTGGCGACGCTGGCACTCGGCCTGACCTTCATGTTCACCGGCAACCTCACCGCGTTCGCGCTGATGCTCGCGCTGGCGTTCGTGATGGGCGTGCTGATCATCATCCCGATCGGTGGTGCGGACATGCCGGTGGTGGTGTCGATGCTCAACAGCTATTCCGGCTGGGCGGCGGCAGGTATTGGCTTCTCGTTGAACAACTCGATGCTGATCATTGCCGGTTCCCTGGTGGGTTCGAGCGGTGCGATCCTCTCGTACATCATGTGCAAGGCGATGAACCGTTCCTTCTTTAATGTACTGCTCGGCGGTTTCGGCAACACAGCTGATGCAGGCCCGGCCGGTGCGAAAGAAGCACGTCCGGTGAAATCCGGTTCGGCTGACGACGCAACCTTCCTGCTGACCAACGCCGACACCGTGATCATCGTCCCGGGTTACGGCTTGGCGGTAGCGCGTGCACAGCATGCGCTGAAAGAGCTGACCGAGAAGCTGACCCACCGTGGCGTGACCGTTAAGTATGCGATTCACCCGGTGGCCGGCCGTATGCCGGGGCACATGAACGTTCTGCTCGCCGAGGCCGAAGTGCCTTACGACCAAGTGTTCGAGATGGAGGACATCAACTCCGAGTTCGGCCAGGCCGACGTCGTGCTGGTGCTCGGCGCGAACGACGTGGTCAACCCGGCCGCGAAGAACGATCCGAAATCGCCGATTGCCGGCATGCCGATTCTCGAAGCGTTCAAAGCCAAGACCATCATCGTCAACAAGCGCTCGATGGCCAGCGGGTATGCCGGCCTGGACAACGAACTGTTCTATCTGGACAAGACCATGATGGTCTTCGGCGACGCGAAGAAGGTCATCGAAGACATGGTCAAAGCGGTCGAGTAACACGTCGCTGCAACACCGAACGCCCCGACTCGTCGGGGCGTTTTTGTTTGCGCAAAACGTCGGACAATTTGCCACGTTGTTGCAGATCCGGTAACGGTGTTTTACTTGAAACCCGCTGAATAGACGCCTCGTTTGCGACCTTGGTAGCGGGACAGGCGCCCGTCAAATTCACTAGACTGCGCATCCTGCTACTCGCTTCCCGAGATAATAATCCATGTACCGTGACCGTATTCGCCTGCCTTCGTTGTTGGATAAAGTGATGAGCGCCGCCGACGCCGCCGCTCTGATTGAGGACGGCATGACCGTCGGCATGAGCGGTTTCACCCGTGCCGGCGAAGCCAAAGCAGTCCCTCACGCACTGGCCGAGCGGGCCAAGGTCACGCCGCTGAAGATCAGCCTGATGACCGGCGCCAGCCTGGGCAACGACCTCGACAAGCAACTGACCGAAGCCGGTGTACTGTCGCGGCGGATGCCGTTCCAGGTCGACAGCACCTTGCGCAAGGCGATCAACGCCGGCCAGGTGATGTTCATCGACCAGCATCTGTCGGAAACCGTCGAGCAACTGCGCAACCAGCAACTGAAGCTGCCGGACATCGCGGTCATCGAAGCCGTAGCCATCACCGAGCAAGGCCACATCGTGCCGACAACTTCAGTGGGCAACTCAGCGAGCTTCGCGATTTTCGCCAAACAGGTGATCGTCGAGATCAACCTGGCGCACAACGCCAACCTCGAAGGTCTGCACGACATCTATATCCCGACTTACCGCCCGACGCGCACGCCGATCCCGCTGGTAAAAGTCGACGACCGTATTGGCAGCACGGCGATTCCGATTCCGCCGGAGAAGATTGTCGCCATCGTCATCACTCAGCAGGCCGATTCGCCGTCCACCGTGTCGTCGCCGGATGTCGACACCAATGCCATCGCCGATCACCTGATCACCTTCTTCAAGCAGGAAGTCGACGCAGGACGCATGACCAACAAGCTCGGCCCGTTGCAGGCGGGGATCGGCAACATCGCCAACGCGGTGATGTGTGGCTTGATCGATTCGCCGTTCGAAGACCTGACCATGTACTCCGAGGTGCTGCAGGATTCGACGTTCGACCTGATCGATGCCGGCAAGCTGAGCTTTGCGTCGGGTAGTTCGATTACGTTGTCGGAGCGGCGCAACAGCGACGTGTTCGGCAATCTGCAGAAGTACAAGGACAAACTGGTGTTGCGTCCGCAGGAGATCTCTAACCACCCGGAAGTGGTGCGTCGCCTGGGCATCATCGGCATCAACACGGCGCTGGAGTTCGACATTTACGGCAACGTCAACTCCACCCACGTCTGCGGCACGCGGATGATGAACGGCATTGGCGGTTCGGGTGACTTCGCGCGCAACGCGCACCTGGCGGTGTTCGTGACCAAGTCGATCGCCAAGGGCGGCGCGATTTCCAGTGTGGTGCCGATGGTCAGCCACGTCGACCACACCGAGCATGACGTCGACATTCTGGTGACCGAGGTAGGTCTGGCGGACTTGCGCGGTCTGGCGCCACGGGAGCGTGCACGAGTGATCATCGATAACTGTGTGCATCCGGACTTCCGCCAGGCGCTGAATGATTACTTCACGAAGGCCTGTGCAATCGGTGGCCACACCCCGCACATCCTGCGTGAAGCGTTGAGCTGGCACATCAACCTGGAAGAAACCGGGCGCATGCTCGCGGTCTGATTCACACAGATGAACCGCCGACGCAAACACAGTTTGCGTCAGTGGACTTTCTCAAGCCTCCCTACCTGACAAAAACTGTACTGCTGTACTGGTCATTTCCTACAGGCTTTGCCTACTTTTCCGAGTGAATTGAGCAAAAATGCACCACTTAAGTGCGGATAGGTACAGTTTGCTCAATTTTGACCCGTACACCCCCTATAAACAGTTAACTGGTCACTCACAATACAGTTGAACTGTATCTAGAGAGACTTGGCAAACGAGAGGATCATGGGCACCAGTCAAACCACTACCTGATCCCGCCACAAGCGGAAGGATGTCAACCATGGAACGTACACTCAGTTCCGAACTGTTCTTCGAAGACAAAGCTGTAAACACCCAGGCTTCCCTGCCTCTGCGCGTTATCGCCAACCTGATGTTGTGGCAGCGCCGCATCTCCAGCCGCCACCAACTGGCTCGTCTGGATTCGCGTCTGCTGGCTGACGCCGGTATCAGCGAAGCACAACGCTACGAAGAGCTGAGCAAGCCGTTCTGGCGCTAAGTAGCGTCGCTGGCTCTGGTCCTTAGACCCACCGCCAGCAACCCGAATTGAACAAACAAAACCCGTCGTGGGAAACCACGACGGGTTTTGTCGTTTTAGGGTCTGGAAATCTCAATACAGCTATCTGGATTGCCGACCAGTACAGTCCAACGAAATCGCAATCTGAACAAGTACAATTTCCCCCTGCTGTATCTGCCTCTTCTTCTGTCGCAGGCTCAACATGACATTCCGCCTTCACCGGCAATAAGGAATACGTCATGAATGACTTACAGGATGTTTCAAGAAACTTCAGCCATTCCTACCCTCGCCCAAACGCTCTGCGTCGGCTGTTTCTCGGGCTTCGGGACAGCCTGGCACGCGCCAGAACGCGGCGACTGCTGGCTCAACTGGATGGCCGTGACCTCGCCGATCTTGGCCTCAGCCACGCCGATCGCCTCCATGAACTGGATAAACCCTTCTGGCGCTAGCATTTTGCCCACTGTGCGAATCCCGCAAAGCAGGCCTAATATCCACGCAGAACGTGGCGAATGCTGTGTCACTGGCGTCTGACTCCTCAGATACCGAGCCACCTCTCTCTACGGTTTATCCAAAGGAGTTACACCATGTCCCGTCTTCGTCTGCTCAGTGCTGCCGCCCTGCTGGCCGTGGCTGCCAACGCCAGCGCCACCAGCTTCATCGTGACCACCGACGCCGTTGTCGGCGCTCTGAAATCCTCTTCCGACGCCACCTCCGACGTCACTTCGTCGTTCCGTGACGACAAAATTGTCCTTGCCGCCCGTGACGACGCTGCCAGCTTCGTGGCCAGCGAAGGCGAAATCCGTGGCGTGAAACTGGAAAGCGCTCTGGATCACATCCGTCACCAGGCGCCACAGCTGCAAGCCACTGACGCACAACTGGCTCAAGCTATTCTGACGATCTAAACGATCGAAGCCATGCGGGACACGCCGGTCGTGTCCCGATGTTTCGGCGCTGGCTCTGGCCCGGGCATTGCGCTAGCCTTTGGGCTCGCCAACAGTTACCGAGTCCAATGCGCTTTCTTCCAAATCTGCTGATCCCTTCCTTATTGTTCACCGCCTGCTGGGCGACGTCCGTCGATGCCTTTGATGCTTTCAATGCGTCGACCCAAGGCACTGTCGTCAGCGGTTACGCCACCAGCATGGTGTCTTCCGCACCTTTCGACCGTAAACTGCTGCTCGCCGCTCACGATGACGCGGCCGCGTTTGTTGCCAGTGACGGTGAATGGCGAGGCGCTCGTCTGGAATCTGCGCTGCATTACTTGCGCAAAACCCGGCCGAAACTTCATGTCAGCGACCTTGAACTGGCAGAGGCAATTCTCGTCCAATAGTTATCCTGTACCCCCGTTATCCTTGCCCCTTCGGAGTCGTTCCATGCGTAGCCCGCTGATTGCTGCCGCCCTTGGCCTGTTTTTGTTGGCCGACGTGGCCCAGGCACACACCCTGGTAGCCACCAGTAACATCATCGTTCGTGCCTCCCAGCGCACCATCGATTTCACCTCCGACACCACTACGTCGATTCGCGATTCGAAAATCATCCGCGAAGCCCACGATGACGCCGCCAGTTTCGTCGCCACTAACGGTGATATCCGTGGCGCGCATCTGGAAGCCGCGCTCAATACCCTGCGCACTCGCGTGCCGGAAGCGCGCGACGCCAGCGATCAGGTTCTCGCCGAAGCCATCCTCGCACTGTGAAGTCATTCGGCACCTGGCTGCTGGCCGGGGCGTTGTTGTTGCTTGGCAACAGCGCCCACGCCGGCCTGCAATTGCGGCTCAAGACCGACGGTCTGAGCCCCGCCCAACAACAGGCCAGCCAGGCGCTGATCGATGAGGCGATGCAAAAACTGCCGCCGAGCTTTATCGAGCGGCTGGATCGGCGCATCGATGTCGGCTGGACCGACGACATGCCCGCCAACGCCTATGGCCAAGCCACACTGGTGGCCGAGCTCGATCTGAATCGAAAACTGCTCGCCGGTCTCACGGATGGCAGCGCAGCCAAAGAAAAAACCAATCGCCCCCACGGCACTGTGCGCCAGGAACTGCTCGCCACGGTGTTGCATGAAATCACCCATATTTATGATCGCGCGCGCCTGTGGCCGAGTGCCGAGCGCACGCTGATCCAGCGTTGCACTCGACGCTTCAACAGCGCCGGGCTGATCGGCATTCCCGATGAGTGTCGTGGTCAGAACGGCCGGCGCTTCACCCTCAGCGATGACCCGCGCCTGCTCGACCTTGCCGGTTGGCAGCAATACGTCGGTCGTCGCGGTGAACGTGAACAACACAACCGGCAGATCGCGCGCAGCCCGGACCTGTACGAAATTTCCAGTCCCAAGGAGTTCGTCGCGGTCAACATGGAGTATTTCCTCCTCGACCCTAGCTATGCCTGCCGCCGCCCGGCGCTGTATCGCTATTACCAGCAGCACTTCGGCTGGGCACCGCCGGCCAAGGACACTTGCAGCAAGACCTTCTCCTTCCTCAATGCCGGCAACGACTTCGCCAAGCAACCCTTGGGGCAGGTCGATCCTGAACGGGTGTATGCCGTTGACTATCTGCTGGCAGAGGCCAATCAGAACTGGGTCAGCCGTTGGGGCCACAGCATGTTGCGCCTGGTGATTTGCGCACCGGGCCGCCCGCGTGGGCCGGATTGCCGACTCGACCTGGACCAGCATCTGGTGTTGTCCTACCGCGCCTTTGTCGGCGATGTACAGCTGTCGAGCTGGGACGGACTGGTCGGCAAATACCCGTCGCGGCTGTTCGTGCTGCCGCTCGCGCAGGTCATCGACGAATACACCAAGACCGAACTGCGCAGCCTCGCCTCGGTGCCGCTGAACCTGTCCCGCGACGAGATCGAAGGCGTGGTCGAACATGCTGCGGAAATGCACTGGAGCTATGACGGCAACTACTTCTTCCTCTCCAACAACTGTGCGGTGGAAGGCCTGAAGCTGTTGCGCAGTGGCAGTAACAACAACCAGTTCGTCGGACTGGACAGCATCATGCCCAACGGCTTGCTGGAAGTGATGAAGGGCCGTGGTCTGGCGGACACCAGCGTGCTGGATGATCCGAAAGAAGCGCTGCGTCTGGGTTACCGCTTCGACTCGTTCCGCGATCGCTATCAGGCGATGTTCGATGTATTGAAGAAACAACTGCCGATCAAACAGACCACCGTTGAAGAATGGCTATCGCTCACAGCCGAGGAACGCCGCGAGTGGTTCGAGCGCGCGGATTTGCGTACCAGCGCCGCCCTGCTGCTGTTGGAGCAGGCCAGTTATCGACGCCAGTTGCTGCTGGCTCAAGACGAGGTCAAGCAGCGTTACCTCGGCGCGCGGGAGCTGGAAAACGGCGGCATGGACAAGGCAAATGCGACCTTGCAGGAAATTCTAGCCAACAGCGGGTTCCTTAGCCGTCCGGCAGAATTGCTCGATTCCAAGGGTTACGGATTGCCGCAGCCGACCGAGTTCACTCGACTCGAAGCGGAGAGCAGCCAGCGGCAGAAGAAGCTGCTGGCACTGTCGGGTGATCTGGACGCCGAAGTACGCAAGTTGCTGGAGCCGAAGCGGGCCGCGGAGATAGCGGCCAGTGAGGAGAACGTGAAGCAGATTGGCGCGCATCTGCGCAAACTGCACAAGGCCTCCGGCGGACTGGAGCTGCCCTGAAAAAAAGACCGCAGCCATTGGCTGCGGTCTTTTTTATTGCCTGCGGATCAATACAAAACCCCATCGAGAATTTCGTAGACGATCCCGGTGCCCACCGCGATCAGCACGATATCGCCCCCCGCCCGGCGCCATTCGTAGCCCGGATACACCGGCAAACGACCTAACGCCCGATTATCCAGACGCTCGCCGTAATAGCCGTGCGGCAACGGCCGGCCACGCTCCAGATGAATCCCCGGAGGCGGCGGTGCACCGCGCACGAAGTAGCCATGATTGTCGCGAATGGTCTGGCGCACCGGTCCGAAGTCACGGGGCGGCGGGCCGCCACGGTGATCGCTCTGCGGACCACGGTGATCATCACCGCGATTGTCGCCACGGTTATCGTAATGGCCCTGCTGCGGACCGCCGTGGTCGTGATCATCGCGCGGGTCGGCGCTGGCCAGCAGCGGTGTCGCACTGATCATCAGCACGCCCAGTCCGGCCATCAGACGTTTCGGCATTTTCATCGGGTCTTTCCTCACGGCACAAACAGCAAAAAGGGCTGCAGAACGATGTTCTGAAGCCCTCGATCTTGCTCATTTAGTCTGTGCTTTGAGGTGCTAATTCCTCTGTATCAGGAACTTTACCTTCAGCTGACGCGGGCCTTACGCACGCCTTCGGAGAGTGCCGAACACAGGCTCAATACACCGTCGACGGCTTGAGCTGGTGTGGTCGCGTTGGCAATGTGATCGATCAATGCCGAGCCCACCACGACACCGTCGGCCAGACGCGCAATGGCCGCCGCTTGCTCCGGCGTACGGATGCCGAAACCGATGCTGATCGGCAGATCGGTATGACGACGCAGACGAGTGACCGCCTCTTCGACATGTTCCAGCGTTGCGGCGCCAGCACCGGTCACACCGGCGACCGACACGTAGTAAACGAAACCGGAGCTGCCATTGAGCACTTTCGGCAGACGCGCATCGTCAGTGGTCGGGGTGGTCAGACGGATGAAGTCCAGACCGGCAGCCTGCGCCGGATCACACAGCTCGGCGTTGTGCTCAGGCGGCATGTCGACCACGATCAAACCATCGACGCCGGCCTCTTTCGCGTCAGCAATGAAGCGCTCAACGCCATACATGTGGATCGGGTTGAAGTAGCCCATCAGCACCAGCGGCGTATCACTGTTGCCTTCGCGGAATTCACGAACCATTTGCAGGGTTTTCAGCAGATTCTGTTTGGCGCCCAGCGCACGGATGTTCGCCAGTTGAATCGCCGGGCCGTCGGCCATCGGGTCGGTGAACGGCATGCCCAGTTCAATCACGTCGGCGCCGGCACCCGGCAAACCTTTGAGGATCGCCAGCGAGGTGTCGTAGTCCGGATCACCGGCGGTGACGAAGGTCACCAGCGCGGCGCGGTTCTGTTCTTTGAGGTCGGCAAAACGCGTTTGCAGGCGGCTCATCAGTGTTTCTCCTGCTTGGACTGTTCCATGTGATGCATGACGGTCTGCATATCTTTGTCGCCCCGGCCGGACAGGTTGACCACCATCAGGTGATCCTTAGGCAGCTTCGGCGCACGTTTGAACACTTCAGCCAAGGCGTGAGCGCTTTCCAGTGCTGGAATGATCCCTTCCAGACGGCAGCATTTGTGGAACGCGTCGAGGGCTTCGTCGTCGGTCACCGAGGTGTATTGAACGCGGCCGATGTCATGCAACCAGGCGTGTTCCGGGCCGATGCCCGGATAGTCGAGGCCGGCGGAAATCGAGTGGGCGTCGATGATCTGGCCATCGTCGTCCTGCAGCAGGAAAGTACGGTTGCCGTGCAACACACCCGGAACGCCGCCATTGAGGCTCGCCGCGTGCTTGCCGGTTTCGATGCCGTAACCGGCGGCTTCAACACCGATGATCTCAACGCTCTTGTCGTCGAGGAACGGGTGAAACAGGCCCATTGCGTTGGAGCCGCCACCGATGCACGCCACCAAGCTGTCCGGCAGACGCCCTTCCTGCGCTTGCAACTGATCGCGGGTTTCCTTGCCGATCACGGCCTGGAAGTCGCGAACCATTGCCGGGTAAGGATGCGGGCCGGCCACGGTGCCGATCAGGTAGAAGGTGTTGTCGACGTTGGTCACCCAGTC
Organism: Pseudomonas chlororaphis; assembly: GCF_000783395.1. Classification (GTDB taxonomy): domain Bacteria; phylum Pseudomonadota; class Gammaproteobacteria; order Pseudomonadales; family Pseudomonadaceae; genus Aquipseudomonas; species Aquipseudomonas chlororaphis_H. The sequence continues at coordinate 76,061 of NZ_JSFK01000019.1, read as the reverse complement.
ACGCAGGGCTTCGTTCATCGCATCTTTCAGGGTGCCGGTGCCGGCCACCACTGGAATCACTTCAGCGCCCAGCAGCTTCATGCGGAACACGTTGGCCTGCTGACGTTCGATGTCAGTGGTGCCCATGTAGATCACGCAATCCAGACCGAAACGTGCGGCGACGGTGGCAGTGGCCACGCCGTGCATGCCGGCGCCGGTCTCGGCGATGATGCGTTTCTTGCCCATGCGCCGCGCCAGCAGAATCTGGCCGATGCAGTTGTTGATCTTGTGCGCGCCGGTGTGGTTCAGCTCTTCGCGCTTGAGATAAATCTTCGCGCCGCCGCAGAATTCAGTCAGGCGTTCAGCGAAATACAGCGGGCTCGGACGTCCGACGTAGTCACGCTGGAAGTAGGCCAATTCTTCTTTGAAGGCCGGATCTTCCTTGGCCGCTTCGTATTCGCGGGCCAGATCGAGGATCAACGGCATCAGGGTTTCCGCCACGTAGCGGCCACCGAACGAGCCGAACAGGCCGTTATCGTCCGGGCCATTACGCAGATCAGAGGTGTTCGAAGTCTGGGTCATGAGTCGCTCCAGGTGAATTCGGGTCAAAAGACAATGACGACCACTCTACCCCTGACCTTCCAAGCTGAAAACCGATAAGATCGCCACAACCTGTCAGGAAAACTCACAGATACCATGAGCCACGACCTTCCTCCGCTGAACGCCTTGCGTGCGTTCGAAGCCACCGCCCGGCTGAACAGTGTCAGTCAGGCTGCCGAGCAGCTGCACGTCACCCACGGAGCGGTTAGTCGTCAGCTCAAGGTGCTCGAAGAGCACCTGGGTGTCAGTCTGTTCGTCAAGGATGGGCGCGGCTTGAAACTCACAGATGCCGGCGTGCGGTTACGCGATGCCAGCGGCGACGCGTTTGACCGGTTACGCAGTGTGTGTGCGGAGCTGACGCAGAGTACCGCCGATGCGCCGTTCGTCTTGGGATGCTCTGGAAGTCTGTTGGCGCGCTGGTTTATTCCGCGCCTGGGGCGATTGAATGCGGATCTGCCGGACTTGCGTCTGCACCTGTCGGCGGGAGAAGGCGATCTTGACCCCCGTCGTCCAGGACTGGATGCCTTGCTGTTATTCGCCGAGCCACCTTGGCCGGCAGACATGCAGGTCTACGAACTCGCCGCAGAACGCATCGGCCCGGTGATGAGTCCGCTGTTCAACGGCTATCAACGTTTGCAAACCGCGCCAGCCTCGGCACTGCTCAATGAACCGCTGCTGCACACAACTTCTCGCCCACAAGCGTGGCCGAGCTGGGCACAGCAAAGCGACCTCGACGCCAAGGCGTTGAAGCTGGGGCAAGGTTTCGAGCATTTGTATTACTTGCTGGAAGCAGCAGTGGCAGGCCTTGGCGTAGCAATCGCGCCGGAGCCGCTGGTGACGGAAGATTTGAAGGCTGGTCGCCTGGTTGCGCCATGGGGCTTCTGTGAAACCCCGGCGCAACTGGCGTTGTGGCTACCCAAGCGCGCCGCAGACGGGCGCGCCCGGCAACTGGCGCAATGGCTCAAGAACGAGCTGCGCCAGAGCGATCACTCGCCGCGCTTGAACAGCAAGTAAGCCGCGAGCAGACCAATCGCACCGACTGCCACACCGGCCGTCGTCCACGGATGCTCCTGCGCGTAATCACGGGTGGCGATCCCGGTTTCGCGGGTTTTCACTTTGACTTCTTCATAGGCATCGCTGAGCAGGTGACGCGAATGTTTCAGCGCGCTTTCGGCATTGCTTTTCAGCGCCTTGAGGGTCTTGCGCGACTCGTCCGAAGCGTCGTCCTTCAGGCTTTCCAACGACTTGAGCAGACTCTCGATCTCGGCTTCCATGCTTTGCAACGAGGCTTTACGTAAAGAGGTGTTGGCCATGGTGGCTCTCCTGCATTGGTGATGAGTGGCGTGTGTTGGTTGGGACTTCAGCGGTTTGAGAAAGTGCAGAAAATCTGAACTTCGCCTGCGCAAAGCCACCGAAATCAACAGTGCAGATTCACTGCTAGTCTCAATTCCACACGCCAAGGAGATCGCCATGAGTGACCATCACACGTACAAGAAAGTCGAGTTGGTCGGTTCGTCGACCAGCAGCATTGAAGACGCCATCAACAACGCAATTGCTGAAGCAAACAAGACCATTCGCAACCTGGAATGGTTTGAAGTGACCGAAACCCGTGGTCACATCAAGGACGGCAAGGCAGCGCACTTTCAGGTGACGCTGAAAGTCGGCTTCAAGATTGCCAGCAGCTGAGTTTGGTCTAGTCTTCTGAACTTGCGCGCTGGCCGAGTGCCATAGGAATGGCAAAGCGCTACAGGGTGGCTGCATCGGGTGAACGACCCGGTGCCCGCCTATTTCAATCCGACCAGGGAGTGCGACCGATGAAGAAGTTCATGTTGGCAGTAGGTTTGTTGAGCCTTGCGGGTGGTGCGTTTGCTGCCGGTAAGCCATGTGAAGAGCTGAAAAGCGAGATTGCGGCGAAGCTGGATGCCAAGGGCGTTTCCGGGTATTCGCTGGAGATTGTCGACAAGGGCGCAGATGCAGGCGCCAAGGTCGTTGGCTCCTGTGAAGGTGGCACCAAGGAAATCGTCTACAAGCGAGGCTGATCGCGACTGAAATACAAAAGCCGACTTGAATGCGTCGGCTTTTTTGTGTCTGAAAGATTTGTGGTGTATTTGAGATTGATCCCCCTCACCCCACCCCTCTCCCCCATGGGGGGCGAGGGGGAAAGGGAGCGGATCGGGGTTGTTCAGAGCCTGAGTTCGACTCGATTTTTCAGGTCGATGTCGAGCGCAAGAACACCTCGGTCAGTCCCCTCTCCCTCCGGGAGAGGGCTAGGGTGAGGGTGTTTTTTGGCCTTTCAGCCCTTCATCACCTGCGCCAACAACTCGTACGAATGCACGCGATCGGCGTGTTCGTAGAGATCACTGGTGAAAATCAGCTCATCCGCTTGGGTCTGCTCAATCAGCACCTCCAGCTTCGCGCGGATCTTCTGCGGGCCACCCACCATCGCCAGCCCAAGGAAATCCCCCACCGCCTCACGCTCATGGGGCAACCACAGTCCATCCATGGTTTTCACCGGCGGACGCTGCACCAGACTCTGCCCACGCATTAACGCAAGAATGCGCTGATACACCGAAGTCGCCAGGTAATCGGCTTGTTCATCGGTATCCGCCGCCACCAGCGGCACGCCGAGCATCACGTACGGCTTGTCGAGCACCGCCGACGGCTTGAAGTGATTGCGATAAACGCGAATCGCCTCGTGCATGAAGCGCGGGGCGAAATGCGAGGCGAAGGCGTAAGGCAAACCGCGCTCACCGGCCAGTTGCGCACTGAACAGACTGGAACCGAGCAGCCAGATCGGCACGTTGGTGCCGGTGCCCGGCATGGCAATCACGCGCTGATCCGGGGTACGCGGGCCGAGGTAGCGCACCAGTTCGGCGACGTCTTCGGGGAAATCATCGGCGCTACCGGAGCGTTCACGGCGCAACGCCCGAGCTGTCATCTGATCGGAACCGGGCGCGCGGCCCAGACCGAGGTCGATCCGCCCCGGATACAGACTCTCGAGGGTGCCGAACTGCTCGGCGATTACCAGCGGCGCATGGTTGGGCAGCATCACGCCGCCGGAGCCGACACGAATGGTCGACGTTCCGCCCGCCAGATAACCGAGCAGCACTGAAGTGGCGGAACTGGCGATGCCGTCCATGTTGTGATGTTCCGCCACCCAGAACCGCGTGTAGCCGAATTTCTCGACATGCTGTGCCAGATCCAGTGAGTTGCGCAGCGACTGCGCCGGGCTACCGTTCTCGCGCACCGGTACCAGATCGAGGGTGGAAAATTTTACGTCGGACAGTTGTTTCATAAACCTGCGTCTCCGAGTGGGGAGGCAGGTTTTTCTTGCGAACGAAAACCTGCCGAATTCATAAGCGTGTTTTGTGCAATGAGGGCATATACCCGAGTTTCAATAGCCGAGTCGAAATTTCCTACTAAAAAAGTCAACGATTCAACCGGGCTGAACTTTGCTGCGGCGTCTATCCTCAGAAGCCTTGCAAGTAAAAACCACGACGACGCGGCGTTTCCGCGCCAGATATTGAGGAGGCAGACATGGCTATCGTTAAGAAAGCATCCGCACATTGGGCAGGTGATCTGAAAACCGGTATTGGCTCGATCTCCACTGAAACCGGTGTCCTCAGAGAAGCACCGTACGGCTTCAAGGCCCGCTTCGAGGGTGGCAAGGGCACCAACCCGGAGGAACTCATCGGTGCCGCGCATGCCGGCTGTTTTTCCATGGCGTTTTCGATGATTCTGGGCGATGCGGGGCTGAAGGCCGACAGCATCGACACTCAGGCTGAAGTGACCCTCGATCAGGTAGAGGGCGGGTTCGCGATCACGGCGGTGAAACTGATCCTCAAGGCGAAAATTCCGGGGGCGACGCAGGCGCAGTTCGAAGAACTGAGCAAAAAGGCCAAGGAAGGGTGCCCGGTGTCCAAGGTACTTAATGCGAAGATTACGCTAGACGCTTCGCTGGTCAGCTAATTTGTCGCTGACCGGTCTGACGCTATCGCGAGCAGGCTCACTCCTACAGTTGATCTCCAGCGGACACAATTATTGTGAGCGACGAAGATCCCCTGTAGGAGTGAGCCTGCTCGCGATAGCCATCTGCAGATCAACCAAGGTTTGAAACCTTCAGCACAACTTGTGAGCGAAGTCAGAACCCTCGCTGTAAAAATGTGGTCGAATAAATGACAGCAGCTTCAGCGCACGCCCGTGCGCGCTGCCTCAGGGAGCTTCACTCATGAAACGTATTGGCTTGGCGATTCTCTGCAGTGCACTGGCCACTTCTGTCATTGCGGCACCCAAAGACTGCGAAGAACTCAAGAAAGAGATCGAAATCAAGATTCAGGCCAAAGCCGTGCCCTCCTACACGCTGGAAATCGTCAGCAAGAAAGAGGCTGCAGAACACGATATCGCCATGGTTGTCGGCACTTGCGATTATGGCCGCAAGAAAATCATCTATCAGAAGAACGGCAGCTGAGTCGCCTCAGATAATGCAGTCGTAGTCGTAATCCTCGGCAACAATTTCGCGCTTGGCATTGTAGAGCCGGGCACTCGGGGTGAACGCCAGCGAACGACCCTCCAGCGTGTAACGTTGCCCGGCCTCGAAATGTTCGTAACGGATGTACAGGTAGCACAGGCGCTCTACCGGGCCGTTCATCAAGCTGCCGCCACCGCCAAACACTTCGAAATCGAATCGCACGCGCAATTCGTGACTGCCGGGGGTGACCTGAAAGAAGCGCCCGTCATTCAGCCGTTGTTTGTCGAGGCGCTCGGCCATGAGCACCTTACCGCCGGGTGTCGGCGTCGAAAAATCGACCCAGGCCATGTGCGGATCGGCTGGGGGCAAAGGCGTCTGACAACCGGCCAAAAGACCGGCAGCGAGCAACAACAGCAACTGGCGCATGATGAATTTCCACGGATGTGAATCCTCAGCATAGCGCCGATCAGGTGCGCTGACAGCCTGCCGGTGTGCCCTGGCCTACCACTTTGCGCTGCTCGTCATAGAGCTTGGCCCAAGGGCGGAAACCGATACTGCCAGCCTGCAACTGATAGCGTTGGCCGGCATTGAAGTCCTTGAATTTCACGCTCAACTGGCAATCACGCCACAACGGTTCAGCGTCGGGACCGATGTTGGTCGCCTCTACCGGAAATTGATAACGCACCTTCAACTCATGGCTGCCGGGCTGCACTTCAAAATAGCGTTTATCGGCGGTCGCCTGGGTATCGACCTGCAGCGCTTGCAGCGCCGTGTCCTGTTGCCGGGCATCAAGATCGATCCAGGCTTGCGAGGGGTCAGGATCGGGCATACCGAATCCGGCACAACCGGCCAGCGTCAGCAGGCCTCCTGACAGCATCAACATGCGCATAGCGGTGCTCCTTTAGGCGGGATAGTCTTGCGGGCAGACTCTCCGGGGGATTTCTTATTTTGATCAGGCCGTTTCCAAGCCTTGGGTTACTTGATCGCGTTTTTCGGGTTTTGTTTCCGGGTGTGTTGTTTTTGTTGCTCAACGGTTGCGCCAGCGTCAGCTATTACGCTCAGTTGGCCAGCGGTCAGTTGCAATTGCTGCGGGCGCGCGAGCCTGTGGAAAAGGTAATCGATGACCCGAGCCGCGACGCCACACTGCGCGCACACCTGGCGCAATCGCAAAAGGCCCGCGCCTTTGCCAGCGAGCATCTGCACTTGCCGGACAACCAGAGCTATCGCCTTTACGCCGACATCCATCGCCCGTACGTGGTGTGGAATGTGTTCGCCACGCAGGAGTTTTCCCTGACGCCGCAGAATCATTGCTTCCCGATTGCCGGGTGTGTGGCCTATCGCGGTTATTACAGCCAGAGCGCCGCGCGCGGCGAAGCGGCGATCCAGCGCCTGCAAGGCATGGACGTGTCGATTGGCGGCGTTGAGGCCTATTCGACGCTGGGCTGGTTCAACGACCCGATCCTTAATTCGATGATGGGCTGGGGTGATGAGCGCCTGGCCACCTTGATCTTTCATGAGCTGGCGCATCAGCGCTTTTATGTGAAGGACGACACCGAGTTCAACGAATCCTTCGCCTCGTTTGTCGAGCAGGAAGGCACGCGGCAGTGGCGGGCATTTCGTGGGTTGCCGGCGGACACCGATTCGCGGCTGAAGCAGCGCGATCAGTTCATTGAATTGGTCCTCGATACCCGTTCACGGCTGGAAAAACTGTATGCCCAGCCATTGCCGGCTGAGCACATGCGCGAACGCAAAGCGGCCGAGTTCGAGCAGTTTCGCCGGGCTTATCGGGTGATGAGGGACAGTCAGTGGGCTGGGGACAAGCGTTATGACGCGTGGGTGAATACGCCGTTGAACAATGCGCGGTTGTTGCCGTTTGGGCTTTATGACCAGTGGGTGCCGGCGTTTGCGGCGTTGTTCAAAAAGGTCGGCGGGGATTGGATGAGGTTTTATGCGGAGGTGGAGAAGTTAGGGGAGCTGCCGGCCGCTGAGCGCAAAGCGGCGCTGAAAGCGTTGGCAGACTCTCAGACCTTTCGTGGCTGAATTGGCCTCATCGCTGGCAAGCCAGCTCCCACAGGGACAGCGGTGAACCTGAGTACATCACTCACCTGTGGGAGCTGGCTTGCCAGCGATGGCGTACTGATCAGCGCCGCAGAAACGCCTGATGCAACGCGTCCAGCGTTTCAAAGTGATAAGCCGGCGCCTCGGCATTCAACTCTTCAAAGCTGCCAAACCCATAACCGACCGCCGCCGCATCCAGCCCGTTGCTGCGCGCCCCGATCAAGTCATGCTTGCGATCGCCGATCATCAACGTATTCGCCGGGTCCAGCCCTTCTTCATTGATCAGATGCGCAATCAGCTCAACCTTGTTGGTGCGCGTCCCATCCAGCTCGCTGCCGTAAATCACCTTGAAGTGCCGGGCAAAATCAAAATGCCGGGCAATCTCGCGGGCAAATTCCCACGGCTTCGATGTCGCGATGTAAAGCTGCCGGCCCTGCCCGCTCAGGGTTTCCAACAACGGGGTAACGCCCTCGAAGACACGGTTTTCATAAAGGCCAGTGACCTTGAAGCGCTCGCGGTAGAAATTCACCGCCTGCCACGCCTTGGCCTCATCAAATCCGTAGAACTGCATGAACGCCTGCAACAGCGGCGGGCCGATGAAGTGCTCCAGTTTGGTCAGGTCCGGCTCATCGATACCGAGCTTGGCGAGGGCGAACTGGATGGAACGGGTGATGCCCTCACGCGGGTCGGTCAGGGTGCCATCGAGGTCGAACAGTACGGTTTGGTAATGCATGGGTATTCCTGAGCAGTCGCGCATTCGATTCAGAGTGTGTCGTAGCCTTCGGCCAGATGCAGATCCTTGAGCTTCACGTAGTTGGCGGCGCTGTAAGTGAAGAAAGCTCTTTCCTTGTCGGTGAGCGGACGGACCTGTTTCACCGGGCTACCGACATAAAGGAAGCCACTTTCGAGGCGCTTGCCCGGCGGCACCAGGCTGCCGGCGCCGATGATCACGTCGTCTTCAACCACTGCGCCGTCCATGACGATGCTGCCCATGCCGATCAGCACGCGGCTGCCGACGCTGCAACCATGCAGCATGACTTTGTGGGCGATGGTCACGTCATCGCCGATCAGCAGCGGGAAGCCGTCCGGGTTGAACGGGCCGGCGTGGGTGATGTGCAACACGCAGCCGTCCTGCACGCTGGTGCGCGCACCGATGCGGATGCGGTGCATGTCGCCACGGATCACGGTCAGCGGCCAAACCGAGCTGTCTTCGCCGATTTCGACGTCGCCGATGACCACCGCCGAGCCGTCGACAAACGCGCCTTTGTTCAAGTGCGGGGTGTGATTCTGGTACTTGCGAACGGACACGATAATTTCTCTCTCTGTCGCCGATAGCTGCGGTGAATGCCGATTGTAATTAAGATGGGGCAATGTTTCCCCAGCCAAGGTGCCAACCGTGAGCGTGAACAACCCTCTGCTGCAGTCCTACGACCTGCCACCGTTCTCCACGATCCGTGCCGAACACGTCCTGCCCGCCATCGAAACGATCCTGGCCGACAACCGCGCCGCCATTGCCGAAATCCTCAAGACCCAAGTCCAGAATCCAACCTGGGCCGGCCTGGTGTTGGCGATGGACGAACTCAATGACCGCCTCGGCGCTGCATGGAGCCCGGTCAGCCACCTCAACGCCGTGTGCAACAGCGCCGAACTGCGCGAAGCCTACGAGTCGTGCCTGCCAGCCCTGAGCGCCTACTCCACCGAGATGGGCCAGAACCGCGAACTGTTCCAGGCTTATGAAGCACTGGCCAACAGCCCGGAAGCCGCCGGTTTCGACGTGGCGCAAAAGACTATTCTGGAACACGCCCTGCGTGACTTCCGTCTGTCGGGTATCGACCTTCCGGAAGCCGAACAGAAGCGCTACGCCGAAGTGCAAAGCAAACTGTCCGAGCTGGGCAGCCGCTTCTCCAATCAACTGCTCGACGCCACTCAGGCGTGGACCAAGCATGTCACCGAAGAGGCCGCCCTCGCTGGCCTGACCGATTCGGCCAAGGCGCAAATGGCTGCCGCCGCGCAAGCCAAAAGCCTCGACGGTTGGCTGATCACCCTGGAATTCCCGAGTTACTACGCGGTGATGACCTACGCGCAAGACCGCGCGCTGCGTGAAGAAGTCTACGCCGCCTACTGCACCCGCGCCTCGGATCAAGGCCCGAACGCTGGCCAGAACGATAACGGCCCGGTGATGGAAGAGATCCTCGACCTGCGTCAGGAACTGGCCAAACTGTTGGGTTTCGCCAGTTTCTCCGAACTGAGCCTGGCCACCAAAATGGCCGATTCCAGCGATCAGGTGCTGAGCTTCCTGCGCGATCTGGCCAAGCGCAGCAAGCCGTTCGCTGAGCAGGATCTGCAACAGCTGCGCGCCTACGCCGCCGAACAGGGCTGCGCCGATCTGCAGAGCTGGGACAGCGGTTTCTACGGCGAAAAACTCCGTGAACAACGCTACAGCGTTGCCCAGGAAACCCTGCGCGCTTACTTCCCGATCGATAAAGTGCTGGGCGGTCTGTTTGCCATCGTTCAGCGTCTGTACGGCATCGAGATCGCCGAGCAGAAAGGCTTCGATACCTGGCACCCGGATGTTCGCCTGTTCGAAATCAAGGAGAACGGTCAGCACGTCGGCCGCTTCTTCTTCGACCTCTACGCCCGCGCCAACAAGCGTGGCGGGGCCTGGATGGACGGCGCCCGCGACCGTCGCCGCACCGTCGACGGTGTTCTGCAAAGCCCGGTGGCCAATCTGGTGTGCAACTTCACCCCGGCCGACAGCGGCAAGCCTGCGCTGCTGACCCACGATGAAGTGACCACGCTGTTCCACGAATTCGGTCACGGCCTGCATCACTTGCTGACCCGCGTGGATCACGCCGGTGTATCGGGCATCAACGGCGTGGCATGGGACGCGGTCGAGCTGCCGAGCCAGTTCATGGAAAACTGGTGCTGGGAGCCGGAAGGCCTGGCGCTGATCTCCGGTCACTACGAAAGCGGCGAGCCGCTGCCGCAGGATCTGCTGGAAAAAATGCTCGCGGCGAAAAATTTCCAGTCCGGCCTGATGATGGTCCGTCAGATGGAATTCTCGATGTTCGACTTCGAGCTCCACGCCACCCACGGTGACGGCCGTAGCGTTGCACAAGTGCTGGAAGGCGTGCGTGACGAGGTGTCGGTGATGCGCCCACCGGCCTACAACCGCTTCCCGAACAGCTTCGCGCACATCTTCGCCGGCGGTTACGCGGCGGGTTACTACAGCTACAAGTGGGCTGAAGTGCTCTCGGCCGATGCCTTCTCGAAATTCGAAGAAGACGGCGTGCTCAACGCTGAAACCGGTCGCGCCTTCCGCGAAGCGATTCTGGCTCGCGGCGGTTCGCAGGCACCGATGGTGCTGTTCGTCGACTTCCGTGGCCGTGAGCCATCGATTGACGCACTCTTGCGCCACAGCGGCCTGAGTGAGGACGCGGCAGCATGAATGAGGCACCTGTGATTACCAAGAAACGCTTTATCGCCGGGGCCGTCTGCCCGGCGTGCAGCGAACCGGACAAGTTGATGATGTGGAACGAGGACAGCGTGCCGCACCGTGAATGTGTGGCTTGCGGTTACGCCGACACACTCAACGAGCAAGGACTTTCAGTACCGAAAGAACTGGGCACGCGGGTCAACACCAGCGCGCTGAACAAACCCGCGCCGGACAAGACCGTGCAGGCGGTGCAGTTCTTCCCCAATCCGAAGCTGAAGAAAAAATCCGAAGACTGAGTTGCGGCTTGAGAACCTTCCACGACGCAATGTCGTGGAAGGTTGCACTTACTTCAGATTGACTGACTGAAACCAGCTCTTCATCGAGCAGGTAGCAAACGCGCTGGTGCTGCAATCGCCATTGGCCAGTGCCGTGCGCAGCTTGTCGACATCGGCCTGCATCACGTAGCGCACACTGTCGCGAAAGTGCCCGCTCTCACCAAAACCGCCCTGAGTCATCTCGCTCAACGCATCTTCTTTGCTCCAGCCCTGCACCACCACGCGATACATCGCCGCCATCAGGCCCGTGCGGTCGGAGCCGTGTTTGCAATGCATCAATACCGGACCGCTGGCTTCGGCAGACTGAATAGCCCGCAGGGTCTTGAGCACATCGGCATCGTCGACGTGATTAGTGCGATACGGCAGTTGCACCTGATTGATGCCCGGCTCGGACAACCAATTAGTGTCGGCTTCCGGCAGGAAGTTGATCACCGTGGCGACCTTGAGGTTTTTCAGCAACGGCACGGCGCCACCATCCGGCAATGCGCTGCGATAGAGCGTCGGCGACATCTGGAACAGGTTGTATTGCACTTCGACCGGTTGCGCCCAATCAGCGGGCCGGGCTGTAGCTGGCGTCGCAGCCTGGGCCGGCAGCCAGTAAAACAGCGCTAAGAACGATACACACAAAGCAGGAAAAAAACGCACTCGGAACATGCTGGGGTAACCGTGTCGGGATTCATCGATGAGGGAAACGCAGCTTCGGCGTTACACGGTCAAAGCCCTGTGAGGCGCCTGTCAAAGAAACGTGAATCCGCACGCTTTCGACCATTGCAGTTAAGAAAACCGGTCTTTTTTCCGCTGAATCGGTTCATCGAGAAGCTTAGCCTGCTACCATTTGTCACATGATGTTGCACGCGCGCCCCCTTTTCCTGGGTCAGACCGCTGTTGTCGCGACGAAAAACCCTCAAGCCGCTCGCAGAAGCGGCTGTCCCCTAATGCCTGATGAGGTGCACCCCATGTCTGATGAAGATCGAGACAACCCGCGGCGTGAGTTTTTGCGCAAATCCCTGACCCTGATTCCAGTGGTCACCCTGGCCGGCACCGGTCTGGGTAGCAGCGTCCTGCAAGCAGCGCCTGAAGCGGCACCGGCTGCGCCCGCGCCACAACCGGTTCGTGCTGACGCCAGTGTTTACCAGCCGAGCTATTTCACCGCCGAAGAGTGGGCGTTCATCAATGCCGCCGTCGCGCAATTGATCCCCAACGATGCCCAAGGCCCGGGCGCGCTCGAAGCCGGTGTGCCGGAATACATCGATCGCCAGATGCACACGCCGTACGCCGCCGGCGCCCTGTGGTACATGCAAGGCCCGTTCAATGCCGACGCCGCTCCCGAGATGGGCTGGCAGAGCAAACTGGTGCCTAAAGAGATCTATCGTCTCGGCATCGCCGCTACGGATCAGTGGGCAAAATCCCTCAACGGTAAAGTATTTGCTGAGCAAGACAGCGCTACCCGAGACGATTTGCTCAAGCAACTCGAAGCCGGCAAGCCGCAATTCGACGCCGTTCCGGCGAAGATTTTCTTCAATCTGCTGCTGCAAAACACCAAGGAAGGGTTCTTTTGCGACCCGATCCACGGTGGCAACAAAGGCATGGTCGGCTGGACCATGATCGGCTTCCCCGGCGCCCGCGCCGATTTCATGGATTGGGTGGAACGCAACGAGCAATACCCCTTCCCGGCAGTTTCGATTCGCGGCGAGAGGGCTTAAGCATGGCAACGGTAATGAAGAAGGTTGACGCGGTCATTGTCGGTTTCGGCTGGACCGGCGCGATCATGGCCAAGGAACTCACCGAAGCGGGCCTCAACGTGCTGGCGCTGGAGCGCGGGCCAATGCAGGACACCTACCCCGACGGCAACTACCCGCAGGTGATCGACGAACTCACCTACAGCGTGCGCAAAAAACTCTTTCAGGACATCTCCAAAGAGACCGTCACCATCCGTCACAGCGTCAACGACATCGCCCTGCCGAACCGCCAGTTGGGCGCGTTTCTGCCGGGCAATGGTGTTGGCGGCGCCGGCCTGCATTGGTCGGGCGTGCACTTTCGGGTCGACCCGATCGAGTTGCGCATGCGCAGCCACTACGAAGAGCGCTACGGCAAAAGCTTTATCCCCAAAGACATGACCATCCAGGACTTCGGCGTCAGCTATGAAGAGCTGGAACCGTTCTTCGACTTTGCAGAAAAAGTCTTTGGCACCTCGGGCCAGGCGTGGACGGTGAAGGGCCAACTGGTCGGCCAGGGCAAGGGCGGTAACCCGTACGCGCCGGATCGCTCCAACCCGTTCCCGCTGGAAGCGCAGAAAAATACGGTGTCCGCACAGCTGTTCGGCAAAGCGGCGACAGAGGTCGGTTACAAACCCTACAACCTGCCTTCGGCAAACACGTCGGGGCCTTACACAAACCCTTACGGCGCACAGATGGGCCCGTGCAACTTCTGCGGTTTCTGCAGCGGCTATGTCTGCTACATGTATTCCAAAGCCTCGCCGAACGTGAACATTCTGCCCGCGCTGAAACCGTTGCCGAATTTCGAGCTGCGGCCTAACTCGCACGTGTTGCGGGTCAACCTCGACAGCACGAAATCCAAGGCCACCGGCGTGACCTACATCGACGGCCAGGGTCGCGAGATCGAGCAACCGGCGGATCTGGTGATTCTCGGCGCGTTCCAGTTGCACAACGTGCGTCTGATGCTGCTCTCCGGGATCGGCAAGCCATACGACCCGATCACCGGCGAAGGCGTGGTCGGGCGTAACTTCGCCTACCAGAACATGGCGACCATCAAGGCGTTCTTCGACAAGGACACCCACACCAACAACTTCATCGGCGCCGGCGGCAACGGTGTGGCGCTGGACGATTTCAACGCCGACAACTTCGACCACGGCCCACATGGCTTCGTCGGTGGCTCGCCGATGTGGGTCAACCAGGCCGGCAGTCGGCCGATTGCCGGCACGTCGAACCCGCCGGGCACCCCGGCCTGGGGCAGCGACTGGAAACGCGCGACCGCCGATTACTACACCCACCAGGTGTCGATGGATGCCCACGGCGCGCATCAGTCCTACCGTGGCAACTACCTCGATCTCGATCCGGTGTACCGCGATGCCTACGGCTTGCCGCTGCTGCGGATGACCTTCGACTGGCAGGAAAACGACATCAAGATGAACCGCTTCATGGTCGAGAAAATGGGCAAGGTCGCCGAAGCGATGGGGCCGAAAGCCATCGCGGTGATCAGCAAGAAAGTCGGTGACCACTTCAACACCGCGTCTTACCAGACCACACACCTTAACGGTGGCGCGATCATGGGCACCGATCCGAAGAAGAGCGCGTTGAATCGCTACTTGCAGAGCTGGGACGTGCACAACGTCTTCGTTCCGGGCGCCTCGGCGTTCCCGCAAGGCCTGGGTTACAACCCGACCGGCCTGGTTGCCGCACTGACCTACTGGTCGGCGAAGGCGATCCGCGAGCAATACCTGAAAAACCCCGGCCCGCTGGTTCAGGCTTAAGGAGCGATGACCATGAAAAATCTCGTTATCGCGACTCTGGCGCTGCTCGGCAGTGCCGCAATTCATGCGACTGAAGTTGATCAAAGTTTGATCAAACAAGGCGAATACCTTGCCCGCGCCGGTGATTGCGTGGCTTGCCACACCGCGAAGGGCGGCAAGCCGTTCGCCGGCGGCCTGCCGATGGAAACGCCGATCGGCACGATCTACTCAACCAACATCACGCCGGACAAGACCGGCGTCGGTGAATACAGCTTCGAAGACTTCGATCAGGCCGTACGCCATGGCGTCGCCAAAAACGGTAGTACGTTGTACCCGGCGATGCCGTATCCGTCCTACGCCCGCGTCAGCGAAACCGACATGAAAGCGCTGTACGCGTACTTCATGCAAGGCGTCGAACCGGTGGCGCAAGAGAACAAGGCCAGCGACATTCCGTGGCCACTCAGCATGCGCTGGCCGCTGATGGGCTGGCGCTGGATGTTTGCGCCGAAGGTCGAGGACTACAAAACGACAAGTGCCGACCCGGTGATCGACCGTGGCGCGTATATGGTCGAAGGCCTTGGCCATTGCGGCGCGTGCCATACGCCTCGTGCGCTGACCATGCAGGAAAAATCCCTGAGCGCGGCTGACGGCAAAAATTTCCTTGCCGGCAGTGCGCCGCTGGAAGGCTGGATCGCCAAGAGTTTGCGCGGCGATCACAAGGATGGCCTCGGCGGCTGGAGCGAAGAGCAACTGGTGCAGTTCCTCAAGACCGGGCGCAGCGATCGCAGCGCGGTGTTCGGCGGCATGAGCGATGTGGTCACCCACAGCATGCAATACATGACCGATGCCGACCTGACGGCGATTGCCCGCTACCTCAAATCGCTGCCGGCCACTGATCCGAACGACCAGCCGCATCAGTACGATGAGAAAGCCGCCAAGGCGCTGTGGAACGGTGATGACAGCCAGCGCGGTGCTGCGGTGTACATCGACAACTGCGCGGCGTGCCATCGCACCGATGGCCACGGTTACACCCGGGTGTTCCCGGCGCTGGCGGGTAATCCGGTGCTGCAATCGGAAGACCCCACTTCGTTGATCCACATCGTGCTCAAGGGCGGCACGTTGCCGGCGACGCACACGGCACCGTCGACCTTCACCATGCCGGGCTTCGCCTGGCGCCTGTCGGATCAGGAAGTGGCGGATGTGGTGAGCTTCATCCGTGGTAGTTGGGGTAATAAAGGTGCGCCGGCTGACGCTGAGGATGTGGCCAATCTACGCAAGAACGATATGCAGACGACTTCCGGGGATGATTTGGGGCAAGTCACCACGCATAACTGACGGATGTGATTGATACGCCGCTGGCACGGTTCGACTTTTCGTGTGGTGTCAGCGGCCAATCAACGCTTGGACTGAAAGCCTTTGAACTGCACGAATGCATCGGCCAACTGCAGATAAAGCTTCTCGTCGTATTTGTCGGTGTCGCCATCGCCGTCAGTATCGATGGCGTCTTCGGAGATCAAGTCATAACGGCCATTGGCCTGCGACGACGAAGCAAAAAGCGAATAGTCGTAATCCATCATTTCTGTCGCGTCTTCGCTGTAGTGATAAAACGCGATTTCCGGACTTCCATCTCGATCCATATCCGCAATTTCCAGCAGTATTCTGATAGCCATGGATGAAACCCTTCAGATTGATTGCGTGTTTGAGATTAGGCTTGGCGAGAATTCCGGTCTACTGTCAGAGTTGACAGGGTGTATGCCCAGCCAGCCCTTGACTGATCACCTTCCATTCACAGTGTCTTCTTCTAAAACAATAAAGTCCTGCATGAATTTTCATGCAGGACTTTATTGTTATTTGTTTGCGACTCTTGCACTTTCAATTACGGATTAACGATACTTACATAAGCCTTGGCCAATGCAATCAACTTCGCCTTGTCGTCGTTATCAATATCGCCATCACCGTCTACATCTTTCTTGTTGTTACGAATAGTGAATGTCTTGCCACGGTCGCTGGACACCGCCACCACGTAGATCGAATCGACCAGCCCCTCGGTGGGCAGCTCTTCCTCGGCGTTCCAGCCCAGTTCCTTACGGGCCAGTTGCATGGAAACAATAGTATTTGGCTCCGAAGCATTCGGCAGCATCAACTGCAAAAACACACCACGCTGATTGAGATAAGACATGAATTAAACCCTTTTAATTTAGTTATCAGCCAAGTGCCGATGGAAGTAACAAAGACTATATTCGATAACTTGTCGCGACAACGGGGCATATGTATCTCGGATTGTACTTTGTACTTATATATAAACTTTTCCAGTCAGCAAGTTTTCCATCGCTGAACGGTACTGGATCACAGTGGCCCCGCTCAGGTACTGTATGCATATACAGATCAGGAGCCTGCCCAATGATCAATCCTCTACCGCCTCGCGGTCGCGGCACCGCCAGCAACCCGCACAACCGTTTCGCGCCGAACCGATCGGTGGCCGAGGATGACGGCTGGTATCAGGAAGTGCCGCTGACCCAAGGCACCGAGGTGATGATCGAAACCGCAAAAACCATCATCACCCGCAACACATCTCCCGATCTGCCCTTCGACCGCTCGATCAATCCTTATCGCGGCTGCGAGCATGGCTGCATCTATTGCTACGCACGACCCAGCCACGCCTATTGGGACATGTCGCCCGGGCTGGATTTCGAAACCAGGCTGATCGCCAAGACCAACGCCGCCCAAGTGCTGGAAGAACAGCTCGGAAAGAAAGGCTATCAATGTGCGCCGATCAACCTGGGTTCCAACACCGACCCGTACCAGCCCATCGAGCGTGAACACAAAATCACCCGCCAGACCCTCGAAGTGCTGCTGCGTTATAAGCACCCGGTGACCATCGTCACCAAGGGCTCGCTGATTCTTCGCGATCTGGATCTGCTGACCGAGCTGGCGCAGCAACGTCTGGTGGCGGTGATGATCAGCCTGACCACACTCGATGACGAGCTCAAACGCATCCTCGAACCGCGCGCAGCGGCACCCAAAGCGCGATTGCGCGCCATTCGGGTCATGCGCGAGGCCGGCATTCCGGTCGGCGTGCTGTGTTCGCCGATGATTCCGATGATCAACGACAGCGAAATAGAGAGTCTGCTCACTGAAGCCCACGCGGCCGGTGCGCAAAGCGCGGCGTACATGATGCTGCGCCTGCCGCTGGAGGTGGCGCCGTTGTTCGAGGAATGGCTGGCGGCGCACTATCCGCAACGCGCCGCGCATGTGTTGAGCCTGATCCGCCAGAGCCGTGGTGGCGAGCTCTACGACAGCCGTTTTGGCGCGCGCATGCGCGGTGAAGGGGTATTCGCCGATCTGCTCGCGCAACGTTTTGCCAAAGCGATCAAGCGTCTTGGCATGAATCATCGCGAAGGCTATAACCTCGATTGCACGGCCTTCTGTCCGCCGGGTCGCCAGATGTCGTTGATTTAGCGACAATTGGCCTATGGTTGAGGGGTTGGAATCCTTCCGCCGAAATCACCCAGTCACGTTTTTTGTGACCTGGAACACACGTTCTAGAGCGTTTGATTCAGTTTGAGTTAAGTTTCGGCGGCTACCTTGTTCATCGAGTGACTGACGGGTCGGGATGACCCGGATGTTTAAACAGCCACTGGCTTCATACCGGAATACATGGGAATGACTCCCCTAATCCGCCAAAGAGGATGAATCATGAGTGACAAGGATAAACAGCCGTTGGCTGCGTCGGCGCAAACCCCTGAAGCGGAATCCGCCGATGCAGCGCTGCGCCAGATCGTAGACGGCTTTTTGCATTTTCATCATGAGGTCTTCCCACAGCAGGAAGAACTCTTCAAGAAACTCGCCACCGCCCAGGCGCCCAAGGCGATGTTCATCACCTGCGCCGACTCGCGCATCGTCCCCGAGCTGATTACCCACAGCTCGCCCGGCGATCTGTTCGTGACCCGTAACGTCGGCAACGTTGTGCCGCCTTACGGGCAGATGAACGGCGGCGTTTCCACCGCAATCGAATACGCGGTACTGGCGCTCGGCGTGCAGCACATCATCATCTGCGGCCACTCCGACTGCGGCGCCATGCGTGCGGTGCTCAATCCGGACAGCCTGGAAAAAATGCCGACGGTCAAAGCCTGGCTGCGCCACGCTGAAGTCGCGAAAACCATGGTGCATGAAAACTGTAACTGCGCCGACGAAAAAGAAAGCATGCCGATCCTCACCGAGGAAAACGTCATCGCCCAATTGCAGCACTTGCGTACCCATCCTTCGGTAGCCTCGCGCATGGCGAACGGTCATCTGTTCATCCATGGCTGGGTCTACGACATCGAAACCAGCGAAATCAAAGCTTACGACGCGGATCAGGGACGTTTCCTACCGCTCGACGGCAGCCATCCGATTCCGGTGGCGACGCCCAAAGCGCGCTTCTAAATCTTCCTAAAAATCTGTGTGGTTTGACGCCGGCCGCTGTTTCAGCGGTTCGGCGAAGCCATGCCTGAAGAAAACTTCGGGAGAATCGCCATGCGTGCGGCTCAATTGAAAGCGGTGTTGCCACGGGAGCTGCTCGCTTCAGTGGTTGTGTTTCTGGTCGCGTTGCCGCTGTGCATGGGTATTGCGATCGCCTCGGGATTGCCACCGGCCAAAGGGCTAATCACTGGGATCATCGGTGGTCTGGTGGTCGGCTGGCTGGCGGGTTCGCCGCTACAGGTCAGCGGGCCGGCGGCGGGTCTGGCGGTGTTGGTCTTTGAACTGGTGCGCCAGCACGGCATCGAGATGCTCGGGCCGATTCTGCTCCTGGCCGGATTTCTGCAATTGGTGGCCGGGCGCTTGAAGCTTGGTTGCTGGTTTCGGGTCACGGCGCCAGCGGTGGTCTACGGAATGCTGGCCGGGATTGGCGTGTTGATTGTGCTGTCGCAGGTGCATGTGATGCTCGATGCGTCACCGAAGCCCTCTGGCCTGGATAACCTTACGGCGTTCCCGGCGGCGGTGGCGCAGGCCTTGCCGTCGTTCGGCTGGCAGGCAGGGCTGCTAGGGCTGTCGACGATTGCGGTGATGTGGCTGTGGGAGAAATTTCGCCCACATTCGTTGCGCTTCGTGCCCGGGGCATTGCTCGGTGTCGGGCTGGCGACAGGCGCGAGTCTGCTGCTGGCGTTGCAGGTGAAACGTGTTGAAGTGCCGGCGAATCTGGCGGAAGCCATCGATTGGCTGAAACCGGCGGACTTGCTCAGCCTGGCCGATCCGACGCTGCTGATCGCCGCCTTCGCCGTGGCGTTTATCGCCAGCGCGGAAACCCTGTTGTCTGCCGCAGCAGTGGATCGCATGCACAGCGGCGTACGTTCGGACTTCGACCGCGAACTGTCGGCGCAAGGTGTCGGCAACATGCTCTGCGGTCTGCTCGGCGCGCTGCCGATGACCGGGGTGATCGTGCGCAGTTCGGCCAACGTCCAGGCCGGCGCGACCACGCGTTACTCAACGATCTTCCATGGCCTGTGGCTGCTGGCGTTCGTGTTGCTGCTGTCGAGTGTGCTGCAAAGCATTCCGGTGGCAAGTCTGGCAGGTGTGCTGGTGTACACCGGGTTCAAACTGGTCGATCTCAAAGCGTTTCGAGGCTTGGGTCGTTATGGACGGATGCCGATGTTCACCTACGCGGCGACAGCGCTGGCGATCATCTTCACTGACCTGCTGACGGGCGTGTTGATCGGTTTCGGTCTGACGATGTTGAAACTGGCGTTCAAGGCTTCACGGTTGAAGATCAGCCTGATCGATCTGCCGCAGGACGGGGAGATGGAATTGCGTCTGGTCGGCGCGGCGACATTCCTCAAGGTGCCAGCGCTGACCCAGGTGCTGAACACCATTCCGGCGGGCGCGACGGTGCATGTGCCGCTCAACAATCTGAGCTACATCGACCATTCATGTCTGGAGTTGCTGGAAGAGTGGGGCCGGGCGAATGCGGCGAAGGGCTCGAAGCTGTTGATCGAGTCACGGGGGTTGAAGCGCAGGCTTGAGGGACGGATTCGAACCACTACCGGTATCGGCGCGGCCGGCTAAATCTTCCCGCCTGAACAAAAACCCTGTGGGAGCTGGCTTGCCAGCGATGACGGAGTGTCAGTCACTGACCATGCTGACTGATCCACCGCTATCGCTGGCAAGCCAGCTCCCACAGGTATTTGGGTGTCGCTCAGGGTTACGCAGCAGGCTGGTCGAGCTCCAGGCCCACACCCAGTCGGCGGCCCATGCACGGCCAGCGCTTCCACGCGGCGCCGGTGTCCGGGCTGCTGAGTTTGTCGCGGTAAACCTCTACCGACTCCAGCGCAAAACTTTCATCGTTGAGCATCTCGTCAATGGCGTGATGCACCGCCTCGTCCAGTTGGTTGGCAAATTCCTCACCGATCAATTGGTGAGCAATCAAGTTAGCGACCGTCATGTCCAAGGGGATCAGTGGCTGGCCGAAATGCTTGATGTACAGGTCGTTGACCTCTTCGACAAAACGGTGCGCCAGATAGGCTTCGTCGAGCAGGCTGTCCAGGCCAACGTGCCCGGCCATGATCGCCGGCGGCTGGAGGAAATACTGCTCGGCGATTTTCAGCACCGGTTTGATCTGCGATTCGATTCCCGCTTCCCTGGCGACTTCATTGGCTGCATCCAGCAGGTCTGGTACTTCATCGATGTAGGCGGCGACAAAACGCGTCAGCACACCATTGGCGTCGGCTTCCGGCAATTGGATCGCCGGGTGTAAATGAGGCAGCTTGCTTTCCAGCTGACGGGTCAGCAGGCCGGTTTCTTTTTCGTGTTGTTGGGCTTTTTGGATCTGCTCGCGCAATGCGGCGGTGTTCATGAAAACTCCAGGAAACAAGGCAATGAAATAGGGAAGACATAAGTTAGCTGGCTTACGAAAAATGCTAAGACGCATTTGTCATAATTATTTCATCCTTGATGCGCCTGCGTTATATCGGTTTGCCACCACTGGTCTGCATCCTTCTCCATTCGTGCCCTTGAACGCAAGTCCCCGCTGTTTCAGTTGATTTACGTCCTCACATTGCAATTTCCCGTCGCTGTCTATACTCGCCAGTGAATGGAGTTAGCTGATGACGCCCGACTGCACCCGCAGCAAGGCCCGGCGATTCAAGTTCGTAGTCTGATGCAGCCGCTCCCTTGCCGCAGGCGAAAGCCGGCGGGATAACAAGAACGATAAGGGGAACCCGCAATGATGCGACATCCACACGTCTGGATGGGCCTCCTGTTGTGGTCGATTTTCAGTCCGGCGCACGCCGCCTGGACTGTGAATATGGCGCCTGGAGCGACTGAAATCAGTCACGCAGTATTCGACCTGCACATGACCATATTCTGGATCTGTGTGGTGATCGGGATCATCGTCTTCGGCGCCATGTTCTGGTCGATGATGGTGCACCGCCGTTCTACCGGGCAGGTCGCCGCAAAATTCCACGAAAGCACCACCGTCGAAATTCTCTGGACCGTCGTACCGTTCCTGATTCTGGTAGCGATGGCCGTGCCGGCGACCGCCACCCTGATCAAGATGTACGACACCAGTGAGCCGGATATCGATATCCAGATCACCGGTTATCAGTGGAAGTGGCACTACAAATACCTGGGTCAGGACGTCGAGTTCTTCAGCAATCTGGCCACCCCCGCCGAGCAGATCCACAACAAGGAAACCAAGGGCGAGCACTACTTGCTCGAGGTCGACAAGCCATTGGTGCTGCCGACCGGGGCCAAAGTGCGCTTCCTTGTGACTTCTGCCGACGTTATTCACTCCTGGTGGGTACCGGCCTTTGCGGTGAAACGCGATGCGATTCCGGGGTTCGTCAACGAGGCGTGGACGCGCATCGACAAGCCCGGCATCTACCGTGGTCAATGCGCCGAACTGTGCGGCAAGGATCACGGCTTCATGCCGATCGTGGTCGAGGTCAAGGACAAGGCCGACTACGACAAGTGGCTCGCCGAGCGTAAAGCCGAAGCCGCGCAGCTTAAGGAGCTGACCAGCAAGGAATGGACCCTCGACGAACTCAAGGAACGTGGCGACAAGATCTATCACACCACCTGCGTGGCCTGTCACCAGGCCGAAGGTCAGGGTCTGCCGCCAATGTTCCCGGCGCTCAAAGGCTCGAAAATCGCCACCGGCCCGATCAAGGATCACCTGAGTATTGTCTTCCACGGCAAGCCCGGTACCGCCATGGCGGCGTTCGGCAAGCAGCTGTCGGAAGTCGATATCGCAGCGGTCGTGACCTACGAACGTAACGCCTGGGGCAACAACAAAGGCGACATGGTCACGCCAAAAGAAGTGCTGGAGCTGAAACAGGCGGAAAGCAAATGAGCCGGTCTATCGCGTACCTCGTGAACCGGCCGGGGCAACGCGCCCCGGCCCGCCCCGTCCACTCACGTAAAGGAGACCGGCCATGAGCGCTGTCATTGATGACCATGGTCATGCCGACCACGCCCACGGCCCCGCCAAAGGCCTGATGCGCTGGGTGCTGACCACCAACCACAAGGACATCGGCACGCTGTACCTGTGGTTTGCGTTCTCCATGTTCCTGCTCGGCGGCACGTTCGCGATGGTGATTCGCGCCGAACTGTTCCAGCCCGGATTGCAGATCGTCGAACCGGCGTTCTTCAACCAGATGACCACCATGCACGGTCTGGTGATGGTCTTCGGTGCGGTGATGCCGGCCTTCGTCGGCCTCGCCAACTGGATGATTCCGTTGATGATCGGCGCGCCGGACATGGCCCTGCCACGGATGAACAACTTCAGCTTCTGGCTGTTGCCGGCGGCGTTCCTGATCCTGGTGTCGACCCTGTTCACCCCCGGTGGCGGGCCGAACTTTGGCTGGACGTTCTACGCGCCGCTGTCGACGACCTACGCACCGGAAAGCGTGACGTTCTTCATCTTCGCCATCCACTTGATGGGGATCAGTTCGATCATGGGCGCGATCAACGTGGTCGCGACCATCCTCAACCTGCGCGCCCCCGGCATGACGCTGATGAAAATGCCGCTGTTCGTCTGGACCTGGTTGATCACCGCGTTCCTGCTGATTGCGGTGATGCCGGTACTGGCCGGGTGCGTGACGATGATGCTGATGGACATCCACTTCGGCACCAGTTTCTTCAGTGCCGCCGGTGGCGGTGACCCGGTGTTGTTCCAGCATGTGTTCTGGTTCTTCGGGCACCCCGAGGTGTACATCATGATCCTGCCGGCCTTCGGCGCCGTCAGCTCGATCATCCCGACCTTCTCGCGCAAGCCGCTGTTCGGCTACACCTCGATGGTCTATGCGACGGCGAGCATCGCCTTTCTGTCGTTCATTGTCTGGGCGCACCACATGTTCGTGGTCGGCATCCCATTGGTGGGCGAGCTGTTCTTCATGTACGCCACGCTGTTGATCGCGGTGCCGACCGGGGTGAAGGTGTTCAACTGGGCCAGCACCATGTGGCAAGGCTCGCTGACCTTCGAAACGCCGATGCTGTTTGCCGTGGCGTTCGTGATCCTGTTCTCCATCGGCGGCTTCTCCGGGCTGATGCTGGCCATCGCCCCGGCGGACTTCCAGTATCAGGACACCTACTTCGTGGTCGCGCACTTCCACTACGTGCTGGTGCCGGGGGCGATCTTCGGGATCTTCGCCTCGACCTACTACTGGCTGCCGAAATGGACCGGCCACATGTATGACGAAACCCTCGGCAAGCTGCATTTCTGGCTGTCGTTCGTCGGCATGAACCTGACCTTTTTCCCGATGCACTTCGTCGGTCTTGCGGGGATGCCGCGACGGATTCCGGACTACAACCTGCAGTTCGCCGACTTCAACATGGTCTCGTCGATTGGCGCGTTCATGTTCGGTGCGACGCAGATCTTCTTCCTGTTCATCGTGATCAAGACCATACGCGGCGGCCCGCCAGCACCGGCCAAGCCGTGGGATGGCGCGGAAGGTCTGGAGTGGAGCGTGCCGTCACCGGCGCCGTATCACACCTTCACCACACCGCCGGAAGTGAAATGAACACAGATCTCCCTGTGGGAGCGAGCCTGCTCGCGAAGAACGATGACGCGGTTCATCTGATGCAACGAGTTGTCTGCTTCGCGAGCAGGCTCGCTCCCACAAGGGATTTGATGAGAGGCATGAACCATGGCTGACTCGATCTCGCTGAAAAAACTGGTCACCCGCCTGCTCGGGGTGGTGGTGGCGATGTTTGTCTTCGGCTTTGCCCTGGTGCCGATCTACGACGTGATGTGCAAAGCCTTCGGCATCAACGGCAAGACTGCCGGGCAGTACGAGGGCGAGCAAGTGGTCGACACTTCCCGCCAGGTCCGTGTGCAGTTTCTCTCGACCAACACCGCCGATATGCCGTGGGACTTCTACCCCAAGCATGACGAACTCACCGCCAATCCCGGCGCGGTCAACGAGATGATCTTCATCGCGCGCAACCCCACCGATAAACCGATGAGTGCGCAAGCCGTGCCGAGCATCGCGCCGAGCAATGCGGCGGCGTATTTCCACAAGACCGAATGCTTTTGTTTTACCCAGCAGGTGCTGCAGCCCGGTCAGCAAATCGAAATGCCAGTGCGCTTCATTGTTGACCGCGACATGCCCAAGGATGTGAAGCACCTGACGCTGTCCTACACGCTGTTCGATATCACCGCCCGACATCCGCCGGTGGCTGTAAACACTGGCGGTTGAGCGTGCCCGATAAGGAGAACAATAAATGGCAACTCATGAGCACTATTACGTACCGGCCCAGAGCAAATGGCCGATCATCGCCACCTTCGGCATGGCCATTACCGTGTACGGCCTGGCCGTCTGGTTCAACGATCTGAAAGCGACGCGCCCGGAATCCCACGGCCCGTACATCTTTTTCGTCGGCAGCCTGTTGCTGGCGTACATGCTGTTCGGCTGGTTCGGTACGGTGATCAAGGAAAGCCGCGCGGGACTCTACAGCGCTCAGCTGGATCGCTCGTTCCGCTGGGGCATGAGTTGGTTCATCTTCTCTGAGGTGATGTTCTTCATCGCTTTCTTCGGTGCGCTGTTTTATGTGCGACACATATCCGGCCCGGCGCTGGGTGGCGAAGGTGCGAAAGGCCTCGCTCACATGCTCTGGCCAAACTTCCAGTTCACCTGGCCACTCCTGCAAACGCCGGACCCGAAACTGTTCCCGCCGGCCAAGGAAGTCATCAGTCCATGGGGCTTGCCGCTGATCAACACGATTCTGCTGGTCAGCTCCAGCGTGACCATCACCATTGCCCACCATGCGCTGAAGAAGGGCCATCGCGGCGCGCTGAAAATCTGGCTGGCGATCACCGTGCTGCTGGGCTGCGCGTTTCTCGGTTTCCAGGCTGAAGAATACATGCACGCCTATCACGAACTGGGGCTGACCCTCGGTTCGGGTATTTATGGCGCAACGTTCTTCATGCTCACCGGTTTCCACGGCGCCCACGTGACCATCGGCACGATCATTCTGTTTGTGATGCTGATGCGCATCATGAAGGGCCATTTCGACAACGAACATCAGTTCGGTTTCGAAGCGGCGAGCTGGTATTGGCACTTCGTCGACGTGGTGTGGATCGGCCTGTTTATCTTCGTTTACGTGCTCTGAGGACCAGAGTTACCAAGGCGCATGCGACACCAGTTGGCCGCTGTAAAAGCCCCAGGCGATCAGGCCGACGGTGGCGGCGGCCAATGCCACCCGAACACTCAAGGCGATGACCAGGCGATTGGAACTGCTGTCGTCCTTGACCAGGAAAAACAGGCCGCTGAACAGGCTGATCACCGTGGCAATCAGCATCAGGACGATCGCTGTTTTGAGCATGGGAAGAACTCCGGGGGACAGGCGATGCAGTTGAGTATAGCGATCGCAACGACTGACTTTGTGGCGCAGCCATGAAGCGTTTTCGTCCGGGCGTAATTCCCACCGTGGTCGTGGCCTTGTTGCTGCCGCTGCTGGTGTCGCTGGGCTTCTGGCAACTGAGCCGGGGCGCCGAGAAAACCGCCCTGCTCTCCAGTTACGCCGAACGCCGCGCCGCGCAACCGATGGCCAGCAGCGAATTGCTCAATAGCGCGGACCCCGCTTATCGCCGTGTGCATCTGCACGGCCAGTTCGATGCCGCGCACAGCTTGTTGCTGGATAACCGCCAACGTAACGGCAAGGTCGGCGTCGAGTTGCTGCAACCATTTCAGGATCAACGCACCGGCCTGTGGCTGCTGATCAATCGCGGCTGGCTGCCGTGGCCAGATCGACGCGTGCCGCCGCAATTCACCACGCCTTCCGAGGCGCTGAATATCGACGCCTGGGTCTACGTCGCCCCCGGCGCGACCTTCCAGCTTCACGCCGACCCGGCCAGCAACACCTGGCCGCAAACCATCACCGCCGTCGAGCCGAGCAAGCTGTGGAAAACCCTTGAGCGCGACGGCTTCACCTACGAATTACGCGCAGAACCCGGCCCGGCCAGCTACGAGGCCGATTGGCCGGTGGTCGCCATGGGCCCGGAAAAACACCTCGGTTACGCCGTGCAGTGGTTCGCCATGGCCACCGCCCTGCTCGGTCTCTACATCTATTTGGGCTTGCACAACGCAAAGGAGAAACACCATGGGAACGGCCATGAATCCACCCAGCATGTCTGAGGCGAAACCTGCCGCCACCCGTCGTCGCGGGCGCATTCAGCTGCTGCTGATATTGCTCGGCGTGATCGGCCCGATGGTGCTCGCCACCGGTATGTACAAATTGCAGTTCTGGGTACCGGAGGGTCGCAGCTATCACGGCGAACTGATCGGCAACGGCGAGACCCGCGCCGACCTCGGCGTGCAAGCCGACGAGGAGCGCTGGCAGATCCTGGTCACCGCGCCGAAGGATTGCGCGGTGGACTGCCAGCAACTGGTGTATCTGGCGCGGCAGATCCAGATCGGCCTCGGCCGCGATGCCGGGCGCGCCAGCCATGCTCTCGCTGCTGCGCAACCGGTGAGCGCCGATTACGAGGTAAAGCTGACCCGTGAATATCCACAGCTGCAACGCTATCCGCTTGACGCTGGGGTGTTCAGCAAAACCACTGGCGACAAAGCTACGCCGCAGCTGTGGATCATCGACCCCCACGGCAACCTCGTGCTGCGCTACGAACCGAATGTGAAAGGCAAGGATCTGCTCAACGACCTGCGTCACCTGCTGAAACTGTCGAACATCGGATAAGGGCATCGTCATGGCCAAACCTGGATTTCGCCTCGCGCTGTTTGCCACCCTGCTGGCACTGATTGTGGTGCTGCTCGGCGCCTATACGCGCCTGACCCACGCCGGCCTCGGCTGTCCGGACTGGCCGGGCTGCTACGGTTTTATCAGCGTGCCGAAAAGCGAAGCCCAACTGGCCCATGCCGAACTGCATTACCCCGACTCGCCGGTAGAGGCGCACAAGGGCTGGAACGAGATGATCCACCGCTACTTCGCCGGCACCCTCGGCCTGCTCATTTCGATTCTGGCCGGGCGTGCGTGGGTCAACCGTCGTCATCCGGGGCAGCCGTTGAAGCTGCCACTGTTTCTGCTGGCGGTGGTATTTGCGCAAGCGGCGTTCGGCATGTGGACGGTGACGCTCAAACTCTGGCCGCAAGTGGTCACCGGGCATTTGCTCGGCGGTTTTGCGACGTTGAGTCTGTTGTTTTTACTGACGTTGAGATTGTCAGGGGTGCTGCCTGCGCTGACCGTACCCAAGCGTTTGCAGTATTGGGCGACGGCGGGATTGTTGCTGGTGATCGGCCAGATCGCGCTGGGTGGCTGGGTCAGTTCCAACTACGCGGCGGTGGCGTGCATCGACTTTCCTACCTGCCACGGGCAATGGCTGCCGCCAGCGGATTTCGCCAACGGTTTTCACCTGACTCAACACATCGGCCCGAACTATCTCGGTGGGCAACTCGACAGTGATGCGCGCACGGCGATTCACCTGACTCATCGTATTGGTGCGCTGTTGGTGACGCTGGTGCTGCTCGGTCTCGCCTGGCAATTGAAAGTGGTTGGCATGACACGGCTGGCCGGTCTGGTGCTGATAGCCCTCGCGGCGCAGATCACCCTCGGCATCAGCAACGTGTTGTTCCATCTGCCGCTACCAGTGGCGGTTGCGCATAACGCCGGCGGTGCGGCGCTGTTGCTGACCATGGTGCTGGTCAATTACCACGCGCGCACCAGTCTGGTTCGGGTTAAACAACCGGTGCTCGCACGCTGGCGCCTGAGCCCGCGTAAACACACGGCCGCGCCCATCACTATTAAAGGAGAAACGCCGTGGCGATTCTGATTGGCGAGCGCCCGCATCAGGCGATCTGGCGTGATTATCTGGAGCTGACCAAACCGAAAGTCGTGGTGCTGATGCTGATCACCTCGCTGGTCGGCATGTTCCTCGCGACCCGTGCCGGGGTGCCGTGGACGGTGCTGGTATTCGGCAATCTGGGCATTGCCCTGTGTGCTGGTGGCGCGGCGGCGGTCAATCATGTGGTCGATCGGCGTATCGATGCGGTGATGGCACGCACGCATAAACGGCCACTGGCTGAGGGCCGGGTTTCGCCCGCTGCGGCGCTGACGTTTGCACTGGTGCTGGCGCTGCTCGGCCAGGCCTTGTTGCTGACCTTCACCAATCCGCTAACGGCGTGGCTGACCTTGGCCTCACTGCTCGGTTATGCGGTGATCTACACCGGTTTCCTCAAACGCGCGACGCCGCAGAACATCGTCATCGGTGGCCTCGCCGGCGCCGCCCCGCCACTGCTCGGCTGGACAGCTGCCACTGGCCACGTCAGCGCCGAACCGTTGTTACTGGTGTTGATCATCTTCGCCTGGACCCCGCCGCACTTCTGGGCGCTGGCGATCCATCGCAAAGAGGAATACGCCAAGGCCGACATTCCCATGCTGCCGGTCACCCACGGCGAGCACTACACCAAAGTGCACATTCTGCTGTACACCTTCGCGCTGCTGGCGGTGAGCCTGCTGCCGTACGTGATCCACATGAGCGGCGTGCTCTACCTGATTTGCGCGCTCGCTCTGGGCGCAAGGTTTCTGCAATGGGCCGTGGTGCTGTACCGTGGCACTCGGCCGCACGCGGCGATCAACACCTTCAAGTACTCTATTTGGTACTTGTTCCTGCTGTTCATCGCCCTGCTCGTAGACCACTACTTACTGTTGAACCTATGACTCGAACCCAGAAAACCGTCTTCATCCTCGTCGCCGTGATCGCGCTGATCCTGGGACTTACCGTCAACAAAGTGCTGAGCGGCAAGGGCCAGGGCGACCCGACTGCGTTGATCGACGCCGGCATTATTCTGCTGCCGCAGAGCCGCAATCTGCCGGACGTGACGATGACCGATCAGGATGGCAAACCGGTGGCGATCAACGAGCTCAAAGGTAAGTGGAGTCTGCTGTTTTTCGGCTACACCTTCTGCCCGGACATCTGCCCGACCACGCTGGCGCAGCTGCGGCAGATCAAGAGTGAACTGCCGAAAGACGCTGTGGACAAGTTGCAGGTCGTGCTGGTCAGCGTTGACCCGAACCGCGATAACCCCAAGCAGTTGAAGCAGTATCTGGGTTACTTCGATCCGCAGTTCATTGGCCTGACGCCGACTTCGATTGAAGAGCTGCAGAAGGTCGCGAATGCGGTGAGTATTCCGTTTATTCCGGCGGATACGAGTAAGCCGAATTACACGGTGGACCATAGCGGCAATCTGGCGGTGATCGGGCCGGATGGCATGCAGCGTGGGTTTATTCGGGCGCCGCTGAACAACGCCAAACTGGTCGCGCAGTTGCCGGTGATGCTTAACCGCAAGTAATCGCCTAAAGGCAAAAGCCCCTCACCCTAGCCCTCTCCCAGAGGGAGAGGGGACTGATCGGGGGATGCTGACGAAATACGCCGACCTGTAAGCACTGTGCTGAATCCATAATCGTCAAGATCGTACAGGTCGATGTGCTGTGCCGAATCCATAATCGACTGGATCTTTCAGGTCAATGTAGAAGGCCCCCTCTCCCTCTGGGAGAGGGCTGGGGTGAGGGGCAGCTTCACAGCAGGTCCAAAGCCAAACACCAGACATAAAAAAGGGGACGCACATGGCGTCCCCTTTTCGTTGCAGCAATCTAAATCAGAACGCCGGCAATACCGCGCCTTTGTACTTCTCGGTAATGAATTTCTTCACTTCCGGGCTGTGCAGCGCAGCAGCCAGTTTCTGCATCGCATCGCTGTCCTTGTTGTCCGCGCGGGACACAAGGATGTTCACGTACGGCGAGTCATTACCTTCGATCACCAGCGCGTCCTTGGACGGATCGAGCTTGGCTTCCAGCGCGTAGTTGGTGTTGATCAGCGCCAGATCGACCTGGGTCAGCACGCGCGGGATGGTCGCGGCTTCCAGTTCACGGATTTTCAGGTCTTTCGGGTTGGTCGCGATGTCTTTGACGGTCGACAGGATGTTGGTCGGATCCTTCAGCGTGATCACGCCCGCCTTGGCCAGCAGCAACAGCGCACGGCCGCCGTTGGTGGCGTCGTTCGGGATCACCACGTTGGCGCCGCTTGGCAGGTCCTTCAGATCCTTGAGCTTGCTCGAGTAGGCGCCCAACGGCTCCAGATGCACACCGGTCACGGCGACCAGACTGGTGCCCTTGGCCTTGTTGAACTCATCCAGGTACGGCTGGTGCTGGAAGAAGTTGGCGTCCAGGCGCTTTTCCGCGACCTGTACGTTCGGCTGAATGTAGTCGGTGAAGACCTTGACCTTCAGATCCACGCCTTCTTTGGCCAGCGCCGGTTTCACGAACTCGAGGATTTCCGCGTGCGGCACTGGAGTGGCGGCAACGGTCAGGGTTTCGGCGTGGGCCGAGAATGCTGCAACGGCAGCAAAAGCAGCGATCAGTTTTTTCATTCAGCTAACTCCTTATGAGGCGCCCGTCTGGCGCCTGCCAGCGAATGGCCGGCTCATCTGTTCAATACAAAACCGCTTATTTGCGCGAGAAATGCACGACCAAACGGTCGCCCACCATCTGCAGCACTTGCACCAGAATCAACAGCAACACCACGGTGACGATCATCACGTCGGTCTGGAAACGCTGGTAGCCGAAACGGATCGCCAGGTCACCCAGACCACCGGCGCCAACCACACCGGCCATTGCCGTGTAGGACACCAGTGTAATCGCCGTCACCGTAATCGCCGCGAAGATGCCCGGACGGGCCTCCGGCAGCAGGGCGTTCATGATGATCTGCCGCGTGGTCGCGCCCATCGACTGGGTCGCTTCGATGATGCCGCGATCGACTTCACGCAGCGCGGTTTCCACCAGACGCGCGAAGAACGGTGTGGCACCGACTACCAACGGCGGAATCGCACCGGCCACGCCCAGCGACGTGCCGGTGATCAGCACGGTGAACGGGATCATCACGATCAACAGAATAATGAACGGCAGCGAACGCAGGATGTTCACCGCCAGCGACATGAACGCGTAGAGGCCACGGTTTTCCAGCAACTGACGCGGGCTGCAGAGGAACAGCAACACGCCCAGCGGCAAGCCGAGCAACACGGTGAACAGCAGCGAACCACCGAGCATCAGCATGGTGTCACCGGTGGCCAGCCAGATTTCGTACCAGTCGATATTGGTGAAGAAACTGATCAGGTCTTCCATTAGCGCAATACCTCCATGTGAACGTCAGCGGCGGTGAAGCGGGCGAACGCCGCTTCCATGTCGCCACCGGTGACGGCGAGGGTCAATTGCCCGTAAGGAATGTCTTTGATGCGGTCGATACGACCGGCGAGGATGCTGTAGTCGACGCCGGTTTCCCGGGCGACGGTGCCGAGCAACGGCGCGTAGGTCGCTTCGCCCTGGAAGGTCAGACGCACGATACGGCCCGGCACGTGAGCGAAGTCATCACGTTGCTCGCTTTCGTCGATCTGCTCGCTTTCCTGAACGAAGCGCTTGGTGGTCGGGTGTTTTGGATGCAGGAACACATCGGCCACCGAACCTTGCTCGACGATCACGCCGGCGTCCATCACTGCCACCTGGTCGCAGACGCGACGGATCACATCCATCTCGTGGGTGATCAGGACGATGGTCAGTTTCAGCTCGCGGTTGATCTCGGCCAGCAGTTGCAGAACCGATGCGGTGGTCTGCGGGTCGAGGGCGCTGGTGGCCTCGTCGCACAGCAGAATTTTCGGCTTGGTTGCCAGGGCGCGGGCGATGCCGACGCGCTGCTTCTGGCCACCGGACAATTGCGCCGGGTACTTCTTGGCGTGGTCAGACAGACCGACTCGCGCCAGCAACTCGGCCACACGCTTGTCGATCTCGCTGCCCGACAGTTCGCCGGCCAGGGTCAGCGGCAACGCAACGTTGTCGGCCACGGTCTTGGAGGCGAGCAGGTTGAAGTGCTGGAAGATCATCCCGACTTGCTGACGGAAA
Organism: Pseudomonas chlororaphis; assembly: GCF_000783395.1. GTDB lineage: Bacteria > Pseudomonadota > Gammaproteobacteria > Pseudomonadales > Pseudomonadaceae > Aquipseudomonas > Aquipseudomonas chlororaphis_H. The sequence goes on along the minus strand of NZ_JSFK01000019.1, from coordinate 43,338 downwards.
CGGCGCAGGCCGTTGGCGTCCAGCGCGGTGACTTCTTCGCCGTCGACGATGATCTTGCCGCCGCTGGAGTCTTCCAGGCGATTGATCAGACGCAGCAGGGTACTTTTGCCCGCGCCGGAATGGCCGATGAGGCCGAACACCTGCCCGTTCTCGATGGAGAGACTGGTCGGGTGCAGCGCGGGAATGTCCTTACCGGCGACGCGGTAAGTCTTGTGGACGTTTTGAAACTCGATCACGTAGCGAACCTTGTGGGGCGCGTTAGAAAAGGATCAGCGGTTAGCCGGGCGCGCATTTTAGCCTGTCCGTATAGAGGTTCTTAGCATTTATTTCGCAATTAACCTTCGATTTGGCAATAACAAGATCAAAGGTCATAAAAAAGGAACGTCCAAAGCAGCCCATCAGTCACTAAGTAAGCGACTTGAAAACCCTGGGTGCCGTGCCTGGGAACCACTCAAGAGTCCCCGGCCAGCATCGGGGTCAACCGAGGAGTTTACGACTGATGAGCAAGAAGCCTACGACCGACAAAAGCCAGATGGCCGGAACCGATGCCCCGGATCGAGCCAACACCAACGCCAAACTCGACAGCCTGGAGAAGTTTCGCTCCGACGCCACCGGCCAGGCCCTGCGCACCAACCAGGGCGTGAAGATCGCCGACAACCAGAACACGCTCAAGGCCGGCCCGCGCGGGCCGTCGCTGCTTGAAGACTTCATCATGCGGGAAAAGATCACGCATTTTGACCATGAGCGTATTCCGGAACGCATCGTCCACGCCCGCGGCACCGGCGCGCATGGTTTCTTTCAGGCCTACGAGAACCATTCGGAGCTGACCAAGGCCGGATTCCTACAGGATCCGGGGAAAAAGACGCCGGTGTTCGTGCGCTTTTCCACCGTGCAGGGCCCGCGTGGCTCCGGCGACACCGTGCGTGACGTGCGTGGCTTTGCGGTGAAGTTCTTTACCGACGAGGGCAACTTCGACCTGGTCGGCAACAACATGCCGGTATTTTTCATTCAGGACGCGATCAAGTTTCCCGACTTCGTCCACGCGGTGAAACCCGAGCCGCACAATGAAATCCCCACCGGTGGCTCAGCTCACGACACGTTCTGGGATTTCGTCTCGCTGGTACCGGAATCAGCGCACATGGTGATCTGGGCGATGTCCGACCGGGCGATCCCGAAAAGCCTGCGCAGCATGCAGGGCTTCGGCGTGCACACCTTCCGCCTGATCAACGCCGAGGGTAAATCGCGCTTCGTCAAATTCCACTGGTGCCCAACCGCCGGCACTTGCTCACTGGTGTGGGACGAGGCGCAGAAGCTCGCGGGTAAAGACACCGACTACCACCGTCGTGACCTCTGGGAAGCGATTGAGATGGGCGACTACCCGGAATGGGAACTCGGCGTGCAGATCATCGAGGAGGAAAACGAGCACGACTTCGATTTCGACATCCTCGACCCGACCAAGCTGATTCCCGAAGAGATCGTGCCGATCACGCCGCTGGGCAAGATGACGCTGAACCGCAACCCGGACAACTTCTTCGCCGAGACCGAGCAGGTCGCGTTCTGCCCTGGCCACATCGTGCCGGGCATCGACTTCTCCAATGACCCGCTGCTGCAGGGCCGACTGTTTTCCTACACCGATACGCAAATCAGCCGACTCGGTGGGCCGAACTTTCATGAGCTACCAATCAACCGCCCGGTGGCGCCGTTCCACAACGGCCAGCGCGATGCGCAGCACCGCACGGTGATCGACAAGGGCCGCGCCTCCTATGAGCCGAACTCGATTGATGGCGGCTGGCCGAAAGAAACGCCGCCGGCCGCGCAGGACGGTGGTTTCGAAAGTTATCCAGAGCGCATCGACGCCAACAAAATCCGTCAACGCAGCGAGTCGTTCAGCGATCACTTCTCCCAGGCGACGTTGTTCTTCAACAGCATGAGCGACCACGAGAAAGAGCACATCATCGCCGCCTACAGCTTCGAGCTGGGCAAGGTTGAGCGCGAGTTCATCCGTGCGCGGGAAGTGAACGAGATTCTGGCCAACATTGATCTGGAATTGGCCAAGCGTGTGGCGGCTAATCTGGGTCTGCCGGCACCGAGCAAAGGCACAGTGGATGTGCGCAAGGTGTCTTTCGATCACTCGCCGTCATTGAGTCAGGCTAATTTGCTGCCAGAAAACATCAAAACTCGAAAAGTGGCGATTCTTGCTGCCAACGGCGTCGATGGTGCGGCGATTGATGCAATGAAGAAGGCATTGGCCGCTGAGGGTGCGCATGCCAAGTTGCTCGGCCCAACTTCAGCGCCGGTGAAGACCGCTGACGGCAAAATGTTGCCAGTGGATGCTTCGATGGAAGGCATGCCGTCGGTGATTTTTGACGCGGTGTTCGTGCCGGGTGGCGCGGCCTCGGTGAAGGCGTTGAGCGGCGACGGCGTGGCGTTGCATTACCTGCTGGAGGCGTACAAGCATTTGAAGGCGATTGCGTTGCACGGCGATGCCAAGCAATTGCAGGATCTGCTGAAACTGGAAGCGGATGCCGGGTTGTTGCAAGGCAAGGATGTACCGGCGCTAACCAAGCCATTCTTCGCGGCGATCGGGCAGCATCGGGTTTGGGCGCGGGAGCCTAAGGCCAAGGCCATTCCAGCTTAAGATCTTCGGTGATAGAAAGACCGCTTTCGCGAGCAGGCTCGCTCCCACATTGGCTCTGTGTAGTTCACAAATCCAGTGTGGGAGCGAGCCTGCTCCGGGCGGCGTTCCGACGAAGCTTTTTAGGGTTTACGCGGGCTCAAAACCATCTGCGCCGGCACTGTACGCACGGTCTGCTTCACAATCTTCAGCTCAAAATCCGGATTCAATTTCTTGACCCGTTTGGTCAGCAACGTCGACAACCATGGATAGTCATTCGTCCGTGGCGCCTGAATCGTCACGGCACACTCGTAATTCACCACATCAGCGGCGATCGCATCCAGTTGCCGGCGAAGTTTGCGGCTATCGGCGATATTCAACGCCACCGTGGTGCTCTCGGCAGTCGGATCGATCACCTTGGCTTTCGGCTTGGCCTCGGCGGCCAACAGCGCTGCTTCGGCTTTTTCCAGCTCAGCCTTGCGCGCTTCAGTAATCGCGCCGTTGACGCCACCGGTCAGCGCCGGCGCTTTCGGCATCAGCGCGCGAGCACGGCTCAACGCCGTAGCCGCCGCATTCACATCACCCTTCTGCAGCACGATCTGGCTGCGACGCAGATACGCCTCAGCCAATTGCCGCTGGTATTGCTCAAGGGATTGATCGTTGGGGATGTCTTTCTGCAAAGCAGCCAATTGGTCTTCGGCAGTGGCCAGTTCGCTGCTGGCCAGGCTTTGCTCCAGCTGTGCGATGGCCGTAGCCCGCGCATCGGGGACTTCGGCCACCGGCGGCGTGCTTTGGCAGGCGCCCAGTAGCACTGAGAATGCGACAAGGAGCAGATAACGGGAGGCGAACGGCTTCATTCCTGCGACTCTCTAATTGCGCAAAAAGCGGCCAAGTCTACACCCCACGACGGGGCAGAACAAAACTCAACAGAAACAGTGCGGCCGCCGTCACAACGATGGACGGCCCCGCCGGGGTGTCCTTGAACCACGACAGCGCCAGCCCGCCACACACCGCAAGCATGCCCAGCAGGCTTGCGCCCAGTGCCATCTGCTCCGGCGAGCGGGCGTGACGCTGTGCCGCAGCCGCCGGAATGATCAACAGCGAGGTAATCAGCAACACCCCGACGATTTTCATCGCCACCGCGATCACCACCGCAATCAACAGCATCAGCGCCATGCGCAGGCCCGCCACCGGCAGGCCTTCAACCTTGGCCAGCTCTTCGTGCACGGTGATCGCCAGCAATGGCCGCCACAGCGTTACCAGCAACACCAGCACCGCCGCACTGCCGCCAAGGATCCACGCCAGATCGGTCGGGCTGATCGCCAGCAGGTCGCCGAACAGATAGGCCATCAGGTCGATCCGCACTTCATGCATGAAGCTTAGTACCACCAGGCCGAGAGAGAGCGTGCTGGGTGCGAGAATTCCCAAAAGCGTGTCAGACGCCAGCGGTTGACGCTGTTGCAGCGTGACCAGCAGCACCGCCAGCAACAGGCAGCCTACGGTGACCGCGACCGTCGGGCTGACATCCAGCAAAAAGCCCAACGCCACACCGAGCAACGCGGCGTGGGACAAGGTGTCGCCGAAATAGGCCATGCGCCGCCAGACCACGAACGAACCCAGCGGACCTGCAACAATCGCCAACGCCAGACCTGCAAGCAGGGCATACAACAGAAAATCAGCCATGCTTGCAGTTGTCTCCGTGAACGTGAGGTTGGCCAATAACCGGCCCTTTGACCACCGAGCCGTGCAGGTCGTGAGCGTGGTCGTGATGGTGGTGATAGACCGCCAGGCTCTGCGCGTTCTTGCCGAACAACTCGACAAACGCCGGATCGCCGCTGACCTGCTCAGGATGCCCGGAGCAGCAGACGTGACGGTTGAGGCAGACCACTTGGTCGGTGGTGCTCATCACCAGATGCAAATCGTGGGACACCATCAGCACGCCGCAGCCGTGGCGGTCGCGCAGACGAGTGATCAGGCTATACAGCTCGGCCTGCCCGGCGACGTCGACGCCTTGCACCGGCTCGTCGAGCACCAGCAATTCCGGTTCGCGCAGCAACGCCCGAGCCAGCAGCACACGCTGCATTTCGCCGCCGGAAACGCTTTGCACCGGGCTATCGATGACGTGTTCTGCACCGACTTCCTTCAATGCCGCCAGCGCACGCGGACGATCAACGCCCGGCACCAGGCGCAGAAAGCGCAGCACCGACAGCGGCAAGGTCGGATCGACGTGGAGTTTTTGCGGCATGTAACCGACGCGCAGTTTCGGCTTGCGCCAGACGCTGCCGCTGTCTGGTTTCAACAGGCCCAGCACGGCGCGCACCAGCGTGGTCTTGCCGGCACCGTTAGGGCCGATCAGGGTGACAATCTGTCCCGGCTCGACGCTCAGTTCGATGTTGTCCAGCACGGTCTGTCCGGCAAACGTGACGGCGACCTGTTCCAGACGGATCAGCGCGTTGCTCATCAAGCCCCCTGGCAACCGGAGCACAGGCCGACAACTTCGACGGTCTGCGCTTCGACGATGAAACCAACGTCCTTGGCACTGTTGATGATCGCGTCGCTGATCACTTTTTGCTCAAGTTCGATGGCGGCGTGACAGTCACGGCAGATCAGGAACTGGCCCTGATGCGCGTGCTCCGGGTGCACGCAGCCAACGAAGGCGTTGAGCGAGGAGATGCGGTGTACCAGGCCGTTTTCCAAGAGGAAATCCAGCGCGCGGTACACGGTCGGCGGCGCAGCGCGGCGGCCGTCCTGCTCGCTCAGCACGGCAAGAATGTCGTAAGCGCCCAACGGCTTGTGGCTCTGCCACACCAGTTCCAGCACCCGGCGGCGCAACGCGGTCAGGCGCAAGCCTTTCTGGGCGCACAAAGTATCGGCCTCGGACAAAGCGCTGTGCACGCAATGAGAGTGGTCGTGGGGACGGCTGGCAATCGGTGTAATAGGCATGGGCGGCGACGAGTTTTGATAGAGACGTTATTATGTTACCCGTTCTCGCCTCCTTGAGTGGTCATCGTGTCCCGACTTTTTTCTGTTTTTGTGGCTTTTGTCGCCAGTTTTCTGCTGATCGGTTCGGCTCAGGCCGAGGTCAAAGTCCTCACCAGCATCAAACCGTTGCAGCTGATTGCAGCGGCCGTGCAGGACGGTGTGGCGATTCCCGAAGTGCTGCTGCCGCCGGGTGCTTCGCCACACAATTACGCGCTGCGACCATCCGACGTACGGAAGGTGCAATCGGTGGATCTGCTCTACTGGATCGGCCCGGACATGGAGGGTTTCCTGCCGCGTGTGCTGAACGGTCGTACGCTGCCGAGCGTCGCCGTGCAGGATCTGCCGGGCATGAAGCTGCGGCGTTTCGCTGAAGACAGCCATTCCCACGCCGAAGACGCCGACGAGCATGATCACGATCACCGCCCGGGCACGCTGGATGCGCATTTGTGGCTATCGCCGGTCAATGCGCGGGTAATCGCCGACAAAATGGCCGCAGACTTGAGCGCCGCAGATCCGGCCAATGCCGAGCGCTATCAGAAAAACGCCAAGGCGTTTGATGAGCGTCTGGATGCGTTGGATCAGCGTTTGAAGCAGCGTCTGGCCAGTGTTGAAGGCAAGCCCTACTTCGTCTTCCACGAAGCGTTTGATTATTTTGAAGAGGCATATGGCCTGAAGCACACCGGCGTGTTCAGCGTTGCGGCGGAAGTACAGCCGGGTGCGCAGCATGTTGCGGCGATGCGCAAGCGTTTGCAGGAAGTGGGCAAGACTTGTGTGTTCAGTGAGCCGCCGTTGCGCCCTCGCCTGGCCGAGACTTTGGTGGCCGGACTGCCGGTGAAACTGGCTGAGCTGGATGCGTTGGGCGGGTACACCCCGGCGACGGCTCAGGGCTATGAGCAGGTGTTGGAAAAGTTGGGCAATGATCTGGCGGGATGCCTCGAATCTCTGTAACCCCCGGCATCGGTGTTGCCCCCATTCGCGAGCAGGCTCGCTCCCACAGGATCACCGAAATCCTGTGGGAGCGAGCCTGCTCGCGAAGCTTTTAGAGGGCGAACGGTAGCGGTGTATTGACCTGCTGCCGCTGCGCCAAACGCTGTTCAAACTCCTGCGGATCGTGAATCAACACGTCCTGCCCGGCAAACTGCTCCGCCGCGATCAACCGCGACAGCCAGAACCGCACACACGCCACGCGCAACATCGTCGGCCACAACTCGGCCTCCGCCGCCGTGAATGGGCGCAACGCCGCATAAGCGCCAAGGAATGCTCGGGCACGCGGCCCGTCAATCAGACCGTCCTCGTCCGAACACCAGTCATTCAAGGCAATCGCCACGTCATACAGCATCGGCCCCGAGCAAGCGTTGTAAAAATCGATCAACCCGGTCAGGTGCGTGCCTTCAAACATCGCGTTATCGCGAAACAGGTCGGCATGAATGTTCGCCCGAGGCAGCGCGAGAATCTTCTCTTTGCGCTCGGTGATCTCGTCCAACGCCTTCTGCAGCAGCGCACGCGGTTCATCGCTCAGGTGTGAAAGAAACTCCGTGCCCTCCTCCAGCATCCAGTCCAGGCCACGATCGGTCTTGCGCTTGATCATGCGCTCGCCCTGGGTCGCCAGGTGCAAGTGCGCCTGCAACTCGCCGACCTGCACGCAATGCTGAGCATTGGCGACCTTGATGTGCTTGCCGGACAGGCGCGGTTGCAGCAGCGCCGGTTTGCCTTTCAGCTCGCGCAACGCCACGCCGTCAGTGGTGCGCAGTGCGTACGGCACCGGCAGATCGGCTTCGTGGAGCACGTCGAGCAGGTCGATGAAGAACGGCATCTCCTGCACTGGGCCACGTTCAACCAGGGTCAGGACAAATTCGCCCTGCTCCAGGCTGATAAAGAAATTGGTGTTTTCGCTGCCGGCGGCGATCCCCTGGAAATCAAGCAGACGGCCTAGCCCGTAAGGGGCGAGAAAGGTTTCCAGCTCGGGCCGAGCCAGGGGCGTGAACACAGACATGTTTTAACTGCCAGTACGGGCGCCGCCAATTGCGGCGCCGGGTGAATTAAAAACTTACTTCCATTCGAAAATCTTCCATGACGGAATCAGCATATCCGGCTGATCCGAGCGGATGAAGTTGGCATCCGTCCCGTCGGCACGCACCAGAAAGTACGGCGGAAAGCCTTTCTGGGTCACTTTGATCGCATAGAGGAAACCGTTCTGGCGGTACTCCTGAATGGTCTTGTCGCCTTCCGTGCGGATGGTAACTTCCGGCTCCCCTGTCGGCGCATCATCCGCCGCCATCGCGGCCAACGGTGAGACAGCAATCAGACCGACCAGCAGCAAGCGATTTAACGTACGCATGATAACCTTGTCCCTTTGTCGTCAACGGTCCCGCTATTCTAGCGCCGGACCCGCCGAAAAGGTTGATCCTGCTCATGAGCCAAGCCCCCCTCGTCCTGGTGGACGGTTCGTCTTACCTGTACCGCGCCTTTCACGCGCTGCCACCACTGACCACTTCCAAAGGCCTGCCGACCGGTGCGGTCAAAGGCGTGCTGAACATGCTCAAGAGTCTGCGCAAGCAGTACCCGGACAGCCCGTTCGCCGTGGTGTTCGACGCCAAGGGTGGGACATTTCGCGATGAGATGTACGCCGAATACAAAGCCAATCGCCCGAGCATGCCCGACGACATGCGCGTGCAGATCGAGCCGCTGCACCAGAGCGTGATCGCCCTCGGTTTCCCGCTGCTGTGCGTGGAAGGCGTCGAGGCCGACGACGTCATCGGCACCCTTGCCCGCAGCAGCGCGGCGGCGGATCGCCCAGTAGTGATCTCCACCGGTGACAAGGACATGGCGCAACTGGTCGATGGCCACATTACCTTGGTCAACACCATGTCCGGTAGCTCGATGGACGTGGAAGGCGTGAAGGAGAAATTCGGCGTCGCACCGGAGCAGATCATCGATTATCTGGCGCTGATGGGCGATTCTTCCGACAACATCCCGGGCGTTCCGGGCATCGGTCCGAAAACCGCTTCCGGCCTGCTGGTCGGGGTCAACGGTGGCCTCACCGAGTTGTACGCCAACCTCGACATCGTCCCGACCCTGCCGATTCGCGGCGCGAAAACCCTGCCGGCCAAGCTCGAAGAGCACAAGGAGATGGCGTTCCTCTCCTATCAACTGGCGACCATCAAGGTCGACGTGCCGCTGGACGTCGAACTCGACGATCTGCAAATGGGCGCGGAAGACCCGGCCAAGCTCTACGAGTTGTACTCGCTGCTGGAATTCAAAAGCTGGATCAATGATCTGGATCGCGACGCCAAGCGTCTGGAACTGAGCGCGGCCGCCGAGCCTGCTCCGGCCGGCGATCTGTTCAGCGCGCCAGATATCGAAACTCCCGCTGCTCCGACCGAAGTGGCATACGAGACGATCCTCGATCAGGCGCGTTTTGATGTCTGGCTGGAAAAGTTGAACAACGCCAAGCTGTTCGCCTTCGACACCGAAACCACCGGCATCGACGCGCAGCAGGCGCAACTCGTCGGCCTATCGTTCGCCGTGCAGGCCAACGAGGCCGCGTACATTCCGCTGACCCACTCCTACATCGGCGTGCCGGAACAGCTGGATCGCGACACCGTGCTGCGCGCACTCAAGCCGATTCTCGAAGACCCGAGCAAGCTGAAGGTCGGCCAGCACGCCAAGTTCGATATGAATATTCTGGCCAACTGCGCCATCGGTGGCGACCAGAACAACGGCATCACGGTGCGCGGCATCGCCTTCGACACGATGCTTGAGTCCTACGTGCTCAACTCCACCGCGACCCGCCACGACATGGACAGCCTCGCGCAGAAGTACCTGGATCACACCACCGTGAGCTTCCAGGACATCGCCGGCAAAGGCGCCAAGCAGCTGACCTTTGACCAGATCGCCCTGGAACAGGCCGGGCCGTATGCCGCCGAAGACGCCGACATCACTCTGCGACTGCACCAGACTTTGTTCGAAAAACTCAGCGCCATCCCGAGCCTGGCCAGCGTGCTGACCGACATCGAGATCCCGCTGGTGCCGGTGCTGGCGCGCATCGAGCGCCAAGGTGCGTTCGTCGACGCTGAGCTGCTCGGCATCCAGAGCATCGAGTTGGGCAACAAAATGGTTGCGCTGGAGCGCGAAGCGTTCGAGATCGCCGGGGAAGAATTCAACCTTGGCTCGCCGAAACAACTGGGCGTGATTCTCTACGAGAAACTCGGCCTGCCGGTGCTGAAAAAGACCGCCAAGGGTCAACCGTCCACCGCTGAAGAAGTGCTGGCGAAACTCGCCGAAGACGATCACCGCTTGCCGAAGGTGCTGATGGAGCACCGTTCGATGAGCAAGCTGAAAAGCACCTACACCGATCGTCTGCCGGAGCAGATCAACCCGCGCACCGGCCGTATCCACACCTCGTATCATCAGGCTGTGGCGTCGACCGGTCGCTTGTCCTCCAGCGATCCGAACCTGCAGAACATTCCGGTGCGTACCGCTGAAGGTCGACGCATTCGTCAGGCGTTCGTCGCGCCGAAAGGCTACAAACTGCTGGCGGCAGACTATTCGCAGATCGAGCTGCGGATCATGGCGCACCTGTCCAAGGACGAAGGCCTGATGAACGCCTTCCGCAACAATCTGGACGTGCACACCGCCACCGCTGCCGAAGTGTTCAAGGTCGAACTCAACGAAGTGACCTCCGACCAGCGCCGTGGCGCCAAGGCGATCAACTTCGGCCTGATCTACGGCATGGGCGCGCAGAAGCTCGGCAAGGACATTGGCGTCGATACCAAAACCGCCAAGGCTTACATCGACACCTACTTCGCCCGTTATCCGGGGGTTCGCGAATACATGGATCGCACCCGCGCGCAGGCGGCGGATCAGGGTTATGTCGAAACCTTCTTCGGTCGTCGTCTGTATCTGCCTGAAATCAACTCGAACAAGCCGCAGGAGCGCGCGGCCGCCGAGCGCACGGCGATCAACGCGCCGATGCAGGGCACGGCTGCCGACATCATCAAGAAAGCCATGGTCGCGGTAGATAACTGGCTGGCGACGTCCAGCCTCGACGCCAAAGTCATCCTGCAGGTACACGATGAATTGGTGCTGGAGGTGCGTGAGGATCTGGTCGAGCAAGTCAGCGCCGAGATTCGCGTGCACATGAGCGAAGCGGCGAAACTGGATGTACCGCTGCTGGTCGAAGTGGGTGTCGGCAACAATTGGGATGAGGCTCACTGAGCCTTTTGAACACGGTTTGCCGCGACCTGTTGTCGCGGCAACGCCGGTAAAACCTGCTTATTTCAAAAAGCGCTTGGGATTATTCCAAAGCTTTTTGAAAAAAATCTGAACTAATCTGGAAGGACACCACTCAGAGTTACTGAATGGCTGGTGAAGCCCTTCGATGCTCCTATGTTGTGTTAAGTGTTGGCAGATATCTGAACCCCGCCCTAGCGGTTCGGAACTTAAACCCCGGAACTTCTCCCTCCCCAATGAAGTCCGGGGCTTTTTTTGCCCGAAAATTGGCTGTGGCACGCTCAGACTGCGTTGAAAGCACAGCTAAAAATGCTCATTTAGGTACCCTAAACTCCGCTTTTTAGCTGTGCTTTCGCCTTGCCTGAGCGCACCACAGCCAATTTTCTAATCCCTGTTTACTCAGCCGCCTCGGCGCCTTTGTCTGCGAGTTCCATCCAGCCGGCCAGTACAGTGTAGGCCTCTTCCAGGCCCATGCGTTTTGGCGCGGAGAACAGCTGGATGGTGACGAGATCGCCCCAACCCTTGCGAATTTCCGACTGCACTTTGAGCAGAGTGTTCTTGGCTGCGCCGTAGGTCAGTTTGTCGGCCTTGGTCAGCAGGATGTGCATTGGCATGCCGGCGGCGACGGCCCAGTCGAGCATCAGCAGGTCGAAGTCGGTCATTGGATGACGGATGTCCATCATCAGAATCAAACCCTTCAAACTCTCACGGCCACCGAGGTACGCCTCAAGGTGACGCTGCCAGTGCATCTTCAGCGGGATCGGCACTTTTGCGTAACCGTAGCCCGGCAGGTCGACCAGACGCCGATCTTCGTCTAGCTTGAAGAAGTTCAACAGCTGTGTGCGACCCGGGGTTTTCGAGGTACGCGCCAGGCTGGCGTGAGTCAAAGTGTTCAGTGCGCTGGATTTGCCGGCGTTGGAACGACCGGCGAACGCCACTTCGAAGCCTTCGTCGTCAGGGCATTGATCGACTTTGGCGGCACTGAGCATGAACGTGGACTGTTGGCACAGGCCGAGGATGGGATTCTTGAGTTGCATGGGATTTCCGATGTGGGCGGCGCCGGGATTGGGCGCGGAACGCGGTGTCGCTTCCGTTTCAGTGACGCCAGTATATAATGCCGCAGATTTTGTGTGTGCTTTGTCCCAGCGTAGGATGAAGTTCACGAGAGCGACAGACCTTGATTGCGCATTAGAACGCAGAACGCTCTCAACCCTGAAAAGGTCGTTTTATGACGAAATGGCTGCTGGCTGCCGGAGTCTTGATGCCGCTTTACAGCGCACAGGCTACACAGGATCCGGAAGCTGTGTACAACCGTGTTTGTGGTGCCTGTCATTCCGGCCAACTACCCATGGCGCCCAAAAGAGGCGATCAGGAAGCTTGGACGCCGAGGTTGGCGAAAGGTATGGGGACGCTGGTGCAACACGTGACCCAGGGTTTCAAGGCGATGCCGCCGCGTGGTTTGTGCATGGACTGCAGTGCCGAGGATTACCAAGCCATCATCCTTTGGATGAGCGAGTAAACCCGGTCCATAACTTAACCCTTAGCCGTAGTTGGATTAGCTGATGAACAAATTGATCGTGAGTCTGCTGTTGACCGTGGGAATCTCAGGCTTCGCCCATGCTGCCGGTGATGCCGCAGCGGGCCAGGCAAAAGCCGCCGTATGCGGAGCCTGTCATGGCCCGGACGGCAACAGCATGGCGCCAAACTTTCCGAAACTGGCCGGCCAGGGTGAACGTTACCTGACCAAGCAGCTGCACGACATAAAGTCGGGCAAGCGCACCGTTCTGGAAATGACCGGGCTGCTGACCAACCTGAGTGATCAGGACCTGGCCGACATCGCCGCCTACTTCGCCAGCCAGAAAGGCAGCGTCGGCGCCGCCGATCCGAAGATCGTCGCGCGCGGTGAAGCGCTGTTCCGTGGCGGCAACCTGGCCAAGGGCCTGCCCGCCTGCACCGGCTGCCACTCGCCGAACGGCGCCGGCAACGCCGCTGCCGGATTCCCGCACCTGGGTGGCCAACACGCTCAATACATCGCCAAGCAGCTGACCGATTTCCGCAAGGAAGAAGGCGGCCGTACCAACGACGGCGACACCATGACCATGCAGACCATCGCCAAGCGCCTGAGCGACGAAGACATCGCTGCGGTCTCCAGCTACATTCAAGGTCTGCACTAAGCGCACTTGGCAGCGATAGATCTCGCGCAACGTTAACGCTCGATTAATCCGTCGCAGCAAGTATAAAAAGGGTGGCTTTGGCCGCCCTTTTTTGTGGCCGCTACCGTTACACTACAGAACTCATGCCCGCCAGGATCTGTCTGAAAACAGGTCGCGCGAGGCGACCCAAATTGTCCAGGAGTAAAGCATGCGTAATCTGATCATCAGCGCCGCTCTCGTCGCTGCCAGCCTGTTCGGCGTGACCGCTCAAGCCGCCGAAGCACCTGCCGCCCCTTACGTGGAGCTGGCCAACCCGGTTCCGGTTGCAGAGCCTGGCAAGATCGAAGTGGTCGAGCTGTTCTGGTACGGCTGCCCGCACTGCTACGCCTTTGAGCCGGTGATCAACCCTTGGGTTGATAAACTGCCGTCCGACGTCAACTTCGTACGTATCCCGGCCATGTTCGGCGGCCCGTGGGACGCTCACGGTCAAATGTTCCTGACCCTCGAAGCCATGGGTGTCGAGCACAAGGTTCACAACGCCGTGTTCAACGCAATCCAGAAAGAACACAAGAAGCTGACCGACAAGAACGACATGGCTGACTTCCTCGCCACTCAAGGCGTGGACAAGGACAAGTTCCTCGCCACCTTCGACTCGTTCGCCATCAAGGGTCAGATCGTAAAAGCTCGCGAACTGGCCAAGAAGTATGAAATCACTGGCGTTCCAACCATGATCGTCAACGGCAAATACCGCTTCGACATCGGCTCTGCCGGTGGTGCCGAGCAAGCGCTGCAGCTGGCTGACCAACTGGTTGCCAAAGAGCGAGCGGCAACCAAGGCTGCTGCCAACTAAGCGCGGCAACCGCCATGCGCCGCTGGAAGTCTGAACGCATCGTTGGCCTGCATGACCCGCAGGTCAACGAGCATCACCTGGAGTCCACGGGCCTGCCCGCAGACCAGCGTCTGCGTCTGCTCAGTTTCAATATCCAGGTCGGCATCAGCACCGAGCGCTATCGGCATTACCTGACCCGCAGCTGGCAGCACCTGCTGCCGCACACCGGGCGCTCAGGCAATCTGCAAAAAATCGGTGACTTGCTGGGCGACTTCGATCTGGTCGCCCTGCAGGAAGCTGATGGCGGCAGCCTGCGTTCGGGCTACGTCAATCAGGTGGAACATCTGGCGCAACTCGGCGCCTTCCCTTACTGGTATCAACAACTCAATCGCAACCTCGGCCGACTCGCTCAGCACAGCAACGGCGTGCTCAGTCGTCTGAAACCGTCGGCGATTGAAGACCACCCGCTACCTGGCCCGAAAGGTCGCGGGGCGATTCTGCTGCGTTTCGGCGAAGGCCCGGAAGCGCTGGTGGTGGTGATGATGCACCTGGCCCTTGGCGCGCGAACCCGCAGCCTGCAACTGGCCTATATTCGAGAGCTGATCGGTGGCTATAAACACCAAGTGTTGATGGGCGACATGAACACCCATGCCAGCGATCTGCTACAACATTCTCCGTTACGCGATCTCGGCCTGCTGGCCCCGCAGGTGGAAGCGACATTCCCCAGCTGGCGCCCGCAGCGTTGCCTTGATCATATTTTGCTCAGCCCGACCCTGACCCTGGAAAAGGTCGAAGTGCTGGCACAACCGATTTCCGATCACCTGCCGGTCGCGGTAGAGATTCGTCTGCCGGGTTCGCTCACGGCCGATGCATTGCCCGCGTTGAGTCCTGCCCCTCGCGGAACCCCTGAATGAGCGACGACGCCCAGCGCTGGAAAGAGAAGTACCTCAAAAGCATTGAACAACAAGACAAACTCGAACGTCGCTGGGCCGCCAGGCTCGATTTGTTGCGTCGCGGCCTGGTGCGCAGCACGCTGGCGGCCGAAGGCACCGATAAAGTCGTTGATCAGTGCATGAAAGAGATGCGCGACGTGGTGCGCACCGACGACATGGACGCCGGCCTCGCCGCCCTGCTGCCGCGCCTGGAAAAAGCCGTGCTCGACTCCGAGCAGCGCCGCGAAACCCGCATCGATCAGGTCAGCACCGCGCTGACGTCGCTGGTCACCCAGTTGCAGGCATTGCCGTTGCCGCGTGAAGTCGCTCAGCCACTGAAGAAATTCGCCAAACAACTGGATGGTCGCGTTGGGTCTGCGCGGGAAATGCCATTGCTGTTGAGTGAACTCAGCGGCTTGCAGGGCAAGGCATTGAGTCAGCTGGAAACGCCCGCAGAGCCGGGTCGTCCGGGCCTGTTGCAGCGTTTGTTTGGTAGCCGTGATAGCGAAGAGGCGCCCGCCAAAGAATCACCCGCACCGACTCAGGTCGCGCAGCCGCTTGCTGCCCCACTGCCTGAACCGGAAACCGCAGAGCCGGCCCCTATCGCAGCGATTGAACCGGTGACGGCGGCTCCCGCCCTCGAAACCCCAGTGCCTGTCGAAAAAACAGCGCCAGCCACGCAAAACCGGCTGGAAGTGGAAGAAGTGGTGGCTTTCGAGCCGCCCACGGTCGTCAGCGAAGTTATCAGTGACCCGACCGAGCCCAAGGCCGAGCACTTTGAACCCGAGCCTGTTTTCGCGGCAGCTCCAGCTCACACGCAGATCACGCCTGCCGCCATCAATCCTGATGAACTGATCCACCCCGGTGATCCAGCGCCGCTGACCCTCGACAGCCTGCCCCTGCCAGAACCCATCGCGCAGGCGCTGGCCGCCATCGACCCGGAGCAATCCGAACACGACATCCTGTTCGCCCTGCCGGACACCCCGGAGCCGTCCTACAGCTCCGTGGCCAAGCACATCGAGGACACCCTGATCGGTCTCCTCGACGACCTGACCCTGCCAGAACGTCACCGCCCGCAAGCCGAAGCCATGCGCGAAAGGCTCAAACACGGTTTGAACTGGTACGAACTGATCCCGATCCTCGACGATCTCGCGACATTGATGCTGGCAATCACCGACAGCGGTCAGCACGAGTTCGAAGCGTATCTGCAGCAACTCAACGAACGCCTCGAAGCGTTCCAGAGCAATCTGCAAGCTGCCAGTGAAGGTCACGCCGATAACAGCTCGGCAGCGCGGGCGATGGATACGCAGATCCGCGAGCAAGTCGATGGCTTGCAGACCAGTGTCCAGGAAGCCGCCGACCTCGATGACCTCAAGCAAGTGCTGGAGAACCATCTCGAAGGCCTGCTCGGCACCATGGACCAGCACCAGAAGCAGCGCGATGCCCGCGAGCAAGAAGTCGCCACGCGACTGAAAAGCCTGTCTGAGCGCGTGGCGCATATGGAGCAGGAAGCCCAGGGTTTCCGCGAACATCTTGAAGTGCAAAGGCAGAAAGCCTTGATCGATCCGCTCACCGGCCTGCCTAACCGCGCCGCGTGGAGCGAACGCCTCGAGCATGAAATCAAGCAGTGGCAGCAACACGGCAACACCCTGAGCCTGGCGATGCTCGACCTTGATCACTTCAAACGGATCAATGACAACTACGGCCATCTGGCCGGCGACAAGGTCCTGAAAATCATTGCCACTGTGTTGCGCAAACGCCTGCGCGGCTCCGACTTCATTGCCCGTTTCGGCGGGGAAGAGTTCGTTCTGTTGATGCCGGCAACGCCGCCAGCCGTCGGCGCCAAACTGCTGGAAACCCTGCGCGCAGCGATCGAAGCCTGCCCGTTCCACTTCAAGGGCGAGCGGGTGACCATCACCATCTCCATGGGACTGGCAACATTCCGCGCTGGAGAACACAGCGATCTGGTGCTGAAAAGAGCCGATCAGGCGCTATACCGGGCAAAAAATGCGGGACGCAACCGGGTCGAGCTGGGCTGAGCAATTTGTTCCATTTTGTTTAAATCCGCCCGCTGACCGTCGAGACGCAAGGCAGTACGTTACACTGTTGCATTACTGTCTTGCGTGTACTGCCTTCTGCCATGAAATTCTTTGCCCTACTCGCTTCGCTGCTCGTTCTGGCCGGTTGTGCCAGCGGCCCGCGCTACAACACCAGCCATCCTTCGGCCAATTACGACAGCCGCATTCAGTTTGTGGTCGTGCATTACACGTCGGCCTCGCTGGAGCGCTCGCTGCAATTGCTGACCCATGGCGAAGTCAGCAGTCATTACCTGATCGGCGACGACAAGAGCGGCACCATTTACAAACTGATGGATGAAAACCAGCGCGCTTGGCACGCCGGCGAAAGCCAGTGGCAGGGCCGTACCTGGCTGAACTCCAGCTCCATCGGCATTGAAATCGTCAACCCGGGCTTCAAGGACACGCCGACCGGACGTCTGTGGTATCCGTACAGCGAAGCGCAGATCCAATCGTTGATCGCCCTGCTCAAGGACATCAGCAAACGCAACGGCATCAGCCCCCAACACATCATTGGCCACAGCGACATCGCGCCATTGCGCAAACTCGATCCGGGGCCACTGTTCCCGTGGAAGCGCCTCGCCGCTGAAGGCCTGGGCCTGTGGCCAAACGAACAAGCGGTGGCGCGCCAGCAGGCGCTGTTCAACAGCAGTGAACTGCCGAGCATCAGCTGGTTCCAGGCGCAGCTGGCGCACTTGGGCTACGACACACCGCAGACCGGCGAACTGGACGTTGCGACACGCCATGTCCTCGCCGCGTTCCAGATGCACTTCCGGCCTTCGCACTTCGACGGCACGCCGGATGCGCAAACGGCAGCCCTGTTGCTGGTACTCAATCAGACAAAATAATGACGCCCGCCCGACGGTCAGGGCGAAATTGCAATCAGCAGCTATAACTCATTGGTAATTCTTCGGATATTCCATAATGGTTGCTACCCGAGAGACGCTGCGTAGCTGGTTTTATCGCCCCTGGTTTTTGGCGATGATCGCGGCTGTCCTCAGTGCCAGCCTGCTGATCGCCGGCGGTATGTTCGTGGCGATGCGTCAGGTCGAGCAAAGCGAAAGTCAGGAAATGAACGCGCAAGGCGAACGCTTCCTCGCCCGCCTCGAACAATTGTTCGGCCAGTTGCGTGAAAGTCTCGACGATCTGGAAGCTCAGCCGCTACGCAGTTGTGACGATGAAATGATCGCCACCCTGCAGCAAGTCACCTTCAACTATCGCTTCGTCTATGAAGCAGCCTATATGGACGCCTCGCGGATCTGTTCCAACCGCCCACGCCAGGAAGGCCTGTCGGTGGTCCGCGCGCCGGATATCAAAGGCCCGACCTACAGCTATTGGCTGAACACCACCACCGAGCCCGATGAAAACCGTGCGGCGCTGATGCTGGGGCGCGGAAACTTCCGCGTGGCCACCTCCCGCGGACATCTCACCGACATGGTCGACCTGTCGCCCGGTAGCAGCCTGTTGGTGGTGCTCGATCATGGCACCCGTGCCATCCCGGTGCTGGGCACGGCGCAAGCCTGGCCACCCACAGAACACTGGCCACCGAAGAGTCGCGATGCCCTGCAAGTCACGCAGACCCGGCTGATCTACCGCATGCCCACGGATAATCCGGAGTATCAGTTGGTGCTGATCACACCCAGAACCAGCATGCACATTCCGGCTGTCTGGTGGTGGATGATCCCGGCGTGTCTGCTGCTCGGCGCCTTTGTCGGATTTTTCGTGTTCTTACTCGTTCGCCAGCGCCAGTCTATGGACGCCGAGCTTCACGGCGCGATTCGTCGCGGTGAGTTGCAGGTGCTCTATCAACCGATCTTCGATCTCGACAGCCGCAACTGCGTCGGGGCCGAAGCCCTGCTGCGCTGGCGCCGTCCGGACGGCACGTTGACCAGCCCCGACCTGTTTATCCCCATGGCGGAAAACACCGGGCAAATCCGCCAGATGACCGATTTCGTCCTGCAGCGTCTGCTAGAGCAATTGGGCCAATTGCTGCGCGCCAATCCGCAGCTGTATATCTCGGTCAACCTCGCTGCCTGCGACGTGATGGTGCCGCGCATCGGCCAGGTCATGGCGCGCCTGCTCACACTGCATCGGGTAGCCGCGCGGCAGATTGCCTTCGAAGTCACCGAACGCGGTTTGATTGATGTGGTGGTGGCGCGGGAAAACCTGCAAGCCTTGCGCGATGTCGGCCATCAAGTCTTGATCGATGACTTCGGCACCGGCTATTGCAGCCTCGCCTACCTGCAGACCTTGCCGGTCGATTGCCTGAAAATCGACAAAGCGTTCATCGATGCGCTGGGCCATGACGCGGCGAGCAGCGGCGTCGCCCCGCACATCATTCACATGGCCCAGGCGCTGGATCTGAAGGTCATTGCCGAAGGCATCGAGCTGGAATCACAAGCGCAATTGCTCAGCAGCGAAGGCGTGAAGTTTGGTCAGGGCTGGTTGTTCGCCCATGCGCTGAGCGCGGTGCAATTCATTGAATTGATCACCCGTGGCCGACGCCTCGCGGGAAGGCGCATGGACGACGAAGCCTAAACGGCGAGCGCCATATAGAACTGCGTGCCCTGCCCCGGCCGCGAATAAACCCCCATACGTCCGCCATGCAGCTGGACGATTTCCTTGCACAGCGCCAGACCAAGCCCGGCGCCGCCCTTTTTGCGGCCGACCTGCACGAACGGCTCGAAGATTCGCCCTTGCTGGCCGTAGGCAATGCCTTCGCCATTGTCCTCGACGCTGATAATCACCCGCTCGCCATGTCGGCGAGCCTGTAAACGGATCTGACCGTCGCGGGCGGTATGGCGCAAGGCATTGTCGATCAGGTTGTCGAGCACGCGATCGAGTTGCGCCTGATCGGCCTGCAAACGTGGCAGCGGTCCCTGCACTTCGACATTCAGGGCAATGCCCTTGGCCGCCGCCGAATCGGCAAAACGCAATTGCGCCTGCTCCAGCAAGTCTTCGATGGAACACGGTGCCAGCGTGAGCTTCTGCAGGCCGTTCTGATAACGCGAGAAGTTGAGCAGGTCATTGATCAACTGCATCAGGCGCTGCATTTCCTCGTTCACGGTGTCGAGCAGATCAGCCTCGCGGGACTCCGCTGGAAACTTCGCCCGCTCACGGAACAAACCGAACGCCATATGCATGCCGGTGACCGGCGTGCGCAGTTCGTGGGAAGCGCGCAAGACGAATTCGCTGCGCACTCGCTCGAAGGCGCGCTGCTCGGTGACATCGTGCAGCACCATCACTGCGCCGAGGATATGGCCTTGGGTATGACTGACCGGCGTCAGGCTGTAGGTCAGCAGGCGGGACTCGCCGTCGACCTCGATACTCAAATCTTCCGGCGCCCGCTCCAGCGTACCGCCGCGCAGCACCAGATGCAGCTGCGCATCCAGCTCCGGCCGCTGCAGCGCCGTACCCAGCCCCTGGCCGAGCCGGTCATCGTCCCAACCCAGTTGTCGTTGGGCGACCGGATTGAGGTGCTCCAGATGCCCTTCCCGGTCGATCATCAGCAAGCCGTCGTCAATGCTGTCGAGCACTGCCTGCAAGCGTTGCTGACCGGCGAGCAATTCGTCGACGTTAGTCGCCTGATGCTCGCGCAGTGCCTCAGCCATCAAGCCGAAGCGTTTGGTCAGCTGATTCATTTCCATCGCCGAGGAAATCGGCAGGGTCACTTCAAAATTGCCCTGGCCGATATTGTCCGCCGCTTTCGCCAGCGCCTCGATCGGCGCGCCGAACCGCCTGGCAATGCCGTGGGCCGTGATGAAACCGATGATCAGCACCGCCAACCCGACAAATCCAAGCAGACCCGCAATCAACAATGCGCGATCGCGCGCCTCACGCTGCACTGCGTTGATATTGTCCAGCGCATGCTTGTGCTCGGTGATCAGCCCGTTGCGCAGCGTGTTGAAGCGCTCCCGGAAGTCAGCGCTGCTGCTTATGGAGCCGGCCGGGTCACGGGACAAATCGAATGCTTCCAGAAAGCTCAGATAATCCGCTTTTGCCCGACTGAAGCCATATAGCCGGCCATCGCCCTCTTGCTCTTGGGCGATGCCTTGGTCCAGCAACTCGAAGTAATGCTGTTTCGACGCTTCGAACGCCACGGGATCAGGCTTTTCCGCCAGCATGATGATCAGTTGATCACCCAGCGTTTGCCGCAACTTGAGCCCCAGATCCAGAGTGACGAAGTTGCTGCGCACCAAAGCTTCTTGAGTACCGGCCATCTGCATCACGCTGACCAGCCCGAGCAGCAGCCCGAGCAAAGCCACGGTGATCAGCGCGGAAATGCTCAGGAACAAACGGGTCCGCAACTTCATCGCCAGTTTCATCGTCGATCGCTCACAGGTTGTACTGCTTGCGCTTGCGGTACAGGGTCGAAGCATCGATACCGAGGGTTTTTGCCGCTTGATCCAAGGTGCCGGCGGTGGCGAGAACCGCGCCGATGTGGGCTTTTTCCAACTCGTCGAGACTCAGCGCCGCGCCGACACGAGGTGCGTTGTTGGCCGGTTGCTCGGCCATGCCGAGGTGGCTGATTTCCACGCGTTCCTGCGGGCAGATGATGCTTGCCCGCTCGACCACGTTGCGCAGCTCACGAATATTGCCCGGCCAGCGGTAGCCGAGCAGCGCCTCACGCGCTTCATCGCTGAAGCCTCTTGCCGGACGTGCGTACTCTTTGACGAAGCGCGCGAGGAAGCGATCGGCCAAGGTCAGAATGTCCTCGGTGCGCTCGCGCAGGGGCGGCAGGTGCAGGGTGATGACGTTCAGACGATAGAGCAGGTCTTCGCGGAAACGCCCGTCACGAACCATGTCTTCGAGATTGAGGTTGGTCGCCGCCAAAATACGTACGTCAGCGCGACGGGTCACCGGATCCCCTACCCGTTCGTATTCCTTGTCTTGAATGAAACGCAGCAACTTGGGTTGCAAGGTCAGCGGAAAATCGCCGATCTCGTCGAGAAACAGCGTACCGCCGTCCGCTTGATTGACTCGGCCCAAGGTGCTCTCGCTAGCACCGGTAAACGCGCCGCGACTGTGACCGAACAGCTCGCTTTCCATCAATTCCGCCGTCAGCGACGGGCAGTTGATGGTCACGCAGGATTTCTTCTCGCGCTTGCTCCAGCCATGAATCGCCCGGGCCAACTCACCTTTACCAGTACCGGATTCGCCAAGGATAAGGATGTTGGCGTCGGTGCTGGCAACCTGGCGAGCCGTTTCCAGTACGACCTTCATCGCCGGGCTGTGGGAATCGAGGCCGTCCTTCGGTTTGCGGATCTCGCCTTCGAGCGCTTCGAGGCGCGCCGACAATTGGCGCACTTCCAGTTGTTTCGCGGTGGCCAGACGCAATTGATCCGGGCTGCACGGTTTCACCAGATAGTCGGCGGCGCCGGCCTGGATCGCATCTACCGCAGTATCGACAGCCGAATGCGCGGTGACGATCACCACGCGCATCCACGGCGCCTGAATGCGCATCTGCGCCAGCACATCGAGACCGTTGTCTTCGCCCAGACGCAGATCAAGGAAGCACAGGTCGAAAACCTGCCGTTGCAGCAAGGCGTCGGCCTGAGCGGCGCTGTTGGCTGTGGCAACCGTATAGCCTTCGTCTTCGAGGCAATAACGGAAAGTACGCAGGATGGCAGATTCGTCGTCCACCAGCAGAATGCGGCCTTGATGCTCAGTGGCAGATTCCATTTTTCCTACGCTCCATAGTGATTGGTCTTGGGTTAGTCCCGGAAAAATCGGGCAAGTTGCATGGTTGATTCTGAACGATGCCAGCCATAGGAGGGTAGCTCTCTCCTGCCTTTACAGCCAATACGTTGATTTTGTTGGTTTTTTAAACAAATGCCGATTTGCAGGGCATTCCCTGCGTACTTTTCTGACATCTGCGCCCTGCTCTCAATTCCATAAGAATGAAATCTCCTACGAAAAAATCGTGCATTGCGCACGATCCCAGATGACCCATCGTGCAGGATGCGTCGCAAACGATTTTTTGTACTCGCATAACTTATTGATTTTATTGAATATTTTTCAACTAAAAAACTGGCATGCAGGCTGCAATACCTCATTCAGCCCGGGCAGAAATGAATTGCCCTAACCGAATAAGAGTGAGGAACCCAGGATGACTCGCCAACGTGCCGCCCAAGTGCGTATCTCGCCACTGCACATCCAGCAAGGTCTGTTTGGCGTACTGGCGCTGTTGATCACCCTGATCGCCTGCCAGCAGTACCTGAGCTGGGAAAACAGCCAGAAAGTTGAGCCGCTGATCTCGATCCAGCACAGCACGCAAACGCACTTCAGCGCCGTCAGCAGCAGCCAGGCCGAGAACGCTTCGATGCGCATGATGGATGTCGATCAGGCGCAGCCGCTGGATCAACTGCCACGTGAAGAGCGTTGGGTTTTCTAAAGAACAAAAGAATTCGGGCGCGCAGCGCCGGGACATGCAACACCCCTAAATAGAGAAGTAAGGAGAATCACCATGTTGAGCTGGGCAATTACATTCTTGATCATTGCCATCATCGCTGCAGTACTGGGCTTCGGTGGTATCGCGGGCACCGCCACGGGTATCGCCAAGATTCTCTTTGTCGTGTTCCTGGTGATGTTCATCGCTTCCTTCTTCTTTGGCCGTCGCGGCCGAGGTTAACGATGAGTGCTTTAAAGACACTGGCAGCCGCCCTGCTTCTGGGCGGTAGTGCCATGGCGATGGCGGCCAATGACGGCCAGGCGCGGGTCAACGAACTGTTGAGTTCCGACCCGCAATACCGCGAAACCTGGGAAGGCGTGGTGAAGAAGGAAGAACGCCTGCCGGAATGGGTGATGAACCTGTCCGGCACGCCTGACCAACAGATGAATGCCGTGACTGAAGATGGCGACCAGTATCTGGTCGGCCCGCTCTGCGAATCCGCAGACAAGTGCCTGAACCACCGCTTGATCGTCGCGTTCAGTTTCGACAAGAAAGACGCCTATGCCATGCTCGTCGATGTGCCCGAAGGACTGCCGGCCGACAAGTCGCCAACGCGACATGCCACCTACCGCTTCCTCGGCAAACCCGATCAGGGTATGCAGGATCTGCTGATGGAAACCCTGAAGAAAGATCCAAAGTGGTACTGATTCGAACATGAAGGCAGCACCCTGCTGCTTTCCATTGCGTCCACCTGAGGAAGGCAGGCGCATGACCAGGGGGCCGGGACGTTCTGACTGTTACAGGGTCGGAGTGACCTACGGGTACAGGGAGTGCCTGCGCAAGGGCCGGGTCAGGGTAAAAGCTGCGCCGCAGGTTCGCCGACCCACAGTGGTTCGACGGACTTGCGCAGAGCTTTCAATCAGTCAAAACATTGATCCAGAGCGTCCAGCTCGTGGGTTTTATCGCTGACACTGCGCGCGAAAACATTACGCGGTGTTTCCTGGCGACCGTATATCGACAAAAAAACCGTTTAAACAGTAGGACTTCTAGTCTTCCAACGTAGGCTTTTTCCTAAGTTTTTAGTCGATTTTTCTTGTTCAAAAAACAACCAATCTCCGCTGTGATGGCCGGTTCACGGCACTTATGCCGGCCGAAATGTCACAATCGAACCGGTTGGGACGCCAGTTTCATTAAAAAAAGCTCATGCCGATTCGGCATAGGGTAGGCGTTTACGGCATTAGACGGCGCAACCTTGCATCGGAATAGTTGCGCCTTTTTTCGCCTGCCGAAGAGCCGTAAATACGCGCTTCGGGGCACCTTATACGGAGGCAGATGCACAGACTTTTCCGCTAAAGAGCGTTCCAGTTCCTGCATGTGCCTGAGTCAAACGCAAGTAAGGGTAAAGATAATGAAGAAGGCAAAACTTAGCCTCGCCTGGCAGATCCTCATCGGTCTGGTATTGGGTATTGCAATTGGTGCGTTGCTCAACCACTTCAGTGCCGAGAAGGCCTGGTGGATCAGCAACGTCCTGCAACCAGCAGGCGATATCTTTATCCGTCTGATCAAGATGATCGTGATCCCGATCGTCATCTCCTCCCTGATCGTCGGCATTGCCGGCGTGGGCGACGCCAAGAAGCTCGGGCGTATCGGCCTGAAGACGATCATCTATTTCGAAATCGTCACCACCATTGCCATCCTCGTTGGCCTGGTGCTGGCAAACGTGTTCCATCCGGGCGCCGGCATCGACATGAGCACCCTGGGCACGGTGGATATCTCCAAGTACCAGGCGACCGCCGCCGAAGTGCAGCATGAACACGCGTTCATCGAGACCATCCTCAACCTGATCCCGTCGAACATCTTCGCGGCCATGGCCCGCGGCGAAATGCTGCCGATCATCTTCTTCTCCGTGCTGTTCGGTCTCGGTCTGTCGAGCCTGCAGTCGGACCTGCGCGAGCCGCTGGTGAAGATGTTCCAGGGCGTCTCGGAAAGCATGTTCAAAGTCACCCACATGATCATGAACTACGCGCCAATCGGCGTGTTCGCCCTGATCGCGGTGACCGTGGCCAACTTCGGCTTCGCTTCCCTGCTGCCGCTGGCCAAACTGGTAATCCTGGTTTACGTCGCCATCGCCTTCTTCGCCTTCGTGGTGCTGGGCCTGATCGCCAAGCTGTTCGGTTTCTCGGTGATCAAGCTGATGCGCATCTTCAAGGATGAGCTGGTGCTGGCCTACTCCACCGCCTCTTCGGAAACCGTGCTGCCGCGCGTGATCGAGAAGATGGAAGCCTACGGCGCACCGAAAGCCATCTGCAGCTTCGTGGTACCGACCGGTTACTCGTTCAACCTCGACGGTTCGACCCTGTACCAGTCGATCGCAGCAATCTTCATCGCTCAGCTATACGGCATCGACCTGTCGATCAGCCAGCAACTGCTGCTGGTGCTGACCCTGATGGTCACCTCCAAAGGCATCGCCGGTGTACCGGGTGTGTCCTTCGTGGTGCTGCTGGCCACTCTGGGCAGCGTGGGTATTCCGCTGGAAGGTCTGGCGTTCATCGCTGGTGTCGACCGCATCATGGACATGGCCCGTACCGCGCTGAACGTGATTGGTAACGCGCTGGCCGTGCTGGTTATCGCACGCTGGGAAGGCATGTACGACGACGCCAAGGGCGAGCGCTACTGGAACTCCCTGCCGCACTGGCGCAGCAAGGAAAAACTGCCGGCCGGCGAAATCTCGAAGCCGTAATGCAAAACCCTGTGGGAGCGAGCTTGCTCGCGAAGAGGCCGGCACATTCAACCATTATGTTGATTGACACACCGCCTTCGCGAGCAAGCTCGCTCCCACAGTGATTGATGCAAGGCTTACCAACGAACCCCGGAGAAATCCGGGGTTTGTCGTTTCTGACGACCCCGCTATCATTCGCGGCATTCTTCGGGGGATTTGACTGATGCTTAATGGCCTGTGGCTTGGCTTCTTCATCGTGGCAGCCGTGTCGGCGCTGGCGCAGTGGCTGATCGGCGGCAACGCCGGGATCTTTGCGGCGATGGTGGAAAGCATTTTCGCCATGGCCAAGCTCTCGGTCGAAGTCATGGTGCTGCTGTTCGGCACCCTCACCCTGTGGCTGGGCTTCCTGCGCATTGCCGAGAAGGCCGGGATCGTCGAGTGGCTGGCGAAAGTGCTCGGCCCGCTGTTTCTGCGGCTGATGCCAGAAGTCCCGGCCGGTCACCCTGCCCTTGGCCTGATCACCCTGAACTTCGCCGCCAACGGCCTGGGCCTCGACAACGCCGCCACGCCCATCGGCCTGAAAGCCATGAAGGCGCTGCAAGAGCTCAATCCCAGCGCCACCATCGCCAGTAACGCGCAAATCCTCTTCCTGGTGCTCAACGCCTCCTCCCTGACCCTGCTGCCGGTGACAATCTTCATGTACCGCGCCCAGCAAGGCGCGCCGGATCCGACGCTGGTGTTCCTGCCGATCCTGCTGGCGACCAGTTGCTCGACGATCGTCGGCTTCCTCTCGGTGGCGTTCATGCAGCGGCTGCGGATCTGGGATCCGGTGGTGTTGGCTTATCTGATCCCCGGTGCACTGATCCTCGGTGGCTTCATGGCGCTGCTGGGTACGCTTTCGGCAACGGCTTTGGCGGGATTGTCGTCGATCCTCGGCAATCTCACGTTGTTCGGGTTGATCATGCTGTTTCTGATCATCGGCGCGTTAAGGAAAGTTAAGGTTTACGAAGCGTTCGTTGAGGGCGCGAAAGAAGGTTTCGACGTAGCCAAGAATCTGCTGCCATATCTGGTGGCGATGCTCTGCGCGGTGGGCGTATTACGCGCATCGGGGGCGCTGGACTTCGGTCTGGATGGCATTCGTCATCTGGTCGAGTGGGCTGGCTGGGACACGCGGTTTGTCGATGCGTTGCCGACGGCGATGGTCAAACCGTTCTCCGGCAGTGCAGCGCGGGCGATGTTGATCGAGACGATGCAGACTTCGGGCGTCGACAGCTTCCCGGCGCTGGTCGCGGCGACGATTCAGGGCAGTACCGAGACCACGTTTTATGTGCTGGCGGTGTATTTCGGCGCGGTGGGGATTCAGCGGGCGCGGCATGCGGTGGGGTGTGCGTTGTTGGCGGAATTTGCTGGTGTGGTCGGGGCTATATTCGTCTGCTACTGGTTCTTCGGCTGATAGAGAACCCTGTGGGAGCTGGCTTGCCAGCGATGGCGGCGGCACTGCCAACATTGACGTTGCCTGACACGCCGCTTTCGCTGGCAAGCCAGCTCCCACAGGGACTGTGTTGGGCTTAAGGTTTTGGCGGGGCCAGTTTCTCGCCTTGGCCGACGGCCCAAGCCACGACTTTCGCGGTCAGGCGATCACTGGCCTGACCAAACCCGGCGACCACCGCCGGCACCTGCACATCACTCAACGGCTGGCGCTCTTCAAAGCGGCGGCTGGCCAGAATCCGCTGGTCATAACCGCGCACGAGCAACGCATCAACCCGCACCACAACGCTGGCCTGCGTGCCCTGATACTCGGTCTGAAACGCCTGCAAACTCCCACCCAATTCCAGATCCGCAGCAAAGTTGCTGTCATCGGTACTGAGCAACGTCACCCGACCATCACGCTGAAACCCATCCAGCAGACGATTGCGCACCAGCACCGGCGCCGGATCACTCCAGCGCGAGCCCTTGTAGCTGCTGATCACATCGCCCTGCGGAATCACCGCAATCGTCGGCCGGTTCAACGCTTCACTGGCCTGCAGCTTGTTCAGCCGCAGCGACCACGACTGAGTCACCGCCGAACTGGCTGAGGCGGGCGCCTGGGCAGTCGGCAGGCGATAGACATCCGACGGCTCGGACTTGGGCAGAATCGAGCAGGCGCTGATCAAGGCAAAACCGGCAGCGAAGAGGGCGAGTCGAGTCAGCTTCATGGCGTGAATTCCTTGTTCTTGTCACGGCCCAGCAGATAACCGCTGGGGTTGGCCTCAAGGCGTTGGGAAATAGCGCGCAGCGAGGTCAGCGTCTCACGAAGTTCGCGGATCGCCGGGGCCAGGCCATTGAGACCCTGCATGCCGTTGTCGAGGGAGTTTTCGTTTTTGCTAAGCAAGGTGCTGATGGTGGTCGTGCTTTGTTCCAGCGACTTCATCGCTTGCTCCGCGCTGCCCAGCGCCTGTTTGCCCTGATCGTTGATCAAACCGTTGGCGTTGCGCATCAGCAGCGACGTCTGTTCGAGCATGCTGCCGGCCTGTTTACCGACGGTCGCCAGTTGCTGCATGGCTTGCTTGATGTCACCGCGCTGATCGTTGATGGTGCCGGTGGTTTGCTCCAGATGCGCGAGGGTCTTGCTGACGCGCTCGACATTCTCGGCAGAGAACATCTGATTGGCGTTCTGCAGCAACGCAGTGATGCCGGTCATCAAATCGTTGGAGTCATTGAGCAAGCGCGAAATAGGCGAGGGCGAGGCGACAATCAGCGGCAGTTTGCCGTCATGGCCGGTCAGTTTCGGGCTCTCGGGCGTACCACCGCTGAGCTGGATGATCGAAGTGCCGGTGATCCCGGCCAGCGCCAGTTTGGCCTGAGTGTCTTCCTTGACCGGCGTGTCACCGGCCAGACGAATCCGCGCCAGCACCCGTCGTGGGTCTTTTGGATCGAGGCGCAGGTTGATCACATCGCCGACCTTGATCCCGCTGTACTG
Organism: Pseudomonas chlororaphis; assembly: GCF_000783395.1. Classification (GTDB taxonomy): domain Bacteria; phylum Pseudomonadota; class Gammaproteobacteria; order Pseudomonadales; family Pseudomonadaceae; genus Aquipseudomonas; species Aquipseudomonas chlororaphis_H. The sequence continues at coordinate 14,452 of NZ_JSFK01000019.1, read as the reverse complement.
CACCGGGCTGCCCTTGGACAAGCCACTGACCGCCTCGCTGAAGACAATTTCGTAGTCCTTGAACTCGGTGTCGACGCTGGACTTGGCCAGGAACAGACCGAAGAGCAGGGCGCCTGCCACCACAATCACCGTGAACAGGCCGATCAACACATGATGCGCTCGGGTTTCCATGTCAGACCTCGTTGAGCAATTTGGCGGCGTCCAGCGCCGAGCGGCCGCGCGGGCCGTGGAAGTATTCGTGAATCCACGCGTCATCGGTTTCCGAGACGACGTCGATAGGCCCTGCGACCAAGACCTTTTTCTGCGCCAGCACCGCCACGCGGTCGGTAATGGTGTAGAGCGTATCGAGGTCGTGGGTCACCAGAAACACGCTAAGGCCGAGCGCATCGCGCAGGGTCAGGATCAATTGATCGAATTGCGCCGCGCCAATCGGATCGAGACCGGCGGTGGGTTCATCGAGAAACAGGATGTCCGGATCCAGCGCCAGCGCCCGGGCCAGCGCGGCGCGCTTGATCATGCCGCCGGACAGCGACGCCGGGTATTTGTCCGCCGCCGACAACGGCAGACCGGCCAGCGCCAGCTTCACCGCCGCCAGGTGCTCGGCGTCGCTGCGGCTGAGGCCGGCGTGTTCGATAAGGGGCAGGGCGACGTTCTCGGTGACAGTCAGCGAGGAGAACAGCGCGCCTTTCTGGAACAGCACACCGAAGCGACGTTCGACCAGCGAGCGCTCATGTTCGGACAGGCTCGGCAGGTTCTTGCCGAACACTTTGACCATACCTTCGCTTGGCCGGCGCAGGCCGACGATACTGCGCAACAGCACCGATTTGCCACTGCCGGAGCCACCGACCACGGCAAGGATTTCACCTTTGTACAAATCCAGATCGAGGTTCTCGTGCACGCTCTGGCTGCCGAAGCGATTGCACAGGCCACGGACTTCGATCACCGCCTCCGAGGGCGCGCGGGGTAGACGACTCACCAGCCCATCTCCATGAAGAACAGCGCGGCCACCGCGTCGAGCACGATCACCACGAAAATCGACTGCACCACGGCGGACGTGGTGTGGGCGCCGACCGATTCGGCACTGCCGCTGACCTTGAAGCCTTCCAGACAACCAATCGCGGCAATGATGAAGGCGAAGATCGGTGCCTTCACCAAGCCGACCAGAAAGTGCTGCACGCCGATGTCCGACTGCAGCAGCGTCAGGAACATCGCCGGTGAGATATCCAGCGACACTGCGCAGACCACGCCGCCGCCGATAATCCCGCAGAGCATCGCCAGGAAGGTCAGCATCGGCAACGCCACCAGCATCGCCAGCACGCGCGGCACCACCAGCAGCTCCATCGGGTCGAGGCCGAGGGTGCGGATCGCATCGATTTCTTCGTTGGCCTTCATCGAGCCGATCTGTGCGGTGAAGGCACTGGCGGTGCGCCCGGCCATCAGGATCGCTGTGAGCAGTACGCCGAACTCGCGCAGGAACGAGAACCCGACCAGGTCCACGGTAAAAATCGTCGCGCCGAAACTGGCCAGCACCGTGGCGCCGAGAAACGCCACCACCGCGCCGACCAGAAAGGTCAGCAATGCCACGATCGGCGCGGCGTCGAGACCGGTCTGTTCGATGTGCGCGATCATCGGCGTGATCCGCCAGCGCTTGGGCCGGAACAGGCTGCGCGCGATGGTTTCCATGATCAGGCCGACGAAGCCGAGCAATTGCAGGGTGTCTTGCCAGACGGTGTCGACGGCGCGACCGATGCGCGTGAGCAATTGCACGCTGACGCTGATTTCCGGTTCCTTGATCGGCACGCAGAAATCGGTCATCGAGCAGTACACGGTTTGCAGCAGCGCGCGGTCGGCGGAGGTCAGGGTGCAATCGGGGTGTTCGGCGGATTGGCCCAGGCGTTCGGAGCCGAGCAGTTCGACCAGCAACGAAGCGCCAGCAGTGTCGAGAGCGCCGAGGCTGTTGAGGTCGATCGGGGTGTTGCCATCGTACTGGCCGTGGAGCTTTTCGCTCAGTTGCTTGAGCTCGGCGTAATGGGCAAGCGTCCAGTCCCCCGTGACCCGCAGACGAGCAGGGGTTATCGACGTGTCCAGTTGGGCATTACCGCTGATCGAGCTGCTGGTCATAAGCTCCGTGCTTGTTCGGCCTCTATGCGAACTAACGTAATAGCACGAACCGGATTACTTTTCTTTGATCGCTGTGCTGTCTGTGATTTCGAAGCGCAGTACGCCAATCACCTGGCCATCCTCGGTCAGCACGCGCACCTGCCATTTACCCGCCGGGTTACCGGGGAAGTTCTGCTTGTGCGTCCACGCCCGGTAGCCTTCCTTGCGCCCGCCGTGGATATCGAGGGCGATGCGGTCGACCTCTTTGCCGTTGAATTGCCAGACGTGATAAATCCGCTCATCCAGCCCGCGCGGCGCATTGATCGCGGTGTAGGCGTAGAGGCCATCGCCACGAATCTGCTCGGCGCTGACCGTGTCGAGGCTGGCACCGGGAGTGCGGTCCTGCATTTGCGTGCTGATCGCCACATCCGTCATCCACAGCGTCGCCGGCGGCACCCACGAACGCAGCGCCCAACCAACGCCACCGATGCCGACGGTGATGCACAGAATGGCCAAAGCGTTACGCACCGTGCGGATCGGGAAGATCGACGCCAGACTCGGGAACGACAACAGCACGGCAATGCCCAGCGCCCACTTGAAACTCTGCGCCGTGGTCAGGTGCATGATCACCGGCAACGCAGTGAGCAGGGCGGCGAACAGGGTCAGGGTGTGCAGTGCGAGAAACGCCCAGCGCCGTGGCGCCAGCCATTTGTAATAGAGCGGATCGACGATCGAGATCAACGCGGCGACGCTGAGCAGGCCGGTGAAAAACAGCTGTCCGCTATTCCACGTCGTGGTGATGAAAAAGAACGGCAGGACGAAAAACAGGCTTTCCTGATGGATCATCTGCGTCGCGTAACGCAGCAGTGGCTGGGGAATCTCGCGTTTGAACACGCGGGTGAAGAGGCCGGTCAGGGTGTTTTCCAGCATCAGCCAGATCCAGCTGAGCAGCATGATCACGGTGATCCAGCTCGCCAGCCCTTGCTGACGATCGACCATGATGAAACTGCCGACCCCAGAGATAAAACCACCAAGCGCAATAACCCCGGGATAGCGCTTCATCAGTTCGAGAATGCGCTGGATCAGGAGCTGTATTTTTGGCATTTGGGCAGTTCACGACTTGAGGGGAAAAAACCTCGACAGAGTAGCGCCCGCCGGGCGTTGTGGCGAGGCTGCCGGTCACTTATACGGTGCATTTCAGGGCCTCAAAAGATCGCAGCCTGCGGCAGCTCCTACATTTGGAACGCAATCCCCTGTAGGAGCTGCCGCAGGCTGCGATCTTTTGATCTTCAACCCCGCTTGCGGTGCAAACGCCAGCCGATCAGGATCAACAACACCAGACCCAACCCACCCGCACTCAACCACAACAGCTGATCATCACTGATCAACGGCTTCTCGATCCGCAAATACCCCGGTTGCAACAGCAACTCGCGCATGGCCTTGTTCGCCGCTTCCAGGGTCACTCCTTGCAGCTCGCGCGCGGGGTTGGCAAAGCGACCGTCCTGGTAATCAGCGAGGGCGCTCCAGTAGTAATCCGCCATCGCGCTGTTGCCCTGGACCGCCCAGGCCTGATGGGCGATCGAGGCCTGTTTGATCCGCGCAAAGGTGTCCGGGTCGAGGCCGTTTTTCAGCAGATCAGCCTTGAGGTCTTCCAGCACCTGAATGGCCTCGTCGACATCATCGCGATCGAGGTCGGCATTCAGGCTCATGAAGCCGACGCCGCCAAATACCTCACGCTCAGCCCACGGCCCGTAGGACAAACCGTGGTTGAGGCGGATCTGTCGGTACAACGCCCAGTCGAGGTAATCCTTGAGAATGTCGAAGGTCTGGTCGTACTGATCATCGATCACCGGCTCCGGCACCAGCCAGTGCAGCTTGGCGCTGTCGCCGATAAAGCCACGGGTGAGGGTGCGTTCATGGGCGGCGCTGGTACGGATGTCCGGCAGCGGGCGGTGCTCGCTCGGCTCGACCGCTTCGAGCGCGCCCCAGGTGCGCTCCAGATAAGCGGGCAGCAGTTTGTCGAGTTCGCCGACGACGATCAGGGTCATGTTGTTCGGCGCGTACCAGGCTTTGCGCACCTTTTCCAACTGCTCCTGAGTCAGGTGACCGACTTCGGCACGCTGCGGGCATTTCAGGCCCAGTTCGACGGCGAGCTGATTGCTCGCGGTGTGGCCGAGATCCTGACGATCGAGAAAGCGTTGCAGGCGTGTGTAATGGCCGCCGTCCTCGCGCTCGACCACACGTTTGGCGGCGTTGATCGCGTTGTCGTCAATGCGCGTTTGCGTAAGCAGAGCGAGCAGCAGGTCGAGCACTTTGCGCTGGTTTTTCGCCGGTGCTTCGATGACAAACGTGGTGTCGGCGTTGCTGGTGAACGCATTCCAGTCACCACCCAGCGCCTGCATGCGTTCTTCCAGGCCGCCTTCGCCAGTGGCATCGATGCCGCTGAACAACAAGTGCTCGAGCAAGTGTGGCAGCTCTTTGTCATCGCAGTCGAAATCATCGAGGCCGACGCCGACCACCAGCCGGATCGCCACATGCCCGCGCTCGGTGCCGGGCTTGAGCAGCAACTGCAAACCGTTGGGCAGCGCATAGCCTTCGACCTGAAAACGATCCAGGGCGAATGAGGGCAGGGAACCGAGCAACAGACAGGCGAACAACAGGCAACGCATAACAGGCTTCCGTACGGCTGATTTGGAGATCCGTGTCGTCAGTCAGGGGCCCATCGCGAGCAAGCCAGCTCCCACAAGGATTTGCGGCGTTCACAAAACCCTGTGGGAGCTGACTTGCCAGCGATGAGGCCCTCGAGGCTGAACTCTGTGTTACTGACTGACCTTAACCCCAGTCGTTCAAGGCGAATGCGTAATGTCGGCAATATCATCCGCCGCCAGCGCCCCGGTATCCGCCGTTTCCAGCACCACATACGCACTGCCGCAAAACAGCGAATTCAAGCGTTTCATGTCGGCAATCAACTCCAGGTGCAGCGAACTGGTCTCGATACTCTGCACGATCTTGCGTTGCAAACGGCTGACATGCGCGTGGGCCAATCGGCGTTCCTGCGCGCGAAAACGGCGTTTCTCGCGCAGCAATTGCCGGGCACTTTCGCGGTCGCCGCTGAGGAATACCGAGAGGCCCAGGCGCAGGTTAGAGATCAATTGCTGTTGCAGACCGGCCAGATCCTCCAGGCCTTCTTCAGAAAACGAGCGGCGCTGCGAGGTCTTCTGCTGCTGGATCTTGCGCAGCATGCGTTCGATCAGGTCGCTGGCCAGTTTCAGGTTGATCGCCAGCTCGATGATTTCGGCCCAGCGCCGACTGTCCTGCTCGCCGAGGTCTTCGCGGGGCATCTGCGCCAGGTAGAGCTTGATCGCGCTGTACAAGGATTCGATGTCATCGGTCAGCCGACGTATTTCCTGGGTGACAGCGGTCTGCTTGCCGCGCAGAACATCAAGGGTGGCGTCGAGCATGTTCTCCAGCAGATCACCCATGCGCAGGGTTTCCCGCGCGGCGTTGGCCAGCGCCAGACTCGGTGTGACCAGTGCGGTGGCGTCGAGGTGACGCGGCTTGGCGGTGCCGTTGACCTCGGGGCGTTCCGGCAGCAGCCACGCGCAGAGTCGCGCCATCGGCCCGACGCTCGGCAGCAGAATCAGGCAACGCGCGGTGTTGTAGAGCAGGTGGAAGCCGATGACCATTTCCTGCGGGCTGAAATCGAGGCTGTCGATCCAGTGCACCAGCGGGTCAAGTACCGGGATGATCAGCAACAGGCCGATCAGCTTGTACAACAGGCTACCCAGCGCCACTTGCCGGCCGGCGGCGTTCTGCATGCTGGTGCTCATGAACGCCAGCACGCCGCTGCCGATGTTGGCGCCAATCACCAGACCAATCGCCACCGGCAGGCTGATCACACTGGCGCCGGCCAGGGTCGCGGTGAGCAGCACGGCGGCGAGGCTGGAATAGGAAATCATCGCGAACAACGCGCCAACCAGGGCATCGAGCAGGATGTCACCGGTCAGCGAGGCGAAAATCACCTTCACACCTTGCGCATGGGTGATTGGCGCGGCGGCCTCAACGATCAATTGCAGCGCGAGAATGATCAGCCCGAGGCCGATGGACACCCGGCCCATCTGCCCAAGACGCGTCTGTTTGCGCGACAGAAAGAAAATCACCCCGAGGAAAATCAGCAGCGGCGACAGCCACGACAGATCGAACGTCAGCACCCGCGCCATCAGCGCGGTACCAACGTCGGCACCGAGCATGGTCGCCAGCGCCGGAGTCAGCGCCATCAAACCCTGACCGACGAAAGACGTCACGAGCATGGCGGTGGCGTTGCTGCTCTGCACCATCGAGGTCACGACAATGCCAGCGACAAAGGCCAGCCAGCGCTTGGACATGTTCTGGCCGATCACATGCCGCAAGTTGGTGCCGTACACCCGCAGAATGCCGGTTCGGACGATGTGCGTGCCCCAGATCAGCAGGGCCACGGCGGAAAGCAGATTGAGCAGGGTGAGCATGCAGACCCCCTGTAGTAGCAGCGCCCCAGAGGGGCAAGTGGACGGTACCGCGCGGTTTCTACGTTTTTGATACTTAAGCTGTAGTTGGCTAACGGTCTGGGCGCCAGCATTGCACAGCTAAAGTGCCGATTGAAACAAAAGTGTCATGAAAAGCGCTTCATACACTCCCTTTAAATCAACGCCGTCTCCTGTGGGAGCGAGCCTGCTCACGAAAGGGGTGGATCAGCCAACTTTTCAGTCGACTGACACTCCGTCTTCGCGAGCAGGCTCGCTCCCACAGGGGGTACTGCGTATTGCCGGACTAGCAGATTACTGGCCCGGGATGTCCTTGCGCAGTTTCACCGGATCTTGCTGCTGTCGCTTCTTGGCCATCGCGCCGCGCAGCTTGATGTTGATCGCTTCCACCGCCAGCGAGAACGCCATGGCGAAGTAGACGTAGCCTTTCGGTACATGCACGTCGAACGACTCGGCAATCAGCACGGTACCGACCACCAGCAGGAACGACAGCGCCAGCATCTTCAGCGACGGGTGCTTGTCGATGAACTCGCTGATCTTGCCCGAGGCCAGCATCATCACCAGCACCGCCACTACGATCGCCGCGACCATCACCGGCACGTGGGACACCATGCCCACGGCAGTGATCACCGAATCCAGCGAGAAAACGATGTCGATGATCGCGATCTGGATGATGGTGTAAAGGAAGTTGCCACCCTTGCCGCCGGGGGTTTCGTCGCTTTCGTCTTCGCCTTCCAGCGCGTGGTACATCTCTTGCGAGCTCTTCCACAGCAGGAACAGGCCACCGAAGAACAGGATCAGGTCGCGGCCGGAAATGCCTTGGCCGAACACTTCGAACAGGTCGGCGGTGAGGCGCATGACCCAGGTGATCGACAGCAGCAACAGGATGCGGGTGATCATGGCCAGGCCAAGACCGAAGATCCGGGTGCGCTGCTGCATGTGTTTCGGCATGCGGCTGACCAGGATCGAAATCATGATGATGTTATCGATGCCGAGGACGATTTCCAGGGCGGTCAGGGTGAAGAAGGCAACCCAGATTTCGGGGTTGGTCAGCCATTCCATGTGTATTCCTTTGAGCGATTGTTAAACCGAAAAAGGTCCGGGCTTCAAACCGCGAAGCCAGGACCCGAAACGGTGAGTCTTGGGCTTATAGAGTGCTGAACACCGGGAAAGTCCCCAACAGCAGTGCAGCAATCAGGATGCAGATACAAACCAGGATCGCCCATTTCAGGGTGAAACGCTGGTGGTCACCGAAATCAATACCGGCCAGGGCCACCAACAGATAGGTCGATGGCACCAACGGGCTCAGCAAGTGGACGGGCTGACCGACGATCGAGGCACGGGCCATTTCCACTGCGGTGATCCCGTAGTGGCTGGCGGCTTCGGCCAACACCGGCAACACGCCATAGTAAAACGCATCGTTGGACATGAAGAAGGTGAACGGCATGCTCACCAGCGCCGTGATCACGGCCAGGTACGGGCCGAGGAAATCCGGAATCACCGCCAACAGGCTCTTCGACATCGCATCGACCATGCCGGTGCCGCTCAGGATACCGGTGAAGATACCCGCCGCAAAGATCAGACCGACCACTGCCAGCACGCTACCGGCGTGAGCGGCGACACGATCCTTCTGCATCTGCAGGCAAGGGTAGTTGACGATCATGGCAATACTGAACGCAACCATGAACAGCACCGGCAATGGCAGCAGGCCTGCGATCAGGGTGCACATCAGGCCGAAAGTCAGGGCGCCGTTGAACCAGATCAGTTTTGGACGGCGGGCATCCGGGAACTGCGACACGCTGATTTCGCTGTGATCGATATCATCGCCAACCAGATGCAGCTCACCCAGACGCGCACGTTCACGTTTACCGTAGAAATAAGCGATAACCAGAATCGCCACCACACCAGCGGCCATGGCCGGAATCATCGGCACGAAAATGTCCGACGGATCGACATGCAGCGCACTCGCCGCACGCGCCGTGGGGCCGCCCCACGGCGTCATGTTCATCACGCCACCGGCGAGGATGATCAGGCCGGCCATGATCCGCGGGCTCATGCCGATGCGGCTGTACAGCGGCAGCATGGCGGCCACGCAGATCATGTAAGTGGTCGCGCCGTCACCATCGAGGGAAACGACGAGCGCCAGTACGGCGGTGCCGACCGAAACCTTCAGCGGGTCACCCTTGACCAGTTTGAGGATCTTGCGCACGGCCGGGTCGAACAGGCCGGAGTCGATCATCAGGGCGAAATAGAGAATGGCGAACATCAGCATCACGCCGGTCGGCGCGAGCTTGGTGATGCCTTCGAGCATCATCGGGCCGATCTTCGGTGCAAAGCCACCGAACAGGGCGAAGACGATCGGGATGATGATCAGAGCGATCAGCGCGGACAGGCGCTTGGTCATGATCAGGAACATGAACGTGATGACCATGGCGAAGCCAAGGAAAGTCAGCATGGGAATACTCCAGGCGTAGCGCGGCTAGTTAAATGAGCAGATCGGACGGGATCAGCGCAGAACGGGAAGCACGAGACGTACGGGCGGAGTGACAGCGAAAAGGCGGGCTACAGAGGACATCAGAATCACCATTGTTGTTGTTAATTGGGCCGTTCGTGCGAGGTATCACACGCGTTGGCCAACCGGTCTGTTGCCGGAAGTGGAGGCGATGCTAATCGCGGAAGCTTTCAGCTACCTTTCGCTGCAGAAAGCTTTGGGTGAACGGTCAACCGGTCGTCGGATGCGAACTAAAGTCAATAAACACGGGAAGGGGAGCTTTCGAGATGAGCGAATTGCACAGCGGCGGCTGCCATTGCGGACACATTCGTTATCAGTTCAGCGGGGCGTTGCAGGATATCGCCCATTGCCATTGTTCGATTTGCCGCAAGGTCAGCGGTGGGATTGTCACGACCTGGATCACCGTGCCGGCGGCAAATTTCCAATGGCAGGCCGGCGCACCGGCGCGTTATGACTCCTCAAGCAGTTGCGCGCGGTTCTTCTGCCCGCAGTGCGGCGCGCAACTGGCGCTGGTGACGTTGCTCAGCCCTGAAAGCATCGACGTGACCATCGCCACACTTGATCACCCAGAGCAGGCACCCGCCGAGCGACACATCTGGACGGACAGCCAATTGCCCTGGCTGCACCTGGACGAGCATCTGCCGGGCGAAGCCGAAGAAACGCTGTGATCAAAAAACAGACAAGTTCAGCGGCCTGATCGCACCCATCCAGATCGCATGCTCAGTGTGGTCAAGCAAATCATTGCCGGTGTCCGGGTGCAGGAATACCACCAGGCCTTTTCGATTCAGCGCCAGCCATGGCAGCACATCACCGATCAGCTCAGGGCTGAAGGCCAATTGGCAACTCCAGTCCGGATGCGGGCCGACCGGGCGTTCGTGGACGCGGCCCATTCTCAATGGAAACAACTGCGCGGCTCGCTCACACAACGCGCGCGCCTGCTCGATGGTGCCGTCGTCGAAATAGACGTGGGCGTGGTAACCCTTGATCGCTTGCATCTGAAAGCCTCTGAATCGGTTCGAACCCTCGGCGTTGCCCGTATGTCACACGCCATACAAGGGATAACAAAAGGGATCAGCCATGAAAAATGCCGAAACCCCGGCGGTAAAAGTGGTGCTCTATGGTGCCATGAGTAGCCTGGGCAGCGCGTTGATGGCTGAATTGCTGCGCCGTCAGCATGAAGTCATCGCCATTCTCGACGATTTGACCGCACTGGCGCCGCGTCCTGGATTGCGCACCAAAACGGGCGATCTGTTCGACTCGGAACGGGTCAATCAGAGTGTGGCCGGCAGTTCGGCGGTCATCTGTTTACTGGATGCGCCGGGGTTACCGTTCAGCAGCGATCAGGTTGAACGCTCCGTAGTGCTCGGACCGGTCGAGCAAGTACTGGCCGTCGACGCACTGGTCGATGGCCTGCAAGCGGCCAATGTGTCGCGGCTGTTTCTGGTGGGTGACTTTGCCGTACTTGATGAGCCGGATGTTGATGATCGCCTGCAACGTCATGCTGCCGAAGAAATTCGCGAAGCCGTGCAAAGCAGCCCGTTGCACTGGACGCTGGTGAATGCGCCGCACGGTGTGGCCGGGCTGACCATTGAGCATTTCAGTCAGGTTGGCGGCAATCTCGAACCGGGTCTGGCCGAACCCCTGGAGCGCTTGAATCGCGTGGCGGTGGGGATTGCCGATGAGCTAAGGCTGAATTTGCATGTGGGGCAGCATGTGAATTTTGTGGCAGCTTCAGATTCGTAAACCTTCAAACCGCAATTAAAGGCAGCGCCAGCCCACTCAAGGATTGCGCGCTGCTCGCCTGTTCCGCCATCAACCAATCGACAAACTGCTGAATCAACGCCCCGCGCCGTTTGCGCTGCGGTAGCACCACGTAATAACCGAGCCGCGACAGCGTCGTTTCAGCAATCGGCCGGCACAGCAAACCCTGACTAAGCAAGTTATCCACAAGGTGCCGCCAGCCAATCGCCACGCCTTGGCCGCCTATCGCCGCTTGGATCAACAGCGTGTAATTGTCGAAGCGCAATTGCCCCGGCGCTGGTGGCGTGGTGATGCCCAACTCGCGGAACAGACCACTCCAGTCAAACCAGTTGCTGCTGTTTTCCCCGCGCAAATGCAGCAGTGGAAACTCCAGCAACGCCTGAGCAGGCAAGGGCAGGGCGCGATCCTTGAGCAACTGAGGACTGCACACCGGGAATACTTCTTCGCTGAACAGCCAATGGCTTTCGCCCTGTTTAAAGCGCCCATCGCCAAACAGGATCGCCACATCAATATCGGTGCGCAGCATGTTGTGGTTGCGCTCGCTGGTTACGAGGCTGACGTCGACCTGCGGATTGGCTTCGTGAAAGCGATGCAGGCGCGGCATCAGCCAATACGCGGCGAAGGCGAAATCGGTAGCGACCTGCAGCACCTCATGTTGCTGTTGTGCGCTGATAGCACTCAATCCTGCGTCGATATTCTGCAAACCCAAGGCAACTTGCTCGAACAGGATCACGCCGACTTCCGTCAGTTCGATGCCTCGATAGATTCGGTCAAACAGCCGCGTGCCGAGCTGTTCTTCCAGCCGTTTGATCTGCTGGCTGATCGCCGGTTGCGTGGTGCCAAGCTCAACCGCGGCCGCAGTAAAACTGCGCTGCCGAGCCGCCGCTTCGAACGCGCGGAGCAGGTCGAGCGACAGATCACCCAAGGCTTCATACATAAGCTGTGCTTATCCTAGTCATTGTCCGGCGCGGGCTTTACCGGATACAGCATGGACTCCATGCTCGATCGCAGCAATGTCGCATAAATATTCACTATGGAATGCCGCGATCACATGAAGCGCAAGAATATTCTTTTCATCATGGCCGATCAGATGGCCGCGCCAATGTTGCCGTTCTACGGCCCTTCGCCGATCAAACTGCCGAATCTTTCCCGCCTCGCCGCCCAAGGCGTGGTGTTCGACGCCGCTTACTGCAACAGCCCGTTGTGCGCGCCCTCGCGTTTCACCCTGGTCAGCGGCCAGTTGCCGAGCAAAATCGGCGCCTACGACAATGCGGCGGAATTCCCCGCCGATGTTCCCACCTACGCTCACTATCTACGCCGCCTCGGCTATCGCACCGCGTTGTCGGGCAAGATGCATTTTTGCGGCCCGGACCAATTGCATGGTTATGAAGAACGTCTGACCAGTGATATCTACCCGGCCGATTACGGTTGGGCGGTGAACTGGGACGAGCCGGACGTGCGCCCGAGCTGGTATCACAACATGTCCTCAGTGCTGCAGGCCGGTCCGTGTGTGCGTACCAACCAACTCGATTTTGATGAAGAGGTGGTGTTCAAGGCGCAGCAATACCTGTTCGATCACATCCGCGAGGACGGCGATCAGCCGTTCTGCCTGACAGTATCGATGACTCACCCACATGACCCGTACACCATTCCCAAGGCGTTCTGGGATTTGTACGACGATGCCGATATCCCGTTGCCTGCAACGCCGGATCAACACGAACTCGATCCGCACTCGCAACGTCTGCTCAAGGTTTACGACCTGTGGGACAAGCCGTTGCCTGTGGATAAGATCCGCGACGCGCGCCGGGCTTACTTCGGGGCGTGCAGTTATATCGATGCCAACGTCGGCAAACTCCTGCAAACACTGGAAGAAACCGGGTTAATCGAAGACACCATCATCGTCTTCTCCGGCGACCACGGTGACATGCTCGGCGAGAAAGGCCTCTGGTACAAAATGCACTGGTACGAAATGGCAGCCCGTGTGCCCCTGTTGATAAGTGCCCCGGGGCAGTTCGAGTCTGGCCGCGTCAGCGCAGCAGTGTCGACCGCCGACCTGCTGCCAACCTTCGTTGAACTGGCCGGCGGCACGCTGGAGCCGGGTTTGCCGCTGGACGGCCGCTCACTGGTTTCACACCTGCAAGGGCAGGGCGGTCATGACGAAGTGTTCGGCGAATACATGGCCGAGGGCACCATCAGCCCGTTGATGATGATCCGTCGCGGCGCCTACAAATTTATCTACAGTGAAAGCGACCCTTGCCTGCTCTTCGACGTAGACAACGATCCGCGCGAACTGGAAGAACTCAGCCAATCGCCGCAGCATCGCACGCTGTTCGACGATTTTCTCGCCGAAGCGCGGGCCAAGTGGGACATTCCGGCGATTCACCGGGAAGTCCTCGCCAGCCAGCGCCGGCGGCGTTTTGTTGCCGACGCGCTGACCATCGGCAAGCTGAAGAGCTGGGATCACCAGCCGCTGGTGGACGCCAGTCAGCAGTACATGCGCAACCACATCGACCTCGATGATCTGGAACGCAAAGCACGTTATCCACAACCCTGCCAAAACCAATAATGTAAGGGGAAGTCCATGCGTAAGTTATCCACAGTAGTGACGGTTGGCTTGCTCGCGCTAAGCAGCGCTTCGGCCTTCGCCGAGCAGAGCTGCGACACGGTGAAGATGGCCGATCCGGGCTGGAGCGACATTGCCGCGACCAATGCGATCACCGGGTTTCTGCTGGACGGCATGGGCTACAAGGCCAAGGTCGATACCCTCGCGGTGCCGATTACTTTTGGCGGTTTGAAGGACGGCCAGGTGGATGTCTTTCTCGGCAACTGGATGCCGGCGCAGCAGGGCTTCTACGACAAGTTCGTCGCCACTGGCGATGTCACGCAACTGGCGAAGAACCTCGACGGCACCGAATTCACCCTCGCCGTGCCGGACTACGTGTGGGACGCGGGTGTGCATAACTTTGCCGACCTGAACAAATACGCGGACAAATTCGAGCGCAAGATCTACGGCATCGGCTCGGGCGCGCCGGCAAACATCTCGCTGCAGGAGATCATCAAGAAGAACGACTTCGACATGGGCCAGTGGAAGCTGATCGAGTCCAGTGAACAGGCAATGCTGGCTGAAGTGTCGCGAGCGGTGAAGAAGCAGAAATTCGTCACCTTCCTCGGCTGGACCCCGCACCCGATGAACGTGCAGTTGAAGATGCATTACCTGAAGGGTGGCGAGAAGTATTTTGGCGACACCGGCAGTGTGTTTACGTTGACGCGCAAGGGCTACGCCGAGGCCTGTCCGAATGTGGGTAAGTTGCTGACCAATCTGACGTTCACGCAGGAGATGGAGAACAGCATCATGGCTGAGGTCGTGAACAAGAAGGTCACTAATGCCGAGGCGGCGAAGGCGTGGATCAAGGCGAATCCGGCGGTGTTGGACAAGTGGCTGGATGGGGTGAAGACCGTAGATGGCAAGGATGCGTTGGCGGCGGTCAAAGCCAAGCTCTGATCGTGGGATTGCTGGAATTGTGCACTGCTTGAGATTTTTGCCCCCTCACCCCAGCCC
>NZ_JSFK01000018.1:138327-145792 GCF_000783395.1 Pseudomonas chlororaphis | reverse complement strand
CTTGTGGGAGCGCGCCTGCTCGCGAATGCGGTGGGTCAATCGACATCTTCGTTCCAGGAAATACGCCTTCGCGAGCAGGCTCGCTCCCACAGTTTTTTCATCCGACAGACGTTCAATGTCCTCCCCACCGTCCCCAATCCTGGGGAATGGCGCCCTTTCCCCGCTGAGCAAAAATATCACTTTCATTCCCGTCAAGCGCTCTACCCCGGCCCTCTGCCGCCCATTCACCGCACCTTGGCATGGAAGGTGTACAGGCCCTGTGCAACTGACCCATCCCCAAGGGGCAGGTACTTTGATAGAGGGATTAACTCATGCACCCTTTACTGTCCAAAACCGCGACTGTCCTGGTCGTGAGCGCCTTGGCCCAGGGCATCGCCCAGGCCGCTTTGTTTGCTGTTGATCCGGGTCCGTACACGCCGGCCAACGGTGGTTTCGCCAGTTGGTATCAGGACTCCCACGGTCGCACCCTGGATCTGTGCCTGTCCAAAGCGCTCAGCTCCCGAGTACCCAGCGCCCCGGGCGCGCCGTCGTACATGTGCTCGCTGCTGCCGACCCCCGGCGTGTTCGATGACGCGCAACCGATTGTCTTCCCGACAAACTTTCCCGATGAAGCGTTCTGGTTCACCGGCGAAACGGCCCTCGTCGACGCCGCACGGGGAATTGATTTGGGCTACGTCAGCGCCATCGAAGCCGCATTCGCCGCTGAAGAGCCGGTCGAGGGCGATCAAGTCAGCTTCGCCCGAATCCGTATTCGCGTCGATGTACCGACCGCCGGCACCTATGTCATCACCCACCCGTATGGCGTCGACGTGTTCAACATCGACACCCCCGGGCGGCGCGCGATCAACATGACTCGCGACATTGGTATCGGCACGCCGAAAACCTATGACGGCGCGCTCAAGGGTGACATCGGACCGTTCCTGCGCAGCGTCAACGGTCCCTACACCGAGACCAATCCGCTGACCGGTGCCGCCGAACAATTTGTCGGCGACCCGAACCTCAACGAGGCAGTCACCGGCAGCCCGTTCAACACTAACTACGTACGCATCGAAGGCCCTAACGGCCTCGATCTGCGGACGAACGTGTTCGCCGTTTCGGGCAAGTTGTCGACGGTGGTCCGGCCAACGCCAATGATCACCCAGCGCAGCACCTACTCGCGTACAGCGGGAACCAGTGCGCCGGTCGCCCAGCAAGATGTGTTCGTCCTCGCGCCGCCAGCGCCGGGCACCGTTGCCGTAACCAGCAGCACCCCGGTGCTGAACATGACCGAAGCCAACAGCACCGGCAGCTGGTACGCACAGTCCTCGGTCAACCCGACCCTGCCAACCACCTTGCAGGTGACCGCCGACAACCACCTGGCCATCGCCAGCAGCACGCCGACCACCCTGCCCATGACCCTGACCGACCTGGTGGTGATCCAGAGCGCGCAATACAGCCTCAGCTCCGGACAACTGACCGTGGTCGCCTCGACCAGTGACGAAACCTCACCGCCGGTACTCACCGCCACCTCCGGCAGCGGCGCCGCCATCGGTGCGCTGGGCGGCGACGGCGCGGTGAAAACCCTGGCCACCGGGATCTCGCCGATCCCACCGGCCAAGGTTCGGGTGACGTCGTCCAACGGCGGCAGCGATACCGAAGAAGTGGTCATCGTGCAATGAACGCTCACATGCCCAGATCCGCATCAGGAGGCATCATGAACAAGTGGCCACGCTTTGCGCTCAACGCGCTCGGGCTCGCTCTCTCGCTGACCGGCAGTGCCTATGCGCAACTCGCCGCCGTCGACCCCGGCCCCTACACCTTCGCCACCGGGAAATTCCCGATGTGGTATCAGGACGAAAATCAGCTATCGATGGAGCTCTGTCAGTCGCGCGCCGCCAGCTCGCGAGTGGCGGCCAGCGTGCCACCGGCCTATATGTGCATTCTGCTCGCCGAGCCGGGTATCTACGATGATGCTCAGCCGATGATTTTCCCGGACAACTGGCCGCCGGAAGCCTTCTGGTTCCTGGCCGAAACCACGATTGCCGACAACGCTGCCGGTTATGGCGTGGACGCTTATGTCGCCGGGATCGAAGCGGCATTCGCCTCGGAAAATCCGGCGGACGGTGATCAGCAAAGCTTTGCGCGGATTCGCATCCGGGTAAACGTACCCGTTGCCGGCACCTACACCATCACCCACCCGTATGGCGTCGAGACGGTCAATGTCACCGCACCCGGGCGCCGCGCGATCAACATCACCCGCGACATCGGCATCGGTGCACCAGGCAATTTCACCGGTGCCGTCAATGGCGCCATCGGACCGTTCCTGCGCAGCGTCAACGGCCCGTACACCGAAGTGAACCCGGACACCGGCGCCACGGAAACTTTCGTCGGCGACCCGAACCTCACCGAAGCGGTGACCGGCAGCCCGTTCAACACCAACTTCCTGCGCATCACCGGGCCGGCCGGGACGATCCAGTCGAACGTGTTCAGCCTGTCCGGCAAAGTGCTCGACAACCGTCAGCAGACCCAGGTGGAAATCGACCGCGCCACCTATCGCCGCACCGCCGCTGGCGTGCGTGCCGAAGTGTTTGCCAAGGCCAGTAACAGCTCGACCCTGTGCTTCCGTGAAACCGTGGCGCTGCTGCCCGGCCCACCGCCAACGCCGTGCCAGACCAGTCTGTTGGGTGACAACAATGGTCTGTTCTTCGGCCACCGCTTGGGCACTGGCGCGGTACCTCCGGTAGTCGTCGTGACCGCCACCAACCCCGCCGGCACCACGCGTCCGACGGCCGTATCAGCCAAGCTCACCGACGTGGTGAAAGTACAGACCGCGCGCTACAACTGGGCCAACCACAGCCTGCTAATCGAGGCCACCTCAAGCGATGAAGTGGCGATCCCCGACATGGTTGCCCAGGGCTACGGGCGTCTGTCGAAAACCGGCACCCTGCAGCGCATCACCGTCGCCGACCTGACCCAGCCACCGGCCACCGTGACAGTGAAATCTGCCGCTGGCGGTGGAGACACCGAAGCAGTCGTCGTGGTCGGCAGCGCGCCAGACACCGGTGAAAACCAGGCGCCAATCACCAACGCCGACAGCGGCAGCACCAGCTTCGGCGTGCCGATCACCCTCAGTCTGTTGACCAACGACAGCGATCCTGATGGTGACAATCCGCTGGGCATCACCGCGTTGACTCAACCGGCCGCCGGCCAAGGCACCGTCGCGCTCAACGGCACCACATCGGTGGTCTACACGCCGCCAGCGGTAGTCAACGCGCCACTGACCACCACCTTCACCTACAAAGCGCAGGACGCCAAAGGCCTGGCCTCGGCCAATCCAGCCACCGTAACCATCACCGTCGCACCGAACCAGGCACCGACCGCCGTCGCGGACGCTGTCGCCACGCTCGGTGTGGCAATCCCGATCAATGTGCTGGCCAACGACACCGATCCGGAAGGTAACGTGCCACTGGCCGTCAACAGCCTGACCCAACCGGCCGCCGGCCGAGGCACGGTCAGCAGCAACGGCACGGTGATCACCTACACCCCACCGGCCACCGTGACCACGGCGTTCACCACGACCTTCACCTACATCGCCCGGGACGCCTTCGGTGCCCTGTCGACGCCGGCCACAGTCACGGTGCAAGTGTCGCCACGGCCAGCAGCGGAAACGTTCGCCGTCACCGCTTCAACGGTGCAGGCACGCTCTGGCGGACGCTTCAACTGGGACTTCACCGGCACCTCGTCAGTGACCACCGGCAACACCATCACCGTGCAGGTCACCACCCCTTCCGGGCTGGTCACCCTTGGCACCACCACGGTGCCGTTGACCGGACGCTGGCGGCTGACGCTGAACAACACGCTGGTGGTGCCATCGGCCAACCCGACCGCGACGATCCGCTCGTCCCAGGGCACCGTGCGCACGGTCTCGGTGACCACGCTCTAGGCCTGCGCCCCAGCCACTTGCGGGTGGCTGGGGCGTGCTTCGCAACCGGATAACGCCACACAGGATTTTCACCATGAACACGTCGACCGCCGCCCTGCTTTGCCTGCTCCTGCTGTGCAGCAGTGCAGGCGTGCGCGCCGACGACCTGATGGAAAACGACGACCTGGTTGCGACCAGCAGCGACCTCGGCGAACTGCCCCCACCCGTGGGTCAGCAAGCCCTGATCGACCAGCTCGGCCAGGCCAACGTCGCCCTGCTGCAACAGAACGGTCAGTCGCTGCTCGGGCAGATCGTGCAGTCGGGCAGCAATCAGGAGGCGTACATCCTGCAACAGGGCAGCGACCTGATGGCGCTGATCAACCAGAACGGTTCCGGCAACGCCGCCTCGATCACTCAGAACGGCAGCCACAACCGCGCGCAGATTTCGCAAAACGGCAACAACAACGACGCCAGCATCAAGCAGGCCGGCGCGGGGCTGCAAAGCGCCGTGACCCAGTCGGGCAACGGCATGAGCGTTTCGGTCAAGCAATATCGCTAAGCACTGCCAATCATCGGAGAGTTCATCATGTTCAAACTGACGCCCCTCACCGCCGCCATCCTGGTCATGATCAGTGCCCAGGCGATGGCCGACGACAGCCTGTCCAACCAAAGCCAGGTCGGTACCGCCAACATCGCCGACGTGAAACAGACCCAGGCCCCGTTCAGCACCGCTACCCAGACCCAACTGGGCCAGGGCAACGACGCCGCCGCCGTGCAAGATCACGCCAGCAGCGTGATCACCCAGGACGCAGTCGGCGATTACAACGCGGCTTACGCGGAACAACTTTACGAAAACAACGCCACCATCACCCAGCAACAAGTCGGCGCCTTCAACACCGCCCACGCCAGCCAGTCACTGGGCTTCGGCTCACCGAACAGCGCGCTGCAACAGCAGCAAGGCACCGGCAATTTCTCGTTCATCTATCAGGATTCGCAGAACGGCAGCGAAGGCAAAACCTTCCAGTTCGGCGACAGCAACGAAGCCAACATCGAACAACTCTATGAAGGCAGCGGCAACAGTTCGGTGATCACTCAGTACGGCACGGCCAACTACGGTACCGCCGAACAAGTGCTGCACAACGGCGGCCAGATCGGCATCAACCAGGCCGGCGAAGGCAACTACGCCTACGGCGACCAGCGCAACGGCACTGGTGGCAACATCACCATCAACCAGTTCGGTAACCTCAACGGCACTGAAATCTGGCAGGACGCGCAACTGGCCAGCCAAGCCACCGTCAACCAGTACGGCGACAGCAACGAAACCGTGGTCGACCAAAGCTTCGGCGAAAACAACACCGCAGCCGTCACCCAGGTCGGGAATACAAACGCCATCTACGCCGACCAATTCGAATCGGTCAACTCGACACTGGCGTTGTATCAGGTCGGTAACGGCAACGTGCACTTCACCTACCAGAACGGCGACAGCCACGTGCTCAACGCCACGTCCGTGGGCAACGACAACAAGGTCTACGCCAGCAACTGGAAAAGCCCGCAATCCGGCGGCCAGTTCGGCAGCGGCCAACGCGCGACAGTTACTCAGGCGGGCAATGGCAACATCGCCAGCTTCACTCAGGATGGCGTCGGGCAAGTCATGACCACGCATCAGACCGGGACTGGCAACAAGACCACGGTCAGCCAGGCTGATTCCTACAACGAGCTGTACTTTGATCAGAATGGTAGCGACAACATTTTGATCTCCGATCAACGCGGCACGGGCAACCTGGTGCAGGGTTCTTCGAATGGCACGGGTAACAGTGCTGAGTTCGATCAATCCGGGACTGGCAACCAGGCGTATACCGCGCAACTGTATGGCAGTGACAACATGATCACCGTGAAACAGGCAGACACGATGAACGTGGCGTATGTGACCCAGGGCGGCACGGGGAACATTGCCAATGTGGATCAGAGTGGGGTTACGCAGACGGCGAATATTCAGCAGTTTGGGTCGGCTAACCAGGCGACGGTGTTGCAGCAGTAGAGGTTGGGTGTTGATGGGCCGCGATTCTCTGGTGAGGGGGGTCGCGGTTTTTTTGGCCTATGCAGGAGCTGCCAAAGGCTGCGATCTTTTGATTTTTCTATTGGAGATCAGAAGATCGCAGCCTTCGGCAGCTCATAGTCGATCAATCTGGCATTGAACGAATAATGTCGGCCAGATCATCCTTGGTTAATTCATTGGCCTTAATGGCGGCAGCGATATCTTTTTTGGAAAGCGGAAAACGCTTGAAAACTTCTTTCAAAGTATCCGCATCCACATCAGACAACCAAAGGGGATCAACAAGTGAGCCTTGATATTTTGGCTCCATTGGAACCTCATCACCAACAATGGGACCATGGTGATTAAAATAAACCATGTACCGACTAAATCCTTCCGAGAAGCTTTTGTCATAGTAAACAGTAGCCCCCATAGGCAGCACATAGTAATTTTCATCACCGCTCTGCCCACCAATCAACATAGGCTCTCTAGTCTTAATCATTTTCATGCCTTGGGTTCTCGAAAAACCATTAAACATGACAAACATCAGCACTGCGATATTCACAAACACTGAAACAACCAACAAAAATGCAACCAATTTACTTTTTATATACGTTTTTCTTGTCATAGTGCGCTTCCGTGTTTCCTTCAAGCATTGCCTGAAAATCCGCAGGCATGAAAATACCATTTGATCGTTCCCACGCTCTGCGTGGGAATGCCTCTCGGGACGCTCCGCGTTCCAACTTGCGAATTTTACGCAGAGCGTCAAGGGCTGCATTCCTTTGCTGCGCGTGGGAACGATCAATCAGCCATCCTTCAGCTCGACGTGATCCAGCGCTTGATTGACGGCGAGTTCGCCCAGCATGACGACTTGTGCGATACCCAGTGCAGTCTTGCGCTGTGAGGTTTCCAGCGAGGCGGCGAAGTTGATGAGCATTTCGCTGGCCGAGCCTAGGGTTTCGCTGGCGTTGGCGAGCAGGGATTCGGTGTTGTACCTGGGGTTGGCGAGGTACATGGGTTCCGGCTCGTTGGCGCTGGACATGATGTGGGCGGTGGGGTTGAGGTAGAAATCCAGGGCGCGGTCGGCGGCTTCGTGGAGTTTTTTGCTGTCGACTGAGGCGTAGGGGGATGTGGTGTTGGTGTCTGATTCTGGGGGGTTGGGTGTTGGCTTTTTCATGATTATTTACCCTGTATGACGGTTATAGCTGGCCCCCATTCGGTTTCCAAGCGAATAGGTGGCAGCTGTACGCAGGTTGGAAACCCGGGACAGAGGCAACCCGGCAGACACAAGGTCTCCCACGCACAGCCGCCATAACAAAGTGCACACAGTGAAGGTGCGCAAGGATACGTTATGAATGGCGCTTGTGCGCTCTGTAGTTACTCGGGTTTCCACGCCCGGTCGCTGAATTGGCAGCGACGAACACAGGCTAGAGACCGGACGTCCGACGGACAACCTGAAAACATTGTGGGAAGGTTCCGCTGATTCAGACACTTCTTTAAACACACTTCAGATCGCTGCCCTCACCCTAGCC
>NZ_JSFK01000018.1:0-138311 GCF_000783395.1 Pseudomonas chlororaphis | reverse complement strand
CCGGAGGGAGAGGGGACTGACCGTGGTGTTTGGGAGATGTACGCCGACGTGAAATACCGCGTCGAAGTCAGGTTTTGAAGCG
This sequence comes from Pseudomonas chlororaphis, assembly GCF_000783395.1. Taxonomy (GTDB): domain Bacteria; phylum Pseudomonadota; class Gammaproteobacteria; order Pseudomonadales; family Pseudomonadaceae; genus Aquipseudomonas; species Aquipseudomonas chlororaphis_H. The sequence goes on along the minus strand of NZ_JSFK01000018.1, from coordinate 138,229 downwards.
TTGAAGCAAGAGCCCCTCACCCTAGCCCTCTCCCGGAGGGAGAGGGCACTGACCGAGGTGTTTGGGTGAGGTACGCCGACGTGAAATACCGAGTCGAACTCAGGTTTTGAAAAGCACACAAATCGGCTCCCTCTCCTCGGGGAGAGGGCTGGGGTGAGGGGCAGCAACAACGCAAATCAACAGCCGAACACCCGCGCTCTTCACCACTCAATAGGCCGAGTGTCAGCTCGCCTGCTCTTGATCTTGATCCACGGGCGACGTCGGAAGGCTGAGTGGAGGGATTGATCCGGGCGTGGGAGCGCAGCGACCGTTTGGCGCAGCCAAACACAGCGAGAGGAGGTGCAGCGAAGCAAACCGTAGGCGCTGCGCCCGGATCGGTCCCGTAGCGAAGGAACCCCGAGCCCCAGCGAGCGGGCCGCACGTAGGAGCAAGCCTTTTTGGTTACTTTTTCGGCGTCTGGAAAAAGTGACCCGCCGTCAGGGCGGAACCCTAAGCAGCCGTTACCGCAGCAACGGATATGCACCCGGCCAACCAGAACTCACCGCCCAGCCAGAACCTGGTCGGCCCGAAGGCCGCCACGTTCACTCCGCCTCAGGATCAATCTTGTTCTGGCTCAAATACCGATTCAACACATCATCCTGCCCAGGCACAGAAGCGTCCCCCGCCACCTGCCACAACCGCCGCTCAATCCCCTGCGCCACCATATGCCCCACCGCCGCCTCAATCGCCGACAACACACACAACTGCGCCGGCTCATTCGTGGTGTACCCGACCTCAGCCTCAAGCAACTTTTTGAACTCGATAAACTTGAAAATCCCCGCACTGCGCGCCACCGAATAAATCGTCTTGCTGGTCATCACATTCGCCAGCACCTGCCCGCTACGCACATCCACCGCCCGCAAATTCACGGTCACCTGATCCACCCGATACTCACGCTGCAGATCAATCCCCAAATACCGCGCCCCTTCCCCACCGCTGCGCACATTGGTGTCATAAGCGATAATCCCGCCCTCAAGCATCATATTCGCCGCCTGCAACGGTGGCAGCTCACCCTGAATATTCACCGGCGTATTCGGCTTCTTCTGCGACGCGCGAATAATCTTGCGCTCGGTCAACAGGTTCTGCAGCCCTTCCCGCTCCAGCACGACAAACCAGCCACTGGCCTGCATTGCGTCCATCAACATCGACGCCGCACCCTGAGTCACACTGGTGGAAAACGAACTCGCCGGCGTCGGCTTGTACTGCCCGGTCTGGTCACGGAAGCCGTACACCACCGCCATCAACCGCCCCTTGGGCCGCGGCATCTTCAGCAAGTCGTAATAGGTCGAGGCCCTGGGGGTCAGGGTCGGGGTTTCGGTGTCCTGCTCGGCCGACATCGGCTCCCGCAGACTGCACCCTTGTAAAGTCGCCAACAGCAGCCCTAACGCGATGATCTTTTTCATGTCCGTTCTCCCCGGAACCGTCAGCCCGTCATGGGTTGAGGCCGTTCACCTGGATTTCCGAAACCTCACCGGTCGCTCGATCGGTCACTTCAATGCTCAGTGCCCCGGAGTCGTCGATGACGTTGACGATAAAAGAGTCAGTGGACAGGCTCCCCGTGTTGCCAGTGGAGATGTTGTCCAGCAACTGCCCTAGCAGCCGCGATTGCAATTGACTGGTGAAGCGCTCCAGCGCCGACGTCCCGGCCACTGCCGAGCGGCTCTGGATGTCCGGATCGTCGTGATCGTTTTGCGCCTGAGCGTTGTTGAGCAACCAGGTACCGTTCAGCGGATTGCCGCCGAACGACGGATTGACCGGCGTGTAGACCAGTTCAGTGGCCTGGACAGCGGCAGCGCTGGCGAGCCCGATCAACAACCCCGAGATCCACAATCCGCTGCGCCGTGAGAACGTTGTGCTGTTCATAGTTCGTCCTTCTCAAGGTCGGTGGTGTCCTGCAACAGAGCCTCCAGCTTGCGCTGGACAACCTGGCGTCGAACCCAGTCGGCGGCCGCGTAGGCCTCGTCCTTCAGTTCCACGGTGTTCGGCGGCAGGAAGCGCCGATAAACCAGGCGTTGCTGATATTCCACGGTCACCAGGCTGCCCCAGCGCGCGTCGGGCCGCTCGCGCACCACCAGGTTGAAATCCATCGGGCTGGTGTCGCGCAGGCGTTCACTGAACGAGTAGTAAAAGTCGTGGCCGATGTGCGAGATCGTGTCATCGACGATAAAGCCCATCATTTCGTCTTCTTCACCGGCCTGAGCGCAGCACGCCGCCACGGTGAAAATCAGCGCGCACCACCACTGACGAGTCATGGCTGCAACGCCTGCGGCAAATTCGACTGGCCTTTCGCCGGGCCATTGGTGCCGTCGAGGAAGGCTTTTTCGGCGACGAACTGCCAGTCTGAATAACGCTGCATGCCGTCGAAATCCGACCATTGCGTCGGGAAGCCCGATTGCTTCAAAGGCAGCTCGGTCGAAGGACTGTTGAGGCCGGTGATGCGTCCATCAAAACCACGTTGCAGCGCCCATTCACCCTGACCGATCGGGTCCGGATAGAGCTGACGCAGGTGATGCTTGGCCTCGGGAAAACGCTGATCTTCAAGCAGATCCGCCAGTTCTTTCGGGTACTGCGCCAACCCCGGCGAACTGCGGTAATAACTGCGCAGCGCCTGTGCGTACTGAGTGCCAACCCAGAGCAACTGGCGTTCACGGTCACGACGCGAAGCGGTCGACCACAACTCGCCGGCACTGGCCAGGCCCATGCCCATCACCACGATCAGGAACAGCACGCCGAGGTAGGTGAAGCCACCCTGCTGCGCGCGGTTACCACTCGGAATACTGGCTGCCATCACGCGCCCTCCCGGTAGCACCGCTTTTGATGTCGGCCACACCACCGGCAACGCCGTCCGGTGGCGCGATCAGCACCCACTGGTCTTTGCGTTCGGTGATCGGGTCGAGTGGCGCGTTGCGCAGGTAACGTTGTTCGATCAGTTGCTCGATGGAATCGGGATAACGGCCGGTGTCGCCGTAGAAGTGATCCAGCGCCTCGCGCATCGCCGACAGGCTCTGGCGCAGCGTGGTTTCCTTCGACGCTTCAAGGCTGTTGAAGTAGCGCGGCAGCGCGATGGTCATCAGCGTGGCGATGATCGCCATCACCACCATCAGCTCCAGCAAGGTAAAACCTTTTTCCCGGCGCATGAGGTTCACCACTCGCGGTAGGCGATGCCGTTGAGGCCCTTGCCCCGGGCGTGGGAGTAGACGTCGAACACGTCCTCGCCATCGCGCGGGTTCTGAGCCGAACTGTTGTAGGCGCGCACGCCCCAACCCCCTTCGTCATCACGTTTGGCCGGCACCAGCGGATCGCGCGGGATGCGGCGTAAAAAGTAGAACTTGGCGCCTTTGGCACTGCGCACATCGCGCACGCCTTCGACCAGCACTTGCAGGTTCGGCGGGTAGCCGCTGCTGTTCAGCGACTTCTCGATGTAGCCGGCATCGAAGGCACGCTTGTAGGCGTCGATGCCATCGCGAATCTGGTACAGCGCGTTGCGCAATTCCTGCTCCTTGCCACGCCGCACCAGGGTCTCGGTCAGTGGCGCAGCCATGCTCGCCAACAGGCCGATCAGGGCCAGCGTCACCACGACTTCGATCAGGCTGAAACCGCGCTGGGAGGCGTTCATGATCAAGGCTTCTCGACGGTGACACGGGTGGTGGCCACGGCCGACGCACCGACTGCACGCGGCTGCGCGGCCGGCGACGGCATCACGTAACTCTGCGAACGATCCGGGGCCTGGATGTGCATGCTGGTTTCGGTGCCGGTGGAGAACTCCATGTCCGACGGGCTCTGATACGGCAGGTTGCGCACGATCCGTGGGGTGATCGACAGCACCAGTTCGGATTTGCCGACGGTGTCCTTGTTGCTGCCGAACAAGCGGCCAATGCCAGGAATGTCGCCGAGGCCCGGAATCTTGTTGCCGGTGGCGCCGTGATCATTGCGCATCAGGCCGGCGAGGATCTGCGTTTCGCCGTCGTGCAGGCGCAGTGAGGTTTGTGCGTTGCGGGTGTCGACCTGCACCGGGATCGTGCCCTGACGGGTCGGTTCCAGCGGCGTGGCGTTACTCACTTCGAGAGCAATCTTGATCGCCACTTCGTTGTTCAGGTGCACGGTCGGTTGCACTTCGAGCTTCAGACCGACGTCCAGATAAGTGACGCTCTCAGTGATCACCGGGCCTTGAGTCGACGGCACCGAAGTCGCGCTGATGATCGGCACGCGCTGACCGATGTGGATCCGCGCCTGCTCGCGGTTGCTCACACGAATCACCGGGCTGGCGAGGGTGTTGATGTCATTGTCCTGGGCGTTGATCTTGGCTTGCGGCGACGGCGAGATCGAAATCCGGCTGGAGTTGATGCCTTTCAGTTGATCAAGCAGGGTCACCGCCGAACCGTCGCTGTTGACCACGCCGAAGGTGTTCGGCCATTGCAGCCCTAGGTCAAGAATGCGCTGGGTGGCGACTTCCATCACTTCCACTTCGAGCACCACTTCCGGGTTGGACTGGTCTTGCGACTGCAGGAGTTTCTCGGCCATGCGCACGGCGTCTTCGGTGTCGCGCATGGTCAAGGTGTTGAGGCGTTCGTCGACGAACACGTCACGGGTCTTGAGCATGGTTTTGACCATGTTCAGCGCGGTGTTGGCGTCGATGCTGGTCAGGTAGAAGGTGCGCATCACCAGTTCCTGGTAATCCTTCACTTTCTGCGGCGAGTCCGGATAGATCAGCAAGGTGTTTTCGTTCACCACTTTCTGGTGCAACTGGTTCTGTTGCAGCAGCAGGGTCACGGCGTCTTCGATGCGCACGTCACGCACAAAGATCGTGGCTTTCATGTCCGGACGCAGGTCTTTGTCGAAGATGAAGTTGAGCCCGGCGACCTGCGACAGCACTTCGAAAATGGTCTTGAGGTTGGCGTCGCGAAACTCCAGGGTCACCGGCCGATCGAGCTTGGTGCGCAGTTGCGGATAAGCAATCACGTTGCGGCTCTGCACCAGACGAATGTTGCCTTGCAGCGCCAGCGCGCCTTCGTTGTTCGGGTCGAGTTCGAGGATCTGTTTGACCTGCCGATCAGCGCCGTAGATGTCACCGCGACGCAGGTCGCCACGGGCCAGTTCGAGTTTCTCGTCCATGCTGCGCAGGTAGTCCATCTGCTTCAGGGCATCCTGAGCGCGGCGGTTGTTCGGCTCGATGGTCAGCGCGCGGTTGTAGGCCACCCGCGCCGAGGCGAAATCGCGGCGCGAACGGTCGGTGTCGCCGGTCGTCAGCAACGCCGTGATGGCCTTGGCCCGACCGCTGTTGAGCAGCAAGTGCAGCTCGGTGTCCCGTGGGTTTTCGCGCAGACCTTCCTCGACACGGGCCAGCCCCGCTTCGTACTGACCCTGTTCAATCAGGTCGGCGGCTTCCTTGTTGGCCACTTGTGCGGAACTGCACGCGGCCAGCCCGGCACACAGGCCCAGGCTCATCAGCAAACGGGAACGTTTCATTGCGTACTCCCCACAGACAGGGTCTGCGACAAATGCAAAGGCAGGTAGACCAGGCTCAATTCCACATCGGAAATGCCGGTGATCTTCCAGGTGTCGTCGATCACATCCCCGTTGCGCACGACGTAGATCTTTTCGCCGTTCTGCAAAAACACTTGCAGGTCGCTGCGGTCATGCAGCCTGCCGACGAACTGAAACGGCACCGGTGGCAGGCTCGGGGCTTGCACCACAGTTGCTGGATTGATGGCCATTTCGGTGACCGTGGCCAGGGTCGGCGCGGCCTTCCAGGATTTGGCCGCGAACAAGTCGCCGGCCGGGCTCAAGTCCTTGATCGACGCATCCTTGGCCTTGGCAGTACTGGCCGGCAGCGCGCCACGGGTTTTCCCCGGCGTGGCGACGGCCACTTCGTTTGAGTCAGCGTCTTCGCTCGGCGAGAAATACTCCGGCAACCACGCCAGCGCGGCAGCTATGCCGAAGAACGCCAACCAACCTGTCACGCGTTTGGTATTCATCACGACCTCGACAGGTAAAGGGTCATACGGATCCGGCCATTGAGGTCGGTGTCGCCAATCTTCTTGCGTTGCAACTCGAGGTCTTCCACCACCACCGCTGGCAACTGACCGAGCAAGGCGTGCAGAAATCGGCGCAGTTGCGGGTAGCTGCCGCGCACTGGCAACAGGATCTGATAACGCGCCAGATGGGTTTTCGGATCGACGCCGAGTGCATATTCGCCGCGTGCCAGAGTGATGTGCTCCTGGGCTGCGAGAGCGTAGATGCGGTCGATGGCGACGGTGGCTTGCGGCTGCGCCGGCAGTTTGTTGCGGAAATCGTCGAGCTGACGTTGTGGCACTACGGGCGGCGCGATGCTGCCGTCTTCAACCTTGGCCAGGTATGCGGTGGCTTCCTGAGTCTGTTGGCTGAGGTGCTGCAACGATTGCCAGCCCGGCAACAAACTGCCGAGTGCCCAAGCCACGGCGACCAGCAGCAGCGCCAGTCCGGCGAGGCCCGGAACGCCGAGGCCTTGCAGGTATTCGTGGACGATCAGTCTAGGGATTCGCATCGCCAATCTCCCAAGTCGCCGACAGGTTGAATTGCACCGGTTGTTCCGGCGATTTGACGACGATTTCGTGGCTCAGCAGCGACACGTCGGACAGCTCGTCGCTGGCTTCCAGACGTTTGTGGAAGTCGAGCATCGCTTGCAGATCCCGCGCTTCGGCGCTGATGCGGACCTGGCCTTTGCGCGCATCCGGGGTCAGGGTCAGCAGCGCGACGTCATCGCGCGGCATCGCTTCGAGCATGGCGAACAGGCGTTCCCACGGCCGGCGCAGTTGCTGCGAGACCTTGCGCATCTCGGCGAGGTTTGCCGCTTGCTCGCGGGTTTCCGCCGGGCTCAGGGTGGATTTGGCAGCGCTGTCGCCGGTGAGCTGACGCTGGGTGGTTTGCAGGTGGCCTTGTTGCTGTTCGGTGTGCGCGTCGAGGTGCTGTTGCACGCCGAAGCACAGCAGCGCCAGCAGCACGCCGCCGCCGAGCAGGCTCCAACCCAACGGGCCGGAACGTGGCCGTGGCTGAAAGTCGAGATTGAGCGCGCGCATGTCAGGCCACCGCCCGGGACATGACGTACAAGCCGTCACGCACAGTCATCGAGTCGTCTTCAAGGGTGCGCAGTTGCACACCCGCCACGTCCGGATGCGCATCGAGGCGCGCCGGTGCATGCAGATAAACGTTGAAGGCGCGTTCACTGGTCGAGGCCTGCAACTGCCGTTCGCGACCGATCAATGCGCTGAGTGCCACATCACTGTCACTGCCGCCCACCGAACGCACGCCAGCCCAGCGCCCTTCCCTGGCCAGCAACAACACGCTGCGTTGCGGCTCGGCGACGACAAACAGGAAGTCGCCGGCATCAAGACTCTTGTCGAAGCGGTTGAACGCCGCCATCAGGTACGGCTGCACCGAGCGCAGGCGCAAACCGCGACCGCTGACCAGCACCCGCAAGCGTTCAAGCAAGTCTTGAGGCAAGGCGCTGGCGATGCGGTCGTAACCGGCCGGCTCCGCAGACAGCACCAGACTCCACGGCTGGGTCGGCGCACCGAACAGGTCTTCGAAACACAGTTGGGCAAAGCCGCGCAGTTCTTCAGGGCTGCTGATCTGCGCGCTCCACGGCACCAGGCAGAAGCGGCTGAAGTGGCCGGAGATGACCACGCTCAATTCGGCACCGGCACCGGCGTGTTCACCGAGCAGGCAGTCGAGGGTGTCCAGCGCCACCGCGTAGCTCTGGAAGCCTTCGTCGATGTAGCCGACGCTGCCCAGCCACAGGGTGTCGCTACCGCGCCGTTGACCGAGGCCAACACCGCTGGCCCCGAGCACGGCGACAAAACGCTCACGAGATAAATGTGACACGATTGATCTCCTCCAGCGTGGTGCGACCTTGTTCCACCAGCTCCAGCGCCGATTCGCGCAGCAGACGCAAACCACGGGCGCAGGCCAAGGCTTTGATTTGCGTGATCGGTTGGCGCTCGACGATCATCTGGCGCAGTTCGTCGTCCAGATGCAGCAACTCGGCAATCGCCGTGCGCCCGCGATAACCGCTGCCCCGGCAGTGGCCGCAGCCCTTGCCGTGGACGAAGTGGTAATGGTCGACTTTCTGCGGATCGAGGCCCGAGGCGCGCAGCTCTTCATCGCTTGGGTTGACCGGCGCGCTGCAACTGGCGCACACCAGCCGGATCAGGCGCTGGGCAAGAATCGCGTTGAGCGCCGAGACCAGGCTGTACGGGTCGATTTCCATTTGGGTGAAGCGGCCGATCACGTCGAAAACGTTGTTGGCGTGAATGGTGGTGAACACCAGGTGACCGGTGAGCGCCGACTGCACGGCGATCTGCGCGGTGTCCGGATCACGGATCTCGCCGACCATGATCTTGTCCGGGTCGTGGCGCAGGATCGAGCGCAAGCCGCGGGCGAAGGTCAGGCCTTTTTTCTCGTTGACCGGGATTTGCAGCACGCCCGGCAATTGATATTCGACCGGATCTTCGATGGTGATGATCTTGTCCACGCCGTGGTTGATCTCGGTGATCATCGCGTACAGCGTGGTGGTCTTGCCGCTGCCGGTCGGGCCGGTGACCAGGACCATGCCGTAGGGTTCGGCGGCGAGCCGGCGCAACTGGCGCAGGGTTTCGTCTTCAAAGCCCAGCGCCTGCAATTGCACGCCGCAGACCTTGTCGGCCAGATCCTGTTTGTCGAGCACCCGCAGCACCGCGTCTTCACCAAAAATGCTCGGCATGATCGACACGCGGAAGTCGATCTGGCGGCCGCTGATACCGATCTTGAAGCGGCCATCCTGCGGCACGCGTTTCTCGCCGATGTCCAGTTCGGCCATGACCTTGACCCGCGAGATCACCTGCTCGGAGAACTCCGTACCTTGGACTTTGCTGATGTTGTTGAGCACGCCGTCGATGCGGTATTTGATCACCAGACCGTTGCCGGTGGTGCCGAGGTGGATGTCGCTGGCGTGCATTTTCAGCGCGTCGTAAAGGGTCGAGTTGACCAGTTTCACCACGCTGCTGGCGTCTTCGCTGATGCTGGTCAGCGACAGGCTTTGCAGGGTGTCGATTTCATGGTGAGTGTCGCCCTGGGCATTCAGCGATTCGACGGCGTGGAAGCTTTCTTCGTGACGGGCCAGATAGGCCTTGAGGTCATCGGCGTGCACCAGATGCAGCGGCGCGCCGTGCAGGCAATCGTCGATCCAGGCCAGCCGCGCCGGGTCGAAGGGGTCGGCAAACACGCCGATGACTTCGTCGTTGTGGCGCAGCAGGATGAATTCACGTTTGAGGCATTGTGCGAGGGTGACCCGGTCAAATACCGGCGTCGCTTGAAACAGGCTGTCGGTGTCGAGCACCGGGTAATGCAGGGTGGCGCCGAGGGTGTGAATGAACGGCATCGGCGCCAGTTCACAGAGTACGCCAAGGGCTTCAAGCACGCGTTCGCCGGAGGTGGCGGCCCGCGCCCGGGCCTGGGCAAGCTGTTCACTGGAAAAGCGTTCCGGCGCGCTCGGCGCCAGCAGAGGTTCGACGACAACGGACAGACGTTCCATGGCTTGCTCTCCAACCGGGGCTTAGTGCCCTGTCGGCGCGGCAAACCTTGGCGGCAAGTGCCGGAACGTCTGATCGCGCCATTACTCCCCGGTGAGCATTTGATCGTCGTCCGGCGCCATGGATTGCGACTGCCGTCGCCGATCCGCCAACACCCAACTGCCATCGTACAACTGCAACGGGAAGCTCTCGGTCCTGCTCTGGCGTCGTTCGACGAAGCCCTCGGAAGGGCTCGCACCGGGTTTCGCTTCGCGCTTGATGCCCAGAAGGTCGCAGACAGCTCGGGCCAGTTCCGCCAATGGAAACGGTTTGAACAGGATGTGGCTGACTTGCAGTTGCCGCGCCCGCTCACAGACTTCAGCGGTGGGGTGACCCGTTATCAGCACAAAATTACACGTCCTGTTCTGGCGGACCGCGTCGAGCACCTCAAAGCCTTCCATATCGGGCAAGCGGTAATCGAACACCAGCACGTCGGGGGCAAACGTTTCGGCCAAACCGATACCCGTCGCTCCGTCATGTGCAATCCGGACGTCCAGCCCTTGCGCCGACAGATAATCCTGAAGGTTCTGTGCAAGCAGCTGTTCGTCTTCGACAACCAGTACTTTGTTAACCAAGGTCGACTCCTTGAAACAGCAGGTCCGATGACCCCGCCCTGAGAGTGCGCCTTACCAGGGGTAACGCACACTTCATGCCAGGCTGAGTGCCGGTAATTTTATCTCTTCATGTCCTTGAATTTAATGACAATGCCCGCTCGTCCCGGTACCCCGTTCCCCAGAAACGGGGAAGCACCTGAATGGGCATCGAAGCCATTCCCCACTATTGGGGGGGAACCTTCAGTCGTCGTCAATTCGTTCGATCCTGTTCTGCACCCGTAATTGCGCGAGCACTTGGCGACGAGCCTGGGTCTGTTGCTGTCGGGCGAGCTGTGCCCTGACTGTATCCAGCCCCTGCAAATCTGGGACATCGGCGGCCTCCAAGTGGTTCGGCAAATAAATCACATGCCAGCCGAATGGTGAACGTACCGGATCGATGGCAAAACTCGCCCCACTGACAATCGAGGCGCGCATTTGCAACAAGCGTAGACGCGCTTCAGCCACTGTGGCTGCATCCGCTTGCACGGGCACGCGGATCAACAGGTGGCGCGGTTGCAAGGTATTGGCGCGGATCAGTTCGGCGAACATCTGCTGCGCCGCCAGTTCGCGGCGGGTGTACTCGGTGAAGGACGCTTCGTCGAAACCGGCGTCCTGCAAGCGGCGGACGAATTTATCCGCGCCGCCGATTGCCATGCGGGTTTGCTCGATTTGCTCGCGCACCACTTGATCGTCAATCTGCACACCGCGCTTTTGCGACTCCTGCCACAGCAGTTCTTTGTCGATCAGCGTTTGCAGCGCTGCCTGACGCAGCTGTTTATAGGCTTTGGGACTACGAATGCTCGCCACGGCGCGGCCCTGATCTTCCAGGTATTCGGCGAAGAAACGCTCAAAACGAAACCCGGAAATCTCCTCGCCATTGACTCGCGCCACGGCCGGCTCGTTATTGGCCCACGCCAGCGGCAGCCAGCAGGTCAGCAGCATTATCAGCGTTGTGAGCTTCATGATCGGGCCCTCCATTCAGGGGCTGGCAACAATCGGTTTATAGGGTGCGACCAAATAAAAGCGCTGATCGGGCAAATCCACGGTGACCACATGGGCGCCGCTCAAGCCCAGGCGTCGGCCGGGGCCAAAGCTGAGGCGCGGAGTCAGGCCGGTGTCGAAGTCGTGCAGACCTTCCAGCGCCGTCACCAGTTTTTCGCGGCTGGCGTCGCGGCCCGCCTGTTTCATGCCTTCGCTGAGCAGCAACATCGAGGCGTAGGCGCCGACTTGCAGCACCGCATGCTCGGCGCCGAGGCCCTGGCCTTCGCGCAACAACGTCAGGGCCATGCGCCCGGTCTGGGTCCAGTCGCTGGGCACGAACGGATAGGCGAGAAACACCCGCCGGGTAAATCCGTCGGGCACTTGCAGCAGATCACCGGCCACCTGGCTGGAGGCGGCAAACAGATAAGGCACTTGCCCGGCGCTTTGCAGGCGCGTCGCCAGACGACTGAAACCGCCGCCAGTGCCCAGATAAAATACCGAACGCGACCCCAGCGGTAGCGCATCCGCCGTCGGGTCGTAGGCTTGCAGTTGGACTTTTTGCCAGCCGTGATCCTGCAAATACTGGCCGAGGTTTTGCGCGGCCAGCGTTTGTGCAGGGTCATCGGGATAGGCAATCAGCGTCGGCCCTTGCAGCACACGCAGGCTTACCGTGGCGTAATCGGCCAGCGCGATCAGTTGCTCGCGCAAGCCCGGCAGCGGCTCGAAAATCTGCGGACTGGCCTGCATCGATCCGAGCAATGACAAGGCGCCAATCAGCGGTACGCCAGACTGCTCCAGTCGACTCGCCAGTTCGCCGTCGAGAGCCGGCGCCAGCGGCGCGATCAGGGCGAACACCTGCTCCTGCTCGATCAAACGCTGCAACGCCTGTTCGGCACTGGCGCGATCCGGGCCGGGGTCGATCACCGTAAGGCGCAATTGCCGGCCATGGATGCCGCCAGCCTGATTGATGCGCGCGACGCTGCCATTGAGCACCGCAGCCACTGTCGCGCCCTCCTCGGCCAAAGGGCCTTGGCTGGGCAGCAAGGTGCCCAGGTGCAAGGTCTCGGCATCGAGGCCGGGGTCACGCTCATCGGCGAGACGTTTTAGGTACGCGGTGAGATTGCGCTGATCCTTCATCGACAGCAGAAAGCGCGGCATGCTCGGGTCGAGGCGATTGTGCCCGGGGTCGCGGCCCTGCTCGATGGCAATGGCTAGTGTGCTTTCGCTGTAAGCCGGATAGCTGCGCCCGTTGACCTGCTGCTGGCCATACGTGCTGGTCAGCCGCGCCCAGTTCAGCGGCGGCGGACGCACCCCGCCTTCGGGCCGCCCGAGGCCATCGGTGCCGTGGCAATTGGCGCACGGCAGACTCGTTGCCGGCAGCAACATATCCGCCGCGCCAACCCGCGCCATGATCGCTTCGCCACTGGCTGACAGGCCTTGGCGGTACAGGCGTTTGCCTGCCGCTTCCTCCGTAGTCAGCGGCGCAGCGCTCGCGCCAAGGCTGACGCCAGCGAGCAGGATCAGGGCGAGTACACCGCTCAGGTTCATGGCGCGAACTCAGCGGCCGGCCACGGGCATTGTCAGCAACTGCAAGCGCTGGGCAATGGCGGCGGCAGGTGCGTCGGGACGGATCTTGCTCCAGCGTTTATTGGCGACATCGCCGACGATCAACTGCGTGGAATGCTGCTCGGGCGTCGGCACGATCTGGCCGATGCGGCTCAATACCAGGTCCATCTGCGCTTTGTCGCCAGTAAGAAAAAGCCAATGAGGGTCATCGGAACCCTGCTTCAAGGTGTAAGCCTTGAGCACCGCCGGCGTGTCGCGCAGCGGGTCACTGGTAAGGGAAATGAAGGTGATGTCCGGCGCCTTGTCACCGAGCAGCTCGCGGACTTCTTTGAGCTTTTGGGTGATCAGCGGACAGGCGTCGTTGCAACTGGTGAAGATCACGTTGAGCAGCACTATGCGGTTTTGCAGCGCGTCGCTGTAGAAGCGCAGGGTCTCGCCGTTCTGATCCTGCAACGGCGTGTCGGTGAACCAGGTTTTCGCGTCGTGGGTGCCTTTGGCCGGCGCGGTAGCCACAGCGGCTGGCGGCTCGGAGACGTGGCCTTCGTGGGCGAACGCGACGTTACCAAGAATCCAGAAACACACGGTCAGGGAGATCCAGTCGAGCGTTCTCATGGCTGCTGCTCCATGGCGATGGCGGTGTGTTTGGCGTGGGTGCGCAGGCCGCTGAGTTTTTCCACTTCCTTGGCCAGCAACGCCGGGTCGGTGAAGCCGTAATAGCGCATCCAGTGGCGGCTGTCGCCGTCGCCGACGAGGATCAGCGGTTGATGACTCTTCAGGTCGCCGCTGAAACTGCCGAGGCCCTTGAGGGTTTCATTGATCGACTGCGGCGAGCCAGTCAGCCAGCTCCAGCCCGGCCCGCGCTGGAAGGTGCGCGCATAATCCTGCAGGCGTTTCGGGTCGTCGCGCTGTGGGTCGATGCTGATCGACACCAGTTGCACTTCCTCGCCGACCCGCGCACCGAGTTGTTTTTGTACCTTGCCCATGATCGACGAGACCACCGGGCACACCGTGGTGCAACTGGTGTAGATAAAGCTCATAACGACGATTTTGCCCTGCACCAGGTCTTGTTCGAGGCGCACGGTTTTACCGTTCTGGTCGAGCAGCGGCACGTTGGCGAATTTCACCTGGGCGTGTTCCTGAGTGCTGCTGGCCGGGGCTTTGTGTCCGGCGTGTTCGTCTGCCGAATGGGCATTGACGTGTTGAACGCCGAGACTCAACAGGCACAGGGTCAACAGGCCAGTGGATGCAAATCGGTTCATGTCGAAACTCCTCTTCAACGGGCCTGGCCGGGGGCTACCCGAACACTGGCAAAGGTCTTGTCATCGAAACCGGCACCCAGCGACGCCGCGCGCACATGCAGATACCAGGCGCCGCTGCGGTCGAGGGTGATTGGCGCCTCGTATACGCCGTCGGCGACTTCCAGCGCCGCCACTTCGCGGGGGTGCGAGGTGGGCGCGAGGTAGTAGCGCAGTTGCACGTCTTTGACGCCGCTGCGTTGGGTTTTGTCTTTGCCTTGCACGATGCGGAAACGCACGACGTAAGGGTCGTTGAGTGCCACGGCAGTCTTGTCGAGGAGGAACTCGACTTTCGGCTGGCCGAAGTGTTTTTGCGGTTTGCCGTCAGGATCAATCTGCGCGGTGAAGCAGTGAATGATGTTCGGCTGGTTGAGCAGAAACGCCACATCGAAGCGCCCCGCTGCCGGCAGTTTTACCCGCGCGCTGTAGAGGCCCGGCGAGACTTCGCGCAGGCTGCGGTCGATGACCATGGCGGCGCGGGCGATCTGGCCACGGTTGGGGTAACCGGACATCGGCGCGTTCATGCCTTCGGCGTAGAAATAGGTGGTGTTGTCGACCGGGTTGACCACGAACACCGCGTTGTCGTCACGCGACACTGCCAGGCTTGAGGCCAGCGGCAAATCCCCGGCCAGACGCGGCGCTTGCGGGCCGGCCTCGAAACCCTGGCTGATCGGCTGGCGACCTTCGCCGAGGGAGGACAGGTTGATCATGGTGACTTTCGGTGAAGCGAGTCCGCGAATGTAAGCGTAGGCCTGGGTGAACACCACTTGGTAGGGTTCGGCGCTGACGTCGAGGTCGTGGATCGCGCTGTTGGTTGCGGCATCGATGACAGTGGCGCGGTTTTCCACGGTGTTGAGCACCACGCCGAAGCGGCCATCGGCGCTGAAGCCCATCGGGCCAAGGCCTTGCTGCAGTTTGATCACCCGGCGGATGGCGTGGGTGCTGGCGTCGATCACGGTGACGGTGCCGTCCTTGCCGTCGGCCACGTAGACCGCGCCGGACAATGGCGAGTAAGCGACGGATAACGGGTGGGAGCCGGTCTTGATCTGCTCGACGATGTTCAGGCTGGCGATGTCGATCACGCTGACGGTGCCGTCGTCGCGGTTGCTGACGAAGGCGAAGCGGCTGTCCTTGCTGAAGCTGATTTCGTGGTGGCCGCGACCGGTCTGCAAATGCTTGAGGGGTTTGAGGCTTTGGCTGTCGATCACCGTCACGCCGGAGTCTTCGGCTTTGCTCGCGTTGTTGCCGACCCAGAGCAGGCGTTCGTCCGGTTGCAGCGCGACGCGAAACGGTTGGTTGCCGGCGCTGATCGAATCGATGACTTTGAATTGCTCACTGTCGATGACGGCAACTTCACCCGCTGTCGGCATGGAAACGAACACGCGTTTGTTGTCTTTGGGCGTGACCCAATCCATCGGCGGTTGCTTGAGTTCGATGCGCGCCAGGGTGCTGGTGATGCCACCGACCGAGACCGACGGATCGACCACGGCGATGCTCGCGTCGCGGTTCATCACCAGCAGGAAATAGCTGTTGAGGTCGAGCAACGGCCGCGCGCCGATGTTGGATTTGAGGAACACGCCAACCCGGGCTTTGCAGCTCTGGTCGCGGCCCTGGGCTTGATCGGCGGCGAGGGTTTGCGGATCGACCCAGGCGCCCGGCGCTACCCCGGACAACGGCTGGCCGGAAGCGCTGTCAGTGATGTGAAACTGCACATCGGCGAATTCGCCTTCGCGCAGTTTGCCGTCGGCGGCCAGTGGCTTGAGATTGAAGTCCACCGCCACGCCATCACGGTTCAGCATCTGACCCGCCCCGGTCTGCGCCAGCGCAATCTCACTCAGCGTCAGCAACGCCCCGGCCGTAACCAGGGTGCAAATACCGATGATGTTGATGATCCTGTTCATCTATCACTCCCCAAACACTACCTGACAAAACACCGACCCTGTGGGAGCGAGCCTGCTCGCGAAAGCGTCTGCAGCTGCACCTTCGAAACCGGGTTGCGCCCATTCGCGAGCAGGCTCGCTCCCACAAGGGATTTGCATTCCTACCGCATCCTCACTGCCCACCACCGCCCCTTGTGGGAGCTGGCTTGCCAGCGATGGCGTCCTTCCAGTCACATCAATGGCGCCTGTGCCGCCGTCATCGCTGGCAAGCCAGCTCCCACAGGTTTTGCATTCATCCCGCAACCTCACTACCAACCGCAGCTCCCACAGGGTTTTGCATTTACAGGTCTTGCGTTTGTGCCTACTGGCTTGGCGGCGCCGGTTCCGGTTCGTTGGTCACCCGCAGCAGTCCCCATAACCCGGAGGTGTTGCCGTAGGCGCCGTAGTCGCGGAACAGGTAATCCCCCGGGATCGCATTGCTGCCGCCGGCACTCGGGATCATGAAGCTGAAGTGCGCAGCCGGCAGGATGCTTTCGTGGGCGCCGATGTACATCGACATGGGGTTGTAGCCGAAGCGCACCGAGCCCACGCCCGGCGTGCCCATCGGATAACCCCCGGTGTCGCTCTTCTCGGCCTGGAACGGGTTTACCGACCAGACATGCCCGTCGAGCTGGAACGTGGTGCCGCGACTGCCACCGCTTGGCATCAAAATATGCGTACGCAACGGTTGCCCCGGTTTGGCATACAACACCGGTGTCTGCGGATCGCCACCCACCAACGCATTGCTGTAAGCCATGTGCGCGTTGGTCATATCGCCATAACCCGCGCCATCGGCATGCCCGAACGGTGCGTCCGGAGCGAGGCCGAAGCGGTACCACAGCGGCTCGGTCTTGTAGTTGATCGCCATGCTCGAGTTGTCCTGCGGATCGGTCGGCACGCCGAAGCCCTCAGCGGCAATCCCTTCCACCGGCCGACCATTGGCCCAACGGGTGTTCAACGCCTTGTGCCAGACCATCGCGAAGTCGCGGTAGCTGGTTTGCCCAGGCGCCGTCACCGTGGCGTTGACCTTGCGTGCATCATCAACCCAGGTCGCGCCGATCGGCAGGATGCTCATCGCACCACCGAGGCCTTTTTGCGGTTGCTTGATCACGTCCGCCGGGGTGATGTTCAAGCCGCCGAACTCCACCGCCGTGGCGTTGATGTTGTCGACGCTGCGGCCCAGTTGGGTCACCGGTTTGCCTTCACGCTCCAGGTGCCCGGCGTAGTACTGATAGGTACGGGTCGGGTACGCGCCGCTGCTGCCGACGCGCGGTGGCACGGTCTGGATCGGGTTGGCGCCGACGTTGGCGCCGTCGGATTTGGTGATGTCATACGCCAGCAACTGCGCGTGCAGACCGACGTGGCTGGACGGCCGCATCAGGTTGTTGCTGAAGGTGGTCGAACCCAGACCACTGTTGCGATCACGCTTGACCATGCCCTGCATCACGGCAGTCTGGGTCAGGTCAGGCATCACACTCGGCAAACGGTTTTCCAGGGTGATGTTGATGCAATCCCCCGCCGCTGCGCGCAGCACCAGCGGTTCGACCGGGATGCCGGGTTTCAGCTTGCCACTCACCGGATCAAGATCGGATTTACGCACATAGAGGATCGCGGTCGGATCATGCAGCGGCCCGCTCTGTCCGCCAATGGTGATGGTTTCGCCATCCTCCGGATCGGTCACGGTGACTTGTGGAATGCTCACCGTGCGCGAGTTCAGCACCAGGGTGCCGCCCGCCGGATTCAGCGGTCCGCCGACATGCTGGCCGAGCCCTTCGGGATCGCCGATGGTCAGGCCCAGCGTATTGCCGAGGATGTCATTAGCCAGCGCTGCGACCACTTCATAGTTGCGCTGCACGGTTGGCCGGGTGCCAATGCCGTTAGGGTTGGCGCCATAACGCGGGCAACTGCCCTCGAACGCCACGGTGTTGCGCATGCCCGCCGGGCTTGGATTGTTAGGGATGGCGAACAGATCTGCGCGTTTGGCGGTGTAGTTGCGCATCACGCCCCAGATACCGCTCCAGTAGCCTTCGATCGAGGCGTCCATCGAGTACAGATAATCGCCCGTGGTCGCCGCCGAACTGGACAGCATCGACACCGGCGCAATAAAGCCCATCTGCTCGGAGATGCCGATCATTTGCGAGGCGCGCCAGCCGGAGTTGGAGCTGTTGCCGAACCCGGAACCGCTCTGCAGCCATTTCACACCGTGCAGGGTGACGTTGTGCTCTTCTTCATGGCCGCCGGCATGCACCCGCAGCCGCACGTTGTCGCCGGTGTAGGTGCGCAGCATCGGCGTGAACGGATCGCCCGGTTCGGCGCCGCCCTTGTTGATGTGCGGCGGAAACAGCGTGGTGCCGCCGGTGGGTCCGGTCGCCGAGGTGAGCAGATTCGGCGCCAGGTTCATCGCTGGGATCGCCCGATCAGTGCGGCTTTGCATGGCGAACGACAGATCGCCACCGAGGCCGTCGGCCTGCATGCCGCGCTTGCCATCCGGGCCGACCTTGTTCGGGTCGTACACGCGCAGGGCCAGCGGTTCGTTGCGATAGTTGACGACGAACATGCCCGGGTCATCCACCGAAATCGCCTGCGGACATGGCCGGCTCGGACAGCCCGGGACCTGACCGCCCTGCACTTCCAGCACGCCTTCTAACAAGTTGCTGGCGTTGTTGCGCACTGGCGGGTTGATTGCGTAGCGGAAGCTGTCGGCGGTGGCCGGGAACGCCTGCGCATTCGGCACGCCGTTGGGGCCGGCACCAACATAGACGCCAGCTTCATAGGCGTGCTGGAAGTCGCTGTATTCGAGGAAGAACTCGCGGAAGCTGTCGTTCTTGCCGTCGCCATCGAGGTCGCCGGTGTTGATCACCGCTTGCCACGAGGTCGGGCCGCCATCCTGACGCGCGCCGCTGTACAACGGCTCGCCGGTTTCGGCGTGGAACCAGGTGGAACCGGCCGGTTCCGCCAGCACAGTGGCGTACAGACCAATCTGCTGGTGCGTCGATGGGCCGAGGTGATCGTGGGTGAAGATGGTGCCGAGGCCGCGATCGACGCCTTTGGCGTTGACCACCGGATCGACGAACCAGCGCTGCATCGCGGTGCGCGCACCGAGCCAGTCAGCGCGGCCGTATTGGCCGAAGAATGGGTGGTTCTTGGCTTTCGGGCAGGCCTGAGTGCCGTCACGTGGATCGGTGCCGGCGCACTGGTTGAACTCGCGGATCGCGTGAATGCGCTCCTGCACGGCGCCGGGCGAGAGCACGCCGTCCTCGTAGTTCCAGCCGTTGGACGAGCCGTCCGCCGAGGTCAGATCCCACTTGGGCAAGTGGATGTGCTGACCGATTACATCGGTCGGCGTGCGCACCTGATAGTCGTCCATCTCGTAGGTGGCCGGCACCAGGTTGGTTTGCTGGTATTGCACGCAATCGAAGGTGTTCATGCGCATCACCAGCGGCTCTGGTGGACGCTGCTTGGTGATCACCGGCCAGGCGTCTTCCCACAGCGCGAGAATTCGCGCCTGCGGGAAGTGATAGCCGACCTTGTTGTACACCGCGTCGAACTGGATGTTGGCGGCTTTGTAGATGCGTGGGCGGTCGGCGGTGAAGCTCGAGGCGCCGACAAAGGACATGCCGTCGATGCGCTCGCCGCTGGCGAATTCACCACTACCGGCGCTGCTGGTCAGGCGTTTCTGCCGGTCGTCCATGCACGGTTCGTAGTACGGCGCGCCGGCCATCGGCAAGGCGCCGTTGGTACGGAACGCCTTGGCCACCACTTGATTGCCGGGCAGCAAGGCATAACTTGGGTGATCTTTTTTCGCGTGGAAGGCCATCGCTGATTGCTCGACTTCGGTACCTTCCTCCGGCAAATAAATTGGTTTGGCGCGGGTGACCTCTTTGGAGAAATCCAGCGAAGTAGTCACCGTGTGCGCTTCGCCACCGGCCGCGACGCCGTCAAGTGCATGCCGCTGCAAGCCGCCATCCCAACCACCGGATTGCGCCGGGTCGAGGTTGGCCCACAGCGCTTTGCCGCTGGCCTTGAGTGATTGCGCGGTGGCGGCGTCGAGCATGTCCAGCGGCGGGGTTGGCGGACGTTGACCGACCGAACTTTCCATGCCGCCGATCCAGAACGGATAGCCAGGGTTTTTCAGGCTGCCGTCGGCATTGCGGTTGGCTTCGCTGCGATCGACCAGCGCCAGCGAGCCGATGGCTTGACCACCGGCGTTGCCGCCATGGTGTTCACCGTCGTCATCGCCCTCTTCTTCGTCATCGTCGTCATCATTGCCGGCGACCAGGGTTTCGCCGATTTTCGGCACCACCACCACTTTGCCGGGCATCGGTGCCATGGCTTTGCCGGGCAGCGGCACGATGGCTGGAATCGGCGTACCGGCGACGATTTCACCATCGGGCAAGGCCCGTGCCCCAACCGCTGGTTTGCCACTGCGCAGGGCGAACGGTTCGCTGTGGTAGCCGTCGGCGCCCTGCTGCGAAACATCGAGTCGGGTGCCTTCTTCGAACACATCGTGCACCCGCCACATGGCCCACATGCCTTGGGCAAAGTGCGGATAGAAATGGCAGTGATAGATCGCATCGCCGGCCACGCGGTTGCGGTTGCCCGAACCACCGTTGGCGATTTCATAGGTGTAACCGGCGCCCGGACCGATGCCTTGGGCGTCGACGTAATCGGAGTTGTCATCGTTGGGGTTGAACAGCCACTGATGGCCGTGCAGGTGGAAGATGTGTTGCTCGTGGCCATTGTGGGTATTGCGGAATTTGACGAAGTCACCGATGTAGCTGTGGTTGACGTTCGACGGCTCCGAAGGATACAGGGCCATGGTCGCTTTCACGCCGATCTGATCGGCGCGCGGTATCTGGCCGGGGGCGATGTTCTCAAGCCCGGTGTTGGCCGGCACATCCACCAGCATCGCCACATCGCCGACGGTGTGCGAGCTGAGGAAGAATTCCTCATAGGCACACGACAGGCAGTCGTGCATCGGCCCCACGCCCAAACGGTTGGCGACCACTTCGGCGCCCATGCCGCCGGAGCCGTAGTTGATCATGAACGAGTCGCGGGTCGGCTCCAGCACATGGGCCATCACCGGGTCGGCCCAATAGGCGGGGAATGCTTGAGTGGCGGCAGTTTCGTCCTGAAATTGCGAGGCAAAATCGCGGAACGCTTCGAGGCGGTTGGGGATCGCCGGGTTGCGTTTGCCCATCGACTCCAGCGGATAGGTGCTGGACGGGAAACTGCCGTCGGCGTTGCTGCCCATGACAATCGCGTCGCTTTCGCTGGAAATGATTTCATTGCCATCGACCATGCCGATGATCGGCGTGCCAGCCTTGCCTTCACGCAACCACGGTTCGCGCTGCGGGTAGCGCGCCTGGTAGTCGACGATGGGTTGACCGGTGGGTGCGCGGCCCGTAGTGGCCAGGCGCATTTCTTCTTCGGTGAGGGTGTTGCGATAGGTGCGACCACCCTTGGGCAGTACGACAACCTGGCCGAACAGACCATTGGCAACGTTGCCGGCCGCGCCCTCGCCACCGAACGTTGCGCCACGGCTGCTGACGGCAAACGCGCCTTCACGTTCGGCGAACAAGGTGTAGGAACGGCTCGCGCCAGGTGGCACCAGGCTGTTGGCGTTACGCCCGGTGAACGAAGAAATGTCATCGATGCTGTTCACCGCTTGCAGGCCATTGACCTGGAAACCGACGTGACGGTCTGCGACTTGCTCATCGACTTTGAAGTCTTCGGCGCCGTTGGCGTTTTCCGCGCCCTCTTCTTCGCCCTCGTTTTCAAAATGCTTGTTCGGGTTGGCCTGATAGTCGAGCAGGTTCTGCAGATTGATCGTCAGGCAATCACCGGCAGCCACACGCAGCACCAACGGCCGTGGACGCTTGTCGGGTCGCAGCGAGACTTTGCCCGGCACTGCGGCGCCGCCGTAAGCCAGCGACTGCTCATGTTCATCAACGACATCGCGGCGCAGGGCGAACATCATGCCGTTGATGTTCTGTGCGCCGAGGCGGTTGAACATCAGCGGTTGATCGAAGGCGACGACGTTGGCCACCAGGTTGCGCTCGCAACGTACGGCCGCGCCGGCCAGCTCGACGCTGAGCATCGAGGCCAGAATCAGCAGCCAGTTAATCAGGGACGGAGCGTGAGGAAAGCCAGCCATGATCAGGAACCTCGTAGTGGGTGTTCGTGGGAACACTTCTCGACAAATGCCTCGGAGCAATCCGCGTGCCACAAAAAATTGCTCTACCGTTCAATCAGTTACCGCGACGACTTGAGAATCCGGGGGATATTCCCCACCGCTTTTCCCCACTTTTCGGGTCTATCCGGTTTGCCCCGAAAGTGGGGAAATCCGGTTGGGGGTCACAGCGGGGCGTCCATCGCCAAACCTTGCAGGCGCCGGTATTGGCGCAACACATTCGGTACATAACGCTGGGTTTCGGCGAACGGCGGAATCACCCGGCCACGGCTGAGCACCGCGTCTGGCCCGGCGTTGTAGGCCGCCACGGCGAGGGCAATGTCGTTGTCGAACAGGGTCATCAGGCGCTTGAGGTATTTCGCTCCGCCCTGGATGTTGGCCTTGGGGTCGTAGACGTCGGTGACGCCCAGCTCCCGTGCGGTGTCGGGCATCAATTGCATCAACCCGCCGGCGCCTTTGGGTGAGGTCGCGCCGGGGTTGTAATGCGACTCGGCGTTGATCACCGCGTGCAGCAACGCTTCGGGCAATTCGTTGACTTTGGCGGCTGCCGACACCAGTTCCGCGTAGGGCTGATTGGCGATCATTTGCGGCTGTTGATCGAGACTTGCCACAGGCATTTCAGCCTCGTGGATAACCCGCTCGTAGGTACGTCCGGGCCGGTGAACGTTGGACAGTACATAGCTGCCCTTGGCGTCCACCGAGATGAACACATCGGCCTGCGCGGCGCCGCTGAGCAGCACACAACCGAGCAATCCGCTGGCAAGGAATTTCATGTCGGGCCTCCCCGGATCGACCCCGATAAATTGGGGGAAATGCCCCAATGGCCGATCACGTTTGAGCCATACGCAAGCACTGTGCCGACTCTTGAAAGGCCCGTATTACAAGGGGTCTGGCGTGTCGGCGGGTTTTCAGTAGGGCCTGAGCATGGCAATTGCATAAGCCCTTCAGGCGACACGGCTGCCACTCACGGGAGGTCATCATGAAGCTGCAATTTCGTCCGCGTGGCCAACGCGGTTTTACCCTGCTCGAATTGCTCGTGGTGCTGGTGGTGCTCGGCCTGTTGGCCGGGATCGTCGCGCCGAAATACTTCGCCCAACTCGGTCGCTCCGAAGTGAAGGTGGCCAAGGCACAGATCGAAGGACTGAGCAAAGCGCTGGATATCTATCGACTGGAAGTCGGTCACTACCCGTCCACCGAACAGGGCTTGCAGGCCTTGGTCACCGCACCGAGCGACGAGGCGAAATGGACTGGCCCGTACTTGCAGAAAAAACTGCCGCAGGATCCGTGGGGGCGTAATTACGCCTACCGCTATCCCGGCGAAAACAGCGAGTACGACCTGCTGTCGATGGGCAAGGACGGCCAGCCCGGCGGCGAAGGTGAAAACGCCGAAGTGACCAATTGGCAGTGAGCGGAGCGCGACCCATGCGATTTCATTTGAAAGCGGTCGGCAAGGCTGGGGTGGTGTCCTTGAGCGTCGAAGCACCCGGCGACAGCGAAGCACGGCGGATCGCCGAGGATCAGGGTTTGCGTGTGCTCAGTTCGCACGTCGACAAGCACTGGCGTTCGCTGAAACTGCGCCAGCGCGAGACCTTCAATCTGGTGTTGTTCAGCCAGGAACTGACCACGCTGCTCAATGCCGGTCTGCCGTTGATCGACGCGCTGGAAAGCCTCGCCGAAAAAGAAACCGCCCCCGCCGCCCGCAAAACCCTGAGTGAGCTGGTGCGCCTGCTATACGAGGGCAAATCCTTCTCCCAGGCGTTGGGCCAGTTGTCGGCAGTGTTCCCGCCGCTATACGTGGCGCTGGTGCAATCCAGCGAAAAGACCGGCGCGGTCGGCGATGCGCTGGGCCGTTACGTCAGTTATCGCCAGCGCATGGACGAGGTGCGGCAGAAGATCATCAGCGCCTCGATCTACCCGTTGCTGTTGCTGATCGTCGGCGGTGGCGTGGTGCTGTTCTTGATGGGTTATGTGGTGCCGCGTTTCAGTCTGGTGTTTGAAGGGCTGGGCAATAACCTGCCGTGGCTGTCGCAGGTGTTGATGAGCAGCGGGATGTTTCTGCATGCGCATCAGGTTGAATTTTTCGGTGCGCTGGCAGCGATGGTCATCGCCCTCGCCGTACTGCAAAAACAACCGGCGTTTCGCCGGGGACTGGATCGGCTGGTGGAGAAACTGCCGGCCGTGCATCAGCGGATTTTCATGTATGAACTGGCGCGGTTTTATCGTTCGCTGGGGATTCTGCTGCAAGGCGGGATTCCGCTGGTGACCGCCATGAGCATGGTGCGCGGCTTGCTCACCGTCGCTTCGCGGACGCGGCTGGATCAGGCCTGCGAGCGGGTGCGCGAGGGGCAGTCATTGTCCACCGCGCTGGAGCTAAATCACCTGGTGACGCCGGTGTCCCTGCGCCTGCTGCGCGCGGGCGAGCAGTCCGGCAACCTCGGACAGATGATGGAACGTAGCGCCGATTTCTACGACGAGGAAATCAGTCGCTGGCTGGAGTGGTTCGTGAAATTGTTCGAACCGCTGCTCATGACCTTCATCGGCCTGCTGATCGGGGTCATCGTGATCCTGATGTACATCCCGATTTTCGAACTGGCGTCGAGTATTCACTGACTCCGGGAACGGGTCCGGTCCCTGCAACAACGCACTTTTACGTTCCCAACAAAACCACAAAGACGGAGAACGATATGCACATTAAAAAGCTCGTGCTCGCAATGGCCATCGGCGCAGTTCTGTCGGCGTCTACGGTCCTCATTCCGGACAGTTTGTCCGGGGTGTCCAGTGCTCAGGCCAAGGATGGTGGGAGTGGTGGTGGAGGCAGTGGGGGCGGTAGCGGAGGGGGCGGCGGCGGAAGTGGAGGCGGAAGTGGAGGAAGTGGCGGCGGCGGCGGTCACGGTGGCAGCGGTGGTGGCAGCGGTGGAAATGGTGGGGGCGGAAGTGGCGGCGGAGGCAGTCACGGCGGTGGCGGCAACAGTGGTAGTGGCGGTGGCGGTGGCAACAGTGGCCACAGCGGCAGCGACCACGGCTCGGGACACTCGGGCGACAGCGGCTCATCCGGTCGCAGCGGCACGCACGCCGAAGCGGGAGATGACCATGGCGTCCACCGCGCTGGTGAAGTCGGCGATGACCACGGGGTCCACCGCGCGGGCGAAGTCGGTGATGATCGTGGCGTGCATGCTGCAGGCGAAGTCGGCGATGATCGTGGCGTACATGTCGGCGGCGAGCCGGGCGATGACAAGCGCGCCAACTGATCCATCCTGAAAACACCACACCCCCTGTGGGAGCTGGCTTGCCAGCGATGAGGCCGGGTCAGGCAAAATTGTATTGCCTGACACACTGCCATCGCTGGCAAGCCAGCTCCCACAGGGTTTTGTGGCGTTTACAGATTCCGCAGACAACCATAATCCCAATGTAGGAGCGAGCCTGCTCGCGAATGCGGTGGGTCTGCCAATGATGTTTTGACTGACCATCCGCTTTCGCGAGCAGGCTCGCTCCCACAAGGGCTTTGCAGTGGATAAAAAATCCAGCGCTGGCTCAGAGGGCGACGTGGCTCTGGTTCAGGCGTTCGCGCAAAAACTCGACCAACGCCTGCACCGGTCTCGAGGCCTGGCGATGCTGTGGGTAAACGGCTGAAAGTGTCAGCGGCTCCGGACGCAGATCATCCAGCACCGGCACCAGCCGGCCATCCTTCAGCGCCGCGCCGACAATGAACGTCGGCAGATAGGTAATGCCCATCCCCTGCACCGCCGCGTCCCTGAGCAACTCGCCGTTGTTCACGCGCATGCGCCCGGTGACGTTGACCAGCAGCGGCTTGCCCTGCCCGGCATTGAAACGCCATTGCACCGAACGACCATGCCCATACGGCAGGCAGTCATGGCTGAGCAGATCTTCGGGTTGCTGCGGCGTGCCGCGCTCGGCGAGATACACCGGGCTGGCGCAGTACACCCGCTCGATCGACGCGATGCGCCGGGCAATCAGCGTCGAGTCCTCCAGCACGCCAATGCGCAAGGCCAGATCGTAGCCCTCACCCAACAGGTCTACCGGACGATCGCTCAAGTCCACTTCAACAGTAACTTCGCGATAACGCTGCAAGAACAGCGGCAGCAAACAGCCCAGATGGGCCACGGCAAACGACAACGGCGCGCTCAGGCGAATCGTCCCGCGTGGCTCGGCGGTCTGCCCGGCGATGCCCTGCTCGACCTGTTCGACTTCGCCCAACAGGCGCAACGCCGATTCGTAATAACTCTGCCCCAGCGGTGTGACGTCGAGGCGCCGGGTCGAGCGGTTCAACAAGCGCACGCCGAGGCGCTCTTCCAGTTGCATCAAACGCCGGCTGACGAACTGCTTGGACAGGCCCAATTGATCGGCCGCTGAGGTGAAGCTGCCGGAGTCCATGACCTGGCAAAAAATACGCATGTCTTCGAACGGGTTCATTGTCACTCTCTGGTGGACAGTTAAACGCTTTATAGCCGCTTTTTCACTTTCGAGCAGCTCATTAATCTGTGCTCACGGTGTTGCTGAGGCCTGAACCCCAGCGCCACAGCAGCCCGCAACCCAGGCAAACAAATCAAAAAACATTCAAAAGGATTTCCACCATGAACATCGTCAAGAAAACCCTCGCCGCTTCCCTCCTCGCCCTGTCCATCGGTAACGCCTTCGCCGCTGAAAGCAGCGGTGTCGAACACAACACCCAAGCCTTCCTCGACGCCCTCGCCGCCGGTGGTGGCAAACCGCTGGAGCAACTGAGCCCGAAAGACGCTCGTGCGGTACTGACCGGCGCGCAGGCTTCGGTGAAGGTGGACTTGTCCGGTGTTGCAGTCAGCGACAAGGCGATCAAGGTCGATGGTCAGACCATCAACCTGAAAGTGGTGCGTCCGGCCAAGGTCAAAGGCGAGTTGCCGGTGTTTATGTTCTTCCACGGTGGTGGCTGGGTGCTGGGCGACTACCCGACGCACCAGCGCTTGATTCGTGACTTGGTGGTGGGTTCGGGCGCCGTCGCGGTGTATGTCGATTACACGCCATCGCCGGAAGCGCAGTACCCGACCGCAATCAACCAGGCTTACGCCGCAACCAAATGGGTCGCCGAGCACGGTAAGGACATCGGTGTCGACGGCAAGCGCCTGGCCGTGGCCGGCAACAGCGTCGGCGGCAACATGGCGGCGGTCGTCGCCCTGATGGCCAAAGAACAGAAAGCCCCGGCGCTGCGCTTCCAGTTGCTGATGTGGCCGGTGACCAACGCGCAGTTCGACGACGGTTCGTACCAGCAATTTGCCGAGGGCCACTTCCTCACCAAAGGCATGATGCAGTGGTTCTGGGACAACTACACCACCAACTCGGCCGAACGTGCGCAGATCCACGCATCGCCGCTCAACGCCAGCACCGAACAGCTCAAGGGCCTGCCCGCCGCACTGGTGCAGACCGCCGAATTCGACGTGCTGCGTGACGAAGGCGAAGGTTATGCGCGGCACCTTGATGCGGCGGGTGTAGCGGTGACCTCGGTGCGCTACAACGGGATGATTCATGACTTCGGTTTGCTCAATCCGCTGAGTCAGATTGCGGAGGTGAAAGCGGCAGTGCGTCAGGCAGCGGCTGAACTGAAAACCCACTTGCAGCCTTAACAGCAAAAGATCGCAGTCTTCGGCAGCTCCTGCATTGGAATACGTTCTTCTGTAGGCGCTGCCGCAGGCTGCGATCTTTTTATTGGCAGACACTTCGGAGCACCGGCCATGACTCTTTTCTACACTCACCTGCTGTCCTGGAGCGCCGCCCTGCTGTTGCTCGACGCTGTGCTCTGGCACTTCTCGCCCTTCAGCCATCGCGCCCCAAGAGTCGGTGTCCGCTTGGCGCTGTTTCTGGCGTTCACCGCGCTGGTGATCAACGCCGGCGTCAGTCCGTTGCAAGCAGCACAATTTGCCGATGACCGCGTGGCGCAATTGGGTGCGACGGCACTGGGCATTCTCTGGTGGCTGTACGCCGCTCGCGTGCTGACCGAAGTCATCGGCCTGGCACTGATGCGCCGCATTGGCCACAGCGGTCGTTTGCTGCAGGACGTGATCGGCGCGCTGGTATTTCTGGTCGCCACCGTCGCGGCCGCTGGCTACGTGCTGGAGCTGCCAGTCAAAGGTTTGCTGGCGACCTCGGGTGTGGTGGCCATCGTTGTCGGTCTGGCGCTGCAAAGCACCTTGGCCGATGTGTTTTCCGGGATCGTGCTCAACACCACCAAGCCGTATCAGGTGGATGATTTTGTGGTGATCGACGGCGTCGAAGGCAAAGTCTTCGACATCGACTGGCGCGCCACGCACCTGCTGACCAGCGCCGGAACCATGGCCGTGGTGCCGAACTCGGTGGCGGCCAAGGCGAAAATCGTCAATCTCAGCCGCCCTAACAACATGCACGGCGTGTCGATCAGCATTCAGGTGCCGAATCACATCCGCCCGCGTCGGGTACTGGATGCGCTTGATCGCACCTTGCAAGGCAGCAGCTCTTTGTTGCTGACTCCAGCGCCGAAAGCCGTGCTGAAAGAGGCCGGCGAAACCATGTCGGAATACGTCGCCAGCGGTTTCATCGCCGAGCTCGGCAAGAAAAGCGAAGTACGCAATCAACTGTTCGACCTCGCCCATCGGCATCTCGAAGCAGCGGGTATTTCGCGCCACCCCGATGGCGTGATCGAGCCATCGACCCGCGCTCGCGCACTGCTCGATGAAGTGAAAATCTTCCGCTCGCTGAGCAGTGAGGAACGTGATCGCCTCGCCGAATCGATGGTCGCGCAGCAGTATGCGGCGGGCCAGGTGGTGCTTGATCTGGACGAGGTGCCGGAGAGTCTGTTTGTGATTGCCACTGGGGTGGTCAGTGCGACCGTGGCGGACGGCGACAGCAAGGTTGAGGCTGGCCGGATGGGGCCGAGTGAGGTCATGGGTGAACAGAGCATTCTGGCGGATACGCCGTCGCAGGCGACGTTCACGGCGTTGACGTCGAGCATCATTTATCGTCTCGACAAGAACCTGACTCGTGAGTGCATGGAACAGCGCACGGAGGTGGGTCGGGCGTTGAATAAATTGCAGGCAGTGCGTCAGCAGAACAGTCGCCTCGCGTTGATGGGCAAGCCGGTGGCGGTGAGGAAAGGTGGGTTTTTGGGTTGGTTGCAGAAGCGTTGAAGCGGCAAGATCAAGATCAAAAGCCTCCCCCTCACCCCAGCCCTCTCCCCCAAGGGGGCGAGGGGGAAAGGGAGCCGATCTCCGTGTGCTTCAAGTCCAGAGTTCGGCTCGATTTCCCCAGGTCGGTGTATCCCGAAAGAACCCCTCGGTCAGCCCCTCTCCCCAAGACCTCGAAGGGAAAGGGAGCCGATCTTCAAGCTGTTCAAAACTGAAGTTCGGCTCGGTATCGCACGTCGGCGTACCTCGAAAGATCCCCTCGGTCAGTCCCCTCTCCCTCAGGGAGAGGGTTAGGGTGAGGGGCTTTTCAGGATCAGCCGATTACTTGGCAGTGAACTTGGTATAGCTATTGATCAGGTTGCGGTAGTTAGGCAACCTCTCCGACAGCAAATGCGCCAAACCTTCCATATCGTTGCGCCAATCCCCCTGCAGCTCGCACGCCACCGAGAACCAGTTCAGCAGGTGAGCACCCGCCGCCGACATCCGCGCCCACGCCGCTTGTTGCACGGTGGTGTTGAAAGTGCCCGACGAATCCGTCACCACAAACACTTCATAGCCTTCAGCAATCGCCGACAGGGTCGGGAACGCCACGCAAACATCAGTCACCACACCGGCGATGATCAGTTGCTTGCGACCGGTCGCCTTGATCGCTTTGACGAAATCTTCATTGTCCCAGGCATTGATCTGGCCCGGACGCTGAATGAACGGTGCATCCGGGAACTGCTCACGCAGCTCAGGCACGATCGGGCCGTTTGGACCTGCATCGAAACTGGTGGTCAGAATGGTCGGCAGCTTGAAGAACTTGGCGATGTCGCCCAGCGCCAGCACGTTGTTCTTGAATTCGTTCGGGGTGAAATCCTGGACCAGCGAGATCAGGCCGGTCTGGTGATCGACCAGCAGTACGACCGCGTCATCTTTGTTCAGACGTGTGTAAGGAACGCTCATGGGAAAACTCCTGATGGACGGATGGATGAAGCGTTGAGCGCCTACCGGATGGCCGGCGCTTTAGGGGAAATCAGAAGGCGAAGCAGGAGCAGCCAAACGCGCCCCAGAAACCGGCGAAGTCGCTGACCGGCGCGTTCGACATCCGCGCCTTTTCATGGCTGTGGGTGTGCACCGCACACGGCCCGCTGCATTGGTGCACCTGCGCCTGCAATGGCGAATTCGGCCGCCAGTGGCCTGGGACCTTCACCACCGGCGACCAGTCCGGCAGTACTGGAATCGAGCGCGGGCCGAGGTCATCAAAGTCGCCGGCCGCGTAAACAATCTTGCCGCCGACCACGGTCAGCACCGATTCGATCCACTTGATCGCTTCTTCCTCGACATGGAAGAAGTCCGCGCTCAGCGCCGCCAGATCCGCCAGTTGCCCGACCTTGATCTGGCCCTTCTTGCCCTGCTCCGAGGAGAACCAGGCGCTGCCGTGGGTGAACAGTTCCAGTGCGGTGGTGCGCGGCAGACCTTCTTCGTACAAGGCCAGACCGCCGACGGTGCGGCCGCTGACCATCCAGTAAAGCGAAGTCCACGGGTTGTAACTGGACACTCGCGTGGCATCGGTGCCGGCGCCGACCGGCACACCTTCGGCGAGCATGCGTTTGATCGGCGGCGTGGCTTCGGCGGCTTGTTTGCCGTAACGATCGACAAAGTATTCGCCCTGGAACGCCATGCGATCCTGAATCGCGATGCCGCCGCCCAGCGCTTTCACTCGCTCGATGTTTTGCGGGGTGATGGTTTCGGCGTGGTCGAAGAACCACGGCAAGCCGTTGAACGGAATGTCGCGGTTGACCTTCTCGAACACGTCGAGCATGCGGCTGATCGATTCGTTGTAAGTGGCGTGCAAACGGAACGGCCAGCGCTGTTCCACCAAGTGGCGCACCACTGGCTCCAGCTCTTCTTCCATGGTCTGCGGCAGATCGGGGCGCGGTTCGAGGAAGTCTTCAAAGTCCGCCGCCGAGAACACCAGCATCTCGCCGGCGCCGTTGTGGCGCAGGTAGTCATCGCCCTGATGCAACGTGACGCTGCCGGTCCAGTTCTGGAAATCGCTCAGCTCTTCTTTGGGTTTCTGGGTGAACAGGTTGTAGGCGATGCGCACGGTCAACTGGTCGTCCTTGGCCAGTTGTTCGATCACCTGATAATCGTCCGGGTAGTTCTGGAAACCGCCGCCGGCATCAATCGCACTGGTCAGGCCGAGGCGATTGAGTTCACGCATGAACTGGCGGGTCGAGTTGACCTGATATTCCAGAGGCAGCTTCGGACCCTTGGCCAGCGTCGAATAGAGGATCATCGCGTTAGGCCGCGCGACCAGCATGCCGGTCGGGTTGCCATTGGCATCGCGAACGATCTCGCCACCCGGCGGGTTCGGCGTGTCGCGGGTGTAGCCGGCGACGCGCAGCGCGGCGCGGTTGAGCAGCGCGCGGTCGTACAAATGCAGGATGAACACCGGGGTGTCCGGCGCGGCCTGGTTGATCTCTTCGAGGGTCGGCATGCGTTTTTCGGCGAACTGGAATTCGTTCCAGCCACCGACCACGCGCACCCATTGCGGAGTCGGTGTGCGATCGGCCTGATCCTTGAGCATGCGCAGCGCATCGGCCAGCGACGGTACGCCTTCCCAGCGCAGTTCGAGGTTGTAGTTCAAACCGCCACGGATCAGGTGCAAGTGCGAGTCGTTGAGCCCGGGGATCACACAGCGACCGTGCATATCGACCACTTGCGTGTTCGGCCCGCGCAGGGCCATGGCCTGGTTGTCGTTGCCGACGACCACGAAGCGGCCGTCGGTGATGGCCACGGCACTGGCCAGCGGTTTGGTGCGGTCTACGGTATGAAACTGGCCATTGAATAAAATCAGATCGGCGCTCATCGCAGTTCCTCAAGCAAAGTGAAAAGGAGCAAACCCCGCGCGCTCAGCGTGGCGAGGTTTCTTGGGAATCGAGGTGTTCATGGGCTTGGCTGGCTTCGAGCCACGGCGTGAACAAACGGGTGACCGGCGGCATCACCACGTACACCACCGACAGGACGATGGTCAGGGTGATCAGGAACGTGGCGACCACGTAGTTGGAAAGCAGCGGGTGCAGCGCCAGCAGCGGCCCCCAGATCAGCGGCACGAGCAACGTGTGCGGCAAAATCACCAGTAGCGTGACCACGGCTTGCTTCCAGCGCGGCGGCGGCGAAGCGGCGTCGGCCAATGGGGTAAACCAGAATTCATTGATCGGCGCGACTTCGGTCTGATCGCCATCAGCCAGCATTGGCGCCGCTTCGGCGACCAGCGCCTGACGCTGCGGCGACTCCAGCCAGCCTTGCATCGCTTCGGTGCTGCTGAAACGCAGCACGCAGGTGTAGAAGTCGAGACGGCCGCGCTTGCCGCGCACCACGTCCACACCCAGATGGCCTTCACGCTGCCCCGCCACGCGGACGATATTGCGCAGCCAGGCCTCATACGCTGACTCGAAACCGGCCTTGACCCGGTGTTTGATGATCAATGTGACCGTCTCATCGGCCCCCGGTGACTGTGGATTGAGGACTTCAGGCATAACGCAACACTCCGGGCAAACGAACAGAAATCGCCAGCCGTCCCGGCCCGGCGATCAACACAGTGGTAAACAGGATCAGCAGCAACCAGCCGAACTGCCCCTCGGCCACACTCCATTGCGGATGCACGACCAACAGCGCCACCAGCAGCACAAAGAGAATAGGCACGCAGGCCAATCGCGCCAGTAACCCGGCGACGATCAGTAGCGGACAGAGGACTTCGGCGAAGATCGCCAGGATCAGGGTGAGGTGAGAACCGAGGTGGAACGGGTCTTCGATCAGCTGCAGTTGCGCAGTGAAGTCGAGCAGCTTGGGCAAGCCGTGGACCCACAGCAGAAACATCCCGCCGCTGACCCGCAGGAACAGCAAACCGATGTCGCGTGCCTGTTCATCCCGTTGAGAAACGTGCATGGACTCACCCGTGAATAATTATTGGGTGAATCATGCCGGGGTTGGTCGGGAGGAAATTGGATGGGTGTGCTCAGTTCCACGGTGTTCCGGGATTCGTGAAACACCGCACAACCCTGTGGGAGCGAGCCTGCTCGCGAAGGCGTCAGGTCAGTTGATAAATGCGGTGAATGACACAGCGCTTTCGCGAGCAGGCTCGCTCCCACAGGGGATTGGTGTTGTTTGTGAGATATGCGCAGGGATTTAAACCGCTGGAATATCCAACGGCGCCGCCATGAACTGGCTTATCCGCGAGCGCAGCCATTTCTCCGCCGGGTCGTTGTCATGCACCCCGCTCCAGGCCATCGACAATTGCGCCGCATCAATCGGGAACGGTGGATCTTCGGCGCGCAACGCACACCCTTCAACCAGCGCGCAGGCCGCGTAATCCGGCACGGTGGCGATCATCTCGGTGCCGGCAAGCAACGCGCGCAAACCGCTGAACTGCGGCACGCCCAACACCACGCGGCGCGTACGGCCGACCTTGGCCAGATCCATATCGATATTGCCGCTCAAGTCGCCGGAGAACGACACCATCGCATGCGGGCGCTCGCAGTATTCATCCAGCGTCAGCGGCCCCGGACGGTCGTCGCCGCGCAGAACTTTGCAGGGAATGTCGCGCAGCTTTTTGCGCTTGGCATTGGCCGGCAATTCAGTGGTGTAACTGACGCCGACGGAGATTTCTCCAGAGGCCAACAGTGCCGGCATCAGCAGGTAGTTGGCGCGACGCACCACCACGACAATCCCCGGTGCCTCTTGCTGAAGCTGACGCAGCAGCGGCGGAAACAGCCCGAACTCAGCGTCGTCCGACAGGCCGATACGAAACACGTCGCAACTGCTCGCCGGCTCGAACTCCTTGGCCCGGCTGACCGCGCCAGAGATGACGTCCATCGCCGGTTGCAGCTCCTTGAGAATCGCCAACGCCCGCGCGGTCGGCTCCATGCCGCGACCGTTGCGCAGCAGTAACGGATCGTCGAACAGATCACGCAAACGCCCCAACGCAGCGCTGACGGCCGGCTGCCCCATGAACAGCTTTTCGGCGACGCGGGTCAGGTTCTTTTCGAACATCAGCGCTTCGAAAATCACCAGCAGGTTCATGTCGACGCGACGCAGATCGTTACGGTTCATGGGCACAGATTCCTTATAGCCAGCCAGACGCCAGTGCTACGCACTTTACGCGATCAACGGGCCCGTGAGCGCTGCTCGAGAGTGGAATTAACAACGATTAACTCGTCAGTCCCCCGCCCTCGCCCAACAATGAATCCCTCTGCGCAGCGTTGTTTTTTTGACCTGAGGGGATGCGCCGACCGTGCATTCCCCATCGACACGGACTTTGGCCATGGCTCACTTACAGCACAGCGTCGCCCTCGCCCCTGCCAACGAACCACGCAAGACCGGCGTCGGCGGACTCAGTCCGCAGCGCGAACGACAGGTCAAACAACTGATCCTCGAACGTCTGGGCGAAAGCCTCGAGGTCACCGAACTGGCCCGCGCCTGTTCGCTGTCGCGCAGCCATTTTTCCCGCGCCTTCAAGTGCAGCACAGGGCTGTCACCGCAGGACTGGATTCGCACCCAGCGCCTCGCGCGGGCCAAGCTGCTGATCCGCCACACTGACCTGAGCCTGACGCAGATCAGTCTGGAGTGCGGGTTCTGCGATCAGGCGCACTTCTGTCATATGTTCACTCGCAGCGAAGGCATCAATCCGTTTGCCTGGCGCTGCCGGATCACGAGAGAACCCAAAGCCCAGCCTTCACAGCCCGCCGCGTTTTGATCGCGACGCCCGTTGCACTGAAGCTAAAACCTGAGGATTATGCCGGGACACCCCGGAATAGAAGGCCTGCGCACGCGCTCGGCCCTACTCCGCTCTGTCCGTCGCTGCACCGCAGGAGTGAGCTGTTGAGTCTTTCCCCGAATCAGGCCCTCGGTTTCGGCCCCTATCGGATTCATCCCGGACAAAGACGGGTGCTCGAAGGCGAGCAGCCGTTGCGCCTCGGTCGACGGGCGATGGACATCCTCCTGATTCTGCTGGCCCATGCCGGCGAAGTGGTAAGCAAGCAACAGTTGATGGCCGGGGTCTGGCCGGACAGCGTGGTCGAAGACATCAACCTGCGCGTGCACATGGCGGCGCTGCGCAAGGCGCTCGGTGACGGTCAGGCCGGCCAGCGTTACATCATCACCGTGGCGCAACGCGGTTACAGTTTTGTCGCGCCGGTCTTACTGCAATCCATGGAGGAGCGTCCTGTGGGCGATGCTGGTGGTCGGCACAATCTGCCCTTGCGGCGCACGCGCATGATCGGTCGCCAGCCGCTGGTCGACAGTTTGATGACGCAGTTGCCACGCCAACGCTGCATCACCCTGGTCGGCCCCGGCGGGATCGGCAAAACCACAGTGGCCTTGCGTGTGGCCGAGCAGTTGATCGGGCACTATCGCGATGGCATTCGGCTGGTGGACCTGGCACCACTTAACGATCCCCGTTTGATTTACTCACACCTGGCCGCCCTGCTCGACCTGGCATTACTCGAGGGCGATCCACTGGCGGCGCTGGTCAACGGTCTGCAACAGCGGCAGATGCTGTTGCTGCTCGACAACTGCGAACACCTGATCGATGCCGTCGCGGTGCTCAGTGAGAGCATTCTGCGCGGCGCTCCGAAAGTGCATATCCTCGCCACCAGCCGTGAAAGCCTGCGGGCTGAAGGCGAATACGTGCAGCGTCTGGACTCCCTCGAATACCCGCCGATGACGACGACGCTGGATCGTGAGCAAACGCTGAATTTTTCGGCGCTGCAATTGTTCGTCGAACGAGCGACGGCCGCGCAGGAAAGCTTCGAGCTGAGCGATACCCAGTTGCCCCAAGCGATCGAGATCTGCCATCGGCTCGATGGCATTCCACTGGCGCTTGAGCTTGCAGCAGCGCAGGTCGCCGAACTGGGCCTGGACGGCCTGCTGAGCCAGTTACAGGGCCGCTTGCCACCGCTGGCAGCGGGCAATCAAAACAGTCTAGAGCGCCATCTCACCCTGCGCGCCACGCTGGACTGGAGTTTCAATCTGCTCGACCCTTGCGAGCAAACCTGCCTGCGCCGTTTGGGCGTGTTTCGCGGGGGGTTCACCCTGGAATCTGCGGCGGCCGTTATCGTCGGCCAACAGATCGACCCCGGCGTGGTGTTTGTGTCGATCACCCAACTGGTGGCCAAATCGCTGCTCAGCGTCGAGGTCGGTGATGAAGAGGTGTTTTATCGCCTGCTCGACACGACCCGCCGTTATGCACTGGAAAAACTCGAGCACGCCGCTGAATGCGAAGAAACCCGCGAACGCCATGCCGAACGCTGCCTGGCGTTGATGCAGCAGGCGCAGCACGATTGGGAAAACACGCCGACGGTGGTGTGGATCGAACGCTATGCGCGGGGGCTGGAGGATTTGCGCGCGGCGCTGGACTGGAGCCTGAACGGTGTCGGCCCGGGCGGCTTGGGAATTCGCCTGGCGGCCGCGTCGGCGCCGTTGTGGCAAGAATTGTCGTTGCTCAAAGAGTACGGCGGTTTTGTGCGCCGGGCGCTGAGCCTGTTCGACGAACTCGACGAGCCCTGCCCGCGTCTGAAAATCTCTCTGAAACTGGCGCTCGGCAGTGCCTGCTATCACACGTGGGGTGGCACCCCTGAGACCATCGAAGCGTTCGCCGAGGCCCGCCAGTTGGCCCACGAACATGACGATGTCGCCGGGCAATTGCGCGCGGTGTCCGGACACATGGCGGTCAACCTCAGTTGCGGCCACTACCGCATGGCGCTGGCGCAGAGCGAACAGTTCGACCGCCTCGGTCTGCACGGCGACCCACTGCTGTCACTGAGCACCCACCGTCTGCGCGTGTTGGCCCTGCACTATGCCGGCGACCAGCCGCAGGCACGCATTCATGCCGAACAGGTGCTGCAGCGCATGGCGCACAGCGGCCATGTCAATCGCTTCACCCACGGATTTGGCGTGCAGTACGACCAGAGTGTCGCGTCGCTGACGGTGCTGGCACGGGTGCTATGGCTGCAGGGATTGCCGGAGCAAGCGTGGCATACGGCGCGTCTGGCACTGGATATCGCCGTGCAGATCGACCATGGCACCTCGATTTGCTACACCCTGGCGCTGGCCAGTTGCCTGATCGCCCATTACAACGGTGATCAGCAGAACGCCCGGGCATTGTTGCAACTGTTGCTGGAGCAATCGCAGAAGCATTCGGTGCTGCTGTTCAATACGTGGGCGCGGCACTACGCGCAGGTGATTGACGCACAAGCCAAGGCGCCGGTGCCGACGGACAGCAGCGGGTTGATTCGGGAAATCATGGTGACGCTGGATCGCCGTTTTATGGATGACGCGCTGCTTGTGCGGGCGTTGAGTGGTGATGCAGGGTGGAGCACGGCGGAGATTCTGCGGGCTCGGGCGGATGCGTTATTGAGTGACGATCTGGGTTGTCTGGGCGGGCCTGCTCGCGAAGGGGCCATTCAGGAAGCCGAAGAACTCCTGCAACAATCCCTGACCATTGCTCGTGCCCAAGGCGCGCTCGCCTGGGAACTGCGCAGTGCCACGTCACTGGCGCAACTCTGGCAGCGCCAGTCACGCAGCCAAGAGGCGCTGGATTTGCTCACGCCGATCTATCAGCGCTTCACCGAGGGCTATGCGACCCCGGACTTGCGCAAGGTGCGCTTGTTGATCGACGAACTACGCGAGCACGTGCACGCCTGAGGCCTGGCGAATCCGCTTGATGTAACGCGTGTGCCGGCGTTCAAGATCAACCCCTTCACCGCTGCGTTCGAGCTGCTCGCGGGCATAGCATCGAGTGGTATTGAGCATACGGTATCGACCTGATGTGCCGCCCCGCTCTACCGTCAACAATGACTTTTGCACCAGGCCTTCAATGAGCGCAGCAAGCCGCGACGACGCCAGTTGCGGGCAACTGATCACCACCAGCACCGCCTCCAGCGTAAATGCCATCTTGAATACCGATAAGCGCTGCAGCACGCTTTGTTCCTGCTCACTCAAGCGCTGATAGCTCCAGTCGAGGGCCGCCTGCATGGATTGGTGGCGCGGCACAGCCGTGCGCCGGCCATGGCTGAGCACTTGCAGCCCATTGGCCACTTGCGCTTGTAAGCCGACCAGCGCCAGTGCATCGATCTGCGCTGCCGCCAGTTCGATCGCCAAGGGTAAACCGTCGAGTTGCCGACAGATTTCAAGAACCGCTTTGACATCCTGCTCACGCAAGCGGAAATCATGCTGTCGAGCCCGCGCCCGGCTGACGAACAACTGCACCGCAGAATGGCTCATGACTGCTGTGATGCAATCGTCTGCCGAGCGTTTCGGGATCGCTAGCGGTGGCACGCACTGAAGGGTTTCCAGACTGACCTGCAAGGCCTCGCGACTGGTGGCGATAATCGACAGCCGAGGCGCCGCCTCAAGCAGCGTTTCAATCGCTGCTTTGCAGGCATCGCGCCGGGGGTCTGTGTTATCCAGTATCAGCAATGCATGGCGAGTCGACAGCCCGGTGAAGTCGCTTTTCAGGGTGCGCAGCACATGATCGAGCAGCGGCTTGTCGTTATCGATCATGCTCAGATCGAGCCACCACACACCGTCTCGGTAGTACTGCAACAGCAGCTCCGCGACGCGCAGCGCCACGGTTGATTTACCTACACCGGCCGCCCCCGTGACGGTCATCAGCCGACACAGCGGCATTTGCCGCACCAGCCCGCCGACCAGCGAGTCGCGTCCGGCGACCGGTGTCAGTCGCGCAGGCAGATTATGCTGGGGCGTTTGCAGGCCCTCGAAGCCCCCTTGCGCGGCACTGTCGCAACGAACCGGGGCAATGAAACTGTAACCGCGTTGCGGCACGTTAACGATGTATTGCTGGCCGTTTTCGCCGTCACCCAAGGCCCGCCGGAGCGCGGCGATGTGCACGCGCAGGTTGATCTCCTCGACCACCGACGTTGGCCACACGAGGGCGATCAATTGCTCTTTTCTGACCACTCGCCCGGCACGCTCGACCAGCACCTGCAAAATGTCCAGTGCACGACCACCCATGCGCAATGGCCGATCTCCGTCGAGTATCAGCCGTTGGCGCAAATGGAAGGCATAGGGGCCGAAATGCAGCACCGACGCCGTGTTCAAATCGATGAGGCTATCCATGCCAACATCTTGGCAGGCTCAGATGACGCGACAACTGCTATACGGGGCGCAACACGGACATCCGGGTGCGCCAGACGGACACAAGCGCTCTAGCTGAACTGTTCGCGGTACTGCACGGGGGTCAGGCCGAGCTTTTCAGCGAACAGCGCACGCATGTGCCGCACACTGCCAAAACCACTTTTATAAGCCACGGTTTTAAGCGGCAGATCGCTGGTTTCCAGCAGATTGCGCGCGCAGTCGATGCGCGCACTTTGTAGAAACTCCATCGGCGTCATATTGATGTCGCGGGTGAACACCCGCGCGAAATGCCGCGCACTCATGTTGGCAATGGCCGCCATGCGCTCGACCGTAAAGGCTTCGTCGAGGTGTTCCAGCACGTAACTCTGGGCGCGGGTGATCGGTGTTTCCTGCGGTGCCACGGCGGCCATCAGCGGACTGAACTGCGCCTGCCCGCCCTGCCGTTTCATCACCACCAGCAGAACTTTGGCCACATCCTGGGCGAGTTTCTTGCCGTGATCGCGGGCAATCACGGCCAACGCCATATCGATGCCGGCAGTGACGCCCCCCGAGGTAATCAGGTTGCGATCCTCGACATAGATCTGATCCGTCGTGACATGGGCTTTCGGGAACCCCTTGATCAGGCGCTCGGTGTAGTTCCAATGGGTGGTCACACGGTAACCATCAAGCAATCCGGCATGCCCCAGCACAAACGCGCCGGTGCAGATCGAACCGTAATGATCGACACGCTGGACAGCACCTTTGAGCCAGGCGAACAACGACGGAAACTGTTGGTTGTAGGCACCCGGGCCGCCCGGCACCAACAGCAGATCATAATGTTCGGTGTTGTCGTCGATGGTCGCGTCGGCATGCACCAACACGCCGTTGGATGCACGAAGGGGGCCACGCTCGGTGCCAAGCGTGATCAATTGATAATGCGCATCGGCTTTCAGATACCGATTGGCAACCGAAAAAACCTCCAATGGCCCGGCCATGTCGAGCAGGAGAAAGTCGGGGAACAGCACCATTGCCACGGTTTTCATGGGCAGACATCACTTCAATCAAAGAAACATGAGACAGGCCAGACATTATGGCCAACTGTAGCCGTTTGAGCGCAAAAGTTTTGTGTGACGGCTATCGCAAAACTGTCAACCTGGAAGGGACAGTCTTTCAATTTTCATCTACTTATTGCGCAATCCAGTAAACAGTAACCTTCTCCTCACTCGGACGAATTCACGTCCCGCAAGGAGATTTCATCATGCTGACCCTTCGCAAAGCCTCCGATCGTGGCCTCGCCAATCATGGCTGGTTGAAGTCCTTTCACACCTTTTCCTTCGCCAGCTACCGCGACCCTCGTGAACAGGGTTTTTCCGACCTGCTGGTGATCAACGATGACCGCGTTGCCGCCGGAAAAGGTTTCGGCCAGCACCCGCATCGCGACATGGAGATTTTTTCCTACGTGCTGGAAGGTGCGCTGGAGCACAAGGACACACTGGGCACCGGTTCGGTTATCCGCCCGGGTGACGTGCAATTGATGAGCGCCGGCAGCGGCGTGGCGCACAGCGAGTTCAACCATTCGGCGAGCAAACCGGTGCATTTCCTGCAGATCTGGATTGTGCCGGAGGTCGCCGGTGCCAAACCGCGCTATCAACAGGAGCATTTCAGCGCCGAGAAAAAACGCGGTCGTCTGCAGTTGATCATTTCGCCGGACGGCAAGCACGGCTCGCTCAAGGTGCGTCAGGATGCACGGGTCTTCGCCGGGCTGTTCGACGGCAAGGAAAGCGCCACGCTGGAGCTGGCGGCCAACCGCTATGCCTATGTGCATGTGGCGCGCGGCAGCGTTGAGCTCAATGGCCAGCCACTGCGCGAAGGTGACGGCGTGCGGGTTCGCGAGGAACAGTTGCTGACTTTGAGCAACGGTGTCGATGCCGAGGTGTTGGTGTTCGACTTGCGGCCGCAGGAATTGCCAGAGATGCCATGACGCGGTGTCTCAATACCCACAAAAACGGCCTTCTTTGAAGGCCGTTTTCTATTGTGCTGATTCGGTTGCTTGCGGCGAAGCAGGCTTTGGTGCACTTATATCTTTGCCTATCTGGATCGCAGCGAGTGTCGTCTGCAGGGTGGTTAGAACAGCCGCTTGATTGGCGAAGTGCGCCCCCACCACGACGGTGATCATTCCGAGAAAGTGGACGGCCGTTGTCGCCCAGTAATGCGCCTTCACTGTCGAGGCATGTTTGATGGCTTCTTTTGAGTCCTCGGCGATTTGTTGTACGCCGTCCCACATCAAATCGTACCGTTTGTCCCTCTCCGCCTGAGTCAAAAGATAAGCATCGATTTTTGCCGACACACCCTCGAAGCGAGCGTCCATCCTGGTCTCAATGGTCTCGATCCTGGCATTGAATTCTTCACGGCT
This sequence comes from Pseudomonas chlororaphis, assembly GCF_000783395.1. Taxonomy (GTDB): domain Bacteria; phylum Pseudomonadota; class Gammaproteobacteria; order Pseudomonadales; family Pseudomonadaceae; genus Aquipseudomonas; species Aquipseudomonas chlororaphis_H. The sequence goes on along the minus strand of NZ_JSFK01000018.1, from coordinate 96,379 downwards.
TATTGCGTTCATGGCTTGAGTATTCCGGCTTTTACTCGATAGATCACTGATTGGATTTTGACTGAATTCCGAGGTTTTCAATTCGACACCTTCCTGGGTCTACATACCGTCCCTGGTATTGAATCGGTGAGTTTCCAACGCCCCTCACCGAGCTGATGAAACGATAGGCCCCACCCAGAATGCTGACAAGCCGGGCGATTCTGCCTCTGGTGTAGGCCGTTTCGTCAGAGGTTGTAGCCCTGCCAAAACAGCGTCTACCTACTCATTCTCCGACGCGAACACGTCGACAATCTGCTCGATCACCGCCCTCACCCGCGCGGTATGGCGCAGATCCGCGTGGGTTACCAGCCATACCTCATACGGGAGCGGCGTAGTGCGCTCCGGCCATAGCCTGATCAAGCCATCGCGCTCGCCCATGTATACCGGGATTTCTCCTACACCCAACCCTGCCGCAATTGACCGACGCACGAGCAAACTGGAACCGAGGCTGGCGACGATCCGTCCGCGACTCAACGGCTCCGACACCAGGGTCAGGTCCTTTTTGCTTTGCAGATACGGTTGATAGACCACCAGATCATGCCCCTCAAATGCCGTGCCCGGCGGCGGTACGCCATTGGCGTCTATATAGGTTTGAGAGGCGAACAGCCCCACTGGCCATCGGGCAATGCGCCGGGCGATCAGGTCAGGGTTGTCCGGCCGGGTGTTGCGCACCGCGATATCCGCCTCACGCTTGGCCAGGCTGAGAATCTGTGTGGACGCATCCAGTTGCACTCGCACGTCCGGGTGCTGCTCGTGCAAACGGGCAATGGCCGGAATCAGAAAATCGATGGCCAGCGAATCGGTGGTACTGACGCGCACTGTGCCGGTCAGGCGATCGTCCAGGCCCTGAATCTGCCGCTCCAGCTCCAGTGCCGAATGCTCCATTTTCTCAACGTTTTTAAGCGCTGCTTCGCCGACCGCCGTCAATGCGTACCCGTCAGAGGTGCGCAGGAACAACGTCGCGTTCAGGGACTTTTCCAGTGCCGTGATGCGCCGCCCGACAGTTGCCTGATCCACCCCCAAAACCCGTGCTGCGCCGCGCAGCGTCGACTCGCGGCAAACGGCAAGGAATACCCGTGCGTCATCCCAATTCATGCTGCCTCCCCACGATGCAAATTCGCATCACTGTGCCGCCAATTCGCTGCATTAACGCAGCAACGATAGCCGATATGCTGAACGCCATAAACCTTCCTCGAGATCGCTTCCATGCGCACTTCAACCTCCACCGGTATCTGGCTGCCGATCTTCGCCGGCCTCTGCGCCAGCCTGGTCAGCATCGGTCTGGCGCGTTTCGCTTACACGCCGTTGATTCCTTCGCTGATTGAAGCGCAATGGTTCAGCGCCAATGATGTGGTCTACCTCGGTGCGGCCAATCTGGTCGGCTATCTGATCGGCGCCCTGCTCGGCCGGCCGGCAGCGCGCCAGCTCGGCAATAAAAATGCCTTGCGGCTGATGATGCTGGTGGTCACGGCGGCATTTTTTGCCTGCGCGTTTCCGTTGTCGGTGAGCTGGTTCTTCGGCTGGCGGCTGCTGTCCGGGATTGCCGGCGGCGCGATCATGGTGCTGGTGGCCGCGACGGTATTGCCGCATGTCCCGGCGGCGCGTAAAGGGCTGGCCAGTGGCGCGATTTTTCTGGGCATCGGTCTCGGCATTGCCGGTTCCGGGACGCTGGTGCCGCCGCTGTTAAGCCTCGGTTTGCAGGCAACGTGGCTGGGCCTGGGGGCTTTGGCCTTGTTGCTGACGGCGCTGAGCTGGTTTGCCTGGCCGTCTGATTTCCTGCACCCGGTCGTTGCGCAAGAAACAGTGCCCGCAGAACCGACACCGCGTGGTGTGTATCTGCTGTTCGCTCAATACGCCTTTATGGCCGCAGGCCTGGTGCCGGCCATGGTGTTTCTGGTGGATTACGTAGCGCGTGGCCTCGGTGCCGGAGCGCATGTCGGCGCGTTGGTGTGGGTGATGTATGGCTTGGGCGCGATTGTCGGCCCGGTGAGTTATGGCTTTCTCGCCGATCAGCTTGGCGCAAGGTCCGGCATTCGTCTGGTGCTGGTGGTGCAGGCGGTTGCCCTCGGACTGCTGGCGATCTCCCACTCGTTTCTGGCGTTGGCGTTGCTGGCGGTGATTCTCGGTTCATTTCCGCCGGGCATTGTGCCGCTGGCGCTGGCGCGGGTGCATGAACTGGTGCCGGAGCATCATCGCCAGCAAATCGCCTGGAGCCGCGCCACGGTATCGTTCGCTACGTTTCAGGCGCTGGCCGGTTTTGCCTATTCGGCGCTGTTCAATGCCAGCGGCGGTCACCACGCGTTGCTGTTCATTATTGCCGCTGGCGCGATCGTCGTGGCGTTGCTGCTGGAGCAAGCCATGAAATGGCTGCCCGCCCCTATCGAGCCGCGCTGCTGTGCAAATTGAAGGGAATCATTGCCTGCTCGGCAGGCTCCCACTTACACAACTCAAGCCAAGAGAAACGATATGTCCCTGCCCAATGAAATGACCCGAATCGAAATCACCGAACCCGGAGGCCCCGAGGTCTTGCAACCTCGACGCGTCCCGCTGCCGGTCGCGGCACAAGGCGAAGTGCTGATCCGCGTACACGCCGCCGGAATCAACCGGCCGGACGCTTTGCAGCGTGCCGGCAAATACCCGATGAAACCCGGCATGAACCCGATTCCCGGGCTGGAGGTCGCCGGTGAAGTGGTGGCGCTTGGTGCCGGTGTTCGTCAGTTCGCCGTGGGCGACAAAGTCTGCGCGCTGACCAACGGCGGCGGTTATGCCGAATACTGCGCAGTCCCGGCCGGCCAGACCCTGCCGATTCCTGATGGCGTGAACTGGGTCCAGGCGGCCGCGATCCCGGAAACGTTTTTCACCGTGTGGGCCAACCTGTTCGGTCTCGGCGGCGCCAGCCGTGGTCAACGCGCATTGATTCATGGTGGCACCAGCGGCATCGGCACAACCGCACTGATGCTGTGCCGAGAATTCGGCATAGAAGCGTTTGCCACCGCCGGCAGCCCGGACAAATGCGCAGCGATTCGCGAACTGGGTGGTCAAGCGATCAATTATCGCGAGGAGGACTTCGCTGAGGTGATCGCCGAGAAAACTTCAGGCCAAGGTGTGAATGTGATCCTCGACATCATGGGCGGCTCGTACCTCAACGGTAACGTCAGTGCCCTGGCGATGGATGGCCGTCTGGTCATGCTCGGTTTCCTCGGCGGCGCGCGGGCCAACGACTTTGATCTGCTGGCAATGATGGCCAAACGCGCGGTGATCACCGGCTCCCTCTTGCGCGCCCGTACCGCTGCTGAAAAAGCCGCGATTGCCGATCAACTGCGCGAGCACGTTTGGCCGGCGCTGGCTGCCGGGCGCTGCCTGCCGATGATCGACAAGGTCTACCCACTCGCCGACGCCGCTCAGGCTCACGCGCACATGGAGGCTGGCGACCATATCGGCAAGATCGTTCTGCAGGTTGTGTGAGTCTTTGCAGCATTTGGTAATCGTTGCGCCGGGGCGGTGGTCGAAAAACTCACGCGCAGGCCCAGGCATCTGGTAAAAAGCGTTCTTTGTCTGCGCCCTGGTGAAACGTTTAATGTTCCTGTCCTTCATGACGCGTCTGCGCCGCCGCCGTTTGGCGTTCGCCTGCATGGCCGCGCTGATAATCGGCGTGCCGACCAGTTGTGCCGTGCTGGAACACACCGAACGCAAGTTGCTGTTTCGCATCGAACCGGGCACTGCCGGTTGGTATCGCGGCTTGCCCGGCAGCGTGCAGGAACTCGACCTGCAACCGAAGAGCTTCAAGGCCGGGGAAAACATACATGCCTGGTGGTGGCCGGCGGAAAAAGCCAATGCGCCGGCCATTCTCTATCTGCATGGCGTGCGCTGGAACCTCACCGGGCAGTTGTTCCGCATCGAACAACTGCGCGCAGCGGGTTATTCAGTGCTGGCCATCGACTACCGTGGTTTCGGCAAGAGTCACGGTGATCTGCCGTCGGAAAGCAGTGTCTACGAGGACGCGCGGGTGGCGTGGGAGCGCTTCAAGCTGCTGCAACCGGATCCGGCCAAGCGCTTGATCTATGGGCACTCCCTAGGCGGCGCTGTGGCCATCGATCTGGCCGCAGAACTAGGGCAAACCGCCGCTCGGGATCATTCCGCGTTACCGGTGCGCGGACTGGTGATCGAGTCCACCTTCACCACGCTGGCGGATGTTGCAGCGTCCGTGGCCAACACTTCGCTGCCGGTGCGCTGGCTGCTGTCGCAGAAATTCGATTCGATCGACAAGATTGCCGACATTCACATGCCACTGCTGGTGGTGCACGGTCTGGCCGACGCTTTCGTGCCGCCACGTTTCAGCGAGCAACTGTTCAATGCCGCGCAACAACCCAAACGCCTGTTGCTGGTGCCGGGCGCAACGCATAACAACAGCATGGCGCTCGGCGGGCAGAATTACCGCAAGGCGCTCGACAGCCTGATGCAGAGCAAGCCCGCCCCGCGGATGGCCGGGCCGGCAACCGTGCGCAGCGGGCGGGACACCTAGCGATAGCCGCGAGCCTGTAAATCGAACAGTTGCGCATAATGCCCGGCAGCAGCAATCAGTTCATCGTGGCCGCCCTGCTCGAGAATCCGGCCTTGTTGCAGCACGATGATGTGGTCGGCATTGCGCACGCTGGAAAAACGATGGGAGATCAGCAACGTCATGCGCCCTTCACTGTGCTGGCTGAAATGCTCGAACACCGCCGCTTCCGCCGCCGGATCAAGGGCGGAAGTCGGCTCATCGAGGATCAGAATGTCGGCATCACGGCGCATGTACGCGCGGGACAAGGCAATTTTCTGCCACTGGCCGCCAGACAATTCCTGGCCACCGGCAAACCAGCGGCCCAATTGCGTGGCATAACCCTTGTCCAGTCCTTCGATAAAGGGCGCCGCCATCCCTTGGGCAGCCGCCTCTTTCCATCGTTGCGAATCGTTAAACGCCAAGGTATCGCCGACGCCGATGTTTTCTCCGACGCTGAACTGGTAGCGGATGTAGTCCTGAAAAATCACGCCAATACGTCGACGTAACGCGGTCTCCTGCCAATCCTGCAAATCGCTGCCGTCGAGCAGAATGCGTCCTTGATCGGGGCGATAGAGCCGGGTCAGTAACTTGATCAGCGTGGTCTTGCCTGAACCGTTCTCGCCGACCAACGCCATGCTCTTGCCTGGCACCAGTTGCAGATCAATGTTTTCCAGCGCTGGCCGACTGGCACCGGGATAACAGAAGCCGACGTTTTCGAATCGCAAACCATCGCCCGGGCACACGCCAACGGTCAGGTGGCCGGTATCCAGCTGCACCGGTTCGGCCAGATACTCATAGAGACTCGTCAGGTAGAGGCCGTCTTCGTACAGGCCACTGATCGCACTGAGACTGCTGCTCACAGCGCTTTGGCCTTGCTTGAACAGCACCAGATACATGGTCATCTGGCCAAGACTGATCTGGCCATGCACGGCATCGATCACCACCCACGCATAGGCTGCGTAAAAAGCAGCGGTACCGAGCAGACCGAGGCCGAAACCCCAGCCATCGCGCCGCAACGTCAGGCGCCGATCTTCGGCATACAACCTGGCGAACGTGTCACGGTAGCGTTGCAGCAACAGCGGTGCAAAGCCAAACAGCTTGACCTCTTTGATATAGGTCTCGTGGGACAGCAAGGTTTCGATGTAATTCTGCTGCCGACTCTCCGGAGCGCGGCGGGTGAACAACCGAAAGGCGTCACCGGAAAAATGCGCCTCGGCAAAGAACACCGGCAACGCACCGACCACCAGCAGCACCAGCGCCCAAGGGGAGAAATGCACCAGCAGCACACCAAAACTGATCAGCATGATCAGGTTTTGAATCAAGCCCAACGACTTCATGACCAGCGCCAGTGGCCGCGTCGAAGCCTCGCGACGGACACGCACCAGTTTGTCGTAGAACTCGGAGTTCTCGAACTGCACCAGTGACAGGGTCTGTGCTTTCTCCAGGATCAGCGTATTGACCTTCTGCCCTAGCTGCACCCGCAACAGCGACTGCTGCACCGACAGTGCCCGTTGTGTGCCGGACAACAGCGCCAACACCCCAGCCTCCAACAAAACGTAACGCAACACGGGCCACAGTGGCGCACTGCCGTGTTGCGCGTGCAACTGCATCGCCGCTACCACGGCATCGACAATCCGCTGCCCCAACCATGCCGCCAGTGCCGGCAGCAAGCCGGCCACCAACGTTGCCAGCACCAGCCCCAGAAACAAGCCACGCGATGTCCCCCAAACCAAACGCAAGGCGCGCTGCGCCTGATCGAACAAGGACGTGAAGCGTGATAGATCAGGCATGGGGCGTTGGACTCTGCGGGCGATGACGGTGCGTCATGGTACTCCAGCGCCACGACGGAATTTCACACGACGAACGCGTTATTGTCGACACGCTTTTCAGAACAAAAACATCTGGATGACTCTGGCCTTCCTGGCGTCCAACGCTCTGCTATGTTTTAACCGCCCAACGCGGAACCCGGCGAACACCCGCCATGCTCCGCGCCTGACTGCCGGGAGCAGAGACATGAGAATCGACCCGTACCTGATCTTCAACGGTGACTGCCGCGAAGCCTTCACCTTTTACGAGCAAGCCTTGCAGGGAAAACTCGAGGCCATGATGACGTTCGGCGAAACGCCCGCCGCCGAGCACGTGCCCAAAGAACACCACAACCTGATCATCCACACCTGCCTGAAAGTGGGTGATCAGATGATCATGGCCTCGGACACCACACCCGACCGCCCGACTCAAGGCATGAGCGGCTGCTCGATTTCGCTGAACGTCGACAGCATTGCCGAGGCCGAGCGAGTGTTCAACGCACTGGCCAAGGATGGTCGCGTCGATATGCCGCTGGAGGCGACTTTCTGGGCGGTACGTTTTGGCATGCTGGTGGATCGCTTCGGCGTGTCGTGGATGGTCAATTGCGAAAGCGAAAAGTAATCCAGACATTTCCTCAGGCATGAAAAAGCCCAACCTGAAAAGATTGGGCTTTTTGCGTTATCGCTGGGCCAATTCGTGGCGCACGCATTGTTCGTAATAGGTCTGCTTGACCGCCGCCGGTTTGAGCTTCGACGTGCTGTTGTAGGTTTGCTCGGTAATCCCCATCGCGGTCATGCGCATCCACGGTTGCTGGAATCGGCGCACCTGCAATTGTTTACGAGCGCCATAAAGCGACACGCCTGACAGCTTCGACTGCTGAGCACCGGCAGCGATATCCGAGCCCCAAACGCACGCAAAGCGATGACTCTTGCTCAACTCTTTCGCCTGAACCCCACAGGCGAGGACAGCCAGGGAAAGCGTTGCAACGGTGATGACAATCGTCCGCATAGAGCCCACCTAACCTTTTGAAAAAAGGCGATTTTGCCGGGGAAGCGAAAGTCCGGGGGCCAGCAATTTGCCGCCTTTCGCGAGTTTTTTGCGGACGTAAAAAAGGGCGGTGGGATTTCCTGATGAAATCCCACCGCCCCTAGGCTGACTATCAATTGGCGCTGACCTCAACGCGCAATCGATCAGCGCCCTCCTCACGACAATCGATGCGAACCGGCAAAAACAACTCAATCACCGCGATATTGCTATGCAGATGCTCGGTCATGCGCGGCGTGGTGAACGAGCCGCCACCGGCCAGCGCCATCGGCAACAGCAACTGATCGGCAAGGTGCTCGGCCACTGCAGCACCACTGCGCAACCAGTCGGCGGCCTGATTGATCGCGGCGTCGGCGACCTTTTCAGCCCGCAGCGACACTTGACCAAACGCGCTGAACACCTCGGTGACGTGCTCGAATGCGTACTCCAGCAGCAACACATTGCCCGGCCCCCGCGCCGGATCGAGCGTGACATGTTGCAGCGCCGCAGGCGGCAAACTCAAACGCTTGGCCACTTGGCTCAACTCACGCTCGGCCACCGTCGGTGCCAGCCCGGCGGTCAGCGCCGATGCGTGCTGCGAAATGGCCTCGCCGCGTTCACACAGGTCCATCCGCGTCAGGTTCAACGGCTGCACGTTCACTTCAATCTCGCCACCGCCTGCCGGGACAAATCCATGTCTCAACAAGTCCAGCTCAACGCTGGCGCCCATACGCCGCAGCAACGGCAGCCAACTGCGCGTGAGGAAATCGGTCGGCGGCGCCAGCGGATTATGCGTACCACCCGAGATGCGCACCCGGCTCGCCTGCGGTGCCCGCAACAGTGCCGGCAACAAGGTCTGCAACACCAGCGTGCAACTGCCGGCCGTGCCGATGGCGAACTGGTAATCGCCGGAGCGAATCGCGCCGGGTTCAAAGCTCAACGCTTGCGAGCCCAACTGCGCACCGGAAACCGTCGCGCCGCAGACCTCGGCCGCCGCCATGACCGCCGTCAAATGTTGCCTGAGCAATCCCGGACGGCTGCGTTTGGCACGAATCTGTTTAATGCGAAACGCCCGGCCTGTCACCATCGACAGGCTCAAGGCACTGCGCAACACCTGGCCGCCACCAATGGCGCCGTCCAGTTCTATCACTTCCTGTTTCATTGCATTCCTTACGCGTATCGCCCGACGGTATCCCTGAGGTACCAATCCAGACGTCGCGAGTCTTCCTGAGTTCTGAGTAATGTCGGCACTTCGCGCTCAAGCTCGGCGGCGATGAACCCGTGCAGCGCCGGACGACGCGGCCCGTAGGCGCTCTCGTCGGCATTGCGTTTGAGGGCGAGCAGTTCGTCGACTTCAGCGAGCAGCGCGCGGTCGTCGACGGTGGTCAGCAGGTCGGCGAACGTCATCGGTGGCCGCCCTCGCCCCTGGTCGATCCAGCGCACCGCCAGCAGCGGCCGCAGCACGTAGAAGTACTTCTTGAAACGCACGGTTTGACCTTGCAGGTAACCGCGAAAGTTCTTCTTCGCCATCGACAGATAGTGATTGCGCGCCGCTGGCGGGCTGTAGAACGCTTCGGCGAGTTCGCGCAGCTGTGCCACTTGCGCGGTTTCACTGCGATAAACCAGCGGCGAGTCGAGCCACTCCAATAACGTCGGATTGGATTTGCGCAATAACCCGAGGGTCTTGCGCAGTTCCCAGCCACTGACGTCGAGTTCATCGTCCAGCGGACGTTCGATCACATCACGTGGCGCATCGACCTGGACGAACCATTCGGGCTTTTCCACGTAGACAAACCGCACGTCGTAATCGCTGTCGGTCGAGGCAAAACCCCAGGCCCGGCTGCCTGACTCACAGGCATACAACACCGTGACATTGCGTTCACGCTCTATGCGTGCCAGCTCTTCCAGTACCCGCGCACGCATCGTGGCGCACAGCGGATGACGCTCTTGCAACTCCATGACCTGCTTTCCTTTATCCTTTGACGCACACCACCTGACGCAAGGTGTGCAGCACTTCCACCAGCTCACGCTGGGCGTGCATGACTTTGTCGATGTCCTTGTAGGCCATCGGAATTTCGTCGATCACCGCTTCGTCCTTGCGGCACTCCACATGGGCAGTGGCGCGAATCTGATCCTCGACGGTAAAAGTGTTCTTGGCCTTGGTGCGGCTCATCGTGCGGCCGGCGCCGTGGCTGCAGGAGCTGAACGACTCTTCGTTGCCCAGACCGCGAACGATGAAACTCTTGGCACCCATCGAGCCCGGAATAATCCCCAGCTCGCCCTTCTTCGCCGACACCGCGCCTTTGCGGGTGACCAGCACCTCTTCACCAAAATGCCGCTCTTTCTGCACGTAGTTGTGATGGCAGTTGACCGCTTCCAGCGCCACTTCAAACGGCTTGCGAATAATCTGTCGCGTCGCCTGGATCACCGCGCGCATCATCATTTCGCGGTTCTGTTTGGCGAAGTCCTGCGCCCAACCCACCGCTTCCACGTAATCATCAAAGTGCTGGCTGCCCTCTTCGAAGTAGGCCAGGTCACGGTCCGGCAAGTTGGCGATGTGCTGACGCATATCCGCCTGAGCCATCTGGATGAACAGGTTGCCGATGGCGTTGCCGACACCGCGCGAGCCACTGTGCAACATGAACCAGACCCGGTTGGCTTCATCCAGGCACACTTCGATGAAGTGGTTGCCGCTGCCGAGCGTACCGAGGTGCCCACGGTTGTTGGTGTTGGCCAGTTTCGGGTACTTGTCGGTGATCAACTTGAACCGTGGCTGCAACCCCGCCCAGGCCTGATCGGCTTGCTGCGGGATTTCATCCCAGGCGCCCTTGTCGCGTCGCGAACGGTTTGAACTGCGGCCATGCGGCACGGCTTGCTCGATGGCGCTGCGCAGACCGAGCAGGTTGTCCGGCAAATCAGCGGCGGTCAGCGAAGTACGCGCGGCGATCATTCCGCAGCCGATGTCGACGCCGACCGCTGCCGGAATGATCGCGCCGACGGTCGGGATCACGCTGCCGATGGTCGAGCCCTTGCCCAGGTGCACGTCCGGCATGACCGCCAGATGCTTGAAGATGAACGGCATTTTCGCGGTGTTCATCAACTGCTCGCGGGCCTCGTTTTCCACCGGGACGCCTTCGGTCCAGAGTTTGATCGGTTTGCCGTTGGCGACTTCGAGCAGTTGGTAAGTATGTTCTTTCATCTCTTCATTCTTTATTCATTGGCCGATGATTCGGCGTTGTTCTATAAGTCGCAGCGACAAAAACACAGGCACTGTGGCTCTGCCAGTTGAGCCCCCGTTGCCGGGGCGGGAGTCGAACCCGCTTTCCGATGTAGTGCCTGTCGCATTCGCTGCCAATAACTGCAAAAAAGGTGGCACGACAAAAGTTGATGACTGTTGCGCGTTGCCGCGCTCCGGACTTAACCGGCCTAAGATGTACAGCCATCAGGCATTCGTGCCGTCACTGGCGCTGACAAGGGCTTGATGAGACGTCTTGGATGTAGTCCCATCGGCATTCAGCGCCGGTGATCAATCAATTCATGACGCGCTTTCGATCGCGTCGACCCAGTGCTGCGCACTGTATTGGCCGCTGGTGAACTGCTCGATCACGTCGAACACCGCATCGCTGAAACCGCCAACATTCAAGATGTCATCGCGATCCGCCGCCTGTGTTGCATGGCCTGGCTGGATGTCGATGCACACCAGTCGGGCCTGTGGGTTGAGCTTCTTGATCCGCTCCCATTGGCGCATCGTCTCGCTGGCACCGTAACGCTGCGCATCGATCCACGACTCGTTGTCCGAGACCATGATCAACGTATCGACCCTGGCCTTACTGTCCGCCAACCTCTTCAGCGGTGCCGAGCAGTTGGTACCGCCGCCAAAAATGCCGGCGAGCTTCTCGGCGTTGCTGATGACACTGTCACGCGGGTTGAGCTGGATATCCACCACGTTGATCTCGAACGGCATCACCCGCGCAGCCGGTTGTTTGCGCAATACCGCTGCGGCGACCAGCGCCGCCACGTCGATGCAGCGCACCTGCGAGGTTGCGCCAGGGCGATAACCGGTCACCGAGCTGCCCATCGAACCCGACACATCCGGGCAAACCACCACCGCGCCCTTAAGCGTGGGCACGTTGGCCAGCGACAACTCCAGCGCATCTTGCAAGGCTTCGCGGATCGCCGCCGGGGTGTTTTCGCCCATCATCCGATAAGCCGACAACAACTGGTACGGATACACCCGCGCCTTCGCCACTTCCTGTGGATCGGCCAACCGCGCCGCGACATAGTCGATGCAACCCGGTACTTCAAACGCGCCGTGCCGCGCCAAGGTGTTGAGGTTGATGCGCAATCCCTGCCAGCCCATGTTGCGGGCTTGAGTGGCCCATTGCTCCTTGCTCAGTGTTTCGTTGCCGAGCAACTGAAACGGCACCGCCGGCACTTCATCACTCGCGCCGCTGCGAAACGCCAGCAAATCGCGGGTCAGCTCCGGCAAGGCCTTTGCCTCCACCGGTTTGCCAATCAACCAGGCGAAAAACGCTTCGCGCCACGCTTCGGCAGGTTTGGGGTGAACCATCTTCACCACGTCCGCCAACGACGGTTGATTGCCGATCGACGCTTGCAGCAGTTGCCGCTCGGTCGCGCTGTTCAGCCAGTTCTGCACCAGACGCTTGGGTTGCGAGCCAAGGGATTTACGCCCGGTGGCACCACTACGAAGGATCTGGACAAAGTTGCGCAGCATCTTGCCGCTGTCGATGACTTGCTCGAAAACCTCTGGCACCAGACTGGAACGCTGCGCGGTCAATGCCGCCAGCAACAATGCCGGCATGTCTTTCATGTGACCCTTTTGGCGGGCGTAGATCGCGGTTTTCGCCACGAAACGACTGTCGAGCTCGGCCACCAGCTTCAACACTTGGTCCAACTGACTTTCTGCGGAGGCGTAAAAGGTCTGGTTCAGGCAACCGGTGACTGCCAATTGCGCCAGTTGGTGCTTCGGGCTGTAGGCGTAAGCGCTGGCACCGGAAGCATTCAAGGTGTCGCAGGCCGGCAAGTGATTCGATTGCGTGTTGAAGAGATTTGAGTTGGCCATCTTGGCGTCTCGCTGTGTTGTCCTGTTCGTTGCGATAGACATTGCAGCGGCTGTGCCAGCTTTTGCTTTCCAACGAAAAATATTTATATCTTATTGATTTACAACGTTTTTATTTTTTATGTTGTGTTTCATCGAATGAACTGACGACAAACCTATCGCCGAATATTTATCATTGGATATCGTTTTTTATCTTTTGAGATAAACATGCCAAACAAGCAAACCGTCGCCATCGGTTTTATCGGCGCCACCCTTGATCGCGTAGGCAAAGGCGCCAATCGCTGGAGCCATTGGCGCCCCAGTGTTGGCTTGTGCCAACAGCAGGACGTGCTGATCAACCGGCTCGAGTTGATTCACGGCGTCGACGCCCGCGACGTCAGCCTCGCCGAGCGGGTGCGCGTCGACATCCAGCAGGTTTCGCCGGAGACCGAGGTGCGCTTGCACCCGATGTCACTGCGCAACCCATGGGATTTCGAAGAGGTCTACGGTGCGCTGCACGACTTCACCACCGCCTACACCTTCGATACCGAGCGCGAGGACTACCTCATCCACATCACCACCGGCACCCACGTCGCGCAGATTTGCTGGTTCCTGCTGACCGAGGCGCGCTATCTGCCGGCGCGGCTGATCCAGACCTCTCCGGCCAAGCGCAACAGCGACAGCGATCACGCCATCGGCACGCATGCCCTGATCGATCTCGACCTGTCGCGCTACGATCGCATCGCTTCGCGCTTCGCCAACAAGCGCCTCGAAGGCCTGGAGTTCTTGAAGTCCGGCATCGCCACACGCAACGCCGCTTTCAACCGCTCGATCGAACAGATCGAGCGCGTGGCCGTGCGCTCGAAGGCACCGATGCTGCTGATCGGCCCGACCGGCGCCGGTAAATCCTTCCTCGCCCGACGCATCTACGAACTCAAACGCAGCCGCCATCAAATGCAGGGGCGCTTTGTCGAGGTAAACTGCGCCACCCTGCGTGGCGATGGCGCGATGTCGGCGTTGTTCGGCCATGTCAAAGGTGCCTTCACCGGCGCACAGAATGCCCGCGACGGCCTGTTGCGCGCTGCCGATGGCGGCATGCTGTTCCTCGATGAGATCGGCGAACTGGGCGCAGACGAACAGGCGATGCTGCTCAAGGCGATTGAAGAAAAACGCTTCTTTCCGCTGGGCTCGGACAAGGAGGTCGAAAGCGATTTCCTGATCATCGCCGGCACTCACCGCGACCTGCGCAGCCGGGTCGCTGATGGCTTGTTCCGCGAAGATTTGTACGCACGCATCAACCTGTGGACGTTCGACCTGCCCGGCCTCGCTGGTCGCCGCGAGGACATCGAACCGAACATTGATTTCGAGCTGGAACGTCACGCCCGTGAACACGGGCAACTGGTGCGCTTCAACCTGGAAGCCCGGCGCAGTTATCTGGCGTTCGCCAGCTCTCGCGAGGCGGCGTGGCTCGGCAACTTCCGTGAACTCTCCGCCTCGATCACACGAATGGCGACCCTGGCCGACAGCGGACGTATCGACGAGGCACAGGTGCAGGAAGAAATTGATCGGCTGCGCTACGCGTGGGGCTTGGCACAACCGCAGGCGATTTCAGGAGAGTTGCCGGGGGACGCCGAAAGCATGGATCTGTTCGACCGCTTGCAATTGAAGGCAGTGATCGAGGTGTGCCGGCAGGCGGACAGCTTGTCCGATGCCGGCCGCCGCCTGTTCGGAATATCGCGCCAGGCCAAGGCACAAGCCAACGATGCCGATCGACTGAGGAAATACCTCGGCCGGTTCGGGCTTGAGTGGAGCCAGATCGTCGAGCCCAAGTGAGGCAAACTTTAGCGACTGACCGCCCGTCCAGCAGCGGGCACCTTTGCTTGCCGGGCGCTTCCAATGAATCACCATCTGCTTCCACCGGAAGACGCCCATCATGAACAGAACCATTGCAGCGATCACCCTGACTGGCCTGCTCGCGGCCTGCCCGCTTTTCGCCTCGGCAGCCGCGAAGACTGCTGACGAGTCTGCCGCGCCACCGACCGCGCTTCCCGGCGTGAATCAGGCCAGTAAAGCTCAATCCAACGCAGACAAGGCCGACAAGAAAGGTGAAGAGGCGTCGGGTTCAAACTCCGGCGCCGAGTCGCATGAAACGGCAAAAGATGCTGCTACTTCGAGCGACTCGGAAGACCTCGGTAAATCACCGAAACCTTGATCAGGTTCTACAAGGGTGGCGGCTGCACATCCTTGAACGTCAGCCCGACACTCCCGGTGACTTGCCACGGGTTGGCAGCGCCGTGCTCACTGAACGACACATGGTCGAACAGAGAATCCTTCAGCCCGTCGATCTGCGCCTGGGCCGGACCACTGAAGCGCACGCGCTCGAACACCAACCCCTGATGCCAGGCATTGTGCTGACTGTCACCCTTGACCTCGATCGCCTTGCCTTGAGCATTTTCCACGCTCACGTCGGCGACGCGGATATCGCGGAACTGCCCGGGAATGGTTGAGCGCTGGTAATCCAGCTTGGCGTTCGGATCGTTGTAGTCAAGGGTAAAAATGAACGCCTGCTTGAGCGTATTGCGGATCGCCGAGTCGCGGAAGATCACGTTACGCGCGCCGCCGCCCATGAAGTTGGTGCTTTTCATGCGCAGGCCGGCATCGGTGCCATCGGAAACGTTGTCTTCGGCCAGGATGTTTTGAATCCATGCGCCGGTATGGCTGCCGGCAACCACCATACCGTGGCCCTTGCGGAAGTAGTTATTGAAGATCCAGGCATCTTCCTGCGGTTTTTGCTGCACGGCCTCCGCGCCGGTACCCGCAGCAAAATTGACGCAGTCATCGCCGGTATCAAAGAAGTTGTTGAAGACCATCGCGCCCTTGCTGTTGGCGAATTCGATGCCATCGCCGTTATTGGCGTCGTAGGTTTTATGCGTGGTGTTGGCCAGCACTACGTTTTCAGTTTCCAGGTTCATGATTCCGTGGAAGGCCGGGTTCACCACGGTGAAACCGCCGTAGAACACATTTTTTACGTTGCGCAGGGTGATCAGCGACGAGCGCATCTGCCCGTAGGCATCCTTGACGTTCATGCCGCGCGCGACCGCTTGCTCGACTTGCGCCTTGGCCAGAATGCCGTCCTGCTGGTAGCGGGTGTTGTCGCTGGGCAGGTAGAACGGCAATGGCTGACCGCGCTCGTCGACGACATCGGCGCGGCGCTTCCAGCCGTTACCGTCAATCGTGCCTTTGCCGACGATGCGGATGTTTTCGAAGGACTGGTGCTGCCGCGGATCGCGCGGCAAGGCGTTGATCAGCGACGCCGGGCGCACGGTGCTCGAATACGGATACTGGATGTAGCCGGCCAACGGATAGTCTTCGGCACGCTCGGAACCCAACAGCGTTGCACCCTCGGCGATTTCCACGGTGATGTTGCTCTTCAGGTAAAGCGCCCCGCTTTTGTAGGTGCCCTTGGGCAACCATACTTTGCAGCCGGGGGTGCAGGCGTCGATGGCGTTCTGGATCGCCAGGGTATCGAGGCTTTTGCCGTCACCCTTGGCGCCATATTTCCTCACATCGAAGACGGCCGCGACCTTGCTCGTCCGTTGCACAACGGGCGGGCTGTCGGCCGACTCCTTGCCATCGGTGCCCACCGAACGCACGGTGAACCGATAGGCCGTATCCGCTTTCAAGCCTTGCGCGGTGTAACTGTGAATGCCGATGCGATGGTGAAAACCGGCAACATCCTGTTCGTAGAAGCGGTCAATGTAAGGTTTGGCCGGCGAGACGCGGTCATTGTTGGCGTTGCTGCCGCCCAGCAACACACCGTTGGCGTAGACCCGGTAGTCGCTGATATCGGCGTGATCGGCGGGCTTTTCCCAGACCAGGATGATCTGCTGATCATCGTAGGCCAGGGTCGGCACCTGCAGTTTTGCCGGCGCCTCCAGCGCCCACGACGGCACGCTGCAAACCAGCATCAACGTGGCTGCCAGCGACAAAGCCAAAGGCTGTTTGCGCGGCGTCGGAACAACATTTCGATAAGGCATGAGCACTCCTTGTTCAGGCCGACAATCCGGCTTCTTGCAGGTATTGGCTGCGGTTGACGAACGTCTCGCGGGGCATTTCCACAACCTCCATCGACAGCGACTCGACGTCCGGCAATAAAGCGACCAGCGCCGCCACGGTCGCCGAGGCCAGACGCCGGCGCTGTTCAACACTGCGCCCGGACAGCACCGACAGGACGACGTGGACAAAATCGTTCTCGCCCGCGCCGCAGCGGTAGTGCTCGAACGTATTGATGCGCACCTTGATGTCCCCGACCTTGAACAGGCCGAAGGCATCGAGGGCGTCATGCACGGCAGCGAGCAGGGTTTGCTCGCCGATGCGGTGGGCCAGGGTTTGCGGGCAATCGATAAGGCAATGCGGCATGTCGCGCTCCTTGATGGATCGGTTCAACCAGCGAGCTGGCGCGCCGATTCCTGACTGAAATCACGACTGGCTTGCACCAGCATCCGCGTGTAAGCGTGACTTGCCAGATCCTGGCTGAGCGCCTGACTGTCGAGCAACTCGACGATCTTGCCCTGCTGCATTACCGCTACCCGATCACACAGGTGCGTGACCACACCGAGATCGTGAGTGACCATCAGGTAGGTGAGTTTCTCGCGCCGGCGCAAATCCGCCAGCAGATTGAGAATCTCCGCCTGCACCGAGACATCCAGCGCCGAGGTTGGCTCATCGAGCAGCAACACGCGCGGCTCGAGAATCAGCGCACGGGCAATTGCCACGCGCTGGCGCTGGCCACCGGACAACTGGTGCGGGTAACGAAAACGGTAACTGTCGTTCAGACCGACCTTGAGCAGGATCTCGTTGATCCGGTCATCCTTGTCGCGCACGCCGTGAATAATCAGCGGCTCACGCAATGCCGTGTCGACGGTGTGGCGCGGATGCAGCGAGCCATAGGGATCCTGGAACACCATCTGCACCTGACGGAAATGCTCCTTGGGAATCTTGTGCTGCAGCGGCGCGCCGGCAATGCTCAACTCGCCGGTCCAGTGCCGGTACTGCCCGGCCAGGCAGCGCAATACGGTGGTCTTGCCGGAGCCGGACTCCCCCACCAGGCCGAAGGATTCGCCGTCGGCGACACTGAGGCTGACGTCGTGCAGCACCTGATTGAGGGCGGGGCCGGCGCCGAAACTAAGGTTCAGCGCGTGTGCTTGGATCATGGACATGGTCGATTCCTCAGCAAGTCAGCCACAGTGGATCGCGTTGCAACACCGGCAACCGTTCGCGACGGTTGTCCATGCTCGGCAACGCCGCCATCAGGCCGCGGGTATAGGGATGTTGCGCATGTTGCAGGTCACTGGCGGCGAGCGATTCGACCACCCTGCCGGCGTACATCACCAACACGCGGTCGCAGTAATTGCGCACAAGGTTGAGGTCGTGGCTGACGAAAATCAGACCCATTTCCTGCTGCTCGACCAGTTCTTCCAGCACGTTGAGCACTTGCTGACGCACCGACACATCAAGGGCCGAGGTCGGCTCGTCGGCGATGATCACCTGTGGTCGGGTGATGACCATCATCGCGATCATGATGCGCTGACCCATACCACCGGAAACCTCATGCGGGTACAGGTTGTAGACCCGTTGCGGATCACGGATATGCACTTTTTCGAGCATTTCCAGCACCCGCTCGCGGGCCTCGCTGCGGCTGGCCTTGTGGTGCGCCAGATACGCCTCGGCAATCTGATCGCCGACCTTGACCACCGGGTTCAGCGAGTATTTCGGGTCCTGCATGATCATCGAAATGCGCTGGCCACGAATCTTCTGCATGACCTTTTCGCCGGCTGACAGCAGATCGACTTCACCGAACTGCATGGCCTTGGCGGTGATCCGCGCACTGGCTGGGTGCAGCTTGAGCAGGCTGCGACCCACCGTCGATTTGCCCGAGCCCGACTCACCGACAATGGCGAGTTTTTCCCGCCCGAGGGTGAAGGACACATCGCGCACGGCGTGGGTTTCTTTCTGAGCATTGACGAAGCGCACATTGAGCCCTTCGACGTTCAATTTGATTGCAGACATACAGCCTCCGATTACTCGCTGCGCGGATCAAGAATGTCCCGCAGGCCGTCGCCCAACAGGTTGAAAGCCAGGCTGACCAACATGATTGCGGCCCCCGGAACAGCCACCAGCCACCAGCACTCGAGCATGTAGCGGCGCCCGGTGGAGATCATCGCGCCCCACTCCGGCGACGGCGCCTGCGCACCGAGGCCGAGAAAGCCCAAAGCCGCTGCGGTGAGGATGATCCCGGCCATGTTCATGGTCAGGCGGATGATCACCGACGACATGCACATCGGCACAATGTGCCGCAGGATGATTCGCGTTGACGAAGCCCCTTGCAGCTCGACCGCCACGACGAAGTCAGCCTTGCGCAACGACAGGGTTTCCGCGCGCGCCAGTCGCGCGATCGGCGGCCACGACGTCAGCGCAATCGCTACCACCGCGTGTTCAAGGCCCGGACCGAGCGCAGCGATGAATGCCAGCGCCAGCACCAGGCTGGGGAAGGAAATGAAAATGTCGGTCAGGCGCATGAACACCGTGTCGACAACACCGCCGTAGTAGCCGGAGACGGTGCCGATAAACAGCCCGATCGGGCCGACGATCACGGTCACCAGGGTGATGATGTACAGCGTGATGCGCGAGCCGTAGACCAGCCGACTGAAGATATCCCGGCCGTATTCATCGGTGCCGAACCAGTGCGCGGCGCCCGGCGCCTGCAAGGCATTGGCGAGGTTCTGCGCCACCGGATCATGGGTGGCGATCCACGGCGCAAACAGCGCTACCACTACCAGCACCAACGCGACCAGCAATCCGGCCAGGGTCATCGGGTTGCGCAACAAGTGCCGCAAGACTTTCAGGGCACTTTTGCAGAAGGCGTCGAAGCTGGATCCGGGGGTACGATCCAACCGCCGCTTGGCGCTCGAATCAGTAGAAGACATGTTGGCAATCATGGGCATGTTCTCGGATTGAATTCAGGATCACCCGGCGCGTACGCCGACGCACCGGGCAGCGTTCAGCGTTGTTTGTAGACACCCAGATAGCGCGTCGCCTCGGCATCATCACCGGAAAAACCTTTGACGTCGGCGGCGCTGACCACGGTGTCGGTCATCTGCGAAATCATCATGATCGGGCCGACCTGCTCGTCGTAGATTTTCTGTGCCTGGTGGTACAGGTTCAGGCGCTGGCCGGCATCGCGCTCTACCCCGGCCTGATCAATCAGGCTATTGAGCTGCGGGCTGAAAAACGACGCGCGCCAGCCCTGGAAATTCGGCAGGCCGGCGTCATCGCTGTTGTTGGGGTTGTAGGCAAACGTGCGCAGGCTGAAATACGGATGCGGATAGCGCTCGGCCCCGCGCGCAACGATGATGTCGAAGTTGCGCGCGCGCATGGCGCCGTACACCTGGTTGCCCGTGCCGTTGACGATACTGGCCTTGATTCCGCCCTCAGCCAGCGTCGCTTGCAGGCGCGCGGCGATGTCGATGAAGGGCGGCTCTGACAATGTGCGAATGGTCGTGGTGAAGCCGTCCGGATAACCCGCTTCGGCGAGGAGTTTTTTCGCCTTGGCGACGTCCATGTGATAACCCGGATCCGGCAGGCGCGCCGCCAGACTGAGTTGCATCGGCTGCTGATTCAGCTGGCCGTAATACGGCATCACCTGTTCGTCCAGGCCCTTGTAGTCGATCAGGTTGCGCACCGCTTCGCGCACTTTGGGATTGGCAAATTCAGGCTGTTTCATACTCAGCGCGACGTAGTACATGGTGCCTCGCGGCAGTGACTGTACGTGGATTTTTTCCGAACCGTCGATGGCGCGGATGTCCGGCGCGGCCATGCCGTACGCCAGATCGAGGTCTCCGCGTTCCAGCATCAGGCGCAGCGATTGCGATTCGGTCATGTGCCGCACCACCACCCGTTTGAGCTTGGCAGCACCGCCCCAGTAACCGTCGAACCGGGTCAGCAACAGCGAGTCGTTCGCCGTCCATTTGCTCAGCACAAAGGGCCCGCTGCCGGCCTCGTTGGTCACCAGCCAGTTAGCCCCGAGGTCAGCGTTTTTCTCATGCGCCAACGCTGTTTTGCGATCGATCACCACCGCGCTCGGCGAGATCGCCAGCGAGTCGATCAATAACAACGGGTCCATGGTTTGCGGCAAGTCGATGACCAGAGTGTGGGCATCGCTGGCGCGGATCAGTGACTGAATGTTTTCGACGTTATAACCGTAGGCTTTCCAGGTCGTGGCCAGACCGAAGTTGAGCTTCATCACCCGGTACAGCGACCAGGCCACGTCTTCAGCGGTCAGCGGATTGCCGGAGTGAAACTTCACGTCCTGACGCAAATGAAAGGTTATCTGCTTGCCGTCGTCGCTGATTGTCCAGCGCTCGGCCAGTTGCGGCAGATGCTGCTCCGGATTGCCCTGATCACGCTTGACCAAGGTGTCGTAAAGATTGGCATTGACGCCGGAAGCGTCGAGGCCCGGCGCGTTGGCCGGATCGATGGAAAACAGGTTGACCATGCTCATGCCGACGATCAGTTGATCGGCCGGCGTCTTGGCACTGGCCTGCGTCATCGGCACCAGCGCCAGGATCGCCGCCAACAGGCCAGCGTGCAGTTTGGTAAATGCAGTCGTCATTGAAAAATCCTTCTTTTTATAATTTTTAGTGCTGCTGCCAGGCGTGTTAACGGGTGCGCGGGTCGAAAACCTTGTACAAGGCATCGCTGATCAGGTTGAGCGCGACAAAAATCAAACCGATCACCAGCACACAGCCCATCACCGCGTTCATGTCGCCGAGCATCAGGCTGCTGGTCAGGTACTGGCCGAATCCCGGCCAGGCAAAGACCGTTTCGATCAACACCGCGCCTTCGAGCAGCGAGCCGTAAGCCAGCGCCACCACCGTCAGCAATTGCACGAGGATGTTGCGAAAGGCGTGACCCCAGACCACCTGGCGGCGCGACAAACCCTTGACCCGAGCGGTGATGATGTATTCCTGGGACAGTTGCTCGAGCATGAAGCTGCGCGTCATCCGACTGATGTAAGCCACCGAGTTCAGCCCGAGGATCAGCGCCGGCAAAACGATGTGGCGCAAGGCACTGGCGAAGGCTTCCCAGTCACCCGCCAGGCTCGAATCGATCAGCAACAGCCCGGTGACCTCGGGCACCATGCCGTCGTACGCCAGGTCGATGCGACCGGCGCCCCCGGCCCAGCCGAGCCAGGCGT
The DNA here is from genome assembly GCF_000783395.1 of Pseudomonas chlororaphis. Taxonomy (GTDB): domain Bacteria; phylum Pseudomonadota; class Gammaproteobacteria; order Pseudomonadales; family Pseudomonadaceae; genus Aquipseudomonas; species Aquipseudomonas chlororaphis_H. The sequence continues at coordinate 74,656 of NZ_JSFK01000018.1, read as the reverse complement.
AAAACACCAGCAAGCCCATCATCCCCAGCCAGAAAATCGGTGTGGAATAGCCGAACAGGGTAATCACTCGCGCGACATGATCGCCAAGTCGCCCTTGATTACTTGCCGCGCATACACCCAGCGGCAAACCGATCAGCACACCGAAGAGTATGGCCAGAGTCGCCAGTTCGATAGTGGCTGGGAACACTCGGCGGATGTCATCGAGCACCGGGTGCCCGGTCAACAGCGCGTTGCCGAAATTGCCGTGCAGCAAGTCGTTGAGGTACAGGCCGAACTGGGTCCAGATCGGCTTGTCGAGGCCCATCGCCCGGTACACCTGATCGTAGGTCGAACTGTCGGCGTCCGGCCCGACCACCGCCAGCACCGGATCGAGCGGCATGACCCGACCGATGATAAACGTCAGCGCCAACAAGCCCAGTAACGTCACCAGTACCGTGCTGGCACGCCGCGCAGTATTGGAGGCGCGGGCTCCCATGGCAGAGGCAGTCATAACAAACATAGTCAGCTCCTGATAAAACGGTCACCGGTGCACCCGGCACGCGAAGTTCATCCGTGCATTTCAGCGTTTTTTGTAGACGTCTTTGTAGCGCGTGGTCGCGGCCGTGTGCCCTTGAAAATCGGCAACATCGGCGTAGACCAGCACTGTATCGGTCATCTGCGAGACCGGCAGAATCGCGCCCACTTGCTGATCGAGTTGCTGCTGGATGTCCTGATACTGCGCCTGCTGTTTCTGCGCATCGGGCTCGACTTCGGCACTCTCGATCAACTGATTCAACTCGGGACTGTAGAACGAAGTGCGCCAGCCCTGGAAGTTGCTCAGCTTGGCTTCGTCACGGTTATCCGGGTTGTACACCAGCGTGCGCAGGCTCGAATGGGGATGACGTTCGGCACCGCCACCGCCACGGCCGACGATGATGTCGAAACTGCGCTCACGCATGGCGCCGTAGATCTGGTTACCGGTGCCGGTGATGATGCTGGCTTCGATCCCGGCCTGCGCCAGCGTCGATTGCAGATTGGAGGCAATGTTGATGAACGGCGGTTCGGCCAGCACGCGGATGCTGGTCTTGAACCCGTTGGGGTAACCGGCTTCGGCGAGGAGTTTTTTTGCCTCATCGACATTCAGTCGATAACCGGGATCCGGCAGACGCGCGGCCAGTCCCAACGGCATCGGGCGCTGATTGATCACGCCGTAGTGCGGCATAACGGTCTGGTTGATGCCCTGATAGTCGATCAACGAGCGCACGGCCTTGCGCACGCGCGCGTCGGCGAACATCGGCTGCTTCACACTCAGCGCGACGTAGTACAGCGTGCCGCGTTGCAGGGTTTGCGTGCGGACTTTGTCGCTTTTCTGCAAGGCCTGGATGTCCGGCGCCGACATGCCTTTGGCGATGTCGAGGTCGCCCCGTTCGATCATCAGACGCAACGACTGCGACTCGGTCATGTTGCGCATGACGATGCGTTTGAGCTTGGCCGGGCCGCCCCAGTAACCGTCGAAACGGCTCATCAGAATCACGTCGTTGGCCCGCCAGTCATTGAGCACGAAGGCACCACTGCCGGCGGCGTGCGTCACCAGCCAGGCGGCACCCAGGTCATTGTTCTTCTGATGTTCGAGGACTTTTTTGCGGTCAAGAATGAAGGCGCTGGGCGACGTCGCCAGCGTGTTGAGCACCAACTGCGGATCGGTGGGACGCGGCAGTTCAATGACGAAGGTATTGGCATCGGTCGCGCGCATCGAACGCTCGACATTGTCGGCAGTAAAACCGTAAGCCTTCCAGGTCGACGCCAGCGCGAGGTTGAGTTTGAGTACGCGCTGCAACGACCAGGCGACGTCTTCGGCGCTCAACGGGTTGCCCGATTGAAATTGCACGCCCTGGCGCAGATTGAAGGTCAGGGTCTTGCGGTCGTCGCTGACGTGCCAGCGCTCGGCGAGTGCCGGCAACAGCTGATCCGGCGCAGCGACGTCTTGCACCAACAACATGTCATAGAGATTGGCATTGATCTCCGACACGTCCAGGCCGGTGGCCGCCGCCGGGTCGAGGGACAGCAGATTGATCATGCTCATGCCGACGATCAATTGATCGGCCGGGGTTTTGGCATGGACGGAAGGTAGCGCGGTCACCGTCAGGGTAGCCGCCAGAACCCGCGCCCACAGCGAAGGAAGAATGTTCATAGCGAGAGTGCCTTTCTTATATTTATAGGGCTCTCGGACAGCCCGGCATGCACCGGGCAGCCCGCGTACACGTCAGAAGCTTTTAAGCGTGTTCATCTCGATGAAGTTGAAGTCGATGTCTTCGCCCAGACCCGGCAGGTCAGACAAATGCACAAAACCGTCGCTGTCCATCGGGTCGACCAGGCGCTTGAGGTACGCCGGCACCTCGTCGTAATCCAGGTACGGGTGCAGCAAGCCGCGCTCGTACCAGGTGCAGTTCTTGATCGCGCCGACCACCGTCAGGTTGGCTGCGCCGTTGCCATGGATTTCGCAGTCCATGCCAAACGACTCGGCCATGTGCGCGACTTTCAGGCAAGGCCCGATCCCGCCAACCCCGGCGACGCCGGCACGCAGAATGTCGCAAACGTCGTGTTTGACCCAACTGGCCCGGCTCAGATGTTTGCCGGACAGGGTTTCCGGGCCGAGTACCGGAATGTCCAGTTGCCCTGCCAGCCAGGCATAGGATTCGGCGGACTCTTCCATCATCGGTTCTTCAAACCAGGCGAAGTCGAGTTTTTCCAGTTCGCGTCCGATGTACAGCGCTTCGGTGCGGCTGTACCAGTGATAACCATCGAGCATCAAGGCGATGTCCGGGCCCACCGCTTCGCGCACCGCCGCGCAGGCTTTGACGTCAATGCGCGGGCTCGGTGCGAACGAGACCGGCGGCATCCAGGTGTGCAACTTGATCGCCTTGTAGCCGCGCTTGACCAGCGTTTCGGCAAAGCGTCCGTAGTCTTCCGGCGTCGCCAGGCCCTCAGGTAATTCATCGCCGCACATGGTTGAGCCGTACGCCGGCACCTTGTCGCGAAAGCCGCCGATCAACTTGTGCACCGGCACGCCGAGCTTGCGCCCCGCCCAATCCCACAACGCCTGCTCGACCAGCGCCAGCGCGCGATCAGTCAACTGGCTGGCGCTGCCACGCTGCCAGTGCGCCAGGTCATGCCAGATCTTTTCGCGATCAAAGGCGTTCTGCCCGACCAGCACCTTGCGCACAAAACCGTCCAGCACATAAGGACGAATCAGCTCCGGCGCACCGAGGGCGTATCCCTCCTTGCCGTCTTCGGTCTGGATGCGCAGCAACGCCATTTGCGCCTGACTGACATCGCCGGGATGAGCATGACCGGCGCTGTCGACTGCGCGGCGGGTGGGATAGGAAAAAACCTGGACGTTGACTGCTGTGATTCTCATGGACGTCTTGAGCCTTCTTATTGGATTTGTGACAGGAGTGTCGTCGGTTGCGACCGATCATAGGTCATCGTACAACACTTGAAAAGACCCAATAACATCTCTTCGAATCGAAGCCTTTCCGGCTAAACGTCCAGCAAAGCGCCATATTTAAAGATGACTACGGAATAACAAGACTTGCTTTAGAACCCTATTCACAGGGCATATATGTATCAATATGTTTCTAAACCAGCAAAATGACGTAGACGAGTCATCTTGTCGTACGATAACTTATATCTGCGCCTCAAATGAGAGCCATACGCAACATCGCGGTGCCTGTAGTACTCGTCAAACGACCCTAACAAAAACAAAAAAGAAGACCGTATGAACACCACCCTACGCACGCTCGTCACTGTCGCGGCCCTCGGCCTGCCCTTCTCTGCCCTCGCTGACTCTGCCAGCCTCAACTACCGCCATCAGTACACCGAGGAGGACAGCGCCCACGCCGACCGAATCAAGCTCAACTACCGCCTGGACAGTGGACTGGGGTTTGAGGCGGAGATGAAATACCGCACGGCCGGGGACCGCAAAGATGTCGCCTACGACAACATGGTCAACAACGGCCACGAGTTCACGGTGAGCTACAACTACAAGCTCAGCGCGCAGTCGACGCTGACCCCGGCGTTTCAGATGGACAGCTCCAAGGATGCGACCGCCTACAAGTTCGGCCTCAAGTACAACTACAAAATCGACGACGCCTTTTACGTAGCGACGCGCTATCGCCTGGACCTGCGCAAACTCGATCGCGATCAGGTCAACAAAGACATGCCCGATCACTACAAGGATGACCAGACCACCCACCGCTTCGAAGGCTGGCTCGGCTACACGCCAGCCAACAAGTGGGCTTACGAATATCAGTTCATCTATTTCAAGACCGACTACATCCGCTACGACAACAAGAAGAGCGACTACGAACAGAACCTGATCGTCAAATACAAGCTCACCAAACAATGGGCGCCCTTCATGGAAATCGGCGACATCAAAGTCGACTCCACCTCACCCGATCGCCAGGCTCGCTGGCGACTGGGCGTGCAGTACAACTTCATGTAAGCCGCGAGCAGCTTTTGCCTGGCGAGCGCGCATCGCTTGTCGGGCAGGCACCCCGCCGCTCCCCCTTTCTCCCCCGCGTAATGGAAGACCCGACCATGACCACACACGCTACGCAAGCCAAACCCTTCAACCGTATTCTGCTGACCGGCGCCGCCGGTGGGCTCGGCCAGATTCTGCGCGAAACCTTGCAGGTTCACGCCGACATCGTCCGCTCCTCGGACATCAGTGCGATGGCGCCGAGCCGCGGCGCGCATGACGAAGTGATCAACTGCAATCTAAGCGACAAGGCCGCTGTCGCCGCGCTGGTCGAGGGCGTCGATGCCATCGTGCATTTGGGCGGGATCTCGGTGGAGCGATCCTTCGAGGAAATTCTCGAGGCGAATATTCGCGGCACCTTTCACGTTTATGAGGCCGCGCGCCTGCACGGGGTCAAGCGCATCGTGTTCGCCAGCTCCAACCACGTCACCGGTTTCTACTCGCAGGACGAACAGATCGACGCCCATTCACCGCGTCGCCCGGACGGTTATTACGGCTTGTCGAAGGCTTACGGCGAGGACCTGGCAACGTTCTATTTCCACCGTTATGGCATCGAAACAGTGAGCCTGCGCATCGGCTCCTCATTCCCCGAACCGCGCAACCTGCGCATGCTGGCGACCTGGCTGAGCTATACCGATCTCGAGCACCTGATCGCCCGCGCGCTGCTGGCCAGCGATGTCGGGCACAGCGTGGTGTACGGGGTGTCCGCCAACCGTGATCAGTGGTGGAACAACCGGCACGCCGCGCACCTGGGCTTTGCACCGCAGGACAGTTCCGAAGCCTTTCGCGCAAAGGTCGAACAACAACCGGCACTCGCTGCCGACCACCCGGACCGCTTGTACCAGGGCGGCGCCTTTACCGCTGCAGGTCCGTTTGAAACGCCGGCGCAGACGCGCTCATGAGTGCCGAACTGATTGTCGATGCGCGCAACGCCACCGGTGAAAGTCCGGTCTGGCAAGCCGACGAAGGTGCCTTGTATTGGGTGGATATTCCGGCCGGCCGCTTGCATCGCTGGCAGCTCGACGGCCAGACCGACTGCTGGCAGGCGGACGAAATGCTCGCCTGTATCGCCCAATGCGAAGCGGGACATTGGCTGGGCGCGCAGGAAAGTGGTCTGTTCAAACTGCGCCCGCAGGCTGACGGACGTCTGGCTGCGGAAAAGCTCATCGGCGTCGAGCACGCCCGCCCGAGCATGCGTTTCAATGATGGTCGCTGCGATCGTCAGGGACGCTTCTGGGCCAGCTCGATGCCAACCGCTATGGGCGCCGAGGCGGTCGGCGCGCTGTATCGCTACGACGCGCAGAACCCGAACGATGTATCGATGCTGGCGCCGCAACTGGAGGACCTTGTGGTGCCCAACGGCCTGGCGTTCAGTCCCGACGGGAGCATCATGTACCTGTCCGATTCGCACCCGAGTCGTCAGCTGATCTGGGCCTTCGATTACGACATCGACAGTGGCACGCCGCACAACCGCCGGTTGTTCGTCGACATGAACGACCACCCCGGTCGACCGGACGGTGCCGCCGTCGATTCACACGGTTGTTACTGGATCTGCGCGATTGATGCCGGCCTGGTGCTGCGCTTTACCCCGCAGGGGAAACTGGATCGCGCGCTGCCGGTGCCGGTGAAGAAACCGACGATGTGTGCCTTTGGTGGCCCTCGACTGGACACCCTGTTTGTCACCTCGATTCGCCCGCAAGGCATCGATCTCACCGATCAGCCGCTGGCGGGCGGAGTCTTCGCCCTCAACCCGGGCGTTCAAGGCCTGCCCGAACCCAAGGCCCGCGCCTGAGGCTTCAGACGTTCAACGCCGCCGCGTCTGCAGCTTCGTAGGCACGGCGCAGACGCTCGCGGCTGTTGGACAGATGCAAACGCATGGCTGCGCGTGCGGCGTCGGAATCACGCCGGACAATCGCAATGTAAATGTCTTCATGCTCGCGACTGAGGCGCTCCAGATAGGGCTCCTTGCGGTCATTCTCCAGGCGTTTGGAATGCAGACGTGTGCGCGGCAGAATGTTCGCGCCCAAGTGCAGCATGATATCGGTGAAATAGCGGTTGCCGGTGGCCAGCGCAATTTGCTGGTGGAACTGGAAATCCGCCGACACGGCGTAGTCGACACTGACGGCGCGGGAATTGATGGCGTCCAGCGAATCACGCATCAGTTGCAACTGCTCATCGGTACGCCGCGCACACGCCAGGCCAGCGGCCTCGACCTCAAGGGTGATGCGCAATTCAAGCACCGCCAGGACATCCTGAAGCGTGACGATGCTGTCCGGATCAATGCGAAAACCGCTCGGGCTGGGAATGTCCTGAACAAAGGTGCCGATACCGTGACGGGTTTCCACCAGGCCTGCTGCCTGCAGACGCGATATCGCCTCGCGCACGACCGTGCGACTGACGCCGTGCTCGGCCATGACCTGAGATTCAGTCGGCAGCTTCGTCGCGCGCGCGAGTTCGCCGCTGCAAATGCGTCGGGACAGCTCGGTGACCAGGTCCTCCGCCAGGCTGCGATGCCGGCGACGAACATTGGGTGTGGCATTGGATCTGTCCATCAGCAACAAAAATCTCGAATTTTCGAATAATTACGCATCATAGCCCATTCAGTTGTACGACAACGCACCAGTTCACATGATAGGATTTCTCATGCAGCGGACGTTCGATTCGCTGCAATGGCGATAAGGACGTCCGCTCGAGAAACACGTCGAAATTTCGCGTGTAAAACACTCAAGTTAATCAAGGATCTGATTACTCATGACAAAACCAACAACCTTCACGGCCTGCAAACTGGCCAGCGCCATCGTCGGCAGCCTGCTGTTTTCCAGCCTGCCCGCACAAGCGGCGGATATCTGGCTGGATGTTGCAACGACTGGCTGGGCCACGCAAAACGGTGGCACCAAGGGTGGCTCCAAAGCGGCAGCCAACAACATCTACACCGTGAAGAACGCCGCCGAACTGAAAGCCGCACTCAGCGCTTCGGTCGGCACCAACGGTCGCATCATCAAGATTACCGGGCCTATCGACATCAGCGAAGGCAAAGCTTATACGACGACCGCCGATATGAAAAAGCGCGGCCGTCTGGATATCCCGGGCAAGACGACCATCGTCGGTACGAGCAGCACGGCTGAGATCCGCGAGGGTTTCTTCTATGCCAAGGAAAACGATGTGATCATCCGCAACATCACCATCGAAAACCCGTGGGATCCCGAGCCGATCTGGGACGCCAATGACGGCAGCGCCGGCAACTGGAACTCCGAATACGACGGGCTGACCATCGAAGGCGCCAACAATGTGTGGGTCGACCATGTCACCTTCACCGATGGCCGCCGCACCGATGACCAGAACGGCACTGCCAACGGTCGTCCAAAGCAACATCACGACGGCGCACTGGACGTGAAAAACGGTGCCAACTACGTGACCATTTCCTACTCGGCGTTCAAATCGCACGAGAAGAACAACCTGATCGGTTCCAGCGACAGCCGTACCACCGATGATGGCAAGCTCAAGGTCACGATCCACAATACCCTGTTCGAAAACATCTCCGCACGCGCACCACGCGTTCGCTTCGGCCAGGTGCACCTGTACAACAACTATCACGTGGGCAGCACCAGTCATAAGGTCTACCCGTTCAGCTACGCGCACGGTGTGGGCAAAAACTCGAAGATTTTTTCCGAGAAAAACGCTTTCGAAATCTCCGGCATCAGCAGCTGCGACAAAATCGCCGGCGACTACGGTGGCAGCGTTTACCGCGACCAAGGCTCGACACTCAATGGCAGCGCACTGAGCTGTTCGTGGAGTTCGAGCATCGGCTGGACCCCGCCTTACAGCTACACCCCGCTGAACGCGGACAAAGTCGCGGCCGATGTTAAGGCCAAGGCTGGCGCTGGCAAGATCTGATTGGTCGATGTAACCGTGTTAATGAAAAGCCCTCGGTGACGAGGGCTTTTTCATGTCTGCTTGCAGACCGTGCGGGGGTGAAGTTCTCAAAAAATCCCGATTTATTTATTGCCCCGACTGGCCTCATCGCTGGCAAGCCAGCTCCCACAAGGAGCCATGTTGTCAATGCGATCTGCGACACAACACAAGAACCTGTGGGAGCTGGCTTGCCAGCGATGAGGCCAGGTCAGACACCCTAAAAACATCTGACACACCACTACTGGATCAACTCAGTGCTCTCAATGATCGAATGCAATTGACTTCACAACACAGAACACTGTGGGGAGCCTGCTCGCGAAGAGGCCCGATCAGACACCATCAAAACCGGCTACTGGACCAACTGATTGATCTCAATGATCGGCAACAACACCGCCATCACAATCACCAGCACCACCCCGCCCATCACCACAATCATCAGCGGTTCCAGCAGCGCGGTCATGCCCATTGCCCGGCGTTCGATATCACGCGACAGGGTTTGCGCCGCACGCTCGAGCATCGGTGGCAGCGATCCGGTTTTCTCACCGCTGGCAATCAAATGAATCAGCACCGGTGGGAAGACATTTTCCACCCGCAACGCGGCAGCGAGGTTCACACCCTCACGCACCTTGGCCGTGGCCTCAGTGACGCTCAGGCTCAGGCGATCGTTGGACAACGTCTGCCGCGCCGCCTCCAGTGCGCGCAACAATGGCACCCCGGCGCCGCCGAGAATCGCCAGCGTCGAGGCAAAACGTGCGGTGTTCAGGCCGAGAATAAAACGCCCGAACAGCGGCAACTTCAGCACCCGATGATGCCAACTCAAACGCGCCGCTGGGTTACGTAAATACAAGCGCCAACTCCAGAAACTGGCGGCCATGATCCCTGCGCACAGCCAGCCCCAACTGCGGATGAAATCACTGGCGTTGAGCATCGCCAGGGTTAATCCCGGCAGATCCTGCCGCGCCTGAGAAAACGCACTCACCACCTGCGGCACCACGTAACTGAGCAGGAAAATCACGATGCCGATCGACACCAGCCCAACCACACCCGGATAGATAAACGCCGTGAGAATCTTGCCGCGCAGGTTGTTGCGTTCCTCGATGTAATCGGCGAGTCGCTCCATGACCTGCGCCAGATCGCCGGACTCCTCACCCGCCGCAATCAGCGCACGGTAGATCTCGGGAAAATCCCGAGGCCGCGCCGCCAGCGATTCCGCCAGACGCATGCCGCTGCGCACATCCGCACGTACGGCGCTGAGCGTATGGGCGATGTGCTTTTTCTCGGCCTGCTCGACCGTGGCACTGAGCGCTGCTTCCAGCGGCAGACTCGCGCCCAACAAGCTCGCCAATTGCCGCGTGGCCCACGCGAGGTCGTTGTCCGAGAGCTTGGCGCTGAACAGTCCACCGCCGCCGTGCTGGGCGACGTTGCTTTCTTTGTGCACCGATAAAGCGGTCAAACCGCGCCCGCGTAACGTTGTGAACGCGGCAGCCTGGCTGTCCGCCTCAAGGTGCCCGGATTCGATCTTGCCGGTCGCGTCGGCAGCTTCAAAACGATAGCGATTCATCAGGCGTCCCGTGTCACACGGAGGATTTCTTCAGGCGCGGTGGCGCCGCTGCGGATCCAGCGCTCGCCGTCCTCGCGCAGGCTGAACATGCCGGCCTTGGCGGCTGATGCGCGCAGAGCCTGCTCCCCTGCCCCTTGGTGGATCAGGGTGCGGATGTCGTCGTCGATGCAGAACAATTCGTGGATGCCAGTGCGGCCGCTGTAGCCGGTTTGATTGCAGTTTGCGCAACCCACCGGGCGCCAGGTGCCGGGCGCGGTGGGGTCTTCTTCCTTGCATTGATTGCACAGGCGCCGCACCAAGCGTTGCGCCAGCACCCCGAGCATCGACGAGGCCAGCAGAAACGGCTCGACGCCCATGTCGATCAAGCGGTTGACCGCCGACACCGCGTCGTTGGTGTGCAAGGTCGCCAACACCAAATGCCCGGTCAGCGACGCTTGCACGGCGATTTGTGCGGTCTCCAGATCGCGGATTTCGCCGATCATGATGATGTCCGGGTCTTGCCGCAGGATCGCACGCAAGGCCAGGGCAAAGGTCATGTCGATCTTGGCGTTGACCTGAATCTGGCTGATCCCCGGCAGGTCGTATTCCACCGGGTCTTCCACGGTGAGAATGTTGCTGGTACTCGCATCGAGCCGCGCCAGTGCGGCGTAGAGGCTGGTGGTTTTGCCGCTGCCGGTCGGCCCGGTGACCAAAACGATGCCGTGAGGCTGACGGATCAGGTGATCGAGTTTGGCCAATACCTGCGCGTCCATGCCCAAGGTTTCCAGATGCAGACGCCCGGCCTGTTTGTCGAGCAGACGCATCACCACCCTTTCGCCATGCCCGGTCGGCACCGTTGAAACACGAATATCGATCGGCCGCCCGGCCACCCGCAAGGCAATGCGACCGTCCTGCGGCAGGCGTTTTTCGGCGATATCGAGCTGGGCCATGATCTTGATCCGCGACACCAACGCACCGTGCAAAGCCTTGCGCGGCGAGACCACGTCGCGCAACGTGCCGTCGACGCGATAGCGCACCACCGAATGGGTTTCAAACGGTTCGATATGAATGTCACTGGCCTCGTCGCGCGCGGCCTGGGTGAGCAAGGCGTTGATCATGCGAATCACCGGCGCGCCGTCCTGGGTGTCGAGCAGGTCGGTGATTTCCGGCATGTCCTGCATCAGGCGGTCGAGGTCGACTTCATTCTCCGCCGCCCCGACCACAGCGGCGGCACTGCCGGTGTCGGCATAGGCAGCGGCGAGCAAACCGTCGAGTTCGTCATCGCGCACCCGCTGAATCGAAGTCGCACCAAACTGCCGCCGTGCCTCGCTGATCGACCAGCCCGGCGTCGACGGGCACACCGTCAGCACGCCATCGCACAACAGAATGCGCTGCGCCTTGGCCCAGGCGTAGGGCAACGCGCTCATCTCATGCCCTCCCCAATCCTTGTAGGAGCTGCCGAAGGCTGCGATCTTTTGATCTTTGGTCGTTTGGGTCCGTCGAAGAGCAAGATCAACAGATCGCAGCCTTCGGCAGCTCCTACAGGTCCGGTGTTGTTCGTTATCCCTGTGGTTCTCACATTGAGGGTTGGTTTCAAAAGCGTGTGCTCCCTTCAATCGGCACCGCTTTGATCGTCGCCCGTGGGCCAGAACTCGGCACCGCCGCCGGCACACCTTGCGCCGCCGGCACACCTTGCGCCGCCGTCGGCAACTGCGGCGCCTGCATGTCCGGCATCGCCCAGCTACGTTCCGGCTGCAAACCGCCCTGGGCGCGGCGCATAAAGTCGTAACGGTTGAGGGTAATGCTGCGCCCCGCTTCGCTGTCGCGGATGATGTACGGACGCAGGAACACCATCAGATTAGTCTTGGTGATCGCCCGGCGCTCGTTACGAAACAGCGCGCCAATCCCCGGCAAACTGCCCAGCCATGGCACCGCGTCATTGCTCTGGCTGTAACCGTCCTGCAGCAACCCGCCGAGGACCATGATCTGCCCGTCATCCAGCAGAATGCTGGTATCGATCGCGCGTTTATTGGTGACAATCCCCGCAGAATTGGCACTGGCCGAAGCCCGCTCATCAATGCTGCTGACTTCCTGATAGATATCGAGCTTCACCGTGCCGCCCTCGGAAATCTGCGGGCGCACGTTGAGCTTTAAACCGACCTCTTCACGGGTCACGGTCTGGAACGGGTTGTTGCTGGTGCCGCCACCGCCAGTTACGTAACTGCCACTGACAAACGGAATGGTCTGCCCGACAAAAATACTCGCCGCTTCGTTGTCCAGCGTCAGCAGGTTTGGCGTCGACAGCACGTTGGTGCCACCCTTGCTTTTCAACGCCCGGGCCAGCACTTTCAGGTCGAGAATCTTGCCGATGCCGGGAATGTCGACGGTGCCGTTGACGTAACCCAGGTTCAAGCCCTGCGGCAGCACGTCGATGCTGGTCTTGCCGTTGGTGTTGAGTCCCGAACCACCCAGATTCGCGCCGCCGATCACGCCATTGCCACCGAGATTACCGGTCTGCCACTGCACGCCAAACTCACTGGCATCGTCCTCGCCGACTTCAACAATCAGGCTTTCGATCACCACTTGCGCACGACGCTGGTCGAGCAGATCAATCACCTCACGCAAGTTGCGATACAACGGCTCCGGCGCGGAAATCAGCAAAGTGTTGGTGGTGGCGTCGGCCTGAATGGTCACGCCGCCGGCACTGAAGGCGACGTTCTGTTCGCTGTTCTGCGCGCCGCCGCTACCGGTTGCGCTGCCACCGCTGCCCTGAGCGTAACTGCCGCCCGTGCTGCCGCTGCTGTTAGTCGATGTAGTGCCGCTGGTTTGCGTGCCGCTCTGGCCATTCTGCCCAGCGCTGCCGCCGGTGCTTGCGCCCATCGCACTGAGCACCGAACGCGCGCTGTCACTGCTGCTGCTGTCGCTCTCGCCCGTGAGCAAACCGCGCAGCGCCTGCGCCAGTTTCGCCGCTTGCGCGTTACGCAGATAAACCACATGCAGATTGCTCGGATTGCTCTGCGCGTTATCCAGTTTGTAAATCAGATTTCGCGCCAACTCGGTACGCTCCGGGCTGCCAGCGCGAATGATGATGGTGTTGGAACGCGGGTCACCAATCACCGCGATTTTCTGCGTCGGATCATTGCCCGGCGCATCGAGCAAATCCGCGACCATCGGCGCAATGTCAGCGGCGATGCCGTTCTGAATCTGCACCACATCCGTATCGATCGCGCTCGGCGAATCAATGCTCGCGATCAACTGCGCAACGCGGGTCAGGTTCTCGGCGTAATCGGTGATGACGATGGTGTTATTGCCCGGATAGGCGTTGATAGGATTGTTCGGCGAAACGATCGGCCGCAGCACCGGAATCAGGTTTACCGCGTTCTCGTATTGCAGCCGAAACGTACGCGTGAGCATGCCGTTACCGGCCGGTTTGTCGGCACTGTAAATCGGCCCGCCGAGCAACTTCGCATCCGCCTCCGGCACCACCTGCGCCACACCGCCAACATCAACCACACTGAAACCTTGCATGCGCAACGCCGCCAGCAACATGTCGTAAGCCTGCCGCGCCGGCACCTGACCTTCCGACACCAGCGTCAACGTGCCCTTCACCCGAGGATCGACCAAAAACTGCTGCCCGGTCGACCGCGACAAAGCGCGCACCACCGCTTGAATATCGGCGTCGACAAAATTCAGCGTCACCGGTTGATCGCCCAACGGATTGCTCGGCAACGCAATGCCCGACGCCGCCGCACCACTGCGCGCACTCTTGCTGATGTTGTGCAATGGCTTCGGCACAGGTCGCGCCTGAGCCTGTGCGCGTTCGCGGTCGAGCACCGCGTCGCCGCTGCGCTGAGTGTTGGCCAGCGGCCGACCGAGTTCACTGTCGACCAGCAGCGACGGTTGATTCTGTGGTGTGGTGGTGTTGCTGCATGCGCTCAGTGCCAACAACAGGAACGGCGCGGCCGTACGTACACAATTGGAACCTGACCACTTCATGAAGCTTCCTTAGCGCCCTGCGCCTGATCCATGCGAACGGTTCCCGACAGATTGCCTGCCGTATCATCGACCTTGACCTCACTTGCACGCTGCAAACGAGCCTCGACCACTTCAAGTGAAAACTGCACGGGGTGGATTAGCAGCCAACTGATGACGGCATCAGCGGGCGCATCCTCGAACGTCAACTGCCAAGCGGTGCCAATTGCCTGCAGTTGGTAGTGACCAAGCAGCCCGCTGCCATCGAGAGATTGCTGCAATGACCGCTCGAAGTTTTGTCCGATGGGCGCTGTTGCCACCTCGCGCAACAACAGATCCAGCGCTTCGGCCTGGCCACGCAACTTCGGCGTTTCGGTCTGCCAATGTTCAATCTTTTTCAGCGGTGGCTGGACGAACAGCAGCCAGATCAGCACGCCCCCCAACATCAATGCGGTGCCCGCGACCAGGCGTTTTTCGCGCAAGCTCAGCGGCGCCCAATGCCGATGAATCTGTGCTCGCAGCAGCAGCCAGCGAGCCCGATAGATCGCCAGCAGACTATTCATCGTCGCTGTCCATGACGGCATCATCCTCAACCGCTGCCGGCTCAACCTGCGGGCTGAAAATCCACACGTTGTCTTCGCGTCTGGCGACCAACCCTGCCTGCGTCAGCGCTCCCGGCGATGCTCCATCGGCGGGTGCCTGCGCAGTATCGGCAGCCAACTCCAACTGCAAACGTCCCTGCTCATAGGTCATGCGCTGGACGCTGCCCGCCATAAACGGCAGCGCGCTCGCGGCGTGTTGCACCAGGTAGGCAAACCCATGATTCGCGTCGGCCGTCACACCGCTGTGCCGGGCTGTCAATTGCTGGCGAGCCTGCTGCAACGGATTGAGGATCACCGGTAACTCTGGAAAAGCCTGCTTTACCCGCTGGCTCATTTGCGCCTTGAGCTGCTCGCCCTGGGTCACTTCACGGGCCGCGTAAAGGTTCAGCCCCGACACCCAGATCGCGATCGCCAAGGCACAACAGAAGACGGCCTTGCCCCAACCGCGAGCGGGGCCGGCAGCCTTGCCGACGCCTGCATGCAACCCCCATCCCGGCGCGACGCCACACCAGCGCTGCTCCGCAGGTCGTGGTTCGACGACTGTTGCAGGAGCATCCGCGCCGATCCACTGCAAGCCGCGACCACTGCTGACGAGTTCATCCAGACGCTCCTGCGCCAAGGGTTCTACCGAAGCCTGCGCACGGCTGAAGCGCAGCAGCAATTGCCCGTCCAACACGCAGGCGCTGACCTGCCCCTGCGCTGGCACCGGCAAAGCGTAAGGCGCCGGGTAAAGGCCTCGCAGCTTCAATCGGTGCTGAGTCAATAACTGCCCGAAACGATCCAGAGATGCCTGCGGGAGCCAGGCCAGCGACACTTGCCCTGAGACCTCACGAGCACTGTGTGCAACGTACATTTGTTCAGTGCCACCCAGAATCAGCGCCTGCGCGGCACACTTCACCGCCGCCTCGATCTTCACCGGCGTCAGCGGTGGCAACGGCAAACTGGTCAGTACACTGTCCGCCGGATGCAGAAAAAACTCGACGGGCTGTGACGGCCACTCCTGTTCAATCAGTGAAAGCGTACTGACACCGGTCTGACTGACCTGGTCGTGTCGATCCAGGCGCGCAAATTCAACCTCAGAGTCTGAGGTCAAGCCCGCCAGCGGCGGCAAGGCGACTCGCAGGCGAGTCATACGCCGAGCCTCGACCAGACCACTTTCGGCAGGTCGTCGGCAGGTCGATGCAGCAGCGCATCCAGGCTGACGCGGCGCTGGTCACGACGCGCGTGTCCGCGCAGCAGAAACCAATCGCTGCTGATGCCGACGTTCAGTCCGTCGACGGTCAGATGCGGCAAGTGCAGACGGTTGACGAAGTCCCCGCGATTGATGAACCACTGGCCACGATCGCGCTCTCCCACCACGGCCCTGGCCTGCGCGAGCGATAAACCCGGTACCACCGCCACCAATACCTCGGCGCTGGCAGTATTACCGTTGACCCAGGTCTTGGCCGGAATCAGGCTGACATACTGATTCAAACGACCAAGCAGTTGCTCGGTCATGCCTTCGAGGCCACGTAAATCATCAAGGCTGCGCAACATCGGCTGAGTGGCCGGCAATGGCTGGCGACGCGCACTCGGTGACGTCGCGCGGACGCCGTCGAAACCCGTCTGCGCCATACTCTGCCCGGCGGCTTGCAGGTCGGGCATTCTCGGGTAGGAGGCAATGACGCGCTGGCTGATGCGCTGGCTGAGGGCAGCATCGATTCCGATCATTTCGCAGAGGCGTTCGAAGCTGCGCAACTGTCCGCCATCGACGCGCTCATTGCTGAGTAAATTGCGCAAATTGAACTTGCCCTGCTGGTCCTCGATGCGCCCCTCGAAACCGCCCCCCGGCGAATTCAACAAATGGCTTTTGACAGGCTGCGCCCAAGGTTGATCGAGCCGGGTCAGCACGTCCTGTTGACGCGTGTCCCTGAGCAGTTGCCGACTGAGCTCCAGCCCCGCCAACAGCGCGGCAGCGCCCTGCACGCGAGACTGTTCCGCTTCAAGAGAACGGGTGAAGACGCTCTGCCGGGTGAGCATGCCAGCGGCGATCACCGCAACCACGGCGGCAATCAGCAAGGCACTGATAATGGCCATGCCGCGCTGTTTCTGCGCCTGTGGCGAGGATGATTTCATGGCCGCTCTCAGAGCTGCCAGGAACCGATATCGGCATTGACGCCGTCGCCGTCGGGTTGGCCGTCTGCGCCGAGGGAGAAGATGTCGATCTCACCGTTCGCGCCAGGATTCAGATAGTTGTAAGGACGACCCCACGGGTCGTTGGGCAAGCGTTCCAGATAAGAGCGCCAGTTGCTGTTTTTCGCATCCGCCGGACGCTCCACCAACACCTTCAGCCCCTGATTCAACGTCGGGTAAGTGCCGTGGTCGAGGCGGTAAAGTTTGAGCGCCTGCATCAGACCGGCGATGTCTTGTTTCGCCGCAGTGGCTCGGGCCTGATCAGGTCGGTCGAGCACCTTGGGCACGACCATCGCAGCCAGAATGCCGAGGATGACAACCACCACCATGATTTCGATCAGGGTAAAACCCTGCTGGCCTCGACGGCCTGCGGACTGAGATTTGACGCGCGCGAAATCCATTTCAACCTTCCTTGGCATGATTACATTCGGCGCGCAGTGTAACAAAAGCCAGTCATCGTACAACAATCATTAACGCACTGTTTTTCTGCACATTCGCCAAAAGACGGGTGTTATTCTGCGGGTCGGTTTCAACCGCAGAGACAAGCATGGAAGCGTTGCGCAAGGAGCAAGGTTTTACCCTCATCGAGGTTCTGGTGGCCTTGGCAATCATCGCCGTGGCGATGTCTGCGGCCGTTCGCGTTGCGGGTCTGATGACCCAGAGCAATGGTCTACTGCGCGATCGCTCGATCGCTTTGCTGGCGGCGCAAACCCGGCTCGCCGAGCTGCGTCTGGAGGAAGATTTTGCCCCGGGAGTGAAAACCTTCGAGTGCGATCAAGGTCGCCTGCAACTGCGCTGTGACCAACGCGTGACCCCGAGCACCGACGGACAACTGATGCGCGTGACGCTGCTGGTTTCCGATCGCGAACGTCAGGCGCCACCCCTGGCGCGACTCGAAACCTTACTCGGCCGGCCGCAGGAAAAGCGCCAATGACGCTGCTCAGGGTCGAGTCAGTCGAGGCAGCGAGGGGGAGTCTGGCAGCGTGCTGACTTTTAATCGGCTCTGTTCTGCGCCACGCTCAATGACCACCGCATCCTGTTCAATGGCGATCACGCGCACACCCAGGGCCAAGCGATCACCCACCAGAAAACTGCGCGGCGGACCGTCGTTGAGACTTAGAATTGCCACCGCAGCGTGCGCCCCTGCCAGCACTCCGGAAACTTTGATATCCAACGGTGCCGGCTGGTTGGAAAACCACTGCAAAGCCGCTGTGTCGGCGCGCGTCGGCAGCACTTGGGGCTCCAGCGCCGGAACGTGGGATTGTGCCGGCGTCAGCAACAGCGCAGACCAGAACAGTCCCCCTGCCAGTGCAGCGATCAGCGCCGCCGATTGCACAAGCTGCGTTGCGGATAAGCGAAAAGAAAATGCCAAGACCCAACCTCCCTGTTGTCCTGCGTCGCAGTCTACAGGACAACATTGGCTTTTCTATCCGGATTGATGGTTCGAATCCGCCAGGATGGATTCACAACGAAGGAACGTTGCGGTATGACCAAGGACAGACAAACAGGCTTCACCCTCATCGAATTGATGGTGGTGTTGATCATCATCGGTATTGCCAGCGCCGCCGTCAGCCTGAGCATCAAGCCTGACCCGGCGCAACTGCTGCGCAAAGACGCCAATCGCTTGATCCAGTTGCTGCAAATCGCCCATGCCGAAGCCCTGGCCGATGGACGCCCGATCACTTGGCAGGCGGACAAAAACGGCTTTCGTTTCAGCCGTCGCAATGAACAAGGCCCCGGCTTCGATCACTTCCTCGCCGATCCGCAACTGCGCCCTCGTCACTGGGAAACGCCATCGCTGAAGGTGCGAGTGACACCCAGGCAGCCGCTGATACTGAACGCCGAGTGGTTCGATTCACCCGTGCAACTGCAACTCTCGGACGGCCAGAACACGCTCACCGTGCAACGCACAGCCACGGGCAAATTGACCTTGGCCAACCAGCCATGAATAACCGGCAAGAGGGTTTTACCCTGATCGAAGTGATGGTCGCGATCATGCTCATGGCGATCGTCAGCCTGATCGCCTGGCGCGGCCTGGACAGCGTGACCCGCGCCGACACGCACCTGCAGGCGAGCACCGAACACACCGAAGCACTGCTGCGCACGCTGCATCAACTGGAACGAGATATCGCCTTGCGCGCCAGCATCGAACTGCGCGAACCACAGCTGAACGACAACGATGACGAACGATCCGGGCAGCCAGCGGCAATCAGCGTGCGCAGCGCCGACGACCAGCGCTTTCGTCTTGACGTGATCCGCAGTGCAGCCACCTCGCAGAACGGCTTGCAGCGCGTGCGCTGGTGGTTGAAAGATCAAACCCTTTACCGCGCCGCAGCCACGCCACGTGATCGCTACCCGCTGCCCGCGCCGAAACAGGCAGTGGCGGTGCTCGACAGCATCAGCGACCTGCAAGTGCGCGTCTGGGAACCAGAGATGGGGTGGCGCCAGCTCAGCGGCAACCGCAAAGAAAACCCCCAAGGCCTGGAAATCCGCCTGACCCGGCAGACGCTTCAAGGCGAAGAACACTACCGCCAGGTCTTGGGCCCACTGGATTAGTCTCTGGGCGATATTGCGTATTGCCCTGACACGCACAGCAACGGTAACGTCGAACGTCAGTTACCGAGGAAATCTCATTGCACGACTCTAAACTTCTCGAAGATCTACGCGCTCGCTTCAACGCTGGAGAGCCTCTGGATTTCACCTTTTTCTGGGGACACCAGCGAAGCAGAAACGCCGTCACGGCTTCATGCTTCAGCCAGTGGTACGAAGCCGAATTCGTTGTCGAGGGGCAACGCTACCCGACAGCCGAACACTTCATGATGGCCGAGAAGGCAGCCTTGTTCGACGATCAGGAAATTCGTGCACAAGTACTCCAGGCCCCGACCCCGAACGCCGCCAAAGCCCTCGGCCGCAAGGTGCGCGGGTTCAACGACCAACGCTGGCTGCAACACCGATACGACATCGTCGTCCGGGCAAACCAAGCCAAGTTCTCGCAAAACCCGGAACTGGACGAATACCTGATGCGCACTGGATCCCGGGTGATAGTCGAAGCGAGCCCGGTTGATGACATTTGGGGAATTGGGCTCGCGCAGGATCACGCAAATGTTAACGATCCGAATCTGTGGAAAGGCCTGAATCTTTTGGGGTTTGCGCTGATGCAGGTTCGGGACGGCAGGGTCGGATCGTCCTGAGTTTTATCGGCGGTGGCGTCAGCAACGAAAAAGCCTTGGCACATGCCAAGGCTTTTCCAAGGGGGTTTTACACCGCTTTAGGTTGCACTACCTGCAAGTCAGAAATTGCAGGTGTATTGATATTCGAAGGGAAAGAATACTGTATCGACCACCAATGAAAATGGCGCGTCGATCAGTAAAAAGGGAATCAACTTGCCTTTGGATGTACCGACCAACGTAGAGCCCTACGCCGACTACCGAGGTCGATCGTAAGGACAATGAGAAGTCTCAACCAGACTGGAATTGGCAAGATGCGTGAAGCATGCAGGCGAGGATGCAGATCTGATGGACTTTATTGATTTTCTGGGAAACCTTTGCAGCGCATTCAGTAACTATCAAGGCTATGAAAAGCCTCGCCGGGTGTTTACCCGAAGATTCGTTGCGTTCTGCGTATGTGTGGCTGTGTTTGAGCTGATTGCGCTGAACCTTTACTACGCGTAGACGGGATTGAACTGAAGGATTCAGCAAAGATCGCCAGGCCGGAGCGAATCCAGATCTTATTAAAGAAATCACCGTGTAGTTTCGCGCAGGCACAAAAAAGCCGATCCATCTGATCGGCTTAACTGTCTGATTCTACTCAGGAATAATGGTCGGGACGGAGTGATTCGAACACTCGACCCCTAGCACCCCATCTCCTTTTTCATACTTCTTGAAAGACTCCAGAATTTTATTGTGGATTTTTCAAGGCGAGTATTTACGTGAGCTCCAGCGGTGTTCTGCTCTACGAGAGTCCAGTAACGTCCATCAAGAGCCGACGTTTTTGTGGGGGTAAAAGTAGGGGGAGTCCGTTTCATGGCCAAAATCACCATCAAAGAACTTGAAGCACTAACTGCCAACGATGCCGGCCGAATCCTCCGGGAAGATGGCGATCTAGCCAGTCGAATTGCAGTGCACAAGGACGGCGCGTCGGTCAGCTTTTTCTATCGCAATCGGTGGGGCGGGCAAAACAAAGAGTACGCCTGCGGGTCTTGGCCGCGCAAATTACTGACGGACATCCGCAAGGTACGCAACCAAGACCGAGCGCTCACCGATGAGCAGATCAATCCCAACGAGCATAAGAAAACCGCCAAGGCATAGACATACGCCGCTGCTAACGTAGAGGCCGAACAAGTAAAAACGACGAAGGTGCAAACGCTGACCGTCCAGGACCTGATCAAGGCCTGGCTGTTGGATGGCGTCGCGCGTAAAGATGGCAACTCAGTTGGGCCAGAAAGCGCCAACTTGGCGGGCCTTGTTGGTCGAGGGCAATCCGACGGAACTGGTCGACATCACCCCACTGACCCCTGTCGACTACGAAGCCGAAAGAAACCGCTTCCTTTCACCGGCGGAGCTGTTGGAACTGCACAAAAAAAGGTGTTGAGGACGGGCGCAGGCACTTCCTGACTTTTCACTGCATCCCTGCCCCCCTTCTTTCGAAGACAACTGCTTGAACGATACTTGGGCAATGTGTTGATCAGGAACGAGCCGTCACGGGGAATTCTTGACCCTCTAGCTTCTCCATAACCAACTCAATGAATGCAGACACAGCTAGCGGCAAATGTTGCCGACTGGGGTAAAGCACGTGCAGGCCGTATCCGGTTCTATGGTACTGCGGAAGCACAGACACAAGGCGCCCTGTCTGAAGATCAGACTTTGTCATGGCGGGCGGCAGCAAGGCAATTCCTAGCCCGGCCAACGTCGCCTTGCGCAAAGCTTGGGCGGTGTTTCCATTGAAACGGCTAGTGACCCGCACTTCTTCCGCTGCACCATTTGGCCCATGGAGAGTCCAGGTAGTGACGCCACTAGGATGACCAAAAGTTACACAATCATGATTGACCAAATCTCCAAGCGAATCAGGTACGCCTCTTTTTCTGAGGTAATTCGGGCTGGCCACCAGACCTTCGTTACCAGCTCCAAGGAGTTGGCGACCCACATATCCTGAGTCTTGTAACGCTCCGCCTCGAAACGCAATGTCGATACGATCAGCGATCAAATCGGCGCGTGCATCACTCAGCACAAAGTCGACGTGTACCCGTGGATGCGCCTCGAGAAAATCGGCTACCCACTCCATAGGAAAGAAGTCGAAAAAATCAGCCATTGCCGCAATGCGGACGGTGCCACTCGGCTCTTGGTTTCCTGTCATCAGCTGCTCACCAGCGTCAATCAGTCCATCCACGGCTCCACAGCATCGCTCGTGAAAAGCCTCGCCAGACTGGGTGAGTGTGAGCTTGCGCGTGGAGCGCTGCAGCAGCCTTGTACCGAGTTGAGCCTCAAGCTGTTGAACCCGCCGGCTTAAGGTGTTTGAGGGCATTCCAAGCTGCCGTGCTGCCTCAGCGAAACTACCGCTGCGCACCACTTTTACAAACAATGCGACGTCATTCAGATCGATCATCTTGCTGCCACCCACTCCAAAAATGGATCAGTTCAATCCAATTATGCCATCTAATAAAGCAATCAATAGACGCATATCCTTCAGTCATTGCTGCAGCTGACCTTCACTTGCCGGAATCTCCTGCGGGCTGACCGTCAAGGCTTTTCGGCATCACTGAGTTCATCCACATCCAGTCCAGGCAGCCGGAACTCCGCTCGACGACATCGTCTGTCGGCAAGGGAGAACAAAGAGAAAACATATGACCGCCACCGTAGTAGTTCGACCACGCGCCATTGTCCATCGTACTGAAGGAACCACACATGGCCCAATAACGAGGCTTATGAGTCCAGGTGATCTAGGAGAGCTGTTGAAACCGTTTATTTTCCTGGACATTTTCAGTCTGAACGCCAGTGGTAGTAAGTCGAGTTTTGGCATGCATCCGCACTCAGGAATCGCAACGGTTACCTTCATGACAAAAGGGGATGTCTCTTATGAGGACACCACTGGGGCGACCGGTCTACTGCTCGCGGGTGGTGTTGAATGGATGCAGGCCGGCAATGGGGTGTGGCACGACGCTACGCTAGCAAGCGAGTCCGCAATACAGGGATTCCAGCTCTGGGTGGCATTGCCGCCGCCGCTTGAAAACGCTCCCGCGATGAGTACCTACCTTGATCCGTCGCAAGTTCCACAAGTGGGCCCAGCACGGGTACTACTGGGACGTTACGGGGCAGCCAAAAGCCTGATCGAAGTACCGAGTGAAATGAACTATCTCGCCGTGAGCTTAAAAGACGGTGAGCACTGGCGTTACACCCCACCGTCCGGTCACAACATTGCCTGGCTCGCGGTTAGTTCAGGAAGTCTGGATGCAGGAGGGTTGGTCAATGTCGGCGAATTAGCTGTGTTCGAAGAGTCAGAGCACCACATCAACTTCATCGCGAAAGGCGATTGCTCTTTCGTGATGGGCTCGGCGGTAAAGCATCCGTACGACCTGGTAACAGGTAACTACTCGGTTCACACGAGCAAGGCAGCTCTGGCGCAGGGCGAAACGGAAATACAGCGGATTGGCACACGGCTGCGGCAGCAAGGACGGCTCAACTAGCGCCGCTCAACCCGGCGTGAAAATCATCTCGACGATAACTATCCAACACCCCAAATCATACTGAGGCACGTCATGACAGTGAGCAATCTCAACCTTCTTTTGTCCCCCACCCGAATCGCCAACCTCCCCCTGAAAAATCACATGGTGATGGCGCCGCTGACGCGAAGCCGGGCTGGCCAAGGCGATGTTCCAACTTCCACAGTAGTCGAGTATTACCGTCAACGTGCAAGCGCCGGCCTGATCATTACTGAGGGTTCCCAGGTCTCGGCTCAAGGCAAAGGCTACATGAGAACACCGGGCATTTTCACCAACGAGCAAATCGCCGGCTGGAAACACGTGACCGACGCCGTGCATGCAGAAGGCGGACGGATATTTCTCCAGCTCTGGCACGTTGGGCGCCTGTCACACTCCCTGGTACAGATCGATAATCAGCTGCCGGTAGCCCCCTCAGCGATCAAGGCTGATGGCGAGATCTACACGCCTGAAGGATTGAAGCCTTACGAGTCGCCACGGGCTCTGAGTCTGCATGAAATTCCTGGCGTGATCGCGGATTTTCGCCAAGGTGCTGAAAACGCGAAGCGTGCAGGTTTTGACGGTGTGGAAATACATGGCGCGAACGGTTACTTGATCGATCAGTTCCTGCGCGATGGCACCAACACCCGAACCGATTCATACGGCGGCTCTGCAGAAAATCGCGCTCGGTTTCTTAAGGAGGTTGTGGAGTCGGTCATCGAAGTATTCGGGGCTAGCCGCGTGGGCGTTCGCCTGTCGCCGATTTTTAATTACTTCTCCATGAGCGACAGCGATCCCCAAGCGACTTTCAACTATGCAGCGAAAATGCTCAGTCGCTACGGGCTAGCCTACATTCACGTAGTAGAAGTCGGTGCGGGTTCATTCGACTTCAGAGAACTGAAGCGTCGTTTCGCAGGCACCTACATCGCCAATGGGGGCTATGACGCGGAACGCGCAGAAACGTCCCTCAGAGAAGGAAATGCTGATCTGGTGTCCTTTGGCACTGCGTTCCTGGCCAACCCGGATCTGGTAGAGCGATTCGAACAGGGTGTCGCATTGAATGACGCAGACCCGTCCACCTTCTATCAGGGTGAGGAGCGAGGTTATACGGATTACCCGACCATGGCCCAGATCCGATAACGATGTAGTGCTGAGGTAAGCGCAGTCGCCGCCGGCTGCCACTCGCAGAGTAATCGGGCCGTAGATTGCAATGCTGAACCGGGGTAGGAGTCTGCGCCCTCCCCGGTAATTCACCTGCAAACCTGCGGCAAGCCTGTCTTGACAAATAAACTGTGATCACATATCACTTAATGAGGTTTTCTTGTCTACGCACGCCGTAGCCACGAAAGAACTCATGAACAAAAATAAGACAGGACGCATTAGCTATGAACGTGATGAAGCGGCTGACACCCTATACCGGATTGAGAGTTTTGATTTCCGGTGGGGCAGCAGGCATTGGCGAATCGATCGCGGCTGCATATCTCGAAATTGGGGCAAGAGTCCATGTATGCGATGTAAGTGAGCAGGCGATCGCACAATTTCGTGAGCGCTATCCAGAGGCTTTGGCCACATTGGCTGACGTCTCCGACTCTGCTCAAATTAAGCGAGTCTTCGAGATACAACAGGATTGGGTGGATGGGCTCGATGTACTTATCAACAATGCAGGCATAGCAGGGCCGACCGGTGGAATCGACAAAATTAGCGATGCAGAATGGGAACAGACAATAGACATCAATCTCAATGCGCAGTATCGCTTCGCTCATCATGCTGTCCCCCTCCTAACGAAGTCAGAACACGCACACATCATTCATATTTCATCGGTCGCGGGTCGCTTAGGCTATGCCTGGCGGACTCCATACGCCGCGACCAAGTGGGCCATCGTTGGTCTTATGAAGTCACTGGCAGCCGAGTTGGGCGAAAAAGACATTCGAGTCAACGCACTGCTGCCAGGCATCGTCGAGGGCCCGCGCCAGGATCGCGTCATCAGTGATCGCGCCAAACAGTTAGGCATTTCAGAGCCGGAGATGCGCCAACAAACATTGAAGAAAATATCATTGCGCCGGATGACTCCACCCGAAGACGTGGCAGCAATGGCCCTATTTCTATGCTCTCCTGCTGCTAACAATGTGACAGGACAAGCGATCAGCATCGACGGCAATGTCGAGTATCTTTGATTAGTCAGACCTACACGTCTCGCCACCGACCTTGGTAGCGAGACGCTTATTGTGCGTGTTCTAGAGAGCTCGTTTCTCCCGGATTCCGTCACTTTCTTTACCGGCACATCCGTGATCACAGTTGTCTCATTTTCCTATGCTGGCTGATCGAACCTGCCTATAATTCTCGCCATGAACCTATCCACACTCGTAACGCCCATGATCCGCCAGACTCTCAGTGCGGACGTTTATGCCCAGCTGCGTGATCTGCTGATAAGTGGACGCGTTATGCCTGGGGAAAAGCTCTCGCTCAGATCTATAGCGGACGCTCTTGGTGTTAGCGTCATGCCAGTGCGAGAGGCTGTTCACAGGTTGGTCGCTGAGCAAGCGCTTGAAATGGCGGCTAATCGATATATTCGCGTTCCTGTACTGACAGTCAGCCAGTTCCGGGAAATCACCAGTATCCGGTTGAATCTGGAGGGGCAAGCTGCAGCTCGTGCTGCGGAGCTTGTTGATTCGCAGGCGCTGGCTGAGATTGAAAAGATACACGAGGCATTTTGCGCAGAGTTCGCAAAAGGCGCTCCCGATGAGTCACGGCTGATTACGCTGAACAAAGAATTGCATTTCGCAATTTATAATCAGGCGGACATGCCTATCCTGCTCCAGATAGTTGAGTCCCTGTGGCTGAGAATAGGGCCTATCATCAACTATGACCTACGATCTGGCACTGAGCGTGTGGTTCAGCGAGTGCAAGCCAGTCATCACGCAGCGATGGTTGATGCTTTAAAGAAGGGTGACTCCGTTGCCGCCTGTGAATCACTGCAAGATGACATCAAAAGTGCTGCCGAGTTTATCCTGAATACAGGGGCGCTGATCGTTGCCGATGCGCACAAGCCTGTCGAAGCTGATTAACCTCATCAACAAGGTTTAAAAAAGGCGCCCTGATATCAGGACGCCTTTTTTGTTCGCTCATTACATCTGAGCGCCGATCATCCAAGGAACTGTTTCTTCATTGCCGACGCCCAACGCCTCGCTTTTAGATTTTTCCCCAGAAGCCACTCGTATGAGCATGTCGAAAATCTCTTTACCCTTCGATTCAAGGGTGGCATCGCCATCCATGACATCCCCGCAGTTGATGTCCATATCATCCTTCATGCGAGTGTACATTTTGGTATTCGTCGCAAGCTTGATCGAAGGAGCAGGTTTGGCGCCAAAGCACGAGCCGCGTCCGGTGGTGAACGCAACGAGGTTTGCGCCGCTGGCGATTTGGCCAGTGGCTCCCATCGGGTCGTAGCCAGGTGCATCCATAAACACCAAGCCTCGGGCCGTGATTGGCTCGGCGTAACGGTACACCCCCATGAGTGCGGAGGAGCCGCTTTTGGCAACTGCGCCTAAAGACTTTTCAAGAATGGTCGTCAGGCCGCCAGCCTTGTTGCCAGGTGTGGGGTTGTTATCGATGCTGCCTTTTTCGCGGTCTGCGTAGCTTTCCCACCATTTGATAAGGTCGACGATACCTTGGCCAACCTCACGGGTTGCCGCGCGACGAGTCAGCAGGTGTTCAGCGCCGTAGATCTCCGGCGTTTCGCTAAGGATGGCCGTTCCACCTTGCGCTACGAGCATATCGACAGCCACACCGAGGGCGGGGTTGGCCGTGATGCCCGAGTATCCGTCTGAACCGCCGCACTGGAGCGCCACGGTCAGGTGCCGCGCCGAGACCGGCTCGCGTCTGCACTCGTTGGCAACCGGCAGCATCGATTCCACGGCGGCAATGGCGGCATCCGCTGCGTTGCGGGTTCCGCCAACGTCTTGGATGACCACGGGAGCGATAAGCTTGCCGGTCTCGATGCCCTGGGCCATGAATAGCGCGCCCATCTGATTGGCTTCACAGCCAAGGCCGATGACCACCACGCCAGCGAAGTTGGCGTGTTTGATGAACCCGCCTAGCGTGCGCCGCAGTTGGTTCACCCCCTCGCCATTGTGCTCTATGCAGCAACCGAAGCTGTGGGTGATCGGCACCACACCGTCCACGTTTGGGTAAGCATCCAGCACACCGTTTCGCGAGAAGTGTTCAACCACCATTTTGGTAACAGTGGAGGAGCAGTTCACAGTGCTCACTACACCAATGTAGTTTCGAGTTGCTACTCGCCCGTCAGCGCGGACGAAACCTTGGAATGTCACAGGAGAGGCTGCAGGCGACGCGACTTTGGCATCCTCGCCGAACGCGTAGTCTCGCTCGAACGCCGCCATCTCCAGATTGTGCGTATGCACGTAATCGCCTGGCTCGATGGATTTAGTAGCAAAGCCAATGATCTGGCCATAACGCAGAACAGGATCACCTGGGTTTACGTGTGCAAGGGCGATTTTGTGCGCTGCGGGCACATCGGCGAGCACCACGATATTACCGAACTCCGTGACCACGGTTCCTTGAGGTATCGAAGCGCGTGCGATTGCAACATTATCGTCGGGATGTAGTTTAAGTGCCAGGGATGTACTCTTCATTTTGTCCTCGCATTATCAGTAATACACGGCGCAGCCTGGGGCAATACAATGTTGTCCCGCGTTTTTGTAGTAATCGTTTCTTGTGCCTGACGTAGTTTCAAACTCAGGAATGCCGCGAGCGTTAAAAGAGCCGCTACAATAATGAGTCCATTCTTCGTACTCCCAGTAGTTTGTTCAACGAATCCCAGAAGTGAAGGGCCGAAGAAACCACCAGTAATACCAAAGGTATTCACTAACGCCAGACCCGCCGCCATACCTGCTCCCGCCAGTCTTGAACTGGCAAAGAGGAATATCACAGGCTGAACAACGAAAAACATCGATGCCGTAAGAGTGAATCCTATTAGAGCTATCAGTGGAGTGGTAAAGGCCGCGATGGTCAATCCAGCCGACATCAGGAGCAGCCCACCGAACATTATTTTGCGTGAAACCTTCGGAGTAGTTGCATACTTTGGAAGAAACGCTGCCCCGAGTGCTGCTGCGATCCATGGGATTGAGTTTAACAATCCTATTTGTAACGATGACAAGCCTCCATACGTGCCAATGATGCCCGGCAAGAAGAAAATTACCGAATACACACTAACTTGGTGGAGGAAGTACACCGCGATCGCAAGCCAAATCTGAGGAATTTTAAGAACGCCCTTAAAAGAATGACCTACATTGCCGGAGGCGATTTCTTCATCATGTTCTTTCTTCAGAACTTGCTCTACTTCAGTGACTTGTTCCTTTGATAGCCAACTTGCCGTAGATGGGCCGTCCGGAAGCTTTCGCCAAATCACGACGGAGAATAGAACAGCTGGAATTCCCTCCAAGAAGAACAGCCACTGCCAGCCGTGCCAACCCCAGATTCCATCCATCTCTAACAGCAGCCCGCCAACCGGCCCGCTGATGATGTTCGCGAGACAGACCCCGATTAGAAAATAGCCACTGGCTCGTGCCCTTTGCTCACGACCAAACCAATAGGTTAAATAGAGCATTACACCTGGGAACAATCCGGCTTCAGCTGCGCCCAGTAGCGCGCGGGCAATGTAAAACGTAGTCTCATCGGTAATGAAGGCCATACCGGCAGACAACAACCCCCAGGTGATCATGATCCTGGTGATCCAGAGTCGAGCACCTACCCGGTGCATGATCAGGTTACTGGGTACCTCCATGAGTGCATAGGTAAGGAAGAAGAGCCCTGCACCAAAACCGTAGGCGGCAGCGGAAATACCCAAGTCTACTGCCATGTGTGTTTTGGCAAGTGAAATGTTAGTTCTGTCTAGAAAGCTTATAACGTAAGCAAAGATTAACATCGGCATTAGTTTGCGAAACATTAAAGCGTTCAGCGACTGTCCCTTTTGTGTTTTTGTATGGGTCGTAGCTAACATGGTTCATTTTCTCCTCATGAGGATAAGTTGCTAAGGCGCGGGTGTTGTGCCGCGACCTTTAATTATCAAAATATCCTCTAGATAGACTTTACGGGGGGTGAGTGCCCGCGCTTAGAAATTGACGTTATCGCCACCTTTGAGCTTCAGGATTCCCCTGGCGTCAGCAGGTGTCGCCACTTCAAGTGAAAGCCCTTCGAGAATTTTGCGCATGCGCAATACTTGATCGGCGTTGCTTTTTGCCAATTGGCCCGGCCCGTCCCAAAGCGAGTCTTCAAGACCTACACGCACATGTCCTCCAAGCGTGGCTGATTGAGCACCAATGCTCATCTGCTGCTTTCCTGCAGGAAGAACCGACCACTGATAGTCATCTCCGAAGAGACGATCAGCTGTGCGCCGCATATGCAGGACGTCCTCGGGGTGCCCGCCGATACCACCCAAAATGCCGAAAACCGATTGGATCAAAAACGGGGGTTTGATGAGGCCACGATCAATGAAATGTGCTGCGGTGTAGAGATGCCCAATGTCATAGCATTCGATTTCAAAACGGGTACCGTTCTCACTGCATGACTCGAGGATGTGGGCTATGTCGGTAAATGTGTTTTTGAAAATGCGGTCATGGCTGCCGGCGAGATATGGTTCCTCCCAGGCGTGTTTGAACTCCTTAAACCGATTGAGCATTGGGTAAAGTCCCATGTTCATCGTGCCCATGTTCAGTGAGGCCACTTCCGGTTTGAACTGATGTGCTGGACGAAGTCGATCTTCAAGCGACATTGTCGGTGCGCCACCTGTAGTCAGGTTGATCACCACATCGCTAGCCTCTTTGATAGCCGGCAGAAACTGCTTAAACAGTTCCGGATCCTGAGAGGGGCTGCCATCAATTGGGTTACGAGCATGTAGGTGAACAATTGAGGCGCCAGCCTCAGCGGCACCAATCGCCGCTTCGGCAATTTGACCTGGTGTTACCGGCAGGTAACGGGACATGGAAGGTGTATGAATTGCGCCGGTGACCGCGCAAGTGATGATGACTTTACGAGCCATGGTGACCTCCTGGTTACTTTTATTTTGATGTTCAGGATGAGGTGATGCCGTCAGGAATTTGGTGCTTGACGCTTGTGCGCAGCGAGAGCCATAAGGCGGCGGTCACGCCAAGCGGATCGCAATGCAATGCCTTCAAGTTCAAGTTTTTGGCGGCGCTCGTCATGTACTCGGGCGACTGCTGATTCCGACCAGTCGAAAGCATTTTCGGAATTGATCGTTTCGCGATTTTGCTGACCGTAGCGTTTGGCATAGTCAGATACGCCGGCAGGGGCGTTGAGATCGATGGTTTCGAAGGGGCCCATAAATGACCAGCGGAGGGCGAGTCCATCTTTGAGCACCCGATCAATATCCTCCGAGCTGGCAAAGCCTTCTTCATGCAATTTGAAGCATTCGTTGAGGACTGCGGCTTGGACTCGGTTCAATAAGAAGCCGTGGATCTCTCGGGATAGAACGACAGGGCTCTGCCCTGCTGCGGTGTAGATCTCATGCGCTCGAATCATCACTTCAGATTCTGTCCACGGCGCAGGGCAAAGCTCCACAAGAGGAACTAAATAAGGTGGGTTGGTAGGGTGTGCAACTACGCAGCGCCCCCGACCTGGTAGATCTTTAGTGAACTCGGAGGCCGGTAACCATGAAGTTGAACTGGCAAGAATCGCGTCCTTGGGCGCCAACGCATCCATTCGACTGAAGATATCGATTTTCGCCTCTACCGTTTCCCGAACGTTTTCCTGTACGAGCACTACATCACGTAGCGCATCAGCCAAGTCGGGAACGCAAGTAATGCGTGTCAGTACGGCGAGGGGGGCGTCATTAAGAAGATCGAATTCTGCGAGCTCATTAAGCCTCGCTTCGATGTAGGCATGGCTGTTCTGCATTGTCTGCAGATCCATATCGTGTAAACGCACCGGATGTCCTGCCCGAGCAAAAACAATCGCCCAAGCTCTCCCAATCAGGCCCGCGCCAACGATTGCAATGGGGCCACGCTCTGTCGCAGATGGAGTTGTACTTCGCATGATGTTCTCCAAATTTTGTATTTATGTTTAGGAGTAATCGTTTGAGCGGTTGGTGAACCATGCTGACGCTCAGATGTTCGCTCTGAGACAGATGCTATCCACTGTGATCACAGATCACAAGCAAATAATTCTGATCGTCTGACGATCGGCTATGCAAGGGATTCGAGGGTCGAGATAGCTCCCGCAACGGCCTAAGCCTCAGTGAGTCGGCGCGCTTTAGGTTTTTGTGCGGGAATAGAAAAGGCTTTTTTCGGGATTGAACCTTCGCGTTAAATAAACGCAGAAAAGCCCGCCTGACGAGCGGGCTCCTCAATCAGATCTTTCAGCCTGCGTGGCCGTGACCCGCTTCACGAAGGAAAGCGCGTACCGTGTCACAGAACTCCAATGGGTTCTCAGTCATTGGATAGTGGCCAGTACCTGCGAGCACGGCGATCTTACTGCCGGGAATGCGAGATGCGGTCTCCTCAACCTTCTCTTGGTACACCAACCAATCCGCGTCACCGCGCAGAAGTAAAACAGGCGCTTTGATCTTTCCAACTTGTTGCCGCTGATCAAAGTTCGCATAGCCTGTGAGGTCACCTTTCATCACCTGCGGCGTGGTGCGCGAGATCTGCCACACCACCTCCCTCGCACGATCTGGTGGAGTGCGATTGCCCGTCATCGAACGAGACCAGGCACCGATAATCTCTGGCCCATTCATGAGCAACATATCGAGGAAGAACTCGGAAACCGTCGGGGTAAAATCTGCCCCTTCAGCTGAAATGATCGCGCTGTACGCATCGGGCCGACGTGCCCCCAATTCCAACACCAGATTGCCACCCATCGAGCATCCCATGATGGCGGGTTTCTCAAGTCCCAAAGCCTCCATAAGGTGCTCATTGAACTCCGCATGGCGAGTGAGGCTGTGGAATGGGCCTGATTCGGGTAGCTCTGATTTGCTGTGCCCGGGGGCGTCAATTGCAATGACGCGGAACTCATCTGAGAGGCCGTCCAGTACGTGCCTGTACATCAGAGAATCTTGTGATGCTGCGTGGAAGCAAACGAGTGGACGCCCCTCTCCTGATTCTTCGTAGTAAACGCGAACTCCATCAACAGTGATGTACCGTCCTACCGTCTCTTTCCCCGACGGCTTAGGCCCAGGAGAGTACGAGACTGGTGGGTTATTATTGGCTTTCCCTACACGCTTCATTGCGTCGAACGCGCGGGCCATCACATCTACGTACTGCCATGCAGCAACCACGTTGCCCTCAAGCTCAAGTTTTCCCAATCCAGGGGACAACGCTTCAAACCAATCGATCTTTCCGTCAAGAACGCGCTGCCACTCATCATCAGCACCAGACACGATGATGTCAGCGCCCAACGGGCTTCCTTCCGGGTAAACCGCAACGACTTTACCGGCGAGAACCGCAAGCGTTGAAAAACCTGTGCTGTGCTTGAATTGAATGCGCCCATCAAAATAGCGAGCAGCGGCAGTCCAGTCAGCATCACCGTTTAACTCGTCGGCGAGTTGGCTCAACCATTTGGCATCATTAATAAGGGTCATGACTTTCTCCTAGCTTTAGCTATCCCCAAGGGGATTTTCTTGTAAGTGCAGGTGCGATCGGTTCGTTACAAACCCATGTTGCAAGAGGACTTCGATACCAGCGCCTTGTCGTACTTCAGGAACCAGCCGGTAGTTTCACGGGTGAAGAAAATGGTGATGATGGCCGCCAGTACCATGAGGCCGGAGATAAAGTAGAGCGCGTAGTTGTAGCCCGCAGCCTGCTCAAAGCCACCACCTGCGCCGATGAACATCCCGATCACGAATGGCCCAAAGCCACCGGCGTAAATACCGACGTTGACGATTGAGCCCGCCAGGCCAGTCGTGCCTTGCTTCGCGGAGTCAAACGCAATGGCATACAGCAACGTGTAGGGCGCGTTCATCGCGAACCCAGCAAACAACTGAATCGCGATAAGCCAAGTCAGACTGACGGATGAGTATTTGAAGAGGTACATGCCCACCGCAAGCCACGCGAAAACAAGCACTAGGCAAAGTTTTCGGCCTGCACGGTCTGAAATCCATCCCCAAACGATCTGGCCGATACCACCGGTGATCGTGAAGAGCACCGAGTAAGCAGCTGCCTCTGCGAAGTTGTAATGGGCAACAAAAGCCAGGTACTGAGGTAGCCAGAAGCTGATGCCGAAGTAGCCAACGATTGCAAACATCGAGATTAGAGCGATAGCGGAGATGTTCGGATTTTTCATTGCCGACTTGAACGCACCTTTGGGCACCTCCACCACACCTTGTACCGCTTCCATTGATGGAGGGGTCTCACCCACCGCTTGAGCGTGTTCAACAAAAGACTCGTAACGCTTCTTCGTACTGAACCACCAGTAGGCCGAAAAGATGATGATCATCGGTACAGGGAAAAGCAGGAATGCCAAGCGCCAATTTTCCGGGCCATAAGCGTGGAGTAGAGCACTGATCGCTAAGCCACCGATCAATGTGCCCCAAGGGTATCCGGTGTGATGAAGTCCTAGGGCGAAACCACGGCGCTCCTTAGACCACCACTCAGACAAGGAGGTGACTTCGATGGCTTCGCCAGCACCGCCAAATGCGTGAGACATCACTTGCAGCGCGACAAGCACTCCAAGCGAGCCTGTCAAGAAATTGAGGCCGGTCAGAAAGGTGAATAGCGTGTATGCAATCACGATTGGCAGGTGGCGGTATTTTCGCATCCATCCCTGACCGCCTTTATCAGCCCAAATCATGCAAGGCACGGCTATCAAAGATGTAGCTATCGTGATGAACGCGGCAAGCAGCCCAGTCAGCTCAGCGCTTGTCTTGAACTCGCTGGTGATGGAGGGCAATACCATAAAGAACATCTGGCGGGAGTTGGCATCCATGGCATACACGAGCCACAAAAGAGCCATCGCGCCCCACGAGGCTGCACCTGCTCCTTTTGGCACACGATTGACCGCAGGTAATGCTTCGATTTTGTCTTGAGCAAATCCCATGGGGATATCTCCGGGTATTTATTTTTATTCTCCGGCTGAGGATCGGTGTTTTGCACACATACGCCTCAACATCCGAGATGATCCAGCACTTGTCGTACTGCTCACCATGGACAGAGGTTATGGCTCAATTTCAGGGCTGAATATAGCTGGCAAAGCACACCTGCTGTGACCGCCAGGAACAGGTCAGTGGCACAAAATGAGAGAAGCGCCAGCGAAGCATTTGGCTAAGTAAATACTGGGGAGTAGGTCTCAAATTTTTGAGAGCTCTGTTGGGCACGGAGCAGGAGGGGAAATTACAGAGAGGTGGAGTATTGGCTCCTTTGTGCAGGAGCCAAAGTTGCAAGCTTGCGCGGAGGTAGAGCGAAAGTAAGCGCGGGGCCGTAGTGGCTGTCAAGGTAAGCGTCCGGCTAACTCACCTTCCAAAGTCCAGCATAAAGGGCGATGGTGGCCGCGTATTTTTAGCGGGCGCGATGACCCTTATCTCCCAACGCCTGATCGCCCACAGTCGCCCCTTAGTCGTTGTTTTTCGATTAATAACGTCAGGGCAGCATTCACTCGGCTGCCCAACTCTGGCTAGAAATCGGTGATTGTTGTACCGGCTACGGTTTCGGCGAAACCGACGCCGAGCAGGTGTGCCGGGGTTTCAAAACCTGCGCGCCGTTCCCCGCTCAGCACTCGGCGAGCCGCCTCAACCGCCGCCAGCGGTGTGTAGGTGTACCCGTTGACGGTCTCGATCACCGAGCGGGCCACACTGCTATCTGCATCCACGACCTCGGCCACGGCCAATGCTCGATGCGCCAAACGTTGCTCTTCACTCGGGCCTTCCGGCAATAGCGAGAGGTCGCCCTCTGGAAACGCGGCATCCGGGATGTGCACGTACACGGCTATGTTAGGGATACCTGTGGA
Organism: Pseudomonas chlororaphis; assembly: GCF_000783395.1. Taxonomy (GTDB): domain Bacteria; phylum Pseudomonadota; class Gammaproteobacteria; order Pseudomonadales; family Pseudomonadaceae; genus Aquipseudomonas; species Aquipseudomonas chlororaphis_H. Next base: position 39,275 of record NZ_JSFK01000018.1, on the reverse strand, counting down.
GCGCCAGCCCGTCACCAGATCCCCGAATGACAATGGCACACACAGCTTTGGGCCAGCGCCAAAATCAAACTCGCGGGGAGGCTGGTCGGGGGCTGCCACGAGTTCCCCTTCAATACGCACCAGAACCCCTGCGCCGATGATCTCACTCACGCTTGATGCCGAGCCGCGAGACATGGGGCCTGCCACTTGCAGCGCCAATTTCAACGATTGGGGTTGTTCAACCCTGGCTGCGACATGCAGAGCCAGGCAGTCGGTCGGCACCACGTCCCAGCCAACGCCAGGCAACAACATGACACCCGCTTGCGCAGCTTCGAGATTCAATGACTCGGCCAGCCGGTAAACGTTTATCTCTGCGGTGATGTCGAGGTAGTCCACACCTGTCCCGATACAGGCGCGCATCAAAGGCTCTGCGGTATATGCGAATGGCCCGGCGAAATTCAGCAGCACGCTGATACCGTCCAATGCGTCTGCCGTCACATCTTCAGCGCCAAATACGCGAAAAGGCAGCTCCAGTTCGGCGGCCAGAGGCGCCAGCCGGTCAGCGCTACGGCCTGCCAAAATCAGATCCAGGCCCACCGCTTTGGCGCGCTGCGCAGCCATGCGTCCGGTGTAGCCGGTCGCACCATAAATCATCAGAGTTTTCATTGGGCGTGCTGCCAGTTCTTGTAAACGAATTCGAGGCTATAGCCGTCCGGGTCGAGGACATTGGCCGCGTAGTAGTTCGGGTCGTAATGCAGACGTGCGCCGGGAGGGCCATTATCTGTTGCGCCTTGGGCGATCGCCGCTGCATAGGCGACATCGACCTCGGCACGGCTATTGGCGACGAAACCTACGTGCACCGCCTGTCCCTCCACTACCCCTTCGCGCAGCCAGAAGAACATTCGGCCATGGGCGCCAAAGCCCTTGAGGTCAGGATGACCAGGAGTCCCGTCCTTGCCGTCGTAATCCAGACGCGCCGTGATGCCAAGCGGCGTCAGTGCTGCCTCATAAAAGTGTATCGAGCGCTTGATGTCGCTTACCGAGAGAAAAATATGATCGAGCATGGAGCCTCCATGATTCAGATGATGTAGCCGCCTGCGACTTCGATGGTTTGCGCGTTGATCCAGGCGCTTTCCTGAGAGAGCAGCATCGCAATAACACGAGCGACGTCTTGCGGCTCGCCCACCCGGCCCAGTGCTGTCTGACCGGCTAGCATGGCTTCAAACTCATCGTTCAAACCGCCCCCCAGCTCAGTACGAATGGCACCAGGCGAAACCGCATTGGCACGAATACCGCGCTCACACAATTCTTTCGCCATGTAGCGGGTCAGCACTTCGAGACCGCCTTTAAATGCGGCATACGGCGCGACCCCTGCTGTCGCAACGCGTGTTGTGGCACTGGTCAAGTTGACGATGCTCGCGCCATCTTCAAGTAGCGGCAGCAGCGTTTGAGTGAGGAAGAAAGGCCCCTTGAGGTGCACTGCGAACAGACCGTCGAATTGCTCCTCGCTGACTGACTCCAGCGGGTTGAACAGACCGTAGCCTGCGTTATTTACCAGACCTGCCAGCGTGTTTGTGCCCCAGGTAATTTCCAGAGCGGAGACCACGGCATCACGAAATGCAGCAAAGCTTGAGGTGTTACTCACGTCCAGCCGCAGCGCAACCGCCTTGCCGCCAGCTGCCTCGATTTGCCGGACGACCTGGTGAGCTGCATCAGGATTCTGGTTGTAGGTAAGGATGACGCCCATCCCCCGTTCGGCAATATGGAGAGCAGCGCTGGCGCCGATGCCGCGACTGCCTCCGGTGATAACGATGACGCCCATGGTGCACTTCCCGTATCGATGACTTGAGCCTCCACAGTAGAGTCCCCGGCTATCCAGAACGTGGCCATTCCTACTCGAAACCTGCCTGTTTCTGCTTTTTGCTTGCCAAGTCCCAAACGAGACGGGCAGGATCCAGCCCATGACCACACAATTGAATGAACTGCGAGCCCTGACCTCAAGTGCTGAAAATCGGCGCACTGAGACAGGAATTCCCAGGGTAGCCATGGTGCAGGGTGAGATTCCCGAGCACATGCTGGCCGCCGTCTACGAGCCGATGATCAACCTGATTCTCCAGGGCAGTAAAACCATGACCGTCGGGGAGCAGACGTTGCACTATGACCCAGCGACGTACTTCGTGATGTCCATCGAGCTGCCCGCCTTGGGCACAGTTCATCCGGCGCCGACCGGAGAGCCTTATCTCGCGGTAAGCCTGACGCTCGACCCGGTGGCGCTAACCACGCTGCTGGCCGACCTACCTCTTCCGGCTGATCGCCATGACCAAGATCCGGGTTTTTCAGTAGCGCCGGTCACGCCTCAGTTGATGGACGCTTGGGTGCGCCTGCTGCGCTTGATGGGTGACCCGCAAAGTATCGCCGCCCTGGCGCCCGCATACGAACGCGAGATCCTCTACCGTGTACTCCAAGGCCCTCACGGCTGGATGCTGCGTGAAATCGCCGCGCCGGACTCTGCGATGGCCCGCGTCAATCAGGCCATTCAGTGGATCCGCCGCGACTTCGCCGAATCTATTCGGGTAGAACATATGGCAGAGAAAGCAGCGATGAGCGTTTCGGCATTTCACCGACACTTCAAGGCGGTAACCACGCTGAGCCCTCTGCAATATCAGAAGCGTGTACGCCTGCTTCAGGCTCGCACCCTTATGGTTGCCAACGCCAGAAGCGTCACTGCGGCTGCCTTTGAAGTCGGGTATGAAAGCAGCACCCAGTTCAGCCGAGATTACGCAAAAGTCTTCGGGCTACCGCCCTCACGAGACGCTGCGCGCATTCAGCACGAGAGTAAAGTTTCAAGGGCCTGATCAGATCAAATACCGGCGAGGACTGAGAGATCTCCCGTCCGCCAGACGTTGTCCACCACGATGTGCTGAATGCGCCAGGTTTCACCATGTCTGACCAGCTTCACGTCGTAACGGTTTTTCATGAGATAGGAACGGGAGTGATCAGTTTTCAGAACATGTTGGGCTTCTACCAACGCATCCAGCACCGCCTTATCCCCTTCAAGGGTTACGCGGGGATTGTTCACAGAGTGCGTGGTATCGACTTGGCTAAGTGACGTCATGAGGGCCTGTACGATGGTGTCACGACCTTCAAGAACAGGGTATTCGAAACCGGCTTTGGCTGCAGCGGGCCGGAAATCAGAAGCGGCACTATCTGTAAGCACCGAGGCCATAAGCCCGGCGTCACGAAGATCAATACTTGCAGCGTAGTCATATAAAGCTTCGGCGACTGCAAGCTTGTCAGCGGTTTCTTGATCGTATTGAGAGGACATGGCTAACACCTTAATTTAAGTAAGGCCTCAGGGTATAAGATGCGAATCAAATAACAATTACGCACTTTAAAGTAATCAGGTATATCCAAATACACCACATGCGCGAGCGCGGGGGCGTGATCCATGATTAATACCAACATCGACATATCAAGCGGGACGGCCAGCTGTCCAAGCCGCTATTTGTTGGATCAGATCGGTGACAAGTGGACGATGTTGATTCTCACGACACTGTGTGAAAAGCCGCTTCGCTTTAACGAACTGAAGCGGTGCCTGGACGGTATCACTCAAAAAGCGCTGACCCAGGCGCTCAGAAGACTCGAACGCAACGGGATCCTTGCGCGCCGTGTCATACCCTCTTCACAAGTTGGGGTGGAGTATCGAATCACGCCGCTGGGGCGGACACTGGAAGAACCTTTCAAAGCTCTACATATCTGGACGATTGTGCATCTGGCGACAGTCGTTAAGGCGCAATTGGATTTTGATGAGCGCGAAGCAGAAGCGGAATGACACTGCTGGATCACTCAGCTCACAGCTGCAAACATGCCAGCGATAATCCTGGCATCGAGCAAAGCGTGGTGTGGCAACTCCGCACCTTCGCGGGTTGGCTGGAGCGTCGTTGCATCGGTAGGAAAATTACGAACGATCCTGGGCTAGCGTCCGTCCTCATAAACCAAGTCGCAAAATAAGCTCCCAGTCGTAATTAGGGGCGTCAGTGAAGATCTCGACTTCTTCATTGAACGACGTCAGAAATCCGAGCGGCGTTGACCTAGCGCCAACAATGGGCCGTGAGTCCCTCCCGCCCCATAGCTGCTGGAGCACGATTTCCTTAACGAACTCACTACAGTCTTCTTATCGCGTAAGCGTCCGCCCACCTCGCCTTGCGTAAGTCAGGCCGGCCCCCACTGATGCGGCAGCAGCTACGCGCATGTTCCCCGGCACGACTGCGGCTGAAGTCATACACAACTGCTTTCAGTGCCGAAAACGGCGTCGTGCTGTAAGCCCAGACGTAGGCCCGGCGGTTTTTCTTCTCGCCTGGCGTAAGTATTTGAACCGGCGTTTCGTCAGCGTGAATCACGCCCTGGTTCAGCACCGCTTTTAGCGGTACGAATGCCGGTAGTGAAGTCGCTGGAGGGCTGGTCTCGATAGAGCGGCATCCATTTGCGGACGACGTTGGCATTGATGCCGTGGTTGATGGCGACACTTGATACGATTGCGCCAGGTTGCAGGCATTCCTGAACGACTTGGGCTTTGAATGGTTTCGGATAAGAGCTTCGTTGGCGCATGGAAATCTTGGCGATGAGGGTGATCGCGTCCGCTTAAAAATACGCGGACACCATCGCCCTTAAAATTTGAGTTCGGAAGGTGAGTTCGCCGGACGCTTACCTATCAATTCGCTTCGGGTAGCCATCTCACGACCTTCCATGGATGTGCTATCCATTTTTTTTGGAAAAACTCGATGAAAACTCGGATGCGGGGACTTAGATGTTTTCTATCCGAGTAGAGCAGGTAAATAGGCTCTAAGATCTCCGCTTTGTACTCGTCAAGCAGGAGCACCAGCGATCCGTCCTGAATGTCTTTTCCAATGTGGAAATCCGCAAGGCGGACTATACCCGCACCTGATTTGGCCATATCTCTCAGCAGCTCACCCTGGGTAAAGGATCCTCGAGGCTTCACAGGGGTCGTCACACCTAGGCCATCTTGGATAAAGGCCCATTTGTTCCAAGGGCTGGCAAAACTGAAGTTAAAGCATCGATGATTCATCAGGTCTTGTGGCTGCTGCGGTGTTCCATACTTTTCCAGGTAGTCAGGTGAAGCACATAGCAACCATTCACATTCGCCTATCTTCTTTGCGATTCTGGAAGAGCTCGGAAGAATCCCGCTATGGATGGCTATGTCCAATCCCTGCTCGAACTGGTCAACGAACTGAGCGCCTAACTGAATCTCGACATCAAGACCGGGATAAGTGTCGAGGAATTCCGGCAACCAAGGCACGATCTGCTGCTTCGCAAAAGAGGTCATCGTGTGTATGCGAAGCGTGCCACTGACCCTTGAAGGAAGCCCTTCTGCCAGAGAGTCAGCTTCACTCATCGCCTCAACCACAGCTTTCGCACTGCGCAGATAAGCAGCCCCCTCCTCCGTCAGAGTGAGGACTCGGGAACCCCTCTGGAAAAGTCGAACCCGAAGCCGATCCTCTAGCCGTGCTATCAATTTACTGATGGCCGACGGAGTCATCTCATGCGCCCTGGCGGCAGCAGAAAAACTTCCGCACTCTGTTGACCAGATGAAGGCTAGCATTTGGGAGTATTGATCCATTTCGGTACGCTCCTTACGCGACTGAATCTACCTGTTTTTCTACACAAAAAAACGCGCCGTAGCGCGTTCTTTTTTGAACCCAAATCAGCGAATGAACTGCTCGATATAATCGTCCGGCAAGCCCAAATTTTTGTAATGACTGCGGGCAGCTTCCAGTTTGGTGAAAACGTCTTCATAGCCAACCGCGATACCCTGTGGGTCGACGTAAGTGTAGCCACCCTGAACGTGGAACCAAGTAATCATTTCTTCGACATCTTCAGGCACGAACAGAGTGTGCGTCTCCCCTGGCGGCTCGAATGCAAAGGAGCCTTCATCAGCAACCCAATCGTGTTCGAGGTAGTACCAACGCCCCTTCAACACGATCGCATGTACTGCACCTGAGTGGCGGTGACGAGACAAAACCCCGCTCTGCCGCACTCGGAGCAAGTTGATGTAGTACCCACCGCTAACGCTCAGCAGCAGTGGTTTGAAAGATACTGACTTGGTGACAGGCACCCAGAGATTATCGTCTTCGAGCCAAGTGGTCATAACGCCTGGATGCACCATGTCTGGAGACATGAAAGGCACCTGCGGCAAAGCATAAGGAATGGCAAGTTCATCAGGTTTAACGGGCGTATTCATTATAATTTCTCTCAACGTGTGACTGGCGAGCGAGCCAGGATTTCAATCGCTGAGTGAGAGTAGGTGATGCTCTCGCACAGGAGAATACTCAGAAATTCACACCATCTGTGACCACTCGTCACAGCGCGTAAGACTCATCCCGTTGAAGGCCGCGACTCATCTAAGACGCCTCCTGCGGACGAGTTCAAGCGAATGACCTAGCAGATTTTCCATTGAGTGGATAGCGGCCACCAGTGGATCGCGCCCCATCAGAGGGGACACATTTTCCCCAATACCTTCACTACCATGCAGACCTGTTCATCTGAAAGCCGCTTACACAGTAGTAATCGGCTTGAAATAATGAGGTTTAGCAATGACTTCTCTCAGCCCTTCCCTTGAGCTCAGTCCCGAGCTTGCAGCTCATCCGGCCTATTCGCGAGTGTTCCAGCCCGAAGGCCTCACCTTCGGATACATCATGCCCTTGGAGGGCTATCCGAATTCACCGTTTCCCACGCTGCAGGATCATCAGCGCCTTGCTCGCATCGCGGACGAGGCTGGATTCGCAAGTCTGTGGATGAGAGATGTGCCCTTCTATGACCCGAGCTTTGGTGATACTGGTCAAATGATCGACCCGTTTGTATATCTGGGATATCTGGCTGCTGTTACCAAAAACATTGCCTTGGGCACAACGGGCATCGTTCTTCCGTTACGTGAACCACTGATCGTCGCTAAGCAGTCCGTTTCGGTCGACCAGCTAACCGGCGGTCGTTTCTTGCTAGGGCTATCCAGCGGAGATCGCCCGATTGAATATCCAGCATTCGGGATTGATTTCGAAGCGAGAGAAGAACGATACCGGGAAGGCTTCGAGCTGATTAAGACAGTCACTGAAAACAGCTTCCCAAGCGTCTCAACCAAACTTTTCGGCCAGCTGGAAGGCTTGCTAGACATGGTACCCAAGCCAGTTGGCCCTCGACTCCCCATGATTGTCGTGGGCCGGGCCCGTCAGACGCTTGAGTGGATAGCGAATAATGCCGATGCCTGGATTTGGCATCTGAGCGACTTCAATCGTTTGCCGGGCCTCATCCGCGAGTTCCGTTCTGCCAGCCAGACCGGCAATGCAAAACCATACGGCTACGCGACATTTTTCGATCTGGCGAAGGATCCGAGTACACCGCTGGAACGCGGCTACAACGGAATAAGGATCGGGCGTAATGCTCTCGTGGAGCTCTGGAAACGGCAACAGGATGAAGGTGTTTCACACGTCGCACTGAATATCAAACCTCTGCAGCGACCAGCCGCTGATGTCCTGGAGGAGATGGCTGAGTATGTCCTGCCACACTTTCCCATAGGCCAACCTGCCTCGCAGGTGACCCAGTGACCGGCTCAAATGATCGCACCGAAATTAAGGGCGTTATAGCCACCTTTCTGGAAGCCTGGGAGAGCGGTAATTGGGAATCTGCCGGGGATATATTCACTGACAATTGCCAGTTGGTGACAAGCCACATGTCCGCTCATGAGGGTGGACGCAAGATTGTCAGAGCTTTCCAGCAAGACCGTGTCAAGGCTGATGGCTTTTCAGTGAAGGCAACCAATCACTATGTGGGTGGTGGAGAAACCGACGCCAATTTCAGTTTCTACGCCTATGGCCATATCAGCAAAGCCACAAAGTCGGCCACGCTCGGATTTGGTATGACTGTCACAGGCTCTCTGAAAAAGACAGCAGGCACCTGGCGCCTCGACAGCGTGCTGATTGCCTTGAATTGGGTAACCGGGGACTACTCGCTTGCAATTCACTGGCAGCTTCCACCAGGTGACGATGGATGGAGGATTGGCGATCCAGCCCCCACCATCGTTAGCGAGCTGAATTCGCCATGGCTTGCTTTCCCTAACTCAACGCCTTCGGTACCCAGCGAGGAGTGTATTGCTGAAACCTACGCTCGTTACTCATGGGCGCTGGATCAGGCTGACATGCAGCTACTTGCCCATTGCTTTGCCAACGACGCCGCTGGTGATTTCCAACCGATGGGCCTTATTGAAGGGCGCCACGCGATCATCGGCTCCTTCAAAGAGTTTCGCAGGCCCTGGCCGTGGATGCAGCATTTCGCGGACGTGCTGGAGATCAAGTCCGACGAGGAAAAGGGTGTAGCGGAAATGATTGTCGGCAGAGTCATTCCTGGAAACTCACACACGCAAGATGGCACGCCTCTCTATGGCGCGCATTACCGAATGCGGCTTCGTCGCAAGCATGAGGGCTTCTGGCAACTGACCTGGAGCGAGTACCGCCCAGGCTGGTTCAATGCCAATGCAGCACCAAGAGTTTAGTCCCTTCCTGGAACCGCTCTAGGGCCGTGGCGCCGTACTATCTCGGACGACGAGTTCGATTTGTATGCGCTCGCGGCGTGCAAGTGGGCGCCCCTCGATCAGCGCAACGATGTTGTTGGCGCTGCTGATACCAATTTTCGAAGTCGGCACCCTGACGGTCGTCAGAGCTGGCACGTAGGCAGCCGCGAACTCGATATCATCGAACCCGCTGACTGATAGTTCTTTGGGGACGTCGATCCCATTGGAGCGCGCTTCCGCCAACGCTCCGATACAGGTGAGGTCAGTGCTGCAGACAATGGCCGTAGGCTTGGGGTTAAGCTCCATAGCAATCCGCAGCCCGGCGCGCCCTCCCTCAATCGTGAATGGCTGCTCAATAATCCGTTCACTTGAAAGCTCTATCCCTGACTCGAGTAGCTGAGCGGTGATTCCTTTCAGACGGTATTTTGCCCGTTCGTTGTTAGAAACAACTCCACTGATCATGGCGATACTTTGATGACCAAGGCTAAGCAGATGCTTGGCTATCAATCGACCACCCTCCTCATTGCTGAATCCCACGCAGTGATGGTCGTGAGCACCATCTAGCGACCACATGAGAATGAATGGGCATTGGGCGGCAGTTAGTGCTTCATAAATTTCAGGACTATGTTCAGTACCCACTAACAGTAGGCCTTCAACGCCCCGCTCAATCATGTTCCTTACGTTTACCAGTTCCTGCGCCTGGTCGTATTCATGGGAAGAAATGATTAAGTGATATCCAAGCTCCGTTAGCCTTAACTGGAGGGCCTGGACAGCTTCAGCGAACGCAGGGTTGTTAAAAGTAGGAAAAACGGCTCCGATGCTGTGCGTGCGCCTGGATGCCAAAGCACGCGCGGCCCCGTCTCGCACGTACCCGAGCTCTTGAACAGCTGCTTGTACTTTGGCCAGCGTGGCAGGTTTCACTAAGTGCGGGACAGCCAATGCTCTTGAAGCACTCCCCATCGAGACGCCCGCCAATTCAGCCACATCCTTGAGCTTCGGTTTCTCGATTTTTTTCATTGGAGATTCAGCATCCTCGATCGTAGCGCGGAGACAGGACGATCAGAAGAACGCCCTCGATTTGCGCAGAGGATGATAAGCCAACAGCCTGCCGTTCGGGAGCCGTTAATTGGAGGGAAAAACCTGAGAGCAGCGTTTCTGCTGCCCCCAGGCAAAAACACTTATTTAATGACGATCGGATTCACAGGAGCTCCGGTTCCCCCAACGACCTTTAGAGGGGCTGCGGTATAGAGAAACGTCCACTGACCGTCCTCAGCGCAGTCCTCAGCGAGAGGATCAAGCTGAGCGATCTCAGTGAGAGTAATGCCCAAATTCCTCATGAGTGCGTTGTGCAACGGCAACGCAACCCCTGACACGGGATCGACGGTGACTTCGTTAGCAATGGTGTCGGTGACGATGTTCGGAATTTCCATCTCCTGAAACCACTTCACCAGCTCAGGGCTGTAGGTCAGGCCTGGCTCGATAAAGTCTTTGTAGAACTCTTCCGGGTCGCGTTTATAAAACGAGCCGATCCATCCAGTGCGGATGATGAGAATGTCGCGCTTGTTGATAGAGACACCTTGAGCCCGGGCCGCAGCCATTAAATCCTCATGGTTGAACGTTTCACCTGCATCCAGCACGTCTTTACCACGGTGGCGCGCTATGTCGATCAGAATGCCTCGGCCAACGATGCCTTTTTCACCCAATGGAGCAACGCTCGCCTTGGCCAGGGAACCGATAGTGGTATCGGCACTGTAGCCATTCCAAATCTGATCGTCGTACCAGACATGCCCAAGGGCGTCGTACTGAGTTGACCCTTGAAGATGAAAAAACATCACGTCGTCGGCGAACTCGTAAGAGCCCGGAAAATGTGGGCCTTTGCCACAGTTGTAGTGACCACGATCCATGATATTCATGCGTTTTGACTGGGAGCGACCAGGCCAGACCGGGTCACCAGCAGGATCTGCCATCCGCACCTGCAAAGTAAATGTCTTGCCTTGCTTGACCTCTTTGACCCCTTGGAGAACTTCGATACCTGTAAGGTAGTTGAGTGAGCCTACCTCATCATCCGGGCCCCACTTACCCCAGTTCTTAGGGGAGTCTTTGAGCAAGTCATGAATATGCGGAACGGTCTTGTCTGTCATTTTCTGAGCCTCTTTTATTCTTGGATTAGCTGTGCTGCATTTAGCGGTTAGTTGAAACGTTCAAATCGTTGTCCCAGCTCGTCGGCACGAGCGAGTCCTCGGATGAGTCGTTCAGCCGTAAGGGCTGGCGCCATATTTTTCGCGTACACCGCACCCAGTGTTGCCTGGACGACAATGTCCAATTCCTCAGAGGTAAACGGAGACGTCTGGCCAAGGCCGTCGAGGGTGACGGGAAGATTCACATCATTCAGAAGCTGAGCGACCTCTAGGATCTCTGAGTCTGGGCGCTCTTCGACGGACATCTGCACCAGCGTCCCGAATGCGACAAGCTCACCATGCAGCATGGAAGTAATCGCAGGAATTGACGTAAGACCTCGCACAAGCGCATGGGCTAACGACAAGCCGCCACTCTCAAACCCAACGCCACTGATAAGGACGGTTCCTTCAACAACCCGCTCGACATCATCATTAACCTCGTGCCGGCCTACTGCTTGGTAAGCGCTGTACCCGTAGGTCATAAGCGTCTTAAACACTGCCTCTGTTAGCAGCAATGCAGTGTTCAGCGCTGGAGTACCAAATGAGTTATTGCCTCCGGCAGACTGACATTGTTGCGCCTCAAACTTTTTACTGATGGCGTCGCCGATGCCTGCGGCGAAAAACCTTGCAGGCGCACGGACAATCACTTCGGTGTCCACGACTACTGCAGAGGGGTTCATGTTCAGGTACTCGACACCAACGACCTTGTGCGCTTCGTCGTAAAGCACAATCAAACGGCTGGTTGGGGCGTCGCTGGAAGCAATGGTCGGGCATACGACAATGGGGACGTTAAGCTGAGCTGCCATCCCTTTAGCCGTGTCAATTGTCTTACCCCCGCCCAAAGCGATGATGGTGTCTGGCCTGTAATCTGCTGATCGCTCACAGAGAGACGCAATTGCAGCTTTAGTGCATTCACCAGGAAAAACGATACTGTTCGCCTCGAAGCCATGCTCTGACAATGCATTCCCTACCTCAGGCCACAGATGCCTCGAGACGAACTCGTCGCACAAGACCAATGGGCGCGATTGCCCCATATCGGAAAGGATTCTGCCAAGCTGCTTTAGCGCGCCTGGCCCTTGCTCGTATCGGCCAGGAAAACCCATTGTTCGAACCATGCCACCACCCGCTGCTGAAAAACTGTGAGATAAATCGTTACGTTGAATACGAGCCCGGATGGATCAGCGCATCAACCAGCCACCCGCCACATCCACAATTTGGCCCGTGATGAAGTCGCTGTCGTTTGAAGTCAAAAAGCATGCTGCTTTAGCTACCTCAAGTGGCGTTCCAAGACGGCCCAACGGAGTCTCATCAACGACTGCCTGGTTCGCTTGCGCAGAAACGGTTTTTAGAAGCGGCGTTTCGATGCGTCCCGGAGCCAGTGCGTTTGCCGTAATGCCATAGGGCCCGAGTTCACCTGCCAGGTGACGGGTAAAACCGATAACTGCGGCTTTCGTGGCGCTGTAATGCGCCGCGACGATAGGGAGGTAAGCGCTGCCAGCAACGGAAGACATATTCACTATTCTTCCAAAACGGCGTTCGACCATCGCTGGTGCGAGAGCTCTGACCAAGTTGAATGAGCCTGTCAGGTTGATGCCAACGACGCGATCCCATTCCTGAGGATCCATTTCCCAAATCGGCGCTGGTGCGCCCTCGTGTTTGGGTGAAATACCTGCATTGTTAATCAAGGTGTCGATCGGGCCGAGCTGCTCACTAAGCTCAAGACAGGCTCGATTGCATTGAGCGAAATCTGATACGTCAGCTTTAGCCCAAGCCACCAAATGTCCGGCAGCACTAAGTTGCCGGGAAAGCTCGGAAACTGACTGTTCGTCGAAATCTACCAAGGCAACCCGCGCGCCCTCCTCGCAGTACAGCCGGGCAATTGAGGCACCGATGCCCCCTCCTGCCCCAGTAATGAGAACTGTGCGCCCTGAATGTCGAAGATTCGTCATGCCAAATTCCCCGCGCTGAAAAAACAGAAACAAGACGCGGTGATGCTCACACGCGTCCAATGCCGCACTGGCTGACCGAAAATTTCGGACTCATGTAGGCGGGTGGTTTTAGGAGATTTGCGTGGCGAAGCCAGTGCCCCCGTGCCGGAGCGGTCGGTGACTTTAGATAAGAGAGTGGCGAGGGCAGCCGGCGTGGTTGACCGAGCGAGGGCTAATGATGCAGTGATCATTATGATCTCCAGACTTGCCTAGGAAAACGGCAAATATGAATCGTTTCATTCACACAGCCTGCGGGCCTAAGCCAACAAAATCTGTGTTCTTTTCACGACTCTATTTTTTGTATTTATTCTCGAAAGAGATATTTATGAAGCGCTTCATTTTTATTCGGATATTTCACCGCTGTCAAGCGGTCTGCATGGTCACTTCCCCAGCAAGGAGCGCCAGTGGTTCCTACGAAACGCAGTCATGAGCATCTGCGCCAATCACATTGAGGATGTGGAAAACACCGGCGCACTAAGCCTCTGAGGCACTGGCTCCTTTGGCAAATGCACGGAATACAGGCGCAGTGCCCACGCCTGGAAGTCGATGCTCAAGTGAAATGAATACGCGATGCATATGATAGGTATCGACTAGCCGCGCGGGCTTCGCTCACGGGTCAGGCAGAGTGAATGCCTTCCGCAGAATGCTGCTCCCATGGTGGGCATGGTGACCAAGCCTCCACGAGCTTATCGATGAAGAGTCGAATTTTTGGAGAGAGGTGCCGCTTGCTAGGGTAGATCACCCGAATAGGCTCTGCGGCCTCTGCATACCCAGCGAGCAATTGAACAAGCTTGCCGCTCCTCAAATCGTCGTTCACCACGTAGGAAGGAAGAGTCGCGATGCCCAGGCCAGCTACAGCTGACTGGTGTAATGACTCAGCACTGTCCATCTGTAGCCTTCCACCATGAGTAACGGACACAGAGCTACCATTCACGCGAAAATTCCAAGGAAGCAATCTCCCACCACTCACGAAATGCAGGCACTGGTGCTCGGATAAATCCTCCGGCGTTTTAGGCTCGGCATGCTCAGCCAAATATTTGGAGGAAGCGCAGGTAATCATTTGTTGGTAGGCCACAGTGCGCGTTAACAACCGAGAATCTTCCTTCGGTGGCCCGATGCGCATGGCCAAATCAAATCCCTCATCGATCAGATCGACCAGCCTGTCAGAAAAGGTGATATCCACGCTCAGGGAGGGCCAATCCTTAAGGCAGCACTCAATGTGCTGAAGGACATGAAGTCTGCCCAGCGCAACCGGCAGACTCATCCGCAGTCGCCCACTGGGTGTCGAACGACGAAACGCAAGGGCATCCTCCACGTCGTCCAGATCCTGAAGAACGCCCACGCAGCGCTCATACAGAACCTGGCCGTCATCCGTCATGCTTAAACTGCGCGTAGTGCGATTCAGTAAACGTACCTGTAAACGAGCCTCGAGCCTGACTATCGACTTCCCCACTGCAGAGCGCGTAAGGCCAAGCTGTTTTGCCGCCGCAGTGAAGCTTCCAGCGTTTACCGAGCTCACAAACGCGGCAATATCATTCAGGTTATGGAGTTCCATACGGCCTCGGTGGTCTCAACGTTCGGGCGGCTTAGCACCTGTTATGGGGAACCCTATTCCCCAATACTAAGCATAGTATCTCAATTAGCTAATCCACTCCCAACGATCAATTGAGGTCATTATGAACACTAAAGTCCAAGCAGCCGTCCAAACCTGGGCCAATAGCCTTAGCGATCTGGTACCCGTTCTTAAGGGAATCGATACCACCACAAAAATGACCGACATCCGCGACTCTTACGCAAAAATGCTCGCGCAAAATCCAGCGCCAGCTGGCGTTAAATTCGAAGCAGTCGACATGGGTGGCGTACCAGGCACACTGGTTACTCCGGACGAGATCAAAACCGACGCGGTCGTGATGTACATCCACGGCGGCGCCTACATTGTAGGACGTCCAGACGGCTACCACGGTATCGGCGGCAACTACGCGAAAATGCTCGGTGCTCGTGTGTACATGCCGGACTACCGCCTCGCTCCTGAGCACAAGTTCCCAGCATCAATTGACGACACATTGCGCGCTTACGAATGGTTGCTTGAGCAGAAAATCCCGGCTAACAAAATTGCGTTCTCTGGCGAGTCGGCTGGCGGCGCAATGGTCGTCAGCGTCATGGTCGCGGCTAAATCGAAAGGGCTTCCATTGCCTGCGGTTGGCTCCTCCATCTCACCATGGGCGAACCTTGAACACACCGGTGCTTCCATGAGCAACCGTGAAGGTCTGGATCCTCTGAACTCCAAGCCTGTCTTGGACATCCTCGCCAGAGCATTCCTAGGCGACACATTGGCCAATCATCCTCTGGCCTCACCTGTGTTCGCGGACGTCACCGGTCTTCCACCAATCTTGGTGCAGATCGGCGAGAACGAGCTGATGTTGAGTGATGCAATGCGCCTTGCAACTCACCTGGCTGATAACCGGGTTCGCGTGAACCTGGAAGTATGGCCTGCGATGTTCCACGCCTGGCACTTCTACGCCACCATGCTGCCAGAAGGTCAGCAGGCTATGGAAAGTTCCGTTCGCTTCATCGAGGCTGGCTTGGCCAACGCTAACCGCTAAAACGCAGAACAACCGCGATGGCTTTTCCTGCTGTCGCGGTTTTACTAATGCTGTTCCACAAAAGCTTCATCAGGCTAATAAAAAACCTGAGCAAGCGCCCTGCCCAACTCTTGTCACTTACCCCCCCTTCTTGGCAGGTCATGTCCACTGAACTCAGAACATGGTTTTTCCGGTGACACGAGACCGCAGCACGATCAATCCCCGAGTCTACCCCGTCGTGCGCCACCTTAGAGCATCATCCGCATCACGGCGCGACCAGGCACCATGGAATGAATCGCAAGCAGTTTCTCGAGCAACCGGACATGCTCGGCCTCATCGAGTGGCTAATCGAAAACCTTCCCACTCTTCCAGTACATCTGAAGGTCGCGCGCAGTAGGCTCGTGCGCAACGCGATCGACTGCAAGGTTCAACGTATCGAAGCGGCGAATACCAGTGGGGCGGGAATTGGGAGACGGTCAAGGCGGAGCTGCGCCGGCTGCGCATTCGCTTGCGTTTGGCGGTTCGCGCCCGCGATGAGTTCGCCACGCATGGAGCCTGCGAAGCGATCCTAGCGTGGGGAAAAGTCGATGGCGCCGTCGGATTCCTCAAGAATCAAATGCACGACAAGAACTTGATGAATTACCTAAAGCAGTGCCAGGCGCTTCTCGCGCTGGACCGCAAGCAGCAGCTCAACCACCTCACCAAGCAGAACATCCTAAGATTCGACTCGGGCATGACTAAGATCCATGCCCTGCTCGACACCACTGGCTCTCCAATCTATGACGGCCGGGTCGGTGCCGCCATCGCGCTGCTCTACTGCCTGTAACGCCAAGGCACCGGCACCACTGCGCCGCAGGTAGTGGACTTCGCCTGGGGGCCAGGGATCGGCGACCAGATTCGAAACCCAAAACACTTAATGCTTGGCTACAACGGTACACCGCAACTCTCCACCACCAGTCACCACCTTTGGGCACGGCGCCAGCTCCAATTAGGTTGGATCATCCGCGCGGTACTAGAAGGGTCCGAACTATTCGCCAAGCAGCCTCAGCTGGTAGACCGCTGCCACGCCTTTGAAGCTGGATTATTCATGATGGGCTATGACCTACGCAGTCTAGTCCCCGACGGCTATACGATCCCAGTGCCGCCCAAGCCTAACTACCGGGTACGCAGGATGACCCGAGCGACCTGAGATAAACAAGCTGATGGTTGACCCGTATGTAGTTCTCAATAAGCAGGAAAATAGTCTTAAACACTCAAAAACGTCAGGACCGAAGAGAAAGACCAAACAACATTGGTAAAGAGACCACGCGTGAGCGCCAAAGCCTGCGTCCGCCCACGCGGAAGCCGTGAGGATTCCACCCAGAGCCGGTGGTTTTGTGGGGGTAAAAACGACCAAACATAAAAAAGGGTCGCGAGATAAAATCTCGCAACCCCTTGAATTATATGGTCGGGACGGAGTGATTCGAACACTCGACCCCTAGCACCCCATGCTAGTGCGCTACCGGACTGCGCTACGCCCCGACTGGATTTGCAACTGTTCTTCACCTCGAAGAACGCTCAAGAATATAGCGCAAGCTTTTGAAAACTGGAAGTATTCAAACGCTGCTTTTTATTTCTTGAGAACCACCAGTACATCTTCCAATTCAGCAATCATCTGCCGAATCATCTGCTTGTATTGGGTCGTATCGTCTTTGGCTTCATCGCCGGACAAACGCAGGCGTGCGCCGCCGATGGTGAAACCCTGATCGTAAAGGAGCGCGCGGATCTGCCGGATCATCAGCACGTCCTGGCGCTGATAATACCGGCGGTTTCCGCGGCGTTTGACGGGGTTGAGTTGAGGAAACTCCTGCTCCCAGTAGCGCAGCACGTGTGGCTTTACGGCACACAGCTCGCTGACTTCACCGATGGTGAAGTAGCGTTTGCCCGGGATAACGGGTAGTTCGTCGTTATGACTTGGTTCCAGCATAAGCCTCAACTCGGGCCTTCAACTTCTGCCCTGGACGAAAGGTGACCACACGGCGAGCCGTGATCGGGATTTCTTCCCCCGTTTTCGGGTTGCGGCCAGGCCGCTGGCGTTTGTCCCGAAGGTCGAAATTGCCGAAACCGGACAATTTGACCTGCTCGTTGTCTTCAAGAGCGTGCCTGATTTCCTCGAAAAACAGTTCGACCAATTCCTTGGCTTCCCGCTTGTTCAGGCCCAGCTCTTCATACAGACGTTCCGCCATCTCAGCTTTCGTCAAAGCCCCCATACGTCACTTCCTTAACGTGGCGTTCAACCTTTGTTCGAGCGAGGTGAGGATATTTTGCGTCGTCGAATTCACCTCATCGTCATTAAGAGTGCGCGATGGATGCTGCCAGGTCAAGCCAACTGCAAGGCTTTTTCTATCAGGATCAATACCTTTACCCTGATACACGTCAAACAGCCTGAGATCTGTGAGCCATTCGCCTGCATTTTCACGGATTACGTCCAGTACAGCTGCGGACGCGACGTCTTTGTGCGCAATCAGTGCAAGGTCACGACGCACTTCAGGAAAGCGCGACAACTCGTGGAATTTCGGCATTTTACCGAGTGCCACTTCAGCCAGAACCAGCTCGAAAACGAAGACTGGACGGTCCAGACCCAGTGCCTTCGACAATTCCGGGTGAATAGCGCCGATGAAACCGACTTCACGCCCTTCGCGCTCGATGCGCGCGGTTTGACCCGGGTGCAGCGCCGGGTGTTTGCCCGGAGCGAAAGTGAACGAATCCAGTGCACCGGCAAAGCCCAGCACCGCTTCCACGTCAGCTTTGACGTCGAAGAAATCGACGGTGTCGCGACCTTGCGCCCAGCCTTCCGGCAGACGGCTACCGCAAACTACACCGGACAGCATCGGTTCTTGCTTCAGGCCTTCCAACTGACCAACAAAGCGCAGACCGCTTTCGAACAGACGCACGCGATCCTGCTGACGGTTGAGGTTGTGCTGCAGCGCTTTGACCAGACCCGGCCACAGCGACGAACGCATGGCCGCCATGTCATTGGAGATCGGATTGGCCAGCAGCAACGGCTCGACGCCCGGGTTGAACAGCTCGAACTGACGCGGATCGATGAAGCTGTAAGTGATTGCTTCCTGGTATCCACGAGCTACGAGCAGACGGCGCAGCTCCGGCAGATCGCTACGCGCTTCAGCTTTGGCTTGCGGCGCCAGACGCGCTTGCGGGTAACGAACCGGCAGACGGTTGTAGCCGTACAGACGGGCCAGTTCTTCGATCAGATCGACTTCCAGGCTGATGTCGAAGCGATGGCTTGGCACTTCTACGCGCCACTGGCCTTCACCGTCGGCGGAAATACCGAGACCCAGGCCGCCGAGCAAACGCTCAACCTGAGCGGAATCCATTTCCATACCGAGCATCTGGGTGATGCGCTGGGAACGCAGGGTGATCGGAGCGATCGACGGCAGATGCTGCTCGCTGACGGTCTCGATGATCGGGCCGGCTTCGCCACCAGTGATGTCCAGCAGCAGGCCAGTGGCGCGCTCCATGGCTTCACGGGCCAGTTGCCAGTCAACGCCACGCTCGTAGCGGTGCGAAGCATCGGTGTGCAGGCCGTAGGAACGAGCCTTGCCAGCGACAGCGATCTGGTCGAAGAACGCACTTTCCAGGAATACGTCGCGAGTGGTCGCGGAAACACCGCTGTGCTCGCCACCCATGACACCGGCAATCGCCAGCGCGCGGGTGTGGTCGGCGATGACCAGCGTATCGCTACGCAGGCTGACTTCCTGACCGTCGAGCAGTACCAGCCTCTCACCCTCTTCCGCCATGCGCACACGGATGCCGCCATTGATTTCGGCGAGATCGAAGGCATGCAGCGGCTGACCCAGTTCGAGCATCACATAGTTGGTGATGTCGACGGCAGCGTCGATGCTGCGCACGTCGGCGCGGCGCAGACGTTCAACCATCCACAGCGGCGTCGGCTTGGACAGATCAACGTTACGGATAACGCGGCCCAGATAGCGCGGGCATGCCGCTGGGGCCAGCACTTCTACCGAACGCACTTCATCGTGCACGGCAGGAATGCTCATGACCACCGGACGGGTGACCGGCGCGTCGTACAGCGCGCCGACTTCACGGGCCAGACCCGCCAGGGACAGGCAGTCGCCGCGGTTCGGGGTCAGGTCGACCTCGATGCTGGCGTCTTCCAGATCCAGGTACACACGGAAATCTTCGCCCACCGGCGCATCGGCCGGCAGTTCCATCAGACCGTCATTGCCTTCACCGACCTGCAGCTCGGATTGCGAGCAGAGCATGCCATTGGACTCAACGCCGCGCAGTTTGGCTTTCTTGATTTTGAAATCGCCCGGCAGTTCAGCACCGATCATGGCGAACGGAATCTTCAGGCCCGGACGCACGTTTGGTGCACCGCACACGACCTGGAAGGTTTCCGCGCCATTGCTGACCTGGCAAACGCGCAACTTGTCGGCATCAGGGTGCTGCTCGGTGCTCAGCACCTCGCCCACTACCACGCCGCTGAATACACCGGCGGCCGGGGTCACGCTATCGACCTCAAGACCGGCCATCGACAGACGAGCAACCAGCTCGTCGCGATTTACCTGCGGGCTAACCCAGCCACGCAGCCATTGTTCACTGAATTTCATCCTGCTCTCCTAAGAATTCGTTACGACTAGCGAAATTGCGCGAGGAACCGCAAGTCGTTGTCGAAGAACAGACGCAAGTCGTTCACGCCGTAACGGAGCATGGCCAGACGCTCGACGCCCATGCCGAAAGCAAAACCGGAGAACTCTTCCGGATCGATGCCGGACATGCGCAGCACGTTCGGGTGAACCATGCCGCAGCCCATCACTTCCAGCCAGCCGGTTTGCTTGCAGACGCGGCAGCCTTTACCGCTGCACATCACGCATTCCATATCGACTTCAGCGGATGGCTCGGTGAACGGGAAGTACGAAGGACGGAAACGTACGGCCAGCTCTTTTTCGAAGAACACCCGCAGGAATTCTTCGATGGTGCCTTTGAGATCGGCAAAATTGATGTCGCGATCAACCAGCAGGCCTTCGACCTGATGGAACATCGGCGAGTGGGTGATATCGGAGTCACTGCGATACACGCGGCCTGGGCAGACGATGCGGATCGGCGGCTGCTTCGATTCCATGGTGCGGACCTGTACCGGCGAGGTATGGGTGCGCAGCAGCATGTTGGCGTTGAAATAGAAGGTGTCATGCATCGACCGGGCCGGGTGATGGCCTGGGATGTTGAGCGCTTCAAAGTTGTGATAGTCGTCTTCGACCTCAGGACCTTCGGCAATGCCATAACCGATGCGGGTGAAGAACTGCTCTACACGTTCCAGAGTCCGGGTCACCGGATGCAGACCACCGGAGGTCTGACCACGACCCGGCAACGTCACGTCAATGGATTCGGCGGACAGTTTGGCAGCCAGTTCGGCTTCTTCAAACAGGGCCATGCGCGCATTGAGTACGCCTGTGACACGTTCCTTGGCAACGTTGATCAGGGCGCCGACTTGCGGACGCTCTTCTGCCGGCAAATTCCCCAGGGTCTTCATCACCTGAGTCAATTCACCCTTTTTGCCAAGGTATTGAACCCGGATTTGCTCCAGGGCATTGATATCTTCAGCGCTTTGCACAGCCTCTAGTGCTTGAGAGACCAGCGCATCCAGGTTTTCCATGTACAGACTCCAGATACAAAATAGGGGAAGAGCTTGAAGGCTCTTCCCCTATTTAAGACGTTTACCACCTGACCCCACGGAAGTGAGGCCGGATGATTGTCGGGGGTACTTAAGCCAAGGTGGCTTTAGCTTTCTCGACAATCGCAGCAAACACCGCTTTTTCGTTCACTGCCAGATCAGCCAGAACCTTACGGTCGATCTCGATGGACGCTTTTTTCAGGCCAGCGATGAAACGGCTGTAGGACAGACCGTTAACACGAGCACCAGCGTTGATACGAGCGATCCACAGAGCGCGGAACTGACGTTTTTTCTGACGACGGTCACGGTAGGCGTATTGGCCTGCCTTGATTACCGCTTGCTTGGCAACACGGAATACGCGGGAGCGTGCGCCGTAGTAGCCTTTAGCAAGTTTCAGAATTTTTTTGTGACGCTTACGGGCAATGACGCCACGCTTTACACGAGCCATGAGTTACTTCCTCTATTCTTGACTAAAATTAACGAAGGCGCAGCATGCGCTCGACTTTTGCCACGTCAGACGGATGCAGCAAGCTGCTACCGCGCAGTTGACGCTTACGCTTGGTCGACATTTTAGTCAGGATGTGGCTCTTGAAAGCGTGCTTGTGCTTGATACCGTTAGCAGTTTTCAGAAACCGCTTAGCAGCACCACTTTTGGTTTTCATTTTTGGCATGTTCGGATACTCCGCATTCAGTTGATAAACATAATCAGAAGGCCTGCCGTGCCCTGTTGATTACTTCTTCTTTTTCGGGGCGATGACCATGATCAGCTGGCGTCCTTCCATCTTAGGATGCTGTTCGACCGAACCGTACTCGAGCAGGTCAGCTTCAACCCGCTTGAGGAGTTCCATCCCCAGCTCCTGGTGGGCCATCTCACGGCCGCGGAATCGCAAGGATACCTTGGCCCTGTCCCCATCACTCAGGAAACGTACCAGGTTGCGCAGTTTTACCTGGTAATCCCCTTCCTCCGTCCCTGGACGAAACTTGATTTCTTTTACCTGAATCTGCTTCTGGTTCTTCTTCGCCGCGGCAACCTGCTTCTTCTTTTCGAAGATCGATTTGCCGTAATCCATCACCCGGCAAACCGGTGGGATTGCGTCTGCGGAGATTTCCACCAGATCAAGCTTTGCTTCTTCAGCAATACGAAGCGCTTCATCAATCGAGACGATGCCAATCTGCTCGCCATCAGCGCCAATTAACCGAACCTCGCGTGCCGAGATATTCTCGTTGATCGGGGCTTTCGGTGCAGCTCGTTTATCTTGTCTCATTTCACGCTTAATAATAATTACTCCGAATCTGGGCGACCACGCCGGGAAACCGCTTGCGCGAGAAACTCAGCGAACTGGGCGACGGGCATCGAGCCCAGGTCAGCACCTTCACGAGTACGCACAGCGACAGTCTGCATCTCGACTTCCTTATCTCCGATAACCAAAAGATAGGGAACCTTGAGCAAAGTATGCTCGCGGATTTTAAAGCCGATCTTTTCATTTCTCAAGTCGGACTTGGCACGAAATCCGCTTTCGTTGAGAGTTTTTTCAACTTCTGCAACAAAATCTGCCTGTTTATCAGTGATATTCATGATCACTGCCTGGGTTGGCGCGAGCCACGCAGGGAACGCACCTTCGTAGTGCTCGATCAGAATCCCGACGAAACGCTCGAAGGAACCGAGGATCGCGCGGTGCAACATCACTGGGTGTTTGCGACTGTTGTCTTCAGAGACGTATTCAGCGCCCAAACGGACAGGCAGGTTAAAATCGAGCTGCAGAGTACCACATTGCCAGACTCGACCAAGGCAGTCTTTCAGTGAGAACTCGATCTTCGGACCGTAGAACGCACCCTCACCTGGCTGCAGATCGTACGGCAGGCCCGCAGAATCAAGGGCTGCAGCCAAAGCAGCTTCAGCGCGATCCCACAGCTCGTCGGAACCGACGCGTTTTTCCGGACGAGTGGACAGTTTCATCTCGACATCGGTAAAGCCAAAGTCGCGGTATACGTCCATGGTCAGCTTGATGAATGCAGCGGATTCAGCCTGCATCTGCTCTTCTGTGCAGAAGATGTGGGCGTCGTCCTGAGTGAACGCACGTACGCGCATGATGCCGTGCAGCGCACCCGACGGCTCGTTACGGTGGCAGGCACCGAACTCGGCCAGACGCATCGGCAGCTCGCGGTAGCTCTTCAGGCCCTGGTTGAACACCTGCACGTGGCATGGGCAGTTCATTGGCTTGATGGCGTAGTCGCGGTTTTCCGACTGCGTGGTGAACATGTTGTCGGCGTAGTTGGCCCAGTGCCCGGATTTCTCCCACAGGCTGCGGTCAACGACTTGCGGCGTCTTGATCTCAAGATAGCCGTTGTCGCGCTGGATCTTGCGCATGTACTGCTCTAGCACCTGGTACAGAGTCCAGCCGTTCGGGTGCCAGAACACCATGCCCGGGGATTCTTCCTGGGTGTGGAACAGGCCCAGACGCTTGCCGATCTTGCGGTGATCGCGCTTTTCAGCTTCTTCGATGCGCTGGATGTAAGCCGCCAGTTGCTTCTTGTCTGCCCAAGCGGTGCCGTAAACGCGCTGCAATTGCTCGTTCTTGGCGTCGCCACGCCAGTAGGCGCCAGACAGCTTGGTCAGCTTGAAGGATTTCAGGAAGCGCGTGTTCGGCACGTGCGGGCCACGGCACATGTCGACGTATTCTTCGTGATAGTACAGACCCATGGCCTGCTCGTTCGGCATGTCCTCGACCAGGCGCAGCTTGTAGTCTTCGCCACGGGCCTTGAACACTTCGATCACTTCGGCGCGCGGAGTGACTTTCTTGATGACGTCATAATCTTTTTCGATCAGCTGTTGCATGCGCTGTTCGATAGCGGCCATGTCGTCCGGAGTAAAAGGACGCTCGAAGGCGATGTCGTAATAGAAGCCTTCGTCGATGACCGGCCCGATGACCATTTTCGCAGTCGGGTACAGCTGCTTGACCGCGTGGCCAACCAGGTGAGCGCAAGAGTGGCGAATGATCTCCAGCCCCTCTTCATCCTTAGGCGTGATGATTTGCAGGGTCGCGTCGCTGCTGATGATGTCGCTGGCGTCGACCAGTTGACCATTGACCTTGCCGGCCAGAGTAGCTTTGGCCAGACCGGCACCAATGGATGCGGCGACCTCGGCTACGGAAACCGGGTGATCGAATGAACGTTGACTGCCGTCGGGAAGAGTAATAGTTGGCATGGCGCCTCCTCTCCTAGTGGTGACCCCTACCAAAGGTCACGTGGGTTGGGATGAGCCAGTACAAGATCCGATCCAGGCCATTCAATGACGAACGCCTGCCTTACAGCGGCAGGAGCCTTGCGGCCAACCGGAAAACCGAACCAGAGTGACTGGGATTCAAATCGAAATATTCGCACGTTGGCCGCTGCCGGGACTGAAGGTCATCCGGAGCCTGAGAACGCTTGAGCCCGGCATGCTAGCACAGATGAGCGGTCACTTATGCCTCTGTTTGATCGGAAGGCAAATCGTCTGTTTTTATGCCAGAGTGCTGAACTTGATTGGCCTTTCAGCCCTCAGATAACAAGACATTGACCCACAAGGAGCATCCTCGCATGCGTCTGAATACCCTGTTCGCCGTAGTCGCCCCCCTCGTTATGTTGCTGCCGCTGAGCGCCCACGCCGACTGGCCTAAGGGCGAGCGTGAGAAGTACATGGCCCAGTGCACCCAGGCGGCGACTCCGCAAATTGGCGCTGCTGCGGCCAAATCGCACTGCGCTTGCGGCGCTGATGCCATCAAGTCTTATCCTGCTGCCGACATTCAGTCCCTGATGGACAACAAGGCTTCCCCTGAGCTGCAGCAGAAAGCGTTGGGCCAAATTGCCAAATGCAAGGCAAATACACCGGCTAAAAAGTGATCAAAAAGGTCTTTTGAGTCGGCTCAGCGCCTCTAAAAAGGGCTGAATTTGAGCCTTTTCGGAGGATTTATGCAGGTTTTACAGGTTTTTTTATCGTCTTTACGTTCCGCTCAAAGCCTTGTAAACCGGGGCCTCCAGCAGAAACAGGCAGTAAAGAAAACACGACTGATTGGCAAACAGCACGTCCGGGGGGCTACCAAAGCGAACATTTCGACTATGATACCCGGGTGTGCCCAGTTGGCCTGAGCAGCACAGTACTGAAAAATATATGTTTCTTGGAGATACACCATGTCTAATCGCCAAACCGGCACCGTTAAGTGGTTCAACGATGAAAAAGGCTTCGGCTTCATCACTCCTCAAGGTGGCGGTGACGACCTGTTCGTACACTTCAAAGCTATCGAATCCGACGGTTTCAAAAGCCTGAAAGAAGGCCAGACCGTCTCCTTCGTGGCTGAGAAAGGCCAAAAGGGTATGCAAGCTGCACAGGTTCGCCCAGAGTAATTTCTCGGCGCACTAAAAAAACCCCGTCCATGTGACGGGGTTTTTTATGCCTGCAACAAAAGGGCTGTCTGATTAGCCGCAGTTGACGCGAGTGATCACCAGATTGTTGTCGGTGTTCAGATTCAAGCGATCCGAGCGGTACTCGAGCGTGATCATGTCATTCGGCTTGAGGAAGCGGGCATTCTGCGCTCCGGCTTTGGCACGCGCCTGCTCCAGCAATTCCGGCGAAGCTTTCTTGCCGATGGCGAACTCCGCCGCCGTTGCTTCACAGCGGCTGTGACCGGCTTCGGTCGCCGCAGATTCCTTTGCCGACTCGCTGGAGGTCGTGCTGCAACCGGCCAACATGGCAGCGGCCATAAGTGCACCCAGTGTCGCGAACTTCAAAGGCATGAAGCCTCCTTGTTTTCAAAATGGTTAAGCTGAGATCGTGCGACCGCCATTCCGGCGTTTGGTTTCACAGCCAAGGCCATCACCCTGCCCCACGATCGGAAAAACGCCGAGTGTGCCTGAGCGGCATGCGTCACTTCAGCAATCAATCGTGACTGAATATTAACGGCGCTCAGTAGACGTCGATGTAGTCATACGGCGGATTCGGCCAGTTGTCCTTCAGCGCATTGAAAATCTGCATCACCCACACCTCGTCACTGGCCGCGACATTGCCTACGTAGCCCGAGCCCTTGGCCCAGGTTTCCAGGCGAAACAGCAAACCGTCGATATCCTGCCCACCGGTAACGCCGGAAGAAATGTAAGCGATACCGCCCTTGGTCACGCGCAGTTGCGTGTGTTCGTCATCACTGGCCGAAGCAAGCAACTGGCGCACAGCGTCGAGCGTGAGGCCGTCAGGGGTGTTCAAATCGATCTGCACAGCACGATCCTTGAAAAGCCTTAAAAGACCAAGTGTCGCATAGCGCTACGTTCATGCCTAAGTCGCAGTGCCAAATGCCCGACAAAATGGTTAACTCGAATCCATGATCTTCCGACTTTTCGAGCGCTCTCATGACCACCATCAGCATCGACGCCGCCATTAATGCCAAATGGACAGACGGACACAGCTCTTACAGCCCTGGAACCACCGAGGAGCTTGCGCTGATTGGTATCGATCTATTGGTCAAGGAGTTGGGCACTGAAGCGGCCAAGCACTTCATCAAGCAGATTTTCGAGCGCTACCCGACCGAACAAGACGAGCACACCGAGAGGGTGTAGAACCCGCAGGCTGGCACCTGCGGGCGAATGATTTACTTCAGACGTTTCAGACGCTCGGTCAGCAAGTCAAAGAAACCCTGAGCATCGCCATTTTCAACCCAGAAGGCGTTCTTGGGTGCCTTCAGGCCGTCGTACCAATCGACGATGGTCTGGCCGAAAGTCGGCCCTTCGCGGCTATCAACAACCACATTCACCGAACGGCCGGTGAACAGCTCCGGCTTGAGCAAGTAAGCCACGACGGTCGCGTCATGCACCGGGCCACCCGGAATACCGTAGTGCTCCATGTCGCCTTTGATGTACTCGTTGAGGATATCGCCGACTATCTTGCTGGCGTTGTTGTTCAGCGCAGCGATCTGCTTCAGGCGTGCGTCACTGGTGAGGATCTTGTGCGTCACGTCCAGCGGCAGGTAAGTCAGTTTCACGCCGCTTTTCAGCACGACTTCAGCCGCTTGCGGGTCAGCAAACAGATTGAATTCGGCCACCGGAGTGATGTTGCCACCATTGAAGTGCGCACCGCCCATGATCACCACTTCCTTGATGCCCTGAACAATTTCAGGCTCCTGGATCAGCGCCAATGCCAGATTGGTCTGCGGACCGAGCATGGCGATGGTGATGCTGTGCGGCTTGGCTTTTTTCAGCGTATCGATCAGGTAGTTGACCGCATTGCCTTCAGCCAGACCCTTTTTCGGTTCGTGCACGGTGACACCCGACAGGCCTTCCTTACCATGGATATTCTCGGCGTAGATAGGAGTGCGCATCAGCGGCTTCGGCGCACCGGCATAAACCGGTACGTCTTCGCGCCCTGCCCACTCGCGAGCCAGTCGTGCATTACGCGAGGTCTTGTCGAGGCGCACGTTGCCGGCCACGGTGGTCAGCGCGCGAATGTTCAGTTCGTCCGGCGAGGCCAGTGCGAACAGCAAGGCGACCACATCGTCGGCCCCCGGGTCGGTGTCGATGATCAGGTCGATTTTTTCCGCCGCGTGAGCGCCGGTCGCAGAGATAACGGACAAAAGCAGCAGGCTCCGGAGCAGTTGGTGCAGTTTCTGAGCATAGCGTTGCATGGCGCATTCCTTGTGCTTGTTAAATCAAAAGTTAAAAGGTGACTCCAGCGACCAGCACGATGTTGCAGTACGGCTGGCATTCGCCTGTACGAACAATCGCCCGAGCCTGTCGGCTGAGCACCTTGAATTGCTCATGACTGAGCAGATCGCGACGCCCCAAAGCGCCCTCTTCATTCAACGCGTCCAGCGCAGTCAGTGCGGTCGGTTGCTTGTCGAAGATTTCTTTGGCCAACGCATGGCTTTCCACCTGCATCTCGCTGAGCACGACCTTCAGGGTGCTGACGAAATCCGGCACACCGTGGGTCAGCGCCAGATCAATCAGCTCGACGCCCGGCGGCACTGGCAGCCCGGCATCACCAATGACCACCATGTCGCCATGGCCCAGGGATGCGATCAGCCGCGACAGTGCGACGTTAAGCAGAGGAGTCTTTTTCATGCGGGTTTAAAGGCCTGTACGTCGGATTGGGTTGGAATGGACGGTTGTGCACCGGCGCGGGTTACCGACAGCGCGGCGGCGATCTGCCCGTAGCGAATCGCCTCGGCCTCGGATTTGCCATTGGCCAGCGCCGCCGCAAAGCCACCGACAAAAGTGTCTCCGGCGGCAGTGGTGTCGACAGCCTTCACTTTCGGCGCCGGGAAATGCTCAAAGCTCTGGCCGTTGGCGAACAGCGAACCTTGAGCACCGAGGGTAATGATGACTTTGCCCGCGCCCATGGCGATCAGTTGGCTGGCGGCACTTTCTGCGCTTTCCAGCGAGTCCACCGGCAACCCGCTCAAGACGGTCGCTTCGCTCTCGTTGGGGATCAGGTAATCGACCGCGGAAAACCAGTCTGCCGGCAGTGGACGACTGGCCGGGGCCGGATTGAGGATGACGATTTTGCCCAGTGCACGCGCACGCTTGAGCGCATGCCCCACCGTGGCATCGGGAATTTCGAGCTGGCAGATAATCACGTCGGCGGCTTGCAGCACTGCATCAAAGCGGTCGATCACTGCGGGCGTCATTGCACCGTTGGCGCCGGCGACGATGATGATGGCGTTCTGACTGTTGTCATCGACCACAATCAACGCCACACCACTGGAATCTTCGACCGTGCTGACGGCCTGACAATCGATCTGCTCGGCCAGCAAGGCGTCACGCAATTGCACGCCATAGTCGTCATTGCCAACGCAGCCGACCATTGCCACCTGTGCACCCAAACGCGCGGCGGCCACCGCCTGATTGGCGCCCTTGCCACCGGAAACGGTGGCAAAGGAATGACCGATCAGCGTTTCACCGCCTACCGGCAGCCGCGGCGCCCGGGTCACCAGATCCATGTTCAGGCTGCCTATTACCACTACATTTGCTGGCATACATCATTACTCGTCAATTCGGTTTCAGCGGTATTCGGTGAACACGCCGGACAACGGTGCGGTCGATTCGCGCAAGACAATACTCGGGGTCACGATCCGCTGATCAGTGCCCAGGTTCGGCGTAGCAATCCGTCGCAGCAACACTTCGGCAGCCATCTCGCCCAGTTGCAGGATCGACTGCCCTACCGTGGTGAGTGCCGGATACACGTAACGACTCATCTGGATATCGTCGAAGCCGATCACCGACAGCTCGCTCGGCACGCGAACATTTCGCTCCGCCGCCGCACGCAGCACGCCGATGCCGATCATGTCGTTACCGGCAAAAATCGCGCTCGGCGGATTGCTTTCAAGCAGCGTCGCCGCCGCGTTGTACCCGCCAGTACTGGTGAAATCACTTTCCAGCATGCGCTCCTGGCGGACCTCAACGCCCGCCTCTTTCAGCGCTCGGCAATATCCGGCCAGACGCATCTGCGCCACACTGGTACTGGCCGGACCGCCAATAGTGGCAATGTCGCGGTGACCCAATTCCAGCAAGTGCCGGGTTGCGAGGTAAGCGCCGTATTCATGGTCGATGCGCACAAGATCGGCATCAACACCGTCAAGACCCCGGTCGACGATGACCATCGGCGTTTTCACTCCGGCCAGCCCCTGCGCCAGACCGCTGTCACCGCCAGCAGAAGCAACGATCAGACCGTCGATGCGCTTCTCCAGCAATACGCGCAAATAGCTGCGCTGCTTGTCGGGGTTGTCGTCGGAGTTGCAAAGGATCACGCAATAGCCGTTACGCTCGCAATAATCCTCAATGCCCCGCGCCAATTCCGCGAAGTACGGGTTGAGACTGTTCGGCACCAGCAGGCCGATGGTTGCAGTGGTCTTGGCCTTCAGCGAGCGCGCCACCGCGCTCGGCACATAGTCGAGGCTCTTGATCGCCGCCTCGACTTTCAGCCGCACTTCCTGACTGACCGGCCGGGTGTTGTTCACCACATGCGACACCGTCGTGTAGGAAATTCCCGCGAGGGCTGCCACATCCTTGATCGTTGCCATGTCTTAGCCCCGGCGACTGGCGCGCTGACTGCGATAAGTGTCGAGCACCACCGCGATCACAATCACCGCACCGGTGATGATACGTTTGGTCGGCTCGGTCGCGCCGATCTGCGCCAGACCCGCCGCCAGTACCGAGATGATCAATACGCCAAAGAACGTGCTGATCACCGAACCGCGTCCGCCCATCAGGCTGGTACCGCCGATCACCACCGCGGCGATCACTTGCAGCTCCAGACCGGAACCGGCGTTCGGGTCAGCGGCCTCCAGACGGGAAATCTGAAACAGCGCGGCGATACCGGCCAGCAGGCCCATCAGGCTGAATACCAGAATCTTGTAGGGTTTCGGATTGATCCCCGCCAGACGCACCGCCTCTTCGTTGGTGCCGATGCCGATCAGGTAGCGACCGAATACGGTGCGGGTCAAAACCGCTTGAGCAATGATGATCACCAGCAAGGCAATGA
Organism: Pseudomonas chlororaphis; assembly: GCF_000783395.1. Classification (GTDB taxonomy): domain Bacteria; phylum Pseudomonadota; class Gammaproteobacteria; order Pseudomonadales; family Pseudomonadaceae; genus Aquipseudomonas; species Aquipseudomonas chlororaphis_H. The sequence goes on along the minus strand of NZ_JSFK01000018.1, from coordinate 8,780 downwards.
TGAACGACGGCGAGATACCGAATGCAACCGGGTTCGACAGCCAGGCGAACGAGTCACCGATATACGCGGTGCGCGATCCGGTCATCTGATACGCCAGACCCCGAGCCATTTCCAGTACGCCCAGAGAGACGATGAACGAAGGAATACGCCACGCTACAGTGATCGAACCGGTGACTGTACCGGCCAATGCCGCCACCGCCATGCCGAGCAACGCCGACGGCAATACGCCCCAGCCCCAACCGAGTATCGCCACGCTGACCGTCGAAGCAGCAAGCGCCAGCACCGACCCCACTGAAAGGTCGATGCCGCCGATGATCAACACGAAGGTCATGCCAACCGCCAGCACCATCAGATCAGGAATCTGGTTGGCCAACGTACTGAAGGTGTTATACGACAGAAAGTGGCTGCTCAAGACCGAGAACAGCGCAATCATCGCCAGCAACGCACCGGCCAGGCCCAGATAAGTGCCCAGACCATAGAAGTTGCCACTACGTTTGCCGGCAGGAGATGCAGTTTTCATGGGAGATCCCTAGGCGCCGCTTCGTTGAGCAACGCATCACGTTTTTGGTAGCCGGCGAACGCGGCGGCAAGCAAATCATCCTGGGTCCAGCTATCGCGCTCGAAGGTGTCGATCAAGCGCCCTGCCGACAGCACGCCGATGCGGTCGCAGATCAGCATCAGTTCACGCAGGTCACTGGACACCACCACCAGCGCTTTGCCCTGGCGCGTCAGCTCGCCGAGCAAGGCATAAATGTCGAACTTGGCGCCGACGTCGATGCCGCGGGTCGGCTCGTCGAACAGCAGCACCGAACAGTCGCGCTCCAGCCAGCGGCCGATCACGACTTTCTGCTGGTTGCCGCCGGACAGTTCTGAAACCAGTTGTGTCGGACTTGAACTGCGGATGCGCATGGCGTCGATCTGACGCTGCGCCAGAGCTATCTCGTCGCCGCTGTTGACGACACCGCCACTGGAAATCTCCGGCATGTTGCCGAGCGCGATGTTGGCGCTGATCGACTGACTCAGCAGCAGGCCTTCACCCTTGCGGTCCTCGGTAATCAATGCAATGCCGTTGCGCACGGCGTCGACGGGCGAGCGCACACTGACGACTTTGGCTGGCGAGCCGAGGGCAATGCTGCCGCTGTCGGCAATGTCTGCGCCGAAGATCAGTCGCAGCAGCTCTGTGCGCCCTGCCCCGATCAGCCCGGAAATTCCGAAGATCTCGCCGGCACGCACTTCGAAGGAGACATCGCGCACTTTGTCGGAACGGGTCAGGCCTTTAATCGTCAGCGCCGGGGCACCAATCTTGCGCGGGCCCATGTCGATATGCTCGCCCAGTTCACGACCGACCATCAGCGTGACCAACTGTTCGCTGTTGTAGTTGGCCATCGGCTCGACGCAGACCAGATTGCCGTCACGCAGCACGGCAATGCGCTGTGCGACGCGGGCCAGCTCTTCGAGGCGGTGGGAAATATAAATGATCGAAACGCCACGCGCCTGCAAGCGGGTGATCTGCTCAAAGAGCATTTCGACTTCACGCGCGGTCAGCATCGCGGTCGGTTCGTCGAGAATCAGCACATGGCAATCGCCGATCAGGTTACGGGCGATTTCGACCATCTGCTGATGCCCGATACCCAACTCGCCGACCAGCGTATCCGGGTCGATCGCGTCGAGGCCGACTTGCGCCATGGCTTCGATCGCGGCTTTGCGTAACTGCTTGCGGCTGATCCAGCCACCGTTGCTCGGCAGGTTGTCGAGAAACAGATTCTCCGCCACCGACAGGGTCGGCAACAGATTGAGTTCTTGCATGACCATACGCACGCCGAGGTCTTCAGCCTGGGTGCGACTGCCCGGTCGATAGTCCTTGCCGTGGAATTGCATTTGGCCGGTGGTCGGGGTGACCAGTCCGCCAATGATCTTCGACAGGGTACTTTTGCCGGCACCATTCTCGCCGGTAAGCGCCAGTACTTCACCGCGCATCAGCGTCAGATCGATGCCGGTGAGCACCGGTTGCGCATAGGTCTTACCGATACCGCTGACCGAGAGGACAGCGTTCGGGGCGGAAACTGACATAAAAACTCTCCATGCGCTCGCCCGGACGGACGAGCGCCGTTGTGTCGCCAGAAGACTTACTTGGTGACCAGCTCGACCGGTGTTTCGATCACGCCGTTGGCGCCGCTGTCGACTTTCTCGCCCTTGATGATTTTCAGCGCGGTTTCGATGCCGAACACGGCTTGCTTGGCAGCGAACTGGTCAGCAGTAGCCAGCACGCGGCCGTCCTTCAGCATTGGCTTGATGGCATTGATGTTGTCATAACCAACCACTTGGACCTGACCGGCCTTGCCCGCGGCGCGCACAGCGGAGACAGCACCTACAGCCATGCTGTCGTTGCCGGCCAGCAATGCTTTGACGTCCGGGTATTCGCTGAGGATCGACGCAGCAACCTTGTTGCCCTTGTCGATTTCCCAATCACCGGATTGCAGGGAAACGATCTTGATCTGTGCAGCGTCCATCGCATCCTTGAAGCCAGCGGTACGTTGCTGGGCATTGGTCGTGGTGGACACGCCTTCAATGATGCCGACCTCGTCACCAGCCTTGAGCTGCTTGGCCAGATATTCACCGACCAGACGCGCGCCTTTACGGTTGTCCGGGCCTACGAAGGGCACGCTGATGTTTTTGCTTTTGACGATGGCCGGATCGAGCTGGTTGTCGATGTTGATCACGGTGATGCCGGCATCGACGGCTTTCTTGATCACCGGCACCATGGCCTTGGAATCGGAAGGCGCGATCACCAGTGCATTGACCTTGGCCAGAATCATCTGCTCGACGATGCGGGTCTGGCCAGCAGTGTCGGTTTCATCCTTGATGCCGTTGGAGATCAGGTCGAAATCGGCGGAGTGTTCTTTCTGGTAGGCCTTGGCGCCATCTTCCATGGTCAGGAAGAATTCGTTGGCCAGAGACTTCATGACCAGCGCGACTTTAGGTTTTTCGGCGGATTCGGCGAATGCCGAGGAGACAGGTAGTGCGGCGGCTGTGGCAGCCAGCATAGCGACAGCAAGAAGGCGTCCAGCGAATGGCAGCTTCATGGGTTCACTCCGATCTTATGATTATTGTGAGCAACGCTTGCGCTGGCGTAAGCTAACTCGCTTTCTTCCGGGCCATACAATGCCGGGAGAGCCGCGCAAACGTTTGCGTAGACCGAACTATGCGAATACCGCCGACATTTGTCAACAATCAGAAATCGTCATTTGTTGTAGGGCGAATCGGTCCGACTCGCCCCTTCGCTGCTTATGCCGTGGTGCTGACCAAATTCCCGCTGGTGGCGCTCTTGGACATTTCCTTGACCAATGCACCCGCCACTTCTGCCATCGCGGCGCTGGTTTGCGCGATCTGCCCCTGAATGGACATGACCGCCTGCGATTTCGCCTCGGGCGTCGGGTAGGTCTCGGCTTGGGCCGCTGCCAATTGCTGTTGCTGCTCCTGAAGTTGCTTCTGCAATTCCTGCATGCGCTTGAGCAGCATCTTGACGGTAACGCTCAGGTTACTGCCGCTTTCAGCCTTGCTGTCTTCTTGCGCAGCGCCACCGGTTCTGACCTGATTGCTTTCATCTTTGTCAGTGCCCAGCGCCTCGGTGGAAGCATCAGCTTCCGCCTCGTTCAATGCATTGATGGTCGCTGCGGTTTTGCCGCCGATCGTGACTGCGCCAGGATTTGAAAAACCGACCGTCAGTGACATGTTAACTCCCTAAAATTCAGTTTCCTTGAACACCCATCGGCCCGCGCGTGGGTTTCTTTAGCAGAAAAACCGAAACCGGCAACCCGAATCACTCAACAAAAGCAGTAGTCCCTTTCGGAGAGCCGAACGCGAAAGCGGCCATTGTTCGGAAACCCGGATAAACGATTCATCGCGCGATTTTCAAACTCAGAAAAACTTGATGTAAATCATCAAGTTAAACATTTCTCTGACGCAAAGTACGGCTGGTACAGATCCTGCTCCCTTCACAGCACTCCGGGCATCCAGATCGGCTTGGAGTGCATCTAGATGAACCTGCATCAGCACCGTCTCACTACTAGAGAGAAAAATAATGAAATCTGCTTTCAACACTTTGGTTCCGGGCGCTTTGGCCCTCCTCCTGCTCCTGCCGACCGCCCTTCAGGCAAAAGAAGTCGAAACCCAGACCAAGCTCGCGAACGTCGTGGTACTTGCCACGGGCGGCACCATTGCCGGTGCCGGCGCTAGTGCCGCCAACAGCGCCACCTATCAGGCGGCCAAGGTCGGCGTCGAACAATTGATCGCCGGCATTCCCGAACTGAGCAAACTGGCGAACGTGCGTGGCGAACAAGTCATGCAGATTGCCTCGGAAAGCATCACCAACGAAAATCTGCTGCAGTTGGGTCGCCGCGTGGCCGAACTGGCTGATAGCAAAGACGTCGACGGCATCGTCATCACCCACGGCACCGACACCCTGGAAGAAACCGCTTACTTCCTCAATCTGGTGGAAAAAACCGACAAGCCGATCATCGTCGTCGGCTCGATGCGTCCGGGCACCGCCATGTCCGCCGATGGCATGCTCAACCTGTACAACGCTGTGGCCGTGGCCAGCAGCAAAGAAGCGCACGGCAAAGGCGTACTGGTGACCATGAACGATGAAATCCAGTCCGGTCGCGACGTCAGCAAAATGATCAACATCAAGACCGAGGCGTTCAAAAGTGCCTGGGGCCCACTGGGCATGGTGGTTGAAGGCAAATCCTACTGGTTCCGCTTGCCAGCCAAGCGTCACACCATGGACTCGGAATTCGACATCAAAAACATCAAGAGTCTTCCTGACGTAGAAATCGCTTATTCCTACGGCAACGTCAGCGATACAGCCTACAAGGCTCTCGCCCAATCCGGTGCCAAGGCCATCATCCATGCCGGTACCGGCAACGGCTCGGTATCCTCCCGCGTGGTTCCAGCCCTGCAAGCGCTGCGCAAGGATGGCGTGCAAATCATTCGTTCGTCCCACGTCAACGCTGGCGGCTTCGTTCTGCGTAACGCCGAACAGCCGGACGACAAGTACGACTGGGTTGTGGCTCACGATCTGAACCCGCAAAAAGCCCGCATCCTGGCAATGGTCGCTTTGACCAAAACCAACGACAGCAAAGAGCTGCAACGGATGTTCTGGGAATACTGATTCGCCTTCGCCTGATCAATTCTCGATCGGGCAACCCAAGCATTACTCGCCCAATAGGCGGGTAGTGCTTCGCTTACATCGCTCTCGCACTTTTCCCACAAATAAATCGACATGGCCTACACCAAAATCTGAAAACCGCTGTCAGAGGATTTTCTTGAATTTTAAGCAGTTGCGAAAATGCCTACAGTTAAATACTGTATGCACGTACAGCTTAATAAGGATAACCTCGTGGCCACCTCCCCTGATGCTCCTGACGCTTACGAACGCATGGGCATGCGCGTTCAGAAAATCATCAATTCCCCCACCGCCCAGAAAGCCAAAGCCGCACTGATCTTCCGTCTGCCGGACGAGCCGATGGACGAGTGGGAGCGCCTGCTCGAGGAAATCGACGAGAACGACAACGTCACCCTCGCCTATCGCGACGACGGTGGCGTGCAGATTTTTTGGGTTGTACCGAAGGAAGATTGATTCAATGAGTGTCCGCTGTTTTGCTTTGCTGCTTTTGTTCATCGCCATGGGTGCCCAGGCTGGCGCACCCCGCACCTTTACCGAAGCCAAGAAGGTCGCCTGGAAGCTTTATGCGCCGCAGTCCACAGAGTTTTATTGCGGGTGCAAGTACACCGGCAACAAGGTTGATCTGAAGGCTTGCGGTTACGTACCGCGCAAGAATGCCAAGCGTGCGTCACGCATTGAATGGGAACACATCGTGCCAGCCTGGCAGTTCGGCCATCAGCGTCAGTGCTGGCAGGAAGGTGGACGTAAAAACTGCACGCGTTACGACCCAAGCTATCAGAAGGCTGAAGCCGATCTGCACAACCTGGTGCCGAGTATTGGCGAGGTCAACGGAGACCGCAGCAACTTCAGCTACGGCTGGCTGCCGGTGCAACCCGGGCAGTATGGCTCATGCCTGACCCAGGTCGACTTCAAGGCGAAGAAGGTCATGCCTCGTCCGTCGATTCGCGGCATGATCGCCCGGACTTACTTCTACATGAGCAAGCAATACGGCTTGCGCCTGTCGAAGCAGGATCGCCAATTGTATGAAGCGTGGGACAAGACTTACCCGGTGCAGGACTGGGAGCGTCAGCGCAATCAGAGCGTGGCATGCGTAATGGGGCGCGGTAATGAGTTTGTCGGCCCGGTGAACATGAAAGCCTGCGGTTGATCGACACTTAAAAGAAGAGGCCTCGAACGTCATGTCCGAGGCCTTTTTTGTGGCTAGCTGCCCGCCTTGTTGTAGCGCCAGTAGCCCATCAGGCTGAGCGACTCCCGCGCGATTCCGCACTCTTTGATCAGGTACCTGCGCAGACTCATCACTGCAGCGCTTTCTCCAGCGATCCAGCCATAGAAACCCTCACTGGCTGTCTCGGCTATTTCCCAAAGAATCTCTTTGTCGATATCGACCTCGGCCAACTCGACAGCCTGGCCGATGGATGAGGCATGAATGGCTGGGACGGCTTTCTGCACCGCCGCCGCCATCAACATACCGGCGCTGGCCTGGTCTCGGATCAGCCACTGCACCGTCAGCCCGGCCCAATCGGGAACTGCCAGGATATCCTCGACACTGTCGACTTCGAAAAACGCCTGCGTCAGGGGTGGTTCGGCCATAGTGGCCAACTCATCGAGAATGCCCATGGCCGCAGGCAGCGCCGTGCCGTCGGCGACCAGCAGAAGCTGTTTGAGGGATTGCGGCGGCTTCCATTCGAATCCTCCGGCGTCCTGCGCTGAAAAGCGGCAGTCCGGGGCGAGAATCTGCATCGAGTCACCGGGCTGGGCCCGAAGCGCCCAACGCGAAGCCGGTCCGGTTTCACCATGCAGGACGAAATCAATATCCACTTCACCCTGTTCGGCACGCAAATGGCGAATGGTGTAGGTGCGCATCGCCGGACGCCGATCAGCAATCATTGCCTTGAAGCGTGCGTACCAACCCTCGCCCTGAGCAAGCCTGGCAGGCGAACCATCAGCCGCAGGAAAAAACAGCTTCACCCTTTGATCCGGCGCCCAGGTGGCCATTTCTTTAACAGCAGGACTGGCCAGCGTGATCCGCATCATGTGCGGACTGAGTAAGGTTTTACGATGCAGGATGACGTCGAACAGCTTGTAAGGATTGGCGGAGGCCATGCGGAGCTCCTTCGGAAAATCGTGACTGACTCGTATAAGACGAGCCACATCCGAGGTCCTTTAGGTCGCTCCGCTGAAACGCAACGTTTACGGCGTGAGCGGGTGCTCGATCACCACCGACTCGATATTCTGCTTCTTGGCTTTCACCAGAGCTGCATCCACTTGTACTTTTCGGGCTTCAGCTTCGGCTTGCGAGTTGAAAGGACCAATCAGAATTCGTGCTTTGCCACTGCTGTCCTTGATCACCGTAGGTACGAAGGCGTGCTCGATCAACCAGCCGCTCAGGTCGCTGACAGCCTGCGGGGTTTCGCCGCGCACTTCGAGATCCCACTGTGGTGCCGCCGCAGCCGGCGCCGTCACTACAGTCGATTGTGGTTTTGCTGCGTCTGCATTCTTGCCTTCACCACACCCAGCCAACACCAGTGCCGCGACCAACCAAACCAATTTGCGCACAACGCTTTCCTCGAAATTCTCAAAGCCGCGATCTTATCATTCATAAATACTTCGCGAGGCCCGCAAAATGGGCACAAAACAACGAGATTGATGGTTGCAGCCTCTGTATAGTTACGCCCTGGGAATTAATGCCGCTTCTGCGCGTCAGAAAGAGGCACCCAAACCGTGAGACTTCGCACTAATCTATACGTACCACCGACCTCTGCACTGTCTGAATCAGGTGCCCTACAAAGCAATCAAGGAGAAGACCATGCTGATACTCACCCGCAAAGTCGGTGAAAGCATAAACATCGGTGATGACATCACTATCACCATTCTGGGCGTAAGCGGCCAACAGGTCCGCATTGGTATCAACGCTCCGAAAAACGTTGCAGTGCACCGTGAAGAGATTTACCAGCGCATTCAGGCTGGCCTGACCGCCCCGGACAAGCCACAAACTCCCTGAGCCGCCTCGCAGTCAGTAGCCAGTCCGTTTACCTTGTGGAATGACTGGCTAGAGATTCACGCGCCGTTTTGCCATCCGCTCCCCAAACTCCTTGGGCACGGCGCCTGACACATGATCCTCCCGCGTTACCCTCCCGCCCTTTCTGCTGATCGATACTACCGAGCATTCTCAAGGCTGGCTGTCGGACATTTCCGATAGAGCGAAGGGAATTCGCCTTCCTACCCGAACGTCACACCACGTGCCATGCCTGTGGCTGCAACCATCATCAGCATCAGTAGCAGCGCTTCAACGTGACTGATGCGTGCAAACAACTTTGCTCTCCCGGTATCGAGTACCGCCCCCCGCGTCTTGGCGATCCGCCATTTGATCAGCGTGATCATCGGCGCAAGCTCTATCAACAGAATCAGAACGAACAGCGTCATCTTCAGGTGAAACAGCGGCTGATGAAGATAGTAGTCAGTGCCTTTTTCGTAACCGCCAAAGGCACGCATCCCGCCGGTGATCAACAAGATCAGCGCGCAAATCCCCCAGAAATTGTCAGCCAGCAGAACCCGCCCGACCTCCCCCGTCCCGGCCGCCCGGCGACTGCACGCC
>NZ_JSFK01000017.1 GCF_000783395.1 Pseudomonas chlororaphis | reverse complement strand
GATCTGATCAATGATTGTTGTTAAGGCAAATGCCGACATCGCTGGCAAGCCAGCTCCCACAGGGTTCTATGGTGAACATAGTTTTCAAGTACATCCGCATAACCTGTGGGAGCTGGCTTGCCAGCGATGGGGCCAGCCCAGACAACACATTAATCAAAGCCAATCACTGATCAGCGCCGATCATCCGACAACGGCGTCGGTTCATCCGCCGGCGGCACATCCTCATCATCAGCCGCCGGATCCTGCCAATCCTCCGGCCGATCAGCATCGCTCAACGGATCACGCCCCGGGGGCATTCCCATCGGTGCATCGTGATCAGCCAGTGTCGGTTCATCGGTACCTGGCATCGGCCGGGTTGGATCGGTTGGCAGCACACCACCCTGAAACAGCAAATCATTAGCCATGACACACCTCACCAAGGAGGTCCGGAATACCCGGGCCGTACAACTTGGAATCAGGCCTGTGTACGGCGTGCTATCGACCAGACCAGCGGTGCTCAACCTTGCGCGGAAAAGCGGTCACGGCTGTTGGTCAGGTGCAACCACATGGCTGCCCGCGCGGCGTCCGCATCCTGACGCTTGATCGCATTCAGAATCGCCTCATGCTCCAGATGGGCCAGTTGCCCGAGTTTGCTCAAATCCGCCGCGCCACGTTCAGCAGCATTGAGCCGGTTACGCGGGATCATTGCACTGCCCAGGTGCTGCATGATCTCGCTGAAACAGACGTTGCCGGTGGCTTCGGCGATCAGCAGATGAAAGCGCCGATCGGCCTCGACGCAGCTGTCGTTGTTGTCGAGCAGCCGTTGATAGTCATCCAGCGCCTGACGCATTTGCAGCAATTGCTGCTCGCTCCGCCGCTGTGCCGCCAGTGCCGCTGCCTGGGTTTCCAGGCCAAGACGCAATTCAAGAATGCTGCGCACACCGAGCGCCGTGTCGACATTGAGGCGCAAGCCCTGCTCCGCCGCGCGCTCAATGACGAACGTGCCGATGCCGTGGCGCGTCTCCACCAACCCGGAGGCCTGCAATTTGGAAATCGCCTCGCGCACCACCGTACGGCTGACGCCGTGTTCCTGAACGATGGAATTCTCCGACGGCAGCTTGTCGCCGGGCGACAGCTGACCAAGAAGAATGCTCTGGGTAAGTTTCTCCACCAGATCATGAGCGAGGTTGTGCGCACGTTTGCGTGCGGGAGCGTCGAGGTCTTCTTGCATGGTCGGTTCCGGTGATCGGGGCTCGCCGATCGTAGCATTGCGAGGCGGGCTGACGGGATTGATTCTAGCGCCTCAACTTGTATGACAACATTCAAATAAATCGAAAAAAACCAGGACTCCTTGACGGTTGCTCGCGGGCAGCCGGGTAAATTTATCGCAACCCTAAAAGCACAATACCCACTAAACACTGGGCTAAAATACGAAAAAGCATAAGAAACCGGCCTTCCAGATAAAATTAATCGGCATTCCCCACTTGTAGGACAAAAAATCTCAGTTGTATGATGTCTATCAACAACGCAACACCTGCCCTACCCCGCATAAAAATAATCAGTGGGAGAAAACCAAGTGAAAACCTCCGTCTCCGGGATGAACGAGGGCGTCGATTCGACACTCGCGTCGGCCATCTCGAAAGTGAAACGCCACGTCCTGCCGCTCTTCGTGATCATGTTCATCGTCAATTACATTGATCGGGTGAACATCGGTTTCGTCCGCACCCACATGGAACACGACCTCGGTATTGGTGCCGCCGCTTACGGCTTCGGCGCCGGTCTGTTCTTCATCGGTTACGCGCTGTTCGAAGTCCCGTCGAACATGCTTCTGCAAAAAGTCGGCGCACGCATCTGGCTGACCCGCATCATGTTCACCTGGGGCCTGGTTGCCGCCGGCATGGCGTTCATCCAGAACGAAACCCACTTCTATGTCTTGCGCTTTTTGCTCGGTGTAGCCGAGGCCGGGTTCTTTCCCGGGGTGATCTACTACTTTACCCGCTGGCTGCCCGGCGCCGAGCGCGGCAAGGCGATTGCGATTTTCCTCAGCGGCTCCGCCGTGGCCTCGTTGATCTCCGGCCCGTTGTCCGGCCTGCTCCTGCAGATCAACGGGCTGGGCATGCACGGCTGGCAATGGATGTACTTCATTGAAGGGATGTTCTCGGTGTGCCTGTGCGTCTTCGTCTGGTTCTGGCTCGACGCCAAACCTCACGATGCGAAATGGCTGAGCCGCGCCGAACAGGACGCACTGGTCAACGCCATCGACGCTGAACAGAAGGCCCGCGAAGCCGCGACGCCGATCCGGCCATCCATGGGCAAACTGCTCAAGGACCGCCAGATCATCCTGTTCTGCCTGATCTACTTCTTCATTCAGTTGACGATCTACGCGGCAACCTTCTGGCTGCCGAGCATCATCAAGAAAATGGGTGAGATGAGCGACTTCCAGGTCGGCCTGTTCAACTCGATTCCATGGTTGCTGTCGATCATCGGTATGTACGCCTTCGCTTCGTTCTCGGCCAAGTGGAAACACCAGCAGGCGTGGGTCGCCACTGCACTGTTGATCGCTGCTGCGGGGATGTTCATGTCCACCACCGGCGGGCCGATTTTTGCCTTCGTTGCGATCTGCTTTGCCGCGCTGGGTTTCAAATCCGCTTCGTCGCTGTTCTGGCCGATTCCGCAGGCGTATCTGGATGCGCGCATCGCTGCAGCGGTGATCGCGCTGATCAACTCGGTGGGCAACCTCGGCGGCTTCGTTGCGCCGACCACGTTCGGCCTGCTTGAAGAACACACCGGCTCGATTCAGGGCGGCCTCTATGGCTTGGCCGCGACGTCGATCATTGCCGCAATCATTGTCTTCTTCGCGCGCACCACACCGAAACCTGCTGCCGACATCGCCGTGGTCGAGACCGCGCCGAAACACGCCTGACGTCCATTTTTAAGATTGCGTATTAAGGATAAGAACATGACCGCACACGACACCGCCAAAGCCCCGATCATCACCGACATGCAAGTCATTCCGGTGGCCGGCCATGACGGCATGCTGCTCAATCTGAGCGGCGCCCACGGGCCGTTTTTCACCCGCAACATCGTCATCCTCAAGGACAACGCCGGCCACACCGGCGTCGGTGAAGTGCCCGGTGGCGAGCGTATTCGCCAGACCCTGGAAGATGCGCGCAGCCTGGTGATCGGCAGCCCGATCGGCACCTGGCAGAAGATTCTCAATCAAGTGCGCCAGACTTTCGCCGACCGCGATGCCGGCGGTCGTGGTCTGCAGACTTTTGACCTGCGCATCACCATCCACGCGGTCACCGGTCTCGAAGCCGCGCTGCTCGATTTGCTCGGTCAGCATCTCGACGTACCGGTGGCGGCATTGCTCGGCGAAGGTCAGCAACGCGATGAAGTGAAGATGCTCGGTTATCTGTTCTACGTTGGTGATCAGCGCGAAACCGATCTCGCCTATCGCAGCGAACCGGACGCCGACAACGACTGGTTCCGCGTGCGTCACGAGAAGGCCATGACTGCCGAAGCCGTGGTGCGCCTCGCTGAAGCGGCTCATGCGAAGTACGGTTTCAAGGATTTCAAACTCAAGGGCGGCGTGCTCAGCGGCGATGCGGAAATCGAAGCGGTCGCAGCGCTGGCCGAACGCTTTCCTGATGCGCGGATTACCCTCGATCCGAATGGCGCGTGGTCACTGAAAGAAGCCATTCGCTTGTGCCGCGACCAGCATCATGTGCTGGCCTACGCCGAAGACCCGTGCGGTGCGGAAAACGGTTATTCCGGCCGCGAAGTAATGGCTGAGTTTCGCCGTGCCACCGGGCTGAAAACCGCCACCAACATGATCGCCACTGACTGGCGTGAAATGGGTCATGCGATCCAGTTGCAGTCGGTGGACATTCCACTGGCCGACCCGCACTTCTGGACCATGCAGGGCTCGGTACGCGTGGCGCAGATGTGCCATGAATGGGGCCTGACCTGGGGTTCGCATTCCAACAACCACTTCGATATCTCGCTGGCGATGTTCACCCATGTCGCCGCCGCTGCGCCGGGTGAGATCACCGCGATCGACACCCACTGGATCTGGCAGGACGGTCAGCGGTTGACCAAGGCGCCGCTGCAAATTGTCGACGGTCTGGTGCAAGTGCCGAAGAAACCGGGGCTGGGTGTCGAGCTGGATATGGATCAGTTGGCCAAGGCTCATGAGCTATATAAAGGCATGGGCCTCGGCGCGCGGGATGACAGCGTGGCGATGCAGTTTTTGATTCCGGGGTGGAAGTTCGATAACAAGCGGCCGTGTCTGGTGCGCTGATCATCAACCCAAACCGATATCCCCACAGGCTCACCTCTACTGGGAATAGGGGTTGAATCCGAGTAGCTGGTTCAACAAATGAACCTGTGGGAGCTGGCTTGCCAGCGATAGCGGTGGGTCAGCCAACATCGATGTTGGCCGTGCCGGCCCTATCGCTGGCAAGCCAGCTCCCACAGGGGATGATGTGAGTCATGTAGAGATTTGCAGCAGCCAGGTTTTGAACGCTGTCATGGCCGCCGTTTCAGGCCGCGACTGCAACCGCGTCAACCAGTAACTCCCCGTCGTAATCTCAATCGCAAACGGCTGACAAATCGCCTCCGCCGCCAGTTGCCGGGCGAACATCAGCGGCGGCGCCAACGCCACCCCACCGCCCTGTAACGCCGCCTCCATCATCGCCAGCGACGAATCAAACACAATGCTCTGCGGCGGTGCCACCTGCGTCGCCAACCCGGCAGCCTGAAACCATTCCGGCCATTCATCGGTGCGATAAGAGCGCAGCAGTGTTTGCTGCAAAAGATCCCCTGGCGAATGCAGCTGCCGAGCGATTTCCGGCACGCACAACACCGACAGCGGCGCCTCGAGCAAACGCGTCGCCTCGATGCCATGCCACGCGCCAGCACCGAAGCGGATCGCGTAATCCAGCCCTTCCGCCGCCACATCCACACGGTTATTGTTCGTCGACAGCCGCAAATCTATGAGCGGATGTTTCGCCCGGAAGTCCGCCAGCCTCGGCAACAGCCAACCCACGGTGAAGGTGCCGACCGCGCCGACAGTCAACATTTCCCGGTACTGTCCGCCAGCGAGGCGTTCGAGAATCTGCGCGATGTGATCGAACGAGGTGCTCAGCACCGGCAACAGGGTTTCGCCTTCGCTGGTCAGCATCAGCCCACGGGGCAGGCGTTTGAACAGGGTAACGTTGAGTTGCGCCTCAAGGCTTTTCACCTGATGGCTGACAGCAGCCTGGGTGACGCACAGCTCCACGGCCGCGCGAGTGAAGCTCAAATGACGTGCGGAGGCTTCAAAGGCGCGCAGTGCGTTAAGCGGCAATTGCGGTCGAATCATGCCCAGTCCCAAATTTTTCTAATGGCTCGTGCGAGTTTTCGTCGTTTGTCGATTGGCGTCGCGCTGACTAGATTGGCGGCGCTGATCAGTCGCCCAACGAAGAAATCGCCCGCAGTGTAGCGGGATAACACTACCAACACTCATGGAGAGTGGTTCATTCATGCCATCCATTCAATCGAGCAAAGTCATTTCCTGCGCTGCTTTCGGCCTGTTTTTGGGCGCCACATCAAGTTTCGCCGCTGCGCCCGACGCTGTGCAGTTGCAAGCTTTGGTCAACGACGCGGTAACGCCTGTGATGCAGCAGCAGAACGTTCCTGGCCTCACCGTAGCGCTGACCGTTAACGGCAAGGCACATTACTTTAACTACGGCGTCGCCAGCAAAGACACCGGGGAAAAAGTCAGCGAAAACACCCTGTTCGAAATCGGCTCTGTGAGCAAAACCTTCACCGCCACCCTCGCCGGTTACGCCCACGCGACTGACAAACTCGATCTGTCGACCAAGGCCAGTCAGCTCTGGCCTGAATTGAAAGGCAGCGCCTTCGACACTATCAGCGTGCTGCAACTGGGCACCTACAGCGCCGGCGGTTTGCCGCTGCAATTCCCGGACAACGCGGATTCGTCTGACAAGATGCTCGGCTATTTCCAGCAGTGGAAACCGGTTTATCCGGCAGGCAGCCATCGCCAGTACTCCAACCCGAGTTTGGGTTTGTTCGGTTATCTGGCCGCGAAAAGCCTCGGCCAGCCTTTCGATCAGGCTATGACGCAAACCCTGCTGCCGAAACTCGGTTTGCAGCACACCTACCTCAGTGTGCCTGCCGCGCAAATGGACCTGTATGCGCAGGGCTATGACAAGAACGGCAAACCGGTGCGCGTCACGCCCGGTGCGCTTGACTCACAGGCCTATGGCGTGAAAACCAGCGCGGTGGACATGCTGCGTTACGTGCAGGCCAACCTGAAGCCTGAAACGCTGGAAGCTGTACTGCAAAAAACTATCGCCAACACCCACACCGGTTACTACACCGTCGGCGACATGACTCAAGGTTTGGGTTGGGAGATGTACCGTTACCCGATCAGTCTTGAGCGTTTGCTGGCGGGCAACTCGACGGAGATGGCCATGCAGGCGCACAAGGTGCAGTGGCTGAATCCGCCGCGACCGCAACCGGATGACGTGCTGATCAACAAGACTGGCTCTACCGGTGGTTTCGGGACTTATGTGGCGTTTGTGCCGAGCAAGGACATTGGCATCGTGATCATGGCTAACAAGAACTTTCCGATTCCTGAGCGGGTGAAAATCGCCCATACAATTCTCAGCGCTGTCGCTGACTGAAAATCAAAAGATCGCAGCCTGCGGCAGCTCCTACAAGATCGGGTTTCCACTCGGTCAATGTAGGAGCTGCCGCAGGCTGCGATCTTTTGTCTTTAAAGCTGCGCCTGCAACTTCCAGCCGATGACATCCATCAAGTCGCAACTGTCCCGCAACGGAATCGCCATCACCCGGGCGAAATCCTGCAGCAGCAAAGCGTCTTGGCCCTTGCCATCCCCCAGCGCCAGGGTCTCCATCAATTGCGTCACACAGCACAAACGATAAGCCGCCGTGCCATGCAGCACATCTACCGGTGCTTCGCGGTCGATCAGCAGAGCGGGAATCTTGCAGTCAATCCCGGTCAGCGGAATGTATCTCGTCATGTTTGAACCTCCCTGTTCAATGTGGCGTCGCCGCCGGTGGATCGAGATTGTCCAGCGCACGGTTAACCAGCAACTCACCGAGCACAGCCAACTGCTGAATCGACAAGGCGAGACTGCGCGCTGAACCTTGCAATTCTGCGGCGAGGTCAGTGGCCAGGACGTTCAGTGAAGCGAGGGTTTCACAAGCGTGGCAGAGCAACGTGGGCGTATCGATATCGGGGAGGATGGTGAAGAGGTGGCTGATGGGATCGGGGTGATGCGGGTTGCGTAAGCGGGGGTTATTGGCGTCGAAGGATCCTGAATCCTTGGGGTATTCGGGAGGGTTTGGCGTGTGTTTTTTCATAAGTTAGTGACCTCGAAACATGGAAGAAAGAACTGCCAAACTCACTTCCACGAGAGGGTGGCAGCTTTGCGCAGGTGTGGAAGTCCGGGGAGGTCGGGAAGCCCGGTGCACTCGAAAGCGCTCCTGCGCATAGCTGCCATAAGCAAACAATGTTGGCATAAAAACCGCCAACATGTGTTTACAGGCGCACATGCGCTTCCGACCGACACCGGACTTCCACATCCGACCACTGTTTTTTGCAGCGGCCAAAGAAGACTATCCCTACACCGCCAAGCCCACCAGTTCACCACCGCCGCCGCGACTTGCAGGAAAAATCGGCGGGGATTGAAGGGGATTTGTGTCAGACATTTCGGCAGGCACATGCTGCAACGACTGCGGGCACCGAATAGATTTAATGTATCTACAATGCACCAATCAATCTGTGGTGAAGGAGTGACATAATGCGCGCCACCGCTTTTAAACTGACAGATCCAGAAAGGCCGTTGTAATGGATATCAACAGACTAATGTTGGACAGTGTCGGTTGCTTTACCGACTTGAATATGGCCCTCGCCCCAACACCCGACCACGTTACAAACGTAACAGTTATTGTGGGAAACAATGGTTCAGGCAAAACGACCATTTTAAAATCGTTGGCTACATCACTGAGTTGGCTAATCGCAAGGGTTCGTACAGAAAAGGGCCACGGCAGCGCTATTGCAGAGGAGGATATTCAAAACAAGGCTTTAGGCGCGGTCATCACAATAGGCATCACGGACGGTTCACATCCCCGCTGCAACCTTGTCGAAACGCCTGTTGAAGACTATGGATTCGTTTGGTCCTTGGCACGAACTCAACAAGGACGTAAATCAGCGCTTCATAGCTCGTTGACGGAAGTTAGCCTGCTTGCTGATCATTATCGTACTCAACTCACCGTCAACACCAACGCCTCCCTCCCCCTGATCGCCTACTACCCTGTCGAGCGCTCAGTTCTCGAAATCCCATTGAAAATCAAGACCAAACACACTTTTGACCAACTCGACGGTTACGATAACGCCCTCAATAGAGGTGTCGACTTCCGGCGCTTCTTCGAATGGTTCCGTGAGCGCGAGGACAGTGAAAACGAGATCAGCATTCCCAACACTATTCTTGCTGAAATTGTCGAAAAATACGGCAAGGATAGTGAAGTCTGGAGGGCGCTGTCCGAAGTAAAAACTTCCCCCCGTGATCGCCAATTGACGGCAGTCCGTTCAGCCATTGCTGCTTTTATGCCTGAATTCACCAACCTGCGTGTCCAGCGTAAGCCTCGCCTCCATATGGCCATTGACAAAAACGAGGCAACCCTCAACGTTGCCCAACTCTCCCAAGGTGAGAAATCGATGATGGCGCTGGTTGGCGATATTGCCAGGCGCCTGGCGATGATGAACCCGTCACTCGATAATCCACTCGATGGCGACGGCATCGTTCTTATTGACGAAGTAGACCTGCACCTGCACCCGCAATGGCAGCGTAGTCTGATCCGCAAATTGAGCGAAACTTTCCGGAACTGTCAGTTCGTATTGACCACCCACTCCCCACTGGTCATCAGCGACACCAAAGACGTACTGGTTTACGTCCTCAACAACGGCAAACTCCACGAACACAATGGTCTGTACGGACTGGACGCCAACCAGGTGCTGCTGGAAGTCATGGATACTGACATCCGCAACGAGAACGTACAGAGGAGCCTGAATCAATTGCTGAAACATATTCAGGATGCAGACCTAGAAAACGCTCAAAAGCTCTTCGCTGAGCTTTCAGGTGAACTCCCCGAAGGTCATATCGAGCTGGCAAAAGCCGCTCTACTGATCCGCAAACTGGAGTTGCGCCGTGCGTAAGATCATCAAAGGAACTGAGCCGGATTCGCTTGCAAAATGGAAGCTGAAAAACAAAACCGCCACTTATCCCGACTTGCCGCCCGAAGAGCGTCAATCCGTCCGCGCCGCCTGCATTACCGAACAATTCGGACTGTGCGCTTATTGCTGCCAAGCAATCACCGTAGATGGCTCTCACAACGAGCATGTTGAAGCCCAGAATCGCGTACACAACCGCACATTGGATTTCACCAACATCGTGGCCAGTTGCGAGAACCGTCCGCATTGCGGACATGGACGAGGAACACAACTGCTGCGGCTGACTCCGTTCATGGATGAGTGTGAAACCGAACTCAAGTTCTACCTTTCAGGGCTGGTCGCAGGAAAAACCTCGCGCGCAGAAGAAGCCATCAAGGCGTTGAATCTGGGTCACACCGAAGAGAGCAATCGAGCACTTATCGGCAGAAGAAGAACCTTGGTTGAAGCACTGATTTACAAGGTCGGGGTCCAACCTGGCGAATTGCCGGAGATCGAGGACAAGGAAATACTCGACCTGCTCCTGGATGATCTACTTCTTCCTAAAGCGCATAAGCTCGAACCCTTCTCCCCCGTGCTGGTGAACATCATTCGACAAATGCCCGCGTAAAAAGGGGCGAGAAGATTGAATCCTCTCGCCCCTTTGACGTGAAATCGTCTCTACAACAACCGATCAATCATCCGGCATTTCCGGCGGCTTGGCGGGTTTCGCAGGCTTGGCGGTTTTGGCGTTCTTCGCGCCTTTTGCCGGTTCCGGCGTAGCAGCAACCGGCGCTTGAGCCGCAGCGGCCGCTTCTTTCTCAGCCATCGGCATGGCATCGATGGTGTCGAAGATTTTCTTCAGATCCACCGCTTTCGCTTCATCCCCCGACGCCGAAAGTTTGGTCTCGCCGTCCTTGCCCACCAGGAACACTTTCGGATACGCCCCGGCACCGAGCTTCAGCGAGCGCAGCAGCGCCATGGTGTCTTGCTGGCCCATGTCCTTGCCGTCGAGCTGACCGGACATGTTGAGGATGGTGTAGACCTTGATGTTGCGGTCGGTGACGCCCTTTTTGTTGGCGGGATCCTCCAGCGACTTTTTCAGGGCTACCCACACGGGGTCGACGGTGCTTTGTGCGATCACGATCAGCGGTCGGGCGCGGCCCATGTCCCCGGCGATGGGCGAATCGTTGTCAGCGGCGAACAAGGGGCCGGCAATCGCCAGCAAGAGTGTCAGGGTCAATGACCTGATGAGCATGCGCATCTCCTTTTGATATCCACGCTCTAATGATTGCGCATCGTGGCGATTGTTCCGGGACAACCCGGCAAATATCTTCCGCCTAGTCAGAAGCTTAGGACAGGCGCGACATTGCGCAACATATCCGAGGTGATCGCAACGCGGATTTGATTACCTTTTATGACCGCATTAGGGTGGCGGTTCTGCCCATGAAATGGAGTTCACCCGCATGCACATCGATTACCTGTGCGATCACCCCGAATTGATTGAAGAACTGGCCACGCTCAACTTCAAGGAGTGGGGCGAGTTTCGTCCCGGACAGACCGTCGAGGACCGTATCGAACACATGCGCGAGTCCTGCGGCAAACGTGCCGTGCCGAGTGTGGTGGTTGCGCTTGAGGGTTCGCGACTGCTGGGCGGCGCGCTGCTGATCGAAAGTGATCTGAAGCTGCGCCCGAATCTGACGCCATGGCTGGCCGGGGTTTATGTGAAGGCTGAAGAGCGCGGTCGCGGGATTGCTTCGCAACTGGTCAATCGAGTGGTTGAAGAAGCGGCGGCGCTCGGTGTGCCTGAGTTGTATCTGTACACCGACACGTCGCAGTCGCTGTATGCACGACTGGGTTGGGAAGTGGTTGAAGAACTGGTCTACGACGATTTGCCAGTGACGGTAATGAAATACGTCATTCAGCGTTAACCCGTGGTGAGGTGGCGCGCCGCAAGCTGTGCCGCCTCACTCCAGCGCTGAATCGAGCGCCGAAAGCAATTGCGAAGGGTCGACAGGATGTCCCCCGAGTTTGAGTTCACCGCTGTCGAGTTCAACACTCAACCTCACCGACGCCCGATCACCCGGGTATTTGCGCAGTACCAGTTCGATGCCATTGGCCGTCTCGTTGGCGGTACCGAGCAAATCCCACAGACTCTCGCTCAGATCCAGCAGCACTTTTTGCTGCTGCAAATCGACCACCCGCGGCGCATACAGCCAATGGCTCATGCGCATCTCACGCGGTTCGACGGTGATCGCGAGACGACCCTCGCAATGGACAGTGGTTTCACTCATGGCCGGATCAGAACGCCAGTTTGTAACCGATCAGCACCAGCATCGTCGCCAGGCACGGGCGCAGCACTTCATCGGAAATGCGTCCGGTCAGGTGGCTGCCGAGCCAGATGCCTGGCAGCGAGCCGACCAGCAAGAAGCCCAGCACGCCCCAATCCATATTGCCCATACTCGCGTGGCCAAGGCCTGCGACCAACGTCAGCGGCACGGCGTGGGCGATTTCGGTGCCGACCAGACGGCGGGTCGGCAGCAGCGGATAGAGGATGAACAGCGCAACAGTGCCGAGGGCGCCCGCACCGATCGAGGTCAGGGCAACCATGGTGCCGAGGATCAGACCAGTGATTACGGTCATCACATTCAGCCGCGATCCGCTCGGGTTGTAATTGCCGCCGGCGCGTTTGTGGGCGAATTCGAGCAAGCGCTTCTTGAAGAAAATCGCCAGCGCCGTGGCGAACAGGACGAAGCCCAGCGCCTGTTTGATGATGGCATTCATCGCGTCCGGCGCGGTGTGCAGGGTGCTGAGGAACCACAAGGTCATGGCCACCGCCGGCACGCTGCCGAGGGTCAGCCAACCGGTGATGGCCCAGTCGATGTTCTTGTTCTTGCGGTGAACGAGGACGCCACTGGATTTGGTAATGGCGGCGTACAAAAGGTCAGTGCCCACCGCCGTTGCCGGGTTGATGCCGAACCACAGCAGGATCGGCGTCATCAACGAACCACCGCCGACACCGGTCATGCCGACGATAAACCCCACTACCAGCCCGGCAATCACCAGGCCGAAATTTGCCAATTCCATTAAACCGTCCAGAAAAACGACAGGAAAAATCTGGCCCGCAGCATAGCGATTTTTCTTATAACCACATATATCGATGCGGTCTATCGTTATGCCATATCGAACTCAATACCCTTTCCCCCATGTGGGAGCGAGCCTGCTCGCGAATGCGGTGGGTCATCCGACATATTTATCGACTGACACAACGTCTTCGCGAGCAGGCTCGCTCCCACAGGTGTTATGGGGTGGCTGATGGATCAGTGCACCCGCCGTCCCGGTTTGAAGCTGTGGTTTTTGTTGACCCACACCGTGGCTAGCGCAATAAGCGACAGAATCAGCAGCGCCCAAGGGAACGACATCGCCCCCGCCCGATCCAGCAACAAGCCACCAAACAAGCCGCCACCGGCGATCGCAACGTTCCATGAAGTGGTGAGCATCGCCTGCACCACGTCAACGTGATCGCCAGCAGAGTCGGCCGCAGAGGTGAGCAATAAGGTTGCCGAGCCGCCAAACGACAATCCCCATACCGCCATGCAGGCATAAATGACCAGCGGTGAAGGCGCAGCCAGCGCCAACACCAATGCCGTCAGCGCAAACACCGCGAGGCTGATCAGCGTTAGCCAGCGCAACCAGCGATCCACCAGCATGCCGATGATCCAGATCCCCACCAGCGAACACAGGCCAAACACCAGCAGCACCAGATCGACCCGGTCAGCCAAACCGGCCTGCATCAGAAACGGCGCGATGTAGGTGTAGAGAATGTTGTGTCCGAGCATCCACGTCAGCACCACGAACAACACCGGTCGCACACCCGGCAGGCGCATCGATTCGAGCAGCGGCAGACGCTCGTCACTGGCCTGCCCCGGACGATCCGGCACGGCGATGACAATCCACGCCGCCAACACCAGAGCCAGCGCCGACATGATCCCGAACGACGCGCGCCAGCCAATCAGATTGCCCAGCCACGTCCCCGCCGGCGTGCCCAGTGACAACGCCACCGGCGTGCCGAGCATGGCAATCGCCAGCGCCCGCCCTTGTTGATGCACCGGCACGATGCCGCGCGCATAACCGGCCATGATCCCCCACGACAACCCCGCCGCCATCCCGGCGAGAAAACGCGAAGCCAGGGTCAAACCGTAATGGCTGGAAAACGTGGTGACCGTGTTGAATAGCAGAAACCCGCCAACCGTCATCAATAAAACACGGCGTCGAGGCCAGCCGCGCGTGGCGACGGTCAGCGGAATCGCCGCGACAATCGAACCCAGCGCGTAGAGCGTCACCAGTTGCCCGGCGAGCACTTCACTGACGTTGAGCCCGGCGCCGATTTGCGGCAGCAGCCCGGCGGGCAGGGTTTCGGTGAGAATGGCGATGAACCCGGTCATGGCGAACGCCAGCAACGCGGCATAGGGCAGTTTATCCGCACGGGCGGTGCGGTCGACGCGGCTGAAATCGGCGCTGGCGGGGTCGGTCATGACGGGTGCGGCTCCATTTTGATCAATAGCGGTGATGGATTGTATACAAAAACAACCTTCACTATTCGATCAATGTGGGAGCGAGCCTGCTCGCGAATGAGGTGGACCAGTCAACTCTTCAGCGCCTGAAGGAACGCTTTCGCGAGCAGGCTCGCTCCCACATTGGATCTCTGCACACCACAAAAACTTGTGGGAGCTGGCTTGCCAGCGATGAGGCCGGGTCAGGCAACATTGTTTTAACTGACCCACCGCCATCGCTGGCAAGCCAGCTCCCACAGGTGTTGTGCTGCATTGTTTGTCATCCACCCCACCTAACTCACTGCACCGGCAAGAAATTCAGGAACAGCAAACTCTGCGCATAGTTAAGGCCGATCCGGCGGTAACGCTCATCAAGCATCTGCGTGATCAGGTCCAGCCGCGCAACGATTTTGCCGAACTCGGTGGCGAAGCTCAGGTTGCTGCCCTCCTCCGAGATCTCATTGGAAAACAGCAGCGGCTGACCTTCCTTGTTCTGTCGCTGGGACAAGATCCACGTGGCTTTTTCGATATTGCGTGCAGCGTTGTGAACGAACGTCGGGTTGATCGCGTCCGTCATGTAGAACTCGGTGCGATTGCCGTGGGCGGTGACCAGCATGCTGCCGATGGCATAGATGAACGCGCCGACGCGGTCACCGAGAAACTCCGGGCTCATCGCATAGCTCAGCGCCGCCAGATCCTTTCGGCCACCCAACACCGGCAGCGGCTGTTGCTGCTCTACGGCCATCCGCACCTGCTTCACAGCGGCATGGATGTTGAGAAACCCTGACTTGCGCAGCTCGTCCGGGTTGCGCAGGTACAGCTTGGCTTGCAAGCGATAGAGGCTGCTGAGGTTGTCGCGCATTGCCAACGTGGCCATGCGGTCGACGCTGGTCTGCAGGAACTCCTGCGGCTTCCCTTCACGCATTTGATTGAAGAAGCCGTTGCCGTTTTGGTGGCTGCAACCGCTGAACAGCAGCAACGACAAACACGCCAGCAACAGGCACGGGCGGCGGAAAAAAGTAGCGATCAGGGCAAAAACTCTCGGCATGAAATCTCGAACAGGCACATTCCTGTGCGGCGGGAGTCACCGCATCCTGGCCATGGATAGAGCCGCCGATTGCGAAAAAGTGCAGTGGTGCGCGTGACCAGCCGACCTTCGGCAATGCCTGCCCAACCAATTAGTCTGTCTTTATGGTTGAAATAAACGATTAATCAACTATAAATCTTCACTGCACATACAAATAGCATGACTAGTTACCCTGTAGGAGCTGCCGAAGGCTGCGATCTTTTGACTCTGTTTTTATAGCCAAGATCAAAAGATCGCAGCCTCCGGCAGCTCCTACGCAGCGTTAGCAGCAATTTGAAAACAACAACAAAAAGGAAGGTCAACCATGCTTCAATCCCGTCACCTGCTCTCCGGCCTCGGACTGTCCCTGATGATCGCCACCCTTTCCGCCAACGCGGCCGGCCTCAGCGCCGAACACAAAGCCTTCGGCAAGACCAATGACGGCACGCCCGTCGAGCAATACATCCTGCGCAACAGCCACGGCATGCAAGCCACCGTCATCACCTACGGCGCGACCCTGCAATCGCTGAAAGTAGCGGACAAGCACGGCAAGTTCGACGACGTCGTGCTCGGCTTCGATGATGTGCAGGGCTATCAGAAAGGCACCGCCTACTTCGGCGCGACCATCGGCCGTTTCGGCAATCGCCTCGCCGAAGGTGCGTTCGAACTCGACGGCAAGCGCTATCAAGTGCCGCAGAACGACAAGACCAACGCGCTGCACGGCGGCACATCGGGCTTCGACAAGAAAGTCTGGAAAGCGCAGGAAACCAAAGACAAGGATTCAGTCGGCGTGACCCTGACCTATCTGTCGGCGGACGGTGAAATGGGCTTCCCCGGCAACCTCACCACTGAGGTGACCTATCGCCTCACCGACAACAACGAACTGCGCATCGACTACAAGGCCAGCACCGACAAACCGACCGTGCTCAACCTGACCAACCACAGCTACTTCAACCTCGCTGGCGCCGGCAATGGCGACATTCTCAAACAGGTCGCCACCCTGCACGCCAGCCATTACACCCCGGTCACCGCCAAACTGATCCCGACCGGCGAACTGGCACCCGTGGCCGGCACGCCGATGGACTTCAGCAAACCAACCGCGATCGGCACGCACATCAAGGCGGATCATCCGCAGTTGAAATTTGCCGAGCCGAAACAGGGTGGCTTCGACTTCAACTGGGCGCTGGATACCAAGGGCGATATCGGCAAAGTTGCGACTGAGGTGAGTGACCCGCAGTCCGGTCGTGTGCTGCAGTTGTTCACCACGGAACCGGGTGTGCAGTTCTATACCAGCAACTTCCTCGACGGCACGGTCAAGGGCAAGGGTGGCAAGGTGTATCCGCACTGGGGCGCGTTTACCCTGGAGACTCAGCATTATCCGGATTCGCCGAATCAGCCGAACTTCCCGAGCACTCGGCTTGATCCGGGGCAGGCTTACAGCCACAGCGTGGTGTTGAAGTTCTCCGCCAAGTAAAAACGAAGATCAAAAGATCGCAGCGTGCCGCAGCTCCTACAGTTAAGCGTTTTCCTGTAGGAGCTGCGGCACGCTGCGATCTTTTTGCTTTTTGAACCCCTGAGCTATCCTGCTGCCCACTAAAAGGTATCGACACATTCAGCAAGGAGGTTTGCATGCGTACCCTCGAATTGGCCGGCGTCCAGGTTCCGGTGATTGGCCAAGGCACCTGGCGCATGGGTGAAGATCGCTCGGCGCATAAGCGTGAAGTGGCGGCGCTGCGCACGGGTATCGAGCTGGGCATGACCCTGATCGACAGCGCCGAAATGTACGCCGAGGGCGGTGCCGAAACCGTGGTCGGCGAGGCCATCGCCGGCCTGCGCGATCAGGTGTTTCTGGTGAGCAAGGTCTACCCGCACAACGCCAGCCGCAAGGGCATCCCGCAAGCTTGCGAGCGCAGTTTGCGCCGGCTCGACACCGACTACATCGACCTCTATCTGTTGCACTGGCGCGGCCAGTATCCGCTGGAGGAAACCGTCGAGGCCTTCGAACGCCTGCGCGAGGATGGCAAGATCGGCCGTTGGGGTGTGTCGAATTTCGATGTTGACGATCTCGAAGAACTCTCAAGCTCGGCCTGCGCGACCAATCAGGTGCTTTACAACCTCGAGGAGCGCGGCATCGAATTCGATCTGCTGCCGTGGTGCCAACACCAGCGCATGCCGCTGATGGCCTACTGTCCAATCGGCCAGGGCGGCGCGATGCTGGCTGAACCGCTGCTGAATGAGATTGCCGCTCGTCATGGTGTAACCCCGGCACAGGTTTCGCTGGCGTGGATTCTGCGTCAGGATGGTGTGATTGCGATTCCCAAGGCTGTGCGATCGGAGCACGTGCAACTCAATGCACAAGCCGCGCAACTGCAACTGGAGGCCGGGGATCTGGCGGCGCTGGACCAGGTTTTTAAAGCGCCACAACGCAAGCAGCGGCTGGCCATGGTCTGAGCCGCCGACTGGCGAGGGCTTCGCGATGAGAAGCACTGATCAGTACGACCCGTTCAACCTGCAACGCTTTGTCCAGGCCCAGGACCCGGTGTTCGAGCGCGTGCAACGCGAACTCGATGAGGGCCGCAAACGCAGCCACTGGATGTGGTTTGTCTTTCCGCAGTTCGCCGGTCTGGGCGGCAGCGAAATGTCCCGGCGCTTCGCCATCGGTTCAGCCGAGGAAGCCCGGGCCTATCTGGCCCACGAGCTGCTCGGCGCGCGCCTGCGCATTTGCACGCAGTTAGTGCTGAAAGTGCAACAGCGCTCGATCGCGGAGATTTTCGGCCATCCCGATGACCTGAAATTTCACTCCTCGATGACCCTGTTCGCGCAGTTTGCCGCTGAAGACAGCGTGTTCACACAAGCGCTGGAACGCTACTTTCACGGCATTCTCGATGAATGGACGCTGCAGTTGCTCGACTCAAAACAGCCCCAGTTGCCCCCCGATCAGGGTTGAGAAATCGTCGTCGACAAACGGCAGAATCGCATCCGCCACCGGTTGCAGCTGCCGGGTGATGTAGTGGTCGTAATCGATGGCGGCGCGGCGCACTTCCAGCGGCTCGGGACCTGCCAGGGTGATGACGTAGCTGATCCAGCCGCCATTCTGGTATTGCCTTGGGCGACCGTGTTGCGCGTTGTAATCGTCGGCCAAGCGCGCCGCGCGCACGTGCGGTGGGACGTTGCGTTCGTAATCATCGAGGGTGCGGCGCAGGCGTTTGCGGTAGACCAGGCGATCATCGAATTCGCCGGCGAGGGTTTTGCGCACGTAGTCGCGCACGTAATCCTGATAGGGCTTGCGCTGGAAGATCCGCTCGTAGAGTTCCTGCTGAAATTGCCGGGCCAGCAGCGACCAGTCGGTGCGCACGGTTTCCAGGCCTTTGTAGACCATTTCATCGCTGCCGTCGGCGCGGGTGACGAGGCCGGCGTAGCGCTTCTTGCTGCCCTCCTCGGCACCGCGAATGGTCGGCATCAGGAAGCGTTTGTAGTGAATTTCGAATTGCAGTTCGAGGGCGCTTTCCAGGCCATATTCATCACGCACATGCGCGCGCCACCAGTCGTTGACGTGCTTGACCAGCGCATGACCGATGCTCGCCGCTTCTTCCTGTCCGTGCGGGCGACGCAGCCAGACAAACGTCGAGTCGGTGTCGCCATAGATCACCGCGTGGCCCTGCTCTTCGATCAGCTTGCGCGTGCGCAGCATGATTTCGTGGCCACGCAGGGTGATCGATGAGGCCAGCCGCGTATCGAAGAAGCGGCAGCCGCTGGAGCCGAGCACGCCGTAGAAGGCGTTCATGATGATCTTCAGCGCCTGCGACAACGGTGCGTTGTGCTCACGCTTGGCGGTCTCGCGGCCCTCGGCAACGCGCGAGACGATCGACGGCAGGCAGTGCCGGGTACGCGAAAACCGTGCACCACGGAAACCCGGCACGGAGTCGGCGTCGTCCGGGTGTTGCAAGCCTTCTATCAACCCGACCGGGTCGATCAAAAAGGTGCGAATGATCGACGGATACAGGCTCTTGTAATCGAGCACCAGCACCGATTCGTACAGGCCCGGTTGCGAGTCCATGACAAACCCGCCGGGGCTGGCCTGCGGCGGATTGGTGCCGAGGTTCGGCGCGACAAAACCCTGGCGATGCATCAATGGCATATACAAATGCGTGAACGCTGCCACCGAGCCGCCGCTGCGATCGGCCGGCAATCCGGTGACGCTGGCGCGTTCGAGCAAAAAGGTCAGCAGCTCGGTCTTGGCAAAGATCCGCGTGACCAGTTCGCAGTCCTTGAGGTTGTACTTGGCCAGCGCCGGTTTGTCCTCGGCGAACATGCGATTGATCTCGTCCATGCGCTGGTACGGGTTGTCGATGGACTTGCCTTCGCCGAGCAGGGTCTGCGCGACATTCTCAAGACTGAACGACGGGAAACTCCATGTTGCCGAACGCAGGGATTCGATGCCATCGATGATCAGCCGCCCCGCCGCCGAGGCGAAGTAGTGATTACGGCTGCCGTGCTCGCGCCATTGCATCTCTTCGCCGCCCCGGCCGATCTTCAGCGGCACGCCGAGTCGCCTAGCGTGTTCGTGGAGGATGCGCAGATCGAACTGCACGACGTTCCAGCCGATGATCGCGTCGGGGTCGTGGCGGGCGAACCAGTCGTTGAGTTTCTTAAGAATGACCGTGCGCGAGTCGCAGTATTCGAGGTCAAAGTCGACGATGCTGTCATCGCCGTTCGGCGCGCCGAGCATGTACACCTGACGCTCGCCGCAACCTTCGAGGGCGATGGAATACAACTCGCCGGTTTCGGTGGTTTCGATGTCGAGCGAGACCAGGCGCAGTGTCGGTCGGTAATCGGGGTCAGGTTTGAGCTGGGCGTTGAGCAATACGCCGTCGGCATCGGGCGTGCCGCTGAACCGCACCGGTGCGGTGATGAAACGCTCCATCAGATAACGTTCCGGCGGACGCACGTCGGCTTCGTAGACGTCGACACTGTTGCGGTTGAGCGCGGTTTCCAAGCGCATCAACTGGCCGTGTTGCTGGCAATACAGACCGAGTACCGGGCGATGTTCGAAATCCTGCAAGGCCAGCGGGCGCAGTTCGACATTCTTTTCGTCGTGCAGCAGGCGTTCGGCCGCTTCGCGCTGCTCGGCGGGGATAAACGCCACCGACGGCTGATGCGGCAGGCGCACACGGCGCGGCCCGGCGTCGGTCGCCAGCCAGAACTCGACTTCGGTGCCGGCCGGGGTATCGCGCCAATGCCGGGTCAGGACGAAGCCCTGCGGTAAATCCACCACTGCAACCTCAGGAATTGAATCAGAGGGGCATTCTACGCGGCATTGCGCGGGATGACCCTGGCGATAAATCGCCATCAGCCACGGAAAAACCCGGCAAATGACGTTTTTTGCGTGTTATCTGCCGCTTTGCCACCTTGCCCTGCGCGCTTGCGTCTACGATGCTTGGATAACAACGACAACACCTGAGTAACCACCATGAAGACCGTCGCCCAACTGCTCAAGCTCAAAGATCAGAAAAATCAGGAAGTGCACCAGATCAAACCTGATCACATGGTGCTCGAAGCGCTGATGAAGATGGCCGAGAAAAACGTCGGCGCCTTGCTGGTGGTCGAAGACGATAAAGTGGTCGGCATCATCAGCGAACGCGACTACGCGCGCAAACTGGTGCTGCATGGCCGCTCATCCGTAGGCACGCCGGTGCGCGACATCATGGTGGCGAACGTGATCACCGTGGACACCCATCAAACCGTCGACACCTGCCTGGGGATCATGTCGGACAAACGCCTGCGCCACTTGCCGGTGGTCGAGAACGGCAAATTGATTGGCTTGCTGTCGATCGGTGACCTGGTCAAGGAAGCGATTGCCGAACAGGCGGAGCTGATCAAGCAGTTGGAGCAGTACATCCGCGGGGAATAACCCTCCTTTACCGAGATCGTTCCCACGCGGAGCGTGGGAACGATCATCGTCGGTCAGGACGGCCAATGCCGGGCGAACACCGGCGCCAGCACCGGATGCCGGTCAATCCGCTGCAACCATGCATAAAACCCCGGTCGCGTCTGGCGCAAATGCTCGCGGCTGCCCGCCCAGCGCGTCACCACCGCCGCCAACACATCCAGTGCTCCCGGGGTTTCGTCGTCCAAGTACAGCTCGGCGGAAAACTGGTCGGCAAATACCTCCCAACTCCAGTGCAAACGCTCACGCGCGCCGGCCACCAGGTTCTGCCGCGAGGCTTCGTCGGGCATCAGCAGCCAGCGCTCCGGATAATCGATGACGCCGATCGCTGCGTAGCAGTTGCTGACGATGTAGACCAGGCCGCGAACGGCCTGGTCGCGATCATTCGCCTTGGCTGGCAGCAGCCCGGACTTGGGAAACGTCAGGCCCAGATGAATCAGGATCGCCGCGCTTTCGGTGATGGCGCTGCCGTCGGGCAGTTGCAAGGTCGGTATCTGCTTGAGTGGATTGAGCTGAGCCAACGCCTCGGCGGCTTCGGTGCTGGCTTCGATATCAATGAAGCGGTAAGCGATCTGGCACAGCTCCAGCGCCGCTTCGATGGCGGCTGCGCCTGAATTTCTGTGCCCGTAGAGCTGGTACATATCCAATCCCCCCGAAAAGACCATTGCCACAGGGTAGATGGCTGTAGCGAGGGTGTAGAAAAAATCTGCCTGTGTATCGGTTTTGGCACGGTTTTCCCATGCACTCGCGACTTGCGAATTCAAAGCTCGCAAAACAGCGCTGGCGGTGCCCATCCCGCACCAAGAGCAATCATCGAACGCTATCCGCGTTCTTGTAAGGTGCGATACCGAACCAAAAGTTCGCGTATCCGAGCTGGCAACAAGGAGTTCACCGCGTGAATCTTCAAACGCTCTGCCGCATCACAGCCTCTTTGCATTTATCCGTTCGCCGCCGAGTTCATCCGAACAGTCCCGGCTGCCTTCACACTTACTTTATTACCTGACACCTCGACAGCGCACTGCGTTCGCCAATGAGTTATTGGCCGACGGCAGCGTGCTATTTATTTTTTAAATAAGACTCGGGCAGTTATTGCACAAGCGCAGCGTGCATTGAACGACAGCGGGATTGTCGAACAATAACTTTCAGCGCCATTGCGAGTGCACCAAAACTGCTCCACGGGTTTGCACTATTCAATACTTCAAACAGTGATTCCATTTAAACAACAACAAGGAACATGCCCCGTGAGCTGCTAAAACATTGACCCGCACCAATTCAGTCCGCCGCGCACCAGCAAGTGCCTTGGCCGCCAGCTGCGCAGCCGCTCTATCCCGCCAACCCGCGTGATATGGCGCACTGCCTGACTCGCCTGTGAAAAAGCTCCCTCGACCGGAGTAACGGCAATCTGCGCGCCATTGAAAAACCACGACAAGGGTAAAACTTATATAAATGCGACATGGGTAACACTCATGAAATACGCACTCTACATTTCAGCAACATGTGGCACAGCGGTTGCTATGTGTAACAAGCATGAGACACCGACCGTTGTCTTACGTAATAGAAGAACAACCAGGGAATGGCTAATGAACACTCGAAGTCGATGACGCCAAGCCAGTAAGTTTGCACAAGCCTTGTTAACCGGATAGTTCAACTATCGGCTTCTGCACACCTTGAAGAAAGTTGCACCCACCCACTCGAATATCCCCTGGATGTTCGGACGGCACCTTATTGCCCTTCATCAACCCGAGGGAGCTTTAATGAACGATGCGGTAAAGCACAGAACCCTGCCGGGGCCGTTGCGGGAAGCGCCAGTCCCGCCGCCACCGGGCAGGCCGGCATTCAAAGCCAATACCTCGCAACCCGGCGGTCTGAATAAACAGCAAATGGTGTTGCTGGTGGCTGTGTCGGCGCTGATACATGGCGGCGCCTGGTGGTTTCTCCAGCAATCCAAAACAGAGCCATTGCCAACGCCACCGCAGATTCCGGAAATGACCGTCGAGCTGACCAGCCCGACGCCACCGGCACCGCCCACCCCGGAAC
>NZ_JSFK01000016.1:299679-311733 GCF_000783395.1 Pseudomonas chlororaphis | reverse complement strand
CACTCAGCCTTCCGACGTCGCTGGTGGATCAAGATCAAGAGCAGGCGAGCTGACACTCGGCCTATTGAGTGGTGAGGAGCAGGGAGTTCGGCTTTTAATTTGCGTTGTTGCTGCCCCTCACCCCAGCCCTCTCCCGAGGGAGAGGGAGCCGATGGTGGGCTTTTCAAAATGTGCGTTCAACTCGGTATTTCACGTCGGTGCAGCTCTCCCAAACACCTCGATCAGTTCCCTCTCCCTCGGGGAGAGGGCTAGGGTGAGGGGCTTTTGATTGTCCGTGGCAAATAATGTCGTCGACTCAAGTCGCCACATTCAAATACTTGCCCACCGACGCCGTTTTCTCCAGCGAGTACTGCTTGCTCAAATTGGCAATCATGCGGTTCAGGGCTTCAGTGGTGCTCTGGGTCGAAGCGGTCTGTTCTTCATCCGGCCGTTCTCGCCCTGCCTGTAAAGCCGCTTTCAGCTCGTTGCTGCTGACACCGCCGCTGCTGTCGCTATCGAGAACCTTGAGCAGCGCGGCACTGGTGTCAGTGCTGGTGGTTGAAGTCGCGCTTTCGCTGGTTTGCAGTGCGCTGCTGAGTTCGGTCGCGGTCACGCTGCCGTCGCCATCGGCGTCGAGTTGGCTGAACAGTTCGTCGCTGTTTATTTGTGGTGGCGGAGGTGGCGGTGGGGTCAGGCTGGCGGTGAGTTCGTCCTGGCTGACGGTGCCGTCCTTGTTCTTGTCGAGGGCGGAGAAGATTTCGTTGCTGTCGGCGCTGCTGCCGGCGCTGGTCAGACCGCTGCTCAGTTCGTCGCCGCTAATAGCACCGTCGCCATCGGTGTCGAGGGCGCTGATCAGGGCGTCGGCGAGGTCGGTGTCCGGTGCTTGATCGTGTGGCGGTGGCGGTGGGGGCGCCATGGCGGTCATTTCTTCGGCGCTGAGGCTGCCGCTGTCGTCGCTGTCCAAGTCGCCGAATTGCTTGCTCAGGTTGACCAGCAGGCCGTCGTCGGATTTCTGCGACAGGGCGCTTTTCAGTTCGTCCTGGTCGACCGCGCCGTCGCCGTTGCTGTCGAGTTTGGCAAACAGTTCTTTTTGCAGTTGCTGGCTGCGGGCGTTTTGCGTGGTGGTGCTGCTGGTATAGCTGGTGTAGTTGCTGACGCTACCGATCATCGGACTCACTCCCTGGAATGGCAAACCGGTGGGTGTACCGGCTTATGCAGCGTCAGGGCGCAAGTTGTCGGGGGTATGTGGGATTTGTACCGGTGGGTACACACGATGCAATGAGCAACGTTGAATCCCTGTGGGAGCGAGCCTGCTCGCGAAGAGGCCGGTACATTCACAAGAGATGTGGATCAGCTGACGTCTTCGCGAGCAGGCTTGCTCCCACAGGGGGGCGGTGATGTTCTCAGGGGCGCGGCAGGCGAATGATGGCAGTGAGGCCACCGCCGGGGGTTTCTTCGAGGTTGAGTTGGCCACCCAGACGCAGCGCCGCTTCGCGGGCAATGGTCATCCCCAGCCCCACACCGCCGGAGTTGCGATTGCGCGAGCCTTCCAGTCGATAGAACGGTTCGAACACCGCTTCACGCTTGTCTTCGGCAATTCCCGGGCCGTGGTCGATCACGCGAATCAGCAGTTGTTCGCGCTGATCCTGCAGTTCAATCCGTGCCTGCCCGGCATAACGCAGGGCATTGTCCATGAGGTTGTTGATGCACGAACGCAACGCCATCGGTTGTACCGGCAGCGGTGCGCAATGGCCGCTGACCTGCACGTCGGCGCCCTGGTCCTGAGCGTTTTCGCACAGCGATTCGACCAGCGCCTGCACATCCATCAACTGCAACGCTTCACTGGTGCGCTGTTCGTGCAGGTAGGTGAGGGTGGCGTCGAGCATGCCGATCATGTCGTCCAGATCCTGACGCATCTGGCCTTGCAGCTTTTCATCGCTGATGTTTTCCAGGCGCAGTTTCAGGCGTGACAACGGTGTGCGCAGGTCGTGGGACACCGCACCAAGCATCCGCGCGCGCTGCTGCACCTGTTCGCGAATGCGCCGTTGCATCAGGTTGAAGGTGTGCGCGGCTTGCCGTGCTTCGCGCGGGCCGGACTCGTCGAGCGGCGGACTGTCGAGGTCTTCGCTGAGGCGTTCGGCGGCGTCGCTCAGGCGCTGGATCGGGCGACTGAGCAGTTTCGCGCCGTACCACGCCGCGATCATCAGCGTGATGAACTGGAAGGTCAGCGGCACAACCGGCCCACCGAACCACGGACGCGGTGGCCGTGGCGGGTAGCGAGGGTCTTGCGCCATTGCTTGGCCGTTGGCGCCTTGGGAGAACTCCGGAGGCGGCGGAGGCGGGGGCGGGCCGTAGAGACGGAACCAGGTGAACGCCAGCAGGTGCGCCAGGACGATCGCCACGAACAGCACGCCAAACAGGCGCCCGAACAGCGTGTCGAAGCGCGCCCGCATCAGCCGATGTCTCGCGCGTCGAACAGGTAACCTTCACCGCGCACGGTTTTGATCAGCTGTGGGGCTTTCGGATCGTCGCCGAGTTTTTGCCGCAGACGCGACACCAGCAGATCGATGCTGCGGTCGAACGCTTCGATTGAGCGACCCCGGGCCGCGTCGAGCAACTGTTCGCGGCTGAGCACCCGGCGCGGGCGTTCGATAAACACCCACAGCAGGCGGAACTCGGCGTTGGACAGCGGCACCACCAAGCCATCGTCAGCGATCAACTGACGCAGGACGCTGTTCAGGCGCCAGTTGTCGAAACGAATGTTGGCCCGTTGTTCGGTACGGTCATCACGCACCCGGCGCAGGATGGTCTGAATGCGCGCGACCAGTTCGCGCGGTTCGAACGGTTTGGCCATGTAGTCATCAGCGCCCAGTTCCAGGCCGATGATGCGGTCGGTCGGTTCGCAGCGGGCGGTGAGCATCAGGATCGGTATGTCCGATTCGGCGCGCAGCCAGCGACATAGCGACAAGCCGTCTTCGCCGGGCAGCATCAGATCCAGCACGACAACGTCGAAATGCTCGGCCAGCAGCGCCTGACGCATTGCCGCACCGTCGGTGACGCCGCTGGCGTGGATATTGAAACGCGCGAGGTAGTCAATCATCAGCTCGCGGATCGGCACATCATCGTCGACGATCAGCGCACGAATGCTCCAGCGCTTGTCGTCTTTAGGCTCATCCGTCGCGGTCATTTGGGTGTTGTGCATGAGGCTGTTCATCTGCCAGTAGGCCGCCAACCACAAAAGATGGGCTGCGAGGTGGTGGTTTCAGCATAGGCGTCCGGCCGTGAGGCGGGAAGTGCTGATGTAAGGGCGTGTTGCGGCTGGCGAGGCTAGCGCGGGCGCTTGTTGCTGGCGTGTCGGCTGTGTATCGGAGTCGACACAATAGCAGCGAGCGCTATGCTGATCACGGCCGGCGCGACGATTTACCGATCATCGGGTGCCGCGCCGCCGCCGGTTCCGCTACAATGCGCGCCGATTTCGACCTGCCTGAGAGCCCATTCATGTCCGCCTGCCAGACTCCTATCATCGTCGCCCTGGATTTCCCTACCCGTGACGCCGCACTGAAGCTGGCCGACCAGTTGGACCCGAAACTGTGCCGGGTCAAAGTGGGCAAGGAACTGTTCACCAGTTGCGCCGCCGAAATTGTCGGTACCCTGCGTGACAAGGGTTTTGAAGTATTCCTCGACCTGAAATTCCATGACATTCCCAACACCACCGCGATGGCCGTGAAAGCCGCCGCCGAGATGGGCGTGTGGATGGTCAACGTGCATTGCTCCGGTGGCATGCGCATGATGGCCGCTTGCCGTGAAGAGCTGGACAAGCGCAGCGGCCCGCAGCCGTTGCTGATCGGCGTGACCGTGCTGACCAGCATGGAGCGTGAAGACCTCGCCGGTATCGGTCTGGATATCGAACCGCAGGAACAAGTGCTGCGACTGGCTGCACTGGCCGAAAAGGCAGGCATGGACGGTCTGGTGTGCTCGGCGCTGGAAGCCACGGCCCTGAAAACCGCACATCCGTCGCTGCAACTGGTGACCCCGGGGATTCGTCCGGCGGGCAGCGCGCAGGACGATCAGCGCCGCATTCTGACTCCGCGTCAGGCGCTGGATGCCGGTTCCGATTATCTGGTGATCGGCCGTCCGATCAGCCAGGCGGCTGATCCGGCACAAGCGCTGGCGTCGGTTGTCGCCGAAATCGCCTAAGCCACACTGAAGATCCAAATGTGGGAGCGAGCCTGCTCGCGAATGCGGTGAATCAGTCGATGCAGATGTTGACTGACACTTCCTCTTCGCGAGCAGGCCCGCTCCCACATTGGTTTTGTGGTGGCCTTAAACCTTCAGCACCAACTTGCCGAAGTTCTCACCGCTGAACAATTTCATCAGCGTCTCCGGGAAGGTCTCCAGGCCTTCGACGATATCTTCCTTGCTTTTGAGCTGCCCCTTGGCCATCCATCCGGCCATTTCCTGCGCCGCGCTGGCGTATTGCGCCGCGTAATCCATCACCACAAAACCTTCCATCCGCGCGCGATTGACCAGCAGCGACAGATAGTTGGCCGGGCCTTTGACCGCTTCCTTGTTGTTGTACTGGCTGATCGCACCGCAGATCACTACACGCGCCTTCATGTTCAAGCGGCTCAACACCGCATCGAGGATGTCGCCACCGACGTTGTCGAAGTACACGTCCACACCTTTCGGGCATTCGCGTTTAAGCCCGGCCACGACATCTTCGGATTTGTAATCGATGGCGCCGTCAAAACCCAGCTCATCGATAAGAAATTTGCATTTGTCAGCACCGCCGGCAATGCCGACCACCCGGCAGCCTTTGATCTTGGCGATCTGCCCGGCAATGCTGCCGACCGCACCCGCTGCGCCGGACAACACCACGGTGTCGCCAGCCTTGGGTGCACCGACATCCAGCAGAGCAAAGTAAGCGGTCATGCCGGTCATGCCCAGTGCCGACAGATAAACCGGCAGCGGTGCCAGTTTCGGATCGACTTTGTAGAAGCCTCTTGGCTCACCGAGGAAATAATCCTGCACGCCAATGGCACCGTTGACGTAGTCGCCGACGGCAAATCCGGGATTGTTCGAGGCGATGACTTTTCCCACGCCCAGTGCACGCATGACTTCGCCGATACCCACCGGCGGGATGTAGGACTTGCCTTCGTTCATCCAGCCACGCATGGCCGGGTCGAGAGACAGGTATTCGTTCTTGACCAGAATCTGGCCCGCCACCGGTTCGCCGACCGGCACTTCCTGGTAGGTGAAGGTCTCGCGGTTGGCCGCTCCCACCGGGCGTTGGGCGAGCAGGAACTGGCGATTGGTCTGGTTGGTCATGACAGGCACTCGAACGGAATGAAGCCTTGTTGATAGACCTTCGCCGGCATTGGCGCAAGGTTGGCTGATGCGGCGAATGCACGCCGATCCAGTGCAGTGATGATCGCCGGGATGGTTTTATCACTGCGACGCATGGGCGCATAAACAGCCATTGGATAGTGCTGACGCTCCTCATACCTCAATGGCTATGCTGCAAATCCCCTGCATCTATCCCTCCGAGGACACAACAATGAGCATGACGTTTTCCGGTGAAGTTGCCGTAGTCACTGGCGCGGCCAACGGCATTGGCCGTGCGACCGCGCAGGCGTTCGCCGCCGAAGGCCTGAAAGTGGTGGTCGCCGATCTGGACGCGGCGGGGGGCGAGGGCACGGTGGCGCTGATTCGTACAGCCGGCGGCGAAGCGACCTTCGTGCGCTGCAACGTTACCGTCGAAAGCGAAGTGAAGAATCTGATGGACGAGGTCATCAACACCTACGGCCGTCTCGACTACGCCTTCAACAATGCCGGCATCGAAATCGAAAAAGGCAAACTGGCCGACGGCTCGATGGATGAGTTCGACGCAATCATGGGCGTCAACGTCAAAGGTGTCTGGCTGTGCATGAAGTACCAACTGCCGCTGTTGCTGGCGCAGGGCGGCGGGGCGATCGTCAACACCGCCTCGGTCGCGGGACTGGGCGCGGCGCCGAAGATGAGCATCTACGCAGCGTCGAAGCATGCGGTGATCGGTCTGACCAAATCGGCGGCCATCGAATACGCCAAGAAGAAAATCCGCGTCAACGCAGTGTGCCCGGCGGTGATCGACACCGACATGTTCCGTCGCGCTTATGAGGCCGATCCGAAGAAGGGCGAGTTCGCCAATGCCATGCACCCGGTCGGGCGCATCGGCAAAGTGGAGGAGATCGCCAGCGCCGTGTTGTACCTGTGCAGCGACGGTGCGGCATTCACCACCGGCCACTCGCTGGCAGTGGATGGCGGCGTCACCGCGTTCTGAAAAACGCGCAAGAAAAACAGCCCGCATTCGTTGCGGGCTTTTTTATGGATCACGGTCAGTTCCGTGAAGCCCCTTAAACAATGTGTATCAAACAGTTAGAACAGTCGCTTTTGGCGGCGTTGTCGCACAGCCTGTCCGGCGCGGCTGTGATTTACTGCCGCCAGCAAAACGGACAGGAGTTTGCTTGCTCATGGAATTGAGAATTGATCGACAGGCAATGGTGCCGGTCGTGCAGCAGATTGTTGACGGACTGACGGAGTGGATCCTGCAAAGCGGCGTACCGCCGGCCACCCGTTTGCCCTCCGTGCGGCAAATCGCCCGGGGCAATCTGCTCAGCCAGTCGTGTGTCGTCGAGGCGTGTGAGCGGTTGGTATCGCAGGGTGTTCTGAACTCATGCCAAGGCACCGGTTTCATCGTCGCCGCCGCGCCGTCGACACGGGGTGCAGATGAGGAATTGGCGGCCTTCGAAGGCCGGTATGCCTGGTGCGATGCCGTGTGTGAGGCAGTCGGCGGTTTGAAGCTGGGCGGCGGTGGGTTGCCGCAAAGCTGGCGTGAACCTGACGACCTCAGTTATGCCCTGCGCGAGGTGGCGCGCACCGACATGGCCAGCCTGTTCAACTACAGCACGCCCTTGGGGCTTCCAGCGTTGCGCGAGCAGATCGTCAAGCGCCTGAGGTTGCTCAATATCGATGGCCGCAGCTCGCAGTTGCTGAGTACCTGCGGCGCCAGTCATGCGCTGGATCTGATCGTGCGCACCTTGTTCAAGGCCGGAGACTGCGTGGTGGTCGAAACACCCGGGTATGCGCCGCTGTTCGATCTCCTGCGCCTGCATGGCGTGCGCATGCTCGAGGTGCGTCGCACCCCGAACGGTCCGGACATCCAAGCGCTGGAGGCTTTGCTGCAACAGTTTCGGCCCTGTGCGTTGTTCATCAACAGTCATCATCACAATCCTACCGGCAGTTGTCTGTCGCCGAGCGTGGCGCAACGCATCCTGCAACTGAGCAAGGCCTACGATCTGCGCGTGATCGAAGACGACGTCTATGCGGACTTGCATACCGGAAACGGTACGCGACTGGCGGCGCTCGATGATGAGGGGCGGGTCATCTACGTCGGCAGTTTCTCCAAGACATTGAGCAGCTCGCTGCGAGTCGGGTTCGTTTTCGCCGACAGCGAAACTGTCAGGCGGCTGGCCCAGGTGAAGATGATCAGTGGTTTGGGGGTGTCTCGGTTTTCCGAGGCAGTGTTGGCCAGCCTGATGGTCAGTGGCGCTTACCGCAAACTGGTGCAACGTCAGCGCCAAAGGCTGAATGCCGATCGCGCGGCCGCGCTGCAGGCGCTGGAGGACGCCGATTGGGAGGTTTTCGGCAAGCCTGCTGGCGGGTTGTTCATCTGGGCGCGCTCGCGCATAAGCGATCAGGCGCGGGTACGTCGGCAGGCTCAACGCTGTGGCGTGCTGCTGTCAGCGCCTGATGCGTTCAGTCCCAGCGGTGAATCGGGCGACTGGCTGCGCATCAACGTGGCATACGCCTGCGATCCGCGCGCTCGGCAGTTTTTCCGCCACACCGGTTCGGATCGACCTCAAGCGTTCTGAAAACGACGCAGGCGTAGCTTTTTGCCATTATTCCGACGCCAGAGACTTGTGCCGGTGGATGGCCGTTGCGACTCTTCGCTCTACTGACAATGGCAGGGGACTACGCGCAATGATTTCGGCCATGCAAGGACGTTTTGCCAACCTCGGTATGGCAAAAAAACTGGGTATCGGGTTTGTGCTGGTTTTGCTGCTGACCGCGCTGGTGGCGGCCATTGGCGTCTGGTCCCTGCAAACCATCAGTCAGCGTTTCGACGGGCTGAAACAGATGTCCTCGCTCAACAGTGGCTTGCTCAAAGTGCGCCTGCTCGAGCAGGAATATGCCTTGCGCGGCGATCCGAAAACCGCCGATGCCTTGCGTAAGGGCGTCGACGAACTGGTTGCTCTGGCTGATCAGCTCAAGGCGCAGTCGGCGGCGAATGTGCCGGTCATGAATGATGTGCAGCTGTCGCTCGGCGCTTATCGCAAGGCGTTCGACGAGTTTGTATCGTTGACGCAGGCCAAAGATCTGGCACTGGAAATGGCCAGTTGGTCGGTGTCCAGTGTGGCCAACAACCTTGACGTATTACAGGCCGGGCTTGCCGATGACGGCGCGTATACCTTGAAGGACACCGAGGGCAAGGATGGTGCCCAGTTCATTGAGCAGGCCAGCCAGGTCAGTCAGGTCTCGCGGTTGATGCTGCAAGCGATGAACGAAGCGCGGATTCGCCTCGATCAAAGCCGCAAGGGCGATGCCGACGGTGCCGGCAAAGGCAATATCGAACAGGCCGCACAGGCCCAGACGCAGGCCGAAGCACTGAAAACCACGGTCAAGGACGAGGGTTACCTGACCGTGCTCAATGAAGTGTCCGGGCATATCGCCGGTTTCAACGACAAACTGGCCGAGTACACCGGATTGCTCGCGCAGGAAAAAACCGTCTACGAGCAATTGCACCAGCGTGCCGACCAAGTCGTCGAGCGGGTGAATCAGGCTTATGTCGCTGAAGACGGCGCGATGCAGGCGGAACTGAAGAAAAACTCGCTACTGATCATTGGTTCATCGGCGCTGGCGCTGTTGGTCGGATTGCTGGCTGCATGGCTGATCACTCGACTCATCGTCGCGCCATTGCGCAGCGTGATTCAGGTCGCCCAGCAGATTGCCGCCGGCGACTTGAGTGCGACCGTGGAGGTGACCCGGCGGGACGAGATCGGCCAGTTGATGTTGGCGATGCAGCAGATGGGAGCTGGGCTGAGTGTGATTGTCAGCGGGTTGCAGGCGGGGATCGAGCAGTTGGCCAGTTCGGCGCAATCGCTGTCGACGGTCACTGAACAGACCAACCTCGAGGTCAGCAGCCAAAAGGAGGAAACCGAGCAGGTCGCCACGGCGATGAACCAGATGACCGCCACCGTGCATGACGTTGCGCGCAACGCCGAAGAAGCGGCGCTGGCCGCGCAGACGGCGGATGACAAGGTCGAGAGTGGTCAGCAGGTGGTGCGCCAGAGCATGGCACGGATCGAACAATTGGCCGACTCGGCGACATCGGCCAGTTCCAGCATCGAAAGCCTCAGTGCGGAAATCCAGAATATCGGCACGGTGTTGGGGGTGATCAAGAGTGTCGCCGAGCAGACCAATCTCTTGGCGTTGAATGCCGCCATCGAGGCGGCGCGGGCCGGGGAGCAGGGCAGGGGCTTTGCGGTGGTAGCCGATGAGGTGCGCGCGCTGGCTCGGCGCACGCAGCAATCGACTGAGGAAATTGAACGGCTGGTCAGCGCGTTGCGTTCGGCGGCGCATTCGTCGGTCCAGCAGATTCAGAGCAGCGGGGAGTTGGTGAAGCTGGCGGTCAGTGATGCGTTGCAGACCGAGAGTGCGCTGGGGAGTATTGCGGTGGCGGTGTCGTTGATTCAGCAGATGAATCAGCAGATTGCGGCGGCGGCCGAGGAGCAGAGTTCGGTGGCGGAGGAGATCAATCGCAGTGTGACGAGTATTCGTGCGAGTGCGGATCAGTCGTCGATCGCGATGCGCGGGAATGCGGCTTCGAGTGTTGAGCTGGCGCAGTTGGGGAGTGAGTTGCGTGGGATGGTTGGGCATTTTCGGCTTTGATTGAGCCTTGGCGGCCTGTGGGCCGACCATGCTGTGGTTGGTTTGGGGTATATCCGTTGCTTCGGGTGCTGCCGCTGGCGGTTCCGCTCTTACAGCGGGTCACTTTGGCAAACGCCCCAAAGTAACCAAAGGTCTTTGCCCTGACGTTCGGCCCGCTCGCTGGGGCTCGGGGTTCCTTCGCTCCGGGATTGATCCGGGGGCATCGCCTACGGTTTGCTTCGCTGCACCTCCTCTCGATGTGTTCGACTTCGTCGAACGGTCGCTGCGCTCCCACCCCCGGATCAATCCCTCCACTCAGCCTGCCGACGGGCTTTCAGATCAAGATCAAGAGCTGCAGCCGAGCTAACGCTCATCCTGTTGAGTGGTGAGAAGCAGATGCGGTTGTGAGGTGGGCGTTGCTTTTGCTTTTCTGTAGGAGTGAGCCTGCTCGCGATCGCGGTCTTGCAGCCAACTCATCTCTGCTGGATGTACTTAAACCCTGTGGGAGCTGGCTTGCCAGCGATGGCGACCTGACAGCCGGCCAATATCTATCTGAATGCACTCATTCAAAACTGTGGGAGCGAGCCTGCTCGCGAAAGCGGCCTCACATTCATCGGGTGTCTATCAGGTTCACTTCCTCTGACCCACAAAAAAGCCACCTCTCGGTGGCTTCTTTTTCGACATCTGCAATCAGTCGTAAATCACTTTCTTCTTCCAGTCGGCATCTGCCTCTGCATCTTTGAGGCCGGCAGTCAGTTGGTTCTCTTCACCTTCAACCGGTGCAATCTTGTCCATGACCTGGGCGTTGGCGCGGGCCAGCAGCTTTTCCAGGTATTGCAGTTGTTCTGCATACACCTGTGGGTCCTGCTGTTTGCGCAGGTATTGCACGCCGCGTTCGAAGGCGAGGCGGGCCTGGCCGGGCTGGTTTTGTTGCAGGGACTGTTGGCCGAGGTTGTTGAAGAATTCGATGTGCAGCAGCACCAGAATGTGGCGGACCTCGCGAATCCAGTGTTTGGCTTCGTTCGGCGGCAGGAAGCCGTCGTGGGCGGCGCGGGTGATCTGGCCGTGGAGGGCTTCGAGCAGGAAGCGCACGTCTTTGGCTTTGGCTTCGGTCAGGATCGGCGCCGGAGGGTTATTGACCGGGATCGATTCGCCTTGGGCGACCAGTGCGCTCAGTTCGGTGATGCGCGCTTTGGTGGTTGCGCTGGTTTTTTCCAGGTTCAGCAGGCGCTGGCAGACATTCAGCTCCAGGCGGGTCAGCAGCAGCTTGAGGGCCGGGGTCATGAACTGGCCCGGGAAGGTCTCGGTCAGTTCGCCGCAGCGGCGCAGGCGGTCGTTCAGTTCGACCTTGGTGCGGGCCTTCTCCAGTTTGTTGTTTTCCACCACATGGTTCATGTAGCCAATGGCGATCAAAATTGCGATCCCGGCTATGACTAGCAGGGTGATCATGAGTGGTGTCACCGGTAAGACCTCTTTATAGGGTTCGCATGCGAGTGTAGTGGCTGGGCATTTAGCCGCCTAG
The DNA here is from genome assembly GCF_000783395.1 of Pseudomonas chlororaphis. Lineage (GTDB taxonomy): Bacteria > Pseudomonadota > Gammaproteobacteria > Pseudomonadales > Pseudomonadaceae > Aquipseudomonas > Aquipseudomonas chlororaphis_H. The sequence goes on along the minus strand of NZ_JSFK01000016.1, from coordinate 300,266 downwards.
CGCCGCTCGACGAGCTGGATCGGCAGGTTCAATCTGTATCGGCCGCACGCTGCTTATATGAATGCTGGCGCTGCATGTGCAGATTGCCATCACTGTGGGTGGACTATAGCGTCTTGGCGAGTGGCGGAATATAGGCGTCAATCGTCGGGCGACGGAAAAGCCCGGTTGCCGCCGTAAAGCAGGTCGAAGTCATTGATTTAAATAAATTTATATCAAGGGGTTGACGACCTCTCAATCCATCCATAGAATGCGCGCCACTTGCAGCGTAAAGCACACAGCGAAGCGCGGCAGGGAGTGAATGTTGTAGTGTGTCCCCTTCGTCTAGTGGCCTAGGACACCGCCCTTTCACGGCGGTAACAGGGGTTCGAGTCCCCTAGGGGACGCCAATGCGGGAATAGCTCAGTTGGTAGAGCACGACCTTGCCAAGGTCGGGGTCGCGAGTTCGAGTCTCGTTTCCCGCTCCAATTTTAAACAGTAGCGCTTTCGGGCGGTGCTGAGTGAAACCAGAACCAAGTCTTCGGACAAGGATCTGGACACCGAAACACACACCATGTGTTCCGGGTAGCGTGTCCCCTTCGTCTAGTGGC
>NZ_JSFK01000016.1:0-299637 GCF_000783395.1 Pseudomonas chlororaphis | reverse complement strand
AGTCCCCTAGGGGACGCCATTGCGGGAATAGCTCAGTTGGTAGAGCACGACCTTGCCAAGGTCGGGGTCGCGAGTTCGAGTCTCGTTTCCCGCTCCATATTCACAAAAACGCCGCTCAATAGAGCGGCGTTTTTGTATGCGCGATTTGTGGTCGTGTCATCAGGCATAAAAGAAAAGGTCCGCCGAGGTGATTCGGCGGGCCTTTTTTGCGTTTTGCGAGTGCTTACCAGGACAGCATCAAGCGACCGGCAAACAGGATCAGCACCACACCCATGGTGCGCTCAAACCAATGGCCCATGCGCATGAACAGCAGGCGTACTTTGTTGCTTGAGAAAAACAGCGCAACGATCACGAACCAAAGCGCGTTTACAAAACACATCCACAAACCATAGAACGCCTGGATTTGCAGAGGTGTTTCGGCGCTGATGATCGTGGTGAAAATGGCCAGGAAAAACAGCGTGGCCTTGGGGTTGGTCGCGTTGGTCAGAAAACCGGTGCTGAACGCTTTGAACAAGGTTTGTTCAACTACCGGTTCCTCGCTGGTTTTCTCACCTTCAATGGCCGATTTGGGTTTACTGCGCAGCAGGCTGACACCCAGATACAGGATGTAGGCGCCGCCGATCACTTTGGCCACGGTCAGCAACCACGGGGTGGTGTGCATCAATGCCCCGACCCCCAGCAGTGTGTAGAGCACGTGGACGGAAATCCCCGCGCCGATACCCAGCGCCGTGCAGATTCCCACCAGCCGGCCGAATCGAACGCTTTGGCGAATAGTGACCGCAAAGTCCGGGCCGGGAGCAACCACGGCCAGAAAGTGGATAGTAGCCAGCGCGAGAAACTCGCCCAGATAATTCGAATACATCTCAGCTCCAGTAGGTCAGGGGTGAAGCATTGCCGCGATAGCCGACAAAAAAGGAAAGGCTCAAGCGCGGATCTGCCACGCCCGGGGTCACCGAGTGCATGCGACGCGAATTGAACATGATGAAATCGCCGGGTTGCGGTCTCACTTCGAGGGCAGGCGGGCCGAGCAGCGCGGGTTCAATGCCGTAACTGTCACCGCGCATTTCGTCGAATTGATCCGGGCTGATGTCGTCGTCCCACATCTGCAACGCACCGCCCTCGGTCGGCATGTTCAGATAGACGTTGCAGGCGAACTGCGCTTCCAGGCTGCGGGCCTGGAAACTGTCCGGGGCGTCCTTGGCGAAAATGTCGTGATGGGCGAGGAAGCACACGCCGGGTTTCACCACGCGCGAAAGGCCGACATACATTTTGCGACCGTAGAGGTTTTCCAGGTGCGCGCCAGCCGGCCAGGACTCGTCGAGCATGCAGCGCAAGGTGTCGATCGGTGAAGAGTAGGGCGCGCAGCGATTGCGCAGTTCGGCGATGTTGCTGGTGGCGCGTTCGAAGTAGTCCTCAATCAGCAGCGGCTGGTTTTCCGCCTCGTAAAAAGCCATGCCGATGCGGCCGATACTCGGTGCGTTGATGTAACCCTCAAAGCCTGGAGCGAGAATCTTGTCGCCAATCTGAATGGCCAGCGGCTCCGGCAAAAAGCCTTTGACGCGAATGGCGAGGACTTCTTCGTTGGCCAGTTTTTTTATGCACGTCTCATCGAGACGCTCGACGTCTAGCATCATTTTTTTAGGTCCATCTATCGATAGTCAACGGAACCTGCGAATGCGGTTCCCCGGCGTCGGACGCTGCGTGAGGCAGCGTCCGAAATGCTCAATCCACGCTGTAGTGGACGGACAACGTGCCTTTCTTCTGCGAAAGGGACGCGATCGTGACTGTGCCCAGATCCTTCAGGCTACGTACATGGGTGCCACCGCAGCCATAGGCGGGCAGTTCACCAAAACCGATTTCCCTTGCACCTTCGCGCAGCGAGGTCAGGCGGGGCAGATCGTGCTCAATCCACTGCTCGATACCGGTTTGGACGGTCTCGGCGTCGACTTCCTGCGCGGCATCACCGGGTTTGAATTGCACGCGACCTTCATCCGGCCAGTGGTGGGCTTTGATTGGCATCCAGCCCAAGGCCTGAACGAAATGCCCGATCAAGTGGCCGGCTGAATGCATGCGCGTATTGAAGTTTCGGCGCTGTTCGTCGATGCGGATACAGGTCATGCCGAGCGCCACCGGCCGGTCAACAAAATGAATGATCCGCTCTGGTTCCTGTACCACGCGCAGTACCTGGCTTTCGCCGATCCAGCCGGTATCGCAAGGCTGACCACCGCCTTGCGGATGAAACAGCGTGGCGCGCAATACCACGGCGAATTCGTGCTCTTGGGGCGTGCAGTCGAGGACTTCCACATTAGCCTTGAGGTCATCACTATGGAAAAAGAGGCGAAGCGTCATATTCCATGCCCTTATTAAAGTTTCTGTTTTTATTATATGAATCGTGCAATAACGTGATAATCCGTTCAAACATCAAAGGACTTGTGCGCTGTGAGCATCAATCTGCCGCTACCGTTGCTCGGTGAAATGGCGATTTTCGTCAAGGTCGTGGAGACCGGCAGCTTCTCTGAAGCCGCTCGGCAACTGGGTTCATCGCCCTCAGCGGTGAGCCGCAGTATTTCGCGGCTGGAAAAAGCCTTGGCCACGCGGTTGTTGCAACGCACCACCCGCAAGCTGCGTTTGAGTGACGGTGGCGAAGAGGTTTTCAAGCGTTGCCAGGAAATGGTCAGCGCGGCCAAATCGGTGATGGAAATCAGCGGCCAATTCACCCATGAAGCGGAAGGGCTGGTGCGGGTCAGCGTACCGAAAGCGGTGGGTCGCTTCGTGATCCATCCGCATATGCCTGAATTTCTGCGGCGTTATCCCAAGGTCGATGTCGAGCTGTTGCTTGAGGATCGCCAGGTCGATTTGATCGACGACCATGTCGATCTGGCGATTCGCATCACTGATCGACCACCGGCCGGGCTGGTCGGGCGGCAACTACTGACTATCGACCACTTGCTCTGTGCCACGCCGCAATACCTGGCCGAACACGGCACGCCGACTCACCCGCATGATTTGCTCAATCACAGTTGTATTTATCTGGGCGAAACCCCGAGCGATGCGCGCTGGAAATTCAAGAAAGGCAGCAAAGCGGTAACGGTGGGTGTGCGCGGTCGCTATGCCGCCAATCACACCGGTGTGCGGCTGGGCGCGGTGTTGCAGCACATCGGCATCGGCAGCCTGCCGTACTTCACCGCTCGCTATGCACTTGAGCAAAAGTTGGTGGTGCAGGTGTTGCCGGACTGGATGTTCCTTGCGTCCTATCACGGCGGACTGTGGTTGCTGCACTCGCCGACGCGCTATCTGCCACCCAAGCTACGGGTGTTTATCGACTATCTGGTGGAGTGCCTGCAGAAAGAGCCGACCTTGAGCAAGCCGGGCAAATCAGTGGGGGAGAGCAACACAGCGATGGCGTATGAGTTGCCCGAAAGCGAAGGTCTGCTCTAACGCCAACACAAAAAAATGCCCGCATGGATCACCATGCGGGCATGTTCATAACAGCGTGAAAATCAGTGCTTGCTGTCCTGAGCGGACATCGCCAGCAGCTGTTTTTCCTGATTCCAGTCGAACGGTTCATCGTTCTGTTCGGCTTCGTAGCGACGTTCTTCGAGGGCCTGATACATGTCGATCTCTTCATCGGACAGGTAGTGCAGGCAGTCACCGGCGAAGAACCACAGCAGATCGCGCGGGATCAGGTGGGCGATCTGCGGGTAACGGGTAATCACTTGAGTCAGGATGTCCTGGCCCAGGTACTGGCTTTCGATCGGATCGATCGGCAGCGATGCCAGCAGTTCATCGAAGCGCTCCAGGAACAAGGCATGGCTTTCTTCGGGAACCTGTTCGGCCTCACCTACGGCGACCAGGATACTGCGCAGGTGGTCGAGCAAAACAAGATGATCGGCAACGACGTTGGACACGAGATAAGTCCTCAAGAGCAAAACGGGCGCGGGAGTATAAAGCTCCTGCGCCCTCTTGGACATGGTTGTCAGGATCAGCGGACTTTGCCCTCTGCCAGCGTCAACTCCTCTTTGTCGAAATCATCGACATCAATCACCTTGCGTCGCGCCGCTTCGGCATCGCGCAGACTCTGCGCTTCCACCGGTTGCAATACTCCAGCTTCAAGCGCGGCATCGATGGCGTGTTCACCCGCGACCGGTTTGACCTGACCGCTTTTCAGCGAGGTGTGCAGTTTTTTGTGCAACGGCTGCGCAGCATTCAGCAAATCGCTGGCGTGTTGCAGCGCGCCGACGGCATCGTCTGCCGACTGCGGGCGATAGCAACCGGCAAGCAGTTCTTCCAGCGCCGGATCGCCCTTGGCGCGACCAATCACGCCAGCCACTTCGGCACCGAGTTTGTCCGACGGGCCTTTGTGACGACGACCGAACGGGAAAACGATGACTCGCAACAGACAACCGAACACTTTGTTCGGGAAGTTGCGCAGCAATTCATCCAGCGCCCGTTCCGATTGGCCGAGGCTTTCTTCCATCGCCCAGCGGAACAGCGGCTCCATGTAAGCCGGCGAGTCCAGATCGTGATAACGCTTGAGCGCGGCAGAGGCCAGATACAGGTTGCTCAATACATCGCCCAGACGCGCCGAGAGACGTTCACGACGCTTCAGTTCGCCGCCCAGCAACATCATGCTGAAGTCGGCGAGCATGGCGAATGCCGCCGCCTGACGATTGAGTGCACGAAAGTATCCCTGACTGATCTTGTCGCCCGGCGCGTGTTCGAAGTGACCGAAACCGAGGTTCAGCACCAGCGTGCTGGCCGCGTTGCTCACGGCGAAACCGATGTGTTTGAGCAGCAGGCCATCGAACTCTTTCAGGGCCTGATCCTTGTCCTCACGACCGGCCAGAGCCATTTCCTTCAGTACGAACGGATGGCAGCGAATCGCGCCCTGACCGAAGATCATCAGGTTGCGCGAAAGGATGTTCGCGCCCTCCACGGTGATGAAGATCGGCGCACCGTTCCAGCTGCGCCCCAGGTAGTTGTTCGGCCCCATGATGATCGCCTTGCCGCCGTGCACATCCATCGCATGGCTGATGCACTCGCGGCCGCGTTCGGTGAGGTGGTATTTGAGGATCGCCGACAGCACCGAAGGTTTTTCGCCCAGGTCCACCGCGTTGGCAGTGAGCATCCGCGCGGCATCCATCATCCACGCGTTGCCGCCGATGCGCGCCATGGCCTCCTGAATACCTTCGAACGCCGACAGCGGCACGTTGAATTGCTCACGAATCTGCGCGTACTGGCCAGTGACCAGACTGGTGAATTTGGCCGCGCCGGTACCGACGGCTGGCAACGAGATCGAACGGCCTACCGACAGGCAGTTCATCAGCATCATCCAGCCCTTGCCGAGCATTTCCTGACCGCCGATAAGGAAGTCCAGCGGGATGAACACATCCTTGCCGGAGTTCGGGCCGTTCATGAATGCCGCGCCCAGTGGCAGGTGACGACGACCGATTTCCACGCCGGCGGTATCGGTCGGGATCAGCGCAAGGCTGATGCCGAGGTCTTCCTTGTCGCCCAGCAGATGTTCCGGGTCATAGGCCTTGAAAGCCAGGCCGAGGAGGGTCGCGACCGGGCCGAGGGTGATGTAGCGTTTTTCCCAGTTCAGGCGCAGGCCGATGACTTCCTGACCTTCCCATTCGCCTTTGCAGATGATCCCGGTGTCGGGCATCGCACCGGCATCGGAACCCGCGAGCGGGCCGGTGAGGGCAAAGCACGGAATGTCATCGCCCCGGGCCAGGCGTGGCAGGTAGTGATTGCGTTGTTCGTCGGTGCCGTAATGCAGCAGCAGTTCGGCCGGGCCGAGTGAGTTCGGCACCATGACAGTGGAGGCGAGGTCACCGCTGCGGGTGGCCAGTTTCATTGCCACTTGCGAGTGCGCGTAAGCAGAGAAGCCTTTGCCACCGAATTCTTTCGGGATGATCAGTGCGAAGAAGCCATGTTCCTTGATGTGCGTCCAGGCTTCGGCCGGCAGGTCCATCGACTGGCCGATCTGCCAGTCAGTGACCATCGCGCAAAGTTCTTCGGTCGGGCCGTCGATGAACGCCTGTTCTTCTTCGCTCAATTGCGCCTTGGGATAGGCCAGCAGTTTGTCCCAGTCCGGACGGCCGCTGAACAGCTCGCCATCCCACCACACGGTGCCGGCGTCGATCGCGTCGCGTTCGGTCTGCGACATGGGCGGCAGGGTTTTCTGGAACCAGCTGAACAGCGGCGCAGTGAAATGTTTGCGGCGCAGGTCAGGCAGCAGCAACGGTGCGGCGACCACCGCCAGCAAGATCCACAAAACCGCCAATAACCAGCCCGGCGCATGACTGAAAATACCCATCGCCAGCAGGTAGACGGCAACGATGCCCAGTGCTGGCAGCGGGGCGATGCGCCGGTGGGCGAGATACGCCACGCCAACGATCAAAACCAGTATCCACAACAACAGCATATTCAGTCCTCCGTGAACCAAGGCAAATCGACCCTCCAGAGCTTAGACGGCATCTGTAAAAGCGGGTGGTCAGACCAAGGTGATTGAAATCGTGGGAAACCCCGGATGGTTTTCGTAGGTTCGGTGGGCAACACGTGTGGGAAATCGTTCGCCGATCCCGCGTCTTTGCGTCCAAGTTTGGCCGAAACGTCGTTATCTCTGTGCTGAAGCTGTCGCTAGACTCGGGGCTCACCCAGGAGATTGTCGTCATGCACGAGTATCTGAGTCCCGGCCGCTTCATCGATAGTGACCACCCGGCGGTGGTGGAGTTCGCCGAACAACATCGGGGTGCCAGCCGCGATCCGCTCGAGCAGGCGATCAGTCTTTATTACGCCGTGCGTGAGGCGGTGCGTTACAACCCGTACACCTTCAGCCGCGATCCGCAGACCTTGCGCGGCAGCTATGCGCTGGCGACGGGGGAGAGTTATTGCGTACCGAAAGCCACGCTGCTGGCGGGCTGCGCGCGGCATTGCGGGATCCCGGCGCGCATCGGTCTGGCCGATGTGAAAAATCACCTGTCGACCCCGCGTCTGCTCGAGTTGCTGAAAAGCGATATGTTCGCCATGCACGGCTATACCGAGTTCTTTCTCAATGATCGCTGGATCAAGGCAACACCGGCGTTCAACCAGAAGCTCTGCGCGTTGTTCAATGTCGCGCCGCTTGAGTTCGACGGTATCAACGACAGCGTTTTCCACCCGTTCAACCGCGACGGTGCACAGTTGATGGAGTATCTGGTCGATCACGGTCAATTCGCCGATGTGCCGGAAACGTTCTTCTTCGAGCATCTGCAAAAGTGCTACCCGCACCTGTTCACTGATCAGCAACCACAGTTGCTGGGCGATATGCAGAGTGATTTGAGCCGTACCTGATCCGGCGTATGCTGCCTGCCCACTCATTTGAAAAGAGGCGGTCATGCTGAAGATCTGGGGACGGAAAAACTCATCGAATGTCAGAAAGCCATTGTGGGCTGCTGAAGAGCTTGGCCTGGCCTACGAGGCGATCGATGCCGGTGGCGCATTCGGCGTCGTCGACACACCCGAGTACCGGGCGATGAACCCGAACGGTCGGGTGCCGGTGATCGAGGACGACGGTTTTGTGCTGTGGGAATCCAATGCCATCGTCCGCTATCTGTTGGCCAGACATGCGCCCGACAGCCATTGGTATTCGGCAGATCCGCAGGCACGTGCCATCGCTGACAAGTGGATGGACTGGACCACTTCGAGTTTCGCCGGTCCCTTCCGCACGGTGTTCTGGGGCGTGTTGCGCACGCCGGCGGACAAGCAGGACTGGGCCGCGATCAACGCCGCGATCAAGGAATGCAATGAGCTGCTGAGCATGGCCGACAATGCCTTGGCCAGTCAGCCATATCTTTCCGGCAATGACATCGGCATGGGCGATATCCCGCTGGGCAGTTTCATTTATGCCTGGTTCGAGATGCCCATCGAACGCGCCCCGCAACCCCATCTGCAAGCCTGGTACGAGCGCCTGAAGCAGCGTCCGGCCTACCAGAAAGCGGTTATGACCGCGTTGACTTAATACCTACTATCGACACACTTGACTGTACTTGTACGGCGGCGGCAAGCACCATTGCGCACTTGCGCTGCGGTTCGATCCTTCGCCGCCGTCTCCTTTTTCCTTCAATGGTGCGTAAATCAGATATGAGTTCCGCTCTGTCCATCCGGCAGCTAACCAAAACCTACGGCAACGGGTTCCAGGCCTTGAGTGGTATCGATCTGGACGTCGCCGAAGGTGACTTTTTCGCCTTGCTCGGCCCCAACGGTGCCGGCAAATCCACGACCATCGGCATTCTCTCGACCCTGGTGAACAAAACCAGCGGCACGGTGAATATTTTCGGTCATGACCTGGACAAAAATCCTGCGCAGCTCAAGCGCTCGATCGGCGTAGTCCCGCAGGAATTCAACTTCAACCAGTTTGAGAAGACGTTCGACATCGTCGTGACGCAGGCCGGTTACTACGGCATTCCGGCGAAGGTCGCCAAGGAACGCGCCGAGCAGTACCTCACCCAACTGGGCCTGTGGGACAAGCGCGATGTGCCGTCGCGTTCGCTGTCCGGCGGCATGAAGCGGCGCTTGATGATTGCCCGCGCACTGGTGCACGAACCGCGTCTGCTGATCCTTGATGAACCGACCGCAGGCGTCGATATCGAGCTGCGCCGTTCGATGTGGACGTTCCTCACCGAGCTGAACCAGAAAGGCATCACCATCATCCTCACCACGCACTATCTGGAGGAGGCTGAGCAGTTGTGTCGCAACATCGGCATCATCGACCACGGCACCATCGTCGAGAACACCAGCATGAAACAATTGCTGGGCCAGTTGCACGTAGAAACCTTCTTGCTCGACCTGAAAAACGACTTGAACGCCGCGCCGCAATTGCTCGGCTATCCGGCCCGGTTGATCGACAGCCACACTCTCGAAGTCCAGGTCGACAAATCCATGGGCATCACGGCGTTGTTCACCCAGTTGGCGCAGCAGAACATCGAAGTATTGAGCCTGCGTAACAAAACCAATCGCCTCGAGGAGCTGTTCGTGTCCCTGGTCGAGAAAAATCTGTCGAAGGTGGCGGTATGAGTTCCGAATTCCGTCCCAACCTCGTCGCCCTGCAGACCATTGTTTACCGCGAGGTCAAACGCTTCACGCGGATCTGGCCGCAAACGCTGCTGCCGCCGGCGATCACTATGGTTCTGTACTTCGTGATTTTCGGCAATCTGATCGGTCGCCAGATCGGTGACATGGGTGGCTTCACTTACATGGAGTACATCGTGCCGGGGCTGATCATGATGTCGGTGATCACCAACTCTTACGGCAACGTGGTCTCGAGTTTCTTCGGCAGCAAGTTCCAGCGTTCGATCGAGGAATTGATGGTGTCGCCGGTATCGCCGCATACGATCCTGATTGGCTTCACCATTGGCGGCGTGTTGCGTGGCCTGATGGTCGGCGTGATCGTGACCATTCTGTCGCTGTTCTTCACCCATTTGCAGGTGCATCACCTCGGGGTGACCATCCTCGTGGTGGTACTGACGGCGACGATTTTCTCGCTGCTGGGCTTCATCAACGCAGTGTTTGCGCGCAACTTCGATGATATTTCGATCATCCCTACCTTTGTGCTGACGCCGCTGACGTACCTGGGCGGGGTGTTTTACTCGATCACCTTGCTGCCGCCGTTCTGGCAGACCGTGTCGTTGGCCAACCCGGTGCTGCACATGGTCAACGCCTTCCGTTACGGCATTCTGGGTGTGTCGGATATCCGCATCGGCATCGCGATCACCTTTATGCTGGTGGCGACGGTGGTGTTGTATCTCGGTTGTGCGCGGTTGCTGGTGAGTGGGCGCGGGATGCGGACCTGATCCCGAACCGCGTCGACTTCTTCGCGAGCAGGCTCGCTCCCACATGGTGTCTGCGTCGTAACACCGATCCAGTGTGGGAGCGAGCTTGCTCGCGAAGGCGTCAATCCAGACAGCACAAAATAAAAACGGCCTCCCACTGCGGAGGCCGTTTTGCATTCAGCGCATGCGGCTTTTCTTGCGCCGCGCCCATTGTCGCGCGACCCACCAGCGCCAATACATCATCACCAGGCAATAGGCGAGGGCGCCTAGCACCAACCCCACTACCACCGAGCCGAGCAGAAACGGCTGCCACAACGTCGACAACTCGCCGCTGATCCACTCCCAGGTCAACTCGTCCGGCAGGTGCCGGGCGGGCACGTCCATCAAAAACGCCCCGGCCTGATAAGTGCAGAAAAACACTGCCGGCATGGTGATCGGATTGGTCAGCCACACCAGACTGACCGCAATCGGCATGTTCCCCCGCACCATGACGGCGAGGGCGGCGGCCACCAGCATCTGCGCCGGAATCGGCAGGAACGCCGCAAACAAGCCAACCGCCATCGCCCGGGCGACCGAGTGACGATTGAGGTGCCAGAGGTTCGGGTCATGCAGCAACTTGCCGAGAAAGCGTAAGGATTTGTGTTCCCTGATGCTCGTCGGGTCGGGCATGTAACGTTTGAATAAGCGCCGGGGCATAAGGCTTCTCGGTCGGTTAAGGCGGCAAGTATGTCTGGATTCTACGAAGCGCCCATTCAGACTTTGTGACAATTGTTGACGACGGACGTGCCCGACACCCGCTATGCCTAAGCGTGGGACTCTCAAGGACGGGCTTATGCGCACAGGGATGATGGCGCTCGCAGTCGGTCTGCTGGTCGCGGTTTTTATGCCGGCATTACCGCCGGTCTGGTTGATGCTGGTGTTGCCGGTTGTGGCTTTGATGCTGCTGCCGTTTCGCAGCTATCCGTTGGCGTTTTTGCTGTTTGGATTCACGTGGGCCAGCGTCGCTGCGCAATGGGCATTGAATGATCGGTTGCCCATTGAACTGGATGGCGAAACCCGCTGGCTCGAAGGGCGGGTCGTCGGCTTGCCGCAGAACAGCGACGGCGTGGTGCGTTTCGAACTGGCTGATGCGCGTTCGCGTCACGTACAACTGCCAACGCGGATGCGGCTGGCATGGTACGCCGGGCCGCCGGTCAACAGCGGCGAGCGTTGGCGCCTGGCGGTCAAGCTCAAGCGTGCGGCGGGTTTACGCAATCCTGACGCATTCGATTATGAGGCTTGGCTGCTGGCGCAACGCATCGGCGCCACCGGCACGATCAAGGACGGCCAACGCCTGAGCGAAGCGCGCTGGGCCTGGCGCGACAGTATTCGTCAGCGTTTGCTTGAGGTAGACGCACAGGGACGGGGCGGGGCACTGGCGGCGCTGGTGCTGGGCGATGGCTCGGGACTCAGTCGCGAGGACTGGCAGATTTTGCAGGACACCGGCACCGTGCACTTGCTGGTGATTTCCGGTCAGCACATTGGCTTGCTGGCGGCGGTGATGTACATGCTGGTCAGCGGATTGGCCCGCTTTGGCCTGTGGCCGCTGCGCTGGCCCTGGTTGCCGTGGGCCTGTGGACTGGCATTGGCGGCGGCGCTCGGTTATGGCCTGCTCGCCGGATTCGACGTGCCGGTACAGCGCGCCTGTGTGATGGTCGGTCTGGTGCTGTTGTGGCGCCTGCGTTTTCGTCATCTTGGTGCATGGTGGCCGTTGTTGCTGGCGTTCAATGCGGTGCTTTTGCTCGATCCCCTGGCCAGTCTGCGCCCCGGTTTCTGGCTGTCCTTTACCGCTGTTGCCGTGTTGATCTTCACCTTTGGCGGTCGGCTGGGCGCGTGGCGTTGGTGGCAAACCTGGACGCGGGCGCAGTGGTTGATTGCCATCGGTCTATGTCCGGTGTTGCTGGCACTGAATCTGCCGATCAGTCTTAGCGGGCCGTTGGCGAACCTGTTGGCCGTGCCTTGGGTCAGTCTCGTGGTGTTGCCGCCGGCCTTGCTCGGCACCCTGATGTTGCCGGTGCCGTTTGTCGGTGAAGGTCTTTTGTGGCTGGCCGGCGGTTTGATCGATGCGCTGTTTCGCGCTTTGGCCGTGATCGCCGGGCAGTGGCCGGCATGGACAGCCGCCGCTGTGCCGGGTTGGGTCTGGTTGCTCGGCAGCCTCGGTGCCGTGTTCTTGCTGTTGCCACGCGGCGTGCCGATGCGTGCACTGGGCTGGCCATTGCTATTGCTGCTGGTCGTGCCGCCCCGCGAACGTCTGGATGAAGGGCTGGCCGATGTCTGGCAACTCGATGTCGGCCAAGGCCTGGCCATTCTGATCCGCACCCGTCATCACACGCTGCTGTATGACGCCGGGCCGCGCTTTGGTGAGTTCGATCTCGGTGAGCGTGTAGTGCTGCCCGCTTTGCGCAAACTCAATGTGGCAAAACTTGATCTGATGCTGCTCAGTCATGCCGACGCCGATCACGCCGGTGGCGCTTTGGCGGTCATGCGCGGTTTGACCGTCGATCGAGTGATCAGCGGCGACCCGGCGGGACTGCCTGAGCAACTGAGCGCCGAAGCCTGCGAACGTGGTCGGCAGTGGCAGTGGGACGGTGTGCGTTTTCAACTCTGGCAGTGGGCGGACGCTCACGACAGCAATCAGCGTTCCTGCGTATTGCAGATCGAGGCCAATGGCGAGCGCCTGCTGCTGACCGGCGATATCGACACCCACGCCGAACGCGTCCTTCTCGACAGTCCACTGGCCGTCCCGACGCACTGGCTGCAATCGCCCCATCATGGCAGCCGCAGTTCATCGTCAATGGCGCTGCTCAAAGTCTTGAAGCCCGAGTCGGTGCTGATCTCCCGAGGCCACGGCAACTCGTTTGGCCATCCACACCCGACGGTGCTGGCGCGTTACCGCAAACTCGGTCTGCGCATTTACGACAGCGCCGAGCAAGGCGCCATTCATCTGCAACTGGGCCGCTTCAAACCGCCGTGGACGATGCGTCAACAGCGGCGTTTCTGGCGTGATACGCCTGCGCTCGCCCGTTGATCGGTGCCAGCATGGATGCCACCTCACGGTCGTCGGGGCGGCGGGTCTTAATCGTGAATCGGTATGGTAAAGTGGCGCACTTTTTCGAGGGGACTGTCACTGTGTGGGAATTGGTCAAATCCGGCGGCTGGATGATGTTGCCGATCATTCTGAGCTCCATCGCGGCCATGGCGATTGTCGCCGAACGCCTGTGGACCCTGCGCGCCAGTCGCGTCACCCCCGAGCATCTGCTGGGCCAGGTCTGGGTGTGGATCAAGGACAAGCAGCTCAATAAAGAAAAACTCAAGGAATTGCGCGCCAACTCGCCGCTGGGGGAAATCCTCGCCGCCGGTCTGGCCAACTCCAAGCATGGTCGCGAGATCATGAAAGAGTGCATTGAAGAAGCCGCCGCCCGCGTCATCCACGAGCTCGAACGCTACGTCAATGCGCTGGGCACCATCGCCGCGATGTCGCCACTGCTCGGTCTGCTGGGTACGGTGCTGGGCATGATCGATATTTTCAGCGCATTCACCGGTTCCGGTATGACCACCAATGCTTCGGTGCTGGCGGGTGGTATCTCCAAGGCGCTGATCACCACTGCAGCAGGCCTGATGGTCGGTATCCCGGCGGTGTTCTTCCACCGCTTCCTGCAACGCCGCATCGATGAACTGGTGGTCGGCATGGAGCAGGAAGCGATCAAACTGGTGGAAGTGGTGCAGGGCGACCGTGACGTCGATCTGGCCGAGGGCCGGGTGTGAAATTCCGTCGCAAGCCTCGGGAAACCATCGACATCAACCTCGCGTCGCTGATCGACGTGGTGTTCATTTTGCTGCTGTTTTTTGTCGTGACCACTACGTTTACCCGCGAAACCCAGTTGCGCGTTGATCTGCCGGAAGCGGTCAGCGGCTCGCCGGCCGAGGATCAGCAGCTCAAGCAGATCGATGTCGCCATCAGCGCTGAGGGCGTGTTTTCGGTGAACAACAAGATTCTGCCGAAGAACGATCTGGCGACCCTCATGGAAGCCATGCAGAAAGAGTCCAACGGTGACACCAACATGCCGTTGTCGATCAGTGCCGACGGCAAGACTCAGCATCAATCAGTGATCACAGCCATGGACGCGGCCGGCAAGCTCGGTTTCAGCCATCTGCGCATGACCACGGTCGAGGCGGCGCCCAAATCCTGATGAGCCTGTCCGATCGTTTGCTCGCTGCGTGGTATCAGGGGCACCCGGCCCTGACGCTGCTGCGGCCGCTGGAAATGCTCTATCGCCGCGTGGTGGTGGGTAAACGCCAGCGCTTTCTCGACGGAGAAGGCGAAATCTATCAGCCGCCGGTGCCGTTGATCGTGGTCGGCAATATCACTGTCGGCGGTACTGGCAAGACGCCGATGATCCTCTGGTTGATCGAGCATTGCCGACGCAGTGGTTTGCGCGTTGGTGTGGTCAGCCGTGGCTACGGTGCCAAACCGCCGCAACTGCCATGGCGCGTTGAGGCAGAGCAAACCGCTGACATTGCCGGTGACGAACCGTTGCTGATCGTCCAGCGCACCGGCGTGCCGCTGATGATCGACCCTGATCGCAGCGCCGCCGTCAAAGCCTTGCTCGCCAGCGAGCCGCTGGATCTGATCCTGTCTGATGACGGCATGCAGCATTATCGTCTGGCGCGAGATCTGGAGCTGGTGCTGATCGACGCCGCTCGCGGTCTCGGCAACAAGCGTTGCCTGCCTGCCGGGCCGTTGCGCGAACCGATCGAACGTCTGCAAAGTGTTGATGGTGTGCTGTTCAATGGTGCGACTGAAGACCGTGACGACGGTTTCGCTTTCCGTCTGCAACCGACTGCACTGATCAACCTGCGCAGCGGCGAGCGTAAACCCCTTGATCACTTTCCCGCTGGCCAGGCCGTGCACGCCGTCGCCGGGATCGGCAATCCGCAACGTTTCTTCAATACCCTCGAAGCGCTAGACTGGCGAGCAGTCCCCCATGCGTTTGCCGACCACGCCGAATACAGCGTGCAGGCCTTGAATTTCACACCGTCATTGCCATTGGTGATGACCGAAAAGGACGCGGTGAAGTGCCGTGCCTTCGCTGCTGCCGACTGGTGGTATCTGGCGGTCGATGCCGTGCCGTCGCCGGCCTTCGTGGCGTGGTTCGACACACAGCTGATGCGCCTGTTGCCCGATCGGCTTTTGCCTTAACTCTTTACTCAGGGAATGTTCATGGACACCAAATTGCTCGATATCCTCGCGTGCCCGATCTGCAAAGGCCCGCTCAAGCTCAGCGCCGACAAGAGCGAACTGATCAGCAAGGGCGCCGGTCTGGCGTACCCGATCCGCGACGGCATCCCGGTCATGCTCGAAAGCGAAGCGCGCACCCTGACCACCGACGAGCGTCTGGATAAATGACCACCGCCTTCACCGTTGTCATCCCGTCGCGTTTCGCCTCGACCCGCCTGCCCGGCAAACCGCTGCTGGACATTGCCGGCAAGCCGATGATCCAGCACGTCTGGGAACAGGCGAGCAAAAGCAGCGCGACCCGTGTCGTGGTTGCCACTGACGATGCGCGCATCGTCGAGGCCTGCAAGACCTTTGGCGCCGAAGTGGTGCTGACCCGTGAAGATCATAATTCCGGCACCGACCGTCTGGCCGAAGTCGCGGCGAAACTGGGCCTCGAGCCTGACGCGATCGTGGTCAATGTGCAGGGCGACGAGCCACTGATCCCGCCGAGCGTGATCGATCAAGTCGCCGCCAACCTGGCTGCTCACACCGAGGCGCGTATGGCCACTTTGGCCGAGCCGATCGAGGACGTCGACACCCTGTTCAACCCGAACGTGGTCAAGGTCGTCAGCGACCTCAACGGTCTGGCGCTGACCTTCAGCCGTGCCACTTTGCCTTGGGCGCGTGATGCCTTTGCCAAAAGCCGCGAGCAATTGCCCGAAGGCGTGCCGTACCGTCGTCACATCGGCATTTATGCCTACCGCGCCGGTTTCCTCCACGATTTTGTGAGCTGGGGCCCGTGCTGGCTGGAAAACACTGAATCCCTCGAGCAATTGCGTGCCCTCTGGCACGGCGTGCGGATTCACGTTGCCGACGCGCTGATCGCGCCGCCGACCGGTGTCGACACCGCCGAAGACCTCGAGCGCGTTCGTCGCCTGCTGGGGGCCTGATGCGCATTCTGTTTGTGTGCCTGGGCAACATTTGCCGTTCGCCCACGGCTGAAGGCGTGTTGCGGTACAAACTGCGTGAAGCAGGGCTGGCGGATCAGGTCGAAGTGGCCTCCGCCGGCACCGGCGACTGGCACGTCGGCAACCCGCCGGACAAACGCAGCCAGGCTGCGGCGAAAGTGCGTGGCTATGACCTGTCGGCGCAACGCGCGCAACAGGTCAGTCGTGCCGATTTCGCCAGTTACGATCTGATTCTGGCGATGGACAACAGCAACCTGCGCAACCTCAAGGCATTGCAACCGTCTACCGGCAAAGCCGAGCTGGATCTGTTTCTGCGCCGTTATGCCGGTGTGGTCGATGAAGTGCCGGATCCGTATTACGACGGCGATCAAGGGTTCGAGCAGGTGCTGGATCTGATCGAAGCAGCCTGTGACCAATTGTTGATCGAAGTGAAGGGCCGGTTATGAGTTTGCAGGTGCAACCGCAGGTTTCCCTGAAACCGTTCAACAGTTTCGGCGTCGATGTACGTGCGCAACTGTTCGCCCAAGCCCACAGCGATGCCGATGTCCGTGAAGCGCTGGCGTATGTCACCGCGCACGACGTGCCGTTGCTGGTGATCGGTGGTGGCAGCAATTTGCTGCTGACTGCCGACATTGCGGCGTTGGTGCTGCGCATGGCCACCCGTGGCATCCGCGTGATCAGCGATGACGGCGACCGTGTGGTGATCGAAGCCGAAGCCGGCGAGCCGTGGCATCCATTCGTGCAGTACACGCTGGCGCAGGGCTTTTCCGGGCTGGAAAACCTCAGCCTGATTCCCGGCACCGTCGGCGCTGCGCCAATGCAGAACATCGGTGCCTACGGTGTCGAGATCAAGGATGTATTTGCCGGGCTCACCGCGCTGGATCGCCAGACCGGCGAACTGCGCGACTTTACACTCGAAGAATGCAACTTCGCCTATCGCGACAGCCTGTTCAAGCAGCAGCCGGGGCGTTGGCTGATTCTGCGCGTGCGCTTCAAACTGGATCGCGTCGCCCATCTGCATCTGGAATACGGCCCGGTGCGTCAGCGCCTGACCGAGCAGGGCATCGAGCAGCCGACGCCAAGTGACGTCAGCCGCGCCATCTGCAGCATCCGCAGTGAAAAACTGCCGGACCCGGCGGTACTCGGCAATGCCGGCAGCTTCTTCAAGAATCCGCTGGTGTCGGCGGCCGTCGTCGCGCAAATCAAAACCCAGCACCCGGACGTGGTGGTATACGCGCAACCGGACGGGCAGATGAAACTGGCTGCTGGCTGGTTGATCGAGCGCGCTGGCTGGAAGGGTTTCCGTGAGGCCGATGCCGGCGTGCATAAATTGCAGGCGCTGGTGCTGGTCAACTACGGTGCGGCAACTGGTTTGCAACTGCTCGATCTGGCGCAACGCATCCAGAAAGACATTGCCGAACGTTTCGATGTCGAGCTGGAGATGGAGCCTAACCGCTATTGAGGCTACGCTTTCAAAAGCGCCATCCAAAGCCCTGCACTGATAAAAAAGTGCAGGGCTTTTTTGTTAACGCTGGGTTAACTTAGCGAGCTAACGATAACCGTCATTTGCTCCACCAAAGGCCCGGTGCAGACGTTCGCGTCGGCATAAGAGAGCCGCATTAGCCTGAGTCGATCTGCGCGAACCACACCGCTGATTTTCCGGCGGCAGATTGCTCGACCCCATAACCACTAAAAATATGCGGGCGTGCCCATGATTACCCTGAAACTCAACGGTCAAGACCTTCCCCTCGATGTCACTGAAGACATGCCGCTGTTGTGGGCGATTCGTGATGTCGCCGGTTACAACGGCACCAAATTCGGCTGCGGCATGGGCCTGTGCGGCGCGTGCACCATTCATATCGATGGCTTGCCCGCGCGCAGTTGCATCACGCCGATTGGCTCGGTGGTCGGCCAGAACGTCAGCACCATCGATAACCTGCACGCCGATCCGGTTGGCCAGATCGTCCAGCAAGCCTGGCTCGACACGGCTGTCGCCCAATGCGGTTTCTGCCAGGGCGGGCAAATCATGTCGGCCACCGCGTTGCTCAAGACCAATCCGAACCCCAGCGATGAGCAAATCGAAGAGGCTATGGTCGGCAACATTTGCCGCTGCGGCACCTACAACCGAATCAAAACCGCTATTCGTCAGGCCTCCACTCACTTGAAGGAGGCCAAGGCATGAGTCGTCTTCCGAATGATTTCGCCTTGAGCAACCTTAGTCGTCGCGGTTTCCTCAAGGGCGTCGGCGCCACCGGTGCGTTGGTGCTGGCGGCGAGTTGGGGTTGGCAGGATGCGTTGGCCGAGGACAAACCGAAACAGTTCGGCGCCGACGGCATGCCCAATGGCTGGATCGATGATCCGAAGGTCTACGTCAGCATCGCCGCTGACGGCACGGTCACCGTGGTCTGCAATCGTTCCGAGATGGGCCAGGGCGTGCGCACCAGCCTGACCATGGTGGTTGCCGATGAGCTGGAAGCCGATTGGGCCCAGGTCAAAGTGCAGCAGGCGCCGGGTGATGAGGTGCGCTTCGGCAACCAGGACACCGACGGTTCGCGCAGCATGCGTCACTGGTACGAGCCGATGCGTCGTTGCGGCGCGGCGGCGCGAACCATGCTCGAGCAAGCTGCCGCTGCGCAGTGGAAAGTGCCGGTCGGCGAATGCCACGCGCAGTTGCATAAAGTCATCCATAAACCCTCCGGTCGTGAACTGGGTTACGGCGAACTCGCCGCTGCCGCCAGTGCGTTGGCGGTGCCGGCGCGTGACAGCCTGCGCCTCAAGCAGCCGTCGGAATTTCGCTACATCGGCAAGGAGGGCAACAAAGCCATCGACGGCGCCGACATCGTCAACGGTCGTGCGGTGTTTGGCGCCGATGTGCATTTCGATGGCATGTTGTACGCAACTATCGCCCGTCCGGCGGTGTACGGCGGTAAGGTCAAATCAGTGGATGACAGCGCTGCGTTGAAAGTCCCCGGCGTGCTCAAAGTAATCCAGATCGAAAGCCGCCCGTTGCCTTCGGAATTCCAACCGTTGGGCGGTGTGGCCGTGGTGGCCAGCAATACTTGGGCAGCGATCAAGGGCCGAGAGGCGCTGAAGATCGAATGGGATGACGGCCCGAACGCCAGCTACGACTCGATCGCCTATCGCAAAGAGCTGGAAGCCGCCTCGCTGAAACCCGGCAAAGTGGTGCGCAACACCGGTGATATCGACAAGGCCCTGAGCGGCGCCGCGAGTACGCTCGAAGCGTCTTACTATTTGCCACATCTGGCACAGTCGCCGATGGAGCCGATGGTCGCCATCGCCCGTTACAAGGACGGCGTTTGCGAAGCGTGGGCGCCGAGTCAGGCGCCACAAGTCACCCGTGAGCGCATTGCTGAGCGTCTTGGGCTGCCGTTCGACAATGTCACCTTCAATGTCACCTTGCTTGGCGGTGGTTTCGGTCGCAAATCGAAACCGGACTTCGTCGTTGAAGCAGCGATTCTCGCCAAAGAGTTTCCCGGTAAAGCAGTACGGGTGCAGTGGACGCGTGAAGATGACATCCACAACTCGTATTTCCACACCGTGTCTGCTGAGTACCTCAAGGCGGGCGTGGGCAAGGACGGTATGCCGTCCGGTTGGCTGCATCGCACCGTGGCGCCGAGCATCACCGCATTGTTCGCGCCGGGCATGAACCATGAAGCGGCATTCGAGCTGGGCATGGGCTTCACCAACATGGCCTACGCGATTCCCAATGTGCGTCTGGAAAACCCCGAAGCCACCGTGCACACGCGAGTCGGCTGGTATCGCTCGGTATCGAACATTCCCCATGGTTTCGCGATCCAGAGTTTCGTCGATGAGCTGGCACACAAGGCCGGCGAAGATCCGCTCAAATACCAGATCAAACTGCTCGGCCCGGATCGCCAGATCGACCCGCGCACCTTGAGCGAAGAGTGGAACTACGGCGAATCGCCCGAGCGGTATCCGATCGATACCGGGCGCATGCGCACCGTGTTGGAAACCGCCGCGAAAGCAGCCGGCTGGGGGCGCAAACTGCCGAAGGGCCGTGGTCTGGGTCTGGCGGTGCATTACAGCTTCGTCACGTACGTGGCGGCGGTGATCGAAGTCGAGGTCAAGGACGACGGTACGCTGATCGTGCACAAGGCTGACATCGCCGTGGATTGCGGGCCGCAGATCAACCCTGAACGTATCCGTTCGCAGTTCGAAGGCGCCTGCGTGATGGGCTTGGGCAACGCGGTACTGGGCGAAATCAGCTTCAAGGACGGCAAGGTCCAGCAGGACAATTTCCATATGTACGAAGTGGCGCGCATGTCGCTGGCGCCGAAGGAAGTTGCCGTGCATCTGGTGACGCCGCCGGGCGACGTGCCGTTGGGCGGTGTCGGCGAACCGGGCGTACCGCCAATTGCGCCGGCACTGTGCAATGCGATCTTCGCCGCCACCGGCAAACGCATTCGTAATCTGCCGGTGCGTTACCAGTTGCAGGGCTGGCAGAAGGCAGAGGCGTAATGGACAGCGTCGACCTCAATGTCCTGCGCAGCGTCCTCGAATGGCGCCGCGCCGGACAGCGGGTGGTGCTGTTCAGCGTGGTGCAGACCTGGGGCACGGCGCCCCGGGCTCCCGGCGCCATGTTGGCGTTGCGCGAGGATGGCGTGGTGATCGGTTCGGTGTCGGGCGGCTGTGTCGAGGATGACTTGATCGCCCGTCTGCACGATGGAAGGATCGCCACCGATGGGCCGCCAGTGCAATTGATCACTTATGGCGTGACCCGTGAAGAGGCGGCGCGCTTCGGATTGCCTTGTGGCGGCACTTTGCGTCTGACCGAAGAACGGGTCGGCGACCCCGCGTGGGTTGCCGAATTGCTGGCCCGTTGCGAGGCTCACGAGATCGTTGCGCGCGAGTTGAACATCGAAACCGGTGAAGTGGTTTTGACGTCGGCGAGTAAATCCGACTCGCTGGCATTCGACGGCAAAACCCTGCGCGCCATTTACGGTCCGCGTTGGCGCTTGCTGCTGATCGGCGCCGGGCAGTTGTCACGCTACGTGGCGGACATGGCGCGACTGCTGGATTTCGAAGTGCTGATCTGCGATCCGCGCACTGAATTTGTCTACGGTTGGGAAGAGCACCATGGTCGCTTCGTCCCGGGCATGCCGGATGACGCGGTGTTGAGCATTCAGACGGATGAGCGCACGGCGATTGTCGCGTTGACTCACGATCCGCGTCTGGATGATATGGCACTGCTCACGGCGCTGGATTCGCCGGCCTTTTATGTCGGCGCACTCGGCTCGCGGGTCAACAGTCAGAAACGTCGGGAGAATCTCGCTCAGCTAGGCTTGTCGGTAGAGGCGATCAATCGACTGCATGGCCCGATCGGTTTGCATATCGGCAGTCATTCGCCAGCGGAAATTGCCTTGTCGTTGTTGGCGGAAATCGTCGCAATCAAGAACGGCGTCGAGCTGAAGCAGAAAAAAACACTGGAGGGCGCATGAGTCGATCCATTGCAGTCATTGTGCTGGCGGCGGGCGAGGGCAGTCGCTTTCGCCAGGTGGCGGGTGCCGATAAGGACAAGTTGCTGGCGGACTGCACCGGACGTGATGGTGCGGTGCGTTCGGTGATCGAGCAGGTGTTGGTGAATCTGCCGGCCGAACTTGATAAACGTGTGTTGGTGACGACTGAGGCGCGGCCGCAGGCGATGCGCATGGCGCAGGCTTATGGCTGTGACGTGGTGTCGATTGAATCGACCGGGATGGGTGACAGCATTGCCGCAGGCGTTGCCGCTTGCCCGGATGCCGATGGCTGGTTGATTGTGCTGGGGGATATGCCGTTTATCTTGCCGTCGAGTATTGAGCGGGTGGTCGCGGCCATGGTTGATGATGGGGTGAGCGTGCCGGTGCAGGAAGGCGAGTTTGGCCATCCGGTGGGGTTTGGGCGTTCGTTTGGTCCGGGGTTGCAGGCGTTGAGCGGCGATCGTGGTGCCAGGCTGTTGTTCACGCAGGGCAGGGTGGTGGAGATTGCCATCGATGATCCAGGTGTGCTGTGGGATATCGATGTGCCTGATTCTCTGGCATTCCCCCAATCCTGAGCCTTACTCAGATCCCATGTGGGAGCGTGTTAAGGCTTAAATTTCAGGCATAAAAAAAGCCCCGCCAGGTTTTCACCGGGCGGGGCTTTTTAACGGCTTTGGAAATTACACGAGTGGTTTAGGCTCGTGCTCTTTTTCCTCAGCCTCTTGGTGTTGCTCGACCGCGTCCTGAACGGAGCGTGGTGCTTCAGCAATCACCGCTTCGACAACCGCTTCTTCAGCGACCGGGGCAGGCGCTGCCTCGACCACTTCAGCAACAGGAGCAGCAGCGGCAGCCAGTTCGGCTTCCTTCTGCAGACGCTCTTCTTCACGCTTGCGACGACGCACTTCACGCGGGTCGTTTGGCGCGCGGCCGCTTGGTGTCAGGGCGCTGACTGGAGCCGGTGCTTCAACCACTGGAGCTGGCGCTTCGGCAACCACTGGCGCTTCGACAACCGGTGCTGGTTCAGCCACGACCACTGGCTCGGCAACTTTGGTCTCTTCAACCGCAGGCGCTTCGAACACTGGCTTTTCAACAACCGGCGCTTCAACCACTGGCGCTGGCGTTTCAGCGACAGCCGGCTCGGCAACCCAGTTGAAAGCGGTCTGCTCTTCGCGAACTTCACGCACGGTTTCGGTCACGGTTTCAGCGACGGTTTCAACCACCGGCTCTGCAATCACAACTGGCGCTGGCTCAACCTGAGGCAGGGTTTCCTGAACCGGAGCCACTTCGACTTCCGGAGCAGCAACTACTTCAACTGGCGTTGTCGCTTCAACAACCGGCGCTTCCACTGCCGCAGTTTCTTGCACAGCAGCGGTGGCGCGTTCAGCTTGCTCGTGGGCTTGAGCTTCAGCCGGAGCGCTGATCACGCTGCTGGCAACAGCGGCGGTGACAGCCAGGCCAGCAGCCAGATCGGCGGTGCTTGGCTCTTCAGCGTTTTCGCCGGCTTCGGATTCTTCCGAACCTTCGATCACGTTGCCGTTGGCATCACGCTGACGCTCACGACGGTTGCTGCGACGACGCTGACCGCGCGAACGACGACGTGGACGATCGCCTTCGGCGTTCTCCGAACCGTCTTCCGGCAGTTGCTCTTCGTTGCTGTTCACTTCTTCTTCAGCGACGGCAGCAGCGGCCTGTTCGGCGCGTGGCTGACGCTCTTCACGCGGCGGACGCGGTGCGCGCTCTTCACGTGGCTGACGGGCCGGGCGCTCTTCAGCAGTGACGGCTACGGCAGCTGCAGCGGCTGGAACGGCGTCCAGTGGCTCGCGCAGTTCGCGTACGCGTTCTTCACGCTCGCCACGTGGCTTGCGATCTTCACGCGGTGCACGTGGTGCACGTTCTTCACGCGGAGCGCGTGGTGCGCGTTCTTCGCGAGCAACTGGCGCTTCGGTACGGGCTTCACGAGGTTCGCGGACTTCACGGGCTTCACGTGGTGCACGCTCTTCGCGTGGCTCACGTGGGGCGCGCTCTTCACGCGGTGCACGTTCTTCACGTGGCTTGCGCTCTTCATCGCGGCGACCGTTACGGTTGCGGCTCTGCTGACGACCGTTGCGACGCTCTTCGTTACGGGCCGGACGCTCGGCAGCCGGTTTTTCAACCACGGCCGGGGCAACAGGCTCTTCTTTGGTGGCGAACAGGCTGACCAGCGATTTCACCAGGCCTTTGAACAGGCTTGGCTCTGGCGCGGCAACGGGAGCCGGTGCAGCGGCGACAGGTGCGGCAACTTCGGTCGGAACCGGAGCGTTGGCACGAGCCGGAGCCGTCTTGACTGCAGCTTCCTGGCGAACCAGGGTGCGGGTCGCAGCGGCTGGCTGGACTTCTTCGACTTCGGCAGCGGCAGCAGCGATTTCGTAGCTGGACTGGTTGGTCGCGGCTTCCGGGCTGTCATCACGCAGACGCTGGACTTCGAAGTGCGGCGTTTCGAGGTGGTCGTTCGGCAGAATGATGATGCGGGCACGGGTGCGCAGTTCGATCTTGGTGATCGAGTTGCGTTTTTCGTTGAGCAGGAACGCGGCGACCGGGATCGGCACCTGAGCGCGCACTTCGGCAGTGCGGTCTTTCAGGGCTTCTTCTTCGATCAGGCGCAGGATCGCCAGCGACAGCGATTCAACGTCACGGATGATGCCGGTGCCGTTGCAACGCGGGCAGACGATGCCGCTGCTTTCGCCCAAGGATGGACGCAGGCGCTGACGGGACATTTCCAGCAGGCCGAAGCGCGAGATGCGACCGATCTGCACGCGAGCGCGGTCGGCTTCCAGGCATTCGCGGACTTTCTCTTCCACGGCGCGCTGGTTCTTGGCAGGGGTCATGTCGATGAAGTCGATGACGATCAGGCCGCCGATGTCGCGCAAGCGCAACTGACGGGCGATTTCTTCGGCAGCTTCAAGGTTGGTCTGCAGGGCGGTCTCTTCGATGTCGCTGCCTTTGGTGGCGCGCGCCGAGTTGATGTCGATGGACACCAGAGCTTCGGTTGGATCGATGACGATGGAGCCGCCGGAAGGCAGTTCAACGACGCGCTGGAAAGCGGTCTCGATCTGGCTTTCGATCTGGAAACGGTTGAACAGCGGAACGCTGTCTTCATACAGCTTGATCTTGCTGGCGTACTGCGGCATCACCTGGCGGATGAAGGTCAGGGCTTCGTCCTGGGCTTCAACGCTGTCGATCAGCACTTCGCCGATGTCCTGGCGCAGGTAATCGCGGATGGCGCGGATGATCACGTTGCTTTCCTGGTAGATCAGGAATGGCGCGGAGCGATCCAGCGAGGCTTCTTTGATGGCAGTCCACAGTTGCAGCAGGTAATCGAGGTCCCACTGCATTTCTTCGCTGCTGCGGCCAAGGCCTGCAGTGCGCACGATCAGACCCATGTCGGCCGGTGCAACCAGACCGTTCAGCGCTTCACGCAGTTCATTGCGCTCTTCGCCTTCGATGCGACGGGAGATACCGCCGGCACGCGGGTTGTTCGGCATCAGCACGAGGTAACGACCGGCCAGGCTGATGAAGGTGGTCAGGGCGGCGCCCTTGTTGCCACGTTCTTCTTTCTCGACCTGAACGATGACTTCCTGGCCTT
This sequence comes from Pseudomonas chlororaphis, assembly GCF_000783395.1. Taxonomy (GTDB): domain Bacteria; phylum Pseudomonadota; class Gammaproteobacteria; order Pseudomonadales; family Pseudomonadaceae; genus Aquipseudomonas; species Aquipseudomonas chlororaphis_H. Next base: position 274,477 of record NZ_JSFK01000016.1, on the reverse strand, counting down.
CGCTCAGGACGTCCTTGATGTTGACGCGGCCTTCAGGGGCTTTCTTGAAGTATTCGCGGGAGATTTCTTTGAGGGGCAGGAAGCCGTGGCGCTCGGAGCCGAAATCGACAAAAGCAGCCTCAAGGCTTGGTTCGATGCGAGTAATGCGGCCTTTATAAATGTTGGCCTTCTTCTGCTCGCGTGCACCGGATTCGATGTCCAGGTCGTAGAGGCGTTGGCCATCTACCAGTGCAACACGCAACTCTTCGGGTTGAGTTGCGTTAATCAGCATTCTTTTCATGTAGTACCGTCGGTTTCCGGGCTGCCGGAAACGGCGTTCGGCACACACGACTTCTCACGGTCGGTGTCAGGTGCGTCGGGAGTGGTTGGCCATTCCCGTGTCCAGCGATATGCGGCCAATTGGGCCGATATAGCGACGTACGCGTCCTGCTTGCTGTGGCTACTTAAGCACTCAGTCAGGAGGAGGAATCAACCAGCGGCTGTGGACGAGATGAAGCGTCTTGATAAAGCCTATTGCTACACAGTCCGGCGGTTGTGCATCTCCACCCTACACGTATCCCTGATAATTCGGGTGCTGCCGCGCGCAGAATCCGCAGCGGGTTGGCATTTACCGTGAGCTCCGAAAGGGGAGGTCACGCATCATGGCTAATTCAGGCGTTGTTTCCGAAGCATTCGCTCGGGGTCATCTGCAGCTGACTGCACTTTGTGAACTGGCCTTGAATGTGTGCCTGCCAGGCGAGTAAAAACTCTGCTCGGCGGTGTAATTCAGGCCTCATGTCACCTGCGCTTGTTACAACTGCAAACTCCACCGTTACGTAGCGAAAGCCCCGTAGGACGGCCTCGCGTCCTGGTGAATTGCGTTGGTCAGGGCCGGTTTTTGACCGTGGTTCCTCTGTCCAGGCCGCTTTTGGCGGCGTTCGCGACTATAGCAGCAATGATTAAGTGCTTCAATTCCATAAAAATTGTTATCATCCGCGGCATGACAACTACTGCCCCTTCGACTCCAGGCGTTCAATTGCTTGAAGTCTCGCCGGAGTATGCCGGCCAACGAATCGACAATTTTCTCCTCGCCCGGCTCAAAGGCGTGCCCAAGACCTTGATTTACCGCATTTTGCGTAAAGGCGAAGTACGCGTGAACAAAGGTCGGATCAAGCCCGAATACAAGCTGCAGGCCGGTGATATCGTGCGCGTGCCGCCCGTTCGCGTGCCTGAGCGCGACGAACCGGTGCCATTGGCCCAAGGCCTGTTGCAGCGCCTGGAAGCCTCGATTGTCTTCGAAGACAAAGCCCTGATCGTGATCAACAAGCCCGCCGGCATTGCGGTTCACGGTGGCAGCGGCCTGAATTTCGGCGTGATCGAAGCCTTTCGTCAGTTGCGTCCTGATGCCAAAGAGCTGGAACTGGTTCACCGTCTCGACCGTGACACCTCCGGCCTGCTAATGATCGCCAAGAAGCGCAGCATGTTGCGTCACTTGCACGAACAATTGCGTGGCGATGGCGTCGACAAGCGCTACATGGCGCTGGTGCGCGGCAACTGGGCGACCTCGATCAAGAAAGTCAGCGCGCCATTGCTCAAGAGCAATCTGCGTTCCGGCGAGCGCATGGTTGAAGTCAACGAAGAAGGCAAAGAAGCCCTGACCATGTTCAAGGTGCTGCGCCGTTTCGGTGATTTCGCCACTATGGTCGAGGCTAAGCCGGTTACCGGTCGTACCCACCAGATTCGCGTGCACACCTTGCATGCTGGCCATTGCATTGCTGGCGACAGCAAGTATGGCGACGAGGATTTCACCAAGGAAATCCGCGATCTGGGCGGCAAGCGCCTGTTCCTGCACGCCTACATGCTGACCGTGCCGCTGCCCGATGGTGGCAAACTGACCTTGCAGGCGCCGGTCGATGAAATGTGGGCCAAGACCGTGGAGCGATTGAGTGCGCCCATCTGATTACAAACTGCTGATTTTCGATTGGGACGGCACGTTGGCCGACTCCATTCACCGGATTGTCGAGGCGATGCATTCGGCGTCCGGGCGCTCCGGTTTCGAGTTGCGCGATGACTTTGCCGTCAAAGGCATCATCGGTCTGGGTTTGCCCGAAGCGATTCGCACCTTGTACCCGGAAATCAGCGACGCCGAAATGACCTTGTTTCGCGAGTATTACGCCGATCACTACATCGCCGCGGAAGCCGTGCCTTCGCCGTTGTTCGAAGGCGTTGTCGAGTCGATGGCGTCCTTTCGCGAGCAGGGTTATCACCTGGCCGTCGCCACCGGCAAGAATCGCCGCGGGCTGGATCGGGTGCTCAAGGCCAATGGCTGGGAAGATTATTTCGATATCACCCGTGCTGCCGATGAAACTGCCAGCAAGCCGCATCCTCTGATGCTGGAGCAGATCCTTGCGCATTGCGGTGTGCATGCGGAGCAGGCGCTGATGGTCGGCGATTCGTCCTTCGATCTGCTGATGGCGCGGAACGCGGGGATGGATTCGGTGGCGGTCAGTTATGGCGCGCAATCGATCGAATCGCTGCAGCAGTTCGAGCCGCGCCTGTCGATCGACCGTTTTTCTGAATTGCACGCCTGGCTGGCGCAGCAGGCTTAATACGTTTTTGCTGGGGTGGATGGCATGACCGACGAATGGAAAGCACCGGCCAAGGCAAGTGCCGACGGCGGTGACGAGAAAAGCTGGAAGTTATTGGAGAAAACCTTGCTTGCCGGTGTGCAGGAACAGCGTCGTTCGAGGCGTTGGGGGATTTTCTTCAAGCTGCTGACGTTTGTTTATCTGTTTGTGGCGCTGATTCTGTTCACGCCGCTGATGGACATGGAAAAAAGCGCCACGCGCAGTGATAACTACTCCGCGTTGATCGATGTCACTGGCGTGATCGCCGACAAGGAGCCGGCCAGCGCTGACAACATTGTCGGCAGCCTGCGCGCTGCGTTCGAGGACAAGAAGGTCAAGGGTGTGATCCTGCGGATCAATAGCCCGGGCGGCAGTCCGGTGCAGTCGGGTTATGTCTATGACGAGATCAAGCGCCTGCGCGGCTTGCATCCGGATATCAAACTGTACGCGGTGATTTCCGATCTGGGGGCGTCCGGTGCCTATTACATCGCCAGTGCGGCGGATCAGATCTATGCCGATAAGGCGAGTCTGGTTGGTTCGATTGGCGTGACGGCGGCCGGTTACGGTTTTGTCGGCACCATGGAGAAACTGGGTGTCGAGCGTCGTACGTACACCTCGGGCGAGCACAAATCGTTCCTCGATCCGTTCCAGCCGCAGAAGCCTGAAGAAACGGCGTTCTGGCAGAGCGTGCTCGATACCACGCACAAGCAGTTCATCAATAGCGTCAAGCAGGGGCGTGGTGATCGTCTGAAAGACAAGGATCATCCAGAGCTGTTCTCCGGATTGGTCTGGTCGGGCGAGCAGGCGCTGCCACTGGGTCTGATTGACGGTCTGGGCAATGCCAGCTCGGTGGCGCGGGATGTGATTGGTGAGAAGGAGTTGGTGGACTTTACTGTTCAGGAGTCGCCGTTCGATCGCTTCTCGAAGAAGCTCGGTGCCAGTGTGGCTGAGCAGTTGGCGATGTGGATGGGTTTCCACGGGCCTTCGTTGCGTTAACAAATCGCTGCATGAAAAAACCGGCCTTGATGGCCGGTTTTTTGTGGGTCAGGGAATCTGCACGCCTTCATCCAAAAGCATGTCGATCAGGCGAATCAGCGGCAAGCCGATCAGGCTGGTGGCATCCGGGCCTTCTGTGGACTGGAACAGGCTCACGCCAAGGCCTTCAGCCTTGAAGCTGCCCGCGCAGTCGTAGGGCTGCTCGATGCGCAGATAGCGCTCAACGCGCGCCTGATCGAGTTGGCGCATATGGACAGTGAATGGCACACAATCGACCTGGCACTCGCCCGTCTGGCTATTGAGCAGGGCCAGGCCGGTCAGAAAGGTCACGCTGGCGCCACTGGCGGCCATCAGTTGTTCGCGGGCTTTCTCGAACGTGTGCGGCTTGCCGATAATCTGCTCGCCAAGCACGGCAACCTGGTCTGAACCAATAATCAGGTGAGCGGGGTGGCTGTCAGCCAGTGCCCGGGCTTTTTGTTCGGCGAGGCGCTTGACCAGTTCGATGGCTGACTCGCCCGGGCGATGGCCTTCATCGATATCCGGCGAGATGCAGACGAACGGCAGGTGCAGGCGGGCGAGCAATTCCCGGCGATAGGTCGAGCTTGAAGCGAGTAATAAAGGCAGCATTCGCGTCTCCTGAGGCAGGTGCGAATTCTAGCGGAGGCACGCAAGTGACGGACAGGGCACAATTTCCTTTGACATGGGTGGGTGCATCCCTATAATGCTGCGCCTATGTTGAATGACCCGATTCCACCTCACGTTGACCCGCGCAAATTGGCTGACCGTGGCACCACCCTTCAAGGTGAACTGCTGCTGGCCGATTTGAAGAGACTCTGCGACCCGCTTTCCGACGATGTCGGTACGGTGCAGGCGAAATTCGTTTTTGAACGAGATGAACGTAAATCTGTGGTAATCCACAGTTTTATCGACACCGAGGTCAAAATGGTTTGCCAGCGTTGTCTTGAGCTGGTCACCCTGCCGATCCACAGCGAATGCAGTTACGCTGTGGTGAAGGAGGGTGCGAATACCCAGTCGTTACCGAAAGGTTATGACGTGCTGGAACTGGGCGAAGATCCATTGGATCTGCAGTCACTGGTCGAGGAAGAGCTTCTGCTTGCCTTGCCTATTGTGCCTGCTCATCATCCGGAAGAATGCCAGCAGCCGGCGGGAGCAGATGAGCCCGAACCGAGCGAGGACGAGGTAACGCGGTCCAACCCGTTCAGTGTATTGGCGCAGTTAAAGCGTGACCCAAACGTTTAGGAGTTAATCAATTATGGCTGTTCAGCAGAACAAAAAATCCCGCTCTGCCCGTGACATGCGCCGTTCGCACGACGCTCTCGAGGCTAGCACCCTGTCTGTAGAAAAAACCACTGGTGAAGTTCACCTGCGTCACCACGTATCGCCAGAAGGCGTATACCGTGGCCGTAAAGTGATCGACAAGGGCGCTGACGAGTAATCACTTGTCCGCTCAAGTCATCGCGATTGACGCAATGGGCGGGGACTTCGGTCCCCGCAGCATTGTTCAGGCCAGCCTTGCTTGCCTTTCTGCTACGCCCTCGCTGCACCTGACCCTCGTCGGTCAACCCTCCCTTCTTGAAGAATTGATCAACGGCCAATCGGCTGCCGATCGCGCGCGCCTGACAATTGTCGGGGCCAGCGAAGTCATCACCATGGACGAAAAACCGACCCAGGCCTTGCGTGGCAAGCCGGATTCGTCGATGCGTGTCGCCCTTGAGCTGGTGCGTGATGGCAAGGCTCAGGCTTGTGTCAGTGCCGGCAATACCGGTGCGTTGATGGCGCTGTCGCGATTTGTATTGAAGACGTTGCCGGGCATTGATCGTCCGGCGATGGTGGCGGCGATTCCGACGCAGAAGGGTTTTTGCCAGTTGCTCGATCTGGGCGCCAATGTCGATTGCAGCGCCGAGCACCTGCTGCAGTTTGCGGTGATGGGCTCGGTGGCGGCGCAGACGCTGGGGATCAATCGTCCGCGCGTGGCGTTATTGAACATCGGCACTGAAGACATCAAGGGCAATCAGCAGGTCAAGCTCGCGGCGACGCTGCTGCAGGCTGCTCGTGGCATCAACTACATTGGCTTCATTGAAGGCGACGGCTTGTATCGTGGCGAGGCCGATGTCGTGGTGTGCGACGGTTTTGTCGGCAACATCCTGCTCAAGTCCAGCGAAGGCCTGGCAACGATGATTGCGGCGCGCATCGAGGCACTGTTCAAAAAGAATCTGGCTTCCCGTGCAGTGGGGGCTTTGGCGTTGCCGCTGATGAAGCGTTTGCAGGCGGATCTGGCACCGGCGCGACATAACGGCGCAAGCTTCCTCGGTTTGCAGGGCATCGTCGTGAAAAGTCACGGTTCGGCCGGGGTTCAGGGCTTTCAGAGTGCGATTCAGCGCGCGCTGATCGAGATTCAGGAGAACTTGCCCGAACGCCTCCACGGTCGTCTGGAGGATTTGTTGTCTTAGGCGTTTTCGTCGGACAATGCTTAAATGTGACCGCCCGGTTCAAAGGGCCATCCAAACTGTCAGTTTCTTGCGTCCCTCAGTGGGGCGTCATTTTCCGACGACAAGATCATTAGGGGCTTGTTACATGTCTGCTTCCCTCGCATTCGTCTTTCCAGGACAAGGTTCGCAGTCCCTCGGCATGCTGGCCGAGCTGGGCGCGGAATATCCGTTGATCCTCGAAACTTTCAAAGAAGCCTCTGAGGCTCTGGGTTATGACCTGTGGGCACTGACCCAGCAGGGCCCGGAAGAACAGCTCAATCAAACCGATAAAACCCAACCGGCCATTCTGACCGCTTCGATCGCCCTGTGGCGTCTGTGGCTGGCTGAGGGTGGTGCGCGTCCGGCTTTTGTTGCCGGTCACAGCCTGGGTGAATACAGCGCGCTGGTCGCTGCTGGCAGCCTGACACTGGCTGATGCGGTGAAGCTCGTTGAGCGCCGTGGTCAGTTGATGCAGGAAGCCGTTCCGGCCGGGCAGGGCGGCATGGCTGCCATTCTCGGTCTGGAGGATGCCGACGTGTTGGCTGCCTGCGCTGAAGCTGCGCAAGGTGAGGTGGTCAGCGCCGTCAACTTCAACTCGCCGGGTCAGGTGGTGATCGCTGGTGCCAAGGCTGCTGTCGAGCGTGCCATTGAAGGCTGCAAGGCGCGTGGTGCCAAGCGCGCCATGCCGTTGCCAGTGAGCGTGCCGTCGCACTGCGAGCTGATGCGTCCGGCCGCCGAGCGCTTTGCCGAATCCATCGCCGCCATCGACTGGCAGGCGCCGCAGATTCCGGTCGTTCAGAACGTCAGCGCGCAAGTGCCGGCCGATCTGGAAACCCTCAAGCGTGATCTGCTCGAACAATTGTACAAGCCTGTGCGCTGGGTCGAGTCGGTACAGACTCTGGCCGCCAAGGGCGCGACCAATCTGGTCGAATGCGGCCCGGGTAAAGTCCTGGCCGGCCTGAACAAGCGCTGCGCTGAAGGCGTGGCGACTTCCAACCTCAATACCCCAGACGCTTTCGCTGCCGCTCGCGCAGCGCAAGCCTGAATCAGGAGAAACTTGCATGAGTCTGCAAGGTAAAGTTGCACTGGTCACCGGTGCAAGCCGTGGCATTGGTCAGGCTATCGCGCTGGAACTGGGTCGTCAGGGCGCCATCGTCATTGGCACCGCGACTTCCGCTTCGGGCGCTGAGCGTATTGCTGCCACCCTGAAAGAAAACGGTATTCAGGGCACGGGTTTCGAACTCAACGTCACCAGCGACGAATCGGTCAGTGCAGTACTGGCGGGCATTCAGGAGCAGTTCGGTGCGCCAGTGGCAATCCTGGTCAATAATGCCGGCATCACCCGCGATAACCTGATGATGCGCATGAAAGACGACGAGTGGTACGACGTGATCGATACCAACCTGAACAGTCTGTATCGCCTGTCCAAGGGCGTTCTGCGCGGTATGACCAAGGCGCGTTGGGGCCGAATTATCAGTATTGGCTCGGTGGTGGGTGCCATGGGCAACGCAGGCCAAGTAAACTATGCAGCCGCCAAGGCCGGTCTGGAAGGTTTCAGCCGTGCGATGGCGCGTGAAGTCGGTTCGCGTTCGATTACGGTCAACTCGGTGACCCCAGGGTTTATCGACACCGATATGACGCGCGAGCTGCCTGAAGCACAGCGTGAAGCCTTGCAGACGCAGATTCCGCTGGGTCGTCTGGGACAAGCTCAAGAGATCGCGTCTGTGGTCGCTTTTCTTGCATCCGACGGTGCGGCATACGTCACTGGGGCTACAATCCCGGTGAACGGTGGGATGTACATGTAAGTAAAATGTGACGGATTGCTTCAAAAAAATGTCATACGAGCTGTCTAAAATCCGTTATAAAGCTGCAATCTATTTATAGGCAGAGGGCTGCAGGGTTTGAGGAGTGAAGCTTTCAGTTGAAAAACTGAAAAGTCTTTCTATACACTTACCCACTGGCCAGCTGCCTGAATTTGTCCATTAGGAGTGAAAACAAGGTATGAGCACCATCGAAGAGCGCGTCAAGAAAATCGTTGCCGAGCAACTGGGTGTTAAAGAAGAAGAAGTGGTCAACACCGCTTCCTTCGTAGAAGACCTGGGTGCCGACTCCCTTGACACCGTTGAGCTGGTGATGGCTCTGGAAGAGGAATTCGAGACCGAAATCCCTGACGAAGAAGCTGAGAAGATCACTACTGTACAAGCTGCAATCGACTACGTTACTAGCCACCAGGCGTAATAGTTTGTAATCGTTGTTTGCTGTCATGGAAAAACCGCACTGCCATCATGGCGTGCGGTTTTTTCTTTAGGCCTGATGCAAAATCGTCATTTGAAAAAGGAGAGTGCTGTGTCGCGTAGACGCGTCGTAGTCACCGGTATGGGTATGTTGTCGCCACTGGGCACGGATGTGCCGAGCAGTTGGCAGGGCATTCTGGCTGGCCGCAGTGGCATTGGTCTGATCGAACACACCGACCTTTCTGCCTATTCCACCCGCTTTGGCGGCTCGGTAAAGGGCTTCAATGTCGAGGAATACCTGTCGGTCAAGGAAGCGCGCAAGCTCGACCTGTTCATTCAGTACGGTCTCGCCGCAGGCTTTCAAGCCGTACGCAACGCTGGTCTGGAAGTCACCGACGCCAACCGTGAACGCATTGGCGTGGCCATGGGTTCGGGTATTGGCGGTCTGACCAATATCGAAGAAACCAGCCGTACTCTGCATGAGACGGGCCCGCGTCGAATCTCGCCATTCTTCGTGCCAGGCTCGATCATCAATATGATTTCCGGTTTCCTGTCCATCCACCTGGGTGCACAGGGACCTAACTACGCCATCGCCACTGCATGCACCACCGGTACGCACTGCATCGGCATGGCGGCGCGCAACATCATGTACGACGAAGCCGACGTGATGATTGCCGGCGGTGCCGAAATGGCTGCATGCGGTCTGGGCATGGGCGGCTTCGGCGCGTCCCGTGCGCTGTCGACCCGCAACGACGAACCAACCCGCGCCAGCCGTCCGTGGGACAAGGGTCGTGACGGCTTCGTCCTGTCCGACGGCGCCGGTGCACTGGTTCTTGAAGAACTGGAACACGCCAAGGCGCGTGGCGCGACCATCTACGCCGAGCTGATCGGCTTCGGCACCAGCGGTGATGCGTTCCACATGACCTCGCCGCCAGCCGACGGCGCCGGTGCAGCACGCTGCATCACCAACGCGCTGCGTGATGCGAAGATCAACATCGATCAAGTGCAGTACATCAATGCCCACGGTACCTCGACTCCGGCTGGCGACCTCGCCGAAGCCAACGCGATCAAGACCGTTTTCGGCGATCACGCCTACAAACTCGCGGTCAGCTCGACCAAGTCGATGACCGGTCACCTGCTGGGTGCGGCGGGCGCGGTCGAGGCGATCTTCAGCGTGCTGGCGATCAACAGCCAGGTAGCGCCGCCGACCATCAACCTCGATGAGCCGGACGAAGGCTGCGATCTCGATTTCGTGCCGCACACTGCGCGCAACATGGATATCGATGTCGTGCTGTCCAACTCCTTCGGTTTTGGCGGCACCAATGGCACCCTGGCATTCCGCCGGTTTGCAGGCTGATGGACTGCTGGGTCGACGGTCAACCGGCTGACAGTCTGTCGCTGAAAGATCGCGGCCTGGCTTACGGTGATGGTCTGTTCGAGACGATCGCCGTGCGTAGCGGCCAGCCGATCCTGCTGGATCGGCACCTGGCGCGTCTGGCCGATGGTTGCGCGCGTCTTGCTATCGCGGCCGATATCGAGCTGATTCGCCATGAGCTGCTGAGCTATGCGGCAGCGATGGGCGAGGGCGTGCTCAAGCTCATCCTCACCCGTGGCGACGGCTTGCGCGGTTATGCGCCCGACCCTGCGGCGCCGGGCCGACGTATTCTGCAAGGCAACCCTCCGGCGGCTTATCCTGCTGTGCATGCTGAACAAGGCGTTCGCCTGTTTCCCTGCAACACGCGACTGTCCAAGCAGCCTTTACTGGCTGGACTCAAACACCTCAACCGACTGGAGCAGGTTCTCGCCCGTGCCGAGTGGCAGGACAGCGAGCACGCCGAAGGCTTGATGCTCGATCAGGCCGGTCGAGTGATCGAGGGCGTGTTCAGCAATCTGTTTCTGGTAAGCGACGGTGTGCTGATAACGCCGGACCTCAAGCGTTGCGGTGTCGCCGGTGTGATGCGCGCCGAAATATTGTTTCAGGCCGAGTCAATGGCCATCCCCACGCAAATCGCCGATATCAGCCTCGAACAGCTGCAATGGGCCGATGAAGTGTTTGTCTGCAACAGCGTGTATGGCGTCTGGCCGGTACGCGCCTGTGCTGCACTGAGCTGGCCGGTTGGCCCGCTCACCCGTAAACTGCAAACCATTGCCCGCGCCCTACTGGATGCCTGATTTGTGAGACGTAAACTTTTGCTGCTGCTGGAAACCGGACTGGTTCTGGCAGGGCTGTTGATGGGCGCCAGCGCCTGGAAGATTCACTCTGCACTGGAACAGCCTCTGAACATCAAGCAGGAAGAACTGCTGGATGTGCCGAAAGGCTCTACACCGACCCGTACTTTCCTTGGACTCGAAACCGATGGCGTCATCAAGGATGCGTTCTGGCTGCGGGTTTATTGGCGCTTCAATCTCGCGGGCACGCCGATTCACAGCGGTGAGTACCGCATGCAACCGGGCATGACCGTCAATGGTCTGATCGATTCGTGGAAGCGCGGCGAAGTGGTGCAGTACAGCCTGACCCTGGTCGAAGGCTGGAACTTCCATCAAGTGCGCGCCGCACTGGCCAAAGATGAAAAGATCGAACAGACCCTCAACGGTTTGAGCGACAGCGACGTCATGGCGAAGATCGGCCATAAAGGACTGTTTCCGGAAGGACGGTTCTTCCCGGATACCTACCGTTTCGTGCGCGGCATGTCCGATGCCGAACTGCTGAAAAAGGCTTTCGATCGTCTCGACGAGGTATTGGCCAAGGAGTGGGAAAGTCGTTCTGCCGATGTGCCGTATACCGAACCTTATCAAGCGCTGATCATGGCATCGCTGGTCGAAAAGGAAACCGGCGTGCCGCAGGAGCGCGGGCAGATTGCCGGGGTCTTCGTGCGCCGTATGGCTCTGGGCATGCAGTTGCAGACCGATCCGACGGTGATTTACGGTTTGGGTGATCGCTACAACGGCAAACTGACTCGTGCTCATTTGAAGGAGCCGACGGCGTATAACACTTATGTCATTCCCGGGCTGCCGCCAACACCGATTGCGATGGTCGGGCGTGAAGCGATTCACGCGGCACTGAATCCGGTGGACGGCACCAGCCTGTACTTCGTTGCACGTGGCGATGGCAGCCATGTGTTCTCCGATGATCTGGATGCACACAACAATGCGGTGCGTGAGTATCAGCTCAAGCGACGTGCCGATTACCGCTCCAGTCCGGCGCCGGCGACAATGCCTGAAGCCGCTCCAGCCAACGAGGAAGCGATTCCGGCAGCGTCTCCGGATACAGCGCCGGAATCGTTGCCGCAAGTTGCGCCTCAGGAGCCTGCGCCGACCCCGGCACCTGAAGCGTCCGGCCCACAAAACACGCAATGACTTTGATTAAGGACTGCCTGTGACTGGCTTGTTTATTACCCTGGAAGGCCCGGAAGGCGCCGGCAAAAGCACCAACCGCGAATACCTCGCCGAGCGCCTGCGCGCCGCCGGTATCGAGGTGGTGCTGACCCGTGAGCCGGGTGGCACGCCATTGGCCGAGCGGATTCGCGATGTGCTGCTGGCGCCGGCCGACGAGGTCATGAACCCGGACGCCGAGCTCTTGCTGGTATTCGCCGCGCGCGCTCAGCACTTGGCTGAAGTGATCCGTCCTGCGCTTAACCGTGGTGCGGTGGTGTTGTGTGATCGCTTCACCGATTCGACTTACGCCTATCAGGGTGGCGGTCGCGGTTTGTCGCTGGAGCGCATCGCCACGCTGGAAACTTTTGTGCAGGGCGATCTGCGTCCGGATCTGACGCTGATTTTTGATCTGCCGGTGGAAATCGGCCTGGCTCGCGCCAGTGCCCGTGGCCGTCTGGATCGTTTCGAGCTGGAGGGGCGGGCGTTTTTCGAGGCAGTGCGCAGTGCCTTCCTCAAACGCGCTGAAGCTGATCCTGCGCGCTATGTGCGCATTGATGCCGGTCAGCCATTGGTCAAGGTCCAACAATCGCTGGATACCCTGATTCCGAATTTGCTGGAGCTGGCCCGTGGCTGAGGCCTATCCATGGCAGGACAGCCTCTGGCAGCAACTGGCCGGGCGTAAGCAGCACGCTCACGCCTATCTGCTGCATGGGCCCGCCGGTATCGGCAAGCGCGCGTTGGCCGAACGCCTGATGGCCAGCCTTTTGTGCCAGCGGCCGACGCCGGAAGCCTGCGGCGAGTGCAAATCCTGCCTGCTGCTCAAGGCCGGCAGCCATCCTGATAACTACATTCTCGAACCGGAAGAAGCCGACAAGGCCATCAAGGTTGATCAGGTGCGTGATCTGGTCAGTTTCGTGGTGCAAACCGCGCAACTGGGCGGGCACAAAGTGGTGCTGATCGAGCCGGTCGAGTCGATGAATATCAACGCCGCCAACGCCTTGCTGAAAAGCCTTGAAGAGCCGTCCGGCGATACCGTGTTGCTGTTGGTCAGCCATCAGACCAGTCGTTTGCTGCCGACGATCAAGAGTCGTTGCGTGCAGCAGGCCTGTCCGCTGCCCGGTGAAGCGATGAGCCTGCAATGGCTGGCTCAGGCGCTGCCCGATTGCTCCGAAGACGAACGTGTCGAATTGCTGACGCTGGCGGCCGGCTCGCCGTTGATGGCGGTCAGTCTGCAATCCCAAGGCGTGCGCGAGCAGCGCGCACAAGTGGTCGAAGGCGTGAAGAAGTTGCTCAAGCAGCAGCAATCGCCGACGCAACTGGCCGAAGAATGGAAAAGCATTCCAATGCTGCGTCTGTTTGACTGGTTCTGCGATTGGTCGAGCCTGATCCTGCGTTATCAGCTGACTCAGGATGAAGCCGGCCTCGGCCTCACCGACATGCGTAAAGTCGTGCAGTACCTGGCGCAGAAAAGTGCGCAAGGCAAAGTCCTCGAGATTCAGGACTGGATTCTCGCCCAGCGCCAGAAAATTCTGAGCAAGGCCAACCTCAATCCGGCCCTGCTGCTGGAAGCGTTGTTGGTGCAATGGGCGGGATTGCCTGGTCAAACATAGGAATGTGTACCTAGACTCTGAACATCAGCAGTGGAGGTCAACATGAATGAACCCGTCAGCCCGGGGCCGCGCAACGGCATCTTGTCCCTGACCATCAAGGACAAGTCGGTGCTCTACGCCGCTTACATGCCGTTCATCAAGAACGGTGGCCTATTCATCCCGACCAACAAAAGTTACAGGTTGGGCGACGAGGTGTTCATGCTGCTCAACCTGATGGATGAGGCCGAGAAGATTCCAGTGGCCGGCAAGGTTGCCTGGATCACCCCCAAAGGGGCGCAAGGCAATCGCGCTGCCGGTGTCGGCGTACAGTTCAACGATGGCGACAACACGGCGCGCAGTCGCATCGAAACCCATCTGGCCGGAGCGCTTAAATCCGACCGTCCCACTCATACGATGTAAGTAGCCGTCTTTTTATGCTTGTAGATTCCCATTGTCACCTTGATCGCCTCGACCTCGCCGCCCATGACGGCTCGCTGGATGCTGCACTGGATGCGGCCCGTGGGCGCGGAGTAGGGCACTTCCTGTGCATCGGCGTGAGTGCCGATAACGCCGCCGATGTCAAAGCCCTGGCTGAGCGTTATGACGATGTCGACTGTTCGGTCGGCGTGCATCCGCTCGATGTACAACCCGGCGCGGCGCCTGCGTTGGACTGGCTGCTGCACGAACTCAACCACCCGAAAGTGGTGGCGATCGGTGAAACCGGTCTGGATTATCACTACGAACCTGAAGCTGCAGAGCTGCAGCAGGAATCGTTCCGTCTGCACCTGCAAGCGGCGCAGCACACTGGCAAGCCGGTGATCATCCACACCCGTGGCGCGCGTGCCGATACCCTTGAACTGCTGCGCGAAGCGGCGTTGCCCCAGGCCGGTGTGCTGCATTGCTTTACCGAAGACTGGGACATGGCCAAAGCCGCGCTGGACATGGGTTATTACATTTCCCTGTCGGGCATCGTCACGTTCCGCAATGCCGATGCGTTGCGCGATGTCGCGAGCAAGGTCCCGGCGGATCGCTTGCTGGTGGAAACCGATTCACCGTATCTGGCGCCGATCCCTTATCGCGGCAAACCCAACCTGCCGCAGTACGTGCGCGAAGTGGCGGAATTCCTGGCGATGCTGCGCGGTGAGAACTACGAACGTTTTGCCGAGCAGACCACCGAGAACTTCAAGCGTCTGTTCCCGCTGGCGAGTGTTAAATCTGCCCTGTAGCCGTTTGCCAAATCGCAGGCAAAAAAAACCCGGGTTCTGGGGGGTGAATCCGGGTTAAGACCATTAGGAGTAAAACAAAGGCACGCGGTCCCTTGGTACCTTTATCGGCGCGACACTTGGGGGAGATGTCGCCCGACAGTTCAAGTATTGATCAGTCTGGCGTGCAGTCCAGTTAGCCGGTCGGGGTTTTTAAACAAATTTGGAATACGTTCGCTTCAGTTGAGTTCTCATTGCGCCCAAAACGTTCTCAAAATGAACAAGAAACACAGATATGGTCGGATGATCCGTGCATTTTTGCGCAAGTTAGGCATAATACGCGGCTTCGAATTTTGACCCTTCAGACCTTTTCTTATGCACAAAGAACCTCGTAAGGTCCGTGAGTTTCGTCGCCGCGAGCAAGAAATTCTCGATACCGCGCTCAAGCTGTTCCTCGACCAAGGTGAAGACAGTGTCACCGTCGAGATGATTGCTGATGCCGTGGGTATCGGCAAAGGCACGATCTACAAGCACTTCAAATCCAAGGCCGAGATCTATCTGCGCCTGATGCTCGATTACGAGCGCGATTTGAACGAGCTGCTGCATTCGGCCGATGTCGACAAGGACAAGGAAGCGCTGTCTCGCGCCTACTTCGAATTCCGCATGCGCGACCCGCAGCGCTATCGCCTGTTCGACCGTCTCGAAGAGAAGGTCGTAAAAGGTAATCAGGTGCCGGAAATGGTCGAGGAGCTGCACAAGATCCGTGCCTCGAACTTCGAACGCCTGACCTTGTTGATCAAGGGCCGCATCAGCGAAGGCAAGCTCGAAGACGTGCCGCCGTACTTCCATTACTGCGCGTCCTGGGCGCTGGTGCACGGCGCTGTGGCGCTGTATCACTCGCCGTTCTGGAGCAATGTGCTGGAAGATCAGGAAGGTTTCTTCCAGTTTCTGATGGACATCGGCGTGCGCATGGGCAACAAGCGCAAGCGCGATCCGGAAACCCCAAGCAGCTGAGCCATTCAGCTGCCTTATTGCGCCATGATTTCGCTACATGTCGCAGTACCGCAGGAATATACTCAGGCATAGGGCTTGCTAAAACTTGATTTGTGAGTCAAGTTTTAGCGGCTCGAAATTCTTTCGCCGGAGTGATCATGATCGTTGACCGTCAAGGCAGGCGTTTTCGCAATTTGCGGATCAGTCTGACTTCAGCCTGCAATTACGCGTGTACTTACTGCGTGCCCAACGGCAAGCGGTTGGTGGCTGCGCAGGATGAACTGTCGGCCGATGCCATGGCGCGTGGCGTGGCGTACCTGATCGAGGCTGCCGGCATCGAACGGCTGCGCATCACCGGTGGCGAACCGCTGGTCAGTCCCAAACTCGAATCGTTCATGACTGCCGTCGGCAGGATGGGCCTGGAAGACATCAGCCTGACCACCAACGGTCAACTCCTCGCGAAGAAACTGCCGTTGCTGGTGGATGCCGGCCTGCGCCGGATCAACGTATCGCTCGATACCCTCGATGCCGGAGCGTTCCGCAGCATCGCCCGAGGCGGTGATTTGGCCACCGTGCTGGATGGCATGGATCAGGCGAAAGCGGCGGGGATGAAGATCAAGGTCAACATGGTGCCGTTGCGCGGGCAGAATCTAGATCAGGTGATGCCGCTGCTGGATTACTGTCTGGAACGCGGATACGAACTGCGCTTCATCGAGCTGATGCGTATGGGCCACTTGGCCAAGGACAACAATGCGTTCCTGCAACAGTTCGTCAGCCTGCAGCAATTGCTGGAGTTGATTGGCGAACGTTACGAGTACGCGCAAACCGACGCTCCGGTGGATGCCACCGCTGTGCGTTACGCGATTCCCGGCCTGGGCAACTTTGGTGTGATCGCCAACGAAAGCGTGCCGTTCTGCCGGACGTGCTCGCGCTTGCGCCTGTCGTCGACCGGGTGGCTGCATGGCTGCCTGTCGTCGAGCAACCGCCACTATGTTGGTGATCTGCTCGACAAGCCGCGCCATCAGGCACTGCCGGCGCTCCAGCGTTTGCTGGTCAAAGCGTTGGGCGACAAGCAGGAAGTGGCGTTCTCAGGTGGCGCCACCGTCATGAAGATTATCGGCGGCTGATCAACCGCTTTCGCGAGCAGGCTCGCTCCCACCTTGGAATGTATTCCCCCTGTGGGAGTGAGCTTGCTCGCGAAGGCGATCCATCATTCGCCAAAAATCCAGAGCTGGCGCAAAAGCTGCATCCAATGGCCATTCGCCGGTTTTCCGTCACCGGCCTCTGGAGGAATAGGATGCGTAGCCTGGTTTTGCTGCTGGCCGTTTTGGCGCTTGGCGGCTGTATGACTGTCAGCGATATGGCCGAAGGCACTCGCTACCAAATGAGCGACGCAGGCTTGCTGGACCACAGCGACAGCCGCCGCGTGAATAACTTCCGCATTCAGCCGGACTCGTTCATCTACATCGCGCAAGGTGCGTTCGCGCCGCCGGGCGGTTCTTACCCGCGCCCCAACGTCGTGGCCGAAGAGGCCTTCAAGGGTTTCGTCGAATACTTCCCGATGGTTCGCCGCGCGCGTGCGCCGGAAGGCCTCGATCAGGCGATGGGTGAAGCCCGTGACGCCGGCGCGCACTACTTGCTGTACACGCGTTTCGCCAAAGCTGACGACCGCATCGGCAACTCCGACGAGTGGCTGGATGAAGAAGCGGTTGATCGCCTCGGCATCGACGGTGGCGTGATTCAGATCATGTTGATCGAGACCAGCACCCAGTATTTGATTGATACTGCACGGATCAAGAGTCGTGGCGGTTTACTGACGTTCCACGACAGCAAGCCCGAAGACCTGATCGGCCCGCCGCTGGCCCAGTACGCGCGCAGCCTGTTGGGAGTCGGCGACCAATAATTCAAGGAGAACGCCATGAGTGGCCCGCAAAAAGCCAATGACCTGTTGGGACAGATCCCGAAAACCAAAGGCTTGCCGCCGGTGCACTTGTGGAACCCGGACTTTTGCGGCGACATCGACATGCGCATCGCCCGCGACGGCACCTGGTATTACCTGGGCACGCCGATCGGGCGCAAGCCGATGGTCAAATTGTTCTCCACGATCATGCGCCGCGACGGCGATGATTATTTCCTGATCACACCGGTCGAGAAGGTCGGGATCAAGGTCGACGATGCGCCGTTTGTGGCGATTGCGGTCGAGGTTGAAGGCGAGGGAGAGGCGCAGCTTTTGCGTTTTATCACCAACGTTGATGAAATCGCCGAGGCCGGGCCGGAGCATCCGATCCGCGTCGAGATTGATCCGACGACGCAAGAGCCCGCGCCCTACGTGCATGTGCGTACCAACCTTGAAGCGCTGATCCACCGAAATGTGTTCTATCAACTGGTGGAGCTGGCGGTCAGCCGCGAAATCGACGGCCAGCGTTGGCTCGGTGTGTGGAGCGGCGGCGAGTTCTTCCGCATCGGCCTCGAACCTTAAAAGATCGCAGCCTTCGGCAGCTCCTACATGGCGTACATCTGTAGGAGCTGCCGAAGGCTGCGATCTTTTTTGTCGTTGACACTTAATCATATGATGATTAGCTTGATCACCCATCGCGATCCGCTTTGAGGTGTTCATGTCCAGCAGCTTTCATGCGTCGACCGTTGACTGGCTGGGCAGCTGGATTGCCGCTGGCCAGGTCAAACCCGGGCAGACCATCAAGGTCGAGGCCGATCTGGGCGAACAGCTCGGCGTCAGCCGCACGGTCATCCGCGAAGCGATCAAAACCCTCGTCGCCAAAGGCATGCTCGAAGTCGGGCCGAAAGTCGGTACCCGCGTGCTGCCGGTGCGGCGCTGGAACCTGTTCGATCCGCAAGTGGTCGGTTGGCTGTCGCGCAACGGGCTGCCGGAAAACTTTGTCGATGACTTGCTCGACCTGCGCCGCACCATCGAACCCATGGCCGTGCGCTGGGCGTGTGAGCGGGCGACCCTGGAACAGATCGAAGCGGTGCAACTGGCCTATAACGCCCTTGAGCGCGCGGTCGACAGCGGCACCGATTACAACCGCGCCGACCAGTTCTTCCACGAATGCATTCTCGCCGCCAGCCACAATCAATTCATCGAACAAATGGTCCCGGCCCTCGGTGCGTTGCTCGCGGTGTCATTTGAAGTTTCTGCGGCCGACCCTGATGAACTGCGCCGCACTTTGCCGATCCACAAGGACATGGCCGACGCCATCGCTGCCCGCGATTCCGCGCGAGGCGTGTGGGCGTGCATGACCCTGATCGACAACGCAGACCTGGCGATCAAACGTTTCTACCCGAAAGTCATGGCCGACAAAAAAGCCAGTTAATACAAGTTTCCCTGTGGGAGCGAGCCTGCTAGCGAAGGCTGTGTATCAGGCAACTCATGCATCGACTGACACGACGCTTTCGCGAGCAGGCTCGCTCCCACATTAAATAACAACAAGATCCGAGGAGTTGTCATGACGTGGACCGCCCTGACCCAACACCGCGCCCAACTCGGTGAAGGCCCGTTCTGGGACGCGCCGACCCAGGCGTTGTACTGGGTCGATATCGCCGGCAAACAGGCCCTGCGCCTGATCGGCCAGAACGTGCAGATCTGGCAAATGCCTGAGCACGTCTCCGCATTCATCCCCTGCGCCAGCGGCGATGCCTTGGTGACCCTGAGCAGTGGCGTCTACCGCCTCGATCTCGACTCCCCAGGCCTCGAACCGCGACTGACGCTGTTCTGCGTCGCCGACCCGCAACCGGGCAATCGCCCCAACGAAGCGCGCTGCGATGGCCAAGGTCGTTTGTGGCTCGGCACCATGCAAAACAACATCGGTGAGCAGGGCGAAGACCTGCCGATCACCCGTCGTTCCGGTGGCCTGTTCCGCATTGATCCGGATAAACGTGTCACGCCATTGCTGCGCGGCCTGGGCATTCCCAACACGCTGCTGTGGAGCGACGACGGCACCACAGTCCTGTTCGGTGACAGTCTCGATGACACGCTGTATCGCTATTTTATTCACGCCGACGGCAACCTCGATGCTGCGCAAGTCTGGTACGGCCCCGATCAGCAGGGCGGCCCGGACGGCTCGGCGATGGATGCCGAAGGATTCGTGTGGAATGCCCGCTGGGATGGCAGTTTCCTGCTGCGCCTGACGCCTGAAGGCAAGGTCGAGCGCAAAATCGATCTGCCCGTCAGCCGCCCGACCAGTTGTGTATTCGGCGGTGAAGACCTGAAAACCCTGTTCATCACCAGCGCCCAGAGCCCGCACAACCATCCATTGGATGGCGCGGTGCTGTCGATGCGCGTGGATATTGCAGGAAAACTCTGTACGCGGTTTGCAGGTTAAATCCCAAAATATGGGATGCAAAATTATATATTGAGATTATTCGGCGGTCGGGTTTATAGTCGGCTGCAGCAGTAACACGCACTCACACTTAAAAAGAACAAAACAGGTGAAGTGATGCAGCGAATGTCTATCGCACTCCCGTGTGGAGTCCGCGTCTCGCAACGGCTCGATGCCGTCGGCCGCGCCTGCCTGTTTCGTTCCAACCGCCTTCCAGACCGGACATCGGCAGATGCCCGGTTTTTTTGTGCCTGCGAAACAGGAGTCCTGATCCATGGCTGAACCCCTTTCTCTGCCGCCGGTGCCCGCACCGCCGAAGGGCGAGCGTCTGAAAAACAAGGTCGTGCTGCTGACCGGCGCCGCGCAAGGTATCGGCGAAGCCATTGTCGCTGCCTGCGCCTCGCAGCAAGCGAAACTGCTGATCAGCGATATCCAGGCTGAAAAGGTCGAGAAGGTTGCCGCCCATTGGCGTGAGCAGGGTTACGACGTGCAAGCGCTGAAGGCTGATGTTTCGCGTCAGCAGGATCTGCATGCCATGGCCAGACGCGCGGTTGAACTGCACGGGCGCATCGATGTGCTGGTCAATTGCGCCGGGGTCAACGTGTTCCGTGATCCGCTGGACATGACCGAAGAAGACTGGCGTCGCTGCTTCGCCATCGATCTGGATGGCGCCTGGTTCGGCTGCAAAGCGGTGTTGCCGCAGATGATCGAGCAGGGCGTCGGCAGCATCATCAACATCGCCTCGACCCATTCCAGTCACATCATTCCCGGCTGCTTTCCGTACCCTGTGGCCAAGCACGGACTGCTCGGCCTGACCCGCGCACTCGGCATCGAATACGCCGCGAAAGGCATTCGCGTCAACGCCATCGCCCCGGGCTATATCGAAACGCAACTGAATGTCGATTACTGGAACGGTTTCGCCGACCCGCACGCCGAGCGTCAGCGTGCTTTCGATCTGCACCCGCCGAAACGCATCGGTCAGCCGCTTGAAGTGGCGATGACTGCGGTGTTTCTGGCCAGTGATGAAGCGCCTTTCATCAATGCCTCGTGTATCACCATCGATGGTGGCCGCTCGGTGATGTACCACGACTGAATAAATAGATTTCGAGCGCTGAACTACGCTTGAAATCCAATCATCATACGATATGACTATTTTCAGAAGGTTTTGCAGGAACACGCTTTAACGCTTTTCAAACATTGCTCAAAAAAAATAACAAGGAGTCAGCTTATGAAACGTCGTTTCGGGATTCGTACCCTGTGCACTACCGCCCTGGCGGTCACTGCGTTCAGCCTGAGCAGTGCGCTGCTCGCTGCCGACACCGTGAAGATCGGTTTTCTGGTCAAGCAGGCTGAGGAGCCATGGTTCCAGACCGAGTGGGCCTTCGCCGAAAAAGCGGCCAAGGACAAGGGTTTTGAACTGATCAAGATCGCCGTGCCGGATGGCGAGAAAACCCTCTCGGCCATCGACAGCCTCGCTGCCAACGGCGCCAAGGGCTTTGTGATCTGCCCGCCGGATGTGTCGCTCGGCCCGGCAATCATGGCCAAAGCCAAACTCAATGACCTGAAAGTGATTGCCGTCGATGACCGTTTCGTCGACGCCAACGGCAAGTTCATGGAAGACGTGCCGTACCTCGGCATGGCCGCGTTCGAGGTCGGCCAGAAGCAGGGTAACGCGATGGTCGCCGAAGCGAAAAAGCGTAACTGGGACTGGAAAGACACTTACGCGGTGGTCAACACCTACAACGAACTCGACACCGGCAAGAAACGCACCGACGGCTCGGTGAAATCCCTTGAAGACGCCGGCATGCCGAAGGATCACATTCTGTTCGCCGCGCTGAAAACCCTCGACGTACCGGGCAGCATGGACGCCACCAACTCGGCGCTGGTGAAACTGCCGAGCGGCGCAAAAAACCTGATCATCGGCGGCATGAACGACAACACCGTGCTCGGCGGTGTGCGCGCCACTGAAGCGGCCGGTTTCGCCGCCGCCAACGTGATCGGCATCGGCATCAACGGCACCGACGCCATCGGCGAGCTGAAAAAGCCTAACAGCGGTTTCTTTGGCTCGATGCTGCCAAGCCCGCACATCGAAGGCTACAAGACCGCAGAGATGATGTACGAGTGGGTCACCACCGGCAAAGAACCGCCGAAGTACACCGCCATGGACGACGTCACCCTGATCACCCGCGAGAACTTCAAGCAAGAGCTGGAAAAAATCGGCTTGTGGAACTGATGCAGCGGCGGCCCGGGCAGCCGGGCCGTTTTTTTGTGTGAAGAGGTGGCTTTATGCACGCGCAAGTACAAACACAACAACACAGCGCCAGTGGCAGCCTGCGCTTCAGCGGGATCGGTAAAACCTTTCCCGGCGTGAAAGCGCTGGACGCGATCAGCTTCGTCGCGCATCCGGGCCAGGTTCATGCCTTGATGGGCGAGAACGGCGCCGGCAAATCGACCCTGCTGAAAATCCTCGGCGGCGCATACATCCCGAGCAGCGGCGAGTTGCAGATCGGCGAGCAGACCATGGCGTTCAAGTCGACCGCCGACAGCATCGGCAGCGGCGTCGCGGTGATTCACCAGGAGCTGCATCTGGTGCCGGAAATGACCGTCGCCGAGAACCTGTTTCTCGGCCATCTGCCGGCCAGTTTCGGTTTGATCAATCGCGGTGCCCTGCGTCAGCAAGCGTTGAATTGCCTCAAAGGCCTGGCTGATGAAATCGATCCGCAGACCAAGGTCGGACGTCTGTCGCTCGGCCAGCGGCAATTGGTGGAAATCGCCAAAGCGCTGTCGCGCGGCGCCCATGTGATCGCCTTCGACGAGCCGACCAGTAGCCTTTCGGCTCGCGAGATTGACCGCTTGATGGCGATCATCGGCCGTCTGCGCGACGAGGGCAAAGTCGTTCTCTATGTTTCCCATCGCATGGAAGAAGTGTTCCGCATCTGCGACGCGGTGACGGTGTTCAAGGACGGTCGCTACGTGCGCACTTTCGAGGACATGAGCCAGTTGACCCATGATCAACTGGTGACCTGCATGGTCGGGCGCGATATTCAGGACATCTACGATTATCGCCATCGTCCACGCGGCGCAGTGGCCCTGAAGGTCTCCGGCCTGCTCGGCCCGGGTCTGCGCGAGCCGATCAGTTTCGAGGCACACAAAGGTGAAATCCTTGGTTTGTTCGGACTGGTCGGGGCGGGGCGCACCGAGCTGTTTCGGCTGCTCAGCGGGCTGGAACGCAACACCGCCGGACGCCTCGAATTGCGCGGTCATGAACTGAAACTGCGCTCACCGCGCGACGCGATTGCCGCCGGGATTCTGCTGTGCCCGGAAGATCGCAAGAAGGAGGGCATCATCCCGCTCGCCAGCGTTGCCGAGAACATCAACATCAGTGCCCGCGGCGCCAACTCTGGCCTCGGTTGCCTGATTCGCGGTTTGTGGGAAAAGGGCAACGCCGACAAACAGATCAAGGCGCTGAAGGTGAAAACCCCGCACGCCGGTCAGCAGATCAAATTCCTTTCCGGCGGCAATCAGCAGAAGGCCATTCTCGGTCGTTGGTTGTCGATGCCGATGAAGGTCTTGCTGCTCGACGAACCGACGCGCGGCATCGACATCGGTGCCAAAGCCGAGATTTACCAGATCATCCATAACCTCGCCGCCGAGGGCATTTCGGTGATCGTGGTGTCCAGCGATCTGATGGAAGTGATGGGTATTTCCGACCGCATTCTGGTGCTTTGCGAAGGCGCCCTGCGCGGCGAAATCAGCCGTGACCAGGCCAATGAATCCAACCTGCTGCAACTGGCTTTGCCGCGCCACCGCGCTGACGGCGTGGCGAACTGAGAGGTGACTATGATGACAACCCAAAACGAAACCCTGCCCAAAGAGCGCAAACCGCTGGACATGCGCCGCTTCCTTGATGACTGGGTCATGTTGCTGGCGGCGGTGGGCATTTTCGTTGCCTGTACGCTGCTGATCGACAACTTCCTTTCGCCGCTGAACATGCGTGGTCTGGGCCTGGCGATTTCCACCACCGGGATCGCCGCGTGCACGATGTTGTATTGCTTGGCGTCGGGGCATTTCGACTTGTCGGTGGGCTCGGTGATTGCCTGCGCTGGCGTGGTCGCGGCAGTGGTGATGCGTGAGACCAACAGCGTATTTCTCGGTGTCAGTGCGGCGTTGGTCATGGGCCTGATTGTCGGGTTGATCAACGGGATTGTGATTGCCAAGTTGCGCGTCAATGCGTTGATCACCACGTTGGCGACCATGCAGATTGTTCGCGGTCTGGCTTACATCTTTGCCAACGGCAAGGCGGTGGGCGTGTCGCAGGAATCGTTCTTCGTCTTCGGTAACGGCCAATTGTTTGGTGTGCCGGTGCCGATTCTGATCACCATCGTTTGCTTTCTGTTTTTTGGCTGGCTGCTGAATTACACCACCTACGGGCGCAACACCATGGCCATCGGTGGCAACCAGGAAGCGGCGCTGCTCGCGGGCGTGAACGTTGACCGGACCAAGATCATTATCTTTGCCGTGCACGGTGTGATCGGTGCGTTGGCGGGGGTGATTCTGGCGTCGCGGATGACGTCGGGGCAGCCGATGATTGGTCAGGGATTTGAGCTGACGGTGATCTCGGCTTGCGTGCTGGGCGGGGTGTCGTTGAGCGGCGGGATTGGCATGATCCGGCATGTGATTGCCGGGGTGTTGATTTTGGCGATTATTGAGAATGCGATGAATCTGAAGAATATCGACACGTTTTATCAGTATGTGATTCGTGGGTCGATCCTGCTGCTGGCTGTGGTCATTGACCGACTGAAGCAGCGCTAAGATCAAGAGCCCCTCATCGGAACGCCGCCCGCCCAGCCCTCTCCCAGAGGGAGAGGGAGCTGACCGAGGTGTCTTGCGTAATCCGTCGACCTGAAAGTTCTCGTCGACTATGGATTCGGAACAGCACTTTCGGGTGGATTGTGGATTCGGCAAAGCACTTTCAGGTCGGCGTACCTCTTGAGTATCCCCCATTCAGTCCCCTCTCCCCCCGGGAGAGGGCTAGGGTGAGGGGCTTTTGATTCTCCCGCCTTTCGTCACTCTCCCCAAATATTCCTTGCCCGCCCGTGCCCGTTTCGGGTATCAATTTGTACATGATTAGACAGGTACGATTTGACAAGAAAAAACGGGTGGTCGACGAACTCGTCCGGCGCATCGAAAGCGGCCTCATGGAGGACGGCTTTCTGTTGCCCGGCGAGCATCAGTTGGCTGAAGAATTCAACGTCAGCCGAGGCACGCTGCGCGAAGCGCTGGCCGAACTGAAACGGCGTAACTACATCGCCACGCAAAGCGGCGTCGGTTCCATCGTCACTTTCGACGGTGTCGCCCTCGACCAGCGCAGCGGCTGGGCGCAGGCCTTGGCCGATAGCGGGGCGATGATCAATACCGAAGTGTTGCGTCTGGAGGCCGTGACCCGGCCAGACCTGCTCTCGCGATTCGGCACTGACCAATTCATCACCCTCGACCGTCGTCGCCGTTCCAACGAAGGCACGCTGGTCTCCCTCGAACGCTCGTTGATGCCAGCCACCGGCGGCCTGGAAAGCCTGCCGCGCGTTGGTCTGATCGACAATTCCCTGACCATTACTTTGGCCGCCTACGGTTATATCGGCGAACGCGGCGATCAATGGATCGGCGCCGAACCGTTGAATGCCGAAGACGCCGCACTGCTTGGCCGCCCTGAGGGCACGGTGTTCCTCAAAGCCCTGCGCACCACCTACGACCGGCAGAACCGTTTCATGGAGCTGGTCGAAAGCCTGCTCGACCCGGTGCATTTCCGTTTGCACCTGCAATTTGGAGAATCGAAATGACCGCGCTCAACCGTGCCCTCGGCGCTTTCTATGGCCTGGCCCTCGGTGATGCGCTGGGCATGCCGACGCAATCGCTGAACCGCGAAACCATCAAGACCCGTTTCGGCCAGATCACCGATCTGCAGGACGCCGGTCCGTTGCAACCGATCGCCGCGAACATGCCCAAAGGTTCGATCACCGACGACACCGAGCAGGCCATTCTGGTCGGCGAGTTGTTGGTCGAGGGCAAGGGCCGCATCGAACCGGCAATCCTTGCGCAACGCTTGATCGAGTGGGAAGCCGAGATGCAGGCCAAGGGCTCGCAGGACTTGCTCGGGCCATCAACCAAACGCGCAATCGAGATGATCCTCGCCGGCCATTCGCCGGAGGAAGCGGGGCGCTACGGCACCACTAACGGCGCGGCGATGCGCATTACACCGGTGGGAATCGCGGCAGATGTTGCCGATCCTCAACGGTTTATCGCGGCGGTGGTGCAGGCCTGCCAAGTGACGCACAACACCACGCTGGGGATTTCCAGTGCGGCGGCGGTGGCGGCGGTGGTGTCTGCCGGCATCAATGGCGTGGATCTGGGCGAGGCGCTCAACCTCGGCCAGCAAATCGCTCAGCAAGCGGAGGCGCACGGTCACTGGGTCGCCGGTGGTCGCATCGGTTCGCGGATCAGTTGGGCGCGCAGCATCAGTGTTGATAGCGACAAAGCGTTGCTGGCGGATCTGCTCTACGACGTGATCGGCACTTCGGTGGCGTCGCAGGAGTCGGTGGTGGTCTCGTTCGCGCTGGCGCAGCAAGTGGCCGTCGGCGAAATGAGCGCGTTCGATGCACTGTGCATGGCCGCCGGTCTTGGCGGTGACACTGACACCATCGCGGCGATTCTTGGCGCGATGCTCGGGGCCTGCCTGGGTCTTGAGAGCTGGCCTGGCGAGATGATCGAGACGGTTAAGGCCGTTAATCATCTGGAGCTTGAACCGTTGGTGCAGGGGCTGTTGGCGTTGCGCTGAGTGAACTGACGCCATCGCTGGCAAGCCAGCTCCCACAGGTTTTTGCTGTGAACACACATTTGTGTACACCCTGATCCCTGTGGGAGCTGGCTTGCCAGCGATAGGCGCAGCGCAATTTTCGAATTTTCAACCCGCAATGGATCGCGCAGACAGGCCGAGGATGGCCGCGATGTCTTGTCGTTTTGCATCATTGCCACAACCACAAAAAAGGCAAACAGGAGCACCTTCATGAGTTCATCAAACGCCGGGCAAAGCGCCGGGCAACTGGAAACCCGCGGCATCGAACCGGTGCCGGAAGCCGAGTGCAACGGGCATCCGCTGCAACTGTTCTGGGTCTGGTTCGCCGCCAACATTTCCATCCTCGGCCTGCCGCTGGGCGCCACGCTGGTAGCGTTTCGCGGGCTGGCGATCTGGCAAGCAATCATCGTCGCGATCATCGGCGCCGCCGGTTCGTTCGCCGTGGTCGGAATCATCTCGATTGCCGGCCGCCGTGGCCGCGCGCCGAGCCTGACTTTGTCGCGGGCGATCTTCGGCGTGCGCGGCAATATCGGCCCGACACTGGTCTCGCTGATGTCGCGTCTCGGTTGGGAAACGGTCAACACCACCACTGCCGCATTCGTGTTGCTGTCGCTGTGCTCGATCCTGTTCGGCTCACCGGTCGAAGCAAAAAGCGCACCGGTGCTGACGCTGATCTTCATCGCGATTTTCGTTTTGCTGACCCTGTCGGTTTCCGGCCTCGGCCATGCGACTCTGCTGGTGATCCAGAAGTGGGCGACCTACGTGTTCGGCGCGCTGAACATCCTCGTTGGCGGCTTCCTCTGCGCGACCATCGACTGGAGCGCGGTGTTCAACGCCACGCCAGCGCCAATGAGCGCAATGATCATCGGCATCGGCACCATGGCTGCGGGCACCGGCATCGGTTGGGCCAATGCTGGCGCCGACATGTCGCGCTATCAGCACCGCAGCGTCAAGGCTGTGCGTCTGGTTGCATCCGCTGCATTCGGTGCGGGCATTCCGCTGGTGCTGTTGATTACCCTCGGCGGTCTGCTGTCGGTGGGTAACAACGACCTCGCCTCCGCGACTGACCCGATCGTGGCAATCCGCGACATGCTGCCAACGTGGATGGCGGTGCCTTACCTGATCACTGCATTCGGTGGCCTGCTGCTGTCGAACAACCTGTCGGTGTACTCCGCCGGCTTGACCACGCTGACCCTTGGCTTGAAGGTCAAACGCGTCTACGCGGTAGTGGTCGATATCGTCGCGATCTTCGCCGGTTCGATCTACTTCATGCTGATCGCCGACAGCTTCTACGGTCCGTTCATTACCTTCATTTCTCTGCTGGCGGTGCCGATCACCGCGTGGGTCGGGATCTTCGTGGTGGACCTGATTCACCGTCACTACTACAGCCCGACAGATTTGCTCGACGTCAGCCCGAGCAGCGCCTATTGGTATCGCGGCGGGATCGAATGGCGCGCGTTCGGCGCGTGGGCGATTGCCATCGTCCTCGGCTTCAGCTTTACCACCATCGGCACCACCGCCGAGAACGTCTGGTTCAAAGGCTTCCTGTCCGACTCGTGGCTAGGCCACAACGGCCTCGGCTGGATCGTGACCTTTGTCGTGGCCGGTGGCATTTACTTCGTCCTCGGCGGGGCGAAAGATCGCCGCGCCGCGCAAACCGAGAATGCTCATGCCTAAGATGTTGCACACCGGCCAGGTCATCATCGACCTGGTCATGGCCGTGGATAAGCTGCCGCAGATTGGCGGTGACGTGCTGGCGCAGTCGGCCGGTTTCGAAGCAGGCGGCGGTTTCAACGTGATGGCGGCGGCGGTGCGTAACGGCCTGCCGGTGGTTTATCTGGGCCGGCATGGCAGTGGGCGTTTCGGCGATCTCGCGCGTCAGGCGATGAATGCCGAGGGAATTCACATCGGCATCACCGAACCCGCACTGAAAGACACCGGTTTGTGCGTCGCGCTGACCGATGTGTCGGCCGAGCGCAGTTTCATTTCCTACATCGGCGCAGAAGGCGAAGTGACTGAGGCGGATCTGAACAGCGTTGTGGCCGAGGCGGGCGATTACGTTTACCTCAGCGGCTACAGCCTGCTCCACGAAGGCAAGGCCCAAGCGTTGCTCGACTGGACGTTGGCGCTACCGGACTCGATCAACGTGGTGTTCGATCCGGGGCCACTGGTGGAGTCGCCGGATTCACCGATGATGCAAGCGCTGCTGCCGCGCATCGATGTGTGGACCAGCAACAGTGTTGAAGCGCTGCGATTTACCGGCGCTGAGGATATTGGCGTGGCGCTGGATCGTCTCGCTGAGCATCTGCCCAACGAGGTGCTGATGGTTGTGCGTGACGGGCCGCAAGGCTGCTGGATTCATCAAGGTGACGAGCGTCGGCATGTGCCGGGGTTTGCTGTGAAAGCGGTGGACAGCAATGGTGCCGGCGATGCCCATGCCGGCGTCTTTGTCGCGGGACTGGCGCAGGGTTTGTCTGCGCATGAAGCAGCGCGGCGGGCGAATGCGGCAGCGGCTTTGGCCGTGACACGTTGGGGGCCGGCGACTTCGCCGGGTGCGGCTGAGGTGGATGCGTTTATCCGCGAGTCTGGCGGCGCCTGATCTACCGCCATCGCTGGCAAGCCAGCTCCCACAAGTTTTTGTGGTGAACACACATTTGTGTACACCCCGGTTTCTGTGGGAGCTGGCTTGCCAGCGATTAGGCCATCAGCTTCAAATCAAAACTTGAATTGGCCGCTCGCCGCAACAGCAGCGAGCGGCTTCATCGCTACTGCAGATCCAGCTTGCGCGCCGCTTCAACGCCAGCGGCACTGAGCTTGATCGGCAGGTTCAACGAATGTTCGCCGGCCTCGTTGCAGGTCACATGACCGTGATGAATCAGTCCGCGATCCTGCAAGGCGGCAAGGGCACTGGCCACGACTTTCTCGCCCCGGTAATTATCCAGCACCTCCTTGCCCAGTCCACTCGGGTGGGCATGCAGCAGGCGGGTGAGGACTTCTTTTTCCAGGTTTTTATCGACGTTCATGGTTACCTCTTCATTGGATTGAATAGGACGCTCGCGTCGGCGAACTACTGACCGGAGCCTTCGGAACCGGAGCCACCGGTGGTGGTTTTCGAACCGACGCCGGGGCCCGCGTTGTCTGGCGTGGCGGGGGCGTCGGGGGTGTTCATGCCGCCCTGACGACCCGGATCACTGCCCTGAGTGCGCGGATCGGTACCCGTCGCAGGAGGCTGATTGATCAAAGGCACGCCCGAGCCATCGGTGTTCATACCGGGGGCACTGTTGATGGCGGGCGCGCGTGGCGGGGTCGGATCGGTAGGGCCAGTGCCCGCAGCGGTGGCGGATGCTGCGAAAACCGCAGGGCAGAGCAGGGCGCTGAATACGAAAGCGGTCAACCTTGACGGGATCATAGGGCGTCTCCAGTGATTGGAATCCTTACCTGTCGTTGGTCTGCCCAGTGATCGGATTGGTGCCTGATCAGCGACGAACGGTCTAGGTTGCCTGCGCCGCTTTCAGACTGATCCGCCGCCAGAGCAAGCGGCCAAGGGTAATCAGCCAGTTGGCCAACGCGACGATCAAAACCGTCAAAAGCAGCATGCTCATGCCGTGCTCAACGATGATTTTCCCGGCCAGTAACGGGAAACCAAATACGCCGATAAAGTACGAAAGACTGAACAGCAACAAGGCCTGTGACGTGGTGCCGGGCGGTGCTTCGTTGGCCGCCAGACCATTGATCACCGAATACGTCAGGCCATAACCGACGCCGAGCATCACCGCCGCCAGCAGATAACTGAATCCGCTGTGCACGCCGAACGCGAACAGCACAATCGAAGTCAGCATCAGTCCCGACAGCAGGCACGACGCGCGCAGCGGATCACGTTTGACTACATAGCCTGCGATCAACATCCGGCTGCTGATTGCCGCACTCATGAAACCGAGAAAGAACAACGAATAATCCAGCGAGCGCGCCGCCGCGTAACTGGTCTGAAAACTCGACAGACCGCCGAATACGCAACCGCCGAGACCGACCATGATGATCGGCAACAGCGCCCGCGAGCCGAGCACCTGGGTGGTCGCTCGCCAAGTGATTCTCGCGGCCGAGGTTACTTGCGTGCTTTTCAATCGAGCCCCGAGTTGCCAGAACAACAGCACGCCAACCAGGCTCGCCAGTGCCGCCAGATAAAACGCCGAGGTCACTGGCAACCCCAAGGCACTGGCTGCACGCCCGAGTAATGGGCCGCTGCCGATACCGGTCATCATGCTGCCCGACAACAACGCAAAGTATTTGGCTCGTTGCGCCGGCGTCACCAGACTGGC
This sequence comes from Pseudomonas chlororaphis, assembly GCF_000783395.1. GTDB lineage: Bacteria > Pseudomonadota > Gammaproteobacteria > Pseudomonadales > Pseudomonadaceae > Aquipseudomonas > Aquipseudomonas chlororaphis_H. The sequence goes on along the minus strand of NZ_JSFK01000016.1, from coordinate 243,490 downwards.
GACGATGATCGGCCCCAAGGTGTAGAAAACACCCCAACCCAATCCCAGCAGCAAGCCGAAAAACAACAGCAGATGACCAAAGCCCGGCGTCATCGAAAAGCCCAGACTCGCCGCCACCAGCAACAGCCCGAACAACGCAATCGAGCGCGCCGCGCCGAGCCAGTCCGACAGATGCCCGGACACCAGCACCGCGACAAACGTACTGAGCATCGCCGCCGAAATCACACTGCCGGCATCGTGCTCATTGCCGCCGCGAGAAGCGATCAGCAGCGACAATAAAAACGTCGCGCCATAAGACAGCGACAGCAGGTAACTGGCGAGACAGAACAAGCCGAACAGCTTGCCTGAAACCTTGGGTGTTGCTGGCGACATGACGCGGTTCCTTGACCGGAAAAATTCAGCGTCATCTGTTTAACACGCCCGGCGCGCGGGTTAGGTCTGAGGTTGGCGAAGTCAGGATCGCTGTGCGCCGGAGTAACCTTCAGGCGATGCCGATCTCTTCCTTGAACTGCTCCATGAAACCCTTCAGGCGTTGATGACGAACCTGCGCGAGATGCCGGCCGGTGGCGGTCTGGAAACCGTCGGCGAGGTGCAACAGCTTGGTCTGGAAATGATCCAGGCAAAAACGTTTGTCGTCGTAGTCGCGCTGTTTCGCTTCGGGATCCTGCGGGTCGTACAACGCCGAGCCCATGCGCCCGGCGATATAGAACGTACGGGCGACGCCGAGCATGCCCAAAGAGTCGAGGCGGTCAGCGTCCTGGACGATTTTCGCTTCGAGAGTGCGTGGGGTGATGTTGGCGGAGAAGCTGTGAGCTTCGATGGCGTGAGCGACGGCCGTGATTTTTTCGCTCGGCCAATTCATTTCGGCGAGCATCGATGAAGCTTTTTCCGCCGCCAGTCGCGAGGCTTGCGCGCGCAGTGGCGAGTTCTTCTCGACAGCCACGCAATCGTGCAGCAGCACGGCGGCCAGCAACACCTCCAGATCACCGCCTTCTTCTTCATGCAGCGTACGTACGTTGTGCCAGACCCGTTGCAGGTGGGCGAGGTCGTGGGCGCCGTCATCGGACGGCTCCAGGGCGTGGGGCAGTAACTCTGCTGCCAGTGCCGCCACGGGTGTAAAACTATCTAAGTTCATAAGCATCCTTTCAGATTGTCGAAGTCCCTGTGGGAGCGAGCTTGCTCGCGAAGAGGCAGTATCAGTCACCGCAATGTCACTGACAGTCCGCCTTCGCGAGCAGGCTCGCTCCCACAGGGAACTGCAGCGTTTGCAACATTGCGCAGGGTAGTGTGTGTTTTGCCATGTGACGAGCGCCGCCCACGGCCTTAGTATGGCGTTTTCCTTTTCCGACAAGGCCCGTCCATGACGATCGACATCCGCCCGGCGACCCCCAGCGATGCTCCGCAAATTCTCGCCTTCATCACTGAACTCGCCGATTTCGAAAAGGCCCGTCACGAAGTCATCGCCAGCGTCGCCGACATCGAACGCAGCCTGTTCGGCGAAGGCGCCACCGCCCACGGTCTGATCTGCCTGCGTGATGGTTTGCCGATCGGTTTCGCGGTGTTTTTCTTCAGCTATTCGACCTGGCTCGGCAGCAACTGCCTGTACCTCGAAGACCTCTACATCACCCCGGAGCAACGCGGCGGCGGTGCCGGCAAAACCCTGCTGCGCCACTTGGCGAAAATCGCCTGCGACAACGACTGCGGCCGCTTCGAATGGAGCGTGCTGGACTGGAACACGCCGGCGATCGAATTCTACAAATCCCTCGGCGCGCAACCTCAGGAAGAGTGGGTGCGCTACCGTATGGATGGTCAGGTCCTGCGTGAGTTTGCCGAGGGCTGAACACAATGATGGCAATCCGGCAGTAATTCGATTGTCGCCAGCGCTCTAGTCCGGCATTCTACGCGCCATTTTTGCGCGCTCACGGACGACACCTGCAATGCCTCTGGCACAACTTCTCCACGCCCGTGGAGCCTTCGCTGCGTCAACGAGTGACCGGCGATGAGCGGACTACGGGCGACAATGCGTCTGTATGGCCTGGTGAAAAACTCAGGCTCGAGCGACAACCCCCAGCGCCAACCGGTCGACATTCTGTGCATGACAAATCGTGCGGGCGGCAGCGCCATTCGTGCGTTCGTGTCACGCCTCGATGCCGAGTTGATGAAGCGCAGTGCCGGGCTCGCCGATTACCGCGTGATACCGCTACGCACCTTCGATCCGACGGCGTTTATCGACGCTCATCAAGGTTGGCTGACGCTGCACGTCTGTTGCGGTTTCGTCGCCCCTGCCGGGCATTCGCTGCTCAAGGACGGCGGGTTGATGCCGATGGGCTGGTACGTCTATTCCGAGATCGGCCAGTGGACGGCCCAGCATCATCTCGACCTCGGCGCACAAATGGCCGAACTGCTGCAATCGACTTACGAGCGCAATCACCTGCGCAACTACAACGCCTGGCTCAACGAACTCGACGATGCGACGCCTGCCGAGCTGGCATGGCAGGTCGACGAAGCCTGGCAGCATCTGCAATTCGCTACACCCCCCGACAGCCGTGAGCATTGCCACGCCCTGTTCGACCCCGTCGACAACCGCTGGCGCTTCGCCGCGACCGACATCGATATTCATCAGCCGCACCCGGAACCCCTGAAGCAAGGAGCTTTGAATTGAGTGGTAAACCCGCTGCACGCGTCACCGACCCGACCGCCTGCCCACTGCCAGGGCATGGCACCAACCCGATTGTTTCCGGCTCGCCCGACGTCTTCTTCGACGGCCTCGCCGCCGCGCGCATGACCGATAAATCAGCGTGCGGCAGTCCGATTACTGGAGCCGTTTCCGGCACCGTGTTCATCAACGGCCTGAACGCGGCCACGCTCGATAGCACCGGAGGCCACGGCAATGTCGTGGTCGGTGGTTCGGGCACTGTGATTATCGGCCAGAGTGGCGGCGGGGCGGCGTTTAGTGGGTTGCTGCCGATGCCAGTGCATTTTACGGACAGGTTGCAAGTGGTTAATAAAGCAACTGGCGAGCCCGTGCCCGATCATCCCTATGTGATTCAACGGGGCGATGGCAGCATGGAACATGGGATCACCAATGAGCAGGGCTTTACTCATATGGTCAGCTCTCATTTGGCCGAAACCATAAAACTGTTTGTAGAGTGATCGAAATGGAAGTCGCAAACCCTGCACTCAAAGATTGCAAAAACGAGGTGGTGAGTCATGCGTTGACTTGCAAAACCGACCAGACTGTAAAAGCTGTGGCAATCAAAATCAAAAAAATCGTCGTGTTTTTCATCGGCGGTGCTGGAGACAAGGAACCATATTATCAAGATCAACCACCTCACGGTAACGTAACCAGTGCGCAGGTTTTATTGCCTAAAAAATTCAGCGACGCGCAAATTGGAAAAATAAAGTCGGTGTACCTTAGTTATAAGGATGTGCGCGGCAAGAAAGACATAGAAAAGTATGTGCTGAGTTATCTGAAAGGTGATAAATCAATTTATATAAGTATCGTCGGTCACAGTCTGGGAGGATGGAACGGCGCTCATCTGGCAGCCATACTCAAAGAACAGGGATTTACGGTGAAGTCCTTGGTCACGCTTGATCCAGTGGGCGGCGGACTGGGTGTCTGGCTGATTTCAGACATTTACGCCACCACCCCGAAGCCTGGTGCAGAGTACTGGATCAATATATTGGCTGCACCGGCGAAACCCAATCAGTCCGATGATGTCGCCGAGATGGGAGAACGCTGGGTCATGAGCTCGGGTCCTGATATCAATAAAGCGGTAGACACCAACCACGAAGATGCAGGCGTAATGTTCAAGGCGAGGATTCTTGGCGAACAGTCCGCATGTGATCTCATCGCTGAAAAAATGATCAAATATCTGGAGTCTTGACATGCGAGTGTTGCTTGCAATTCTAGTTCTTTGTTTGTGTGCTTCGTGCGCAAAAAGAGTGCCATTACCAGAGACCGAAATTGAATTTGTTTCTGTTACCAAGTCTGGACACAGTGCTCTTCTGGATGTTCGCTTCAGTTCAATGACTGATCTGTTGCGATTCTTCGAGATCAATGCCGGCCAACATCAGGTCGGCAATGCCTTGATCTGTTCATTGGATGAGAGTGGCTTCTTCGAAACAAAACAGGACCTGACCCGGTATCTCGAAGGGGAGGTCGTCGCGGTATTAAATGAATCTGCTGCGGGGCCATATGTGTATTCGGCTGAGGTCTCTGCGGTGCATACACCGGACGGTGGAACGCTGAGTACGTACTTCAATAAAAAACAACTGTTGATGGTATTGAGCGCGCGTCAGGTCGTGGCATGTAAGTTCAGGACTGCTGCCTACGCTTACGGTCCGTATTACTCAAAATCAATGAATATTCCTGCCAGTGTTTTCGTTCAGGCGATAGAGCGTCAGTAGTGATATTGATAACGGTGAATCACGGATCTGTTCGAGGAGAGTGGGTAGACGTGATCATCCCAAAATATGGGATGTAAAATTACATATTGAGATTTTGCATCTGAGAGGTCTATAGTCCGTCGCACTCACTGCCAAAAACAAAACAGGTGAAGCGATGCTGGCGCAATTGATCGCGCTCGATTGGGGGACGACCTCATTACGTGCTTACAAACTCGCGGCGGGCGGTGTGGTGCTGGAACAGCGCGCGCTGTCGTCCGGGATCATGCAGTTGCCCAAGACCCCGCGAATTATTAACGGCCATGAATGCGCCGACGGTTTTGAACTGGCGTTCGACGAGGCGTGTGGCGACTGGCTCGATGCGCAGCCGGATCTGCCGGTGATTGCCTGCGGCATGGTCGGCAGCGCACAGGGCTGGCGTGAAGCGACCTACTGCGAGACGCCGGCGAACGTCGCCAATCTCGGAAACTCCCTACAAACAGTTACCAGCATTCGCAGCACCGTGGTGCATATCGTGCCGGGCGTGATTCAGCGTTCGCGCCTGCCGAATGTGATGCGCGGCGAAGAAACCCAGGTCCTTGGCGTGCTGCAGAATCTGCCGATTGAGGCGGGTGCTGATCTGTTGATCGGCCTGCCGGGCAGTCACTCGAAATGGGTCGACGTGGTCGATGGCTGCATCACTCATTTCGATACCTTCATGACCGGTGAAGTGTTCGCCGTGCTCAGTGAACACAGCATCCTCGGTCGCACCCAAAAACACAGTGCGACATTCGATGCTCTGGCGTTTGACCGTGGCGTGCAGGTTGCGCAGTCGGCGGACGGCGAGCTGGGCGTACTGTCGACGTTGTTCAGCGCCCGCACCCTGGGCCTGACGGGCGAACTCAGCCCGACCGCGCAGGCGGATTATCTGTCCGGCCTGATTATCGGCCATGAACTGGCGGCGCTCGCCACGGTTCAGCGACGTCGCCGCAAAAACCCGAATCTTCCTTCGATCATCCTCATCGGCAACGCGCAACTCTGTGCGCGCTATAGCCGTGCCCTTGATGCCTGCGGTTTCGCCAACGTGACGCTGGCCGAGCAGGCCACCGAGCGTGGTCTGTGGCAACTGGCGCTGGCCGCCGGACTGATCGATTCCTCATCTCGTTAACCCTGACTGGAGGCCTGACATGCTCAAGCAAGCATTGGCGCAAAACGGTCTGATCGCGATTCTGCGTGGCCTGCATCCGCAGGAAGCTGCCGCTGTCGGAGAAGTCCTGTATGCGGCCGGATTTCGCGTCATCGAAGTACCGCTCAATTCCCCTTCGCCGTACGAAAGTATCCGCACCCTGCGCAAGACCTTACCCGCCGATTGCCTGATCGGTGCCGGTACGGTGCTGACGCCGGAACAGGTCGAGTTGGTGAAAGAAGCCGGCGGCCAAGTGATCGTCATGCCGCACAGCGACGCCAAGGTCTTGCGCGCGGCGAAAGCGGCGGGGCTGTTCCTGTCGCCGGGCGTTGCGACGCCGACCGAAGCGTTTGCGGCGCTGGAGGAGGGCGCGGACATTCTCAAGCTGTTCCCGGCCGAGCAGATGGGCCCGGCGGTCGTCAAAGCCTGGCTCGCAGTGTTGCCAGCGGGAACGGTGCTGGCGCCGGTCGGCGGCATCACGCCGGACAACATGCAGGCGTTTATCGATGCCGGCGTGAAAGGTTTCGGCCTCGGCTCCGGCCTGTTCAAACCGGGCATGACGCCTGAGCAAGTGGCGGTGAACGCCAAGGCCTACGTGGCTGCCTGGAAGGCGCTTCGCTAAGACTTTTTGGCGCTGCGTGCGCTGCATCTATAAGAGAGACAAAAAGATGAAAATCACCAAACTCACCACCTTCATCGTTCCGCCGCGCTGGTGCTTCCTCAAAGTCGAAACCGACGAGGGCGTGACCGGTTGGGGCGAGCCTGTGGTCGAGGGCCGCGCGCACACCGTAGCCGCTGCCGTCGAAGAATTGTCCGACTACCTGATCGGCAAAGACCCACGCAATATCGAAGACATCTGGACCGTGCTTTATCGCGGTGGCTTCTACCGTGGCGGCGCCATCCACATGAGCGCACTGGCCGGTATCGATCAGGCGTTGTGGGACATCAAGGGCAAGGCCCTCGGCGTGTCGGTGAGTGATCTGCTTGGTGGTCAGGTGCGTGACAAGATTCGTGTGTATTCGTGGATCGGTGGCGATCGTCCGGCCGACACCGCGCGTGCGGCGCAAGAGGCGGTGAGCCGTGGTTTCACTGCGGTGAAAATGAACGGCACTGAAGAGCTGCAATTTCTCGACACCTTCGAAAAAGTCGATCTGGCACTGGCCAACGTCGCTGCGGTGCGTGATGCGGTCGGGCCGAACGTCGGCATCGGTGTCGACTTCCATGGCCGCGTGCACAAGCCGATGGCCAAAGTGCTGATGAAGGAACTCGATCCATACAAACTGATGTTTATCGAAGAGCCGGTGCTCAGCGAAAACTATGAAGCGTTGAAAGAACTGGCGCCGTTGACTAGCACACCGATTGCCCTCGGCGAGCGATTGTTCTCGCGTTGGGACTTTAAACGCGTGTTGAGCGAAGGCTACGTCGACATCATCCAACCGGATGCTTCCCATGCCGGTGGCATCACCGAAACCCGCAAGATCGCCAACATGGCTGAAGCCTACGACGTCGCGCTGGCGCTGCACTGCCCGCTGGGGCCGATTGCGCTGGCGGCGTGTTTGCAACTGGACGCGGCTTGTTACAACGCGTTTATCCAGGAGCAAAGCCTGGGCATCCATTACAACGAGAGCAACGACTTGCTCGACTACGTGAAGGATCCGCGGGTGTTCGATTACGACAAAGGCTTTGTGAAGATTCCGAACGGGCCGGGGTTGGGCATCGAGATCAACGAGGAATACGTGATTGAGCGCGCGGCCGTCGGGCATCGCTGGCGCAACCCGATCTGGCGCCATGCCGATGGCAGCTTTGCCGAGTGGTGAGTCGTCCCTGACACACCCGATGAGATCGTTCCCACGCTCTGCGTGGGAATGCCTCAATGGACGCTCTGCGTCCGCTTTTGGGACGCAGAGCGTCCCGGGCTGCATTCCCACGCGGAGCGTGGGAACGATCAGGCCTCAGGCCGACCTCAATAAACATAAAAAGAGGCTCTCCCCATGCAACCGCAAACCCTCACCGGGCAGGCGTCTTTAGTCACGCCCAGCCGTAAGCGTTTTTTCATCATGGTGTTGCTGTTTATCACCGTGGTCATCAACTACCTCGACCGCAGCAACCTGTCGATTGCCGCGCCGGCGCTGACCAGTGAGCTGGGCATCGACCCGATTCACGTCGGCCTGATCTTCTCTGCGTTCGGCTGGACTTACGCCGCCATGCAGATCCCAGGCGGCTGGCTGGTCGATCGCGTGCCGCCGCGCATCCTTTATAGCGTCGCGCTGCTGCTGTGGTCTATTGCCACGGTGATGCTTGGTTTCGCCGCCAGTTTCATTGCGCTGTTCGTGCTGCGCATGGCTGTCGGTGCGCTGGAAGCCCCGGCGTATCCAATCAATAGCCGCGTAGTCACCACTTGGTTCCCCGAGCGTGAACGCGCCACGGCCATCGGTTTCTACACCTCCGGGCAGTTCGTTGGCCTGGCATTTCTGACCCCGGTGCTGGCCTGGCTGCAACATGAATTCGGCTGGCACATGGTGTTCGTTGCAACCGGCGCGGTGGGCATCATCTGGGCAGCAATCTGGTACGCGGTGTATCGCGAACCACGGGATTTCAAAGGCGCCAACGAAGCGGAAATCGACTTGATCCGCGAGGGCGGTGGTCTGGTCGATATTCAACAAGAGTCCGCCAAGGTCAAAGCCAAATTCAGTTGGACAGATCTCGGCATCGTTCTGACCAAACGCAAGTTGTGGGGCATCTACCTCGGCCAGTTCTGCCTGAACTCGACGCTGTGGTTTTTCCTGACGTGGTTCCCGACCTACCTGGTGAAATATCGCGGCATGGACTTCATCAAGTCCGGCCTGTTGGCGTCGCTGCCGTTTCTCGCAGCGTTCGTTGGCGTTTTGTGTTCGGGGTTCTTTTCCGACTTCCTGATCCGTCGCGGCTACACCGTCGGCTTCGCGCGCAAGTTGCCGATCATCGGCGGGCTGCTGATTTCCACCTCGATCATCGGCGCCAACTTCGTTGAATCGACGCCGCTGGTGATTGCCTTTCTGGCGCTGGCCTTCTTCGGCAACGGTCTGGCCTCGATTACTTGGTCGCTGGTCTCGACGCTCGCGCCGGCGCGGCTGTTGGGGCTGACCGGCGGGGTGTTCAATTTCATCGGCAACCTGTCGGCGATTGCCACGCCGATCGTGATCGGTTTCCTCGCCAGCGGTGATTCCTTCGCCCCGGCGATCACCTATATCGCGGTGCTCGCCTTGATCGGTGCTTTGTCCTACGTGCTGCTGGTCGGCAAGGTCGAGCGTATCGAGTTGTAGTGGTCTGCGTCGGGCGACCATAATGCCGCCCGTTCCCTCGCTCAAACGGTAAAAGGCTGGATATGCAGGAAGACGCCCCGGAAAAAACCAAGGACGCCGCGCCCACCGGCACACAGACGCTGTTGCGTGGCTTGGGTGTGGTGCAAGCGGTGGCCAGTGGCGCCCGCGATCTCAAGGAGATTGCCCGGCTGATCGGCACCACGCGCAGCACCACCCATCGCCTGGCCAGTTGTCTGGTTGATGAGCGCTACCTGCGCGTGGTGCCGCAGGTCGGTTATCTGCTCGGGCCGAAGTTGATCGAACTGGGTTTCCAGGCGCGCGAAGAGTTGCCGCTGGTGACCCTGGCCGGGCCCTATCTGGACGAGTTGTCGGCGCTGACCGGCGATACGGTGCACTTGGGCATTCGTGAAGGCGACGAGGTGCTGTATCTGCTGAAGAACCCAGGACGCAATGGCCCGGAAATGCGTTCGCGGGTCGGCCATCGCATGCCGTTGGCGCGCACCGGGATTGGCAAGGCGTTGATGCTCGATGACTCGCCGAAAGATTGGCAACGGCTGTACGACATCAGTCTGCCGGCGGGTGGGAAAAGTCAGTTCTGGCCGCAGCATCCCCAGCAGTCTTGGGAGCAGCTTGAGCAGCGCATGACCGAGTACGTCGCCGGTGGCTACGCCTTCGATCTGGAGGACAACGAACCGTCGATCCGTTGTGTGGCGGCGCCGATTCGCGATGCGAGCAGAGGCATTGTCGCGGCGATCAGTATCGCCAGCACCGTGCCGTACATGCCGCTGGAAAAAATGGCCGAGCTGATTCCCCTGATCAAAGGGGTCACAGCCCGGCTCTCGGCAGAGCTTGGCCTGAAGGTTTAAACCTTGAGCGTCGCCATGTCGATCACGAAACGGTACTTCACGTCGCCGGCGATCATGCGCGCGTAAGCCTCGTTGATCTGGCGGATGTCGAGCATTTCGATATCGCAGGTGATGTTGTTTTCGGCGCAGAAATCCAGCACTTCCTGGGTTTCGGCAACGCCACCGATCAACGAACCGGCCAGCACACGGCGGCTCATCACCAGTTTGCCGGCGTGTACCGGTGGATCAATCGGCTCGATCAGACCGACCAGAATGTGCACGCCGTCGAAGCGCAGGGTGTCGAGGTACGGGTTGAGATCGTGCTGCACCGGAATGGTGTCGAGCAGGAAGTCGAAGTAACCGGCAGCGGCTTTCATCTGCTCGGCGTCGGTGGACACGATCACGTGATCGGCACCCTGACGACGACCTTCTTCTGCCTTGCTCGCCGAGCGGGTGAACAGCGTCACTTCCGCGCCCATGGCCTTGGCGAACTTGATGCCCATGTGGCCCAGACCGCCCATGCCGAGAATCCCGACCTTGTCCCCAGCCTTGACGCCGTAGTGCTTGAGCGGCGAGTAGGTGGTGATGCCGGCGCAGAGGATCGGCGCGGCGCTGGCCAGTGCGAGTTTTTCCGGAATGCGCACGACGAAGTGTTCACTGACGACGATGCTGTCCGAGTAGCCGCCCATGGTGTTGCTGCCATCGACCCGATCCGGGGTGGCGTAGGTCATGGTCGGGCCTTCGAGGCAATATTGCTCAAGGTTGGACTGGCAGGCTTCGCAGGTGCGGCACGAGTCGACCATGCAGCCAACCCCGACCAGATCGCCTACTTTGTGTTGGGTGACATTCGCACCAATCGCGGTGACTTTTCCGACGATCTCATGGCCCGGCATCAACGGGTAAACGGCGATGCCCCATTCGTTGCGCGCCTGGTGGATGTCGGAGTGGCAGACGCCGCAGTAGAGAATCTCGATGGCGACGTCGTCGGCGCGCGGGCTGCGGCGTTCGAACTTCATCGGGGCGAGGGGGGTGGTGGCCGATTGGGCGGCGTAGCCGATGGCGGTGTACATATGAAACCTCGCAAAAGCAGTGACAGGTGAGGCGGCGCATTTTGGGCGTCGACTGACCGGTCGGCCATGACGATTCCTCCGGGTCTCATGCCTAATCCTCCGGCATGCGGGTTTGATCGGTCGCATTGGCAAAAGGATCTGCCATGATGTTTTCATCCCCTGTTTTCGTGATTTTTTGTGAAGAACAATTCGATGCAATTGACCCGTCATCTTGATGCCAATGCGCGGCTGGTTTCGCTGATCGAACCGCTGGCGCTGCGCGATGGTTATTCGCCGACCGGATTGCCCGGTGTGCAAGTATTGCGCGCCAGTTGCGACGTCGCCCGCGGCCCGCACATTTACGAGCCGAGCCTGATGATCATCGCCCAGGGCAGCAAACTGGCGTTTCTCGGGCCGCGCACCATGGAGTACGGCGCCGGGCACTATCTGATTCAGGCACTGCCGGTGCCGTTCGAGTGCGAGACGTTTGCCTTGCCGGATGCGCCGTTGCTCGGCGTGTCGGTGGCGATTGATCGGGTGTTGCTCGGTGAGCTGGTGCTGGCCATGGGGCTGGCGCCGGGCCGGCATATTCCGGCGCAGACGCCGGAGTCGATGACCTCGGTGGTGCTCGACGATGACATGCGTGGCTGCGTCGAACGCTTGCTCAGTTGCCTGCACGATCCGCTGGAATGCCAGATTCTCGGGCCGGCGCGGGTGCGTGAATTGTTGTTCACCGCGTTGCGCGGGCCGCAGGCCGATGTGTTGCGCGCGCTGGTCGAGCAGCAGGGGCAGTTTGCGCGGGTGGCGGCGTCGATCAGTCATCTGCATGCGCATTACACCGAGCCGTTGAATGTCGAGACCCTGGCCGGTTGCGCGAACATGAGCGTGTCGACGTTTCATGAGCATTTCAAACGCAGCACGTTGTTGTCGCCGGTGCAGTATCTGAAGCGTTTGCGGTTGTTGAAGGCGCAGACGTTGCTGGTGGCGGAAGGGCTGGGTGTGGCGCAGGTGGCGCACCGGGTGGGGTATCAGAGTACGTCGCAGTTCAGCCGCGAGTACAAACGCTACTTCGAGCGCAGCCCGGGCGACGAGCGCGCTGCCTGAGGATTGACACAATCCCTGTGGGAGCTGGCTTGCCAGCGATGAGGCCGGCACATTCAACATAGATGTCACCTGATCCACCGCCATCGCTGGCAAGCCAGCTCCCACAGGGAGTCAAGTGATGCAGTAAATTTTGGGCAACAAAAAGGCCCCCAAATCGGGAGCCTTGATGTTCAGCGGTTCGACTTACATATTCGGGTAAGTCGGACCGCCAGCGCCTTCCGGCGTGACCCAGGTGATGTTCTGCGAAGGGTCCTTGATGTCACAGGTCTTGCAGTGCACGCAGTTCTGGGCATTGATCTGGAAGCGCTTCTCGCCGTCTTCCTTGGTGATCACTTCGTACACGCCGGCCGGGCAATAGCGCTGTGCCGGCTCGTCGTACAGCGGCAGGTTCTTGCTGATCGGGATGCTTGGATCGGTCAGCTTCAAGTGGCAAGGCTGTTCTTCTTCATGGTTGGTACCGGAGATGAACACCGAGCTGAGCTTGTCGAAGCTGAGTTTGCCGTCCGGCTTCGGGTAGTCGATCTTCTTGCAGTCGGCCGCGAGCTTGAGGCAGGCGTAGTCCGGCTTGGTGTCGTGCAGGGTGAACGGCAGTTTGCCGCCGAAGATGTTCTGATCGAGCCAGTTGAAGCCGCCGCCAACGATGGCGCCGAACTTGTGGATCGCCGGGCCGAAGTTACGGCTGGCAAACAATTCGTCGTAGAGCCAGCTCTTCTTGAACGCGTCCACATAGGTGGTCAGCTCTTCAGTGCCGTCCTTTTCCGCGAACAGCGCGTCAGCCACGGATTCAGCGGCGAGCATGCCGGACTTCATCGCAGTGTGGCTGCCTTTGATCTTGGCGAAGTTCAGGGTGCCCAGGTCGCAACCGATCAGTGCGCCGCCCTTGAAGACCATTTTCGGCAGCGAGTTCAGACCACCTTTGCAGATCGCACGGGCGCCATAGCTGATGCGCTTGCCGCCTTCCAGATACTGCGCCAGCACCGGGTGATGCTTGAGGCGCTGGAACTCGTCGAACGGCGACAGGTAAGTGTTGCTGTAGGACAGGTCAACGATCAGACCGACCACCACCTGGTTGTTTTCCAGGTGATAAAGGAACGAGCCGCCGGTGTTCTCGGTGCCCATGATGTCCAGCGGCCAACCGGCGGTGTGGACGACCAGGCCTGGCTGGTGTTTGGCCGGGTCGATTTCCCAGATTTCTTTCAGACCGATGCCGTAGTGCTGGGCGTCGGCATCGCTGTCGAGGTTGTAGCGCTTGATCAGTTGCTTGCCGATGTGGCCACGGCAGCCTTCGGCGAACAGCGTGTACTTGCCACGCAGCTCCATGCCCGGGGTGTACAGGCCTTCTTTCGGATTGCCTTCGCGGTCGACGCCCAGATCACCGGTGATGATCCCGCGCACTACGCCTTGCTCGTCGATCAGCGCTTCCTGAGCGGCGAAGCCCGGGTAGATTTCTACACCGAGGTTCTCGGCCTGCTGGGCGAGCCAGCGGCACAGGTTGCCGAGGGAAATAATGTAATTGCCTTCGTTGTGCATGGTCTTGGGCACAAAGAAGTCAGGAATTTTCTGCGCGCTTTCGGCGTTTTTCAGCACGAAAATATCGTCGCGGGTGACGGGCGTGTTCAGCGGGGCGCCGAGTTCTTTCCAATCCGGGAACAGTTCGTTCAGAGCGCGTGGTTCGAACACGGCACCGGACAGGATGTGTGCGCCGACTTCGGAGCCTTTTTCGACCACGCAGACGCTGATTTCCTTACCGGCTTCGGCGGCCTTCTGCTTCAGACGGCAGGCGGCGGACAGGCCAGCGGGGCCGGCACCGACGATGACCACGTCGAATTCCATGTATTCGCGTTCCACAGGCTATCTCCTACTCAAGGCTCAACAGTTTTTTTTCTAATTTGGAGGTTTGATGTCGCATCCGCTATTCCTTTACGTTAACGTCAAGGGGAATATTGGAGAACAGACCTTTCTCTCTAGGCGGCGCATTATATCTACACCACTCCGAGCGTCCAATACAAACGTTTGTTTGAATCGGCTCCAGCCCAGAGAAATCAAAGAAGCGCGGCTTATGAATGGTCATTTTGCTGTATTGACCGGAATAGGCGTTCCGGTCAAGATACGGGCGGTTTTGCGCTCGTCGTAGGCAGACTGGCGGTTTCAAGAGCACGTCTAAAGACAGGGCATAGGTGGTTGAGAGTGCTGCGCAGCGCAGTCTGGCGCGCAGTTTACACAGCGTGAGGATCAATGACTTGTCGGTCACCACTGACGAACGGTCGCACCCCCTTCACATCGTGGAATCATTTCGCACCCCGGTCGGCGTTTTTAGAGGTGCCCTTTTAGCCTGATGAGCATCAACCGCCAGGTTCGCCTAGGCGACTTTCTTTTCACCGGAGAGTAACGAGGAATCCATGAAGGTTCTTGTAGCTGTCAAACGCGTTGTGGATTACAACGTCAAGGTCCGCGTCAAGGCGGACAATTCCGGCGTCGATCTCGCCAACGTCAAGATGTCGATGAACCCGTTCTGCGAAATCGCAGTGGAAGAAGCCGTACGCCTGAAAGAGAAAGGCGTTGCGACTGAAATCGTCGTCGTCTCCATCGGCCCGACCACCGCTCAGGAGCAGCTGCGTACCGCACTGGCTCTGGGTGCCGACCGTGCCATCCTCGTCGAATCCGCTGAAGATCTGACCTCGCTCGCCGTAGCCAAGCTGCTCAAGGCTGTGGTCGACAAGGAACAGCCGCAGCTGGTGATCCTCGGCAAGCAGGCCATCGACAGCGACAACAACCAGACCGGCCAGATGCTCGCTGCACTGAGCGGCTACGGTCAGGGCACGTTCGCATCGAAAGTCGAAGTGTCTGGCGACAGCGTTGCCGTGACCCGCGAAATCGACGGCGGCGCGCAGACGGTTTCCCTGAAACTGCCGGCAATCGTCACCACCGACCTGCGTTTGAACGAGCCGCGCTACGCGTCCCTGCCAAACATCATGAAAGCCAAGAAGAAGCCTCTCGAAGTGCTGACTCCGGACGCTTTGGGCGTTTCCACCGCCTCCACCAACAAGACCCTGAAAGTCGAAGCGCCGGCTGCACGCAGCGCAGGCATCAAGGTCAAGTCGGTGGCTGAACTGGTCGAGAAACTGAAAAACGAAGCGAAGGTAATCTGATCATGACTATCTTGGTAATCGCTGAACACGACAATAAAGTGCTGGCCCCGGCCACACTGAACACCGTGGCTGCTGCTGCCAAAATCGGCGGCGACATCCACGTTCTGGTTGCCGGCCAAGGCGCTGGCGCCGTGGCTGAAGCCGCTGCGAAAATCGCTGGCGTGAGCAAAGTCCTCAATGCTGACAACGCCGCTTACGCGCATCAGCTGCCGGAAAACGTTGCTCCGCTGGTAGCTGAGCTGGGCGCTGGCTACAGCCACATCCTGGCTGCCGCTACCTCCAACGGCAAAAATATCCTGCCGCGCGTTGCTGCGCAGCTGGACGTTGACCAGATCTCCGAGATCATCTCGGTCGAAAGCGCTGACACGTTCAAGCGTCCGATCTACGCAGGTAACGCCATCGCTACCGTGCAATCGACCGCTGCGATCAAAGTGATCACCGTGCGTGCCACCGGTTTCGACCCGGTTGCTGCTGAAGGTGGTTCGGCTGCTGTTGAAGCAGTCGGCGCTGCACACGATGCGGGCACTTCGAGCTTCGTTGGCGAAGAGCTGGCCAAGTCCGATCGTCCAGAGCTGACCGCTGCCAAGATCGTCGTTTCTGGCGGCCGCGGCATGCAGAACGGCGACAACTTCAAACACCTGTACGCCTTGGCCGACAAGCTCGGCGCTGCCGTCGGTGCTTCGCGCGCTGCGGTCGACGCAGGTTTTGTACCGAACGACATGCAGGTCGGTCAGACCGGCAAGATCGTTGCGCCACAGCTGTACATCGCCGTCGGTATCTCCGGCGCGATCCAGCACTTGGCTGGTATGAAAGATTCCAAAGTGATCGTTGCGATCAACAAGGACGAAGAAGCACCGATCTTCCAGGTGGCCGATTACGGTCTCGTGGCGGATCTGTTCGAAGCAGTACCCGAGCTGGAGAAGCTGGTCTAATCCAGCGGCTTCACTTATAAAGAGCCCGACCTTTTGGTCGGGCTTTTTTTTGTCTCGGATTTGAGTGGGAGCGTTTTGCCATGGATCTGCGCTGCGGATTGCGTTACTCGGTATTGCTGGGATTGGCCCTGTTGTCAGGTTTGGCGACAGCCGCTGGCAAGTGCGAGCGCCTCGTCGTCACCGGTAGCCCGGATGCACCGCCGTACCTGTGGCAGGACCCGCAGAATCCCAAGCAGTTGATCGGCGCCAGCGCCGACCTGTTGCAACAAGTGGCCAAGGATCTCGGCATCAAAGTCGAATTGCTCTACGCCGGCAAACGCTCGCAAGCCCTCGACGAAGTGCGCAGCGGACGCATGGACATGCTGGCCGATGCGCCGTTGACCTTCAATGAGCTGGAAAACCTCGACTACATCTATCCGCCATTGCTGGAAAACGACTACCTGGTGTGGACGCGCAAAGGCTCGACCCTGGTCTACGGCGAAGCCAAAGACCTGCACGGCCACGCAGGTGCGCTGTCGGAAAAGTCTCGAATCACCCAGGCATTCGGCACTTTCGCCGAGCAGAATCTGACCTTGACCCGGACAGCCAATCTCACTCAAGCCTTTCAGAAACTGCTCCTCGGTGAAGTGGAATATGTACTCGCCGGCCGTTACTCAGGCATGGCCGCCGCGCAGGCATTGGGCATGGCCAATGACTTGCTGGCCTTTGAGCAACCGATCGACCGCCCGGGTCTGTTTCTCGCGGTTTCCCATAACTCGGCCTGCAACGATCCGTGGTTGCGCGGACAGCTAGCCAAAAAGATGACAGAATTGCCCGCGTCCGGACTGACGGAAGCCGCGCTGCAACGCAATATCGAGCGCTGGAAGGCGCAGCAGCAACAGCCGCAACCACCTGTCAGTGCCCCAAAACAGTAGGGATTCTTAGTGAGTATTCGACCTCTTTTCGCGGCTGTGGCCGTTCTGGCTCTGGCCGGTTGCGCAACCGATCCGGCACCCATCGAACAAATGCGCCTGACCGAGCAAGCCATCACCCAGGCCAAGGCTGTTGGCGCTACTGCCGACGAAGTGCCGGAAATGAAACTGGCCGAAACCAAATACAATCGCGCCAAAGGCAACATGGCTGACGAGTCCTACCGGAATGCGCGCATGCGTTCCGAGCAGGCGGAACTGGATGCACGTCTGGCCGAAGCCAAAGTGCTGACGCAAAAAAGTGAAGAGCAGGTGAATGTGCTCAATACCCGCATCGTCCGACTGCGCAAGCAACTGGGAGATGCCCAATGAGCTTCAAGTCGAAAGTTCTCGGCGGTTTGATTCTCGCCGGTTGTGCCAGCCTGTACGGCTGCGCCGGTCAACATAGCGAATCCGCGCTGCAAGAAGCCAGCGCCGACTTCCAGAAGGTCAAGGAAGACTCCAACGTGCTGCGCATCGCGCCGAAAGACGTGATCCGCGCCGGTGAGTCGCTGGCCCGCGCTGATCGTCTGTCGACCTATTGGGGCAGCGGTTCCGACGTGGTGCATTACGCCTACCTGAGTCAGCGCTACAGCGAAATCGCCCGCGAGCACACCAATCAGGTGCTCAACGAAGAGCGCGCGGCCAAGCTCGAACTGGAGCGTCAGCGCCTGCAACTGGCCCTGCGTGAGTCGAAATTGCTGAGCGTGCAGCAGCAGGGTAAATGGCTCGAAGAGCAGATCGTCGCACTGGCCACCACGCAGACTGATCGCGGTCTGGTGATGACCCTCGGCGACGTGCTGTTCGACACCGGTGAAGCCGAGTTGAAAAACTCGGCCAACCGCGTGGTGCTGAAGATTGTGCAGTTCCTGCAACTGAACCCGAAACGCGTGGTGCGTATCGAGGGTTACACCGACAGCACCGGCGGCAAACAGGAAAACCTCAAACTGTCCCGCGACCGCGCACAATCGGTGGCGGACGTGCTGATGGACCTGGGCATCGACGACAAACGCATTCAGGTCGAAGGCTACGGCGATGAGTACCCGGTGGACGTCAACGCTTCCGAGCGCGGGCGGGCACAGAACCGTCGGGTGGAGATTGTCTTCTCCGACGAAAAAGGCCAGCTCGGCGCCGCCCGCTGAGGGTAGCGTCTCTGGAAAGCCCGGGCTGTCATGCAGTGCCGGGCTTTTTTACGTCTGTCGAATGGCCCACAAATCAGTACAGTCAGGGGCAGACACCGCACTGTATGGTCGAGTAATGTGGCAACTGTCCCAGTACACTTCTAAACTGTTCCGGTATTGTTTCACACAAGAATAAAATGCCCGTGAAATCGAGTGCTGCGTCATGACCAATCTCTTGCTCTACCAACGTATTGCTCAGCAACTGGCCGAAGACATCCGTCGTGGTGTCTATCAACCGGGGGAGCGCGTGCCTTCGGTACGCAAGATGAGTTCGCAGCTCAACGTCAGCCATGCGACGGTTTTGCAGGCCTACGCCAATCTCGAAGATCAGGGCTTGATCCGCGCACGTCCGCAGTCTGGTTATTACGTACACCAGACGCCTGCGCTGACGGCGCCGACGCCGGACATTGCTCGAGTCGAGCGTCCCGGTCTGGTCACTCGCAGCAGCATCATTCAACAGGTTCTGGTCGAGTCGCGCCGTGAAGGCGTGTTCCCGCTCGGTGCCGCCGTGCCGAGTGTCGATTACTTGCCGGTGCGCGCACTGCATCAGCAACTGGCCAAGGTCACCCGTTTCCATAGCCCGCGTGCTTTCAGCTACATGTTCAGCCCCGGTTTTGAACCGCTGCGCCGGCAAGTCGCGATCCGCATGCGCGATGCTGGTGTGGTGGTCGATCCTTCAGAAGTGGTGATCACTCACGGTTGCGTCGATGCCTTGCAGATGTCGTTGCGCGTACTGACCCGCCCGGGTGATCTGATCGCCGCCGAATCGCCGACCTATTACGGTTTGCTGCAACTGGCCGATCTGCTCGGCCTGAAAGTCATCGAGATCCCCAGCGATCCTGCCACCGGCATGAGCCTCGAAGCCCTGCAACTGGCGGCCAACCAATGGTCGATCAAAGCGCTGGTGCTGACCACGCGACTGAGTAATCCCCTGGGCGGCACCATGCCCGAAGAGCGGCAGAAACAGCTGCTGCGCCTGGCCTCGGACTTCGATATCCAGATCGTCGAAGATGATATCTATGGCGAACTGATGTTCGAGCAAGGCAAAACCAAAGCGCTCAAGGCTTATGACCGGCTGGATCGGGTGATCTACTGTTCGAGCTTCTCTAAAACCTTGTCACCCGGTGTACGCATCGGCTGGATGATCGCCGGCAAGTATCAGCAGGAAATCCAGCGCTTGCAGACCTTCAGCACCCATTCGGCGTGTAGCGTGACGCAGATGGCGATTGCCGCTTATCTGGAAAACGGCGGCTATGACCGGCATTTACGGTACATCCGCCAGGAATACCGAAAAAACCTCAGCGCCTTCCAGTTGGCGGTGCAGCAGTACTTCCCCGAAGGCACGCAAATGACCCGGCCCACGGGCGGTTTCATCCTTTGGGTGAGTCTGCCGGGCAGGGTCAATACGCAAGAATTGCATGTGCGTGCCTTGCAGCAGGGCATCAGCATTGCGCCGGGGCTGATCTTCAGCAATACCGAGCAGTTCAACCACTGTATCCGCCTGAACTGCGGGATTCCGTGGAACCGCGAGGCGGAGCGGGCGTTGATGACTCTGGGTCTGTTGGCGACTCAACTGTGTCAGGAAACGGCTGGCGGATTCTGAACGGGCGGCGGGTGATGCTTGTCTTGTGGCGTTCAACAAGCGAGCATATGGCCCTCTGCCGTTAGCGTCGTTGGGTTCATGAAAGCGATTTTTCCTGCTGCTTGGGTGTTGCTGGGTTTGCTGATGATCGGGCATGCGCCTGGCGTCGTGGCCGCTGCAGTTCAGGAAAAACCGGCTGCGACGAGTCCCGCTAAAAAAGCCACGGCTGCGCAGAAGGCCGTTCCCGCCAAGAAAGCCCAGCAGAAAGTCATCAAGAAGCGCAAGCCAGTCGCCTCGAAATCGAAACCCGCCAGTGAAGTGGTAAAAACCAAGTTGCCGTCGGCCAAACTCGATTTGAGCTTGCCCAAGGACATGGTCGAGGAATTGAAGCCCCAGGGCACGGTTGAAATGCCCAAGCGCGAGCCGATCCTGCCGCAGATGTTTGGCGAGAAAAACAATGGATTCCAGCTCAACGGCCGCTTGCTCAGCAACGAAATGCAGTTGCAACTGCGCAACGAAGAGCGCCGCGAAGTCGAAGGTGCCGCGCTGGATTTCGAATTCAAACAGTAAAACCAACCCATCTGTGACCCGCAGACCAGACGCTTTGTCGGAGACTGGTCAGTCACATTCAGTTATCGCTAAAAACCCCGGTTCAGGCAATTTGAAACAGCCGTTTTAGCGGTTACTCTGTTCCGCGTCTCTTTTACACATCGCCCGTCGCGAGGAATTGTTCGTCATGAAATGCCGTGAAGGCTGTGGCGCTTGCTGCATTGCCCCTTCCATCAGTTCGCCGATTCCCGGCATGCCTGATGGCAAACCCGCCGGCGAACGTTGCGTGCAGCTTTCGGTCGAAAACCTGTGCAGCATTTTCGGCCGCCCGGAGCGCCCGGCAGTCTGTTCGGGCTTTGCTGCGGATGTCGAGGTCTGCGGCAGCAGCTCGGAAGAAGCGATCAGGCTGATCGGCTGGTGGGAGCAAATGACGGCGGCGTGATGTGTCAAACGAACGGAACTTCAACAATAAGGAATAAGACTATGGGTTCGCTGCATCGTATCGCTGTGTTGTGTGGTTTGACCGCTGTGCTGGCCACGTCCGTTGCTCAGGCTGAAGACTGGAAAGTCGCCAAGAACGAGGACGGCATCAAAGTGTCCCTCAGTGAAGTGCCGGGTTCGGACTACAAGTCCTACCAGGGCGTTGCGCTGATGAAAACCACCGTTGCCAAACTGCGCGCACTGCAGGAAGACGTCTCCGGCGCCTGCGCCTGGATTCACGAGTGCAAGACCCAGAAACTGCTCAAGCATGAAGGCGACAAGAGCTGGACCTATAGCCAGTTCAATACGCCTTGGCCGGTAACTCCGCGTGACTCGGTGATCGAAGTCACCACCGTCGAAGGCGCCGACGGCAGCCTGACCCGCAACCTCAAGGGTCTGCCGACGTACGTTCCTGAAGAAAAAGGCTTTGTCCGCGTGCAGCAGGTCAAAGGCTTCTGGAAGTTCGTACCGAAGGGCGACCAGGTTGAAGTCACTTATCAAGTGCACACCGAGCCAGGCGGCAGCGTGCCGGCGATGGTTGCCAACAAGTTCGTCGTCGATGCGCCGTTCAACACCTTGAAAGCTCTGAAAGAACGCGCCGAGAAGTAATCGGCCCGCTTTCAACGAAACGCCTCGAACAAGTCGGGGCGTTTTGTTTTGTATCTATATTGTGTTTCCAGATATGCGTTGCACGAAATTTTCACAAAGTGTTCCTGACAATTCGCCCGCGCTGTTTGCCCGCTGCTGTAAATGAAAGTCTCTGGCGGCGGGGCAGTAATCAATGGCAATGGTGCGGGTGATCGTGCAACATTTGCGCACTGCGCAAGCCCCGGGGTCGGGAATGACCAATAGAGGGCATGGCGCCGCTGTATTTTTGCAACTTCAACTTCCAATGGGTCCTAAAACGACATGGCAAACCCGGACGCCCTGAATCAGCAGCGATCTTCTGCTCGCCTGCTGCAACCGACCGTCAAATCGCATCTGGCCTACACGCTGCTTTGTGCGCTGGTCATGATGGTGATGTTTTCCGTGCTGCGCCTCGCGCTGCTGGTCTACAACCGCGAGATGATCCTCGACACCCCGGCTTCGACCTTCCTCGAAGCCTTCGCCAACGGCCTGCGTTTCGACCTGCGCCTGGTGGTTTACCTGTGCATTCCGCTGGTGCTGGCACTGTTCAGTGCCCGCGCCATGGCTGCCCGCGGCTTTTTCCGTCTGTGGTTGACGGTCGCGTCGAGCATCGCGCTGTTCCTCGGCCTGATGGAAATGGACTTCTACCGCGAGTTCCACCAGCGCCTGAATGGTCTGGTGTTCCAGTATGTGAAGGAAGACCCGAAAACCGTGATGAGCATGCTCTGGTACGGTTTTCCGGTGGTGCGCTACCTGCTGGCGTGGGTCATCGGCACCGTCATCCTGACCCTGGCGTTCAAAGGCGCCGACCGTGCCACGCGTCCGCGCGGACCTTTCAGCGGTGGCAGTGTCAGCACCCGTCAGGTCGCGCCGTGGTACACCCGTCTGGCGGTGTTCGTGGTCTGCCTGCTGATCTGCGTGGTTGCCGCCCGTGGCACCCTGCGTCAAGGCCCGCCGATGCGCTGGGGTGACGTGTACACCACCGATTCCAACTTCGCCAACCAGCTCGGCCTCAACGCCACGCTGTCGCTGATCGAGGCCGCCAAGTCCCGTATGGGCGAGGATCGCGACAACATCTGGAAAGCCACGTTGCCGCAAGAACAAGCGCAGAAAATCGTGCGCGACATGCTGCTGATGCCAGACGAAAAACTGGTCGATGCCGATATTGCCGCCGTGCGCCGTGATTACACGCCGCCGGCCGACAAGACCCTGCCGATCAAGAACGTCGTGGTGATCCTGATGGAAAGCATGGCCGGTCACTCGGTCGGTGCATTGGGCGCGCCAGGCAACATCACGCCATACCTGGACAAACTGTCGAAGGAAGGCCTGCTGTTCGACCGCTTCTTCTCCAACGGTACGCACACCCACCAGGGCATGTTCGCGACCATGGCCTGCTTCCCCAACCTGCCAGGTTTCGAATACCTGATGCAGACCCCGGAAGGCAGCCACAAGCTGTCCGGCCTGCCGCAGGTGCTCAGCGCCCGTGACTATGACGACGTGTACGTCTACAACGGCGACTTCGCCTGGGACAACCAGTCGGGCTTCTTCAGCAACCAGGGCATGACCAACTTCGTTGGCCGTAACGACTTCGTCAACCCGGTGTTCTCCGATCCGACCTGGGGCGTATCCGACCAGGACATGTTCGACCGTGGCCTGCAGGAACTCAAGGCACGGGAAAACGGCAAGCCGTTCTACGCGCTGCTGCAAACCCTGTCCAACCACACGCCATACGCCTTGCCGACGCCATTGCCGGTCGAGCGCGTGACTGACCGTGGCAGCCTCAACGAACACTTGACCGCCATGCGTTATGCCGACTGGGCGCTGGGTCAGTTCTTCGAGAAGGCGCGCAAAGAGCCGTACTTCAAGGAAACCCTATTTGTCATCGTCGGCGACCACGGCTTCGGCAACGAGCGCCAGATCACCGAAATGGACCTGGGCCGCTTCAACGTGCCGATGCTGATGATCGCACCGGGCATTCAGGAGAAGTTCGGTACGCGTGACCACACCGTGGGTACGCAGATCGACATCGTGCCGACCATCATGGGCCGTCTCGGTGGCGAAGTGCGTCATCAGTGCTGGGGCCGCGACTTGCTCAATCTGCCGGAAGGCGACACCGGTTTCGGTGTGATCAAACCGTCGGGCAGCGAGCAGACCACTGCCATCGTCACCGCTGACCAGATTCTGGTATTGCCGAGAGACAAGGACATGGGGCCGAAGATGTGGCAGTACCAGTTGGGTGCCAATCCGCACGCCGAAGTCGTTCCTAATGCACCGCGCACCGCCGAGTTGAAACTCAAGCTGGAAGCGTTCCTGCAAACGGCGACCAAAAGCCTGATGGATAACACCGCGGGCGTCGTTCACGGCAAGCCGGATTGATCGCTTGCCGACAATAAAATCCGCGCAATAAAAAAGAGGCCCTGAACAGGGCCTCTTTTTTTACGCTTGAATCGTTATATCCGACCGAGTAACAGCAGGACCAACAGCACCACCAACACCACGCCGATAATGCCCGATGGACCGTAACCCCAACTTCTTGAGTGCGGGAAGACCGGCAGACCACCGATCAGCAACAGAATCAGGATAATGATTAGAATTGTGCCCATGTCGATTTCCTTGTTGATAGTGTTCGAGAAGTCTTGGTATTCAAGGGCGACTGGAGACTAAGTAATTCCAGACGGCTTACAAATTCCGACCGGTGCGCATGAAAGAAAATTCAATGTTTTTTTAATGTATTTGGATTGCAGACTTATTTCCTTTTTTCCTCTCGCTAGTTCAGAACTCAGACCATTTCCGGGAATCCAACGCGCCACGGTTTGCCCTCACCATTCAGCAACTTGATGGAGCGTGGGCGCGCCCCGATCCTTCGCTACACTCGGCGCATCTTCCCCGGAACAACAAGGCTGTGTGCTATGCAAAATCGCATGATGATCACTGGTGCGGGCTCGGGCCTGGGTCGCGAAATCGCGCTGCGCTGGGCGCGTGAAGGCTGGCAACTGGCCTTGTCCGATGTCAGCGAACCCGGCCTGCAAGAAACCCTGAAAATGGTCCGCGAGGCGGGCGGTGACGGTTTTGTTCAGCGCTGCGATGTGCGTGATTACAGCCAGCTCACCGCATTCGCCCAGGCCTGCGAAGAGAAGCTCGGTGGCATCGACATCATCGTCAACAACGCCGGTGTCGCCTCGGGCGGTTTCTTCAGCGAGCTGTCGCTGGAAGACTGGGACTGGCAGATCGCGATCAACCTGATGGGCGTGGTCAAGGGCTGCAAAGCATTCCTGCCGCTGCTCGAGCAAAGCAAAGGCAAGATCATCAACATCGCCTCCATGGCGGCACTGATGCAAGGCCCGGCGATGAGCAACTACAACGTGGCCAAGGCTGGTGTGGTAGCACTGTCGGAGAGCCTGTTGATTGAACTGGCGCAGCAGGAAGTCGGCGTGCATGTGGTTTGCCCGTCGTTCTTCCAGACCAACTTGCTCGACTCGTTCCGTGGCCCGACCCCTGCGATGAAAGCGCAGGTGGGCAAGTTGCTGGAAAGTTCACCAATCACCGCGGCGGACATCGCCGACTACATCTATCAGCAAGTAGCGGTCGGCGAATTCATGATCCTGCCCCACGAACAAGGACGCATGGCCTGGGCGATCAAGCAAAAGAATCCGCAACTGCTCTACAACGAAATGACCTCCATGGCGGAAAAAATGCGCGCCAAAGCCAAACAGAACAACGGCTGAGCTTGCCCGTAGCAGACAGCGTCGTTAGGGTGGCCGCAATGGTCACCCTGTCGAGACGCGTCAATGCTCAATTACTTGTGGTTCTTCCTCGCGGCGCTGTTTGAAATCGCCGGTTGTTTCGCCTTCTTCATGTGGCTGCGCCAAGGCAAAAGTGCCTTGTGGGTGATTCCTGCGCTGCTCAGTCTGACCTTGTTTGCGCTATTGCTGACCCGTGTCGAAGCCAACTATGCCGGGCGTGCCTATGCCGCTTATGGCGGGATCTACATCGTCGCGTCGATTGGCTGGCTGATGGTGGTCGAGCGGGTTCGTCCATTGGGCTCGGACTGGATCGGCGTGGCATTGTGCGTGATCGGCGCCAGCGTGATTCTGTTCGGGCCGCGCTTTTCTGCAGCTTGATGGTTTTGTGGGAATCGTCTGACAGCTTCAGGCGAGAAGAGGTGTAAGGCAAAACTGATTTGCTCGGCGCGCATTGTAGAGCCACGGCAAGCCGCGCATCTTCAGGGTTCGCTAACCCTGAAGGACGTATCTCATGCTTGTACTCAGCCGTGTCGTTGGTGAGTTGATTTCAATCGGTGACGACATCACCTTGCGCGTTCTGTCAGTGAACGGTGCCAGCGTGCGCTTTGGCGTCGAGGCCCCGCAGAAGGTCAATGTGCACCGCGCGGAGGTCTATGACCGAATCAAGCGCAAGCAGGCTACGCAGAAAGTTCGCTGAGGATTTCAGTCGAACAGATGCTTGGGCACGTCGTGCTTGAGCATCAATTGGCACTGCTCGCTTTCCGGGTCGAAGACGATCAGCGCCTGGCCTTTGGTCAGTGCCTGACGCACGCGCAGCACGCGGGTTTCCAGCGGCGTGTCATCGCCGTTGTCGGTGCCGTCGCGGGTGACGAAATCTTCGATGAGGCGGGTGAGGGTGTCGACTTCAAGCGCGTCGTAGGGAATGAGCATGGGCACCTCGGCTGGATCAATGGCGGGATGCTACGGCGATTGCGGTTTGCCTGCCAGTGTTGTGTTGCCGGATCTGGCCTCTTCGCGAGCAGGTCGAATCGTCGCACCGTCGCTCCCACAAGGCATTGCATTCCAAATGTGGGAGCGAGCCTGCTCGCGAAGGCGATGGTTCTGCCAACAAAGATTTAACTGTCGGAACGCTGCCCCACCAGACTGTCCACCGACGGCACCCGCGTATCGCTCTCCATCTGCGTGTCATGTTCAATCTGATGACTGAAGCGATCCAGCGAAGCATTGGCCGGCGCCGCATCGCTGGCAAACACCGGCGGGCTCAGAATATAAGCGCCGAGCAAGCGACTGAGCGCCGCCAGACTGTCGATGTGCGTACGCTCATAACCATGGGTCGCGTCACAACCAAAAGCGAGCAGTGCAGTGCGGATATCGTGGCCGGCCGTCACTGCCGAATGCGCATCACTGAAGTAATAGCGGAACAGATCCCGGCGCACCGGCAATTCGTTCTCGCTGGCCAGTTTCAGCAAGTGCCGCGACAGATGATAGTCATACGGCCCGCCGGAATCCTGCATCGCCACACTCACCGCGTGTTCGCTGGAGTGCTGCCCCGGCGCGACCGGTGCGATGTCGATACCGACGAATTCGCTGACGTCCCACGGCAATGCCGCCGCCGCGCCGCTGCCGGTTTCTTCGGTGATGGTGAACAGCGGATGGCAGTCGATCATCAGTTCCTGACCGCTGTCGACGATGGCTTTGAGTGACGCCAGCAGCGCCGCAACCCCGGCCTTGTCATCCAGATGACGGGCGCTGATGTGGCCGCTCTCGGTGAATTCCGGCAGCGGATCGAATGCCACCACGTCACCGACGCTGATGCCCAGCGAATCGCAGTCAGCCTTGGTCGCGCAGTAGGCGTCGAGGCGTAGTTCGACGTGATCCCAACTGATCGGCATCTCATCCACAGCAGTATTGAAGGCATGTCCGGAGGCCATCAACGGCAACACGCTGCCGCGAATCACGCCGTTGTCGGTAAACAGACTGACGCGGCTGCCCTCGGCGAAACGGCTCGACCAGCAGCCGACCGGGGCGAGGGTCAGGCGACCGTTGTCTTTGATCGCACGAACGGCGGCGCCGATGGTGTCGAGGTGCGCGGAGACCGCGCGGTCGGGGCTGTTCTTCTTGCCTTTGAGCGTGGCGCGAATGGTGCCGCGCCGGGTCATTTCGAACGGGATGCCGAGTTCTTCCAGACGCTCGGCGACGTAACGCACGATGGTGTCGGTAAAACCGGTGGGGCTGGGAATGGCGAGCATCTCCAGCAGGACTTTTTGCAGGTAGTTGAGATCCGGTTCGGGGATTTGCGTGGTCATGGAAACTCCTGATGGGTTGAGCACACCGATGGTTTCGATGAGGAAAGTGTTGTGTTGCTTGATCGGGCCTCATCGCTGGCAAGCCAGCTCCCACCGTTTTTGTCTGTACCGCAAAACTTGTGGGAGCTGGCTTGCCAGCGATGGCGTCGGTTCAGTCACTAGAGAATCAAGAGACAACCGGCTGACTGTGCGGAAACAACAAATCGACAAAGCGCTCCGCCGTCGGTTGCGGCTCGTGGTTGGCCAGTCCGGCGCGTTCGTTGGCCTCGATAAACACGTACTCCGGTTGATCCGCCGCTGGCACCATCAAGTCGAGGCCGACCATCGGAATATCCAGCGCCCGCGCCGCCCGCACTGCCGCATCGACCAGCGTCGGATGCAGAATCGCGGTGACATCTTCCAGCGTGCCGCCGGTGTGCAAATTCGCCGTACGGCGCACAAACAGATGCTCGCCGGCCGGCAGAATGCTGCTGTAGTCATAACCCGCCGCATGCAGGGTGCGTTGGGTTTCGTGATCCAGCGGAATCTTGCTTTCGCCGCTGGTGGCCGCTTGCCGCCGCCGACTCTGCGCTTCGATCAACGCGCCGACCGAATGCTGACCGTCGCCGACCACTTCCGCCGGTTTGCGAATCGCTGCCGCGACCACTTCAAAACCAATCACCAGAATCCGCAGATCGAGACCTTCGTGGAAGCTTTCCAGCAGCACGCGGCTATCAAATTGCTTCGCCGTTTCGATGGCTTGCTGCACCTCTTCGATGCTCTGCAAATCCACCGCCACGCCTTGGCCCTGTTCACCGTCGAGCGGTTTGACCACCACCCGTTGGTGCTCATCGAGAAAGGCCAGGTTGTCGTCGGCATTGCCGGCCAATTGCTGCGAGGGCAGGTTCAACCCGGCGCCTTTGAGCACTTTGTGTGTGAGGCTTTTGTCCTGACACAGACTCATGCTGATCGCGCTGGTCAGGTCGCTCAGCGATTCACGGCAGCGCACGCGACGCCCGCCATGGCTGAGGGTGAACAGCCCGGCATCGGCGTCATCGACCTGCACATCGATGCCGCGCCGATGCGCTTCTTCAACGATGATCCGCGCATACGGATTGAACTGCGCCTCCGGCCCCGGGCCGAGAAACAGCGGCTGGTTGATGCCGTTCTTGCGTTTGATGGCGAAGGTCGACAGGTTGCGGAAACCGAGCTTGGCGTAGAGGTTTTTCGCCTGACGGTTGTCGTGCAACACCGACAGGTCGAGATAGCTCAGACCGCGGCTCATGAAGTGCTCGATCAGGTGCCGCACCAGCACTTCACCGACACCCGGGCGCGAGCATTGCGGATCAACCGCAAGGCACCACAGGCTGCTGCCGTTTTCCGGATCGTTGAAGGCTTTTTGATGGTTCAGGCCCATGACGCTGCCGATCACCGCGCCGCTGTCTTCATCCTCGGCCAGCCAATACACCGGGCCGCCCTGATGATGCGGGGTCAACCGAGTGGCATCGATCGGCAGCATGCCGCGCGCCTGATACAGCTGGTTGATCGCTTGCCAGTCCGCCTCACTCTGCGCACGGCGGATGCGAAAGCCGCGAAACACTCGGGTGGCCTGGCGGTAATCGCTGAACCACAGACGCAAGGTGTCGGACGGGTCGAGAAACAGTTGCGTCGGTTCCAGGCCGAGAATCTGCTGCGGCGCGGCGACGTACAAGGCGATGTCGCGTTCGCCGGGCTGCTCTTTCAGCAGTTCCTGCGCCAGAGATGCCGGGTCGGGAAAGGTGTGGCCGATCAGCAACCGGCCCCAGCCGCAATGCAGCGCAATCGGCTCGGCGGCCAGCGTGCTGCCGTCTTCGGCCAGACGCGCCTGCAAGCGTTCATAGGACGGTGTCTGACCGCGTAGCAGCCGCTGGTTGATGGCCGTGGCGTGGGGTTTCATCGATCAGATTCCTTGTTCACTGAGCCACAGATTCAGAGCTGCCAGTTGCCACAGCTTCGAACCGCGCAACGGCGTCAGTTGGCCTTGCGGGTCGGTCAGTAATTTGTCGAGCATGGCCGGGTTGAACAGGCCGCGATCCTGACTTGGATCGAGCAGCAGTTCGCGCACCCAGTTCAGCGTGTCGCCCTGCAAGTGCTTGAGACCGGGCACCGGGAAGTAGCCTTTCTTGCGGTCGATCACTTCACTTGGAATCACTCGACGCGCGGCTTCTTTCAAGACTTGTTTGCCGCCATCGGGCAGCTTGAACTGGCCCGGCACACGCGCCGAGAGTTCGACCAGTCGATAGTCGAGAAACGGCGTGCGCGCCTCCAGACCCCAGGCCATGGTCATGTTGTCGACACGTTTGACCGGGTCATCGACCAGCATCACCGTGCTGTCCAGACGCAGGGCTTTGTCCACTGCGGCATCGGCGCCGGGCTGGGCGAAATGTTCCTTGACGAAGTCGCCTGCGGCATCGTTCGCGGTCAGCCATTTCGGCTGCACGGTGGCGGCGTAGTCGTCATAGCTTCGGTCGAAAAATGCGTTGCGGTAAGCCGCGTAAGGATCGGCCGCGCCGTCGACTTGCGGGTACCAGTGATAACCGGCGAACAACTCATCCGCGCCTTGGCCGCTTTGTACCACCTTGCAGTGTTTGGCCACTTCACGCGACAGCAGATAGAAGGCGATGCAGTCATGGCTGACCATCGGTTCGCTCATCGCGCGGAAGGCGGCGGGCAGTTGCTCGATGATTTCTTTCTCGTCGATACGCAGCTGATGATGCTGAGTGCCGTAATGTTTGGCGATCAGATCGGAATACTGAAACTCGTCTCCGCGTTCGCCGCCGGCATCCTGGAAACCGATGGAAAAGGTCGACAGGTTTTCCACGCCGACTTCACGCAACAGACCGACGAGCATGCTCGAATCGACACCGCCAGACAGCAGCACGCCGACATCCACCGCCGCACGTTGACGGATCGCCACCGCTTCGCGGGTGCTGTCGAGGACGCGGTCGACCCAGTCTTCCAGCGTCAGGTTTTTCTCGTCGTCGTGTGGGCCGTAAGGCAGCGTCCACCAGGTTTTCTGCTCGGTGCTGCCATCGGCTTCAACGCGCATCCATGTAGCGGGCGGCAGTTTTTCGATGCCGGCCAGCAGGGTGCGCGGCGCCGGGACCACGGCATGGAAATTCAGATAATGATTGAGCGCCACCGGATCGAGGATCGGGTTGATGTCGCCGCCCTTGAGCAGCGCCGGTAACGCCGAGGCGAAGCGCAAACGCTGGCCAGTGCGCGACAGGTACAACGGCTTCACGCCGAGACGGTCGCGGGCAATAAACAGGCGTTGCGCGTCGCGCTCCCAAATGGCAAACGCGAACATGCCGTTGAGTTTCGGCAGGAGCGCTTCGCCCCAGGCGTGGTAGCCCTTGAGCAGCACTTCGGTGTCGCCACCGGAATAGAAGGCGTAACCCAGTGCTTCAAGTTCGGCACGCAACTCCGGGAAGTTGTAGATCGCGCCGTTGAAGGCCAGCGACAGGCCGAGTTGGCTGTCGATCATCGGCTGCGCCGAGCCATCCGACAGGTCCATGATTTTCAGGCGACGATGACCCAGGGCAATCGGCCCTTGGGCATGGAAGCCCCACGCGTCGGGGCCGCGAGGGGCCAGGTGATGGGTGATTCTCTCGATCGCTGCAAGGTCTGCAGGTTGTTGATCAAAGCGTAACTCGCCAGCTAATCCGCACATAAAGTCCTTACCGGTTTTTCCGTTGGGGAGGGTCAAACATTCTTTCGCCAAAGGGCGGGTACTCAGAAACTGACCAGACGCGGTAAGGGGAGTTTTAGATCGATAAGTTATAAAGAGGCGACTCTGCCTTTTGCGCGACAGTTATGAGGGCTGATCGAAAGACGCGGTCTTTGCGCGCGCCGATGCGCTTTTCAGCGTCAGCGCTTCAGGGGCGCGGTAATGCTCGTCGGGTGGTGCAGGGCTATTTTATTCATGACAAAAAGTGCTTGATTGGCCTGGATTGCCCACAGGATTTTGAGTTGTTAATAACTGCGCGTCACCGCTAACGTCAAAGGCTCAACCGCAATAAAGGACTATTGCCATGCTCGCCCAAGACAACAAACCTGCTCAGGCTCAAGGGGCCATCCTGAGCACTTTATTCGACGCAACCGGCGACCTCGACACCGCCGAAACCCTGGAAAAAACGCTCCCGGCGTATTTGCTCCAGGCGTCGGCCACCAGCCTGGCCAGGCTGGATGAAATCAACCGTGAACTGTACGCCCGGCAACTCAAGGTCAATAAGGATCTTATCCGGCTAAAACCGTTGGCCGATTTCTGTATCAGCGAACTCAACGCGGCATTGAGCAAAAAATGGCCGGCGCTTTATGACGCAGGCGCAGATGTGATCAGTCTGCCGGGTGTTGATTGTGGCTGTGAGACGACTGCGACCGATCAGGCCGGGATCGAACTCGTCAAACACGCCTCGCAAACGCTTTTGCAGGCTGCCATGCAGAATTTCACCGAAGACGAGGAGCAGGCTGACGCGTTTCCCGATGGCAGTCAGGTGCGCCTGAAAAGTGCGCCGCTGGGTGTGAGCGGCTTGACTCCGGCGGCGTTTGCCGCGTTTTGCCGCCAGCTGGATCTGGGCAAGAAATACCAGGAGCACCTGCTGCAAGTGTTCGGTCTGCGTGACGAAAGCGGCAAAGTCGTGGCGGCCAGTGCAATGACCCGCGATATCGCCGCACTGAAACAGTCGCTACTGGAACTGGATGCGCACCTGGCCTGGCTCAAGGGCGATATCACAGCGGCAGGCCTGCGCATGTTGCAGGGCCTGATGTTGGCCGGGGGCGTGGCGTCGACGCGAACCCTGCGGTACGGCACAGAACCGCTGATCATGCAGGGCATCAAGATACTCGACAGCTGCGTGTGGGGCGTCGTCGTTTTTTCCAGACGCTCCGTGGAACAACACCCTGAGGACGGATGCATGGTGTACATGCCCGGCGAACCTGAGCGGGCCGTGTACGAATACCCCAGTTTCAATGCATTCAAGCGCTACCTGGTGCAGCAACTGAAAACCGCGGATTATCAGGACTACTTTGCCCGCAGTCTCGACGAAGACGACAAGGCGGATTTCTTCAAGACGCTCGCTGAAAAAGGCGATCTCGGCCTGGTCAAACAGTGGCCGATCAGCGTTCCGCTCTTCGATTTCATGGTGCAAAGCCATGTCGGCAAGTTGCAGATCGATGCACGCAAACTGGCAGTGCCTACTGCTGATATCGATGAAGATACACGCCGCCAGCGCCTGCTCGATTTCGTTCAGCGCGGGGTGAACATTGCCTCGGTTGCCGGGCTCTTCGTGCCGGTGCTTGGGCAATTGATGATGGGCGTCGCGGTGGGGCAATTGCTTGGCGAAGTGTACGAAGGTATTGAAGACTGGCAGCGTGGTGATCATCAGCAAGCCCTGTCGCATCTGCTCAGCGTGGTCGAGAACATCGCATTGATGGGCGTCTTCGCCAGCGGGCAAAAAGTGTTGGGGGCACTGGGTCGCAAACTGCTGCGCACGCACCCGCAGTTCTTTGGTGAATTCACTGCCATTCTCAATCACGCCGGTAAAGCGCGCCTGTGGAAGCCCGATTTCGCGCCCTACGAGCATTCGCTCCCGGCCGGGTTCACCATCGATCCTGGCTCCAAGGAGTTTTATCAGATTGGCGCGAAAACCCTTGGCAATGTTGATCATCGTGTGTTCGCCGGCAGCTACGATATCGACGCCAACCTGTGGCGCCTGGAACACGCCAAACGAGCGCAAGCCTATACCCCGGAACTGGTCCGGCACGTCGAAGGCGGTTGGCGGCTACCCGCTGAAGAGCCGGAGGAATGGGGCAGTTCCGCGTACGCGCTGAAACGCATCGACCCGCACTTGCGCGAATTCGTCGACAGCGACCTGGACATGATGCGTCGACTCAGCGACACCTCGCATCAGACCGTGCTCGACACCTTCAACGACAATCTGAGCCTGCCTGTGCGCCTGCGCGATACCGTCGAGCGTGTCCGCATCGGGCGCCAGTTACGGGAATTGACCGTGGAGCTGGAAAACGGCGAGACCCATTCCGGGCAATCTGTCGAGACGCTGATGCATGTCTTGCTGAAACTGCCGGGCTGGCCCACCGACCGCTATATCGAGGTGGCCGGAGAAGAAGAGGCCGTCGAAGCGACCTATCCTGCGAACAGCACGATTGACGAAACGCTGGGTGTGGTCGTTACCCGGGACCAATTGTCCCGAGGTCAATTGTTGCAAACGGTTATCGATGGTCTGTACCCAAACGAGGTCGATGCGTTGCTTGGCGGCAAAGTCGCAAAAAGCACTGAGGAAAGCGCACTGGCGAAAAAGCTGGGTGCGGCACTCAGGGCCGATTATCGCGCGGTGTTCGAGCGTTTGTATCAACGCTACGACGAGAGTCAGGCGGATGAGCTGCGCAATTTGCGCAAGGTTTTCGCCGACATCCCGGCGCGCTATGGACAACGGCTGATCGACCGCGCACCCAGTGTCGAGGGCCAGCACCTGCGCACCACCGCACGGGTGCCTTTGCGCCTGGGGCAGCGGGCCCGGGCAGCTGCCGCCAAGGTGCGGCTCGACCGTGGGCTGGCGGGATTTCACTGGCCAAGGCTGGCGAATGCCGATACCGACAAACTGGCCATTCAGTTGCTGCCCCGCCTTAGCGGCTGGGATAAAAAACTGCGCCTGGAGGTGCGCGACCAGGCTTTGACCGGACCCGTGCTGGAAGCCATCGGCGAGGCATCCGCGACCGCTGACGATAGCTGTTACCTGGTGAAATCCGCTGACGGTTATGAAGCCTTTGACGGCAACAAAAAATCCCTTGGCAAGGTGGCGTCTGGGCCCGACGCTCAATGCACCGCCATCCTCAAGGCGCTCCCGTCACGTCAGCGTGAGGCAATCGGATTGATCGATGCCGGGCAGACCAGCAGACAGCGCTTGCGTAGCAAACTGCTCGACGCAGGGTTCGAAGAGCGCGAAGCCACCGGGCGAATACTGGTCAACGGCAAGTACGAACCACCGGGCGTCGAGCCGGCCTGCGTGCAAGGCGATCAGGCCCCTGCGACGAACCACTCACGCAAGTTGCTGCGCAAAGTGCGCAAACTCTATCCGCGCCTGAATGACGCGCAGGCCAGTCAATTGCTTGATGAGTTGGGCGACGATCCGCTGAGCCGGGCGATACGGGTCAAAGCCTTGCGTCAGGATCTGAAAACCCTGCGTGACGTTCTCTTTATCTGGAGTGAAGATGGCACCGCCCTGAAGGCGATAGAGGGGGATCTGGCCGAAGCACGGCAAAGCCGCAAGATGGCGGCCGAGCTGATCGTAGAGGGCTTTCGGCGGTTTGACTGGACCGAGGGTGAACAGGGCAAATCGGTCTGTGCCCTCAATCTCGATCGAATGCGCATCGGCAAGCTGCCGAGCATGCCTGCGGGGTTGAGCTTTGACCATATCCAGCATTTGTCGATGAAAGACATGGCGCAAAATGATGATGTCACGTACTTCCTCAAATCCTTCAAACAGCTTGAGTCGCTGGAGCTCGACAACAATAAAATCACCCGGCTCCCCGATGTGCTGTCGCATATGCCCAACCTCAAGCGATTGAGCCTGGGGGGCAATCAGGTAAAGCTGACCGAGCAGACATTGAAGAATTTGAACCGGCTGCGCACGCTGACGTATCTGAATCTGAACAACAACCCGTTGGGCGCCACCCCGGATGTCAGTCAAATGAGCAACCTGCGTCAGTTGTTGCTGCGCGATACGGGGATTACCGAACTGCCTGAAGGTCTGCAGAATCGCGCCCATATCGAATGGATGGATCTGCGAGAAAACAATATCGAGCAGTTGCCCGGCTGGTTGTTTCAAAAACCACGACGATTTACCCGGGCGCTCAACCTGGGGCTCAATCCCTTTACTGAAACCAGCAAAACGCATCTGGATAACTATCGCAATAATTACGGTATAGGAATGGGTTACACCGCGGACGACATTGCCCGACTCCACGAACAAACCGCGCGCTCTTTATGGCTCACCAAGACGACCGGTGAGGAATGGCTGACGCAGGTGCGGATCTGGGAGGCGTTTCGCGACGATACTCGTGCCGATGGCTTGTTCCAGTTGCTGGCGCAACTGGGCGATACCGCCGACGGGACGAAGGGCCGCGCTGACATGCAGCGACGGATCTGGGTGGTATTGAAGGCCGCAGAGGCTGATGGCCCTCTCTGCGATGAGTTGCTCGATCTGGCTGCCAACCCGATCAATTGCGATGACACTGCGGCGATCAATTTCAGTCATCTTGAAGTTGCTGTTCACGTCGATCGTGTAACCAAGGGAGCCGGCGGCAAGGTCACTGCCAAACCGCTGCTCGAACTCGGCCGCGGTCTGTTCCGGCTGCATCGACTGAACGCGATTGCCCGCGAACATGCGGTCAAGGTCGGGAAGCTGGATGAAGTCGAGGTGAACCTGGCTTATCGCATCGGGCTGGCGAAGACACTGGACCTGCCCGGCCAGCCGCAGAACATGCTGCTGGGACTGGAGAGCGGTGTGACCGCCGCTGATCTGGAAAAGGCGCAACACCGGATCGCTACAGACGAACTCTCCCCCCGATGGCTCGAATTCATGCAGCAGCAGACGTTTTGGCGTGACTACCTGAAACGTACGTTTACGCGCAAATTCTCGCTGATTGAAGAGTCGTTCGCGCCGCGCATGAGTGCCCTGGATGAGCAGGCGGACACATTGCCCAGTGCTGACTATCTGAGTCAGGGGCTTGCCCTCAAACTTCAAAAGGAGCAGGCGCAAGAGGCAGAGTTCAAGCGCCTGACGCAGGAGTCTATCCGCCTGATGGACCTGGGCCTGTGCGTGATGCCAGACATGTGAGATTCACTTGCCGCGAATCAACTGACGCAGGGCGAAGCGGTTAGGGTGACAGGCTTCGGCGACACTGCGTGGCAGCGGTAGCGGTTCGTTGTCCAGCCACGCAGCGAGCAGTTCTCCGGACAATGGCGCGGTGATCAGCCCGCGAGAGCCGTGGCCGCTGTTGACGTACAAGCCGTCCAGCCACGGACAGGCGATGTCTGGCACCTGACGGGCATCCTTGCTCAGGACGGCATAGGTGTCGAGGAACGCTTGGCGGTCGGCGAGGGGGCCGACGATCGGCAGATAGTCAGGACTGGTGCAGCGAAAGGCTGCGCGGCCCTGCAGGTCTTCGACAGGCTGTTCGCTGAGGTGCAGGCGCGCGACGAGGTCGCTGGAGATCTCATCGAGCATTGCCAGATTTCCTTGGTGTTCGGCGGTGGTCGGCGTCAGGTCATCACTGTTGAAATCGAAACTGGCGCCGAGGGTGTGTTCGCCCAGACGGGCCGGGGCGACGTAGCCTTCGGCGCAGACCACAGTGGCAAGCGCCTGGCTTTCTGCGGTTTCTGCCAGACGAGTGATCTGCCCGCGAATGCGCTTGAGCGGCAACTCGGCACTCTGCGCAAAACATTTGATGTCGGCGGCACCGGCCAGCACCACGACCGGCGCGCAGGCGAGCAAACGCTCTCCATCCAGAGCCTGCCACTGATCATCGACCTTGCGCAGTTGCAGTGCCTGGCAATGGCTGAGCAGTTCGATGTTCGGCTGCGCCGCTTGCGCCTGACACAACGCCGGCGGATGCACCCAGCCACCTTCGGGATAGTACAAGCCGCCATGGCTCACGCTGACCCCGGCGCGGGCCTGCGCCTCGGGCTGATCCAGCCACTGCAACAGATCTTCCGGGAAGGCTTGCGCCAATTGCGCGTGACGCTCGGCTTCCTTGGCATTGAACGCCAGTTGCAGCACGCCGCAGTCGTCCCAGTCGGTGCCGCGTTGCAGGGTTTCCAGCAGGCGTCGGGTGTAACCGAAACCGCTGACGATCAGTTGCGACAACGCCGTGCCGTGGGCAGACAATTTCAGGTACAGCACGCCCTGCGGGTTGCCCGAGGCTTCTTGCGCCACGGTTTCATGGCGCTCCAGCAAAGTGACCTGCCAGCCGCGTGCGGCCAGACTGGACGCCGTGGCACATCCGGCCAGACCGGCGCCGATCACCAGCGCACGCCGCTCAGTGGCGATCGGCGCAGGACGCGCGAACCACGGCTTGTCCGGCACTGGCGGGGCAACTTCCGCCGGCCAGCCGAGAAATTCGCCCCGAAGGATTTCCCACTTGTGGCCGATGCCCGGCGTGCGCTTCATTTTGAACCCGGCGGCGTTGAGCAAACGGCGAACCCAGCCGGTGCTGGTGAAGGTGCTGATGGTCGAACCAGGCGCTGCCAGTCGCGCCAATTCGACAAACAGTTCGGCGGTCCACATGTCGGGGTTTTTCGCCGGGGCGAAACCGTCGAGAAACCATGCGTCGATCTGCGCGTCGAGCTGCGGCAGTTGCTCCAGGGCATCGCCGATCAACAGCGTCAGCGTCACGCAGCCGTTGGCCAACGTGATGCGCTGAAAACCCTGATGGATCGACACGTAATGCGTCAGCAACTGATCGGCCAACGGCTTGAGTTCTGGCCATAGCGCCAAGGCCCGTTGCAGATCGGCCGGGCTCAACGGGTATTTTTCGACGCTGACAAAATGCAGCCGCGCACCGGCCACGGCGTGTTGCTCGAACAACTGCCAGGCACAGAGAAAATTCAGCCCGGTACCAAAACCGGTTTCGCCGATGACCAGCCGCCCATCCGCCGGCAACGCCGCAAAACGCTCGGCCAGACGGTTCTGTTCGAGGAACACATAACGGGTTTCATCCAGACCTGATTTGTCGGAAAAATACACGTCATCGAACACCCGCGAACGCGGGCGTCCCTGGTCATCCCAGTCGAGTTGGGCGTGGGGCAATACAGGTTTCATGGCAGGCTCGGCAACGACAAGGCGGCCATTCTAGCCGATCGCGCAGGCGCTGCTTGATCCATGGCAAGGCTTGCGCCCGACGACTCGCGGACAATCCGCCACCTGCGGGAATTTCTGCGCCGTTGCTGTGCCCAATCCGCTAGTCTTGCTGAATCCTGGAAGGAGCCGTCCCATGTTTGAATCCGCTGAAATCGGTCACGCCATCGACAAAGACACCTATGAGGCGGCCGTCCCGGCACTGCGTGAAGCCTTGCTCGAAGCCCAGTTCGAACTGCAACAGCAGAAGCGTTTCCCGGTGATCATCCTGATCAACGGCATCGAAGGTGCGGGCAAGGGCGAGACGGTCAAGTTGCTCAACGAGTGGATGGACCCGCGCCTGATCGAAGTGCGCACTTTCGATCAGCAGACCGATGAAGAGTTGTCGCGGCCACCGGCGTGGCGCTACTGGCGGATGCTCCCGGCCAAAGGGCGCATGGGGATTTTTTTCGGTAACTGGTACAGCCAGATGCTGCAGGGGCGGGTGCATGGCTTGTTCAAGGATCCGCGTCTGGATCAGGCCATCGCGGGTGCCGAGCGGTTGGAAAAGATGCTCTGCGATGAAGGCGCGCTGATCTTCAAGTTCTGGTTTCACCTGTCCAAGAAACAGATGAAGGCTCGGCTCAAGGCGCTGGCCGATGATCCACTGCACAGCTGGCGCATCAGTCCGCTGGACTGGCAGCAGTCGGAGACCTACGACAAGTTCGTCAAATACGGTGAGCGAGTACTGCGCCGTACCAGCCGTGATTACGCGCCGTGGCATGTGATCGAAGGCGCCGACGCCAACTACCGCAGCCTGGCGGTCGGCAAGATTCTCCTCGAGGGTTTGCAAAATGCGCTGAAGCGTCCGGACGTACATCCCCACGATGTCAGCGCCGCGCCGCTGGGCACGCCGGTCGATCAGTTGAACCTGCTCGACAGCCTCGACCTGACCCAGCGCCTGGAGAAGAAAGACTACGAAGAACAACTGATCACCGAGCAGGCGCGCCTGTCCGGGTTGATGCGCGACAAACGCATGCGCCGCCACGCACTGATCGCGGTATTCGAAGGCAACGACGCGGCAGGCAAGGGCGGGGCGATCCGTCGGGTCGCGGCGGCGCTCGATCCGCGCCAGTACAATATCGTGCCGATTGCCGCACCGACCGAAGAGGAGCGGGCGCAGCCGTACTTGTGGCGCTTCTGGCGGCATATTCCGGCGCGTGGCAAGTTCACCGTGTTCGACCGCTCCTGGTACGGCCGGGTCTTGGTCGAGCGCGTCGAGGGTTTCTGCACGCCGGCCGACTGGCTGCGCGCCTATGGCGAGATCAACGATTTCGAAGAGCAACTGGCGGACGCCGGGGTGATCGTGGTCAAGTTCTGGCTGGCCATCGACAAGGACACGCAAATGGAGCGTTTCCAGGAGCGCGAGGAGATTCCGTTCAAGCGCTTCAAGATCACCGAAGACGACTGGCGCAATCGCGACAAGTGGGACGCCTATCGGGCCGCTGTGGGCGATATGGTCGACCGCACCAGTTCCGAGATCTCACCGTGGACCCTGGTTGAGGCCAATGACAAGCGCTGGGCGCGGGTCAAAGTGTTGCGCACGATCAACCGCGCGCTGGAAGACGCCTTCGAGAAATCCGACAAGCGCGCGAAGAAACACAAGGATTGAGCCGATAGACGCGCATACGCGGGGTGAATGATTGTCGCGGTCGTTGATGCAGTGGACTTATGCTCGGTCCACTCTCAACTGACCACAACAATGAGGTATGCCATGCGTGAAGTGGTGATCGTCGACAGCGTGCGGACTGGCCTGGCCAAATCCTTTCGCGGCAAGTTCAACCAGACCCGTCCCGATGACATGGCGGCTCATTGCGTCAACGCCCTGCTTGAGCGCAACGACATCGACCCGTCCAGCGTCGAAGATTGCATCGTCGGCGCCGGCTCCAACGAAGGCGCGCAGGGCTACAACATCGGCCGCAACGTCGCGGTGCTGTCGCGTCTGGGCACCGGCACCGCCGGCATGACCTTAAACCGTTTTTGTTCCTCAGGCTTGCAGGCAATCGCCATTGCCGCCAACCAGATCGCCTCGGGTTGCAGCGACATCATCGTCGCCGGCGGGGTCGAGTCGATCAGCCTGACGATGAAAAGCGTCAACACCGATCACCTGATCAACCCTGTGCTCAAGCAGCAGTCGCCGGGCATCTATTACACGATGGGGCAGACTGCCGAAGTGGTCGCGCGGCGTTATGGCGTCAGTCGTGAAGCGCAGGATCGTTATTCACTGCAAAGTCAGATTCGCACCGCGCAAGCTCAGGCGGCGGGGCTGTTCAACGATGAAATCGTGCCGATGGCGGTGAAGTATCGTGTCGAGGACAAGAACACCGGTGAGGTGCAGATTCTCGATGGCGTCGTCGACCGCGACGACTGCAACCGCCCTGACACTACGTACGAAAGTCTTGCCGGGTTGAAACCGGTGTTCGCCGAGGACGGTTCAGTGACGGCGGGCAACTCGTCGCAACTGTCCGACGGTGCCTCGATGACCTTGGTGATGAGCCTGGAAAGAGCCCTGCAATTGGGGCTGAAGCCGAAAGCGTTTTTCCGTGGTTTTACCGTGGCCGGTTGCGAGCCGGACGAGATGGGCATCGGCCCGGTATTCTCGGTGCCAAAGTTGCTCAAGGCCAAAGGTTTGCAAGTCGCGAATATCGATCTGTGGGAGCTGAACGAGGCGTTTGCTTCGCAATGCCTGTACAGCCGGGATCGGCTGGAGATCGATAACGACAAGTACAACGTCAACGGTGGGTCGATTTCCATTGGTCACCCGTTTGGCATGACCGGGTCGCGGCAGGTCGGGCATCTGGTGCGTGAGTTGCAGCGGCGTAATTTGCGTTACGGCATCGTCACCATGTGCGTAGGCGGGGGGATGGGTGCTACCGGATTGTTTGAGGTGGTTCGCTAAGCCATAGCATTTTTGTTGCCTGTTCCATTGCTATCGCTGGCAAGCCAGCTCCCACAGGTTTCGGAGCGTTCGCAAAATCTGTGTACGCCACCAATCCTGTGGGAGCTGGCTTGCCAGCGATTGGATCACCACCACTTAGCGGTTGGAATACTGCAGCTGCATCCGCGCGATATAAGCTTTTATTTCCTGCTCAGCTCTCTCGGCACTCTCAAACGGCCCTTCAAGGGTATTTTCCCGAGTACTGAAATACAGTTCACCATTGACCCGACACACCCGGTCGCTGCGAAAGTGCGTAGCAGGGGCTGGGTCCTGGGCGCGCATTCCTAACATGATCGGTCTCCTTGGCTGATTCGCTGAAACGGATCCAATGAGCTTATGCCTGAAGCACTTGGCGCGTCCGGCCAGCCGATCAACGGCAGCGCGTCAATTTACTGCTGCGACCTGCACAGTTTCATTCGCGTCCTGGCCTTAACTGTCCCTGTGTCGTGACCGGCGGCGCGCCTAGAATGAGCGCACTTGTCAGCAGGCTTTGGGGTTTCCATGCACATTTCATCCGGTCGCTGGGTCTACGGCTTGTTCCTGGCGCTGCTGACCGCGTTTCTGTGGGGCATCCTGCCGATCAAACTCAAACAGGTACTGCTGGTGATGGACCTGGTCACGGTGACCTGGTTTCGTCTGCTGGTGTCCGGCGGCTGTCTGTTCATCTATCTGGCGGCGGTGAAACGCCTGCCCAGCCGCAAAGTGCTGGGGCCCAAGGGCGGCTGGCTGGTGCTGATGGCGGTGCTCGGGCTGGTCGGCAACTATGTGTTGTACCTGATGGGCCTCAATCTGCTCAGCCCCGGCACCGCACAATTGGTGGTGCAGATGGGCCCGATCATGTTGCTGATCGCCAGTCTGTTTGTGTTCAAGGAGCGTTTCAGCATTGGTCAGGGCATTGGTCTGGCGGTGCTGTTGATCGGTTTTGTACTGTTTTTCAATCAGCGCCTGGCGGAGTTATTGACC
The DNA here is from genome assembly GCF_000783395.1 of Pseudomonas chlororaphis. Classification (GTDB taxonomy): domain Bacteria; phylum Pseudomonadota; class Gammaproteobacteria; order Pseudomonadales; family Pseudomonadaceae; genus Aquipseudomonas; species Aquipseudomonas chlororaphis_H. Next base: position 201,287 of record NZ_JSFK01000016.1, on the reverse strand, counting down.
TCGTTGTCGGATTACACCGCGGGTGTGCTGCTGGTGCTGTTGGCGTCGACGGTGTGGACCTTCTATGCGCTGGGCCAGAAGCAATTGCTGACGGTGTGGAATTCGTTGCAGGTGATGATGGTGATCTACCTGTTCTGCGCGCTGTTGCTGACACCGTGGGTGCATCCGCTCGAAGCGCTGAATCTGAGTCCCTTGCAGGGTTGGCTGTTGCTGGCGTGCTGCATGAACACGCTGATTGCCTATGGCGCTTTCGCGGAAGCGCTGGCGCATTGGGAGGCGTCGCGGGTCAGTGCGACGTTGGCGATCACGCCATTGGTGACGTTTGGCGCAGTGGCGATTGCGGCGGGGATCTGGCCGGATTATGTGCATGCCGAGCAGATCAATGGGTTGGGTTATGGCGGGGCAGTGCTGGTGGTGCTGGGCTCGGCGCTGGTGGCGTTGGGGCCTTCGTTGATTGCCGGATTGAAGGCGCGGCGGATGAAGGTGGCGGCCAGTTGAACCGCGCCGCTCCCATTCGCGAGCAGGTCGAATCGTCGCACCGTCGCTCCCACATTTGAACGCATTTCCAACATGAGAATGCGGCCCACTGTGGGAGCGAGCTTGCTCGCGAAGACGGATTTTCAGCCGCTACAAAACTAGCCCTTGGCGCCCGCTTCGATCATGTTCTCCGGCCGCACCCAGGCATCAAACTCTTCATCGGTCAGATACCCCAGCGCCAACGCCGCCTCACGCAAGGTCAGCCCTTCGCTGTAAGCCTTCTTGGCAATCTCCGCCGACTTGTCATAGCCGATATGCGGGTTCAGCGCGGTCACCAGCATCAGCCCACGTTCCAGATGTCTGGCCATGACTTCGGCATCCGGTTCCAGCCCGGCAATGCAGTGCTGCTGGAAGTTGCTGCAGCCATCGGCGAGCAGGCGAATCGATTGCAGCAGGTTGTGGATGATCACCGGTTTGAACACGTTCAACTGCAAGTGGCCCTGACTCGCCGCAATGCCGATCGTCACGTCATTGCCCAGCACCTGACAGGCAAGCATCGACAGTGCTTCGCACTGGGTCGGGTTGACCTTGCCGGGCATGATCGAGCTGCCCGGCTCGTTTGCCGGCAGCCGCACTTCGGCAAACCCTGCGCGTGGGCCGGAGCCAAGCAGACGCAGGTCATTGGCGATTTTCATCAGCGCCACGGCGAGGGTTTTCAGCGCGCCGGACAGGCTGGTCAGCGGTTCGTGGCCGGCGAGGGCGGCAAACTTGTTCGGCGCAGTGACGAAGGGCAGACCTGAGAGCGCCGCCAGTTCGGCGGCAATCGCTTCACCGAAACCGTGTGGCGAATTCAGCCCGGTACCGACTGCGGTGCCACCCTGGGCCAGTTCACACACCGCCGGCAGTGCGGCGCGGATTGCGCGTTCGGCGTAATCCAGCTGCGCGATGAACCCGGACAACTCCTGACCGAAGGTGATCGGCGTCGCGTCCATCATGTGCGTACGCCCGGTCTTCACCAGTTTCATGTGCCGCGCCGCCAGTTCAGCGAGACCACCGGACAACTCGGCAATCGCCGGCAACAGTTGTTCCTGCACCGCTTGCGCCGTGGCGATGCTCATGGCAGTAGGGAAGCAGTCGTTGGAGCTTTGCGAGCGGTTGACGTGATCATTGGGGTGCACCGGCGTCTTGCCGCCGCGCGGGTTGCCGGCCAGTTCGTTGGCGCGACCGGCAATCACCTCGTTGACGTTCATATTGCTCTGGGTGCCGCTGCCGGTCTGCCAGACCACCAGCGGGAACTGGTCGTCGTGCTGGCCGTCGAGGACTTCGTCGGCGGCTTGTTCGATCAGGCGGGCGATGTCGGCGGGCAGGTCGCCGTTGCGGTCGTTGACCCGGGCGGCGGCTTTCTTGATCAGGGCCAGGGCGTGCAGTACCGGCAGCGGCATGCGTTCCTGACCAATGGCGAAGTTGATCAGCGAGCGTTGCGTCTGAGCACCCCAGTAAGCGTCGTCCGGGACTTCGATCTGGCCCAGGCTGTCGGTTTCGATACGGCTCATCGTGCACACTCCTGTTGGTCTGTTTGCGCAGTTTAGGCCCGGTCGGGCCCAGGTGGTTCCCTCGATCCGATTGTTGACCGGTAAAACCCTGCCAATCAAGCGCGGCAAGGCTCGGGGGTTGAGCGACGAGGTTTTTTAGGCGCAGAATGGTCGCCCTTGGGGTTTTACCTCGCCTAGCTGAAAAGGAAACTCGATGACTCGTCTTCGTGCCATCTGCACCGCGGTTGCACTGGTTTGCGCCAGCGGCCAGGTGCTTGCCGATACCGCCAGCCACAACGCCAGTGCTGAAGCTTTCCTGACCCTGGCGCACGCTGACAAGCTGGGCACTCCGGTGTACATGCAAGTGCAGCAAATGTTCGCTCAGCGTTTTGAACAGACCAAAGCCCCGGAAGCCAAGAAAGCCGTACTGGAAACCTACCAGGCCAAGGCCAACGCCGCGCTGGACCAGGCCATTGGCTGGAACAAGCTCAAGCCTGACATGGTCAAGCTCTACACCAGCAACTTCAGCGAATCCGAGCTGAAAGACCTGGTCGCGTTCTACCAGTCGCCACTGGGCAAGAAAGTCCTGGAAAAAATGCCGCAGCTGACTCAGCAATCGGCCCAGATGACTCAGGCCAAGCTGGAAAGCGCCGTGCCTGTGGTCAACAAGCTGCTCGACGACATGACCAAAGAGCTGACCCCGGCAGCACCTGCGGCCAAGAAGAAGTAAGCGGAGTTCGTGATGACCATGCAACAACGCATCGAATCGACGCTGGCGCTGCTTCAGCCCGAACATCTGCAAGTGCTGGATGAAAGCCACATGCACAGTCGCGGGTTGCAGACCCACTTCAAGGCCGTGGTGGTCAGCGCGCAGTTCGACGGCCTGAACCGGGTCAAGCGCCACCAGAAAGTCTACGGCACGCTCGGCGAGCTGATGGGCGAGTTCCATGCGTTGGCGCTGCACACCTACACCCCGCAGGAATGGGCAGAGATTGGCGCCGCTCCGGCGTCGCCAACCTGTGCCGGCGGCAGCAAGCATTAAGCTTCGGTTTTTTGCTAGAATCCGCAACGCGCCGCTTACCCGGCGCGTTTTTTTTTGAATCCGGTTCACCCTTTGCGAGGGTAGCCACCTGGAGAAATACCCATGACACAACCGATTGTCGTGGCGGCACTGTATAAGTTCGTCACCCTCGAAGATTACGTTGACCTGCGCGAGCCCCTGCTGCAAGCGATGGTCGACAACCAGATCAAAGGCACCCTGCTGATCGCCGAAGAAGGCATCAATGGCACGGTCTCCGGCAGCCGCGAAGGCATTGATGGCCTGCTCGCCTGGCTGAAGAACGACCCACGCATGATCGACATCGATCACAAAGAGTCGTACTGCGACGAGCAGCCGTTCTATCGCACCAAGGTCAAACTGAAGAAAGAGATCGTCACCCTCGGTGTCGAAGGCGTCGACCCGAACAAAAAGGTCGGCACCTACGTTGATCCGCAAGACTGGAACGCGTTGATCAGCGACCCGGAAGTGCTGTTGATCGATACGCGCAACGATTACGAAGTGTCGATCGGCACTTTCGAAGGCGCCATCGATCCGAAAACCACCAGTTTTCGCGAATTTCCTGACTACATCAAAGAACACTTCGATCCGGCCGTGCACAAGAAGGTCGCGATGTTCTGCACCGGCGGCATTCGCTGCGAGAAAGCCTCGAGCTACATGCTCAGCGAAGGCTATGAAGAGGTTTACCACCTCAAGGGCGGCATCCTGAAGTACCTTGAAGAGGTGCCGCAGGAAGAAACCAAGTGGCAGGGCGACTGCTTCGTGTTCGACAACCGTGTGACCGTGCGTCACGACCTCAGCGAAGGCGACTACGATCAATGTCATGCCTGCCGCACACCGGTCAGTGTTGAAGATCGAGCCTCCGAGCATTACGTCGCCGGCATCAGTTGCCCGCATTGCTGGGACAAGCTGAGCGAGAAAACCCGCCGCAGCGCCATCGATCGGCAAAAGCAGATCGAACTGGCCAAGGCGCGCAACATGCCGCACCCGATCGGCTACAACTACAAGCAAGCATCCACCGAGGCTTAACCATGTCTGCGCGCCTGCTCTATGTGATGGATCCGATGTGTTCATGGTGCTGGGGATTTGCTCCGGTGGCCAAGGCATTGGTCGAGCAGGCGCAAGCAGCCGGGGTGGAGTTGCATCTGGTGGTCGGCGGCCTGCGTACCGGCAGCGGTTCGGCGCTAGAGCCGACTACGCGTCGCTACATTCTTGAACACTGGCAAGCGGTCACCGAGGCCACCGGTCAGGCGTTCAAGTTCGACGGTGCGTTGCCCGATGGTTTTGTCTATGACACTGAGCCGGCCTGCCGGGCGATCGTTACTGCGCGCAGCCTGGCGCCGGATTGCGCGTGGAAACTGGTCGGGCTGATCCAGCAGGCGTTTTACGCTGAAGGTCGCGATGTCACCCAGGCCAGCGTGCTGGTCGAGTTGGCAGAAAAGGCCGGCGTGCCGCGCATCGAATTCGCTGCGTTGTTCGATCATGCCGATCAGCACAAAGCGACTCAGGCCGATTTCAGTTGGGTGCAGGATCTGGGCATCGCCGGTTTTCCGACCCTGCTCGCCGAGCGCAACGGCCAACTGGCGCTGCTGACCAACGGCTATCAACCGCTCAGCGAACTGTCGCCGTTACTGGGTCGATGGCTTGAGCGCGCGGCCTGTGTCTGATCCGGCCGATGACACGCCAGCCGTAAAGCGTGTCGACCGGCTGAGCTGGGCAGAAGTCCGGCGACTGGCACTCACACACAAAAAATCCCTGTGGATCGCCAACGGTGTGGCCGTACTGGCGACGCTGTGCAGCGTGCCGATTCCGTTGCTGCTACCGCTGCTGGTGGACGAAGTCCTGCTCGGTCACGGCGATGCCGCACTGAAGCTCATGAATCATGTGCTGCCGAGCATGTGGCAGCAAGCGGCGGGTTACATCGGCCTGATGCTGGCGGTTACCCTGACCCTGCGTTGCAGCTCGCTATGCTTCGGCGTGTTGCAGTCACGCCTGTTTGCGCGTTTGGCCAAAGACATCGTTTATCGCATTCGCGTGCGCTTGATCGAACGCCTCAAACGCATCTCCCTCGGCGAATACGAAAGCCTCGGCAGCGGCACGGTGACCACGCATCTGGTCACCGATCTCGATACCCTCGACAAATTCGTCGGCGAAACCCTCAGCCGTTTTCTGGTGGCGATGCTGACGCTGGTCGGCACCGCCAGCATCCTGATGTGGATGCACTGGAAACTGGCGCTGCTGATTCTGCTGTTCAACCCGCTGGTCATCTACGCCACGGTGCAGTTGGGCAAACGGGTCAAACACCTGAAGAAACTCGAGAACGACAGCACCTCGCGCTTCACTCAGGCGTTGAGCGAAACCCTCGATGCGATTCAGGAAATCCGCGCCGGCAACCGTCAGGGCTTCTTTCTCGGGCGGCTCGGTCTGCGTGCGCAGGAAGTGCGTAATTACGCGGTCAACTCGCAGTGGAAAACCGACGCCTCCAACCGCGCCAGCGGTTTGCTCTTTCAGTTCGGCATCGACATCTTCCGCGCAGCGGCGATGCTCACGGTGTTGTTCTCCGACCTGTCGATCGGCCAGATGCTCGCGGTGTTCAGTTACCTGTGGTTCATGATCGGCCCGGTCGAACAACTGCTCAACCTGCAATACGCCTACTACGCGGCGGGCGGTGCGCTGACGCGGATCAACGAACTGCTGGCGCGTGCCGATGAGCCGCAATATCCCGGCGGCGTCGATCCGTTCAAGGGCCGCGACACCGTCGGCATTCAGGTGCAAGGCCTGAGCTTCGGCTACGGCGATGAACTGGTGCTGGATCAACTGAATCTGTCGATTGCGCCCGGTGAAAAAGTTGCGATTGTCGGCGCCAGCGGCGGTGGCAAAAGTACCCTCGTGCAATTGCTGCTCGGGCTGTATACGCCAGTCTCCGGCACCATACGTTTCGGCGGTTCGACCCAACAGGAGATCGGCCTGGATACGGTTCGCGAAAACGTCGCGGTGGTGTTGCAGCACCCGGCGTTGTTCAACGACACCGTGCGCGCCAACCTGACCATGGGTCGCAGCCGCAGTGACGAAGCGTGCTGGCAAGCGCTGGAAATCGCTCAGCTCGAAGCGACCATCCGTGCGTTGCCCAATGGTCTGGACAGTATTGTCGGGCGTTCCGGCGTGCGCTTGTCGGGCGGTCAGCGGCAACGTCTGGCCATTGCGCGGATGATCCTCGCCGAGCCGAAAGTCGTCATCCTCGACGAAGCCACCTCGGCCCTCGACGCCGCCACCGAGTACAACCTGCATCAGGCCATGGCGCGCTTTCTCAATGGCCGCACCACGCTGATCATTGCCCACCGACTGTCGGCGGTGAAACAGGCCGATCGCGTGCTGGTGTTCGATGGTGGTCAGGTCGCTGAAGACGGCGATCATCAGCAGTTGATTGCCGACGGAGGCCTGTATGCCAAGCTCTATGGTCATCTGCAGCAGATCCAGCGCCCTTGAGTTTCGCCCCGGTTTCTGTGCTTAGTGCTTGAATTGCATCGAGTAAAATCGACCGGAACGCTCAAGCAGACCAGGCATTTGCACAATCGACCTAGAGGACGGCAGAGCTGTCCCTTTGACTTGGCGAAAATTAGCCTAGGCTGAGCTGTCAGGAGCGGGATTTTCCGGTGTTCATCTGGCAGTGCTTGCGCAAGGGATCTCATGAAGCAAAAGCGGACTCTCGGAACGCCACGGTTGTTGGGCATCGTCTGGCCATTTATTGCCGTCGTGTTGTTTCAAGCGTTATTGGGCGGCGTGAGTCTTTACGTGCTCTCGGCCGTTCGCGGTTACGTTGCCGGCGAAAGCCTCTGGTCCAAGGGCCAGAAAGACGCGATCTATTACCTCAATCTGTACGCCGACAGCCGTGACGAGGCGATCTTCCTCAAATACCGCAACGCGATTGCCGTGCCCCAAGGCGGGCATCAGTTGCGTCTGGCGCTGGATCATCAACCGCCGGATCTGGCTGCGGCACGCGAAGGTATTCTCAAGGGCGGTAACCACCCGGATGACGTCTCCAGCCTGATCTGGCTGTACCTCAACTTCCGTCATTTCAGTTATCTGGAAACCGCCATCGATCGCTGGACCGTCGGTGATGCCTATCTGGTCGAACTGGATGACGTGGCGCAGGAGATGCACCGCAGCATTTCGCAGAACACCGCCAACAGCGCTGATATCCAGCGCTGGAAGGCGCGGATTCTCGCCATCAACGATGGCGTGACCCCGGCGGCGAAAGCCTTCAGCGATGCGCTGGGCGAGGGCTCGCGGATGATTCTGCGGCTCTTGCTGCTCACCAACCTGGCCACAGCGCTGGGGCTGATCGTGCTGGCCTTGTGGCGCACCCACAAATTGCTCAAGCAACGCCACGCTTTTGCCGAGGCGCTGCAACTGGAGAAGGATCGGGCGCACGTCACGTTGCATTCGATCGGTGATGGCGTCATTACCACCGATGTCAGCGGTGCCATCGATTACATGAACCCTGCCGCCGAGGCCATGACCCACTGGAAGGCCGAGCAGGCCGCCGGCCTGCCGCTGGCCGCGCTGTTCAATTTGCTCGACGATAATGCCCAGGCCGAGGGGCTGACCCTGATCGAGCACATTCTCAGCGGCCAGCTCAGTGGCGGCAGTGAGCATTCGAAACTGATCCAGCGCCTCGATGGCACGACGTTATCGGTGACGCTGGTCGGCGCGCCGATCCGCAATGCCGGCAAGGTCAGCGGCACGGTGCTGGTGTTGCACGACATGACTCAGGAGCGGCAATACATTGCCAATCTGTCATGGCAGGCCACCCATGACGCGCTGACCGGGCTGGCCAACCGCCGCGAGTTCGAATATCGCCTGGAACAGGCGCTGCACAATCTCACGCGCCACTCTGGTCGGCATGCCCTGATGTTCCTCGACCTCGATCAGTTCAAACTGGTTAACGACACCTGTGGTCATGCCGCCGGTGATGAGCTGTTGCGGCACATTTGCACGCTGCTGCAATCGGGGTTGCGCGAAGGCGATACGCTGGCGCGACTCGGTGGTGATGAATTCGGCATTCTGCTGGAGAACTGCGCACCGGAAGCGGCGGAAAAGATTGCCGAGGCGTTGCGCCAGACTGTGCAGAATCTGCATTTTGTCTGGAAGGGGCGGCCATTCCTGACCACGGTGAGCATTGGGCTTGTGCATATTACGCAGACCCCGACCACCCTTGAATCCTCATTGCGCGCGGCCGATATGGCCTGTTACATGGCCAAGGAAAAGGGCCGCAATCGCGTGCAGGTCTATCACGCCGACGATTCCGAGCTGTCGCTGCGCTTTGGTGAAATGGCCTGGGTGCAACGCCTGCATATGGCCCTGGAAGAAAACCGTTTTTGTCTGTACGCCCAGGAGATTGCGCCGCTCAAGTCGGGTGACAACCAGGGTGGGCACATCGAGATTCTGCTGCGTCTGCATGATGAAGCCGGGCGGATGATTCTGCCGGACAGTTTCATTCCCGCTGCCGAGCGTTATGGTTTGATGAGTCAACTGGACCGCTGGGTAGTTCAGAACGTGTTCAAGGTTATTGCTCAATGTATTGCACAAGAACATCAAGAACCTTTAGCAATGTGTGCGATTAATCTGTCAGGCATTACTATAGGAGATGACGCGTTTTTGCACTTTCTGCGAGAGCAGTTTGTTAACTATGCAATACCGCCTGAAATGATTTGTTTTGAAATTACAGAAACCAGTGCAATTTCAAATCTGGGCAGCGCAATAAGATTTATTAATGAACTCAAAGGCTTAGGTTGCTACTTTTCCTTAGATGACTTTTGTGCCGGAATGTCTTCGTTCGCTTATCTGAAACATTTGCCTGTAGACTTCCTGAAGATCGACGGGAGTTTCGTAAAGGATATGCTGGACGACCCGATTAACCGCGCAATGGTCGAAGTGATCAATCACATCGGGCATGTCATGGGTAAGCAGACAATTGCCGAGTTTGTTGAAACAACTCAGATCGAGCAGGCATTGCTTGAAATCGGTGTGGATTACGCTCAGGGTTATGTTATAGAGCGTCCACAGTTGTTTACCTGTGACAGTTTGCAAAGTCGGCCCGCCAGACCGCAACCGCTGTTATTCAAAGCGCCTGGCACGTTCCGTTGAAGTCTCTCGCCGATCCTTACAATCACAAATCAAAAGGAGCCGAACAGTGATCGACACATTCAACCGAACCGGACCACTCATGGAAGCTGCAAGTTATCCTGCCTGGGCACAACAGCTCATTGAGGATTGCAGCGAGAGCAAGCGCCGGGTTGTCGAACATGAACTTTACCTGCGCATGCGTGATAACAAGCTCAGCGCCAGAACCATGCGCCAGTACCTGATCGGGGGCTGGCCGGTGGTTGAGCAATTCGCGTTGTACATGGCGCAGAACCTCACCAAAACCAGGTTTGCCCGTCACCCGGGCGAAGACATGGCGCGGCGCTGGCTGATGCGCAATATCCGTGTTGAACTCAATCACGCCGATTATTGGGTACATTGGAGTCGTGCCCATGGCGTCAGTCTGGAAGACCTTCAGGCCCAGCATGTGCCGCCCGAACTGCATGCCTTGAGTCATTGGTGCTGGCACACCAGCTCCGCCGATTCGCTGATCGTGGCCATTGCCGCCACCAACTATGCCATCGAAGGCGCGACCGGGGAGTGGTCGGCGCTGGTCTGCTCCACCGGCGTGTATGCCGCAGCGTTTCCCGAAGAGGATCGCAAGCGCGCGATGAAGTGGCTGAAGATGCACGCCCAGTATGACGATGCCCATCCTTGGGAAGCGCTGGAAATCATCTGCACCCTGGCCGGGATGAACCCGAGCAAGGCCTTGCAGGCCGAACTGCGTCAGGCGATCTGCAAGAGCTACGACTACATGTACCTGTTCCTTGAGCGTTGCATGCAACTGGAGACGTCGGAACGCTTGTTGGTCAACCGAGAGCGCAGGGCGGTAGTCGAGAGCTGATTCAAGCCTCACGCAATACCATTGTGGGAGCGAGCCTGCTCGCGAAGGGGTCATGTCAGTCAGCATTGCTTTGACTGATTCACCGCTTTCGCGAGCAGGCTCGCTCCCACACTGTTTTGTGTTGGTTGAACAGCTCAGCCCGCCATGGCCAAGCGATTACGCCCTTCGCGCTTGGCCACATACAGCGCACTGTCAGCGCGGCGTAGCAAGCTGTCGGCCGATTCCCCCGGCAATAACGTCGAGCAGCCCAGGCTCACGGTCAGCTCGATCAACTGGCCGTCGGCATAGTATTCAGCCGCCTGCGTCGCATAACGCAGTCGTTCGCCGACCATTGCGGCCGCATCCCGGCCGGTATTGGACAGCAGCACCAGAAACTCTTCGCCACCGTAACGAAATACCATGTCGACGTTGCGCAACTGCGCCTTGATGGTCGCCGCGATGGCTTTAAGCACGTCATCGCCAGCGCTGTGACCATGGCTGTCGTTGACCCGTTTGAAGTGATCGATGTCGAGCATCAGCACCGAGAGCGGCTGCACATGCCGACGCGACATGTCGATCTCGCGCTGCAAGGTCTGCTCCATGGCAATGCGGTTGCCAGCGCCGGTCAGCGGATCCCGCAGGGCGCTCTGCGTGGCGGCGCGGTAGAGCAGGGCATTGCGCATCGGGTACAGCAGCGACGACAACAGCGATTCAAGGTTGCCCTGATCCTGTTCGTTGAAGCGCTGATTGCGACGGAACACCAGTTCGCCCATGTGCTCGCCTTCGTGGCTCAGGGTATAGCTGATCGAATGGTGGCCACGGGTACCGAACTCCAGGCGCAAATCGCTGCCCTGGTGCACGTAACTGAGCGCGTCCAGCGGCACGAGGCGCTGAACTTCGCGGAAAAACAGACCAAGGATACGTTGCGGTTCAAGGCTGGTTTGCAGTTGCAGGCTCATTTGCTGACGCAATTGCGCCAGGCTGGCCGGTCGCTCCAGAAGGGGCGGCAGTTGACCAAAGCCCAGGCGTTGCAATTTGGCACTGTCAAAGTCAATTGCATTGGTCTGGGAGGGTGATTTCATATGGCGTGAACCCTTAGCGGTAAGTCTGTCTTACAGGCTGGGTGAGAGCGGCTATGGGCTGCGCGTCATACTGATCCATCAGTCCCGTAGGACGTTTGGCGTAAGTCTAGTCTGCCGGATGACGATTAGTAAGCTATCGAAATCGGCCTCGCCCCATTGCCTTCACGTGGCTTGTTTTGAGGAAATTTAGAGCGAAAGTCGTGCCATTCAGTTCGGTTTTATTTAAACCGTTTGGAATCAATGGCTTGGCTTGGAAGGTTGGAGGGGGGTGCTGGAAAATTGACTGGATTGTGACGCTCGCAAGCGGCAAATGCATGCCGCGACAGGAATCTGCCGCGGCAACAAATTCGACGTATGGCAGTTATTGCGCGTTGAATGCCTGACCATTGATGCCGGTGCTGTCCGGGCCCATCAGATACAGGTACACGGGCATGATCTCCTCCGGCGTCGGATTGTTCAGCGGGTTTTCCCCCGGATAGGCCTGAGCACGCATGCTGGTGCGCGTACCGCCCGGGTTGATGCTGTTGGAGCGCACCGGCGCGACGCCGTCGACTTCATCGGCCAGGGTTTGCATCAGACCTTCGGTGGCGAACTTCGACACGCCATAGGCGCCCCAGTACGCCCGGCCCTTGCGCCCGACGCTGCTGGAAGTGAACACCACCGAGGCATCCTGCGACAGCTTGAGCAGCGGCAGCAGGGTGCTGGTCAGCATGAACATGGCGTTGACGTTGACCTGCATGACGCGCATGAAGTTTTCGCCGGACAATTGCTCGATCGGTGTACGTGGGCCGATGATCGATGCGTTGTGCAGCAAACCGTCGAGGTGGCCGAACTCAGTCTCGATCATTGCCGCCAGCTCATCGTATTGATGGGGCAGGGCGGTTTCGAGGTTGAACGGAATGACCGCCGGTTGCGGATGGCCCGCCGCCTCGATCTCGTCATACACCTGGGTCAGATTGGCTTCAGTCTTGCCCAGCAGCAATACCGTTGCGCCATGAGCGGCGTAGGTCTTCGCGGCAGCCGCGCCGATGCCACGACCGGCACCGGTGACCAGAATGACCCGATCCTTGAGCAATTCGGGACGAGCGGAATAATCAAACATAAAAACCTCACAATCCATTTTTAGCTAAAAGATCGTCCGAACGCGGCCCGAACCTTCGGCAGCTCCTACAGATAATCACTGTCCTGTAGGAGCTGCCGCAGGCTGCGATCTTTTGACTTTGATCAGCAACTGCAAAGCGCGCTATCGAGCACCTTGCGCAGCTCCGACGGATGATCCACCACAACATCCGCACCCCAATGCCTCGGGTTGTCGTCCGGGTGGATATAGCCAAACGTCACCGCCGCGGTTTTCGTACCGGCATCGCGCCCCGATTCGATATCACGCAGATCATCGCCGACAAACAGAACCGTCGACGGATCCAGATCAAGCATCTTGCACGCAAGGATCAACGGTTCCGGATCCGGCTTGCTGTTCTTCACGTGATCCGGGCAAATCAGCAGCGCCGAACGCTCGGCCAGCCCCAACTGCTGCATGATCGGCTCGGCAAAGCGCAACGGCTTGTTGGTCACCACGCCCCAGATCAGATTGGCCTTTTCGATATCGGCAAGCAGTTCGCCCATGCCGTCGAACAGTTTGCTGTGCACGGCGCAGCCGACCAGATAGCGCTCAAGAAACTCCAGGCGAAGTTCTTCGAAGCCCGGCGATTCCGGGTCCATCGAGAACGTCACCGCGACCATGGCTTTGGCGCCGCCGGAGATTTCGTCGCGAATATGTTTGTCGTTGATCGGCGGCAAGCCGCGATCGGCGCGCATTGCCTGGCAGATAGCGATGAAGTCCGGCGCCGTGTCGAGCAGGGTGCCGTCCATGTCGAAGAGAACTGCTCTGATGGCCATCGGCTTATTCCTCGCGCAGGGTCTGGATCATGTAGTTGACGTCAACGTCGTTGGCCAGCTTGTAGTGCTTGGTCAGCGGGTTGTAGGTCAAGCCGATGATGTCCTTGACGGTCAGGCCGGCCATGCGGCTCCACGCGCCGAGCTCGGACGGGCGAATGAATTTCTTGAAGTCGTGGGTGCCGCGCGGCAGCAGCTTCATGATGTATTCAGCGCCGATAATGGCGAACAGGTACGCCTTCGGGTTGCGGTTGATGGTCGAGAAGAACACCTGGCCGCCGGGCTTGACCATGCGGAAGCAGGCGCGGATGACCGACGATGGATCTGGCACGTGCTCGAGCATTTCGAGGCAGGTGACCACGTCGAACTGCTCGGGCATCTCTTCGGCCAGGGCTTCAGCGGTGATTTGGCGGTACTCGACGCTGACGCCGGATTCCAGCTGATGCAGTTGCGCGACCGCTAACGGCGCTTCGCCCATGTCGATGCCCATGACGGTGGCGCCACGCTGGGCCATGGCTTCGCTGAGGATGCCGCCGCCGCAACCGACGTCGAGGACTTTCTTGCCAGCCAGATTGACCCGCTCGTCAATCCAGTTGACCCGCAGCGGGTTGATGTCGTGCAGCGGTTTGAATTCGCTTTCGCGGTCCCACCAGCGATGGGCCAGGGCTTCGAATTTGGCGATTTCGGCGTGGTCGACGTTGCTCATGTTAAATCCTCTGAAACTTGAAAAAGGGTTGTAGCCCCGGCATTTGCGCCGGGGTGTTTACGATTCGGTGTGGCCGCTGATGCGCTGGCCCCAGGCCCGGGCAATAGTGCCAAGCTGTTCTTCGTCCAGGCGCGTCAAGCGCCGGTCGTCGAGCAGTTGTTTGCCGGCGACCCACAGGTGTTTCACGCAGTCGCGACCGGTGGCATAGATAAGCTGCGAAACCGGGTCGTACACCGGTTGCTGGGCCAGACCGGACAGGTCGAAAGCGACGATGTCGGCGGCTTTGCCGATTTCCAGCGAGCCGACTTGCGCCTCGATCCCCAGTGCGCGCGCGCCATTCAGGGTGGCCATGCGCAGTGCCCGATGGGCGTCCAGCGCGGTGGCGGAACCGGCGACGGCTTTGGCCAGCAGGGCAGCGGTGCGGGTTTCGCCGAGTAGGTCCAGATCGTTATTGCTGGCGGCGCCGTCGGTGCCGACCGCGACATTCACCCCAGCCTGCCACAAACGCTCGACCGGGCAGAAGCCGCTGGCCAGTTTGAGGTTGGATTCCGGGCAATGGATCACGCTGGTGTTGCTTTCTACCAGCAACGCCAGGTCATCATCGCTGATCTGGGTCATATGCACGGCCTGGAAGCGTGGGCCGAGAAGGCCGAGGCGGCCGAGGCGAGCAAGCGGACGTTCGCCGCGCTGCTCCAATGATTGCTGAACTTCGAAAGCGGTTTCGTGCACATGCATATGGATCGAGGCGTCCAGCTCCTCGGCAATCACACGGATTTTCTCGAGGTTTTCGTCGCCGACGGTGTACGGTGCATGAGGGCCGAACGTGATCTTGATGCGTTCGTGGTGCTTCAGGTCGCCGAACAATTCAACGCCCTGACGAATGGCTTCATCGGCACTGCTGGCGCCCGGAATGGGGAAATCGAGGATCGGAATGGCGATCTGCGCGCGAATGCCGCTGTTGTGCACGCGCTCGCTGGCGACTTTCGGGAAGAAATACATGTCCGAGAAGCAGGTGATGCCACCCTTGATCTGCTCGGCGATGGCCAGATCAGTGCCGTCACGGACGAAATCTTCATCGACCCATTTGGCTTCGGCCGGCCAGATGTGATTTTCCAGCCAGGTCATCAGCGGCAGATCGTCGGCCAGGCCACGGAACAGCGTCATCGCCGCGTGGCCGTGGGCATTGATCAGACCGGGTGCGAGCAGCACATCCGGCAGTTCGCGAACTTCAGTGGCGTTACACTTCAATGCTTCGGCGCGCGGGCCGATAAACACGATGCGACCGTCGCGGATGCCCAGGCCGTGCTCCTTGAGCACAACGCCTGCAGGTTCGACGGGTACCAGCCAGGTCGGCAGCAATAATAAGTCGAGCGCAATGGCAGGTTTCGGCATCGAGGGTCGGTTCCAGTGCTTTTGTAAAGGATGGCGAAGTATACCCGAGCGTCTTCGCGGGGGGATCGCTATAATCGGCGGCTTTTGTTCATGAGTGCGGGGTGTGGGATGCGCGATCGACTGTTGGCTGCGGAGAAAGTGAAGGCCATCGATTGGCGAGACGGCGCGCTGCACCTGCTGGATCAGCGTATTTTGCCGTTCGAGGAAACCTGGATTGCCTACACCAGCGCCGCCGGCGTGGCTGAGGCAATTCGCTCGATGGTGGTGCGTGGCGCACCGGCCATCGGCATCAGTGCCGCGTATGGCATCGTCCTCGCGGCGCGTGCGCGGATCGCTGAAGGTGGCGATTGGTATGCGGCGCTGGAAGAGGATTTTGCCCTGTTGGCCGATTCCCGTCCGACCGCGGTCAATCTGTTCTGGGCGCTGGGCCGCATGCACGATCGCCTCGATCGTCTGAAAGACAACGCCGATCCGCTGGCGGCGCTGGAAGCCGAAGCCATCGCCATTCATGAAAGCGATCGCGAAGCCAACCTGACCATGGCGCAGTTGGGCGTTGATCTGATCCGCAAGCATCAGGGTAATGCCCAGGCGATTCTGACCCACTGCAATACCGGCGCGCTGGCTACCGGGGGGTTCGGTACGGCGTTGGGGGTGATTCGTGCAGCCTTTATTGAAGGCATGGTCGAGCGCGTTTATGCCGATGAAACCCGTCCGTGGCTGCAAGGCTCGCGTTTGACTGCGTGGGAACTGGCCAACGAAGGCATCCCGGTAACGTTGAATGCCGACTCCGCTGCCGCGCACATCATGAAAACCAAGGGTGTGACCTGGGTGATCGTCGGCGCTGACCGCATCACCGCCAATGGTGACGTGGCGAACAAGATCGGCACCTATCAACTGGCGGTCAACGCCATGCACCACGGTGTGCGTTTCATGGTGGTGGCGCCGAGTTCGACCATCGACATGAATCTGGCCAGCGGCGACGATATCCCGATCGAGGAGCGTGACGGCGCCGAGTTGCTGGAAGTCGGTGGCAAGCGCGTCGGCGCCGATGTTGAGGCGTTCAACCCGGTGTTTGACGTGACCCCGGCGGACCTGATCGACGCGATCGTTACCGAGAAGGGCATCGTCGAGCGCCCGGACACCGCGAAAATGGCTCAGTTGATGTGCCGCAAGCGCCTGCATTGATTGGCTTGATATCTGCGTCGTCCTCTTCGCGAGCAGGCTCGCTCCCACAGATTTTGTGATCACCACAGAACAATGTGGGAGCGAGCCTGCTCGCGAAGGGGCCTTAAAAGTCAATAAACATCCCCAAACCAAGCCCGAATTCTGCATTCAAAGAAGCTCTGAGCCTCTCTCGTCCCCGTTAAGCCTGTCACCGGTCAACTAACTATGCTCCATGCGCATCAGGGGGATAGGTGCGTGGCGGCCTTTGTGATAACATCCGGCGTTTTCCGAGGCAGCTCCACGGAGCTGTCTTTACTGCGCAAATCCGCGATTCAATGTTGATTTGTCGTAAGTCGGCGCATGGCACTCGGCCTGCCCCGACGAGCTTCGTTGCTCCCACATGGATATGACGAAGTTTCACCAGAAAAAGGAATCAGGCTTCTCATGGGCGAACTGGCCAAAGAAATCCTCCCGGTCAATATCGAAGACGAGCTGAAACAGTCCTACCTCGACTACGCGATGAGCGTGATCGTCGGCCGTGCACTGCCGGATGCGCGCGATGGCCTCAAGCCCGTGCACCGTCGCGTACTGTTCGCGATGAGCGAGCTGGGCAACGACTTCAACAAGCCGTACAAGAAATCTGCCCGTGTTGTCGGCGACGTGATCGGTAAGTATCACCCGCACGGTGATACCGCGGTGTACGACACCATCGTTCGTATGGCTCAGCCTTTCTCCCTGCGCTACCTGCTGGTAGACGGTCAGGGCAACTTCGGTTCGGTCGACGGCGACAACGCTGCTGCGATGCGATACACCGAAGTGCGCATGACCAAGCTGGCGCACGAGTTGCTGGCTGACCTGCACAAAGAAACCGTGGACTGGGTGCCGAACTACGACGGCACCGAAATGATCCCGGCGGTCATGCCGACCCGTATCCCCAACCTGCTGGTCAACGGCTCCAGCGGTATCGCCGTGGGCATGGCGACCAACATTCCGCCGCACAACCTCGGTGAAGTCATCGACGGTTGCCTGGCGCTCATCGACAACCCTGAGCTGACCGTCGATGAACTGATGCAATACATCCCGGGTCCGGACTTCCCGACCGCGGCGATCATCAACGGTCGCGCCGGCATCATCGAAGCCTACCGCACCGGTCGCGGGCGTATTTACATGCGCGCTCGTTCGATCATCGAAGACATCGACAAGGTCGGTGGCCGTCAGCAGATCGTCATCACCGAACTCCCTTACCAGCTGAACAAGGCGCGTCTGATCGAGAAGATCGCCGAGCTGGTCAAAGAGAAGAAGCTGGAAGGCATCACCGAACTGCGCGACGAGTCCGACAAGGACGGTATGCGCGTCGTGATCGAACTGCGTCGCGGCGAAGTGCCTGAGGTGATCCTCAACAACCTCTACGCCCAGACCCAGCTGCAATCGGTATTCGGCATCAACATCGTTGCGCTGATCGACGGCCGTCCACGCATCCTGAACCTCAAGGATCTGCTGGAAGCCTTCGTCCGTCACCGTCGCGAAGTCGTCACCCGCCGTACCGTGTTCGAACTGCGCAAGGCGCGCGAGCGTGGTCACATCCTCGAAGGTCAGGCCGTTGCCCTGTCGAACATCGATCCGGTGATTGCACTGATCAAGGCTTCGCCGACGCCGTCGGAAGCAAAAGAAGCACTGGTCAGCACGCCGTGGGAATCCTCGGCGGTGGTGGCGATGGTTGAACGTGCCGGTGCCGATTCGTGCCGTCCGGAAAACCTCGACCCGCAATACGGTCTGCGCGAAGGCAAGTACTTCCTGTCGCCAGAACAGGCGCAAGCCATTCTGGAACTGCGTCTGCACCGTCTGACCGGTCTGGAACACGAAAAACTGCTGGCCGAGTATCAAGAGATCCTCAACCAGATCGGCGAGCTGATCCGCATCCTCAACAGCGCTGTGCGCCTGATGGAAGTGATCCGCGAAGAGCTGGAAGTGATCCGCGCCGAATACGGCGATCAGCGTCGCACCGAAATTCTCGATGCCCGTCTCGACCTGACCCTGGGTGACATGATCCCGGAAGAAGAGCGCGTCGTGACCATCTCCCACGGTGGCTACGCCAAGACCCAGCCACTGGCTGCCTACCAGGCTCAGCGTCGTGGCGGTAAAGGCAAATCGGCCACCGGCGTCAAGGATGAGGACTACATCGCTCACCTGCTGGTTGCCAACAGCCACACCACGCTGCTGCTGTTCTCCAGCAAGGGCAAGGTGTACTGGCTCAAGACCTACGAGATTCCGGAAGCCTCCCGCGCTGCCCGTGGTCGTCCGCTGGTCAACCTTCTGCCATTGAGCGAAGGCGAATACATCACCACCATGCTGCCGGTCGATCTCGAAGCCATGAAGCGTCAGGCTGATGAAGAAGAAGCCGAAGGCGCCGAGGCTGATGTAGAAGAAATCGAAAACAGCAACGAGACCGACGAAGAGCGCCGCGCCCGTATCAAGGCTGCCGACCGCAAGAAGGCGCCGTTCATCTTCATGTCGACCGCCAACGGTACCGTGAAGAAGACTCCGCTGGTGGCCTTCAGCCGTCAGCGCAGCGTCGGTCTGATCGCACTGGAACTGGACGAAGGCGACATCCTGATCTCCGCTGCCATCACCGATGGCGAGCAGGAAATCATGCTGTTCTCCGACGGCGGCAAAGTAACGCGCTTCAAGGAATCCGAAGTTCGCGCCATGGGCCGTACCGCCCGCGGTGTGCGTGGCATGCGTCTGCCAGAAGGGCAGAAGCTGATCTCCATGCTGATTCCGGAAGAAGGCAGCGAAATTCTCACCGCTTCCGAGCGTGGCTACGGCAAGCGCACGGCGATCACCGAGTTCCCTGAATACAAGCGTGGCGGTCAGGGCGTTATCGCCATGGTCAGCAACGAGCGTAACGGCCGTCTGGTCGGCGCGGTTCAGGTGCAGGACGGTGAAGAAATCATGCTGATCTCCGATCAGGGCACTCTGGTGCGTACCCGTGTAGACGAAGTGTCGAGCCTGGGCCGTAACACTCAGGGCGTGACGCTGATCAAGCTGGCCAAGGATGAAACCCTGGTCGGGCTGGAGCGGGTTCAGGAGCCTTCGGAAGTTGAAGGTGAAGAGCTTGAGGGTGAAGAGGGCGAGGAATTCGAAGGCACTGTCGTAAACGACGATGCCGGTGAAGACCAGCAACTCGACGCCGCAGCAGACGAAGAACCGCAAGAATAAGCGGACAAACGAGGGGGCGGATGAAAATTCGCCCCCTTGTTATTTGTCCTGTTTGAAAATTTGCAACACTGCACGGGATCGTTCCCACGCTCTGCGTGGGAATGCCGCTCGGGACGCTCCGCGTCCCATGACGCAGAGCGTCATTGGATGCATTCCTACGCAGAGCGTGGGAACGATCATCCGCAGACCAAAAGATTTAAGTGACCACCAAATCAGAGCGAGATTGGATGTGAGCAAGCGAGCCTATAACTTCTGCGCCGGTCCTGCGGCGCTTCCTGAAGCTGTCCTGCAACGTGCCCAGGGTGAACTCCTTGATTGGCATGGCAAGGGTCTGTCGGTCATGGAAATGAGCCATCGCAGTGATGAGTTCGTGTCCATCGCCACCCAGGCCGAACAGGATCTGCGTGACCTGCTGAATATCCCGTCGAACTACAAAGTGCTGTTTCTGCAAGGTGGCGCCAGCCAGCAATTCGCGCAGATTCCACTGAACCTGCTGCCTGAAGGCGGCTCGGCCGACTATATCGACACCGGTATCTGGTCGCAGAAAGCCATCGAAGAAGCCTCGCGCTACGGCCACGTCAACGTCGCCGCCACCGCCAAGCCTTACGACTATTTCGCCATCCCGGGCCAGAACGAGTGGAAGCTGTCGAAAGACGCCGCTTACGTTCACTACGCGCCAAACGAAACCATCGGCGGTCTGGAATTCCAGTGGATCCCGGAAGTCGGTGACGTGCCATTGGTTGCTGACATGTCTTCGGACATCCTCTCGCGCCCGGTCGATATCTCGCGTTTCGGCATGATCTACGCCGGTGCGCAGAAAAACATCGGCCCGAGCGGCATCGTCGTCAACATCATCCGCGAAGACTTGCTCGGCAAGGCGCGTTCGCTGTGCCCGACCATGCTCGACTACAAAGTCGCCGCAGATAACGGCTCGATGTACAACACCCCGCCGACCCTGGCCTGGTACCTCTCCGGTCTGGTGTTTCAGTGGCTGAAGGAGCAGGGCGGCGTTGACGCGATCGCCAAACTCAACGACGTCAAACAGCGCACGCTGTACGACTTCATCGACGCCAGCGGCCTCTACAGCAACCCGATCAACAAATCGGATCGCTCGTGGATGAACGTGCCGTTCCGTCTGGCTGACGATCGTCTGGACAAGCCGTTCTTGGTCGGTGCCGAAGAACGCGGTCTGCTCAACCTCAAGGGCCACCGCTCTGTGGGCGGCATGCGCGCCTCTATCTACAACGCCGTCGACATCACCGCGGTTAATGCGCTGGTGGCGTACATGGCTGAATTCGAGAAGGAACACGGCTGATGTCCGAGCAAGAACTCAAGGCACTGCGCGTTCGCATTGACGCTCTGGACACCAAAGTCATGGAGCTGATCAGTGAGCGTGCGCGTTGCGCCCAGGAAGTCGCGCGAGTAAAGATGGCCTCGCTGGCCGAAGGCGAAGTGCCGGTGTTCTATCGTCCTGAGCGCGAAGCTCAGGTGCTCAAGCGTGTCATGGAGCGCAATCAGGGGCCGCTGGGCAACGAAGAGATGGCGCGGTTGTTCCGTGAAATCATGTCGTCGTGCCTGGCGCTGGAGCAGCCGCTGAAAGTGGCTTACCTCGGCCCTGAAGGCACCTTCACTCAAGCGGCGGCCATGAAGCACTTCGGTCACGCGGTGATCAGCAAGCCGATGGCGGCGATCGATGAAGTGTTCCGTGAAGTGGCGGCCGGTGCGGTGAACTTTGGCGTGGTGCCGGTGGAAAACTCCACCGAAGGCGCGGTCAACCACACGCTGGACAGCTTCCTCGAGCACGACATGGTCATCTGTGGCGAAGTCGAGCTGCGCATTCACCATCACCTGTTGGTTGGTGAAAACACCAAGACTGACAGCATCAGCCGCATCTATTCCCACGCGCAGTCGCTGGCCCAGTGCCGCAAGTGGCTGGACGCGCATTACCCGAATGTCGAGCGCGTGGCGGTATCGAGCAATGCCGAAGCGGCCAAGCGGGTTAAAGGCGAATGGAACTCGGCGGCGATCGCCGGTGACATGGCCGCCGGGCTGTATGGCCTGACTCGTCTGGCCGAGAAGATCGAAGACCGTCCGGACAACTCGACGCGCTTCCTGATGATCGGTAACCAGGAAGTGCCGCCGACCGGCGACGACAAGACTTCGATCATTGTGTCCATGAGTAACAAGCCCGGCGCGCTCCATGAGCTGCTGGTGCCGTTCCATGACAACGGGATCGACTTGACCCGTATCGAAACCCGTCCGTCGCGCAGCGGCAAATGGACTTACGTGTTCTTCATCGACTTCGTCGGCCATCACCGCGATCCGTTGATCAAAGGTGTATTGGAAAAGATCAGTCAGGAAGCAGTAGCACTCAAAGTGCTGGGTTCCTACCCGAAAGCAGTTCTCTAAGGGGCGGTAGCAAATGAGTGGCAACTTCCTCGCTCTGGCACAGCCGGGCGTGCAACAACTTTCGCCGTACGTTCCGGGCAAGCCTGTGGACGAACTGGCGCGCGAGCTGGATCTGGATCCGGCGAAAATCGTCAAACTGGCGAGCAACGAAAACCCGCTGGGTGCCAGTCCGAAAGCCTTGGCGGCGATCCGCGAAGAGCTGGCCGAGCTGACCCGTTACCCGGACGGCAATGGTTTCGCGCTGAAATCCCTGCTGGCCGAGCAATGCCGTGTCGAGCTGAATCAGGTCACTCTGGGTAACGGTTCCAACGATATTCTTGAGCTGGTCGCGCGCGCCTATCTGGCGCCGGGCCTGAATGCGGTGTTCAGTGAGCACGCTTTCGCTGTGTACCCGATTGCCACTCAGGCGGTCGGCGCGCAAGCCAAAGTGGTGCCGGCCAAGGATTGGGGGCATGACCTGCCGGCGATGCTGGCGGCCATCGATGCCAATACCCGTGTGGTGTTCATTGCCAACCCGAACAACCCGACCGGGACCTGGTTCGGCGCTGAAGCGCTGGACGAGTTCCTGCAGGATGTTCCGGAGCACGTGCTGGTAGTGCTGGACGAGGCTTACATCGAATACGCCGAAGGCAGCGATCTGCCGGACGGTCTGGATTTCCTCGCCGCGTATCCGAACTTGCTGGTGTCGCGCACCTTCTCCAAGGCTTATGGTCTGGCGGCATTGCGCGTCGGCTATGGTCTGTCGACTCCGGTTGTTGCTGACGTGCTGAACCGCGTTCGCCAGCCATTCAACGTCAACAGCCTCGCTTTGGCGGCGGCTTGTGCTGCGTTGAAAGACGAAGAGTATCTGGCGCAAAGCCGTCAACTCAACGAGGCGGGCATGCAACAACTGCAGGCTGGTTTCCGTGAGCTGGGCCTGAGCTGGATAGAGTCCAAAGGCAACTTCATTTGCGTCGATCTCGGTCAGGTCGCGGCTCCAATATTCCAGGGTCTGCTGCGCGAAGGCGTGATCGTGCGTCCGGTGGCCAACTACGGCATGCCGAGCCACCTGCGGGTGACCATCGGTCTGCCAGCGGAAAACAGCCGCTTCCTCGAAGCGCTGCGCAAGGTTCTGGCTCGTGGGTGATGTCACTGCACTGCAATCTGCTGCACCTATGATCGGTCGCCTTGTGGTGGTCGGTCTGGGGTTGATCGGTGGTTCGTTTGCTAAAGGCTTGCGTGAAAGTGGCGTTTGCCGCGAAGTGGTAGGGGTCGATCTCGACCCGCAATCGCGCAAGCTGGCGGTCGAGTTGGGTGTGGTTGATCGTTGTGAGGATGACTTGGCGGCTGCATGCCAGGGCGCCGATGTGATTCAGCTGGCAGTGCCGATCCTGGCCATGGAAAAAGTGCTCGCGCGTCTGGCGAGCATGGATCTGGGGCAGGCGATTCTGACTGATGTCGGCAGCGCCAAAGGCAATGTGGTGCGCGCGGCAACCGAAGCGTTCGGTGGTATGCCGACGCGTTTCGTGCCGGGGCATCCGATTGCCGGTTCCGAGCAGAGTGGGGTGGAAGCCTCCAATGCCGAACTGTTCCGTCGTCATAAGGTAATTCTCACGCCGCTCGAGCAAACCGATCCGGCGGCGCTGGCTGTGGTCGATCGTCTGTGGCGCGAATTGGGCGCCGACGTCGAGCACATGCAGGTCGAGCGTCACGATGAGGTGCTGGCCGCGACCAGTCATCTACCGCACCTGCTGGCCTTCGGTCTGGTCGATTCGTTGGCCAAGCGCAATGAAAATCTTGAGATCTTCCGTTACGCTGCGGGCGGTTTCCGCGATTTCACAAGAATCGCCGGAAGCGACCCGGTGATGTGGCACGACATCTTCCTCGCCAACCGCGAGGCTGTCCTGCGCACACTCGATACATTTCGCAGCGACCTCGACGCCTTGCGCGACGCGGTCGATGCAGGGGATGGGCATCAATTGCTGGGCGTTTTCACGCGCGCCCGGGTTGCCCGCGAGCATTTCAGTAAAATCCTGGCCCGCAGGGCCTATGTGGACGCTATGAATTCCAACGATCTGATCTTCCTGGCTCAACCTGGTGGCCGCCTGTCCGGTCGGATTCGCGTACCGGGTGACAAATCCATTTCCCACCGTTCGATCATGCTCGGCTCGCTGGCCGAAGGCGTCACCGAAGTCGAAGGCTTCCTTGAGGGCGAAGACGCCCTGGCGACCTTGCAGGCATTCCGCGACATGGGCGTGGTCATCGAAGGCCCGCACCACGGCCGCGTGACCATCCACGGTGTCGGCCTGCATGGCCTGAAGCCGGCGCCGGGCCCGATCTATCTGGGCAACTCCGGCACTTCGATGCGTCTGCTGTCCGGCCTGCTGGCTGCGCAGAACTTCGATAGCGTTTTGACTGGCGATGCCTCGCTGTCCAAGCGTCCGATGAATCGTGTGGCCAATCCATTGCGTGAAATGGGCGCCGTGATTGAAACCGCTGCTGAAGGTCGTCCGCCGATGACCATTCGTGGTGGTCACAAGCTTAAAGGCCTGACGTACACCATGCCGATGGCCAGTGCTCAGGTGAAATCCTGCCTGCTGCTCGCCGGTCTGTACGCTGAAGGCAAGACCACCGTGACCGAGCCGGCGCCGACTCGCGATCACACCGAGCGCATGCTGCGCGGGTTCGGCTATCCGGTAAGCGTTGAAGGCGCTACGGCTTCGGTTGAGTCTGGCGGCAAGCTGACTGCAACTCACATTGAAGTGCCGGGCGACATCTCGTCGTCGGCGTTCTTCCTTGTAGCTGCCTCGATCGCCGAAGGTTCCGAGCTGGTGCTTGAGCACGTCGGCATCAACCCGACCCGTACCGGCGTGATCGACATCCTGCGTCTCATGGGCGCGGACATCACTCTGGAAAACCAGCGTGAAGTCGGCGGCGAGCCGGTGGCTGACCTGCGCGTGCGGGCAGCTAAACTCAAAGGTATCGAGATTCCCGAGCAGTTGGTTCCGCTGGCCATCGACGAATTCCCGGTGCTGTTCGTGGCGGCTGCCTGCGCCGAAGGTCGTACCGTGCTGACTGGCGCTGAAGAGCTGCGGGTCAAGGAATCGGATCGTATCCAGGTGATGGCGGACGGTCTGTTGGCGCTGGGCGTGAAATGCCAGCCAACCCCGGACGGTATCATCATCGACGGCGGCCAGATCGGCGGCGGCGAAGTGCATGGTCACGGCGATCACCGTATCGCGATGGCGTTCAGCGTTGCCTCGTTGCGCGCCACTGCACCGATCCGCATCCATGATTGCGCCAACGTCGCGACGTCGTTCCCGAACTTCCTCGCGCTGTGCGGGCAGGTCGGTATTCGTGTGGCACAAGAGGCTCAGTCGTGAAAAACATTGCTCCAGTCATCACCATTGATGGGCCAAGCGGCTCGGGCAAAGGCACCGTAGCCGGAATTCTGGCCAAGCGTCTGGGCTGGAACTTGCTGGATTCCGGTGCGCTGTACCGCTTGCTGGCATTTGCTGCACACAATCACGGTGTTGATCTGACCAATGAAGAGCTGCTGAAAAAGCTTGCCGCTCATCTGGATGTTCAATTCATCGCGGCGACCGACGGTCAGTTGCAGCGCATCATCCTGGAAGGTGACGAAGTCAGCGATGTCATTCGCACCGAAAGCGTCGGCTCCGGCGCTTCGCAAGTGGCTGCATTGCCCGCCGTACGCGAGGCGCTGCTGCAGCGTCAGCGTGCTTTCCAGGAAGCGCCGGGCCTGGTGGCCGACGGTCGCGACATGGGTACGGTGGTTTTTCCGGATGCGCCGCTGAAGATTTTCCTGACCGCCAGTGCCGAGGAGAGGGCGCGCCGTCGATATTTGCAGTTGAAGGGCAAAGTCGAGGGTGTTAGTCTGTCGAGTCTGCTAGATGAGATCCGTGCACGCGACGAGCGTGATACCAAGCGAGCGGTAGCCCCGCTCAAGCCGGCGGCTGACGCCATACAGCTGGATTCCACGGAGTTGTCCATCGATCAGGTGCTTGAACGCATCATGAGCGAGATCGCCATTCGCGATATCGCCGGGTGACCAAGAAGGCGGCAGGGGACCAGTCATAGTCCTGCGGCGCTTCTTCTATATGAAACTAACCCACACCGTCTGGGGTGTGGAGATGGGCGTATCCTTCGCCCTCATTTACAGGAATTAAAATGAGCGAAAGCTTTGCGGAACTCTTTGAAGAAAGCCTAAAAACCCTGAACCTTCAGGCAGGCTCCATCATCACCGGTGTTATCGTTGATATCGATTACCAGGCTCGCTGGGTAACCGTTCACGCTGGCCTGAAGTCTGAAGCACTCATCCCGCTTGAGCAGTTCTACAACGACGCTGGCGATCTGACTATCAATGTCGGTGACGAAGTTCACGTTGCTCTGGACTCGGTTGAAGACGGTTTCGGTGAAACCAAGCTGTCCCGTGAAAAAGCCAAGCGCGCTGAGTGCTGGATCGTTCTGGAAGCGGCCTTCGCAGCTGAGGAAGTGGTCAAGGGCGTTATCAACGGTAAGGTTAAAGGCGGCTTCACTGTCGACGTTAACGGCATCCGTGCGTTCCTGCCAGGTTCCCTGGTTGACGTCCGTCCAGTGCGCGACACCACGCACCTGGAAGGCAAAGAGCTGGAATTCAAGGTCATCAAGCTGGACCAGAAGCGCAACAACGTTGTCGTTTCCCGTCGCAGCGTCCTGGAAGCCGAGAACTCCGCCGAGCGTGAAGCTCTGCTGGAATCCCTGCAGGAAGGCCAGCAAGTCAAAGGTATCGTCAAAAACCTCACCGATTACGGCGCATTCGTCGATCTGGGTGGCGTGGACGGCCTGCTGCACATCACCGACATGGCCTGGAAGCGCATCAAGCATCCTTCCGAGATCGTCAACGTTGGTGACGAAATCGACGTCAAGGTTCTGAAATACGATCGCGAACGCAACCGTGTTTCCCTGGGCCTGAAGCAACTGGGCGAAGATCCATGGGTTGCTATCAAAGCCCGTTACCCAGAAAGCACTCGCGTTACCGCTCGTGTAACCAACCTGACCGACTACGGCTGCTTCGCTGAGCTGGAAGAAGGCGTTGAAGGTCTGGTACACGTTTCGGAAATGGACTGGACCAACAAGAACATCCACCCTTCGAAAGTCGTACAAGTCGGCGACGAAGTGGAAGTTATGGTTCTGGACATCGACGAAGAGCGTCGTCGTATCTCCCTGGGCATCAAGCAGTGCAAATCTAACCCGTGGGAAGATTTCTCTGGCCAGTTCAACAAGGGCGATAAAATCTCCGGCACCATCAAGTCGATCACCGATTTCGGTATCTTCATTGGTCTGGACGGCGGCATCGACGGTCTGGTTCACCTGTCCGACATCTCCTGGAACGAAGTTGGCGAAGAAGCTGTTCGTCGTTTCAAGAAGGGCGACGAGCTGGACACCGTTATCCTGTCGGTTG
Organism: Pseudomonas chlororaphis; assembly: GCF_000783395.1. Lineage (GTDB taxonomy): Bacteria > Pseudomonadota > Gammaproteobacteria > Pseudomonadales > Pseudomonadaceae > Aquipseudomonas > Aquipseudomonas chlororaphis_H. The sequence continues at coordinate 173,949 of NZ_JSFK01000016.1, read as the reverse complement.
ACCCGGAGCGCGAGCGTATCTCCCTGGGTATCAAGCAACTGGAAAGCGATCCGTTCTCCGAGTACGTTCAAGAGAACGACAAAGGCGCCATCGTTAAAGGCACTGTGAAAGAAGTTGACGCCAAAGGCGCCATCATCGTTCTGGCCGACGATATCGAAGCGACTCTGAAAGCCTCCGAAATCAGCCGTGACCGCGTTGAAGACGCGCGCAACGTTCTGAAAGAAGGCCAGGAAGTAGAAGCCAAGATCATCAGCGTTGACCGCAAGAGCCGCGTGATCCAGCTCTCCATCAAGTCGAAAGACGATGCTGAAGAGAAAGAAGCTATCCAAAGCCTGAAGGCTGAAGAAGCTCCTGCTGGCGACACCACCATGGCGGCACTGCTGCGCCAGGCAATGGCCAAACAGAACTAAGTTCTGCTTGATCATGAAAAAGGGCGACTTCGGTCGCCCTTTTTTGTGCCTGCGATTTGGTGTTCACGGCTTGCATGAGGGTTTTGGTGAAACCAATCCGCCTTCCGGGTGGTCTGTTTCTTTAATCGGATCAATCGCCTATTCACGACTAAGCTTGGTCTTAAGCGTGTAGTCGTCGGGCAGTTGCCTGGCATAAGGAAGTGGATGAACAAGTTTATTGTCCTCGTGGCTGTACTGGTTCTGGCTGGCTGTACCACCAGTGCCAAGACCCATGCCGTGCGTGGTGTCAGTGGTATAGAGGTCGACTGCTCCGGGTTGGGCTCTGGCTGGGAGAAATGCCAGAAGCGCGCGGCAAAGGAGTGCAAGGGCGCGGGCTATAAAGTGATCACGAGATCAGATGATGCCAAGGATGAAGATGAGTTTCCTTTTGGCTTCAACCCGGCAGGCTACGTGACGCGAACCATGCTGGTGATATGCCGTTAAGCATGCCGTGCCCTGTTTGTTGCTGTGATGCCCTGAAAACGGGCGTTTCGACGCGGTGGAAGATATGTCAATCCCTGGGCTGTTCAAAATCTTCCGGGCGTGCTAAAACCTTTCAAGCGCTGATCTAGCTGCTTGAAAAAGAAGGGAAAAATATGACGAAGTCGGAGTTGATCGAACGAATTGTCACCCATCAAGGGCTGCTCTCATCCAAGGATGTGGAGCTGGCCATCAAGACCATGCTTGAACAAATGTCCCAGTGCCTCGCCACCGGTGATCGCATCGAGATCCGTGGGTTTGGTAGTTTCTCTCTGCACTACCGTGCACCTCGTGTTGGCCGCAATCCAAAGACTGGCCAGTCTGTCAGCCTTGACGGTAAGTTCGTACCGCATTTCAAGCCGGGCAAGGAGTTGCGTGATCGTGTGAACGAGGAAGAGGAGGAGGGCGCTTGATCTTCGCTAATCAAATTCGAGGGGGCGTGAATGCGTAACCTGAAACGCATACTGCTTGGCGTATTTCTTCTGCTGATGGTTCTGATCGTTCTGGCGTTTGTGCTTGAAAATCAGCAGTCGGTTTCGCTTTTGTTTCTTGGTGTTTCCGGCCCGCAGTTGCCAGTGTCGCTAGTTGCAGTGTTAGCACTGTTGATCGGAATGCTAATTGGTCCTTTATTGGGCTGGTTTCTGGGGCGTTCGTCCAGAGCGGCACGCAAGCGACTGGTCTGACAACGACAGGCACACGGCGTCTGTCGAAATTGCGCCTTAGCCTGTCTTTATCCATTAGTAAAACCATCATTAAGCTGTAAAATGCAGCCCTTGTTCGATAGTGCCTTATGCATGTCGATTCAGTCTGACTCTGACGGATGCCAACTGCGACTGGCCTCTGCATTCATGGATTAGATGGCGCTCAATGGCAGCGCTGTCCGCAGCTCAAGGGTATCGTTTCGCGTGAAAATTCTAGTTACCGGCGGCGCCGGCTTCATTGGCTCGGCAGTTATCCGTCACATCATCTCCAACACTTCCGATGCGGTCGTTAACGTCGATAAGCTGACTTACGCCGGCAATCTGGAGTCGCTGGCGGAAGTCAGCCAGAATTCGCGTTACGCCTTCGAACGCGTCGATATCTGTGATCGTGATGAAATCGATCGCGTCCTGCGTGAGCACCAACCGGATGCCATCATGCATCTGGCCGCAGAATCCCACGTCGATCGCTCGATCTCCGGCCCGTCCGAGTTTATCCAGACGAACATCATCGGGACTTACACCTTGTTGGAAGCTGCGCGCCACTATTGGGCGGCGCTGGATGATGCGCGTAAAACCAACTTTCGTTTTCACCACATTTCCACTGATGAAGTGTATGGCGATCTTGAAGGTCCGGAAGATCTCTTCACCGAAACCACGCCTTATCAGCCAAGTTCACCCTACTCGGCGAGCAAAGCGAGCTCTGATCACCTGGTTCGCGCTTGGGCTCGCACCTATGGCCTGCCGACGCTGGTTACCAACTGCTCGAACAACTACGGCCCGTGCCACTTCCCTGAGAAGCTGATCCCGCTGATCATTCTCAATGCGCTGGAAGGCAAGCCGCTGCCGGTGTATGGCAAAGGTAACCAGGTTCGTGACTGGTTGTATGTCGAAGATCACGCTCGTGCGTTGTATAAAGTCGTCACCGAAGGCGTGATCGGCGAGACCTACAATATCGGCGGTCATAACGAAAAACAAAACATCGAAGTGGTGCATACCCTGTGTGCGTTGCTCGATGAGTTGCGCCCTGATTCTGCCCATCGTCCTCATGCCAGTCTGATTACCTATGTTCAGGATCGTCCTGGTCATGACGTGCGTTATGCAATCGATGCGAGCAAGATTCAGCGGGAGCTTGGCTGGACGCCAGAAGAAACTTTCGAGACCGGTATTCGCAAGACTGTTGAGTGGTATCTGAATAACACTCAGTGGGTTGAGCACGTGAAAAGCGGCAGCTACCAGCAGTGGATTGATCAGAATTACTCGGATCGCTCGAGCAAAGCATGAAGATCCTACTTTTTGGAAAGAACGGCCAGGTGGGCTGGGAGTTGCAACGCTCCCTGGCGCCGCTTGGAGATCTGGTCGTCCTTGATCGTCATTCTGTTGATGGTCTGAGTGGTGATCTGTCTGATCTTGAATCTTTGGGCGCAACGATTCGTCGGGTAAAACCCGACGTGATCGTTAATGCTGCTGCCTATACGGCGGTTGACAAAGCTGAGTCGGATACTGAGTTGGCAGATCGCGTAAACGGCCTTGCGAGTAGGGTTATGGCTGAAGAAGCCGCAGCATTGGGCGCATGGCTGGTTCACTACTCAACGGATTACGTTTTCAGTGGTCAAGGCGTTACGTCATGGCAGGAGACAGATGCTGTTGCGCCAGTGAATCATTATGGTTCCAGTAAGCTCGCCGGCGAACAGGCAATTATCGCGTCGGGTTGCAAGCATCTTATCTTTCGCACTAGCTGGGTTTACGGTACGCGCGGCAATAACTTCGCAAAGACGATGCTTCGGTTGGCGAAGGACCGCGAAACGTTGAGCGTGATTGCGGATCAGATCGGTGCTCCTACAGGAGCTGATTTGATCGCTGACATTACGGCGTTGGCTATTCAGCAAATTATCAAGCGTCCCGAGTTGGCTGGTCTCTATCATTTGGCCGCTGCAGGCGAAGTGTCTTGGCATGGATATGCCAGTCACGTAATTGACTTCGCCAAAGCTCAAGGCGAGGACTTGGCTGTGAGGACGGTCAATCCCATCGAAACAGCCGCTTATCCGACACCTGCACGCCGCCCCCTGAATTCTCGGTTGAATACTCAGAAGCTGCGTGACAATTTTTCTCTACACTTGCCGGATTGGCAAAGTGGTGTAACCCGAATGCTTAGGGAAGTTCTGAACAAATGACCACGACAAATCGTAAGGGCATCATCCTCGCTGGCGGTTCGGGCACACGTCTGCATCCGTTGACTCTGGGTGTGTCGAAACAGATGTTGCCGATCTACGACAAGCCGATGATTTTTTATCCGCTATCGGTGCTGATGCTGGCAGGCATGCGTGAAATCCTGATTATTTCCACGCCTGAAGATTTGCCGTGCTTCCGGAAGTTGTTGGGCGATGGCAGCCTGTACGGCATCAAGCTGACCTATGCTGAACAGCCCTCTCCGGATGGTCTGGCTCAAGCGTTCATAATCGGCGAAGAGTTTATTGGTGAAGATCCTTGCTGCCTGATTTTGGGTGACAACATTTTCTACGGCCAACACTTCTCGGATAACTTGCGCTCCGCGAGCACTCAAGAGCTTGGCGCCACTGTATTTGGCTATCATGTGTCTGATCCGGAGCGTTTCGGTGTCGTAGAATTTGATTCGACTGGTAAAGCGTTGAGCATTGAAGAAAAGCCGCTGCAACCAAAGTCGAATTACGCAGTAACCGGCTTGTATTTCTATGACAAAGACGTTGTCGAAATAGCCAAAAGCATCAAACCCTCCGAGCGTGGCGAACTTGAGATCACTGACGTCAATCGTGTCTATCTTGAGCGCGAAACACTTAAAGTCGAGATGCTCGGTCGCGGTTTTGCTTGGCTCGATACCGGTACTCATGATTCGCTACTTGAAGCCAGTCATTTCGTACACACTATCGAGCAGCGCCAAGGCCTGAAAGTTGCCTGTCTCGAAGAAATTGCCTATCACAATGGGTGGATTACTGCCGAGCAATTAGGGGTGCAGGCTGATGCTCTTAAGAAAACGGGTTACGGTCAATACCTACAAAAACTGCTGAACTCACCTTGTCACTAACACGAAGGCTGGATTACATCGAGTAGTGCGTTCAGTCAGTGCTAGCAGGAATGATATGCCAGTAGAACATCCTAAGGTTGCGATTTTGCTGGCTGCTTACAATGGCACGCTTTGGATTGAGGAGCAGCTTAACTCAATCCTCAGCCAGTCAGCTGTCGACGTAACTGTTTTTATCAGTATCGATCCCTCTACTGACGGCACCGAAGCGTGGTGCGATAATTACTCTATCCAGCATCCAAGGGTTTTGGTTTTGCCGTCCGGTAGCAGTTTTGGTGGCGCCTCCCGAAACTTCTTTCGACTCATACGCGACGTCGATCTTGAAAGCTTCGATTTCGTTGCCTTTGCCGATCAGGATGATGTCTGGCATATGGATAAACTTCAGCGTGCGATCTATACCATTCAGACCCGGCATGTCGATGCCTATTCCAGTAACGTCACTGCTTTTTGGCCAAATGGTAAAACCCATTTGCTGAATAAAGCGCAGGCCCAAGTTGAGTGGGATTTTCTGTTCGAAGCTGCGGGCCCAGGTTGTACTTATGTGATGCGTAAAGAGCTTGCAGATACATTAAAGGTCTCGATGCTCGAAAATTGGCAGTTACTGCAAAAGGTAAGTTTGCACGACTGGTATTTTTATGCATTTGCCCGTAGTCATGGTTTTCGTTGGTATATCGACCCTGAGTCATCAATGGACTATCGCCAGCACAAACGTAACCAAGTAGGCGCTAACAAGGGTTTGCGTCCAATGATTGCTCGCTGTAAAACCATTCATAACGGTTGGTGGTTCAATCAGGTGCAGTTGATTACGAATCTAGTCGGTCAAGATAAAGATCCATTTGTACAAACTTGGTTGAAAATGCAGCGCGGACACTTGATTAAGCTTTCCTTTAGTGCCTGGCAATGCCGGCGACGAGTTAGGGATAAAGTATTTTTCTTTTGTATTTGCTGGATTGCTGCATTTATCGTGCGTGAAACGTGATTAATGCCCTGTTTTTTGATGGTGTGACAAGTGTCTTATGGGAGGGTTGTGGTTACGCTAAGGGAAGTACGCCTTGATCGACTTCAATCGCAGCTTCGGTAGGCGTCAAAGCGCTAGATTATAGTCATCACCGAGATGGCCTCGACTCAATATCTCACTGATGGTGTTGAGACTTTAGTAAAAATCGAGTGATTGAAAAAATCTCCTGTTCTAAAAAATGAAGTGATTGGTCTGACCGTCCATGAACTGAATCGGCTGCTCGATGGTTTTCCTGTGGCGCAACCGTCTTCACCAAGTCTGAATCCTGCGCTAAGTAACCTGGCCCGTTATAATTCAGGCCGTGATTACCCCGTCAGTCGATCATCCTCATTGCCCTATTTTGTATTAAGCAGATGTCGCTATAGGCGCAGATTTATCCATGATGTTTGATGCGATGTGTATCTTTAACAATATTAAATTTTAACTAATCAATGCGCTTCGCGGGTTATCATATTTTATTAAGAATGATTGCAATTAGCAGGCTGATATTGCCCCTTGTTGTTTGTCGGTAAACACCACTTTTTTTCATTAGTCGTAATCTACGGATCAGATTGCTCTTTCGTGCTTGTTCAAAGCATTCAAGACGTTTTTGATTTTCTTTAGTGAGATTTTTTTTTATAGAGTTAAGGGCTATTAAGTTCGCCGCGCTCCAGTCACTAAATCTACCAGATAACATTTTTCGTAGGCGTAAAAGCTGGTTTTTAACCGTAGTGTTAGCACCGATTAGATTGCTTTCGTGCTGACGATAGTTGAGAGATGGCAAGGGATCGTAGATTACATTTCCTCCGCATCCGCTGACTATTAAATAGGCAAGCCAGTCGTGTGCGACGACTTGGGTATTCGCTGCGAGTTGAATTATCAACTTTCTGGCCGCATCGTTGATAAGCATCGTATTCGCGCCAGCTATGCTTTGAACAAGCGCGTTTTGGAAGCTGGTTGGATTTGTGAAAAGAGGGGAGCGACCTATTACTTCTTTTTTAGCGTTAACCAAAAGTGTTCTTGAACAGTAAAGTGAAGGGGTTTTAATGGGAAACGGTGCTAGTTGGAAAATACTCCGTTCAAGTTTTTTTTCGAACCAGATATCATCTTGATCACTGAATGCGAAGTAATCTGCGGAAATTAAAGGGTTTCTAACCAAGGATAGAAAGTTTCTAGCAAAGCCCATCTGCGGGCCCTGAAAGATGAAAAAGCGATTCTTTCCTATTTTTATTTGGTAATCATTAAGTATTTGCAATGTTTCATCGCTGGAGCCATCGTCTGATGCATAAATGGCCCAATTTTTATGACTTTGCGTAATAAGCGAATCTAGTTGTTCCCGCAGGAATTTGGCGCCATTGAAAGTGCAAATAAGTATCGCAACTCTACTGCTATTAAGGGGGGCGTCAGCTGCTTGAGATGGGGGTGGTGACTGTGTGAAGTGGATAGGGTGTATTTTCATGGGGATCTCAGCTAAAGCCAAAGCAGTGGTATAAGTACAATATATTTTAAACTTGTAGCACTAAATCTTCGGGAATGCCCGATTTTGCAATCGGTTTGCGCATTGGCTCCGATAAAAATTCCCATTTTAACATTTTTGACTCGCAACTGACGAATTTTTCATGAGTGAAAGCCGTAGCTGGGTAGGTTAATGTTGTTATCTGGATTCTCCACGTACTCTGCGTATGCTTTGACATACAAATCTGGCAAGTGAGGAGGTGTTAGTGCGATTGAGATCGATAAGTTATATCGCAGCGATGCTTCGTCGACGAAAAGACCTTTAGGCTTTTGCTCGAATAGTGTCGGGTAAGGCGGCGCAGCGGCTGGCTTACGTCGTGCATCTTAGTAGGGGCGATGCAGTCATTGAATATGTGCCGAACTCAAGATGAGCACTGCGTTGTCCGATCAACTGATCTGCCTCGGCATCATTGAAGCGGACAACGATCACTACTGCCTTTAGTACCATGGCTAGTCGCTCAAAAATATCGAACCACCTGAACGTAAGCGCGAGACTGTGTGGGTAACATTCGACAATGGCCTTTCACAATGCCCTGGACGCGCGTGCCCACAAACGCTGATGCACATTGGTAACCTACCTGAGTAAAATTGTAATAGGTAGACTCATTCATCGCCGACAGATACACGTCGTTCTGTTATATTTGCTACGATAATTTCCTGCCGTAGGGCTGATCAAATGATCAATGCTGTCCTTTCTGCGGCTTGCGTTGAACTCAAGCGCCTGCTCCTGATGAAGTCGTTGGAGGTTCGCTTGATCACCATACGAGATCTACCGATGACCGCATGTCAGTACCTACACAAACTCCATGAAATCGTCTGAACCGTAAACCAAGTTAAGCCATCAAATTTTACAAATTCAGGAGGTTTTCAGTGAAGCCCCGCTGCCTTTCAATCCCCGAGGTCACCCTGTTCGTACCTATGGTATTCCGGGCCGATCAAAGGATTCTCTCGGAAAATGCTGGCCAGCATGTTTTTGAGGAGTTAGAGACAGGGGCAGTCCAGTGCAATCAAGAAAACCACTCTGGATCGTCCAGAACTGTATCAAACAGTTTCCGCAATAAAGTTGATAACTCAAATAAAGCACTAGCAAGAGTCGCACGTGCGAGTAATTTAAATTTTGCGGATGATCTGTGTATATCACCGCCCCTGAGGGAGACATTCATCAGTGTTCTGCTGAGGGGGAATAATCATATTCAGCAATGGGCTCTACAAGGATTGATTAATATGTTATTCGTCGTTTCTGCGCTTGCGGGATGTATGAAAAAGTCATTTTATTACAACTCTGAATTCGAGCCTTTTTTTAAATGGACTTACTCAGACTTACCTATAAATTGGAGGTTCAACGAAGTTATGGCTGTTCGATCGACATTGTCGGCTAAAAAACTATCAACTCCTACATTTGAAGATGCAGAGAAGCCTTCATGAATCCGCATGCCAAAAGTTCAACTTCCCCCGTCTATTTGTTGCATCGACTCCAACAGCATTGGCCGCTTATTGTGCAGATGACCAAGCGTGATGTGGTAGGGCGTTATAAGGGTTCAGTAATGGGGTTGTTATGGTCATTCCTCAATCCTCTGTTCATGCTAATAGTATACACTTTTGTATTTTCAGTAGTGTTTAAAGCTAGATGGACGGGAAGTGGTGAAGAATCCAGGAGCGAATTTGCAGTGGTCCTGTTTGCAGGAATGATCGTTCATAGTCTATTTGCCGAAATAATTAATAAAGCCCCTACGGTAATTTTGAATAATTCAAGTTATGTCAAGCGTGTTGTGTTCCCGCTCGAGATTCTTCCTGTAATCACCGCGGGAGGAGCGTTGTTCCATACGTTCATTAGTTTGGTAGTTTTAATTGGGGCTATTTTTGTAGCGGGTGGTGTGCTTCATCTGACAATCTTTTTGGTTCCAATTGTTATATTCCCATTATTGGTTTTTACTCTAGGTCTGGCTTGGTTTTTTTCGTCACTCGGAGTTTACCTGCGAGATGTAGGACAAACCGTAGGGATTTTTACGACTATTATGCTTTTTCTATCACCTGTATTTTTTCCCGTATCAGCACTCCCTGATTACTTGCAGCCTTATATGATACTTAATCCATTAACTTTTATTATTGAGCAGTCAAGGGCAGTTTTAATACTCGGGAAACAGCCAGACTGGAATGGACTCGGGGTATATATGGTTATTGCTTTGATTGTTGCGTGGCTTGGATTCGCTTGGTTCCAGAAAACTCGAAGAGGATTTGCTGATGTTCTTTGAGGAGAAAGCTATTTCCGTACGGTCTGTCAGTAAGTGCTACAGAACCTATGCAAATCCGAGAGATCGTTTGAAACAAGCGTTCATTCCTAGACTTCAGCGACTGGTCGGCTTACCAGCATCGCAGTATGGTCAAGAATATTGGGCGTTAAATGATATAAGCTTTGAAATATATAAAGGTGAGACTGTTGGGATTGTGGGACGCAATGGTTCCGGAAAGTCGACGTTGCTTCAAATGATTTGTGGCACTCTGACTCCTTCTTTGGGGGAAATTCAGACCAACGGACGTGTCGGAGCTTTACTTGAGTTAGGTTCTGGATTCAACCCTGAATTTACCGGGCGTGAGAACGTTTATCTCAATGGGGCTGTTTTGGGTTTAAATCAGAGTGAAGTGGATGCCCGTTTTGATAGTATCGCTGCGTTTGCAGATATAGGAAGATTTCTTGATCAACCGGTGAAGAATTATTCTAGTGGGATGGCTGTCAGGCTTGCGTTTGCAGTGCAAGCTCAGATAGATCCTGACATCCTAATTGTGGATGAAGCTTTGGCCGTAGGTGATGCACGGTTCCAAGCAAAATGCTTTGATAGGCTTAGGCAACTGAAAGATAACGGAACCAGCATATTGCTGGTCACTCATTCAGGCGAGCAAGTTGTCACGCATTGTTCTCGAGCGTTACTGCTGGATTCCAGCGAACTTAAAATGATTGGCGAACCACGTAAAGTGGTGAATCGCTATATGGACCTCCTGTTCGGTCGTGATAAAAAAGTTCAAGCCAGGAATGAAGTTAACGATTCCGTGATTGCTGAAAGTGAAGATGCAGATGAGGCTTTTATTAGTAGTAAGGGTGAAGACCTTTATCATACTAGAGCTCACTATAATTCAAATGAATATCGTTGGGGTGATGGTGCGGCCACAATTATCGACTTTGATATCAGAAGCAATGGAAGGCAATTCAGTTCTGCGTGTGAATCCTTGTCCGTTTTAACAATTGATCTTTCTATTAAATTTAATGAGCGTGTAGTTTCTCCGATTCTTGGCTTGACTATAAAAACAAAAGAAGGTGTAACGATATTTGGGTCCAACTCTGCTCTTCTAGATTGTAATGACTTTGAAAGTAGTGGAGCGGCAGGTTCGATAGTGTCCATAAAGTTGAAATTTGATAATATTCTCGCGAGTGGTGATTATTTTATTTCCCTAGGTGTGGCGTCAAAAAGTGGCGAGGAAGTAGTGCCGCATGATCGTAGGTATGATTCCATCCATTTAGTAGTGGAACCTACAAATCATCTTTTTGGACTCGTAGATCTTCAATTATTTATGGATGTAGAGCAGGTGACGGCATATGTTTCAGCTTGAAAAATATGGTTATAGCTTTGATGAAGCCAATAAGTTTTGGATGAGGTCTGATTTTTCAGGGATTGCTTATAATGATGGTGATTCATCAGAGCAGAAACTTGCGCAAATTATAAAGAATACCGATGACATCTCAATCTTTTCCGTAGATCTACGCCGGCAATGCACTGAATGGGCGATTCATTATCATTTGAGTTCTCAGCGCGGAAACATACTTCGTCCATTTGTACACCTACTCCAAGGTACAGTGCTGGAAATTGGTGCAGGTTGTGGTGCGATTACTAGATACCTAGGTGAAGCAGGCGGTCAGATTCTGTCACTGGAGGGTAGTCCTAGAAGAGCTAGCATTGCGGCGAGTCGTACACGAGACTTGAAAAATGTCACTGTCCTTGCGGAGCGTTTTGATGATTTTGAATACCATGAACAGTTTGACGCGATTACGCTGATAGGTGTTCTTGAGTATGCGAATATGTTTAGCGAAGGTGATTCACCCGCGCTCAACATGCTGACTAAAATCAGAAAGATGTTGAAGCCCGATGGACACCTTTTCATCGCTATAGAAAACCAGCTTGGTTTGAAATATTTTGCTGGAGCTCCTGAAGATCATATCGGGGAAGCGATGTATGGTATTGAAGGTCGCTATCAGGAAGATGGCCCCAACACGTTTGGTAGGAAAAAGTTAGAGCTGCTTATAAATGATGCAGGATACGGCGGCGTTGAGTTTCTAGCCCCGTTTCCGGATTACAAAATGCCACGTTCGATCCTGACTGAGGAAGGTTGTCTCTCCGATAGCTTCGATGGCGCTGCATTTGCTTGGCAAAGTGTTAAGGCTGATCCACAACTACCCAAGACTATTAACTTTGATCTAGGGCAGGCCTGGCCGGTCATTTTTAAAAATGGCCTGGCTATGGAATTATCTAACTCATTTCTAGTGGTCGCTAGTCTAACTAGTGATAGGGCTGTAGATGAAGATTTGTTAGCATTTCATTACAGTACTGAACGAGCTTCTACCTACTGCAAAGAAACAAAATTTTTTAGAGCGGAGGGAGGAGGTGTAGGTGTTGAATATCGGCTTTTTGCCGGCGATGCTAGTTCGCGTTCGACGCAATATCAACTGAACTTACGATCCTCTGAGAAATATTTTCATGGTCACGTACTTAGCCAGTCCTTTGTAGAGTTGCTTTCTTCTAAGGAATGGCGAGTCCAAGACGTTGCAGAATTTTTAAACGTGTATTTGACACATCTATCAAACATATTGGGGTCGCTAGGGTATGACCTTGATTCTCCCCTTCGTCTCGACACAATCATCCCTGGGTCGTTTATTGACGCTGTTCCACAAAATATTATTATTGATGAGTTGGGATGCCCTAATTTTATAGATATGGAATGGCGTTCGCTAGAAGATATCCATCTTGGGCATCTAATTTTCCGTAGCTTGTTGCTTTTACTAAACCAAACATCCAGCCTTAAAGCCACGCAAGAAAATCCCGCACTCACTCGAAGAGATTTTTTTGTTGCCCTCTACTCGCTCTTGGGTATGCCCGTAACCATAGATGATTTGGAAAGATTCAACTCGAGCGAAGTAGACTTTCAACAAGCAGTAACGGGGCTACCTTCAGAATTACTTATAAACTGGTTTCCCGACTATCCTCTCATTACAACTCATCTCTCCGCGAGTATTTTTTTTGCAGTTAACGACGAGAGTTTTTCGGAGGAGCGTGCATTGCATCAACCTCTGCAGCTCGGTAGACAAAAAATTACTTTCCCATTGTCAGTTAAACCTGGAACTAACTTAACGATTCGATGTGATCCGGTAGATCAATCTCACTGGTTCAATTTATACGAGTTCACTGTCCGCGACAGTGTCGGGACTGTGGTGTGGGAATTTACCGATAATAACGATGCGATAAAAAAAGATGTTTTCGAAATTGAATCCGACGATCAGTGTATTCTCTATTACGCCTATAATGACGACCCGCAATTTATTACTCCAGAGTTGAATCTCCAAAGTCATGTGGATTTGCAGATAACATTGGATATAGAAATACTCGATACACCGCAGTCGACGGAAAGAATTTTACGTTTATGCGAGTCTTTAGCTCAATTGAGTCAGCAAGCTAAGGCTAGAAGTGTAGAAAATAAACTTCTGCAAAATGAATTGGCCCAGCAGGCTAAGGCAAAAAGTTTAGAAAATGAACTTCTTCAAAGGCAATTGGAGTTTGTCAAGCAAGAAAATATTTCTGATGGAGTGCGCCTGAAAGCGCTAACTTCAGAACTAACTAGAATTCAATTAGCTCAAACTGAACTACTCAACTCTACTAGTTGGGCAGTCACCCGTCCGCTAAGAAAGTTGAAACGCATTCAAGGAAATATGCGCAACATGACGAACATTAAGCACTGTTTAGGTCGGCTCGCTAAGCATACTTATGATAATATTCCTCTCAATCAAAGAGATAAACAACGTTTAAAATCAAGTGTTTATAAAATTCTAGCGCCGTTGATCAAGCAAACAAATACCTACAAAGCCTGGGCAAGAAATCAGGTAAATGATGAACCTACTGTCGAGATTTCAGAAAAATTTCGGCCATTGAACTCTGAGGCTGGCTCGCAGGGCGGTGACTTGGCTGCGCGCTTTATTCAAAACATGATGAATATACCAGGCCCTGCTGATCAGGATTATTGTCCGATTTCGGCAGTCCCTGTCGATCCTGCAGGACTTCGAGCACGAGCAATCGCATATTATCTTCCGCAGTTCCATCCAACGCCTGAAAATGACGAGTGGTGGGGTAAGGGCTTCACTGAATGGACTAATGTTTCGAAGGCTGTCCCACAGTTTATCGGTCACTACCAGCCTCATCTTCCAGGTGAATTGGGGTTCTATGACTTGAGGCTCGTTGAGGTCATGGAGCGGCAAGCTGAGCTTGCTAAGCTGTATGGGGTAGAGGGCTTTTGCTTCCATTATTATTGGTTCGGGGGAAAGCGAATACTTGAGCGGCCGCTTGATCAGCTCGTGAAGTCCAATATTGATATGCCTTTCTGCATCTGCTGGGCTAATGAAAATTGGACTCGCCGTTGGGATGGTCTGGATAATGAAGTTCTTTTGGCACAGAATTATGGTGCCGAAGATGATCTCGCTTTCATAAAATCTTTAGAGCCATTACTGAGAGACAAGCGCTACATACGTGTTGATGGCCAACCTTTGGTAATTTTATACAGGCCTTCGTTGTTACCTGATGCCGCAGCGACCTTAGTACGATGGAGAGAGTACTGCCGAGAAGTTGGTATTGGCGAATTATTTTTATGCATGGTTCAATTCGATAAATTGGATCCGCGTGAGTTTGGGTTTGATGCCGCGGTAGAATTTCCTCCTCATAAGGTGGCTGCCAATATCCCGTGTATAAATGATACCTTGGAAATTGCAAATGCGAATTATGCAGGTTATGTTGTTGACTATCAGGATGTCGTAGATCGCGCTGCGTTGGAACCTGTGCCAGAGTTCCCACTCATCCGAGGTGTCTTCCCATCTTGGGATAACGATGCACGGAAGCCGGGGCGCGGATATACTGTAGCTAATTCGACTCCCGCAAAATATAGAACATGGTTGCGTTCATCGATCGAATACGCACGTGCGAACCCTGTCAAAGGTGAAAGCTTAGTATTCATTAACGCTTGGAATGAGTGGGCCGAAGGTGCGCATTTAGAACCAGATCGCCGTTATGGCTATGCATATCTCGAAGCGACAAAACAAGCTCTTAAAACGCTACCTTCTATGTTGACCAGTCCTCGTGCAAATAAAATTTGCGTTATTGTGCACGCATTTTATCCTGAGTTGCTGTCTGAAATTTTTGCTTATCTTAAGCAATGGTCAACTCCCTATCGTTTAGTCATTACGACTACGCCAGGGAAATCTGAAGCTGTATATACCGAATTGGATAAGCATTCGATGAAGGCAGATGTTTTGGTACGGGAAAATCGCGGCCGCGATATTTTACCGTTCATCAAAGCACTGCAGGCTACTGCTAAAGACGAACAGTTGATATTGAAGCTTCATACGAAGAAATCAATGCATAGGGAGGATGGCGACTCCTGGCGCAAGGATTTGTTGAGCAAGTTATTAGCACCTGAAAAAGCCAACCAGATATTTTCCGCATTTTCTGAACATAATGATTTAGGGTTGGTTGCTCCAGAAGGCCATATATTGTCGATGAGCACCTATTGGGGATCAAACGCTGATACTGTCCATAGACTGACGAAGCAAATGGGGGGAGATGTTTTCGTGCCTGAATCTACCTTGTTCGCTGCGGGATCGATGTTTTATGTGCGCAGTACGGCGATTCAACCCATAATGGAACTTGGCCTGCAAGATTTTGACTTTGAAGAGGAGCAAGGCCAGGTCGATGGAACCCTGGCTCATGCGATTGAAAGGTGCTTCAGCGTCGCGACATGTCTATCAGGTTACTACCTCGCGTCGAGTGAGCAACCGGAGGCCTCAGCTTCTTCTTCTACGGAAAAATATACTTATGCGAAACCGAGTTCCTAGGGGGTACACCAAATACTAAATGGCAGTTATCAAGCCTAAGTAATTAGTAGGAGTAGACTTGTCTGGCATGATGTATTTGCGTGTTTTTCGGTAAATAAACATATCCCTACCCTAACGGTAGGGATATGTTTTATTTAATCTGGCTGTTACTTCAGCCCTCTTACAAATTTGTTTTTCTGCAGTTCTTGTGGGTATCAAAGCCCCTTGCCAACACAGCGTTAACTTTGTGTCTGCGCCCTGAGCAGCACTCTATTTGCTTTGGTTTCCATCTTGAGTTCAATCGGCGCCGGCGCACTCTTGTATTCATTTATGGAAGATTCGATAGAAAAGTTTGAAAATTTTCTATAGAGGACAAATACTCCAAAGCAACCACTGCTTGCTTAGCCAAAATTATAAAAGCCCGCCTAGACGGTTTTTTTGCTGTGCGTCCAGCATTGGCACAATATTATGGAAAAAAAGTCCCGTCATGAGCCAATGTGCTAGAAACTAATAAAAGGTGAAGCATAAGCGCACGCAGGCACAAAGCCGCGAAGCTGTTGTGGTCAAGGGCAGGCTGTGTAAATCCGGCGATGATGTGGTGAAGGATTGTTTTCTTACTTGGGAAAATCTCGTCTTGTGCCTGAACGGGCGGTTTGCAAGCCGGAGCGAGAAGTCAGCAGAAGCCGTAGTAGTCTTTTCCTGAAGGGCGCAAAGTGGTGGTGGATGTTGATCCGGAGAAGTTCTTCTACCAAGTCGATCACGACGTGTTGATTGATCGTTACGCAAGCGTATTGCCGATCAGGCGGTTATCCAACTGATCCGGGTCTATCTGGGCGCGGGACTGATGATCAATGGCGTGGTCGAGCAAAGCCGCTGTGGGGCGCCGCAAGGCGGCCCGCTGACCCGTTGCTTGCGAATATGCTGCTGGACGAGGTGGGCGGGAGCTTGGGCGTCGAGGTCACTACTTTGTTCGCTACTATGCGAACGTATATTCGCAGCTATAGGGCTGGTCAAAGGGTTCTACTGGAAGCGACGTTCTTGACCTTCATCACAGAGAATTTGCTATTCCGGAAACCCTACGCCATCCGCTTCATGATATTTATAAGACTGTTTAATCCTTCAAACTGACCTGTGTGCATCGGCCAGCAAACCCGGCTCACGAAGGCCCGCCAATAACTCGCCGTATGGCATACTGGATGAGAGTTGGTATTCGCTTTCATTCGCATGGCGCAGTCATTTCTTCCAGGCCGATCGCAAACCTCAGGCAGCTCTCGAGATTCAGAGGGATTGGAGTTCGTCCCTCATCAAGTAGATCGTCATCAGCGCTTGGTTGGCCCCAGCAGATTCTCCAGCCGAGTGAGGATTATGAGTAAGTGGCGCACTATTTTTTACCTACGGCTCAGACGGCTGGAACTGTGAAAAGTCAGTCCGTTAAGACTGTCTCGTCAGATCTGTTTTTTGTTTCGATTTTTTATTTGCATAAGATTTTTTTTTAATGCGGTTAGATTAGTTAGGAGGTGCTGCCCAGGCAGTTCAATTGTGTAATAAGTTGCGGTCGAAATTGCGATTACTAGGCAGATCGTTAGCATGCTGTTGAAAATGAATGCGTTTACCCCTCCGCCGACTAGTAAGTTTATATGGTTGTATATTCCGTGCTCACGAAGAGCTTGGATGATAGGGAACTGTACTAGATAAATGCTGTAACTTATGAGTCCTAGCCAGCGAGAAGCGCTGTTATCCAAGATGCGTGGTAGCCCAATCACTGATAGAAGGACAAGAAAAAAACCAAAAAAAGATAAGAATATTTCTTCCGGGATGCGTTGATTAATTTTGAACGTAATTGCAATGGCAGCAAGTGTGCAGCAAAAAGCGATTCCACATACGTTTTTATATTTTTCATTATTGATTAGTAGTGGGTGTCGCTGTGTAAGGAAGTATAATAATAACCCCAGAACAAAGTATTGGGCGTGAGATAAGATGTATAATAAGCCGAATACTCTAAGCTCACCATTCAAAAAAATTGTGAAGTGATTTCTACCTAGTACTGCGATTGAAGTGAGCAAGATCCATGCTAATAAAGCTGAGCGCCAGCCAACGATAAGTGAAATGAATAATGGGAATAATGCATAAAATATCCATTCAATACTGATTGACCAACCCCCACCGACCAATCCATTTGATCCTGGTATTAACTGGAATAAAAAGCTTACAGATGTGAGAAACTCAAAGGCCGATGGCCAAGGTTGTCCCATTGCTTTGGAATATAGAACTCCAATTGCCAACATAAAATAAAAAAGCGGAGCAATTCTAAAGAAGCGTTTCAAGTAGAATCGTTTGATTGAGTCAAGATCCGTTATATTGCGCGCATATGCATTCGCGATTGCAAATGCGCTGAGTATAAAAAAAATTCGTACAAAAAAATCAAATCTGCCTACGACTGATGCTGCGGTTTCGTTTATCGGAAGTCCAGAAAGATACAAGACATGAAAAAAAACGACACCCGTAGCAGCTATTCCTCTTAATACATCAGGTCCATGCATTCTTTGTTTTAACATGTGTGGGTCTCTACTGATTTTGTGACTTTCAAAGGCGTTGGTATATCGAAATTAAATGGTGTGAGGAATGATAAAATAAAATTTCCTGTTCGTATATCATGCTCGCACGTTGTCTGGCGCCACTCGCCCATGTATTGGAAAGTGGTGATCAATTTTTTTGATTTTATATTAATTTGCATCATGGCCAGCTGGTTCCTGAGGGAATTGGGCGCGACATCAGGTCATCGTTTGATGGATTCCAAGGATCCCACATTCAAAGCGCTAGGCGGATGCCGGATATCGTGCTTCCGACCCCCTCAGAAACTAGCTGGCCATGTTGGCACGCCTGCTCTACGTAGCCTAGTCCCTTATAATCCGTGCCATGACTTCCCTGGCCGTCGATCATTCCTAATGACCCCGATTCGCATCAAGCAGATGCTGCTTGAAGCGCTCATTCGCCAATTAGAAGTTGTCCAGGCTCACCACTCGCATCGTCGACCTGTAAAGCAGATCAAGCGTGTTTCGGGTGGGGGAGCATTTGTGAGCTTCGAATATGGTATTCCTGAGCCGCATACGTCCGATTTAAGGAGCGAGGTCTGTTGTCAGTAACACTGGCGACTCAGCGACCCGCCCAAAGGAGAGGTAGCCTACGCTCAGTTTTACAGCATGGTCGGTCATGTCGACTGAGTAGTTTGATATCTATTTTTTATTTGAAATGCCACTTATTGATTGAATACGAAGTGTCTATTGAGTAAGTAACCGATTGTGGCAACGAAAAAAACTGATATCAAAACTCCAGCGAGATAATGCAATCCTAATAATTCACTACCGAACACACAACCCCATGAAATCGCTAGGCCCGATGAGCTGACAAGGAGAAACCTTGCGTAACCTGTAAACGATGTTTTTTTCTCAAATGTCCACTTTGAATTGAGTAAATAGGAAACAATGTTGGCTGCAGCAAATGCTGCGGCATTACCCAGCGGCGGCTGTATAGATAGCTGCTCTACGAGCAAAAAAACTATGCATATATGTATGATTGTATTACCAATCCCTACGCAAGCAAATCTAACAAATCTCGGTAATTGCTGATTACTAATCATAACTAACAGTCTTGGTGTGAACGGAGCGAATTATAAAGGCTGGGCGTCGTTTTGATTCTAGATAGGAGCGACCAACATATTCTCCAAGAATGCCCATGCCGATCATCTGTAATCCCGACATGAATAAAAGTATCGAAGCCAGAGACGCGTATCCTGGGACTTCAATGCCTGAAATTAGTGTGCGGACTACGATAACTCCACCGTAAATAAAGGAGCAGAGCGCTACTATAAAACCTATGTAAGTCCAGATTTTCAGCGGTACAATGGAGAATGAAGTTATTCCTTCCAGCGCTAAATTCCAAAGCTTCCAGCCAGAAAACTTTGTATTTCCAAGTGTTCGCTCCGGCCTTGTATAGTCAACGCTAGTAGTGCGGAAACCGGCCCAAGCAAAGAGGCCTTTCATAAAACGTCGATGTTCAGGGAGAGACTTCAGAACGTCTATAACTTTTCGGTCCATCAGCCTAAAGTCGCCGACGTTGTTTGGTATCTTTACGTCTGAAAGTTTATTAATAACAGCATAGAAGGCACCTGCAGTCGTTCGCTTCAATAAGCCGTCACTAGAGCGATCTACGCGCTTGGCAAGTACCACATCATAGCCTTCTTCCCATCTCTCCAGCAATTGGCTGATAACTTGGGGTGGGTCTTGAAGGTCGGCGTCGAGAGGGATGATTGCGTTACCTCTTGCCTGTTCAATACCTGCAGATAAAGCCGCTTCCTTACCGAAATTTCGTGATAAATCGACAATTACTAACTCGAATTTGTCCGGTACGCTGCGGTTTAGTTTTTCAAGTGTTGAGTCACTGCTGCCATCGTTAATAGCAACGATTTCCCAGCGGTAGTCATTTGTGTCGATGTGACGAGATATCTCGGCTAGTGTGTTCTCGATATTTTCTTCCTCGTTATAGAAAGGAATTACTATAGAGATAAGTTTTCTATTCTGCATATTGCTCTTGTATCCCCGGTTGGCGCGAAGTGGTGATGTTTTATTGTGCGCTAAGGCGCAGTTTGCAGCTGAAGTAATTGCTTACTTGAGGCAGATTATTTGCGACCCAATCTTCGCGGTTGTTTATCAATCTGATATCGCTGGTAATAGGGAAGGTGTGAATTGTAAGTCCTTCTTTGCATTCGTTTGAGCTTTGTTTTTCAATAATGTAATCTGTGCGTATTGAAACTTTTCTTGAGTAATCTAGATATTCGAAAAAAACTTGCCCTGCTAATCCTACACTTACGGTTCCCAGGAGAATAGTTGCTGCCTGAGCTAATCTTTCAGGTGACGATTGCAATATTTTGTATGTAAGTCTGACGATCACTATTATCAATATGGCCCAAGTAAGGGTAAAAGCTCGCGGTTCGATGTACGGGGCCTTTATAACGGATGCAACGCACAAGGCGGCGGGCAAAAATAGCAAATAGAATTCAATGGGAAGGCGCCATGGTTTGGTCTTTAAGAAAAGGCTGATGATGAAAACCGTGACTAAGGTGACTAACAGAGGGGCTGAAACTGTGGCGAATGTATGGAGTACAGTAAACCCTTTTGCGAGCAGATAGCCAATAGACTCTTCCGGGAGGTTTAATGCGTGAACGTAATATGCGGTCCGAGCATGAGTGGATGGGGCGTTCATCAGCAGCGCCCAACCGACAAAATAGGCCAGTGCTATCATTCCTAATTGTATTCGAAATTCAGACTTTTCTTTAAAGTGGAAGAATATGATCAGTGCCATATAGGGAAGGAGTGCTGGAGGCACATTTTCGAATGATAGCCCACAGAGGAGCCCCAACAGCGCAAGTACGGCAGTGCTAGGCCATGTGCTCAGCAGTGAACGACAAACTCGTGACGAATAAAATGGCAATAGAAGCAGTAGAGTTGCGACCAGTGGCTGGAGATAACCTGCTGCTGTGGTCTGCCAGAAAAAAATCTCTAATCGTGGCCATATCAGAAAAAATGCTGAAACTACCAGCAGGCTCGACAGCATCAGAGAGTTGCGACTCCACTTTCTCTGAGGAGTAGCGTACAAAGCCAATAAAAAGGTAAATAAGGTCATGGAAATCAGATTGGCAACAGAAAACCACACTTTCGGCATCGCCAACCAGAAAATTGCAAGCTGCTCACCCAATCGAGCATTCCAGCTCGTAGACTGATGTATGGATCTCTCGATTGCCCAACTTGCGCGTTCGAAAAAACTGGCATCGATAAATGGTTTGGTCAGTGCGTAGTCCTCTCCATTCATTGGTGAAACAGCAAAAATCAACACGCTGAGCAACATTAGCAAAGGCAGGAAAAAAAATGCCCACAACTCAATGTTTATCGCTGTATTTGGCTTAGTACAGCCTTGGTCCTCGTCTTTGCTAGATTCTTTCATGCCAGTTCCTCTGACTCGAGTAAAAATTAGTGCCATTGTCAAGTTCAACCCACGAAACCGTATCTGGCATTCACCTTGTTAAAATGGGGCGTAAAACAGAAAAATTTGCCATAGCCCCCTACCTGGCAGGCATTTTAACACTGAAATGCTGCGTTAATCCGAGGGTTCTCTCTCTGCGGTATGCACGCTCCAGTGGCCTTGTTTTTCATCGTCTGATGGAGCTACCTGGCTGACCCAGCCATAAGGCAATGTTGCGCTCGAATAAACGGGACACAATCGCCTTGGCTGTCAGATTCATGCGACTACGATCGTCTTGTTCCAGACCCTTTTTTCAGGCCAGAGTCGACCTGGATACCTGCAAGCTGGCATTTCGGTGGCTAGCCGGAACCTTTCGCTACGGCATCAACGCCGATTTGATTCGTATTGTGGGTGTCTGCTTTTCATGATCGTCAGATGTCGGCGCTGCCGGCTTTCGTTCCGATGAAGCTGAATCTCCCGATCCCAGCCCGGACGGCAACAGTCTCTGAGCATTGAATTTTAATTTGGAAAGCAAAAATTGACCCCCTGTGGACCCAGAGAGATGCGTTCGTTTTCTCCACTAGCTCGACTAATGACCCGCATGGATGCCATATTGGCTCGCTGCTGCAGATGGTATGCGCGCCGATACCGAGTGGGCTGCGGTGATCATGAGCTTGAACCCGTCGGCGCGATTCAGTGGGAGTGCTCCGCATTTCTATCCAGAGGGTGTTGTGGCTCGCCTCCCGACGCAGTCAGCGAATGAGATACCGCATCAGGTCGGCACCAATTTAACTCCTAAGGCTTGCTCGCCGGAGGCTAGCAGTGAGATTAGAGAGTTGGCTTCCTTTCAGTGGGCAGAATGTTTAGCAACGCAAGCCCTGTCCGCCAGAAGATTATGAAGTAACGAAGCCGTGAGCAGGGATATCAAAACGAAGCTAACTGATCCGGGTGAAGAAAAATCTCAATTCCATTGCTACGGTAGGGGGACGATATTGCGGGAGATTACGACCTATCGAGTTGCCATTGCTCTGATAACATCCAGATCGATCAGCTCTTTACCCAGCATCATGATTAATATTCCGGACACGTTTAATGCAGAGTTTACGCTGCCTGTAGCCTAACTGCCGGATAGATCGCATTGTTCCGATAGGGCTCTATTTGGGCCCGGGAAGGTTGCAATGGCGGGCTGCAGAATGCTATGCGTCGAGCAAGCGATTCGCTAAAATTGCGAGTTTTACCTAAGCTGACCACCCCATGCACACCCTGGATAGACTATTATTCATCATCGGATTCAAGAGCTGCTGAGAACGAATTTCCGCCCGAATCTACTGAAAAATCCCGCCTCGACTTTTTCTAATACTCCGTAAGGTCGCCAATGAACCCAAAGAAAATCTTGATTACTGGCGGCAGTGGTTTCGTTGGCGCGGCTGTAATCAAGCGCTTGGCGTTGGAATCAGGATGCAGTTTGATTGCTCCTGTCAGAAACATGTCCATAAAATTTGCGGCGGGAGTTCATACGGTCCACTTTGCCAATCTCGACTCGGTATCTGACTGGAGTGATTCGCTGAAGGGCGTTGAAGTGGTCATCCATGCTGCTGCTCGCGTTCACGTAATGACCGAGGTTTCCGCTGATCCGTTGGCAACGTTCCGCGAGATCAATGTTGAAGGTACTTTGAATCTGGCCCGTCAGGCAGTCGCTGCAGGTGTTCGACGATTCATTTTCATCAGTTCTGTAAAGGTGAACGGTGAGGGACTTCCGGACGACCAAGCTTATTTTGCAGATGATGCACCTTCTCCAGTTGATCCTTACGCAATTTCGAAGCTTGAGGCAGAGCGGGCGTTGCAGTCACTCGCAGTTGTAACTGGTCTGGAAATAGTCATCATCCGCCCGGTGCTAGTATACGGACCTGGCGTCAAGGCCAACTTCCTTTCCATGATGCATTGGCTGCATCGCGGCATCCCGCTTCCGTTTGGTGCTGTGCATAACAGTCGCAGCTTTGTAGCTATCGAAAATCTGGTCGACCTTATCGTTACATGTGTCGAGCACCCTGCTGCAACAAATCAAATATTCCTAGCCAGTGATGGTGAGGACGTTTCGACGACGCAGTTACTGCGTAAATTGGCAAATGCACTTGGCAAACCGGTTCTATTAGTACCAATACCTGTTTGCTTCATGCGTGGCGTTGCAGCATTGTTGGGCCAACAGCCACTGTCGCAGCGTTTTTTTGGTTCTTTGCGGGTCGACATAAGCAAAAATCGGCAACTACTGGGTTGGGTCCCTCCAGTTACTCTTGATGAAGCTTTAGGCCGGACGGCGCAGCATTTTATGGATTATCAAAAGTCATGAGTCATGGATGGTTTATCCCTTTTATTGCTTTGTTCTCTTTTGCCGTGACTTGGGGTTTGCGGCACTACGCGATATCTCGCAGGCTTATGGACATCCCCAATGCGCGCAGCTCTCATTCTGTGCCTACTCCCCGTGGTGGGGGGGTAGCCATTGTTTTAGCCTTCACTCTGGCGCTTGGGGAATTATTCTACGTCGGTTTGATTTCATCTTCGGTTTTTCTTGCAATCACGGGTGCAGGAACGGTCATTGCAGTCATTGGGTTTATGGACGACCATGGCCACATTGATGCGCGCTGGCGTCTTTTGGGCCATTTTGTTGCTGCAACTTGGTTGCTGGTTTGGTTGGGGGGCCTGGCTCCCGTCCTTTTTTTGGGGGGACGATACGATCTTGGTTGGTTAGGTCATGTGCTGGCTGTATTTTATCTGGTGTGGTTGCTCAACCTTTACAACTTTATGGATGGTATCGACGGTATCGCCAGCATCGAAGCGATTTGTGTTTGTCTGGGGGCGTGTCTGCTGTATTGGGTGAGTGGGGCTGCGGATTTGGTCTGGGCTCCGTTGTCGCTCGTGGTGGCGGTGGCTGGTTTCCTATTCTGGAATTTTCCTCCCGCTAGAATCTTCATGGGGGATGCCGGTAGCGGTTTTCTGGGGATCGTCCTTGGAGGACTCTCGCTGCAGGCTGCTTGGATGTCCGCGGATTTACTTTGGGCTTGGTTGATCTTGCTAGGTGTCTTTATCGTCGACGCCACCTTCACTCTTTTTCGCCGTTTGCTCAGGGGGGACAAGGTTTATGAAGCGCACCGAAGTCATGCCTATCAATATGCCTCTCGTCGGTTTTCC
This sequence comes from Pseudomonas chlororaphis, assembly GCF_000783395.1. Classification (GTDB taxonomy): domain Bacteria; phylum Pseudomonadota; class Gammaproteobacteria; order Pseudomonadales; family Pseudomonadaceae; genus Aquipseudomonas; species Aquipseudomonas chlororaphis_H. Next base: position 149,432 of record NZ_JSFK01000016.1, on the reverse strand, counting down.
AGTCATTTAAAGGTTACAAGTGTCGTGGCATTGATCAATTTGCTCTGGTTATTGCCTATTGCCTTGAGCGTTGTTGAATTCGGTCTCGATTCAAGTCTGGGGTTGATTTTGGCCTATGCTCCATTGGTTATTCTCGCTATCAAGTTCCATGCAGGTGAGCTTGAACCACCGTCGGTGTCAATCTGAGTAAATTCAGTTACTTAGGTTTTAAAGTGGATGAAAAGTGCTTGTAAGGTGCCACTATGGCGATAAGGCAGTTAAGGGAGAAAAACTGAGGTGTTTGAAGAGTTTATGGACAAGGTCAGAGCACGCCTTGTTGCGCTTCCCAGGCGCCGCAAGCGGCTGATTCAGGTGACCACAGACATCATTTTAGTCTGGGTGGCCCTGTGGTTGGCATTCATCGTCCGCTTGGGCATTGATGACATGTATAACCCGTTCAGGGTGCATTTCTGGCTATTCGTGAGCGCTCCATTTGTTGCTATCCCGTTATTCATCCGTTTCGGCATGTACCGTGCAGTCATGCGTTACTTCGGTAATGATGCGCTCATTGCCATCATCAAGGCGGTCAGTCTTTCCTCTCTGGTTCTGGCAGTCGTCGTCTACTGGTACAGCAACCATGAGGCCGTCGTCCCTCGTTCCATCATTTTCAATTACTGGTGGCTCAGCCTGGTCATCATTGGCGGTCTGCGACTGTGCATGCGTCAGTATTTCATGGGCGACTGGTTCAATGCCGCGCAACATGTGCCATTTGCGAATCGTGATGACGGTCTTACCAAAGTCGCAATTTACGGTGCCGGCGTAGCAGGAAATCAATTGGTTGCTGCGTTACGCATGGGTCGCGTCATGCGTCCCGTTGCGTTTATCGATGATGACGCGAGCATTGCAGACCGGTCAATTTCAGGGTTGCAGGTATACAAGCCTAAGCACATTCAACAGATGATCGATGTTACCGGTGCCCAGGAAATACTACTGGCGCTTCCGTCATCCACCCGCGCCAGACGACGGGAAATTCTCAACCTTTTGGAAGGTTTTCCACTGCATGTAAGAAGCGTTCCGAATTTCACCGATCTGGCTAGCGGTCGCGTCAGGGTGGAAGATATTCAGGAAGTCGATATCGCCGACCTGCTGGGGCGTGATGCAGTTCCGGCTCAGCCCGATTTGCTCAAGCACTGCATCAAGGGCAGAACAGTGATGGTCACCGGGGCGGGGGGATCTATCGGATCCGAACTGTGCCGGCAGATATTTTCATTGCAGCCTACGACGCTTCTGCTGTTCGAACACAGCGAATTCAATCTCTACAGCATTTTGTCTGAACTAGAGCAGCGCGGCATTCGCGGTTCGACGCCTGTTCGTTTGTTACCGATCCTCGGTTCGATCCGCCATCAGGACAAACTGCTGGATGTGATGAAAACCTGGAAAGTCGACACCGTTTACCATGCGGCGGCCTACAAGCATGTACCGATGGTCGAGCACAACATTGCAGAGGGCGTGTTGAACAATGTAATCGGCACGCTTAATACGGCGCAGGCTGCGTTGCAGTCTGGAGTTTCCAATTTCGTGCTGATTTCGACCGACAAGGCTGTACGACCGACCAACGTGATGGGCAGTACGAAGCGGCTCGCGGAGCTCACGCTCCAGGCTTTGAGTCGGGAAGTCGCGCCGGTATTGTTCGGTGACAAGGCTAACGTTTCCAGAGTCAACAAAACCCGATTCACCATGGTTCGTTTCGGCAACGTGCTGGGCTCTTCAGGCTCAGTCATCCCGCTGTTTCATAGTCAGATCAAAGCTGGCGGGCCACTGACAGTCACCCACCCGAAAATAACCCGTTATTTCATGACCATCCCCGAAGCCGCACAGTTGGTCATCCAGGCGGGCTCGATGGGACAGGGTGGAGACGTCTTTGTCCTAGACATGGGCGAGCCAGTGCGGATCGTCGAGTTGGCGGAAAAAATGATCCACCTATCCGGTTTGAGCATCCGTTCTGAGCGCAATCCGCAGGGCGACATTTCCATCGAGTTCACCGGCTTGCGCCCAGGTGAAAAACTCTATGAGGAATTGCTGATCGGGGATAACGTCGCAGCTACGTCGCATCCGATGATCATGAGCGCCAATGAAGATTTCCTTCCCTGGGATGCCCTGAAAGCTCGCTTGAACGAGCTGCTCAAAGCCGTGGAAGCCGACGACTACACCCGAGTCCGCCAACTCCTGCGCGAAACCGTCTCCGGCTACACCCCCGACGGTGAGATCGTTGACTGGATCTACCAGCAACGTCGTCTCGAGCCCTGATTGTTTCACATCCTGTAACGCTCGCATTTTTGACTTACCGCCATCATGACCTACGTTTGGAGAGCAGCTTCGGAAAAGCTGCTTTCTAAAACGATGATGGAGCGTCACTTATGCGTACCGGTTATTTCTATTCGCTGATTTTTGCTTTCCTCACCAGCGCCTCGATCGCTGCAATTGCTGCCCCTGTAGAGCCTTCGGAGACAACGAAGGCGCCTCTGATGATGGATGCCTCGGCGTCGCCTTCGCAGACTGCCAAGGTAGATCTCAACGGCGCAGATGCGACGACGTTGCAGAAGGAGTTGGCAGGTGTAGGGGAAGCGAAGGCGCAGGCGATTGTTGCATATCGGGATGCAAACGGGCCGTTCGCTTCGGTGGATGAGTTGCTGGAAGTGAAGGGGATTGGCAAGGCGATTCTGGATCGCAACCGTGAAAAGCTGGAAGTGAACTAAGCTGACAGTTTCATTGCCGAGAGGCCGGTCATTGACCGGCCTTTTTATTGGGCGTCGATCGTGTGGATACTTGAAAGCTGAAAATTACGGCTATCATATTGTGTATTGATTATGCCTATAATAAATTTTTGCTTGGGACTGATTCAGCAGCCGAATCACAGCACACCATTGCACGTCGAATTTTGAATTGATAAGGGGTAACCACGGTATGAACCAACGTCGAGTCGTCGTAACGGGCATGGGCCTGGTTTCACCCTTGGGCAGTAATGTTGAAATTGTCTGGCAGCGTTTGCTCGCTGGTCGTTCCGGGTTGCGCAACCTGCCAGATGCGGTTGTGGCGGATCTGCCGACGCGGGTTGGCGGCAGTGTACCGACGGTGGAGGAGGACGCCGAGGCCGGGTTTGATCCGGATCGCGCGACGCCGCCTAAAGAACAGAAGAAGATGGATCGCTTCATCATGTTCGCCATGGAAGCGGCGCGGCAGGCGCTGGAGCAGGCCGGCTGGCATCCAGCGGACGCTGAAAGCCAGGAGCGTACCGCGACAATCATCGGTTCGGGTGTCGGTGGTTTCGGCGCGATCGCCGATGCCGTGCGCACCACCGATAGCCGTGGCCCTCGGCGCTTGTCGCCGTTCACCATCCCATCGTTTCTGGTCAATCTCGCGGCTGGTCATGTGTCGATTCAACATGGTCTTAAAGGGCCGCTAGGTGCGCCGGTTACGGCATGTGCCGCCGGTGTTCAGGCGATTGGCGATGCAGCGCGGCTGATCAGGGCGGGGGAGGCGGACATCGCGGTATGTGGCGGTGCGGAGGCGTCGATTGATCGCGTCAGTCTCGCCGGCTTCGCAGCGGCGCGGGCGCTGTCCAGCGGTTACAACGACACTCCCAAGCGGGCCTCGCGTCCTTTCGACAGCGGGCGCGATGGTTTCGTGATGGGCGAGGGCGCAGGCCTGTTAGTGATCGAATCTCTGGAACATGCCCTGGCCCGGGGTGCGAAGCCGTTGGCGGAACTGGTCGGTTATGGCACCAGCGCTGACGCCTATCACCTGACGGCCGGGCCTGAAGATGGCAGCGGTGCGCGGCGGGCGATGACGCTGGCACTGGCCCAGGCGGGTATCGAGCCGGATCAGGTGCAGCATCTCAATGCGCATGCGACGTCGACCCCGGTAGGCGATCTCGGCGAACTGGCGGCGATCAAAGCGTTGTTCGGTACGCAGAATAAAATCGCCGTGACCTCGACCAAATCCGCCACTGGGCATTTGCTCGGCGCTGCCGGCGGGCTCGAAGCGATCTTCACGCTGCTGGCGATTCGTGATCAGGTGGTGCCGCCGACGCTGAATTTCGACAATCCCGATCCGGCGAGCGCAGGTGTAGATATCGTCCACGGCCAGGCGCGGCCAATGTCGATCGAGTATGCACTGTCCAATGGTTTCGGGTTTGGCGGGGTCAATGCCAGCGTGCTGTTCAAGCGCTGGCAGGTTTAGTCGCGGTTCTTGAGGTGATCGCGGGTGACATCGAGGATGCGTTGCGCAAACTCGGCATCCGCGACGCTGCGTGACAGCAGCAGCGCACCGACCAGTGTCGACATGATGACGATGGCGCGGTCAGCGCTGTTTTCGCCTTCGAGGCTGTTTTCGATCTGCTCCAGCCGTGCGTTGAGGACCACGTCACTGGTGGGACTCGGTTGGCCGCGCAGGCCAAGCTCCGAAGAAATGGTCAGCAACGGGCAGCCTTCATGGGGCGACGTTTGATGCCATTCGGACAGGTACGTCTCGATAAAGGCATCAAGCGGATTATCCTGCGAAAAAATCTCGGCACATAACCCGTCGACCTGGTTGCCGGCCTCTTGCAGGGCCTTCTCAACCAACTCGTCCTTGGATTTGAAATGTGAATAGAAACCGCCATGGGTCAGACCCAGCGCTTTCATCAGGGGTTGCAGACCGGTAGCGCCGATTCCGTCCTTGCGAAAGCGTGCCGAAGCCTCCTTGATGATGCGCTGATGGGTCTGGGCTTTATGATCCTGCGAATAACGCATCTGGAACTCTCCGCAACAATGTCCCCATCTTAACCAAGGAAAATTAGATGGTGACTGTACTTCTACTTCTTAAAAACGTGCGGATAGGTCCAAAGGCTATAAAAAGCACAAACCCCGCCGATCAGGCGGGGTTGTGTTCAACGGTCTTGTGCGTCTTTGGCATCTGCTTCGGCATTGCGTTGGGCAACGCGTCGGCGTTCTTCATCGGTCAGATCGACCTTGTTGGCGGTGTCGCGCAACATCATCAATCCACCCACGATCGAGCCGATTGCAACGACCAGAATCAACCAGGCATACCAAGGCATAACGGCTCTCCTTAATGGCAGGTCGACGGACGAGGATTTCGCCGTGCAACGCTGCATACCACTTTTGAGCGAAGTGAACTCGCAGTGGTTCCATTCTAGGCCGCTTGTACCCGGTACACCCGAAATCCCTCAATTGCCCGTCAGCATTGCATCGGCCGGTGCGTCGGCACGCAGTTGCCCGGTCAGCAGGAAGTAGCCGAAACCGACCGCCATGAAGCCAAGGAAGATCAAGCCGATCAATGCGTTGAACCAGGCCATCGCCACCAGACAAACCACCGCCAGCACCAATGCAATCATTGGAATCAACGGATAGCACGGCGCGCGGAAAGTACGCTCGAGATTGGGTTCCGATTTACGCAGTTTGAACAGGCTGAGCATGCTCATGATGTACATCACGATCGCACCGAACACGGCCATGGTGATCATCGCGGCGGTGAGGGTCATGCCGCCAAGATTGATCAGACCGTCGCTGTAAATCGCGGCAATGCCAATGATGCCGCCGACAATGATGGCGCGGTGTGGTGTCTGGAAGCGCGAGAGTTTCGCCAGCGAAGCTGGGAGATACCCGGCGCGGGCGAGGGCGAAGAACTGCCGCGAGTAGCCAAGAATGATCCCGTGGAAACTGGCCACCAGACCGAACAGGCCAATCCACACCAGCATGTGCAACCAGCCGGAGTTGTCGCCCACCACGGTTTTCATCGCTTGCGGCAGCGGGTCGTTGATATTGGCCAGGGTGCGCCAGTCGCCAACGCCGCCGGCAAAGAACATCACGCCCATCGCCAGCAACACCAGGGTCAGGATGCCGCTGATGTAGGCCTTGGGAATCGTGCGCTTCGGATCCTTGGCTTCTTCGGCGGCCATCGCCGCGCCTTCAATGGCGAGGAAGAACCAGATGGCAAAGGGAATGGCCGCGAACATCCCGGCAATCGCCGGTGCGCCAAACACATCCGAACCCGCCCAGCCATTGAGGGCGAAGTTGCTGAAGCTGAACGCCGGCGCGACGACGCCCATGAACACCAACAGTTCGGCAACGGCCAGTACGCAAACAATCAGCTCGAAAGTGGCCGCCAGTTTCACCCCAAGAATGTTCAGGCCCATGAACACAATGTAGGCGCCGACTGCTGCGTGTTTCGGGTCGAGCGCCGGAAACTGCACATTGAGGTAAGCGCCAATTGCCAGGGCAATGGCCGGCGGAGCGAAAACGAATTCGATCAGCGTCGCCAGACCTGCGACCAATCCACCTTTTTCACCGAAGGCGCGACGGCTGTAGGCAAACGGCCCGCCGGCATGGGGAATCGCGGTAGTCAGTTCGGTGAAGCTGAAGATAAAGCAGGTGTACATGGTCGCGACCATGAACGAGGTCACCAGGAAACCCAGCGTCCCGGCGACGCCCCAGCCATAACTCCAGCCGAAGTATTCCCCGGAAATCACCAGCCCTACGGCGATACCCCACAGATGCAAGGTGCCCAGTGTGGGTTTGAGTTGTGTGTTCATGCGTTTGCTCCCTGAACGGTTTGGAAAGCTCGGGGGAGGGCGTTTGCAGTGGGCGTGCCATTACGCTGAAACAAGTCGTAATGAGTTGAAAGCTGTCGTATCGGGGATGTTCGCGGTGGGATAGCTGCTTTTTGTGCGCCAGTTGAGTGCGATGTTGGCGGTTATGCCGTCTTCGCGAGCAGGCTCGCTCCCACATTTTTGAAATGCGCTCGCCTGAACAACGCCGACACCTGTGGGAGCGAGCCTGCTCGCGAAGAGGCCCGCCCAGACACGGCGAAACCTACCTGTAACGAAGCCATAAACCGACTCTTTACGCTTTCTTTATGCCCCGCAGCCCCCCTCGCTCTCGTTCCTTTACAGCCTCCTTTCCGACAATGCCTGCACACGCGGCAATACGCCGTAACACGGAGATCTTCCATGAGCGTTCTGGACGGGGTGTCACTGCTATTGGCAGTGGGGCTGTTCATTTATCTGTTGGTTGCGCTGTTGCGCGCGGATCGGAACTAGGAGCGGCTATGCACAGTTATGACTATTGGCTGATCCTCGCGTTTTTTGCGGTGGTCTTGCTGCCGGCGCCGTTCCTCGGGCGCTTCTACTACAAGGTAATGGAAGGTCAGCGCACTTGGCTGACGCCGGTTCTCGGCCCGGTCGAGCGCGGTTGCTATCGCATCGCCGGGGTCGATCCGCAGACTGAACAGAGCTGGCAGAAGTACACGCTGGCGCTGCTCGCGTTTAACCTCGCCGGTTTTCTGCTGCTGTTCGCGATCCTGTTGTTCCAGGATCATTTGCCGCTGAATCCGCAAAATCTGCCGGGCCAGGAATGGACGCAAGCGTTCAACACCGCGGTCAGTTTCATGACCAACACCAACTGGCAGTCCTACAGCGGTGAAGCGACCCTCAGCTACCTGAGCCAGATGGTCGGCCTCACCGTGCAGAACTTCGTCAGCGCCGCCACCGGCCTCGCCGTGCTGGTTGCGCTGTGCCGTGGCATCGGCCGCAAATCGACGAGAACCCTCGGCAACTTCTGGGTCGACATGACCCGCGCCACCCTCTACGGCCTGTTGCCGCTGTGCCTGTTGCTGGCGCTGTATCTGGTCTGGCAGGGCGTGCCACAAACTTTCGCGCAATATGTGAATGCAGTGACCATGCAGGGCGTCGATCAAGTGATCCCGCTCGGCCCGGCCGCCAGTCAGATTGCGATCAAGCAACTGGGCACCAACGGTGGCGGCTTCTTCGGCGTCAACTCGGCGCATCCGTTCGAGAACCCGACCGCTTGGAGCAACCTGTTCGAAGTGGCTTCGATCATTCTGATCCCGGTGGCGCTGGTGTTCACCTTCGGCCACTACGTCAAGGACCTGCGTCAGAGCCGCGCGATCATCGCCTGCATGCTGGCGTTGTTCCTGATTGGCGGCGCGACCTCGTTGTGGGCCGAGTACCAACCGAACCCGACCCTGAACAACGCCGCCGTCGAACAGACCGCGCCGCTGGAAGGCAAAGAAGCGCGCTTCGGCACCACCGCCACGGTGCTGTGGTCGGTGACCACGACGGCGGCCTCGAACGGTTCGGTCAACGGCATGCACGACAGCCTCAATCCGCTCAGCGGCATGGTCGCGCTGGTCAACATGATGGTTGGCGAAGTGATCTTCGGCGGCGTCGGCGCCGGGCTTTACGGCATGTTGCTCAACGTGCTGATCGCGGTGTTCCTCGCCGGTCTGATGATTGGTCGAACCCCGGAATACCTCGGCAAGAAACTCCAGGCGCGGGAAGTGCAATTGCTGGTGGTGACTCTGCTGGTGATGCCGGTTGGCGTGCTGGTGCTCGGTGCGATTGCCGCAGCGGTTCCCAGTGCTGCGGCGACCATCAGCAACCCTGGTCCACACGGTTTCAGTCAGTTGCTTTATGCCTACACCTCGGCGAGCGCCAACAACGGTTCGGCATTCGGTGGCCTGAGCGCGAACACACCGTTCCACAACTTGATGCTCGGTCTGGGCATGTTGATCGGTCGCTTCGGTTACATCCTTCCGGTTCTGGCCCTGGCCGGCAGCCTGGCGATGAAGAAAACCGCACCGATCGGGCAAAACAGCTTCCCGACTCACGGCCCGCTGTTCGTGACCCTGTTGACCGTGACCATTTTGCTGGTGGGCGGCTTGACCTTTCTGCCGACACTGGCGCTCGGCCCGATCGCCGAACATTTAAGTATGGGCTTCTAAGGAATCCATCATGAATATGCACGTTCCTGCAAAACCTGCAGAGCCGACCAAGTCGGCAGAAGCACCGAAAACCGCGATCTCGGCCCTGTGGCGTCCGGCGCTGGTGCAAGCCTTCGTCAAGCTCGACCCTCGGCAACTGAAGCGTTCGCCGGTGATGTTGGTGGTCGAATTGACGGCGATTTTCACCACCGTGCTGTGCTTCATTCCCGATGCCGATGTGCCGACCTTCGTCGCGGCGCAGATTGCCCTGTGGCTGTGGTTCACCGTGCTGTTCGCCAACTTCGCCGAAGCCTTGGCCGAAGGTCGCGGCAAGGCCCGCGCCGACAGCCTCAAGGCCGGCAGTGAAGGCCTCAGCGCGCGACGCAAACTGGCCAACGGCAGCTTTCAGGTCGTGCCGGCGGCGAGCCTGCGCAAGGGTGATGTAGTACGCGTCGAAGCGGGGGAAATGATCCCCGGTGACGGCGAAGTAATCGAAGGCATCGCGGCGGTCAACGAAGCGGCGATCACCGGTGAATCGGCGCCGGTGATCCGTGAGTCCGGTGGCGACCGTTCCGCCGTCACCGGCAACACGCGACTGGTGTCTGACTGGCTGCTGGTGCAGATCACCGCCAATCCCGGCGAGTCGACGCTCGACCGCATGATCGCGCTGGTCGAAGGCGCCAAACGCCAGAAGACGCCCAACGAAGTGGCGCTGGATATCCTGCTGATCGGCCTGACCCTGATCTTTCTGCTGGTGGTCGTGACGCTGCAACCGTTCGCCCACTTCGCCAATGGCAGCCTGCCGCTGGTGTTTCTGGTGGCGCTGCTGGTCACGCTGATCCCGACCACCATTGGCGGTCTGTTGTCGGCGATCGGTATCGCCGGGATGGATCGTCTGGTGCGCCTCAATGTGATCGCCAAGTCTGGTCGCGCGGTGGAAGCGGCAGGTGACGTGCATGTGCTGTTGCTGGACAAGACCGGCACCATTACTTTCGGCAACCGTCGTTGCAGCGCGGTGTATGCAGCGCCGGGTGTGAGTGGTCGTGAGCTGGCCGAAGGTGCGTTGTTCGCATCCTTGGCTGACGAAACCGCTGAAGGTAAATCCATCGTTGAGTACCTGCGTGGTCTGCATCCGCAGCCTGAGCCGGCGCTGGAAACCTTGACCGCTGTGCCGTTCAGCGCTGAAACCCGTTTGTCCGGTGTCGACTATCAGGGTCGTGTCTACCGTAAAGGTGCGGTGGATTCGCTGCTGAGTTTCCTCGGCCAGAAACGCTCGGATCTGGCCCCGGCACTGTCGCGGGAAATCGACAAGATCGCCCAGAGCGGCGGCACTCCGCTGCTGGTCTGTGCCGACGGCAAATTGCTTGGCGCGATTCACCTCAAGGACGTGGTTAAACCGGGCATCCGCGAGCGCTTTGCCGAACTGCGCAAACTGGGCATTCGCACCGTGATGGTCACCGGCGACAACCCGCTGACTGCCGCTGCCATCGCCGCTGAAGCAGGCGTCGATGACGTTCTCGCCGAAGCCACCCCGGAGAAAAAACTCGCGCGCATCCGTCACGAGCAGAACGACGGGCGTCTGGTGGCGATGTGCGGCGACGGCGCCAACGATGCCCCGGCGCTGGCTCAGGCTGACGTCGGCATGGCGATGAACGACGGCACCCAGGCGGCGCGCGAAGCGGCGAACATGGTCGACCTCGACAGCGATCCGACCAAGCTGCTCGATGTGGTGCAGATCGGCAAGGAATTGCTGGTGACCCGTGGTGCGCTGACGACCTTTTCCATCGCCAACGACGTGGCCAAATACTTCGCGATTCTGCCGGCGCTGTTCGCCTCGATTTATCCGCAACTGGGCGTGCTGAACATCATGCAGCTGACCAGTCCGCAGAGCGCGATTCTTTCGGCGATCGTCTTTAACGCCTTGATCATCGTTGTGCTGATTCCGCTGGCGCTGCGCGGTGTGCGCGTGCAGGCGGCGAGTGCGGCGGCGTTGCTGCGACGCAATCTGCTGATCTACGGGTTGGGCGGGATTCTGGTGCCGTTTGTGGGGATCAAGGCGATCGACATGCTGCTCACGGCGCTGCATCTGGTGTGAGGCTGATATCGCAGCCCCTCACCCTAACCCTCTCCCGGGGGGAGAGGGGACTGACCGAGTGGTTCAACAGAGGTACATCGACCTGAAATACCGAGCCGAACTCAGGTTTTGAAAAGCACATAAATCGGCTCCCTTTCCCCTCGCCCCCTTGGGGGAGAGGGCTGGGGTGAGGGGGAAAAGATCTCCCTGACACCCCACCAAGTTTGCCCAACGAATTCGAGGATTTTGAAATGTCCACAATGATACGTCCGGCCCTGAGCCTGCTGGTGCTGATGACCCTGGTCACCGGCGTCGCCTATCCACTGGTGGTAACCGGCGTTGCGCAAGTCGCATTCCCCGCTCAAGCCAACGGCAGCCTGGTGCACGACGCCGCTGGCAAGGTCCGTGGCTCGTCGCTGATCGCGCAGGATTTTGTCGGCGATGCGTGGTTCCACCCACGTCCCTCCGCCGGTGCGTTTGCTACCGTTTCCAGCAGCGCGAGCAACCTGGCGCCGAGCAACCCGGCACTGGCAACCCGCGTGATCGACGACGCCAACAAATTGCAGGTTCCCGGCCAAGGCCCGGTGCCGTTGGCCCTGCTGACCACCTCCGGCAGCGGCCTTGATCCGCACTTGCCACCGGCAGCAATTGCCTATCAACTGGCGCGTGTCGCGGCAGCGCGAAATGTGCCGGTATCGACTCTTCAGCAACTGCTCGATGCGCATATCGAACAGCCGCTGGTGGGGCCGCCGGTGGTGAATGTGCTTGAGCTGAATATGGCACTGGAAAAACTGTAGAAATTGATCGTTCCCACGCTCTGCGTGGGAATGCAGCCCGGGACGCTCTGCGTCCCACCAAAGCGGACGCGGAGCGTCCATTGATGCATTCCCACGCAGAGCGTGGGAACGATCAATCAGGAAGAGAGAACATCAAGCATGAGCGACTCCGGCCGCGCCGACGCGCTGTTAGCAGACCTGCCCCGTGACGGCCGTGGCCGGCTCAAGGTTTTTCTCGGCGCCGCCCCCGGCGTCGGCAAGACCTACGCCATGCTTCAGGCCGCGCACACACAACTGCGCCAAGGCGTGAAAGTTATTGCGGGCGTCGTCGAAACCCATGGCCGCGCCGAAACCGAAGCGCTGCTCGGCGGCTTGCCGCAGCAACCGCTGGTGCGCTCGGAATACCGTGGCGTGATGCTCGAAGAAATGGACCTCGACGGCATCCTCGCGGCCAAGCCGAAGCTTGTACTTGTGGATGAATTGGCCCACAGCAACGCTCCCGGCAGCCGCCACGCAAAACGCTGGCAAGACATTCAGGAATTGCTCGCCGCCGGCATCGACGTGTTCACCACGGTCAACGTCCAGCACCTGGAAAGCCTCAACGATCAGGTGCGCGGTATCACCGGTGTGCAAGTGCGCGAAACCCTGCCGGACTGGGTCCTGCAAGAAGCTTACGAACTGCTGCTGATTGACCTGCCGCCGCGTGAATTGCTCGAGCGTCTGCGCGAAGGCAAGGTCTATGTGCCGGAGCAGGCGCGCGCGGCGATCGATGCGTTTTTCACCCAGACCAACCTCACCGCATTGCGCGAACTGGCGATGCAAACCGCCGCTGCGCAGGTCGATGACGATCTCGCCCAAGGCTATCGCCAGCTCGGTCAGGCCGCCCCGGCGGTGCGCGGGCGCTTGCTGGTTGGCGTCGATGGTGATGCGCAGGCCGAACGCCTGGTACGGCATGCCAGTCGCGTCGCCCAGCGCCGGCATCTGCCGTGGAGTCTGGTGCACGTCGACAACGGCAGCGTGCGCGACGAGCAATCGCGTCTGCGCCTGCAAAGTGCCCAGCAACTGGCCGAACGTCTTGGCGGTGAAGTGGTTTTACTGCGCGCCGGTGAGGTGGCGAAAACCCTGATCCAGCATGCTGCCGAACGCCGCGCGAGCCTGGTATTAGTTGGTCAATCCCGACCGCGGCTGCGCCGTCGTCTGTTCGGCGGCGGTCTCGCGGCGCGCCTTCTGCGTCAGGCCCACGGACTGGAAATCAACGTCCTCGACAGCGACCATGAACAGTATCAACCGCGCCCGCGCAACGCGCTGACACTGGTGTGGTTCGATTATGCGCTGGCGCTGGTCGCCACGGTGTTGGCCAGTGCCTTGGCGTGGGCGGTGTCGAGTGTGTTGCCGCTGCCGAATATCTCGCTGGTGTTTCTTGCAGCCGTGTTGCTGGTCGCGGTGCGCAGCAGTCTCGGCCCGGCGCTGGCCTGTGCGGCGCTCTCGTTTCTGACCTACGACTTTCTGTTCATCCCGCCGAATTTTTCCTTCAGCATTCAGCGCGAAGAAGACGTGCTGACCCTACTGTTTTTCCTGCTGATGGCGGCACTGACCGGCAACCTCGCGGCGCGTCAGCGGCGGCAATTGCAGGCGTTGCGTGACACTCAGGAAGAGACCACCGAGCTGCTCGACCTGTCGCGCAAACTCACCGCCGCGACCGATCGCCAAGCCGTGGTCAGCGCCGCTGCACAGCACCTCAATGGCTGGAGCGATCTGCAACTGTGCCTGCTCAATCGCGACGGCCAGGGCGGCTGGAAAGTCGAGACCGGCGGGCCGTTGGAGTTTACCGAGTCCGAACGCGCCGCCGCCGACTGGGCCTGGCAACACGATCAACCGGCGGGCATGGGCACCGGCACGCTGCCGTTCGGACGCTGGTGGTGGTGGCCGCTGTCGGTCGAAGACGGCCCGCTGGCGCTGCTCGGTGTCTGCGCCAAAGAAGGCCAGACCTTGAGTGGTCAGCGTCGCCGCTTGCTCACCGCGTTGAGTCAGCCGCTCGCCCAAGCGCTGGCGCGCGCGCAGTTGGCGGATGATCTGGAAGCCGCGCGCCTGCATGGCGAAACCGAGCAACTGCGCAGTGCTTTACTGGCATCGGTGTCCCACGATTTGCGCACGCCGCTGACCGCCATGCGCGGCAGCATCGACAGCCTGTTGGCCCTTGGCGAGGCGATACCGCTGGAGGACCGTCGCGAACTGCTCGAAGGCACCCGCGACGAAGCCGAACGCCTCGACCGCTACATCCAGAATCTGCTCGACATGACCCGGCTCGGCCACGGTGCGTTGAAACTTGCGCGAGACTGGGTGTCGCCGGCCGACATCGTCGGCAGTTCGCTCAATCGTCTGCGCGCAGTGCTGGCGCCGTTGCAGGTCAGCACCGATGTGCCAAGTGAACTGCCGCTGCTGTTTGTCCACGCCGCGTTGATCGAACAGGCGCTGGTCAATGTGCTGGAAAACGCTGCACGCTTTTCGCCACCTCACGGTCGTTTGCAACTGAATGCGGGAGCGAATGACCAGGAAATTTTCTTCTCGGTCAGCGACGAGGGGCCGGGGATTCCCGAGGACGAGCGGGCGAAGATTTTCGACATGTTCTACACCGCTGCCCGGGGTGATCGCGGCGGCCAGGGCACCGGCCTGGGCCTGGCGATCTGTCAGGGCATGGTCGGTGCGCACGGCGGTCGCATCAGTGTCGCCGACGGCATCGACGGGCGCGGCACTTGCATCACCTTGCACTTGCCGTTGCAGACGCAACCGGGGATGGACGATGAAGGCTGAAGCCGACTGCGCTACTCTCTTGCCAATCATTTGTGTTGATGTGAATTCATGAGCCAGACCGCGACCATTTTGGTCATCGACGACGAACCGCAGATTCGCAAGTTCCTGCGCATCAGCCTCGCTTCCCAAGGCTACAAAGTGCTCGAGGCCGGCACCGGAGCCGAGGGTCTGGCGCAAGCGGCACTGAACAAACCGGACTTGCTGGTGCTCGATTTAGGCCTGCCGGACATGGACGGCCAGCAAGTGCTGCGCGAGTTTCGTGAATGGGCCACGGCGCCGGTGCTGGTGCTGTCGGTGCGCGCCAGCGAAGGACAGAAAGTCCAGGCACTGGATGGCGGCGCCAATGACTACGTGACCAAGCCGTTTGGTATTCAGGAATTTCTCGCCCGGGTCCGCGCGTTGTTGCGTCAGGCACCGGCGGGGGAGGCGCAGCAGGCGGCGTTGAGTTTCGGCCCGTTGACGGTGGATCTGGCCTATCGGCGGGTGCTGCTCGACGGCGTCGAAGTGGCGCTGACGCGCAAGGAATACGCGGTGCTGGCGCAACTGGCAAGGCATCCGGGGCGAGTGATTACCCAGCAGCAACTGCTCAAGGATATCTGGGGGCCGACGCACACCGAGGACAGTCATTATCTGCGGATTGTGGTGGGGCATTTGCGCCAGAAACTCGCGGATGATCCGACGCGGCCGCGGTTTATCGTGACTGAGGCGGGGGTTGGCTATCGGCTGTTGAGTGACAACAATCTTTAGTCATGTGTTGTCCCCGCAGACGCCATCGCTGGCAAGCCAGCTCCCACAGGTTTTTCAGCTGTGATTGAAATCTGTGTATCACATCGATCACTGTGGGAGCTGGCTTGCCAGCGATGAGGCCCTTAAAGACTGCGGAAAACTTCAGGGCTCTCTGCTCTGCTCACTGTCATACCGATCCAGCGTATCCCGCGCAATCTCGCGCCCCAACGCGATCAACTCCGGCGCCTTGTAGAACTCGAAAAACCGGCACACGCGCTTCGGCACGTTGATCAGGATATCCGGCGGATACCCGGCAATCTTGTACTGCGCCAGCGAGGTCTGCATGACCTCGAAACTCTGGTTGATCAAGTCCAGCAGCGAGGCCGGCCCGACGTTATCGATGATGAACGAACCGGTCGCCGATTTCGGTGCACCTTCACGCTCGGGCGCAGCGGCGGGTTGCTGGCTCTCCGGCTCGGCGCCTTCAAGCCATGGATTGATATCCGCCGCCTCGGCGCGCAGCGCTTCCTGCTCAAGCCGTAACAGTTGCTCGGCCTGTGTTCGGCGGAACGGCATCTTCGACCCCAGCGAACTGATCAGGCTGTCGAAGCGCGAGCGGAACGCGGCCGGGCGCTGGATCACCGGCAATTTGTAGTGACGCTGGTTGGTCGAGTTGAGATTGACTGCAATGATCAGGTCACAGTGACTCGACACCACCGGCACGATCGGTAACGGGTTGAGAATGCCGCCATCGACCAGCATGCGATTGCCCTGCATCACCGGGGTGAACAGGCTGGGAATCGCCGCCGAGGCGCGCATGGCCTGATGCAGGCAGCCTTCCTGAAACCAGATTTCCTGTTGATTGGTGAGGTCGGCGGCGACGGCGGTGTAGGGGATGCGCAAGTCTTCGATGTTGATCTCGCCGACGATCTTGCGGATCTGGCCGAAGACCTTTTCGCCGCGAATCGCACCCAGGCGAAAACTCACGTCGACCAGGCGCAAGACGTCGAGGTAATCGAGGCTTTCGATCCAGTTCTTGTAAACGTCGAGTTTGCCGGCGGCATAGATCCCGCCGACCACTGCGCCCATGGAGCACCCGGCAATGCAGGCGATTTCGTAACCGCGTTTCTCGATCTCTTCAATGACCCCGATATGGGCATAGCCCCGGGCGCCACCGGAGCCCAGCACCAGTGCGACTCGTTTTTTCATCCAGCTTCCTCCCGACAAGGTTCCACAATGCACCCATCGCCGGGCCGGCTCAATCGCCGAGGTCGTTGAGTGCGCCGGTGACGTCGTTTTTTCGATACTGCATGACCCTTCGGCGCTATCCTTCTCAGTTGCGCGGTTTCACCCGCCGGCAAGGCACTTTTTCCAAGCCTTACCGTCTTACCTGCACGACTGTTGACCTATTTTGAGGTGTGAGTGATGAAAGCCTGGATCTGTGTGCCGTTGATGGCCTTGGTATTGGCCGGTTGCGCCGGTAAAACCGCTTATCGCGACAGCTGCGGCAGCCAGCTCGACGCGGCCTGGCATGAGCTGGATCTGGCCAAGGCCGAAGGCTTTGCCGGCACTGTCAGCTACTCCAAAGCGTTGTCGCTGCTGACTGCGGCCAAGACCCAGCAGCAATTCGAGGGCTTTGAAGGTTGCAGCAAGAAGGCCGAGAAGGCGCGTTTCTACATTCGCGAATCCCGCGCCGGCCGCTAAGCTGCTGACGTGAGGCAAGGAGGCTGCGTTCGCTGGGCAGCAGAATGTTCGTCAGAGCCATTTGAATCAGGAGCAAGTGATGTCTGCGTTGGTTGACCGGTTGGTGGCTCATGTCCTGAGTCTGGAAGTGCGTTTGTTAGCCTGTCAGGCACGACTGACTGCACGTACCGACCCCGAGGCGCTGCACGATCTGCGCACTACGGTGCGGCGCTTGCGCAGCCTGTTGCGGCCATTGCGTGGCTTGCCCGGAGTCGAGCAACTGGAAGACGCCGCTTCGGCAGTCGGCCAATTGACCACGCCATGGCGCGATCGCGAAGTGTTGGCGGCGTACTTGCTTCAGCATGATCAGCCTGAAGCCGCGCAGCGGCGCATGGCGCAGATGGCCGAGGCCTATCCGGCGCTGGCGGCGAGTGCCGAAGTGGCTTCGCTGTTGATGATTCTCGACGCTTTCCCGCGTTTCCTGCGGGCCTCCCAGCGTCAGGGCTTGCTCAAAGGTTTGGACAAACGCATCGAAAAACGCCTGGGCAAGCAATGGCAGAAACTCGACGAGGCGCTGCACGATCCCGCTCACGACCGTCATCGCTTGCGTTTGCTGATCAAACGCGTGCGCTACGGCATCGAAGCCTATCCCGAACTGGATCGCTTGCCCGCCGCAGCGTTGAAGCGATTGAAGGCTGCGCAAGGTGCACTTGGTGACTGGCACGATTGCTGGCAGTGGCTGGCGAAAGCCGAGCTTGAGACGGATCTCCAACCGTGCGTCGCCACTTGGCAGGCGACCATGATCAAAGCCGAAAGCAAAGCTGATCGTGTGCTGGAAAAACTCAGTTCAGCCTGTTTCAAATAACCTGAGCCCCGCGATATCCCCTGTAGGAGCTGCCGAAGGCTGCGATCTTTTGATCTTGTTGTTAAAAATCAAAATCAAAAGATCGCAGCCTTCGGCAGCTCCTACAGGGTTTTGTGACTAAATTTGAAATACGGTAAGGCCTTTCTGTCAGCCCATTTGACCGGAATAGACGCTGCGGCGCTCTGCAGGTCTGGTTAAGATCCCCGCATTCCTTTCTCGTTTTCTGAGGTTGCCATGCGCTTTAGCGATCTGCTCGATGCGGTCCGCCGCCATCCGGAACTGACCATTCCTGCCGAATGGGGCCAAGGGCGCGCCAGTTTCGGTGGCCTGGTGGCGGCGCTGCAATACGAAGCCATGCGTGCGCAAGTGCCGGCGGATCGCCCGGTGCGTTCGCTGGCGATCACCTTTGTTGGCCCTGTCGAACCCGAAGTCCCAGTGTGTTTCGAAGTGGACGTGCTGCGCGAAGGCAAAGCGGTCAGCCAAGTCATGGGCCGCGCGATGCAGAATGGCCAGGTGGTGACCATCGTCCAAGGCAGTTTCGGCGCTTCGCGGCCATCGGAGGTTGCCGTCGAAGCGTATCCGGCGCCGTCGATGAAACACTGGGACGAATGCCAGGAGTTGCCGTACATCAAAGGCGTGACCCCGGAATTCATGCGTCATCTGGCAATGCGCTGGAGTGTCGGTGGGATGCCGTTCACCGGCACGCAATCGCGGCTGATGGGCGGCTGGGTGCGCTTGCGTGGGGATGTCAAAGAAGAACCGGTTAACGAGGCACATCTTCTGGCCTTGGTGGATGCATGGCCACCCGCGTTGTTGCCGTATCTGAAGAAGCCTGCACCCGGCAGTACGCTGACCTGGACCATCGAATTCGTTCAGCCGCTACGCGACTTGAGCACGCTGGACTGGTGCCAATACCTGGCCGACATCGAGTACGCCGCCGATGGCTACGGCCATGTCGCCGCCAAGCTGTGGAGCGCGGAAGGTGAGTTGATTGCGATGAGTCGCCAGACCGTCACGATCTTCGCCTGACTCAGTGCCGACGGTGGCGTTCACGCCAGGCGCGCCACCAGCCGCCGCTGAGAAAGAAGCGCGGGAAGGTCAGAAACTGCTCGACCAGTAAACGCGAGACGGCATCTTTACGATCACTGAACGGCTCGGAGGCTTGCGCCTCCAGGCTGTGGCCATGACGCTGCAAACCCAGCGCCGCAACGATACCGATCACGCCGATGGCGACGCTGGCCAGACTCAGGCTGAACACCCCGGAGACGATCAGCAGAAACGCGACGATAAACAACGGCACGGCAATCAGGTGCAGCACCAGATTGGTCGGGTGCTGGTGATTACCCGGGTACGCGCGCCATTGCCACGCGGGAAGGTTGGGGTGACGTTTGCCCATGTTTTCTACTCCTCGATCCATGTTGAACTCATGGTTGAAGAATAGGCCCGGGCGCGGAGGGCGGCGAATCAAGGTTGGCTATTGGCATCATAGTAATGATGGACAAAAAAGATCGCAGCCTTCGGCAGCTCTTACATTGAAATGCGTACACCTGTAGGAGCTGCCGAAGGCTGCGATCTTTTAATCTTCAGAGCTTCAACTGGCCTATTGCCTTGCTCAACTCCCCGGCCAACGTCGCCAGCTCATTACTGGTCGTCGCCGAATCCACAGTCTGCTGCACGGTGTTCTCGGTCACATCACGAATACTCACCACCGCCCGGTTCATCTCTTCGGCGACCTGGCTTTGCTGCTCCGCCGCCACGGCAATCTGCGTGTTGCTTTCACGCATCTGCGCCACCGCCCCGGTGATTTCCGCCAGCGCCGCGCCAGCCTCCTGCGCCTGCTGCACGCAATCGTCGGCCTTGTAAGAACTCTCCTGCATGAAATCCACCGCGTCGCGGGTGCCAGCCTGCAACGCCGAAACCATCGTGGTGATCTCGTCGGTCGAGGTCTGCACCCGTTTCGCCAGATTGCGCACCTCATCGGCGACCACCGCAAACCCCCGGCCCATCTCACCGGCGCGCGCCGCTTCGATGGCCGCGTTCAGCGCCAGCAGGTTGGTCTGCTCGGCAATGCTGTGAATCACGCTGACCACGCCGTTGATCTTCTGACTGTCCTCGGCCAGCCGTTGAATCATCTCGGCCGTCTGCTGCACGCCGCTGGACAGCCCGGCAATCGAGTGCTGCACCCGCGCGACCACTTGCTGACCGCTGCCAGCGAGGCCATCGGCAGTCTGCGACAGGTCGCGGGTGGCGCCGGCGTGTTGGGCGATGTGATAAACCGTGGCGGTCATTTCATTGATCGCGGTAGCGGCCTGATCGGTTTCGCTCTGCTGGCCGAGCATGCCGTGGCGCACCTCGTTCATGCTCGACGCCAGCCGTGCTGCGCCGACATCCAGTTGCCGTGCGGTGTCGGCCACCGTGGTGACGACGCGCTGATAACCGGCCTGCATCGCGTTAAACGCATTGGCCATCTGCCCGACCTCATCTTTGCCGGCCAGCGGCACTCGGGCCGAGAGATCGCCGCTTTTCTCGACGTGAAGCATTACGTCTTTCAGCGTGTTGAGCTGGCTGAGCAGGAAGCGGATCAGCAGTTGCGAGGCACAGAGCATGGCGAACATCAGGATGAACACCGCCACCGCATAGTTGGCGAAACGCTCACTGAACACCTGACTCAGGCTCGGGCCATAAGCAATGACCGCAACCTGCTGGCCATCGGCACGGCTGAACACTTCGGCACCCATCAACGGATTTTCGCCGAACAGCGGCATATGATTGATGTCGTTCCAGCCGTTGCTTTCAGTGATTTCCAGCAAGGGTTGATCGTTCAGGCGCGGTGCTTCACCTCGTTTGAAGGTCAGCACCTGATCGGATTTCGGCAATGCCTGCCCGGTCGGCCAGGCCTTGAGCAATTGCGCCTGAGCTTGCGCCGATACCTGTGATGCGTGACTGCGCGCCTGTTGTTCGAGCTGCACGGCGTACAGCACCAGCAACAGGGTGGTGACGAAGGCGACCGCATTGACCGCCCAGAATTTGTATTTCAGCGAGATATTGCTAAGCCAGGCACCCATGGAGGTCTTCTCTGATAGCGGAAACAGTTTTGGCAAGGTGCCATTATTGTGCCGCTATGCAGAGGACTCGATTTGATGTGGGTCAAGAGATCAAAAGATCGCAGCCTTCGGCAGCTCCTACATTGGGATGGCGTACGCCCTGTAGGAGCTGCCGAAGGCTGCGATCTTTTGCGGCTTACACCAATGCCGGGAGGTTGTAGAACGCGCGGGCGCACGCGGTGGTGTGCGCCGCCAGATCTTCCTCGGTTTCGCCGCGGTGCAACGCCACTTCGCGCAGGACTTCAGTCAGATAGGCCGGCTCATTGCGGCCGTTTTTCGGTTTTGGTCGCAGGGTGCGCGGCAGCAGATAAGGCGCATCGCTCTCGAGCATCAAGCGCCCACGCTTGATCTCTTTCACCAGCGGATGCAAATGCGTGCCACGGCGCTCGTCGCAGATCCAGCCAGTGATGCCGATGTGCAGATCCAGATCGAGATAGCTGAACAAGGCTTTTTGCTCGCCGGTGAAGCAATGCACCACAGTGGCGGGCAGTTGATCGCGGAAGTCTTTGAGGATTTCCAACAGGCGCTGGCTGGCATCACGCTCGTGCAGGAACACCGGCAGTTGCAGTTCAACGGCAAGTGCCAGGTGTTCTTCGAGGACTTTTTCCTGCTGTGGGCGCGGCGAGAAATCACGGTTGAAATCCAGCCCGCATTCACCCACGGCAACAACGTTTTTCTCGTGCAACAGACTGCGCAACCGACGGGCGCTGTCAGCGTTCCAGTCACTGGCCGAATGCGGGTGAATACCGGCGGTGGCGAACAGCCGCTGGCCACTTTCATCGAGTTGCTGGCACAGCTCTAAAGCTTGTTCGCTGCCCTCGACGCTGGTGCCGGTCAGCACCAGTTGGCAGACTCCTGCGGCGTAGGCGCGGTCGAGGACGGCCTGGTGTTTGTCGGCGAAACTGGGGTTGGTCAGGTTGACGCCGATATCGATGAGTTGCATGGTTGCTACCTCGGGCCGAAGGCCGGAAAGCATACCAGAGCTGTAGATTCATAAGAAAAGCCAAGAACTACAACGAGTTATAGCTGTCTGTTGATGCCGCGACGCAGACCGGTTTGGTAGAAGTGCCATTACTGTGCCAGTCTCTCGCACGTTGCCAGCGCTCATGGCGCTCTGTTTTCGTCGGTGATTTCGACATTTTAAAGATGAAATCGCCCCGTATTCTTTTCGGAGAGTGGATGGTTCGTCCCTCGGTTTTGCTGCTGTTGTGTGGATCGCTGCTACTGCCGATGACGGCGGTCGCGCGCCTGCCCGGGCCGTTGCAAGCCGTACCGGCCGCCAAGGTGCGGGACTTGTCCGAGATCCGCAGCAGCCGCGTGTTGCGCGTGCTGGTCAATCAGAGCCGCAACAGCTCCGGCGAAGTTCAGGGCCAGGCCATCGGCGTCGAATACCATCGCTTGCGCGCCTTTGAGCAATACCTCAATGGCCACGCCCGTGATGGTCAGGAAGTCACCCTCAAGATCATTCCCAAAGCCAAGGATCAATTGCTCGGCGCGTTGCAGCGTGGTGAAGGTGATCTGGTCGCGCCGGGTGAATTGCTCGATTTGCAGCCAGGCTATGCGGTCGCCAGTAGCGAGCCGATCTCCAGCAACGTGCCGCTGGTGCTGGTCGGCATCAAAGGCGAGCGGCGTTACACCAAGGTCGAGCAACTCTCCGGCAAAACCCTGGCGTTGCCCACCGGCAGTGCGGCGGGGGAGGCGGTCAGTCAGCTCAATCAGAAACTGGCGTTGCACAAACTGGCGCCGATCAAGATCGAATGGGTCGATCCGACCCTGGCGGTCGAAGACGTGCTGGAGATGGTTCAGGGTGGCATTTTTCATCTGACCATCGTCGAGCAACCCATTGCCGAGCGCTGGGGCAAGATCCTGCCGAAGCTGCGCTTTGACCGGCAACTGATCATCAGTGAGCCGGGCGAGGAATACTGGTTTGTACGCCGCGATGCTGCGATGTTGCGCGCAAGCATTGACCGCTTCCTCGGTGGTTACAAGAAACCGTCCAACGAAGATGCCGCGTTTCTGCGCATCTATCGGCGTCTCTATCAAGTCCACTATCCATTGGCCAAGGCTGATCGCCAGCGTCTGGAAAAACTGCGCCCGACTCTGCAAAAGCACGCCGCCGCGCAGAACATGGACTGGCTGAATCTGGCCGCACTGGCGTTCAAGGAATCACGCCTGCAACCTAATGCCCGCAGCGGCAGTGGCCCGACCGGGCTGATGCAGATCACCCCGTCCGCCGCGCAGCGAGTCGGCGTGAACAACATTCAGAATCTCGATGCGAATGTGCAGGCCGGGGCCAAGTATCTGGCGATGATTCGCCGCAAGTTCTTCAATAGCCCCAAGCTCAACGAGCGCGAACGCATGGCTTTTACCCTGGCGGCCTACAACATCGGCCCCGAGCGCGTGCAGGGCATGCGCGCTGAGGCCCGACGGCGCGGGCTGAATCCGAACCAGTGGTTCTTTCAGGTCGAGCGCATCGCCATGGAGCAGGTAGGAATGGGGCCGGTCAGCTATGTTAATAGCGTGAACAAGTATTACTTGGCGTTCGACCGGGAGCGGGAGTCGTTGGAGCCCGGGGCGCAAAAAGTCGTCTCACGGAAATGATCTAATAAATTGATTGTTATGGCGGAATATTTGCGCTTTTAACATGAAATTTACTGATTAATATAGCGGCCAACCAACACACACAACTTCTCGCAAAAACAAGGAATGCCCCATGAGCTCTCTGATCAACAAAGTACTGTTCACCCGCGCTGGCTACGGTCTGACCATCCTGCGCATTGCGGTCGGCGTAATCTTCGCTGCACACGGTTCGCAAAAACTTTTCGGTCTGTTCGGTGGTTATGGTCTGGCGGGCACGGCGCAGTACATGGACAGCATTGGTCTGCACCCGGGCTACCTGATGGCGACCCTGGCTGGCGGCACTGAGTTCTTCGCCGGCCTGGCCTTGATCATCGGCCTGCTGGTGCGCCCGGCAGCGTTGGGTCTGACCTTCCTGTCGCTGGTGGCGATCTTCACCGTACACATCAGCAACGGTCTGTTTATGGCCAACAACGGTTACGAGTTCGCCCTGGCTCTGCTCGGTGGCAGCCTCGCCGTGCTGATCGAGGGCGCCGGCAAGCTCTCGGTGGACCGCGCCATCGCCGGTTAAGCGCTCTGGCTCAAGGAAAAGGCCCCGCATTGTGCGGGCCTTTTTTGTTGCGGCTGATTCTTGACACTGATCGGTCACGTTCTCTAGGATGTTGCCCATGCGCCGATTTAAACAGCTACTTGCGGGGCGCCAGGTGACTTCAACAGTCGCCGTCAGAAGCCGGAACAGGGCTTCGAAATACCGCTAAAGCGCTGGTTCGGTGTTGCCTCTCACCTGCCATGCAGACTTTTGAGGCAGAGACACGACACGATGAATGCACTACGCCCTCCAGCACGTCCCGCGCCGATCACTGCGCATATCACCCAGCGCAACCCGAAAATTCTTCTTGGCGGCAAACATCAGCCGACGCTGTTGCGTTATCTCGATGGCTGGCCACGTCGCAGCGGCGGTCCTGCCGCGTTCCTTATCCAGTTTGTCGAAGACGGCGAGTCGCTGGCGCGTTTTGCCAGTGACAGTTTTGATCTGGCGGTGATTCAGGCGCCGAGCGCTGAGGATGCGCCGGAGATGATCAAGCAACTGGTCCGCGTTGCGCGCCAGGGTTTGATCACTCGCCGCTGACAGGCTTTACGGATAGTCGATGGCGACGATGTAAACGAACTGCTCACCCGTCGGTGTCTGCACCCTGACTTCTGCATCCAGCGCCTTGCCGATCAGGGCGCGGGCGAGCGGCGAGTCGATGCTGATCAGACCCAGTTTCAGATCCAGTTCATCCGGGCCGACGATGCGGTAGCGCGATTGCTTGCCGTCTTCGTCTTCGATGGTCACCCATGCGCCGAAGTAGACCTTGTTCGGGTCACTGGGTTTTTCACTGACGACTTTCAATGCTTCCAGGCGTTTGGTGAGAAAGCGCACGCGACTGTCGATCTCGCGCAGCATCTTCTTGCCGTAGGTGTATTCGGCGTTCTCCGAGCGATCGCCCTGAGCCGCCGCCTCGCTGACCGATTGCGTGACTTGCGGGCGGCGCACATGCCACAACTCATGGAATTCGGCGCGCATCCGCGCTTCACCCTCAGGGGTGATCAGCGCGGTGCCGGCGGGGCGGGGAGGGCGATAACGGCTCATGGCAACTTCTTGTGATTAAGACCGCTTGAGTCTATCAACCCTCGCGCAACACTGTCAGCGGACTTGCGTTGAGCGCCCGGCGCGTACCGAAAACGCCCGCGCCACCAATCAGCGCAGCGCCAATCAGCGGCAGCACCAACAACCACGGATGCGGATGCCATGGCAGATCGAACGCGTAGCGATACAGCACCAGACTCACCACTTCCGAACCGATGGCTGCGAGCAAACCACTCACTGCACCGAGCAAGCCGAACTCGATGCGCCGCGCCTTGATCAGTAACTGCCGCTCCGCACCCAGCGCACGCAACAGCGCGCCTTGGCGAATGCGTTCATCGAGCGTCGCCTGCAAGCCGGAAAACAGCACGGCCATTCCAGCCGCCAAGACAAACAACAATACATATTCCACGGCCAGGGTGACTTGGGCGAGGATGCTGCGCAGCTGTTCCAGCAACGCCTCGACCTGAAGAATGGTCACCGCCGGGAAGGTGCGCGACAGTTCGACAATCTGCTGATCATGACCTGGCGCCAGATAGAAACTGGTCAAGTAGGTCGCGGGCAGATCCTTCAAAGTGCCAGGCTGGAAGATCATGAAGAAGTTCGGCTGGAAATTGTCCCAGTTGATCTCGCGCAGGCTGGTGACTTTCGCTTCGCGATTGACCCCGCCGACGCTGAACACCATGTGATCGCCGAGTTTGAGCTTGAGGCTTTCAGCGACTTTGCCTTCCACCGATACCCCGGGAACATCATCGGTCGGCTGATCTTTCCACCACTCGCCGGCGGTGAGCTTGTTGCCCGCCGGCAAATCCGCCGCCCAAGTCAGGCTCAGGTCACGCTGCACAGCACGGTCGCCGGCCGAATCCTTGCTGACGATTTGCTGCACGGCTTCACCGTTGATGCTGATCAGTCGGCCAGGCACTACCGGATACAGTGGCGCCGCTTGCGCAGACACTTTGATCAGGTGATCGGTGAAAGCCTGTTTGTCCGCCGGCAAGATATTCAGGGCGAAGTAGTTCGGCGCATTTTTCGGCAACTGGTTTTGCCAGGTGTCGAGCAGTTCGCCACGCAGCAGGGCGATCAAGGCCATCGACAGCAGAATCAGGCCGAATGCCAGCGATTGACCCGCCGCTGCCAGCGGATGGCGCAGCAACTGGCCCAGACCCAACCGCCACGGCAGCGAAGCACGGGCGAGCATCCGCCGCAGGCTTTGCAGCAGCAACAGCAGCAAACCACCCAGTACCAGCGCGGCGACCACGCCACCGCCGAGCAGGGCGAACGTCAGCAGCAGATCGAGGCTCAGGCGCCACATGATCAGGCCGAGTGCACCCAGAGCTGCGCCGTAAACCATCCAGGTACTCGACGGAATCGGCAGCATGTCGCGGCGCAGTACACGCAACGGCGGCACGCGGCCCAGCGCAGCCAGCGGCGGCAAGGCAAAACCGGCCAGCGCCACCAACCCGGTGCCGATCCCGGCGATGGCTGGAAACAGACCGCCCGGCGGGACGTCGGTTGGCAGCAAGTCGTGGAGCAGGGCGAACAAGCCCAACTGCGCGAGCCAGCCGAGCAATGCGCCACTGAGTGCGGCGAACAGGCCTAGCACGGTCAACTGCAAACTGAACAGCACCATGGTTTCCCGGCGCGACAATCCAAGGCAGCGCAGCAAGGCACTGGCATCGAAACGGCGGCTGGCGAAACGGTTCGCCGACAACGCCACTGCCACGCCGGCCAACAGGACGGCGACCAGACTGGCCATGTTCAGATAACGCTCGGCTTTGCCCAGCGCACCGCCAATCTGCCGGTTGCCATCGCGCGCGTCCTGAATCCGCTGGTTCGCAGCGAGCCCGGGTTTGATCAGTTGCCGATAGGTTTCCAGCGCCTGCGGTTCACCGCGCCACAGTTCGCGGTAACTCACACGGCTGCCGGGTTGCACGACGCCGGTGGCGGCGAGGTCGTCGAGGTTGATCATGACCCGCGGCGTGAGGCTATAGAAGTTGCCGGCGCGATCCGGTTCGTAGGTCAGCACGCGGGTCAGTTTCAGCGTCTTCATGCCGACATCGATGCTGTCGCCGATCTTCAGATCCAGTGCGGTCAGCAGGCGTGCCTCGACCCAGGCTTCGCCGGGTTGCGGTTCACCGCCGGTTTCTTCGGTGGCGAAAGGCGCTGGCGCGCTCTTCAGTTCACCACGTAACGGGTAGGCGCGATCGACGGCTTTGATGCTCGACAGCTGAATGCCATTGTCGGTGGCGATGACGCTGGAAAACTCCACCACTTGCGCGTGATTCAGGCGCAGCTCAGTACCACTCCTGATCTGTTCTTCACGGGCCGGGGAACTGCCTTCGAGAACCAGATCGGCACCGAGAAATTCAGTCGCGCGGAGCATCATGGCGCCGTTCAGGCGGGCGCCGAAATAGCCGATGGCGGTACTCGCCGCCACCGCAACGACCAACGCGAAGAACAGCACGCGCAATTCACCGGCGCGGGCATCGCGCATGAGTTGGCGTATGGCGAGACTGAACAGACGCAACAGCGGCAAACGTGCCATCAAGGCTCCAGAGGGGCGACCAACAGCCCGGCTTCAAGTCGGATCAGACGCCGGCAGCGATGGGCCAGGCGTTCGTCGTGGGTCACCAGCACCAGAGTGGTGCCGCGTTCCTTGTTCAATTCGAAGAGCAAATCGCTGATGCGCTCGCCGGTGTGGCTGTCGAGATTGCCGGTCGGTTCGTCGGCAAACAGCACGTCAGGCTCGGCAGCGAAGGCACGGGCGATGGCTACGCGCTGTTGCTCGCCTCCGGAGAGCTGGCGCGGCGAGTGCGTCAGGCGCTGGCCGAGGCCGACCCGTTGCAGCAGTTCAGTCGCCCGCTCGCGGGCGTCTTTGCGGCCGTCGAGTTCCAGCGGCAGCATGACGTTTTCCAGTGCGTTGAGACTGTCGAGCAACTGAAAGGACTGGAAGACGAAACCGACATGCTCGGCGCGAATGCGTGCGCGCTGGTCTTCATCGAGATTGCTCAGTCCTTGCCCGGCGAGAATAACTTCGCCACTGCTCGGCAGATCGAGACCGGCGAGCAGGCCAAGGAGGGTGGATTTACCGGAACCGGACGCGCCGACGATGGCGAGGCTGTCGCCCTTGTTCAGTTCCAGGCTGAGTTCGTGCAGGATAGTCAGTTCACCTTCCGCGCTGGGAACCACTTTGCTGAGGTTCTTCGCGGTGAGAATGCTTGCGCCCATGGAGAATCCGATGCGTGTGTGGTTTTTGAGTGCTGGCCTGGCCTTGATGTGCATGGCCCAGAACGCAGCGGCGGGTACTGTCCTGATCGTTGGCGATAGTATCAGCGCCGGTTTCGGACTGGATACCCGCTTGGGGTGGGTGTCGTTGCTCGAACAACGGCTCAAACAGGAGGGTTTCGACGATAAAGTGGTCAATGCTTCCATTAGCGGCGACACCAGTGCCGGAGGCCAGGCGCGCCTGCCCGCGCTGCTTGCAGAGCATAAACCCGAGCTGGTGATCCTCGAACTGGGTGGCAACGATGGCTTGCGCGGAATGCCGCCAACTCAATTGCAACAAAATCTTGCCTCGATGATCGACAGCTCGCGTCAGAGTGGGGCCAAGGTGCTGCTGCTCGGCATGCAACTGCCGCCCAATTATGGCAAGCGCTACACCGATGCTTTTGCCGAGGTCTACGGCAAACTGGCCGACGATAAAAAGATCCCCCTGGTGCCGTTTTTCCTCGACGGCGTCGGCGGTCATCCGGACTTGATGCAGGCCGATGGTCTGCACCCGGCGGCCGGGGCTCAGGGCAAGTTGCTGGAAAATGTCTGGCCGACGCTAAAACCGCTGTTATGAGGCTTTTCTAAGGGCAGGCTTTCGGCTAATGTGGCGCCCCCTTATTTGGAGCCCCCGATGTCGCGTTCTGCGTGGTCCCTGTTTGCCTACCAACTGATCGAGCCTGACGAGCAGCTGGATCTGTTCGCCTGCCAGGAAGTGCGGGTGCATCTGGTGACGCGGCAACTCGAACTCGGTGGCTCGGCCGATCGCACCCTGTGCGGCAGTCTCCTGCCGGCGCAACCGCGCTGGTCGAGTGTGGATCGCCGGGTGTTTCAGGATCAGCGCCTGTGCTCGCTGTGCCGGGCGATTCTGGAGTCGCAGAAGCGCGGCACCTCGCCGATCTGGCCTGAGCTGCGATTCGAGCTTTAAGGTCAAAAGATCGCAGCCTTCGGCAGCTCCTACAAGGAAGGGCGTACACCTGTAGGAGCTGCCGCAGGCTGCGATCTTTTCAAGGCCTGACGCGGTCCATCGGGCTGTCTCCCCCAATATTCAAAGTGCGGTGTACAATCGCGCTCTTATACCCTTGTTGATCATGCGAAGGATTTTCCGGATGTTGCCGCGCTTTCCTGCCGTCACCCGCTGCCTGTCACTTGCCGCCCTGTGTGTGGCCGGTCCCGTTGCTGCATTGGAGTTTCCCCTGCCACCACCCGGTGAAGACATCATCGGCCAGGTGCAGGTGATCAAAGCCAAGTACGAAGATACCTTCGCCGATCTGGGCACGAAGTACGATCTGGGCTACTCGGAGATGGTTGCAGCCAACCCGGGCGTCGATGCCTGGTTGCCGGGCGCCGGCACCGAAATCGTCTTGCCGACCCGTTTCATTCTGCCGCCGGGCCCGCGCGAAGGCATCGTCATCAACCTCGCCGAATACCGCCTCTACTATTTCCCGAAAGGCCGCAACGTGGTTTACACGTTCCCGCTGGGTATCGGTCGTGAGGGTTGGGGTTCGCCGATTGCGCACACCTCGATCACCGCCAAGACGCCAAACCCGACCTGGACGCCTCCAGCGTCGATCAAGGCTGAGCACGCCGCTGACGGCGACCCGCTGCCAAACGTAGTGCCGGCCGGCCCGGACAATCCGCTGGGCCCGTTCAAGTTCACCCTGGGCACGCCGGGTTACCTGATCCACGGTTCGAACAAGAAATTCGGTATCGGCATGCGCACCAGCCACGGCTGCTTCCGCATGTTCAACAACAACGTGCTGGAAATGGCCGGCATGGTCCCGGTCGGTACGTCGGTGCGCATCCTCAACGATGCCTACAAGTTCGGCAGCAGTGGCGGCAAGGTTTATCTGGAAGCGCACACGCCAATCGACGACAAGGGCAATCCTTCGGTGGTCGACAAGCACACAGCGGTGATCAACGCGATGCTCAAGCGTGAAGACGTCACCAGCAACCTGCGCGTGAACTGGGATGTGGTGCGTGATGTGGTTGCAGCCGAAGATGGCCTGCCAACGGAAATCGGCACACCGACTACCTCGGCGCCGATGGTCTCGAGTACACCGATCGACTTGCAGCAATAAGTCGGGGTGCAGAACCCGCCGATGCGTGAAGCGTCGGCGGGTTTTTTATTGCCCGGGGAAAAGCATCGGACATAAAAAAGCCGACCCGAAAAATCGGGTCGGCTTGATAACAATCCCGAGGGATTATTACTTGCGGCTAGCTTTGTCCAGCATGCGCAGAGCACGCTCGTTAGCTTCGTCAGCAGTCTGTTGTGCTTTTTGAGCAGCAGCCAGAGCTTCATCAGCTTTACGGTAAGCTTCGTCTGCACGAGCCTGGGAGCGAGCAGCTGCGTCTTCAGTAGCGGTCAGACGTGCTTCGGTTTCTTTCGATGCGCTGCTGCAACCGGTAGCCAGAACTGCGGCCAGAGCCAGAGCAGAGAATTTCAGAACGTTGTTCATCGTGTTCCCCTTCAAGGACTTTCAAATTAAGTGGCTGTCTCCTCACGATTGAGGAAATAGCCGGCGTACATACTACCCATTACTTGTAGTAAGTAAACTGACGTAAGGCAAGAAGCAAAAAAAATTGTAGGCGTTGATTCTTTTTCGAGCAACTTTTAACTGCGCTGCTTAAAAAATACCCAGCTGCAAGCCCCGAGCTGAGCGAGTTAATGAGAAAAAGTTCCCGTTGCCACGTGCTGTTTTTGCAGTCTTGGCTAAAGTCTGTCTAGATGAATTCGTCCACACTTTTGTTCCGATTTTGCGCGCTGCTTCGCTTATCTTTGTCCATGTTGAGGTGACTTTAAAAAAGGCTGCACGTCTTAAGTCTCAACATCCGGCAATGTTCAGGTGAGTGGCCCGGGAAGATCTTCTCCCCAATCACCTCTGCGTCCATCGGAGCAACCCCCGTCAACCCGCTTGATGACGAGCGTACCTTGAGCATTTTTGCCAATGGTGCCTACTATTTATCAGGTGCCAGGTTGCGCGAGATCGGTGTGGCTCTTCTCGGTGTCCATCAGGCACGGGGTGGCGTAGATGTTCCTTCGCCGGAAAAACATCGGTAAGGTAGGGGTCAGAATTCAAGACCCGCGAGGAGTAGTGATGAGCGAGGCGTTGTCCATCCACCATGACCAGGCTGGTCATCAGTTCGAGACCAATGTGGACGGTCATCGTGCCTACCTGACCTATATGGATCTGGGGAAACAGACCCTGGATATCTATCGCACCTTCGTGCCCAACGCCCTGCGTGGCCGTGGCATTGCCGCAGCGCTGACCGAAAGCGCGCTGCAGTACGCCGAAGAAATGGGCTACACAGTGATCCCGTCATGCTCCTACGTCGAGCGCTACATGGAGCGTCATCAGCGCCGCGCCGCCAAGATCTGAATCGCACACATAAAAACGCCGGGCATTGCCCGGCGTTTTTTTATGCCTGTAAAACGCGTATCAGCTGCGCTGGCGTTTCGGCAGAACATCCTTGAGCTTGGCGTGCATGCTGCGCAGGGTGTTCTCGGTGGCGGACCAGTCGATGCACGCATCGGTGATCGACACGCCGTATTGCAGGTCGGCGAGGTCTTTTGGAATTGCCTGGCAACCCCAGTTCAGGTGACTCTCGACCATCAGGCCGATGATCGACTGGTTGCCTTCGAGGATCTGGTTGGCGACGTTTTCCATCACCAGAGGTTGCAGGGCCGGGTCCTTGTTGGAGTTGGCGTGGCTGCAGTCGACCATGATGTTCGGCTTGATCTTCGCTTTGTCCAGCGCCTGCTCGCACAGGGCAACGCTGACCGAATCGTAGTTCGGCTTGCCGTTACCGCCGCGCAGCACCACGTGACCGTAGGCGTTGCCTTTGGTGGTGACGATCGACACGCCACCTTCCTGGTTGATGCCAAGGAAACGGTGCGGGCTGGAGACCGACTGCAAGGCGTTGATCGCCACAGTCAGACCGCCGTCAGTGCCGTTCTTGAAGCCGACTGCCGAGGACAGGCCGGAAGCCATTTCCCGGTGAGTCTGCGATTCGGTGGTACGCGCGCCGATGGCCGACCAGCTGATCAGGTCCTGCAGATACTGCGGGGAGATCGGATCGAGGGCTTCGGTCGCGGTTGGCAGGCCTTTTTCGGCCAGATCCAGCAGCAACTGACGACCGATGTGCAGACCGTCCTGGATCTTGAACGAGTCGTCCAGGTACGGATCGTTGATCAGGCCTTTCCAGCCGACGGTGGTGCGTGGCTTCTCGAAATACACGCGCATGACCAGATACAGGGTGTCGGAGACTTCTGCAGCCAGCACCTTGAGGCGATCGGCGTATTCGTGGGCAGCCTTGATATCGTGGATCGAGCATGGGCCGATCACTACGAACAGACGGTGGTCGGTGCCATCAAGAATGTTGCGAATGACTTCGCGACCCTTTGTGACGGTGCGCAGGGCAGCGTCGCTCAGAGGGATATCACGCTTGAGCTGATCGGGAGTGATCAGGGTCTCGTTAGAGGCGACGTTTAGGTCGTTGATCGGTAAATCAGCCATCGTTTACTCGTCAGGTCACGGGTGCCGGCCGCCAGCGATCCCCGCGCGGCGGAGCACAGCAGATTTAAGCGCGTCGGGGAGCGGAACCTTAGCGCGTAAAGCGCCTGCTCGACAATGGGCAAAAGGTGCTTTAGTCCAGCGCTGGCTGCGCAAAAGCCTTGCGCACGCTGTCGTGGGAGAACTCGTCGGCATGTTGCTCGACCCATTGCAGGGCCACCGCCTGAATTTCTTGCAGGTCATCGTGGGTGTCGTGCATGCGGCAGTAGCGCTCGATCTGACACACTTGCTCACCCATTCGGGCGCTGAACAGCGTCTGCTCATCGGTAAACGCGATGCCCACCAGATAGCCTCTTTTACGGCGCAGACACCACGCGACATAGCCGGGATAACAAATGTCGGCATTCAGTGACGGCATGCGTACTTGCAGGGCGGTGCCATGGCGCCAGGCACGGTGGTAATTGCAAGCGATGCCGCCGAGGCTGATAGTGTGCAGCTGTTGCCTGGAAATGCACTCAGGCTTGAGCAAGGTTAATTCAACCGGCACCTCGTCCGGATGAGGAATGAAACGTCCCATGAGCACAGACTCCCTGTGTCGGCCATTTGACATTGTTTCCCCCAGTATAGTGGTCGAATCTGAACTGACCGATTTCGACGCCGACCAACGGCTGTTGGCGATGAGCGGCGTTTCACTGGTGATTTTCACCAGCGTCGGTTGCGCCAGTTGCCGTTATGCCCGCGAGGTGTTGCCGGGGCTCGATCTGACAATCGATCAGTTGTGCTGGATCGATGCCGGCGACAACGGCGGGTTGGTCGAGCGCTATCAGGTCTTTCATTTGCCGGCGCTGTTTGTGGTGCGCGACGGTGAGTTCTTTGGGGCATTGCACACGCGCCTGACGGCCGATGCGCTGAACGCGGCGCTGGCGCAGGCACTGGGTCGAATTGCAGAGGAGTTGCCATGATGGCGGCAGAGAATAAACCGGGCTTTGATAAACCGGTCGTAGGGATTATCGGTACCGGCGCAATTGGTGGTTTCTACGGTGTGATGCTGGCGCGTGCCGGTTTCGATGTGCACTTTCTGTTGCGCAGCGAGTTTTCGGCGGTGGCTGAGCGCGGTTTGCAAATCAACAGCGCGGTGCATGGCCCGCTGACGTTGCATCCGGCGCAGGCCTATTCGTCGGCCGAAGACATGCCCAAATGTGACTGGCTGTTGGTGGGGGCGAAAACCACCAGCAACGCCGGTCTCGCGCCTTCAATCATTCAAGCGGCCAAGCCGGATGCCAAAGTGCTGGTGCTGCAAAACGGTCTCGACGTCGAAGACAGCTTGCGTGAACTGCTCCCCGAGTCCCTGCATCTGCTGGGCGGCTTGTGCCTGATTTGCGTACACCGCGAAGGTCCGGGTCTGGTGACCCATCAGGCACTCGGCGCGGTCAACGTTGGCTATCACAGCGGCCCGGCCATGGATGATGGCGCGCGCATGGCGATTGTCGAGGAGGGCAGCGGGTTGTTCCGCGCTGCCGGAATCGATTCCCAGGCAATGCCCAATCTGCAACAGGCGCGCTGGCAGAAACTGGTGTGGAATATTCCCTACAACGGACTCTCGGTGTTGCTCGGTGCAAGCACCACACCGCTGATGGCCGATGCCGACAGTCGCGCGTTGATCCAGGCGTTGATGGCCGAAGTGGTGCAGGGCGCCAAGGCCTGCGGCCACGATGTGCCGCCGGGATACGCCGAGTATCTGTTCATGATGACCGAGAAAATGCCCGACTACTGGCCGAGCATGTACCACGACTTTTCACACAAACGCCCGCTGGAGCTGCAAGCGATCTACGCTCGGCCATTGGCGGCAGCGAAAGCAGCGGGTTGTGAGTTGCCGCGCATCGAAGCGTTGTATCGCAATTTAAGTTTTATCGACCGGCGCAACGTTTAAGCCGGTCGCTCTGGGGGAAGGCATGGCCAAGAACATCGATGACAAACTGGTGCTGGCGATTTCGTCGCGCGCCTTGTTCGACCTGAGCGAGAGCCACAAGGTCTATCTGTCGAGCGGCGTTGAAGCCTATCGGCAATATCAGATCGAGCACGAGGACGAAATTCTTGCGCCCGGCGATGCCTTCCCGCTGGTGGAAAAACTTTTGGCACTCAACAGTCGCCTCGGCCGAGCACGGGTCGAGGTGATTCTGGTCTCGCGCAACAGCGCCGACACTGGCCTGCGCGTATTCAACTCGATTCACCATTACGGTCTGGCGATTTCCCGAGCGGCGTTTGTCGGCGGGCGCAGTCCGTATCCGTATCTGAAAGCCTTTGGTTGCGACCTGTTTCTTTCGACTCATGCCGAAGACGTGCGCGCGGCGCTGGATGCCGGTTTCGCCGCTGCGACGATTCTTTCCGGCGGAGCGAGCCGTGCGGCCAGCGATGAATTGCGCATCGCCTTCGACGGCGATGCGGTGATTTTTTCCGACGAGTCGGAGCGCGTCTATCAATCCGGCGGGCTGGAAGCGTTTCAGGCCAAGGAGCGCGAAGCCGCGCGCGAGCCGTTGCGTGGCGGGCCGTTCAAAGGCTTTCTGGCAGCGCTCAATCTGTTGCAGCGCGAGTTTCCCGATGACGATTGCCCGATCCGTACAGCACTGGTCACCGCACGTTCGGCGCCGGCCCATGAACGGGTGATCCGCACCTTGCGCGAGTGGGACATTCGTCTCGACGAATCACTGTTCCTCGGTGGCCTGACCAAATCGGCGTTTCTCGAAGCGTTTGCCGCGGACGTGTTTTTCGACGATCAGGCCGGCCACTGCGAACTCGCCCGCGAAGTGGTCGCCACTGGCCACGTACCGCATGGCATCAGTAACGAACCGCCGGTCTAAAGCCCTTTGGTTCAAGACGTTGCGTCGCACGTCGTAGTCGCCAAGGCACTGCTAAGCTGAATCAAATCTCCGCCATGTTGGCACGCGAGGAGGTCATATGATTCGTTCGATGCTGTATGCCACTGACCTCGGTCTGTACGCACCGTTAGTGATGCAGCATGCCTTGGCGTTGGCGCGAACATTCAATGCCGATTTGTATGTGGTGCACGCGGTGGAGCCGATGGGGCTGTTTGCCGAATCGGTATTGCAGAGCTATCTCGACGAGCAGGCATTGAACGAATTTCACAGCCAGGGTCTGAAAACTGTCATCGCCAATATCGAGCAGCGGGTGCTGGACAGTTTTCGTGAGGAACTGGGAGATGAAGGCGAGCAGGATCTGCAGCGCATTCGCGCGGTGCGCGTGCTGCAGGGCGATCCGTCGCAGGTGATTCTCGACCAGGTGCAGAAACTCTCGGTCGATCTGTTGATCGTCGGCAGTCACAGCCACGGGGTGGGCGCGGAAACGCCGTTGGGGCGCACGGCGGCGCGGGTCCTGCAATTGTCCAAGGTGCCGGTTTATCTGGTGCCATTAGTGGAGCGGCGGCGGCGGGAGGATCGCTGAAGCAGGAATAATGGCGCTTTGATAAAAAAGTTCTAGATTTATTCTTCAAACCATTAATATAGTTATATACCGTCGCTGATGCCCGTGGCGTCTACCTGCTTTGAGGGATTCATATGAAGCTTCAACAATTGCGCTACATCTGGGAAGTGGCGCACCACGACCTCAACGTTTCCGCTACAGCCCAAAGCCTTTACACCTCGCAACCGGGCATCAGTAAACAAATCCGTCTGCTGGAAGATGAACTTGGCGTCGAAGTGTTTGCCCGCAGTGGCAAGCACCTGACCCGCGTGACCCCGGCCGGCGAGCGCATCATCACCACCGCCGGTGAGATCCTGCGCAAGGTCGAAAGCATCAAGCAGATCGCCCAGGAATTCTCCAACGAGAAGAAAGGCACCCTGTCGATCGCCAC
Organism: Pseudomonas chlororaphis; assembly: GCF_000783395.1. Classification (GTDB taxonomy): domain Bacteria; phylum Pseudomonadota; class Gammaproteobacteria; order Pseudomonadales; family Pseudomonadaceae; genus Aquipseudomonas; species Aquipseudomonas chlororaphis_H. Next base: position 112,783 of record NZ_JSFK01000016.1, on the reverse strand, counting down.
CACCCACACCCAGGCACGTTACGCGCTGCCGCCGGTGATCAGCAATTTCATCAAGCAATATCCGGACGTGGCGCTGCACATGCATCAGGGTTCACCGATGCAGATCGCCGAAATGGCCGCTGACGGCACCGTCGATTTTGCCATTGCCACCGAAGCGCTGGAGCTGTTCGGCGATCTGGTGATGATGCCGTGCTACCGCTGGAACCGTTGCGTGGTCGTGCCGCAGGGCCACCCGCTGACCAAGCTGCCGAAGCTGACCCTCGAAGCCTTGGCCGAATACCCGATCGTGACTTACGTATTCGGTTTCACCGGCCGTTCCAAGCTCGACGAAGCCTTCAGCCATCGCGGCCTGACGCCGAAAGTGGTGTTCACTGCCGCCGACGCCGACGTGATCAAGACTTACGTGCGCCTGGGCCTGGGTGTGGGCATCGTCGCTAAAATGGCGGTCGACACCAAACTCGACAACGATCTGGTGGTGCTGGATGCCAGCGAGCTGTTCGAATCGAGCATCACCAAGATCGGTTTCCGTCGCGGTACCTTCTTGCGCGGCTTTATGTGCGACTTCATCGAAAAGTTCGCCCCGCACCTGACTCGCGAAGTCATGGCCAAAGCCATTCAGTGCCACAACAAGCAGGAACTGGAAGAATTGTTCGACGGCGTCGAACTGCCAGTTCACTGATCAGTTGCCTCAGAGCACCTCGGTGACAGCGAACTGTTGCCGGGTGCCCGCCACCAGAATCTCCACCTCATCCCCTTCGAACTTGCCCAGCAGGTTTTTGCCCAGCGGCGAGCGCGGGGTGATGACGGTAATCGGCTGACCCACCACATCGACTTTCAGGCCTGCCGCATCCGGTGCCAGAAACAGCCATTGCTCGCGACCCTTTTCGTCTTCCAGGCCGAGCAGGGCGCCGACTTCGATGCCACGGTTTTCGTCATAGGCGCGCAGGGTCAGGTTCTGGCACAGCGCCAATGACTGACGAATTTCCTCGACCCGTTTCGCCTGACCCGCCGCCAGATACGACGCCTCCAGGCCCAGCGTGTCGTACTTGTTTTCGGCGATGTTCTCTTCGTGAGTCGCGGTTTCGTAAGCGGTTTGCGCCGCGCGCTCGGCGATGTCGAGGTCGATGCGCAATTTGTCGAGAATCAGTTGGTGGACGGCGTGCTTGTTCATGATCAATCGCAGAATTGCAAAACGTTGGCGCGGGATTTTTCGCTTGGAGCCGTCTGATCCTGTTGCAACCAGAACTGGCATTTTGGATTCGACAGATTGCGCGTACTGCCGCGTGCCTGATCCAGACGCGCCTGTTGCTCGTTCTTGCGCAGGTTTTCTTCGTACTGTTGGAACAGCGGGCTCTGCGGCGGAATATCCGGTTGCACCTGCACCGCCGGTGGATTAGCCAACTGCTGCACAGCCTGGGCAACCGGTGCCAGTTGTTCTTTGAACAGCAAATGCGACAGCAGCCAGCAGGTCAGCGCAATGGCGACGAAGCCCAGCCACATGCCCAAGGCAATACTGCCGGTCAAATGCAGCGCGCTAAGCTGAACAGGCAACGGGCGACGCGGGTTGGGACGGTAGGGCATGGCTGCCTCCTGGCGGGTGATTGCGGGCAAGTGGCGATTGTCGCACGAAGATTAATCGCCGTCGGCTCTTCTGCGCGAGGTCATTTATGCGGACAATCGCTGCTTTTGCCAACGGGAGTCTTGAATGCCGCAATTGAAACCCCGCTGGGATATTTTCTGCACGGTGGTCGACAACTTTGGCGACATCGGCGTGACCTGGCGTCTGGCTCGGCAATTGGTGGCTGAGCATGGTTTGGCGGTGCGCTTGTGGGTCGATGATCTGCGCGCATTCGAACGCATTTGCCCGGCGATCGATATCAACGCCGCACAGCAATCGCAACAAGGCGTCGAAGTGCGGCACTGGCCGGCTGACTGGGTACACACAGATGCGGCGGATGTGGTGATCGCCGCGTTTGCCTGTCAGTTACCGAGTGATTACATGGACGCGATGGCTGGGCGTGAACAGCCGCCGCTGTGGATGAACCTCGACTACCTCAGCGCCGAAGACTGGGTGATCGGCTGTCACGGGTTGCCGTCGGTCAAATATAAATCGGTGCAGAAGTTCTTCTTCTTTCCGGGGTTCCAGCCGGGCACTGGCGGGCTGTTGCGTGAGCGAGGATTGCTCGAGCAGCGTCGGCAATTTCAGCAGGATGCCGAGGCTCAGCGCAAATTCCTCCAAGGTCTCGGGATCGATCGTGCGCTTGGCGCCCAGCTGATTTCGCTGTTTGCCTACGAGAACGCCGGGTTGGCCAGTTGGCTGGACGTTTTGGCGGTGGACGCTGCACCGACTCATCTGCTGGTGCCGGAAGGGCGGATTCTTGGCGATGTGGCGCGCTGGCTCGAGGTGGAAAATCTGGCGGTTGGTGCGATTCATGTGCGTCAGTCGCTCACCGTGCAGGTGCTGCCATTCGTCCGACAGGATCAATATGATCACTTGCTCTGGTGCTGCGATTTCAACGCGGTGCGCGGTGAGGATTCGTTTGTCCGCGCGCAGTGGGCGGGGCGGCCGATGCTCTGGCACATCTATCAGCAGGACGAAGACATCCATCTGGACAAGCTCGATGCCTTCCTCGCGCTTTACACAAAAGGCCTGTCTCCGGCTGCTGCCGAGGCGATGAACGGTCTCTGGCGGGCCTGGAGTGCCGGTCAGCCTATCGGCGAATACTGGCTCGCCGCCCGTGATCATTGGCCAGAACTGCAGGAAAACGCCGAAGCGTGGTGTCTGGAACAAGGCTTGCAGGCCGATCTTGCCGCAGCGCTGGTACAGTTTTACCTAAATTGGATATGATACGCGGCCTAGATTTTTGTAAATCCCATCCAAATTCGGATATTCGCAATGAAAACTGGTAAAGAACTGAAACCCGGTACCGTGATCCGTCTCGAGAACGATCCTTGGCTGGTTCAGAAAGCTGAATTCACCAAGTCGGGCCGTAACAGCGCGATCATGAAGACCAAGCTGAAAAACCTGCTGACCGGTTACAAGACCGAGATCGTTTACAGCGCTGACGACAAACTGGACGACGTAATCCTCGACCGCAAAGAAGCGACCCTGTCCTTCATCAGCGGCGACACCTACACGTTCATGGACACCACCGACTACACCATGTACGAGCTGAACGCTGAAGACATCGAAGCTGTTCTGCCTTTCGTTGAAGAAGGCATGACCGATGTTTGCGAAGCGATCTTCTTCGAAGAGCGTCTGGTTTCCGTAGAACTGCCGACCACCATCGTGCGCGTAGTTGACTACACCGAAGGTTCGGCTCGCGGCGACACTTCCGGCAAAGTCATGAAGCCAGCCAAGCTGGCTAACGGTACCGAGCTGCAGGTTGCTGACTTCATCGAAATCGGTGACAAGATCGAGATCGACACCCGCGAAGGCGGTTCCTACAAAGGCCGTGCTAAATAAGCACTGCTTTTTACGGAAAGAAAAAGCCCGACCATTGAGTCGGGCTTTTTTGTGCCTGCGATTTGAGCTTCACGCAATTCCCTGTGGGAGCGAGCCTGCTCGCGAATGCATTCTGTCAGCCAGTACATAACCGGATGACACACCGCTTTCGCGAGCAGGCTCGCTCCCACAATGGGATTGTGGTTACTTCAAATGTTGCTTGAGTTCTTCAGATGCCTGCAGCATCGCTGAACGCACCGCCGGCACCTGGCTCACCACGTTAAGCAAGCCGTAATCGTGAATCATGCCGTTGTACCGCACCGACGTCACCGCTACACCGGCCTCGTCGAGTTTGCGCGCATACGCTTCACCCTCATCACGCAACACATCGGCGCCGGCGGTCTGCACCAGTGCGGGCGGCAGGCCCTTCAGTTGTGCCGTGGTGGCCCGCAACGGCGACGCGTAAATCTCGTTTCGCTGCTTGGCGTCGGTGGTGTAGTTGTCCCAGAACCACTTCATCATGTTGCGAGTGAGGAAGTGTCCTTCGGCGTACTGGTTGTAGGAACCGGTATCGAAATTGGCGTCCGTCACCGGCCACAGCAGCACCTGGAATTTGATCGCCGGAGTGCCTTTGTCTTTGGCCATCAGTGCAACCACAGCCGCCATGTTGCCGCCGACACTGTTGCCCGCCACAGCCAGACGCTTGCCGTCGACATTTATCTCTTTGCCGTGCTCGGCGACCCACTTCGTTGCGGCGTAGGCCTGGTTGATCGCCACCGGGTAATGCGCTTCCGGGGAAGGCGTGTAATTGACGAACACCGCCGCCGCTCCCGAACCGACCACCAGATCCCGCACCAGCCGCTCGTGCGTCGGGAAATCGCCCAGCACCCAGCCACCGCCGTGGAAGAACATGAACACTGGCAGCTCGCCCTTGACCCCGGCCGGCCGGACGATGGTCAGGCTCAACGGTTGGCCATCGACCTCGATGGTTTTCTCGCTGACGTCCGCTTTGGGCAGCGTCAACTTGACCCCGGACTGCGCGCCGACCAGCACGGCGCGGGCATCTTTGGGTGTCAGCTGTTCCATCGGTTTGCCGGTTCCGGCATTCAGCACATCGAGAAACGCCTGCGTGTTGTGTTCGACATCACCGGCGAAAGCGCTGTGGATGGACAGGGCGAGAAGGGTACCGGTCAAGACTTTGCTGAAAGTGTTCATGTTCATTTCCTGTTCGGGCCTGGGACGTCAGCAGTTAAACGGTGACGTGCAGACGCACATCGACGTTGCCACGGGTGGCGTTGGAGTACGGGCAGACCTGGTGGGCCGCATCGACCAGTGATTGCGCGTCGGCCTGTTCCAGACCGGGCAGGCTGATGTGCAGGTCGATGTCCAGACCGAAGCCACCGGGGATCTGGCCGATACCGACGTGGGCGGTGATCGAGGCATCGTCGGGGATTTTGCGTTTGGTCTGGCTGGCGACGAATTTCAGTGCGCCGATGAAGCAGGCCGAGTAGCCGGCAGCGAACAGTTGCTCAGGGTTGGTCGCCGCGCCGCCGGCACCGCCGAGTTCTTTTGGGGTGGCGAGTTTGACGTCGAGGATGTTGTCGCTGGAGATCGCGCGACCATCACGGCCGCCAGTGGAGGTTGCGATTGCGGTGTAGAGAGTTTGCATGGTGTGAGCCTCATTGGGTGTGTTTGTGTGCGCTAATTGTTTGCGCGCTAAGTAAGTACGAGGTGAATGTATCGCGCGAATATTTAGCGCGCAAGATAAATTTATAAAAAAGCTGCACTTCCACGACTGGGCGGGTATGAGAGGGTGGCTGTAAGGCTTGAGTTAGAGCGGATTGCGCGGTAGATCAGGTGGTGAAAATATTTTGTTGTCGATGAAATCAATGTGGGAGCGAGCCTGCTCGCGAATGGGATGGTTCACTTAACAAATCAGTTGGCTGACAGATCGCATTCGCGAGCAGGCTCGCTCCCACAGGGAAACAGTGGCAAGCTTAGATCAGGCTTTCTTGTAGATGGCTGCGCAGCGCCTGCAGCTCTGCTTGCAGGTTTTGCAGGCGTTCCAGGGTGAAGCCGCTGGCGCCGAGAATGCATTGCGGGACCGTCTGGGCTTGCTCTTTCAACGCGCGGCCTTGCTCGGTCAACTCGACAATCACCACGCGCTCATCCTCACGGCTGCGTGTTCGACTCAGTAAGCCTTCAGCCTCCAGCCGTTTGAGCAGCGGAGTCAGTGAGCCGGGATCGGTCAGCAGCCGCGCGCTGATTTCTCCCACCGTCAAACCATCCTTTTCCCACAGCACCATCATCGCCAGGTACTGCGGATAGGTCAGGCCAAGCGCTTGCAGCAGCGGCTTGTAGACCTTGGTCATCATCAACGAGGTGGAATGCAGGGCGAAGCAGGCCTGGTTATCCAGCAGCAGGTCGTCGCAGGTGTCGCGTTGGGAAGTCATGTCAAAGCCTTGTTCGGTGATGGTCATGAATCTAGCGCTCGAATCTTTAATGCGCCAGATAATTCTCCGGATCTAATGGCGGCCGAGATCCCGTTGCAGCGCCAGATCCCACGGCGGCACTGGACTGAAACGAGTCTTGAGGTATTCAAGCAACAAGCGGCTGCGTGAGTTGGTTTGCTGTTCCATGCGCAGTGCGTAGATGCCGGTGGATTCCGGGGCCGGCAGGCCGTTCTCGCAGAACAGCGGGACCAGTTCTCCGCGCAACAGGTATTCGCTCGCCAGCCAGGTCGGCAAATGCGCAATCCCTAATCCCGCCAAAGCCCCACACACCAGCGCTTCGGCATTGTTGGCGCTCATACGGATGCGCGCTGGACGGTGCAATTGCATCTGCCCGTCCTGTTCGAAACGCCAGGCGAAGGGTGGGGCGAGGCCCTCCCAATCCAGGCCATCATGTTCATGCAACTGCGCGGGCGTGTTGGGTATGCCTCGACGCTGGAGATAGTCAGCGCTGGCGCAGGCAATGCGCACCATACTCGCCAATGGCGTGGCCACCAGACGGGTATCAGCCATCTGCCCGGCACGCAGCACCAGATCGACCTTGCCCAGGTTCGAGCCGCCCATGTCGACGAAGCTGTCGATCAAGTGCAGTTGCACATCCAGGCCCGGATACAGAACGAGAAAGTCAGCGATTACCGGCGCCAGATGCCGTCGCCCGAACGCTGCCGGTGCATCGATGCGAATCAAACCTTCCGGCGCACTGCTCAGCGACACGGCTTCTGCGCGGGCCAGTTGCAATTCGGCGACAATTCGCCGGGCGCGTTCGGCAAACGCCAGGCCGGCAGGTGTTGCTCGTACGGCGTGGGTGCTTCGAATAAACAACTGGCTGCCGACGGCGCTTTCCAGGCTGTCGATCCGTCGCGCGACGGCCGACGGTGTCAGCGGATGACGACGTGAAGCGGCGGAAAAACTGCCACTTTCCAGCACGTCGAGAAACAGCCCGAGTTGATCGGTCAATTGATTGGGGTTCATATCGGCTCAACGCTTGTGCGAAATCGGCATAGCCATTGTGCGTTGCTATGCGTTTCCCCGCCAGCCGCGACTGCGTAGGATGAGTCATCTGACGTAAGAGGAATTCGGTGTGATGGAGTTTGTGTTGTACCTGCTGTTCGGCGCCGCCCTTGGCACTCTCGGTGGCATATTCGGCATCGGCGGCGGCTTGATCGCCATTCCGCTGCTTGGCGTCTGGTTTGGTCTCGATCAGCAGATCGCCCAAGGCACGGCGCTGGTCATGGTAGTGCCGAACGTAATGCTGGCGCTGTGGCGTTATCACCAGCGCAATCGCATCGAGCTGCGACATGCGCTGCCCTTGGCGGTGATGGGTTTTTGCTTTGCGTGGATCGGTTCGATCTGGGCGGTGGGCATTGATGCGCAAACCATGCGCATCGGCTTTGTCGCGTTCCTGGTGGTGCTCTCGATCTACAACTTGTTGAAGATGTTCGGCAAGCAACCCGCTGCGACTTCTGAGATGCGCTATTCCTGGCCGTGGCTTGGCGTGCTTGGCGCGGCGTCCGGGACCATGGGCGGTTTATTCGGTGTCGGCGGTGCTGTGGTGGCAACGCCGGTGCTGACCAGCTTGTTCGGCACCACGCAAGTCGTCGCCCAAGGTCTGTCGCTGGCGCTGGCCTTGCCAAGCACCGGCGTGACCCTGGTGACCTACGCGGTCCACCACGAAGTGGACTGGATGATCGGTCTGCCGCTGGCCATCGGTGGTCTGGCGAGCATCAGTTGGGGCGTGAAAGTCGCCCACGCCATGCCGGAAAAACTCCTGCGCGGGCTGTTCTGCGGTTTCCTGGTGCTGTGTGCGGTGATGCTCGCGTTTAAAGTTTGAAGCCTTCGACGATGTGCTCGGCCAGGCACTCGGTGATCGGCGATGGATTGTTCAGGTTGCGAATCAGCATGATGCTGGCCTCGGGCAGCAGTGGCAGGTCCTCGGCGGCGCCAAGAATGCGCATGTCCGGGGTGATCAGGCTTTCCAGTTGCGCGGTGATCGCCAGACCCGCGCTGACCACGGCCATCAGCGCCGACAGGCTGGTGCTGTTGTAAGCGATGCGGTATTCGCGGCCCATCGCATCCAGTGCGTTACACGCCCACAAACGGCAGAAGCAATCACTGTTGAACATCGCCAAGGGCAGCGGCGTCTGTTCGTGGGCGCTGAAATTCTGTGCCTCGGCCCAGACAAAACGCTCCTTGCGCAGCAACTGACCGATTTCGTTGCCCGGTTCACGGGTGACGATCGACAAATCCAGGTCAGTACGCTGCAACAGTTGTTTGGTCGATTCGCAATGCACTTCGATCTGGATCAGTGGATAGAACTGCGCAAACCGCGACAGAATCCCCGGCAGAAAACGCATCACGTAATCATCCGGCGTGCCGATGCGCACCGTGCCGACCATATGTGGCTCGCGCAAGGTGTTGAACACTTCACTGTGCAACTTGAGGATGCGCCGCGCGTAACCGAGCAGCACCTGGCCTTCGGCGGTGAGGCGCACCTGACGGCCGTCACGCTCAAACAACTGCCGCTGCAACACGTCCTCTTCCAGACGCTTCATCTGCATGCTCACCGCCGATTGCGTGCGGTTGACCATTTCGCCGGCGCGGGTGAACCCGCCCTGATCGGCAATCGCAACAAAGGTGCGCAGGACATCGGTATCGATACTGGGGTAGGCCGACAATTGATGAATCTCCGTGATGCATGCCATCAGAAACATTCGTTGGATTGATCGTAGCGCGGAGAAGAGACTGGAGCTATCCCACAAGGAGGGCGATGCGATGAAAGGTCAAAAAGTCTATGTAAGCGATGAAAAGTTTTCGGTCCATCTCGTTTCCGACTTGCTGCACAAGTTTAGCCGCTGGTACGAACTGCACCGTGAACGCGAGTTGCTCGCCAGTCTGAGCGACGAAGCGTTGAAGGACATCGGGGTCAGTCGTGCCGACGTTGAACACGAAGCCGTGCGGCCGTTCTGGGATGACCCGATGCATAAGTGACCGATGCATAAATGAAGAGCGCAGTGCTACACAAACCCGCTTCCCGTGAGGTAGGTTGCGAGCAGACAAGGAGATGCTCATGCCCGCGACTCTGGCCTTTTCCCTCAAACAGGCGCGACGACTGGCGCTGGCTGCCCAAGGATTCAACGGGCGCCAGCCGCCGACTGTCAAAGCCGCGCACGTCAACCGGCTGATCGAACGGCTGGGTCTGCTGCAAATCGACTCCGTCAATGCCGTGGTGCGCTCGCACTACCTGCCACTGTTTTCCCGTCTCGGTTCCTATTCTTCTGACTTGCTCGACCAGGCTGCCTGGAGCTCGGGGCGACGTCGTTCGTTGTTCGAATACTGGGGGCACGAAGCCTCGTTGCTGCCGCTATCGATGTATCCGTTGATGGGCTGGCGCATGCAGCGGGCCAGGCGCGGCGAGGATATCTATCAGCAACTCGCCCGATTCGGTCGCGAGCAGCAGGACGTTGTTCGTCGGGTGTTGAGTTCCGTTGAAGAGCAGGGCGCCTTAGGCGCCGGCAGCCTTTCCACCCGAGAAGACAAGGCCGGGCCGTGGTGGGACTGGAGCGCAGAAAAGCATGCGCTGGAGTGGTTGTTCGCCACCGGTGAAGTGACGGTGGCGGGGCGTCGCGGTTTTGAGCGTTTGTATGATTTGCCGGAGCGGGTCATTCCTACTTCGATCCTTCAGCAAGCCTTACCTGAAGAGGCGGAGGCGCAGCGTGGTCTGTTGTTGCACGCGACGCAGGCCTTGGGCGTCGGTACTGAAAAAGACCTGCGTGATTACTTTCGGCTGAATCCGGCGGATGCGCGTCCGCGTCTGGCGGAGCTGGTCGAGGCCGGGCAACTGCAGATGTGCGAAGTCGCCGGCTGGCGGCAGCTCGCCTATTGCCTGCCGGAGCCAAAAGTCCCGCGCAAGGTCGTGGCCAGTGCGCTGTTGTCGCCCTTCGATTCGTTGATCTGGGAGCGCAGCCGCACTGAGCGTTTGTTCGATTTCCGTTATCGTTTGGAGATTTATACGCCGCAGGACAAACGGGTTTACGGCTATTACGTGTTGCCGTTCTTGCACAACGAGCGGATTGCGGCGCGGGTGGATCTGCGTGCCGAGCGGGCGGCCGGGCAGTTGGCGGTGCATGCGGTGCACGAGGAAGAGCCGGGGCTGGATGAAGAAGGGATGTTGGCGCTGGCTGCTAATCTGCGGCAGATGGCGGACTGGTTGGGGCTTGGTCGGGTACAGCTCAATTGTCTGCGTGAGAGTGCGGCGCGGTTGCGGGTGGCATTGGCACAGATTGGGTGCGACTGACCTTACGCCATCGCTGGCAAGCCAGACTCCCACAGTGTCCGCGTCGTACATATATTTTGTGATCGACGCGATCACTGTGGGAGCCTGGCTTGCCAGCGATGAGACCAGTTAAAGCGATAAAGATGTCGAATCTTAGCGGCGAACCTGCTTCAGCGTCTCGGCAATCAAAAACGCCAACTCCAACGACTGATCGGCATTCATCCGCGGATCACAATGCGTGTGATAGCGATCCGACAAGCCATCTTCAGTAATCGGCCGCGCACCACCGATGCACTCGGTGACATTCTGCCCGGTCATCTCGATGTGAATGCCGCCGGCATAACTGCCTTCCGCTTCGTGCACCTGGAAGAACTGTTTCACCTCGCCAAGAATCTGCGCGAAGTCGCGGGTCTTGTAGCCGCTGCTGGCCTTGATGGTGTTGCCGTGCATCGGATCGGAACTCCACAGCACCTGCTTGCCTTCACGCTGCACCGCGCGAATCAGCGCCGGCAAGTGATCACCGACCTTGTTCGCACCCATCCGTGCGATCAGGTTCAGGCGCCCCGGATCGTTGTCCGGGTTGAGCACGTCGATCAAGCGGATCAGATCCTCCGGGTTCATGCTTGGGCCGACTTTCACGCCGATCGGATTGTTCACGCCACGGAGGAATTCGACGTGCGCGCCGTCGAGCTGACGGGTACGGTCGCCGATCCACAGCATGTGTGCCGAGCAATCGTAGTAATCGTTGGTCAGGCTGTCGCGGCGCACGAAGGCTTCTTCGTAGTTCAGCAGCAGCGCTTCGTGGGCGGTGAAGAAACTGGTTTCGCGCAGTTGCGGCGAGCTGTCCATGCCGCAGGCGCGCATGAACGCCAGGGTTTCATCGATGCGGTCGGCCAAATGGCTGTACTTCTCGGCCAGCGCCGAGTTGGCGATGAAGTCGAGGTTCCACTTGTGCACCTGATGCAGGTCGGCAAAACCGCCCTGGGCAAACGCGCGCAGCAGATTCAGCGTGGCGGTGGACTGGTGATACGACTGCAGCAGACGCTCCGGATCCGGCACGCGGCTCTTTTCGTCGAAACCGATACCGTTGACGATGTCGCCACGATAAGCCGGCAGGGTCACGCCGTTGATGGTCTCGTCGTTTGCCGAGCGCGGTTTGGCGAACTGGCCAGCCATGCGTCCGACCTTGACCACCGGGCAACCGGCGGCGAAGGTCATGACGATTGCCATTTGCAGCAACACTTTAAAAGTGTCGCGAATTTTTGCTGCGGAGAATTCAGCGAAGCTTTCCGCGCAATCGCCGCCCTGCAGGAGGAATGCCCGGCCCTGGGTGACTTCGGCAAACTGCCGACGCAGTTCGCGCGCTTCACCGGCAAACACCAGCGGCGGATAACTGGCCAGGGTTTGCTCGACCTGGCGCAGGTGCGCGGCGTCGGGGTATTGCGGTTGTTGCTGGATCGGCAGGGCGCGCCAGCTGTCAGGGCTCCACGGTTGGCTCATCACGGTCTCTAATTGGTTCTACGCACGGGAAGCCCATGGTAGCAGCAATTAGTGCGTGACCTGCTCCCGCCCCATCACCGACAATCGCCGCTTTGCCACGGCGCCACAGCGGTGCCATCGCGTCACCGCGCCCGGTGACCATCAGGAGACGAAATGACTGAGGAGCGCGTCGAGCATCTGCTCGCCGAAGTACAGGATGAGTTCGGCGTGATTCGCGTGCTGGAAGTGGCCGACTACCGCTTTCTCGAGTTCGGCGATGCGATCGAACAGAGCTGCGTGTTCACCGCTGATCCGAGCTGGCTGGAATACGACTACACCCGCGCGATGCTGATCGGCGCGTTGTGCCATGAGCAGCCGGAGAGTGCGCTGTTCCTCGGGCTCGGTGCCGGTACGCTGACGCAGGCCTGCCTCAAGTTTCTGCCGCTCGAAGATGTCGAAGCGATTGAACTGCGCCCTGACGTGCCGCGTCTGGCCATCGAATACCTTGGTCTGGATGATGATCCGCGTTTGTACATTCGCGTCGGCGACGCCCTCGAACTGCTGCCGACGGCTGAGCCGGCGGACCTGATTTTCGTCGACCTGTACACCGATGTCGGGCCGGGCGTCGGGCACTTGGCCTGGAGTTTTCTCGGCGACTGCCAGAAGCGTCTGAATCCGGGTGGCTGGCTGGTGATCAATCAGTGGGCCACCGATGACGGCAAGCCGTTGGGTGCGGCGTTGTTGCGTGGTCTCTATCACCGGCACTATTGGGAATTGCCGGTGAAGGAGGGCAATGTGATTCTGATTGTGCCGGCGGACCTCGATCAGGTGCTGGACATGCAGGCGCTGACTGCGCGGGCTGAAGCGCTGGCGCCGCGGTTGGGGTATTCGTTGCTGTCGTTGATCAACAGTATTCGCCCGGCCACCTGAGGCGTCAGTGCTGGCCCCATCGCTGGCAAGCCAGCTCCCACAGGGTTCGCGCCGTACGCAAAATGTGTGAACGACTCGGTCACTGTGGGAGCTGGCTTGCCAGCGATGGCGCCACGACAGACGCCATAATTTTCAGATCCCCCTGAAGACTCCAGGCCGTCGCTCAACCAACGAGCGCACTCCTTCCTTGGCATCTTCACTGGCCAGCAACTTCTTCACCAACGCCGGCAACCCTTGCGCCGCCGCCATCTCACCTTCATACCGCGCCTGTCGCGCCGACATCAACGTCGCCTGCACCCCCAACGGTGCCTGCCGGGCAATACGCTCAGCCAATTCAATCGCCCGTGGCAGCAGATCCTCGCTGGCCATCACTTCCTGCACTAACCCCAAATGCAACGCATCGTGCGCATCAAACTCATCGCCGGTGAGCAACCAGCGCATCGCATTGCCCCATCCGGCCACCTGATGAAAACGTAAAGTCGCGCCACCAAAAGGAAAAATTCCACGCTGCACTTCCATTTGCGCGAAGCGGGTATTGCTCGCGCACAGGTTGATATCCGCCGCCAGCATCAGCTCGATGCCAATGGTCAGGCAGTAGCCCTGCGCGGCAACAATCACCGGTTTGCTCACCCGTGGCCCGACGAAAACGCCCCACGGATCGCAACCGCCGGTCGGAACTTGCCAGCCTTCAGCGAGTGCGCCGCTGGCATTCACCAGATCGAGACCTGCGGTAAAGTGCTCGCCATGACCGAACACCACCGCTACCCGCGCCTCGCTGTCGGCCTCGAACTCGCCATAGGCCAGGCTGAGTTCATTGAGCAGGTCTAGATCGAAAGCATTGCGTTTGGCCGCTCGATCGAGGCCAATCAGGTGGACGTGACCACGGCGTTCACGGCTGACGCGGCCGGGACAGGGCTGATTCATGGCGAAATCCTCGAGCGGGAAGGGCGGGTGCAGCGACGGTATGCCGCACGTCGGTGAATCGTTTTAGCGTCATCGCCCGCGGGGCCGGGCCTTTGAAAAATAGACCTTGGCGCGATTATCCGCAAAACCCCGTTACACGGCGGTGACACACGCATTTAGCCGATAAAAAAAGCTCCCTTTTTGGGCAAAATCCGGTATAGTGCGCGCCGGCCTTTAACCGGGCCGCGTTTAGGTAGCGCAATTTCCCGAAGTCAGCTTCGGCTGCACGTCCGCATTGCGGGCTCTTCCCGGACGATTCTTTTTTTCATTCATTCGTTTTCGCAAATCCCCGCCGACAAAGCTGCCAGGGCGACTCTTGAGTCTCAACACGGCATGCGCAGCTTTGGAGCATGGGTCTTTGCGGATGCACTTAGAGGCAGACCCATGACCCAGGAAACCGGCGGATTCGCCGCTTTTAATCTTAACCCGAATATTCTTGCAGCCGTCGCAGCGACCGGCTACGAAGAGCCTTCGGCGATTCAGCAGCAATCGATCCCGATCATCATGGCCGGCCAGGACATGATTGGCCAAGCGCAAACCGGTACCGGTAAAACCGCCGCGTTCGCACTGCCTATTCTGCACCGCATCGATCCTGCCAAGCGCGAACCGCAAGCCCTGATCCTGGCGCCAACTCGTGAGTTGGCGCTGCAAGTAGCAACCGCTTTCGAAACCTACGCCAAGCAAATGCCGGGCGTTACCGTTGTGGCCGTTTACGGCGGCGCGCCTATGGGCCCACAACTGAAAGCAATCCGTAATGGCGCACAGATCGTTGTCGCCACTCCGGGCCGTCTGTGCGACCACCTGCGTCGCGACGAAAAAGTGCTGTCGACCGTGAACCACCTGGTTCTCGACGAAGCTGACGAAATGTTGAAACTGGGCTTCATGGATGACCTGGAAGTCATCTTCAAGGCTCTGCCAGCGACCCGTCAGACCGTTTTGTTCTCGGCGACCCTGCCGCAGTCGATCCGCGCCATTGCCGAACGCCATCTGCGCGATCCGCAACACGTGAAGATCCAGACCAAGACTCAGACCGTTACCGCGATCGAACAGGCTCACCTGTTGGTTCACGCTGACCAGAAGACTTCGGCCGTTCTCAGCTTGCTGGAAGTGGAAGACTTCGACGCACTGATCATGTTCGTGCGCACCAAGCAAGCGACCCTGGATCTGGCCAGCGCTCTCGACGCCAAAGGCTACAAAGCTGCAGCGTTGAACGGCGACATCGCCCAGAACCAGCGTGAGCGCGTGATCGACTCGCTGAAAGATGGCCGTCTGGACATCGTTGTGGCGACCGACGTTGCTGCCCGTGGTCTGGACGTTCCGCGCATCACTCACGTGTTCAACGTTGACATGCCGTACGACCCAGAGTCCTACGTTCACCGTATCGGCCGTACTGGCCGTGCCGGTCGCGAAGGTCGTGCACTGCTGCTGGTGACTCCACGTGAGCGCCGCATGCTGCAAGTGATCGAGCGTGTCACCGGTCAGAAAGTCGCTGAAGTTCGCCTGCCGGACGCTCAGGCTGTTCTCGATGCGCGCATCAAGAAACTGACCAACAGCCTGTCGCCGCTGGTCGCTGATGCCGAATCGACTCACGGTGAGCTGCTCGATCGTCTGACTGCAGACATCGGTTGCACTCCGCGTGCTCTGGCTGCTGCGCTGCTGCGCAAAGCCACCAACGGTCAAGCGCTGAACCTGGCTGCGATCGAGAAGGAACGTCCACTGGTGCCGAACAACGCACCGCGTGGCGACCGTCCTGAGCGCACCGGTGATCGTCCTGATCGTGGTGACCGCGAGCGTCGCGCGCCAATGCCTCTGGGCGAAGGCCGTGCTCGTTGCCGTACCGCGCTGGGTGCGCGTGACGGTATCGCTGCGAAAAACCTGCTGGGCGCCATCCTCAACGAAGGCGGTCTGGCCCGTGAAGCGATCGGTCGCATCCAGGTGCGTGACAGCTTCAGCCTCGTCGAGCTGCCGGAAGATGGTCTGGACAAACTCCTGACCAAACTGAAGGACACTCGCGTTGCCGGTAAGCAGCTGAAACTGCGTCGCTATCGCGAAGATTGATCCGCCCCTGGGCTGATTGATCGAACATAAAAAATCCCCGACTGGTTCGGGGATTTTTTTTGTCTGTTTTTTGCCTTTGTGGGAGCGAGCCTGCTCGCGAAGGCGTCAACCGAATCGATAGATATCCATGCCCAGCGCACCCATCGTGAAACCCTTGTGCGCCACGCTGAACTCTCCTCCCGCACCCCGGGCAAAATACAGCGGCAACAAATGCTCATCGCTCGGATGGCTGCGCACCGCATGCGGCGCCTGCTGGCGATAATCATGCAGCGCCGCCTCATCGTCGGCCGCTAACTTCTCGATCACCCAGTCACGGAAATCCCGCGCCCACGGCTCGACACTTTCCGGGCCAGCGTGCCAGTCGAGTTCACGCAGGTTGTGGGTGATGCTGCCAGAGCCGATCAGCAAAATGCCCTGATCACGCAGGCTCGCCAGCGCGAGGCCGACCCGGGTTTGCAGCGCCGGGCCAGCGCGACTCGGCAGGGAGACCTGCACCACCGGGATATCCGCTTGCGGGTACATCAGTGACAACGGTACCCAGACACCGTGATCGAACGGACGCTGCGGATCGAGGCGTGCTGGCAGATTATTGGCAGTCAACAGATCGGCCACCTCAGCGGCCAACTGCGGATTGCCAGGCGCCGGGTACTGCACTTCAAACAATGCACGCGGAAAGCCGCCGAAGTCGTGCCAGGTTTCCGGTTGCGCATGGCTGCTGACCAGCAGCTCGTGACTTTCCCAATGCGCAGAAACAATCACGATGGCTTTGGGTTTCGGCAGTTCGGCGGCCAGTCGCGCCAGTGCCGGGCCACTGGCGCCGGGCTCCAGTGCGAGCATGGGTGAACCATGGGAGATAAACAGGCTGGGAAACATGGAAGGGTTCCTGAGCGTTAAGATGATTCATCTTCAGTCAGATCATTGATCTAAATCTAATATAAGTTTTAACGCTTTTTGATCGAATTATTGGGAGTGATGCATGCAGCCTGAGTTTTGGCACAAGAAGTGGGCTTCGGGGCAGATTGGATTCCATCTGCCCGAGGTGAACCCGTATCTGCAGCAGCACTGGGCGGTACCTGAAACGGCGAGAGTGCTCGTGCCTTTGTGTGGGAAAAGTCTGGATCTGGCGTGGCTGGCAGGGCGCGGTCATCAGGTGCTCGGGATCGAACTGTCGGAAAAGGCTATCGAGGACTTTTTCAGTGAGCATCAGATACAGCCACAGATCAGCGAGAAGGGCGCGTTCAAGGTCTATCGCAGCGATGCCATCGAGTTGTGGTGCGGGGACTTTTTTGCGCTGACGGCGAGCGATGTGGACGATTGCGCGGCGATATACGACCGTGCCGCGCTGATTGCCTTGCCGGCACCGATGCGTGAGCGCTACGCGGCGCATCTTCAGCAGATTCTCCCGCAGGGTGTGCAAGGGCTGTTGATTACGCTGGATTACGATCAGGCGCAGATCCCGGGGCCGCCGTTTGCAGTGGGGGATGATGAGGTGCAGCGGTTGCTGGGGGATGTCTGGCAGGTGCAGGTGCTGGAAGAGCAGGATGTGCTGGGGGAGAGCGGGAAGTTCCTGCAGGCGGGCGTGACGCGGCTGGAGGAGCGGGTTTACCGCGTTTCTTCCCGATAGTTCTGCGTCAGTAATACTGGCCTCATCGCTGGCAAGCCAGCTCCCACAGGATTTTGGTGTGATCTCTCGATCTTCAGAACGCCACAGCCCACTGTGGGAGCTGGCTTGCCAGCGATAGGGCCATCAGCAACAGCCGACTAATCATGGCAACAAAAAAAGGCCCGCATCACTGCGGGCCTTCTTCATGTTTACACCGGTCAGATCAACCGCGACGACGCAGCGCGTCGATACGCTCTTCCAGCGGCGGGTGGCTCATGAACATGCGGGCAAAGCCCTGTTTGATGCCACCGTTGATGCCAAAGGCGTTCAGGGTGTCCGGCATGTGCACCGGCAGGCCCTGTTCGGCGCGCAGGCGTTGCAGTGCGCCGATCATCGCGCTGGTGCCGGCCAGGCGTGCGCCGGCTTCATCGGCACGGAATTCGCGCTTGCGCGAGAACCACATGACGATCGCACTGGCGAGAATGCCCAGTACCAGTTCGGCGAAGATGGTCGCCACGTAGTAGGCGATGCCCTGGCCTTCTTCGTTCTTGAAGATCACCTTGTCGACGAAGTTGCCGATGATCCGCGCGAAGAACATCACGAAGGTGTTCACCACGCCCTGGATCAGCGCCAGCGTGACCATGTCACCATTGGCGACGTGACCGATTTCGTGGGCCAGCACGGCTTTCACTTCATCGGGCGAGAAACGCTCGAGCAGGCCCTGGCTGACCGCGACCAGCGCGTCGTTCTTGTTCCAGCCGGTGGCGAAGGCGTTTGCTTCGTAGGCCGGGAAAATACCGACTTCGGGCATCTTGATCCCGGCTTCGCGGGACAGTTGCTCGACGGTTTGCAGCAGCCATTGCTCGTGCCGGGTACGTGGCTGGCTGATGATCTGGGTACCGGTGCTCATCTTCGCCATCCACTTGGAGATGAACAGCGAGAACAGCGAGCCGGCGAAACCAAAGACTGCACAGAAAACCAGCAGCTGACTAAGGTCGAGATCAACCCCGTTGGCCGCCATGAACCCGTTGAAGCCGAAAAGGCTCAGGGTGATGCTGGCTATCAGCACGACCGCCAGGTTAGTGGCCAAAAACAGCAGGATGCGCATCATGGTTGTAGAAATCTCCTCAAGCTAAAGATGTAGCGTACTGCGGGGTATATAAGGTGCTGCACCGGGGTATTCAACTGAGTGACTATTTCAAACTGTGTCCTACAGCGGATTCTTCGGTGCACGGCACATTTCCCACGACAGATACCGATAGGGATGACGGCCAGCCGCGACCCGTCGCCATTACGCCGGACGCAGGTAACCGGTATGAATCGCAAGTGTAGAAGGCGTGCGCGGACGTGGAACGCAGAAGTGTTGCTGAATCAGACAGTGCGCAACGTTTGACCGTTGCGCACTGCTGGCCAGTTACTGGCGGTAGGACTTGAGGAAGTTGCCGATACGGCCGATGGCCATTTCCAGATCATCTACGCGAGGCAGCGTGACGACGCGGAAGTGGTCCGGCCACGGCCAGTTGAACGCCGTGCCCTGTACCACCAGCAGCTTCTCGGAGAGCAGCAGGTCGAGGACGAATTTCTCGTCGTTGTGGATCGGGCAGACTTTCGGATCGATTTTCGGGAACGCATACAGCGCGCCCATCGGCTTGACGCAGCTCACGCCGGGAATGTCGTTGAGCAATTCCCAGGTGCGGTTGCGCTGCTCCAGCAGACGACCCTGCGGCAGCACCAGATCATTGATGCTCTGGTAGCCGCCCAGTGCGGTCTGGATCGCATGCTGGCTCGGCACGTTGGCACACAGGCGCATGTTGGCCAGCATATCGATGCCTTCGATGTAGCTCTGCGCGTTGTGTTTCGGCCCGGAGATGGCGATCCAGCCGGAACGGAAACCCGCTACGCGGTAGGACTTCGACAGACCGTTGAAGGTCAGGCAGAGCAGGTCCGGGGCCAGCGACGCGGTGCAGATGTGTACGGCATCGTCGTACAGAATCTTGTCGTAGATCTCGTCGGAGAACACCACCAGGTTGTGCGCACGGGCGATTTCCAGCATGCCCAGCAACACTTCCTTCGAATACACCGCGCCGGTCGGGTTGTTCGGGTTGATGATCACCATGGCTTTGGTGTTCGGGGTGATCTTGGCCTTGATGTCGGCCAGGTCCGGGAACCAGTCGGCGCCTTCGTCGCACAGGTAATGCACGGCGTTACCGCCGGCGAGGCTGACGGCGGCGGTCCACAGCGGATAGTCCGGGGCCGGCACCAGCACTTCGTCGCCGTTGTTGAGCAGCGCCTGCAGCGACATCACGATCAGCTCGGACACGCCGTTGCCCAGGTAGATGTCTTCGATGCCGACACCTTCGACATTCTTCTGCTGGTAGTACTGCATCACCGCTTTACGCGCGCTGAACAGGCCTTTGGAGTCGCTGTAGCCTTGCGCGGTCGGCAGGTTGCGGATCACATCCTGAAGGATTTCGTCCGGCGCTTCGAAACCAAACGGCGCCGGGTTGCCGATGTTCAGCTTGAGGATGCGCTGGCCTTCCTCTTCCAGTCGTTTGGCGTGCTTGAGCACCGGGCCGCGAATGTCGTAGCAGACGTTGGCGAGCTTGTTCGATTTGCTGAACTGCATGGCGATGTGATCCCGAAAATGAACGATCCAGACGGTGGGTGGACAACCGTACTGGGATTCCTGCGTCTTCGCACAGGCGGATGTCTTGAGCCGCGGCTCCCAGAATCCGTTTGAATGCGCCCGGTCTGGCTGCCAGACTGGTGCGTGACGAGGCGCAATCATACGTGCCGCCCGATCCGTGGAAAAGGTACAGATCGGGCTTTTTCAGCCGCTGAGGTGTGATGATGGAAAAGTTGGAAAAAACCCTGGAAGAATGGCGGGCGATGCTCGACCCTGAGCAATACAACGTTTGTCGTCTGAGTGCGACCGAGCGCCCGTTCTCCGGCAAATACAACGACACCAAGACCGATGGTGTCTACCACTGCGTTTGCTGCTACGAGGCGCTGTTCGATTCCAAGGCCAAATTCGATTCCGGCTGCGGCTGGCCGAGCTTCTACGAGCCGATTGGCGAAAGCGCGATGACCGAAATCCGTGATACCACGCACGGCATGATTCGGACTGAAGTGAAGTGCGCGCGCTGTGATGCGCATCTGGGTCATGTGTTCCCCGACGGCCCGCCGCCGACCGGCCTGCGTTATTGCATCAACTCGGTGTGTTTGAATCTCGAACCGCGCGCATAAACGATTGAAGGCGACCTTCGGGTCGCCTTGTTATTCGATAATTAAATTGCACACAATTTAATTGCTCGCTATGTTTGGCCTTTCCTGACTGTCTGCGGAGCCCAGTGCCATGAGCGACAACCTGCTGAACATTCCTTGCACCACGATCAAAGGCGAGCAAAAGACCCTGGCCGATTTCGCCGGCAAAGCGGTGCTGGTGGTCAATACCGCCAGCAAATGCGGCTTCACCCCGCAGTACAAAGGCCTCGAAGAACTGTGGCAGACCTACAAGGATCAGGGCCTGGTGGTCTTGGGCTTTCCCTGCAATCAGTTCGGCAAGCAGGAGCCGGGCAACGAGGGTGCGATCAGCGAATTCTGCGAGCTGAACTTCGGCGTCAGCTTTCCACTGTTCAAGAAGATCGAAGTCAACGGCGCCGGCGCGCATCCATTGTTCGTTCAGTTGAAGAAACGCGCCCCGGGCGTACTCGGTTCGCAAGGCATCAAGTGGAACTTCACCAAGTTTCTCATCGGCAAGGACGGCCAGTTGGTCAAGCGCTTCGCCCCGGCCACCAAGCCGCAGGACCTGAGCCGCGAGATCGAAGCCCTGCTCAAATGAACAGCCTGCCGGTCGATTCGCTGAAGCTCGACAACCAGTTGTGCTTCAAGCTGTACGCCGCCTCCCGGGCGGTGATTCGTGCCTACAAGCCGATGCTCGATCAGCTCGGCCTGACCTACCCGCAATATCTGGCGATGCTGGTGTTGTGGGAATGGCAGGACGTTGCGCCGGAGCAACCGACGGTCAAGGCGTTGGGCGAGCGTCTGGCACTGGACTCGGGCACGCTGACGCCGTTGCTCAAGCGTCTGGAGCAGTTGCAATGGGTGCAACGCCAGCGTTCTGCGCGCGACGAGCGGGAAGTCCATCTGAGCCTGACGCCCGCAGGGCAAGCCTTGCGCGAGCAGGTCGGGCCGCTCAAGGCCCGATTGCTGTGCGACAGCGGGGTCGATCTGGACCGGCTCAATGACTTGCGTGACGGTCTCGATCACTTGTTGGGGCAGATCAAAGCGCTGTCGTAGTCGGGATCCACTGATCGAGCAGGGCTGCTAACTCTTCACGGCGGAAAGGCTTGGCCAGATAGTCGCTCATACCCGCCGCGCGGCAGCGTTCGCGCTCCTCGGACATCGCATTGGCGGTCAGGGCGACGATAGGCAGGTTCGGCCAGCGCCCGCTCTGTCGGATCTGCCGGCTGGCTTCGTAGCCGTCCATCACCGGCATATTGCAGTCCATCAGCACCAGATCGAATTGGTGATACTCCAACTGATCGAGCGCTTCGGCACCATGGGCGGCGACGATGACCTCGCAGCCCAGTTTGCCGAGCATGCCTTTGGCCACCAACTGATTGACCGGGTTGTCTTCGACCAGCAACACCCGCCCGCGCCGCACCGAGGGAGCGGTTTCGAGCTGCGCATCGTTAATGGCAACGACGTCCGGTTGCAGGGTGCGGCGCAGGTTCTGGTAAAGCGCGTTGCGCGCCAACGGTCGTGCCTGTTGTTGCAGAGGCGCGAGCGCAGCCGCTTCTTCGCTCGGCAGAAAGCTGCCGTAGGCGGTCACCAGCAAAATCGGCGCAACGAGCGTCGGGCGCAAGCCGAAAAGGCACTCAGGGCAATCGGTAATCACCACGTCCGGGGTCAGGCCCAACAGTGAGTCATCGATGGTGCGCTGCTCATACGCAAGCCCCCAGACCGGCAGCAGGCTCTGCAACAGTTCCGCCAGACCGCTGCTGGCCGCAGTGATGGCGAGGACTTTCCCATGCAGTGGCGCCGGGGCGAGCGCGCGGGTATGACAGGGCAGAGGCAACTCGGCACAGAACTGACTGCCAAAACCGGTCTCGGAACTGATGGTCAGGCGCCCCTGCATGGCTTCGCAGAGGTTGTACGTCAGCGCCAGTCCCAGCCCGGTGCCGCCGTACTGTCGAGTGATGCCGGCGCCCGCTTGAGTGAATGGCTGGAAGATTTTCAGTTGCGCGTCCTGGGCGATACCGATGCCGGTGTCGCAGACCTCGATGCGCACGCCATCCTGGTAGGTCGACAAGCGCACGTCCACCCGGCCGAAACGGGTGAATTTCAGGGCGTTGGACAGCAGGTTGCTGACGATCTGCCGCACGCGAGTCGGATCGCCCAGCACCAGTGCCGGGAAGTGCGGATCGATCAGGCAGGTCAGCTCGACGCTCGGCGCGGCATTCTGCGACAGCAGGTTGGCGGTGTCTTCGATCAAGGAGCCGAGATCGAAAGGGATGTGCTCTAGCTCCAGTTGCCCGGCATCGAATTTCGACAGGTCGAGGATATCGTTGAGCAACTCGACCAGCACCTTGCCCGAATCGTGGGCGATCGATAGCTGTTGCTGTTGCTCGGCATTCAACGGGCCGTCGAGTGACAGTGCGATCATCCCCAGCAAGCCGTTGAGCGGCGTGCGGATCTCGTGGCTCATGTTGGCAAGGAACGCCGAGCGGGCCTCGGCCATTTCCAGGGCGGTGCTGCGGGCGACTTCGAGTTCCTGATTGGACTGGCTGAGCCGGGCGTTGATTGCCTTGAGTTCGGCGGTGCGCGCCGAGACGATGTTTTCCAGTTGCCCGAGGTAGTCGGTCAGGCGGTTTTCGGCGTTGCGCCGCTGCTGGATCTCGGTGGCAATGTTCTCGAATTGCTGATTGGCGACTTTGACCAGCACACCGATTTCATCGTTGCCGTGGCCGGACGGGCACTCCAGTGTGGTCGGCTCGGCGCTGCGCGGGTCGCGCCCGCTGAGTTCGCGGATCACCCGCACCAGCGGTTTGGTCAGCATCACGTAGAACAGTGCCAGCAGGATGCCGGTGAGAATAAGGCTGCGGGCGAAGCCATTGAGCAGGGTGACCTCGGCCCGGCGCAGAAAACGGCTGCCGAAGGCATAGGTGTCGACCTCGAGGCTCAAGACCCCGAGCGATTCGTTGGGCAGATGATCCAGATACAGACGATCCTCGAACTGCCGTTTGGCGCCAAACAGGAAGTCGCTGATCACCCGATAGCCGCTTTGCAGCTCCGGGCGTTTGACGCTGGCCAGCACCGTATTGTTGTTGTCGATCAGTTGCGCAGAAATGATCGCCGGTGAGCGCAACAGACCCAGGGTCAGTTCCTGCGCCAGTTCGGCGTCGATGTTGTAGGCAATCCGTGAGGCCGGGTTATGGCTGATTTCCAGCAAAGACAGGATTTCACGGTTGATGGAGGCGTCTTCACTGGCATAATCGATGCCGATTTGCAGCAGGCTGAGCAGCGTGCCCAGAATGAACCCGACCAGCACGGTAAGCCTGGCTTGCTTGTAAGACAGCCGGTGGGTGAATTTGATATCCATGGGGTGTTGAACCACTTCCGTTTCCCTTCGCTGCTCAAGCATAGTCGATCATGTATGGATACCGAGGTTCCCGAATCGCCTTGTAACAAGGCTTGGTAGGGATATTTTGATCCGTGTGTCGTCGCTGGATCGTCATCATCACTGTGAATGTGCCCGAGGAGAAGACGTGGATTCCCGATTGAATGCTTTTCTTGAACGCGCCGAGTCGGTTCTGGCGCGGATCGAACCGTTGTTGCCGGCACCACGGCCGGTGATCGACTGGGGCACTTGTCTGGCGGCGCGTTGGCAGCGTGACGGGCGCAGCGGCTATCTGTTGCCGCTGGAAGTCAGCCTCGACATGCGCCTGTCCGACCTGATCGGTGTCGACCGTCAGCTCGAACAACTGGGGCGTAATACCCAGCAATTTCTCGATGGCATGCCCGCCAACCATGCATTGCTCTGGGGCTCGCGCGGTACCGGCAAGTCGTCGCTGGTGCGGGCCTTGCTGGCGGAACACGCCGCCGCAGGCCTGCGCCTGATCGAGATCGAGCGCGACCATCTGGCGGATCTGCCACGAGTGGTCGAGCAGATCGGCAAACTGCCACAACGTTTCGTGCTGTTTTGCGATGACTTGTCGTTCGAATCCGGTGAGGGCGATTATCGAGTGCTCAAAAGCGTGCTCGACGGCTCGCTTGAACAGGCCCCGGACAACGTCTTGCTGTACGCCACTTCTAACCGTCGCCACCTGGTGCCGGAGAAAGAAAGCGACAACGAAAACTGGAAACGCGTCGACGGCGAACTGCACCCCAGCGAAGCCGTTGAAGACAAGATCGCGCTGTCGGACCGTTTCGGTCTGTGGCTGTCGTTCTACCCGTTTACCCAAGAACACTTCCTCAACGTCGTTGAACACTGGATTGGCCAATTGGCCGCCAAGGCCGGGCTGAACTGGCAGCGCGACGAAGAGCTGGACATTCTCGCCGTGCGTTGGGCCACCGGCCGCGGTAATCGCAACGGACGTTGCGCGTACCAATTCGCCCGTTACTGGGTGGGACTGAAATTGTTGGAGCACAAGGCATGATTGATTTGCAACAAAGCGGCCAGGGCCTCGAAGGCTATGGCATGTTGGCCGCACAACTGGAATCGCTGCTGGCGGACGAGCGCGATTTCATCGCCAACGCCGCGCAGTTTTCGGCGTTCCTGTTCAACCAGCTCGATGATCTGAACTGGGCGGGTTTTTACCTCAATCGCAACGAAGAACTGGTGCTCGGCCCGTTTCAGGGGCAGATCGCCTGCGTACGCATTCCGTTCGGGCGTGGCGTGTGCGGTGCGGCGGCGGCCACTCTGCAAACTCAGCGCGTTGAAGATGTGCACGCGTTCCCCGGGCATATCGCCTGCGACAGCGCTTCGAACAGTGAACTGGTCGTGCCGTTGGTCAAGGAGGGGCGCCTGATCGGTGTACTGGATCTCGACAGCCCGAAGCTGGCGCGTTTTGCTGAGCAGGATCAGGTCGGTATCGAGCAACTGGCGGCGATTTTCCTGCGTCTGACCGACTGCTGATCACGCGGTGAGGCCAGCCTTGTGCAGCAGGCTGGCCGGGTCCACGTTGTCGATCTGTCCGGGATCGAGAAAACGCACGGCGTACTGCATGTACACGCCTTCGTTAATGAACAAACCAAACAGCTGGGCATCGATGTGCGCTTCACGGCACATGGTGGCCATGATCGCCAGCGCCTCACTCAAGGTTTTCGCTTTTTTGTATGGGCGATCGGCTGCGGTCAGCGCCTCGAAGATATCGGCAATCGCCATCATCCGCGCCGGCAGGCTCATGTCCTCACGCTTCAGGCGTTTCGGGTAACCGGTGCCGTCCATTTTTTCATGATGACCGCCGGCAATTTCGGCAATGCTGTCGAGGTGGCCGGGGAAGGGCAGGTGGCTGAGCATCATGATCGTCTGCACCATGTGGTGATTGATGACGTAACGTTCTTCGCGGGTCAGAGTGCCGCGGCTGATGCTCAGGTTATACAGCTCGCCGCGATTGTATTTGTAGCGCGGTACATCCAGCTTGAAACCCCATGGATTGTCTTCGGGAATCAACTCGTTCGGGTGCCGTTCGAGCAAGTGCTCGGGCTTGTCTGCCAGAAGCTTTTCACTGACCGGCAAACTCGGTGCCGGCGTGCGTGCCTGGCGCCGGTTTTCTTCCCATGACACGCCCAAGCGGTCGTCAAGGGTGCGCAGCCAGGTGCGTTGCGCCAGATGATCAAGGCGTTGCAGATCCGCTTCGGCCATGGCCTCACTGCCCAGATTGCAGCGCGCGACAAACGCAAAATCGTCATCGAGCGCCGCCAGCGTGGCGTCGCGCAATTGCGCCAGTGCTGTCTCATCGCCGCCCAAGGCCCGCGCCTGCCAAAAGCTGATCCAGGCATCACGCTTGAGCACTTCGAAGCGGGTGCGGATTTCATGAATACGGTCGTTGATGGTTTCCAGTTTGGTCGCCTTGTCGACCACGTACTCCGGCGTCGTCACCTTGCCGCAATCGTGCAGCCACGCGGCAATGTGCAAGGCTTCCCATTCATCCTCGCTGGGCTGGTAGGCACTGAAGGCGGGCGCCTGACTGGCCGCCGCTGCCTGGGCGAGCATCAGCGTCAGCTCCGGCACCCGCTGGCAATGCCCGCCGGTGTACGGACTCTTGGCGTCGATGGCACCGGCGAGCAACTGAATAAAGGCGTCGAGCAACTGCTTCTGGCGGGCTTGCAGGCGTTGGCTCTCGATACTCACCGCCGCCGCGCCGGAGACCGCTTGCAGGAAAGCGATACGGTCGGGCCGCAGCTTTTCCATGTCAGCCGCCGCACCGCTGTCGTTGACCAGCAGAATCAACAGGCCGATGGTCTCGTCGTGGCGATTGTGCAAGCGGATGCCGATCAAATGGACCCGTGGCGATTGCATCGCCAGCAGGACTTTCTGCAGATCCCCGGCCTGATCGACGCCGAAGTTGCTCACCACGTTATTGGCGCTGACCAATTGTTCGAACCATTCCGGGCCGTTGCTGAGTTGCAGGTCGTGGCCCTGAATGTCGAACACTTCCAGCGCCTGAGGCGTGCCATCGATCACCAGTCCGTAAGGTTCCATGCGGCTGCTGTCACTTTCACGCAGGTAGATCAGGCCTGCCTGCGCCTGGGCAATCTGCACCGTTTCGAACAGCACCCGCTGCAGCAGGGGGGCGAAGCGGGTTTCGGCGCCGAGGGTGTCGGTGATCCGGAAGAAACTGGCCAGGGTGTCCTTCATCCGCGCCATCGACACGCTCAACTGGTCGACTTCCAGCACCGGCGAGCGGCGGGCCAGCGGAAAATTGAAATCGAAACTGCGGATCGCGTCCGCTTCCTTGACCAGCGCATGCAGTGGCTTGACCAGAATCCGCGAAATCACCCAACCCAGCGGCAGGCACAACAGCAGGGTCGCCAAGGTGATCAGCGCGCCTTGCCAGCGCAAGCGGTAGGCATCGACCAGTAGTTCGTCTTCCGGCACCAGCAGCGCCAACTGCAAACCTTTCGGGCCACCCTCCTGAATGCTGCTACGGGCGACGATCCACTGGCGACCATCCGCTTGCAACCGATTGCCGGTGTGAGTGCCGGACAAGAGGGCGTGCAGGCCAGGGCTCAGATCCGCTGCTTTGGCCAGATGTGCCGTGCTGCCATCGACGATCAGGCGCTGGCTGTCGGGGTAGGCCACGGCGTTGCCGTCGGCATCGAACAGGGCGATGTCGGTGGACGGTGTGACCACATGTTTGCTCAGCGCCGCCGACAGGGCGACCAGCGTCAGGTCCGCGCCGATGACGGCGTTTTCGCCGCTGCGTCGGGCCAGCGTGGTGCCGACGTTGTGCGTGGAGAAAAACACGTAGGGCTCGGTGGTGATCTGTTGGTTTTGCTGGCGTGCATCTTTGAACCACGCACGGCTGCGCGGATCGTAGCGGTCCTCGGGGTTGTCCTGACGGCTGATCGGCGTCAGTGCCTGATCGAAGAACAGTGACTGCGAGTGCGCCGCGCCCTGCGGGTCATGCTCGATACTCCAGACCTGGTACGCCGCCGCATCCGGGGCCTTGAGCAGCGTCTTCAAAGCGGCGCTGCGCAACGGCCGCACCATGAAAAAATCGCCATTGGCATAACCCAGGTACAGCGAGGCCAGATTCGGGTTGTCGACGAGCGACTGGCTGAACGGTCGGAGCAAGGGCAAGCGTTGTTCGAGGCGAGCGGCCTGAGTGGCGGGGTTTTCGGCCAGCAAACTCAGCAGGTGGCGGATCGGCTGATAGGTGGCGGACATGTCCAGCCGAATGTCCTGTTCGATCCGCTCGAACAGCTTCTCGCTGCTCGACAGGATGATCTGCGTGGTCTGGCGGTAATTGAACAGCCCCAGCACGACCCCGGTGAGCAGCAAGAGGAATGTGAACATGACGCTGATGTGCACATGCAGCGGGAACCGGCGTTGCTCCGGGCGCAGTGGGCTGGGCATTTCTGGCTCTCCATGATGGTTAACTCACTGCTCAGCGCCAAGCATAGTTAAGGCAAGCTCATTGTGCTTTGATCCGACACCGCCAATTGTTGCTGCAAGGCGTGCTCGAGATCGAGCATCGCCTGGTTGCTCGCCTCCCAACGGCGAGCGACTTCATCTGTCGACATTGCCTCGGCGCAAGCCTGCTCAAGGGCATCGCAACACTCGATCACGCGCGATGCCTGAGCGATGCGCGCGGCCCCTTTGATCTTGTGAGCGACCACCGCCAGCGCGCCGCGGTCGTGTTCGGGCGATAACTCGAGCAGTTCCTGGCGGTCCAGGCGGCTGCTTTTGAGCAATTCGGCCAACAGACGGCGAGCCTGCGCAGGGTTGCCACCGGTCAGCATGTTCATTTTTTGCAGGCTGAAGACCGCTGGCGCTGCCGTCGGCGTGATGCCATCGACCCATTGGCTGAGCAGGCTCAGGCTCAGGGGCTTGAACAGGCAATCGTTCATGCCGGCCTGTTTGCAGCGCTGGATTTCCTCCGGTTGCGCATTGGCCGTGAAGCCCAGCACGGTGCAGGGCGGGCAGCGCGCCTGCAGTTCATGCTGACGAATGGCGCGGGTCAGTTCATAGCCATTCATCAAGGGCATGTTGCAGTCGGCAATCACCAGATCGAAGTGGCCGGCCTTCCATAGCTTCAGGCCATCGCAGCCATTCTCGGCAATGCTGAAGTGATGACCGAGAAACTCCAGTTGCTGACACATCAACAAGCGATTGGCGGGATGGTCATCGACCACCAGCACGCGCAGCGGTGCCTGTGAGGTCTTGATCGCGGGTTCACTTTTCACCGTGCTCACCTGTATCGGCAGTGTTTCCAGGGCCAGAGAGATGCAGACCTGCGTGCCAATGCCCGGCTGACTGCTCAATTGCAGTTGTCCGCCCATCATTTCGCACAGGTTGCGACTGATCACCAGCCCCAGGCCTGCGCCGCTTCGGCCTTGCTGGCTACTGTTTTCCGCTTGGGCAAACGGTTCGAACAAGCGCTGCTGATCCTCGGCACTGATGCCGACGCCGCTGTCCTGTACGGTCAATTGCATCAGGGCGCGGGCAGGCACATCGGTGTTCATCAGATCCAGGCTGATCCGAACCTGTCCCTGTTCGGTGAACTTGATGGCATTGCTGACCAGATTCGACAGTACCTGCTTGAAACGCAGTGGATCCAGATACACATCGACGGCCAGATCCGGCGGATTGAAGATGACTTGCAGGCTGAGGCTTTTCTGCCGGGCGAGGCCGTCGAAGATCCTTGCCACTGACGTAACGGTATCGACCAGATTGACCCGTTCCGGACAAAGGCTCAGACGCCCGGATTCGATGCGGGCGATGTCGAGAATATCGCCGATCAGACCCAGCAAGTCCTTGGCCGAGTGGTAGGCGGTGTCGATCGAAGAGCGATCCGGGTGTTGTTGATCCATGCGTCTGAGCGTCAGTTCGAGCATGCCGATCACCGCATTCATGGGGGTACGGATTTCGTGACTCATGGTGGCCAGAAACGTACTTTTCGCCCGATTCGCCTCATCTGCCTGTTCTTTGGCCGTGCGCAACTCCTCGAATAACTGGCGGCGCTCGCTGATGTCGATCCAGCCACCAATGATGCCTTTCACGTCGCCTCTGGAATCACGGTAGGGAAGTATCCAGTGATAGATCGTCAGGCGTCGGTTGCCGATGTGTAATGGCCGGTCGACGACCATCGGCGTGCCTTCGGTAATGACGCGCAGGTAATCGGCCTGAAAGGCCTCGGCCTCGAACGCGTTGCTCAGGGAGCCCTCAATGACGCTTTTGCCGATGACGTCCTCGCGCCTGGCCTTGAACGCTTCGAGGTAGCTGTCGTTGCAGCTTTGCAGCAGGCCTTGGCGGTCGCGAACATAAATCGGGTGCGGTGTACCATTGACCAAAGAACGCATGAATTCGAACTGATCGTTCAGCGCACGTTCGGCCGCCTGGCGTTGTTTGATCTGGTGGCGCATGTAGGCGTTCCACGCCAATAGCAGCAGCAGTAACAGGCACGCGCCGATGATCACTTGATAGAACAGGCGCTGGTAGTTGTGCCAGATGTTCTGCGATGCCGTGGAGTAACCGCGCCAGCGGCCATTGATCACGCCCAGTTCATCCGGTGCGATGCTCAACAGGGCCTTGTTGATGATCGACGCCAGTTCCGTGCTGTCGCTGGCGGTCGCCAGGGAAAACGCAGCCTGTCCGGTGCCGATGGTGGTGGTGATTTGCAACGGCTGGTTAAAAATCCGCGAAGAAATGAAGTAGTTGGCAATCACCAGCGAGTTCACCGCGCCGTCGACCTGGCCTTCCGCGAGCAGCGACACCGCGCTGAAGGTATCCGCCGTTTCGATCAAATGGATGCGTGGATACTCGCGGCGCAAATACTCGACCATCGGGTTGCCCTGAGCAATCGCCAGTTGTTTGTCTCTGAGCTGGCCCAGATTGGTCGGACCATCGGCGCTTTTACGGGTCAGCAGAACGTAGGAGTTTTCCAGGTAAGGACGACTGAAATTGAGGGTTTTTTCGCGCTCCGCCGTCGGCAATAAGGCGGCGATGAGATCGGCTTGATGGCGGTCTATCTGCTGGATCATTTCCGCGTCGTTGCGGCTGCGACGGATCTCGAAACGCAGGCCGGTGCGCAGACGGATCAGTTCGAGCAGGTCGGCACTGATACCGCGAAAATTGCCGTCGTTGTCAAAGAACGTCAGCGGCGCAAACGCTTCATTGACTACCACGCTGACCACCGGGTGTTGTTTGAGCCAGGATTCTTCGCGCTGGGTCAGTTGCAGTTTCTGGTCGGTGAGCAACAGATCGCTGCCGGCGCTCCAGCGCTTGGCGATATTCTCACGTTCGCTGGTCGGCACAGCCTTGAGTACGGTGTCGATGACGCCCAGCAGTTGTGGGTTGTCGCGGCGCACGGCGAAGCTGAAACCCTGGGCTTCCTGCTTGCCGAAATTGGCCATCCGCACGTTGTTCAGGTAGCCCTTGTTGATCATGTAATGCGTGGACAGGGTGTCGCCGAGAAAAACATCGGCTTGGTCGAAGGCAACGGCGTTGATCGCATTTTGGTAGGAGGGGTAGCAGGTGATGAGTGCTTTTGGATACAGCGCCTTGACTTCGGGCAACGGCAAGTAGTGATAGACCATACTCAATCGCAGCCCGGCGAGGCCTTCGGTGAGGGAGCGGGGTTCGTCTTCGCGGGTGACCAGCACCGGCTGGTCAATGGCATAGGGCTTCGACAGCGCCAGGTTGGCATTGCTTGCCTCGTACCCGTTTGCAGTACCCAGCAGGTCGACCTGGCCATCGAGGAGCGCGCGAATCGCCGCGTCCCGAGAGGGGAAACGCTGCACGCGGATCAGCAAGCCCGTGGCTTGGCCGAGGAGTCCGGCGTAGTCGGCCGTCAGGCCTTCGTAATCCTTGCCACTGACCGTCATGTCAAACGGCGGATAGTCGGGCGCGGAGGTGCCCAGAACCAGTTCGTTACGCTCAAGCAGCCACTGCCGTTGGGACTGTTCGAAGGTGACCGGCACCGATTCGCTCGCCGACCGGCTGAGTAAGGCATAGTCCGGTGAAGTGCCGGGCATGGCGTACACGTTGCTGCTCAGGTAAAGACCTGCGCTCAACGCAATTAAATAGTCCTTTAGACGGCTGGGCATGCGGGCTCTCACACGAGTGCGTTTCGTTTGGCCATCTCGATAAGTTCTACAAGGGATTTGGCCTTGAGTTTTTGCATCAGGCGTTTTTTGTAGGTGCTGACGGTTTTATTACTCAGGAACATGCCTTTGGCGATTTCCTTGTTAGTGCGGCCCTGGGCGAACAGTTGCAAGACCATTAACTCGCGATCATTGACGGACTTGAAAAGTTCCAGTTCGGCGAAACGGATATCGTCGCTGCGAACCGGATTCAATGCTTGGCTGGGGAAATAGTTGTAACCGGAAAGTACCGCTTTTATTGCGCTGACCAGTTCGCTCAGTTCCTCCTGTTTACAGACATAACCCGATGCGCCGGACTGCATGCAGCGAATGCCGAACAGTGTCGGGCACTGGGCCGTCAGAATCAGGATTTTCAGGGGGGAGCCCATGGCGTTGAAGCGAGCCAGCACTTCCAGCCCGTCGAGCTTGGGAATGCTCACATCGAGAATGACCAGGTCGGGCATGCATTCGCGCACCATTTGCATGGCATCGACCCCGTTATCGGTTTCACCAACGACCTTGTAACCTTCATGCTCCAGCAGCATTCGAACGGCGAGACGGATGACCGGGTGATCGTCGACAATAAAAACGGAGTTCATAATCAAATCCCATGCAAGCACGAATAAAGCGCGCACCTTAGCTCAGATGAATGAGCACTCGCATGGAGTGACATGGCTCCAGTCACGTTATCGGATTATTCCTACAATTAATGAGGAAACGGACTACGTTCAAACTAGGTTTGACGTAAGGAAGTACAGGATTTGAACGGCCTCATAGTTTGACTTCATTGATTTGCAAGTGCTGGTTGTAAATGGGGTTTTATAGATGTTTAAAGTTGCAGATCCGATGCTTGGTAATAGTGGCTTTCCCGGTGATATCAGTCATTCGTCAATAGCATGCGGGTCGACATGACATGCGGGTGACCAATGTCATGGCCGCCCGCATGTTTCGGGGTCAGTGACTGGAGCGGCCGGTCATTTCCAGCGCCATGTCGCTGGCGTAGCTGTCGGTCATGCCGGCAATGAAATCGATCATGCGCAGAAACGAGGTGTGTAACGAACCCTGCGGATCCGGTGCGTTACTGCCCAGCAGATCGAGAATGCGCCGGCTTTTGAACGACGGCGTGCGACCGTTGTGTTGTTCCAGCGCGGCGCCGCAAAACGAATTGAGCAGAATTTCCAGCGTGGTATACGCGCCGATTTCATGCAGGGTTTTGCGTTTGTCCTGAAAGATTTTCTTGCGGGCGATGTCCTTGGCATTCAACACGCAACGCTTGGCCGGGCCGTGCATGTGTTCGACCAGATCGCCGTGCAGCGTGCCGGCAAGCAGCGCGTCCTGTTGCTCGACAAATGCGCGTGCGGCGGCGTTGGTCAAATGCTCGATGGCCTTGCCGCGCAGGATCGCCAGTTTGCGTCGGCGCGAATCCTGCGGGCCGAGCTGACGATAGGTTTCCGGCAGATCATCACCCACCAGCCCGAGCAGCAAGGATTCGACTTCGGCGTACTCCAGCAGCTCCATTTCGAGGCCGTCTTCGAGATCGATCAGCGCGTAGCAGATGTCGTCGGCGGCCTCCATCAGGTACACCAGCGGGTGACGCGCCCAGCGCTGGTCTTCGATTTGCGGCAGGCCCAGTTTGTGCGCGATCTGTTCGAGCAGCGGCAGCTCGCTCTGATAACAACCGAATTTATGTTTCTTGTAGCCCAGAGAATCGGCGTGACGCGCAGTCCACGGGTACTTCAGATAGGTGCCGAGCGTGGCATAGGTCAGCCGCGTACCGCCGTCGAACTGGTGGTACTCCAGCTGAGTCAGGACGCGAAAGCCCTGGGCGTTACCTTCAAAGTTGAGGAAGTCGCCGCGTTCGGCTTCACTCATGCCGTCGAGCCAACCACGTCCGGCCGCCTGCTGGAACCAGTGGCGAATGGCATCTTCACCGGAATGGCCGAACGGCGGATTACCGATGTCGTGGGCCAGACACGCCGACTGCACGACCATGCCGAGGTCGGCCGGGTCGCACCATTCCGGCAAGGCACTGCGCAGGGTCTCGCCCACCCGCATGCCCAGCGAACGGCCGACGCAGCTGACTTCCAGCGAATGGGTCAGGCGCGTGTGAATATGGTCGTTGCTGGTGACCGGGTGCACCTGGGTCTTGCGCCCGAGTCGGCGGAAGGCACCGGAGAAAATGATGCGGTCATGGTCTTTGTGAAAAGGGCTGCGGCCAAGTTCTTGCGGGCTGTGCAGCGGCTTGCCGAGGCGTTCGCGGTTGAGCAGGGTGTGCCAATCCAAGGCTGATTCTCTCCGTCAGGTGACTGGGGGCATTAGTCCCTAGCTTCCCGGTTCACGCCCGCCCCTGCAAGCGGAACTACAGTCCCGCCGCGTCGATGTCGATCAACAGCAAACGCTCACCGTTGTCGAAAAACTGCCCGGCCGTCAGGCAATACTGATTGCTGGTGGCATCGCGGTAGGTATTGGAGAGCGTCAAACGCCGCTCCTCCCAGCCTTCGGCGAGCAAATGATAGAAGTACGGACGCCATGACCAGTTATGCCCCAGGTAACGATTGTCGGCGACCCAGCCGTGCTGCCGCCATTCCAGGTTGGGGGTCAGTTGCGTGCCGTGGCGATCGCATTGATAAAACCGCAGCAGCCAAGGGAAGGCGTCAAGTCGTGGCAATGCACTCAACGGCGCATGAGCCTGAGCCCAGGCTTGCAGGATCGACATCAGTTCAGCGAGTTGCTGGCGCATTTGCATCAGCCGCCCGCGCTCGGCGAGTTTCTGCCGGACATAGCGCTGGCGCAGCTCGGCGAAGCGTTGCACAAACGCATCGGTGGCGAAAAACGCCTCCTGCGCCCGCGCGAACAGGAAACCCTGCACATAGCGCGATCCGCATTCCAGGGCGAAATTCAACTGCGCTTCGGTCTCGACGCCTTCGGCAATGATCCAGCAACCGGTCTTCTCGGCCATCTGCGCGAGGGCCTTGACCACATCACTGCTCGGCCCGCCCAGGGCAGCGGCCTGGAACAAGCGCATATCGAGTTTGAGAATGTCCGGTTGTAGCGCTAGCACCCGATCCAGTTGCGAGTAACCGGCGCCAAAGTCGTCGATGGCGATTCTCGCTCCCGCCTCGCGATACCGCGCAACCACTTCGGCCAGGCGTTGACCATTGCCGGCCAGTTCAGTGATCTCGAAGACGATGCGTTGCGGATCAATACCGTAGCGCGCCAATTGTCTGAGGCTGGGCAGGGCTTGATCGGCGCGCAAGCGACTGATCCAGCGCGGTGACATGTTCAGGCTGAGAAACCAGTCTGCCGGCGCTTCATGCAGGCGGCTCAAGGCGTTGTCGCGGATCTGCCGGTCGAGGCGGCGCAGGGCAATGGCGGGTGTGCGCGGGTCGGCGAACAACGGCCCGACCGAAGTCAGTTGGCCGTCGGCCTGGCGCAGGCGCCCCAACGCTTCGACGCCAGCAATGCGTCCCGTGGCGGTATCGATAAAAGGTTGAAAGCAGGCGAGCGGTTGCCCGTCGATCACGGGGCCTCCTTAGTCGTTCTTGTTCTGATTGAACCCCGTCGACCGGGTAGGCGCACGGGATTGAACCTCCGGATAAAGAGGTTCATCCCGCCGATAGTGCAAGAATGTAGCCAGATGTATCTGTTTAGCGTTTGCCCGAACTCTGCATCACCAGTTTGATCAGCGGCCCGAGGCTGGTGCCGAGCCGGATCAAGCGGCTCAACCCGCCGACGCCGCCGCTTTTCGCGCCTTTGCCGGTGATAAAGCCCAATAGCGTAACGGCGGCCACGCCCCACAATGGCGCGTGTTTGATGCCGAAACCACCTTGCAGGTTTTGCGTCATGCCGCGCATGCGATGCAGGGGTTGCAGGACTTGCCCGGCTTCATGACGAATTTCCTGGCGATGCATTTCCATGCGCAGGCGGATCAAGGCCTTGCGCATTTCCCGACGCGAGCTGTTGTGGGGCAGTTCAGGCAGGCTCATGGCAGCAGGCGCTCCCGGTCGTTGGCCAGCTCTTCAAGCGTGCCGTGGAAAGGCGAGGATTCATCGAAGATCGCAGCCTTGAGGCGCAGTCCGCAGAAGATCGAGGCCAGGGTATAAAAGACGCACAGGCCGATGATCGCGGCAAGCCGGTAGGTGTCCCAGAACACGATCATCACCAAGGTCGATAAACCCACCAGCAACAACAGGGCAAAGACCAAGGCCAGACCTGCGAACAGCAACAGGCTGACGGTGCGTGATTTCTGCTCCTGCAATTCGATGCCGAACAATTCGACATGGCTGTGCAGCAGACCCAGAACGGCGGCGCCCAAGCGTCGCGTGGAAGAGGCGGTGCCCGCAGTCGGGCCGGATTCACCGATCGACATAATCAGCGCCGAGTGGCCAGCAGGCCGATCAGAAAGCCGACACCGGCGGCAATACCGACGGATTGCCATGGGTTGGCCGACACGTAATCTTCTGTGGCGGTGACAGCAGCCTGACCGCGATCGCGCAGGGTTTCTTCGGTCAGTTTCAGGGTTTCGCGAGCACGCAGCAGGCTGTCGTGGATCTGCCCGCGCAGCTCATCGGCCTGATCGCCGGCCAGGGTAGCGGTGTGCTCGAGCAACCGTTCGGTGTCGGCGACCAAAGTCTGGAAGTCGTTCATGAGGATTTCTTGAGCAGTCTTTGCCTTGATGCTGGCCATGGTGGATCTCCGTAAGTGACGTCTGAAGCGTTCGAGTATGAGCCTTGCGCGAAGGTTCAGTACAAATGACTGGTACAACTTTTGCTGTGTCGTGGTGCGTTGTCCGGCGGCTGTGCGCTGTTGCCGGGCGTGCGCCATGAGAAACCTTATCCCAAACAAGCCCGGTTCGTGTCAGGACATCGACCTTGTGCGCCAAAGCAGTTCGCCGGACCGTCGGCACCGTGACTGCGCGGTCGCAACTTGGTGCATGAAATGTGCGCATGAACCGCTTTGGTGCCTTTTTCGCCTTTAGGTCTGCCTGCTTATGGAAAATCTGCAAAGCGCTGTGGACACTCTGGTTCACAGTTCCAATACCCTGTTCATTCTGATCGGTGCGGTGATGGTGCTGGCGATGCATGCCGGTTTCGCCTTTCTCGAAGTCGGAACGGTGCGCCAGAAAAACCAGGTAAATGCGCTGTCGAAGATTCTCAGTGATTTCGCCGTCTCGACCCTGGCCTATTTCTTTATAGGCTATTGGATCTCCTACGGCGTGACGTTTATGCAACCGGCGGCGGTGCTGAGCGCCGATCACGGTTATGGACTGGTGAAGTTTTTCTTCCTGCTGACTTTTGCTGCCGCGATTCCGGCGATCATCTCCGGCGGCATCGCCGAACGCGCGCGCTTCGTGCCGCAGTTGTGCGCCACGGCGCTGATCGTAGCGTTCATCTATCCGTTTTTCGAAGGCATGATCTGGAACGGCAACTACGGTCTGCAAGCGTGGCTGACGGCGCAGTTCGGCGCCGCTTTCCATGATTTTGCCGGTTCCGTGGTGGTGCACGCCATGGGCGGTTGGCTGGCGCTGGCGGCGGTGCTGTTGCTCGGGCCGCGCAATGGTCGTTACCGCGACGGGCGTCTGGTGGCGTTCGCACCGTCGAGTATTCCCTTTCTG
The DNA here is from genome assembly GCF_000783395.1 of Pseudomonas chlororaphis. Taxonomy (GTDB): domain Bacteria; phylum Pseudomonadota; class Gammaproteobacteria; order Pseudomonadales; family Pseudomonadaceae; genus Aquipseudomonas; species Aquipseudomonas chlororaphis_H. The sequence goes on along the minus strand of NZ_JSFK01000016.1, from coordinate 75,094 downwards.
GCGCTGGGGTCGTGGATTCTGATTGTCGGCTGGTTCGGCTTCAACGTGATGAGCGCGCAAACGCTGCAAGGCGTCAGTGGTCTGGTGGCGGTCAATTCGTTGATGGCGATGGTCGGCGGCACCATGGCGGCGCTGCTCGTCGGGCGCAATGACCCGGGCTTTCTGCACAACGGCCCATTGGCCGGGTTGGTGGCGATCTGTGCCGGGTCCGATCTGATGCATCCGGTCGGTGCGCTGGTGACCGGTGCAATTGCCGGCGCGCTGTTCGTCTGGTGCTTTACCGCCGCGCAGGTGAAATGGCGCATCGATGATGTGTTGGGCGTGTGGCCATTGCACGGCTTGTGCGGCGTCTGGGGCGGGATTGCCTGCGGGATCTTCGGCCAGACCGCGCTCGGCGGGATCGGTGGCGTCAGCCTGATCAGCCAGTTGATCGGCACCGCACTCGGCGTCGCGGTGGCGCTGATCGGTGGCTTCGTCGTATACGGGGCGATCAAGGCGCTGCACGGGCTGCGCCTGAGTCAGGAACAAGAGTATTACGGCGCGGATCTGTCGCTGCACAAGATCGGCGCGGTGAGCCAGGACTAAGTCTCGGCATCGTCGCTACCCGGATAAAAGCCGTGGAGCAGGCGATAGCGGTCGATACGCACCTGATCGACTTTCTCCTGCACCTGATGCGCCGGCAGACCGAGCATGATCAAGGCGTGGGAGGCGAGCATCAGGCTTGACTCCAATAGCTCCGGCACCACTTCGGTGGCGCCGGCGGCTTTCAATTCGGCCCATTGGCTGTCGTCGCGGGTGCGTACCAGGATCGGCACATGGGCGTTGAGCCGGCGCGCTTCCTTGAGGATGCGCAGGGCAATGTCACTCTGATCCACGGCGACCACCAGCAGTTTTGCGCGCAGCAGGCCAACGGCGTTCAGCAGATCGCCGCGCGACGAGTCGCCGTAATGCACGTCACTTTCTCCACTGGCGGCTTCCTGCACCCGGACCGGGTCATTGTCCAGTGCGATATAGGGCTGTTTGGCATTGCGCATGAAACGACCGATGGATTGGCCGACGCGGCCGTAACCACAAATCACCACGTGCTGGTTAAGGTCGGCGTTGAGTGCGCTGATCTCTTCGATTTGCGCTTCCTGATTGGGTTTGCGGTGCAGGACTGCCGCGATACGCGGCGCAGCGCGCAGCAACAGCGGCGTCAGCAGCATCGAGCAGAATGTCGCCGCCAGCAGCAGGTCGCCCAGCGCTTCGGGCATCATGCTGTTTTGCTGCATCTGCGCCATCAGTGCGAAGCAGAACTCGCCTCCCTGGGCCAAGGCCAGGCCGCTGCGCCACGCCGTTTCGCTGTCACTGCCGCGCCACTTCACCAACAAGGCGACGACGATGCCTTTGATCACCATCAACCCTACGGTGAGTCCGAGGATCAACAGGCTGTGACTGAGGAACAGTTGCAGGTCGATGAGCATGCCGATGCTGACGAAAAACACCCCGAGCAGGATGTCGCGAAATGGCCTGATGTCCGCCTCGATCTGATGCCGATAGTGGCTTTCACCGAGCAACATGCCGGCCAGAAATGCACCGAGGGCAGGGGACAGGCCCAGCAGGTGAGTCAGCCACGCGGTCAACAGCACAATCACCAGCGCCAGCAGCACAAACAATTCTGCCGAGCGTGACGCGGCCACTTCATGGAACAGCCGCGGCAGTAACCAGCGACTGGCCAGCAGCAGACCGACAAACAGCACCACGGTTTTTGCCAACGTCAGTGGCAGCGCCCAGTACCAGACTTGCTCGCTGCTACCGGCGAACACGGGAACCAGCGTCAACAGCAACACCGCGATCACGTCCTGAAACAGCAACACGCCAACGGCATTCTGCCCGTGGCTGCTGAACACCTCACCGAGGCTGCCCAGTTCTTTGGTCACGATCGCTGTGGATGACAACGAAAGCCCGGCGCCGAGCAACAGCGCTGGCGTCATCGGCATGCCCAGCAGCATCAGCAACAAACCGAGCAGCGCCGTGCTGATCAGCACTTGCTGGCTGCCGAGACGAAAAACCACCTGACGCAGAGCGATCATCTTCGACAGGGAAAACTCCAAACCCAGTGAAAACAACAGAAACACCACGCCCAATTCGGCCACATCAGGCAGGTGTTCGCTCTCGTTGACCCAGTCGAATGCGCTCGGCCCCACCAGCAATCCCACGCACAGATAACCCAGCACCGGCGGCAACCGCAGGCGCCGGAACAGGGCAATCACCACGAGGGACGAGGCGAGGATAATCAACAGATTGGCAAACACTGGACACTCCGATGTCAGATTCAGGCTTTTCAAGCGTAGAGGCAAAAAGACCGGGAGGATCGCGTAAATGGTTTTTCTGCGGACTGATGTGCGTCAGGGTTTTGCCTGTGAGTTCTTGCCCAGGCGCTGGAGCCTTTGGGCGGTGGCGGCTCGACGGGTTTCCAGGTGCGGCTTAGAATAGGCCCACTCATTTTCTGGTTGAGCGCTCATGCCTCCTGAATGTCAGCTGTTCGGCACCTTGGGGTGTCATCTGTGTGAAGTCGCTGAGGCTGAGCTGATGCCTTTTGTCGAGCATGGCTTGCTGGTTGAACTGGTCGATATTGCTGAGGATGAGTCTTGGTATGCGGCGTACAGCCTGCGTATTCCGGTATTGCGCCGCATCGACACTGGGGCTGAGCTGGACTGGCCATTCAGCGCTGATGAAGTCGTAGCATTTCTGCGTTAATCCGCTTTTCCGGTTTATCCCGCCGGTCGCCGCTGCCATCCATTTCTTGGCATTTTGCGGATTGTTCGGTTACTGTATGTTCATACAGTAAATGCGTCAGAGGGATGAACCGTGGTCAATGTCGAACAGTTGAAGAACAGCGTAAACCGGATGTCGGTTGACGTGGTGCGCGAGGCCGTTCTCGAATTGCGCCTGGACGGGTTGGTCACGGAAGGCAAGACGCCGTTCAACAAACTGCATTTCAATACGTGCTTTGCCGAAATCGAGGCCTTGTTTCAGCGTGCCGGTTACCATAAACAACTGGATGTGGTCGGTTATCAGGGCTTGCTCTACGCCCTGTATGACCCGGGCCGCTGGGAGGCAGTCGATGTGCTGCGCTGGCTCAAGGAGTTCACAGAAGCTGCAGCGCTCAAGTCGATCCCGGCCTGAGCATTCTGCGCTAGGTTCGTCTCCCTCAGTGTTGGATAATACCGAGCTGTATTGAGGGTCCGAATCTCGTATGTCCACATCTACATTCTCTGCCGCTCAGAATCAGGCGAGCACGCTTTATCTGCCGCCCGGTGCCTGGCTGACCGTACTCGATTGCCTGTGCGAGCATTTCCGCGCGATTGACCGCGAACAATGGCTGGACCGGATCGCCCGGGGACGGGTGCTGGATGGCCATGGCCAGCCGATCTCAGTGGATCTGGCTTACAAGGAAGGCTTGCGGATTCATTATTTTCGCGAAGTGCCGGACGAGAAGCCGATCCCGGTGGTCGAGTCGATTCTGTATGCGGACGAACATCTGGTGGTGGCTGACAAACCGCACTTTCTGCCGGTGACGCCCGCCGGCGAATACGTTGAGCAAACCTTGTTGCGCAGGCTGATTCGTCGCCTGGACAATCCGCACCTGGTGCCACTGCACCGCATCGACCGGCACACGGCGGGGCTGGTGATTTTCTCGGCCAATCCGCAAACCCGGTCGGCCTATCAGTCGCTGTTCCCTACGCGGCAGATCGACAAGCGCTATGAAGCCATCGCCCCGGCGCTGCCAGATCTGAATTTTCCGCTGGTGCACAAAAGCCGTCTGGTGAATGGCGAACCGTTTTTCCGCATGCAGGAAGGCGCGGGTGCCAGCAATACCGAAACGGCGGTGGAGGTTCGGGAAAAGCATGGCGAACTGTGGCGTTATGGCTTGTTCCCGGTGACCGGCAAGAAGCATCAACTGCGCGTTCACATGACTGCATTGGGCGCTAGCATCTGCAACGATCCGTTTTATCCGGATGTGTTGAAAGACGTCGAGGATGACTATGCCAATCCGCTGAAGCTACTGGCGCAAGGTCTACGGTTTATCGACCCGGTGACCGGTGACGAGCGCGAGTTCGAGAGCCGGATCACGCTGCAGTGGTGACACCGAAACCGATTTTTCTGCGCCCATGAAAAAGCCCGCATTAATGCGGGCTTTTATGTATCCGGTGTCGACCCAAAGCTTACAGCTCTTTAACGGTACGAACCTGATCCTTGTTGATGCGGGTTTCTTTGCCGTCCAGCTGTTTGAACTCGTAGAAGCCCGAATCGTCATCGTATTTCGGGGTGTCGACGGCCTGGATTTCGCGACCGTCATTCAAGGTGATCACTGTAGGCGACGAGCAACCGGCGAGGGTGGCCAGGCCCAGTGCGAGCATGAAAGTGGCGAGGGTCCGTTGAGTCATGGGTGTGTCTCCGAATGGGAATTCTTTTGGTTACTGAGCTTGAGACGTATACAAGGCGTGAGAGTTCCTTGAATGCTGTCAGTCTGACACAGTGTTGTGGGAATTTAACAGTTCGGGGGTGTTGAGGTTGGCCAGTCGCGGGTCGTTGTCCGGGCACTCCAGGGCAGTGGCGCCGAGATTGCGCATGACCCGGCCGGGGCTGCGTTCACCGGCGTTCCAGGCGTTTTCGAAGGCGTCTAGCAAAGCCACCGGAATCACACACAGTAACGGTTCCCAATGCCCGTCATGGCGCAACATTAAAGGTTTTTCAGGATTGTGATTGGCCGTCTCGCGCATGCTTTGCAGTAACGCTGCGTCAATTCGCGGGACATCACAGGGCAAGACCAGCAGGTGCGTGTGGCGCGCCGCTTTCAGGCCGGCGCGAATGCCGGCCAATGGCCCAGGGAAATCGCCCTCGTCATCGATGACCAATTGATCGGCGAATGGCGCGTAACGCTCGCGATTGCGGTTGCACGAAATGATCAGATCGTCAGTCAGTGCACGAACCTTGCGCTGCAAATGTGCAATCAACGGCTCACCCAGCCACTCCACCAATCCTTTGTCCTGACCGCCCATGCGTTGGCCGCGTCCGCCTGCCAGGAGCAGAATGGAGCAGGGTGGCAATTGCGTATTCAGGGTCATGGCAGCTCTCCAGAGGGGCGGCGAAAAAATGAGGCGCTGTGATATAACACCGGGCTGTTTCTCCTACAACTGGACGAGCCTATGAAAGCCAAGGCTGATGTACCTTTCGTGCCGCTCAATATTGCGGTGCTGACAGTCAGTGACACCCGCACCCTGGAAACCGACACCTCAGGTCAGGTCTTTGTCGACCGCTTGACGGCGGCGGGCCATTTTCTGGCGCAGCGGGTCTTGCTCAAAGATGACCTCTACAAAATTCGCGCGCAAGTCGCCACCTGGATTGCCGACGATGTCGTGCAAGTCGTGCTGATCACCGGCGGTACAGGTTTTACCGGCCGCGACAGCACACCCGAAGCGGTTGCCTGCCTGCTCGACAAACAGGTCGACGGGTTTGGTGAGTTGTTCCGGCAGATTTCGGTAGCCGATATCGGCACCTCCACGGTGCAGTCCCGTGCGCTGGCCGGTCTGGCCAATGGCACGCTGGTCTGCTGCTTGCCGGGTTCGACCAATGCTGTACGTACCGGTTGGGATGGCATTCTGGGCGAGCAGTTGGACGCTCGTCATCGCCCGTGCAATTTCGTGACTCATTTGAAGCAGGCGGCGCCTTGTGAATCCCGTGGGTAAGCCGGGCAAGACCGGGACACTGATGCCGGTCGAGGTGGCACTGGCGCGTCTGCTCGAGATGGCCGAAGCCTCGCCAATTGCCGAGCATGAATACTTGCCGCTGGCTCAGGTTCAGGGGCGTGTGCTGAGTGAAGACCTGATTTCGACGCTGGATTTGCCGCCCTGGCCTAACAGTGCCATGGACGGATATGCGTTGAACCTGGCGGACTGGACTGGCGAACCCATGCCGGTCAGTCAGAAAGTGTTCGCCGGGCAATCCCCGGAGCCTTTGAAACCGGGCACCTGTGCACGGATTTTTACCGGCGCTCCGGTGCCGGCTGGCGCTGACTGCGTGGAAATGCAGGAAAACGCAGAGGTTCAGACCGATGAAAAGGTGCGCTTTCTCGAACCGATGAAAGTCGGGCAGAACATACGCCCGCAAGGCCAGGAAACCACCGTCGGTGAGCTGATCCTGCCTGCCGGAACCCGCTTGGGTCCGATAGAGCAGGGGCTGGCCGCATCGTTGGGCTGCGCCGGGTTGAAGGTGGTGCGCCAAGTTCGCGTGGCAGTGATTTCCACCGGCGATGAATTGGTCGAACCGGGACAAGCATTGGGGCCGGGTCAGATATACAACAGTAATCGGGTATTGCTGTGCAGTTGGCTGCAACGTCTGGGCTGTGAGGTGATCGATGCCGGTATTCTTCCGGATAATCTGGCCACTACCCGCGCCCGTCTGGGTGAATTGCAGGATGTTGATCTGATTCTTTCCACCGGTGGCGTGTCGGTGGGTGAGGCGGATTTTCTCGGTATCGCTTTGCGAGAAGAGGGCGAGCTTGCCCTGTGGAAACTGGCGATCAAACCCGGTAAACCGCTGACGTTTGGCCATTTCCGCAACGTGCCGGTCATTGGCTTGCCAGGTAATCCGGCGTCGACATTGGTGACCTTTGCGCTGCTCACTCGGCCTTACCTGTTGCGCCGGCAGGGCGTGCGGGACGTCGAGCCGCTGAAGTTCACCGTAACTGCTGGTTTTGACTGGCCGGTGGCAGGTAACAGGCGTGAGTACCTGCGGGGCCGTCTTGAGCAAGGACGAGCGACTGTTTACCGCAACCAGAGCTCAGGCGTGCTACGTAGCGCGGCGTGGGCAGATGGATTGGTCGAAGTGCTGGAAGGTCGCACGCTCAGTGCAGGGGACCCCGTGGTCTTCATTCCGCTGAGTGACCTGCTGGGCTGATCACTGTCGTGCAAATGCAGGCGTCGCCTGACTCAGGCGGCGCCTGCAATGACTCATTCACTTAATTGCTGATCAATGTCACAAGCTGGTCGAATCGGCTATTGGCCACCCAACCCAGCAGACCCAGCACTACCGCTGTTGCACCCGCCGAGTAGGCGAGCCGGTGTTTGATCGTTCTGACATCACCGCGAACTTCGTCCATGTCCCGCCGAAGGTATTTGAGATGGGTTTCCAGCTCGGTCACTCGGGGTTCCATATCAACTTCTCCAGTGGTTCTGGCGCTGCTTTTGAAATCAGATTTGTGATTCGCGCGACTTTCGACGAGGGGGGCAACCGGACTCACTGGCATTCTGGCTTCATGACTTGGCATGGAAGCATCCACCGGTTGTTTCAAATGTTTGTTTGCAAACTTTTCCAGCTCTTGAACTGACAAGAACCCTGGGGGTGTATCCACTCATTACATGCACGTCCTTGTGTGTTGGATTGAAGATCGATACCGCGAGCACACGGTGACCCAATGTTCGGACCGGGTCAATTAAGCCGATTCCGCATGTTTTGTAGGAAAAAATACGGCTGTGTAGGACGCCCGCGCCAGAAGGTTGAATTAATTAGGGGGCTGATGGCTTTTTTGCGTGCCGCAGCGGTCAAGATGTCTCGAACCGATTCGATTCTGGGAGTGACGTGATGAGTGAACGCCGGGCGCTATTGATTCTGCATGGCAAGCAGGCACTCAACGAGGCGGTTCGCACCGCCGTCGAGGACAAACGCAAACAAGGCTGGGAACTGGCCGTGCGACTGACCTGGGAGGCAGGGGATGCTCAGCGTTGGGTGGAGCAGGCTTTGGCGGACGGCTACACGAAGATCATTGCCGGCGGTGGCGACGGCACCTTGCGCGACATTGCCGAAGCGCTCGCGGCGCATCCGGGCAAAGCCAGCCTGGTGCTTTTACCCCTGGGTACCGCTAACGATTTTTCCCGCGCCGCCGGTGTGCCACTGGAGCCTGCCGAGGCACTTGAGCTGCTTGATGTGCCGCCGCGCGACATCGATCTGGGCGAGGTCGGTGGGCAGATTTTCCTCAATATGGCCACCGGGGGGTTCGGCAGTCAGGTCACGGCCAATACGTCCGAGGACTTGAAAAAGGTACTCGGTGGTGCGGCTTATCTGTTTACCGGTTTGTCACGATTCAGCGAGCTGCATGCCGCTTATGGCGAACTTCAGGGGCCGGACTTTCACTGGAGCGGCGAAATGCTCGCGCTGGGTATCGGCAATGGCCGTCAGGCTGGTGGCGGGCACGTATTGTGCCCGGAAGCGCTGGCCGATGACGGTTTGCTGGATATCAGCATCCTGCCGGCGCCACAGGAGCTGGTGGGCACGTTGAAGACGCTGCTCAGCGATGGTTTCGGCATCGATAACATGTTTGTCCGAGCCCGTTTGCCATGGGTCGAAATCAAAGTGGCCGAGGGGCTCTGCATCAATCTGGATGGCGAACCACTGGAAGGTGACAGCTTGCGATTCGAAGCGCGTCCGGCAGCGTTGCGCGTGCATTTGCCGGAGCATTCTCCATTGTTGAGCGGCGCCAGATCGGTCAGTCGTCCAGACTGATGATCTGTTCGCGCACGGCGAACAGAACCAGGCCCGCCACGTCGTAGATTTGCAGGCGCTTCATGATCTGTGAACGGTGGGTTTCGACAGTTTTGATGCTCAGCCCGAGGCCATTGGCGATTTCCCGGGTGGATTTGCCCCGCACGATCAAGCGCAGGATTTCCAGTTGGCGCGCGGTCAGATTGTGCGAGTCGGCGATTTCCGGCTGCTGCTTCTGATTACGGGTCAGGGCCTGATTGATCACTGTGTGGGCGATGGCTGGGCTCAGGTAGCGCTCGTTGTTGCGCAAGGCTTCCAGTGCATGTTCGAGTTCGGTGGCCGTGGTGTCTTTGAGCAGATAGCCGTGGGCGCCGGATTCCAGTGCCTGCATGATCAGCGCCGGATCGGTATGCATCGACAGGATCAGCACCTTGCTCTGCGGGCGTACTCGTTTGAGCCGTTGCAGCGCTTCGAGGCCACCGGTTTCTTTCATGGAGATATCCAGCAACACGATATCCGGACTCAGTTGCTCGACCATTTCGAGCAGTTGCGAACCGTCATTGGCCTCGCCAATCACCGCGTAACCGGGAATATCCAGTACCAGAGCGCGCACGCCGGCCCTGATCAGCGAGTGGTCATCCACCAGAAGTAAGTTGCAAGTCAACGCATAACCTTATTCGTACTGGCCCGCTCGAGTGCGCGAGGCGCCCAGGGGAAGAGTGCTTCGATTTGGGTGCCTTTGCCCGGCTCGCTGATGACGTTCAGGGTGCCACCCAGTTGCTCGATACGTTCGGCCATCCCGGCCATGCCTCGTTGTCCTTCTCGACCCGGATTGGCAGCCGGAGCGAACCCCTGGCCATCATCGCTGATCAGCAGCGTCAGACCTTTGGGCAGACGTTGCACGCGTATCACCAGGTTTTTCGCCTGGGCGTGACGCAGGATATTGGTAACAGCCTCTTGGGTGATGCGAAAGGCGGCGACCGCCATTTCTTCCGGAATACCGTTAAGGCGCTGCTGGCAATCGAGGCTCCAGTGCACGCTGGTGTTGGTCAATGTCTTGAGCAGATGCGCGCGCAGGCTGGCTTCAAGTCCCAGGCTGGTCAACTGGCGTGGATTGAGAATCGCTGAAACGTCGCGCACCTTGTTGAGGGTTTCTTCCAGGGTGTCGCACAACGCCGTGCACTGTTCCTGCAAGTCATCCGGCATGCGCCGCTTGAGCCACTCGCTTTGCAGTTTGGCAGCCGTCAGCAACTGGCCGATATCGTCATGGAGTTCGCGGCTGAGGCGATGGCGTTCGTTTTCCTGGACTTCCAGCAGGCGGTCAGCGAGTTCTTGTGGCTGGAACTTGATCGATTTGCGTGACAGCCGATATTGCACCCAGACGCACGCGGTGGCGGCCATGTCGAGCAGTAGCAAACCCAGGCTGAGTGGTGTCGACAGACCATAGGTCAGCAGACTGCCGAGCGTTGCCGCGATACACAGTATGAGGGTGAACCGGCGTGCATTTTCCCGGGAGGGTGGCCATGTGGTGATTGACTTGAGGCTGGCGTACATAACGGATGGAGCCAATGGATGTTCGCTGCGGGCAGACCGGCCGGAGGCTGGCGGGTCTCTGTCTGAAAATGCTGTCACTTATGTTATTGATTTCAACGCGGTTCGCTGAACGCATTGACCGCCAACTTCAACGGATGGCTCTCTCTGAAATCACTATGCCATTAATTCGAAAGCAACTAATGGGCGGCATAATACCACTTAAGATACCGTTGGTCGCGCTCGCTATATATGTCCATTGAGTCAGGAAATACGTGATATTGGACGTAAGTTCCATAATGGAAAATAGACGGTTTATTGTCTTCGATAGAGGTCGGTGTTGCCCGAAGTTGTGCTTCTTAACACACAGGCAAACCCTTAGGCTGGCAGGAAACATTTGCGTCTGTCAGAGATGAATATTTAATTCGACTTGTCGCTGGCAGGTATGAACTATTTCAATTACGACATTCACGTCCCGTCAGCCTGCACGTGTTCAGAGTGATGATCAGGCTTGCCCGGAATAGGGCCGTTGGGGCAAACGTTTGCCCGCCAGTGTCGACTGAAGCTGGCTTTGGCCGACCTGAAAGGCGAATGCTTCGATCAGCGAGGCCTGTTCGCTTTCATCCAGACTCAGTTGCCCGGTCTTCTGATCGATCAGTTCAAGTTGCCAGGCCATCAGCGTGAAGCAATCCTGCAACGCTTGCAGAGCCTGTTCGTGCAGGTCGATACGATCCTGGGGCAGGTTTAGCAGGCTGTAAATGTGCAGCGAGAATTCGGAGATCGCCTCCAGCGCCAGGGCTTCAGCCCGGCGTGCAAGTTTGAGGAGGGTACCGAGCATGCACTCGATGGCGTCCTTGTCATTGCTGATCAGTTGCAAATGGCTGAGGCATTCTTCGGACTTGGCCAAGAGTTTTTCGGCCTCGGCAAGGAACTCGGGGAAGCGTTCTGCCCACTCTTTGCGGTCCATTGGCATGCTTATCTCCACCACGTCATGTCTGATGAGGGAATGCCGTGTGTGGCGACGGTCATGAATCGTCGGGAGATCGCGCCCAGACGTGCAGGTGCACAGACTGAGGGGTTCCAGAGGGCTTGTTTCCGCTGAATTGCGATCGCACACAATAGCCTGACTCCGTTCATGCAATGAGAATGGCGTCACATTAATGGCTATTGGATATTGCGAATATCAGGTTGGGCCTGATTGTTACTAGGGGAATCCCTTAGGCACGGGAACCTACCGCGCAAACCGAGGTCGCGCCGCAGAAAATGTAGCAGATGAAAATCACCGGGCCAGTAAAGCATGATGTTAATGTGACATCAATGCCTGTTCGTGGCATTTTTGACGGGTCGGGTTTGGCAATCAAGAACTGCCATTTGCCGCCGATAACCTCACATAGTGAATTCATCAGAACAAGCCCAGGAGTCATTGATGGCCGGCATTCTCGACACGGTAGACCAACGCACGCAACTGGTGGGTGAGAATCGCCTGGAAATTCTCATGTTTCGACTGGCCGGGCGTCAGCTGTTCGCGATCAACGTGTTCAAGGTTCAGGAAGTGCTGCAACTGCCGAAACTGACCTTGATGCCGCAGCGTCACCCGTTTGTGTGCGGAGTGGTCAACCTGCGCGGTCAGACCTTGCCGGTGATCGATCTGTCGCAGGCGATCGGCATGCGTCCATTGGTGCCGGGTCCGAACAGCACCATCATCGTCACCGAGTACAACCGCTCGGTACAGGCCTTCCTTGTTGGTGGCGTGGATCGCATCGTCAACATGAACTGGGAAGCCATTCTGCCGCCGCCGACCAGCGCCGGGCGTCAGCATTACCTGACCGCGATCAGCAAGGTCGACGATCAACTGGTGGAAATCATCGACGTCGAGAAAGTTCTCGCCGAAATCGTTCCGTACAACGCCAAGGTCTCGCGCGACAAGCTTGATGATCCGGTGCTGGAGCGCGCCCGTGGCCGTGAAGTGCTGCTGGTCGACGACTCCAATGTGGCGCTTTCGCAATTGCGCGATACCCTCGGCCAGCTCGGCGTGAAAATGCACATTGCCAGCGATGGCCTGAAGGCGTTGAACATGCTCAAGGGCTGGGCGGATACCGGCGTCAACATGACCGACAAGCTGCTGATGATTTTCACCGATGCGGAGATGCCGGAAATGGACGGCTATCGCCTGACTACCGAAATTCGCAATGACCCGCGTCTGCGTGGCTTGTACGTGGTGTTGCATACGTCGCTGTCCGGCAGTTTCAACGACTCGATGGTGAAGAAGGTCGGCTGCGACAACTTCCTTTCCAAATTCCAGCCGGACAAACTGGTCGACGTGGTGCGCCAGCGCCTGATGCTCGACGAAGTCCCGGCCTGATCCTAACGCTTCAGCCTCCTGTGGGAGCGAGCTTGCTCCCACAGGATTTGCAGCGCACAAACTCCTTTGATTCGCGGATAAAGCTCGTATAGGGTGGCGTTTTTATTCTACAGGGAGCTGGCCATGCTGCGTCTGAGCGCGCTTTATCGTTACCCGTTGAAATCCGGCAAGGTCGATGTGCTGCAAAGTGTCGACCTCGACAAGCTGGGGCTTGATGGCGACCGACGCTGGATGCTCGTGGATGAAGCCAGCGGCCGTTTTCTGACCCAGCGCGCCGAAGCGAAGATGAGTCAGTTGTCGGCACTCTGGAATGCGCAGGGCGGTCTGACCCTGAGTGCACCTGAACAGTCCTCCATCGACATCGCCTTGCCGGACAATGACGCCGAACTGCGCGGTGTGACGATCTGGCGCGACACCTTGCGCGTGCCGGATGCCGGTGAAGAAGCAGCGCGCTGGGTCAGCGATTTCATCGGCAAGCCGACCCGTCTGGTGCAGGTGCCGCTGGATCGTGCCCGCATGACTCAGGCAGGTTTCGGCAAGGATGATGATCAGGTCGCATTCGCCGACGGATTTCCCCTGCTGTTGATCGGCGAAGCGTCCCTGCGGGATCTCTCGGACAGAGTCGGTCGTCCGCTGGAAATGCTGCGCTTTCGGCCGAATCTGGTGATCGAAGGCAGTGAGGCTTACGCCGAAGACAATTGGAAGCGCATTCGCATTGGCGACGTCGAGTTCCGTGTGGTCAAGCCGTGTTCGCGCTGCATTCTCACCACGATCGACCCGCAAACCGGTGAGCGCAGTGCCGATCGCGAGCCGCTGGCAACCTTGCAGAAGTATCGCGCCGAAGCCGATGGCGCGATGTTCGGGCAGAATCTGGTCAACGACAGCAATGGCCGACTCGAAGTCGGTATGCCGGTGGAGATTCTCGAATAAGCCGTCACTGCAACGAAAAATGCCCGTGTCCTTGGACACGGGCATTTTTGTTGGTGCAGTGAAACCGCTACTTTAGCCGCGGTATTCGCACAGGTAAGCGGTGTCGACCGCAACCTTCAGCTGGAACTTGCTGTTGGCCGGGACGTTGAACTGGCTGCCGGCGGCGAAGGTTTCCCAGTCGCTGCTGTCGGGCAGTTTGACGGTCAGTGCGCCCGACACCACATGCATGATTTCACGCTGAGCGGTGCCGAATTCGTATTCGCCCGGGGCCATGACGCCGATGGTCGCCGGACCTTCAGCGGTGCCAAAGGCGATCGACTTGACGGTGCCGTCGAAGTACTCGTTGACTTTAAACATGGGCGATTCCTCGAAAAGGGTTAAAAATTGGAGGCGGCCAGTATGCACAAGGCGTTTGGCGCCGTCACCTGCCCGGCGTCTGTCCGCTGAGTTCTCGAATTGACCCTAGAGTGGCAATACCAGTGGCAACAGCCGCGCAGTGTTGCGCGCATCCTCCAGTGCCCGGTGCTGCTGACCGATGAACTGCATGCCAGCCAGTTGCAGTGCACCGTTGAGCCCCAGTGGCCGTTCCAGGCGACGGGCCTTGGCGAAGCGTTGTTTGAGGTTCATGTGCGGCACCCGACTCAAGCCGCTGTCGATTTGCAGACGCTGCCATTCCTGGAGTAATTGCTTGCGGTCGTAATCGCCCCAACTGGCCCAGCCTTCGAGGCGCGTTTGATGTTGCGCGAGCCAGCGTTCGAACGCTGGCCAGACTTCGTTCAACGGCTGCGCCGAGTCGATATTGGCTTGGGTAATGTGTGTCAGTTCACGACAAAATGGCGTGAGCAACGGCCGCCGCGTCGGTTTGACGAAGCGCTGGAAGTGATCCTGCTCGCGCCCGGCGCGATCGACCAAGGTGGCGCCGATCTCGATAATTTCCATTTCGGTGACCGGCCAGCCACCCTCATCGGTGGTGGCTTCCAGATCTATGACCAGCCAGTGAGGCATCGCAGGGTTCCTGATTTCCGCGTTCTGATAACTCAGAGCGTAGTCAAAACCCGCAAGCGTGTGTGGGTGACTACTCGACCTGCAACAGAACCTGACGATTTTTTACCTGATCGCCGACCTTGACCTGCACCCGCTTGAGCACGCCGTCGATGCCGGCCTTGAGCGGGTGCTCCATTTTCATTGCCTCCAGCACCACCAGCAACTGACCTTTGCTGACCGGGCTGCCTTCGCTGACGAGAACGTCGACGATGGCACCGTCCATTGGGGCTTTCAGGGTGCCGGAGCTGACGCTGGTCTGACTGTCGATCACCGCGTGAGTTCGATCCTCCAGGCGCAGACTGCCGGGATGTGTGCACAGCCAGAGGTGTCCGCTATCCAGTCGATACGCGTGACGTTGGCGCAAACCGTCGATTTCCAGTGTCAGCGACTGCGTGTCCTGATTGATGAGTGTTAACTCGAGCGTGCGTTCGGCAACCTGCACGGTGAAGGCGCCTTGCGCGTGAGCGAGCAGTTGCACTGTCCAGTTCTGATCATCAAGCCCGAGTCGATAATGCAGCGGCACACTGGCATTGTTGCGCCAGCCGGTGAGCGGCGCTCGGTGGGCGAGGGCGCTTGCTTGATAGAAAAGCATCGCTGCAATCGCCAGTTCCTCGGCATTCGCAATGGAACGGTGCAAGCAAGGGTGTTCGCTGAAGTGCCGGGTAATGAACGCAGTACTGAATTCGCCACTGATGAACTGCGGATGTTGCAACAGGCTGGCCAGCAAGCGCTGATTGCTTTGCACACCCAATAACACCGTGTCCTGTACCGCGCGCAAGAGTTTGCGCCGGGCTTCTTCGCGGGTGGCGCCAAAGGCGATCACTTTGCCCAGCATCGGGTCGTAGTACGGGCTGATCAATTGCCCTTCCTGCAAGCCATGATCGATTCGCGCACCGTGCTGCAGCGCCGGCTCCCAGGCTTCTACTCGACCGGTTTGCGGGAGGAAGTCTTGCGCGGGATCTTCGGCGTAAAGCCGCACTTCCATGGCATGCCCGTTGAGCTGGACCTGGTCTTGGGTCAGCGGCAACGGCTGCCCCTCGGCGACCAGCAACTGCCACGCGACCAGATCCAGACCGGTGATCAACTCAGTCACCGGATGCTCGACTTGCAGGCGCGTGTTCATCTCCAGAAAGTAGAACTGCCCACGCGCATCGAGCAAAAACTCCACGGTGCCGGCGCCGACATAGTTCACTGCGCGCCCGGCCTTCAATGCCGCCTCACCCATGGCCTGGCGCAGTTCGGCGGTCATCACCGGGCAAGGCGCTTCCTCGATGACTTTCTGATGGCGACGCTGGATCGAGCAATCGCGTTCGCCGAGATAGATCAGGTTGCCGTGCTGATCTCCGAACAGTTGCACTTCGACATGCCGTGGTTCGATCAACGCCTGTTCAAGAATCAGTTCGTCGCTGCCAAAACCGTTCAACGCTTCGGAGCGCGCGGTGCGTAATTGCGCCGGCAAATCAGCGCCGCTGTGCAGCAGGCGCATACCGCGCCCGCCACCGCCGGCACTGGCCTTGATCATCAGCGGATAGCCAATGCGCTCCGCTTCACGCAGCAGGGTCGCATCGTCCTGTTCGGCTCCCTGATAACCGGCGATGCAGGGCACGCCGGCTTCGAGCATGGCGATTTTCGAGCGGCGTTTGCTGCCCATCAATTCGATGGCTTCGACGCTGGGGCCGATGAAGATCAGCCCGGCTTGTTCGCAGGCGCGGGCGAACTCGGCGTTTTCCGAGAGAAAACCGTAGCCGGGGTGGATGGCGTCGGCGCCGCTGCGGCGGGCGGCGTCGAGGATCGCCGGGATGTTCAGATACGAATGCTGCACGGGGGCGGGGCCAATGTGTACGGCTTGATCGGCCATTTGTACGTGCAAGGCATCGGCGTCGGCATCGCTGAAGACGGCGACGGTGCGATAGCCGAGGGCTTGCGCGGTGCGCTGGATGCGGCAAGCGATTTCACCGCGGTTGGCGATCAGGATTTTCTGGAATGCAGGCATGGGCTATCTCCTCGGAAGTTGCGTCGCAGGTGCTGGCCTCTTCGCTGGCAAGCCAGCTCCCACAGGTTTTGTGAGCGACGCAAATCCCCTGTGGGAGCTGGCTTGCCAGCGATGCTTTTAGGTCGCCCACCGGGGTTTCCGCTTTTGCACAAAAGCCATGGTGCCCTCGATCCCTTCGTCGCCAGTCACTGCTTCGCTGAACCACTGCGCGGCCTCATCGAGCAATTCGCTAGACGGCTGACCGGCACTCGCCAACAACAATTTCTTGGTCATCGCATTCGCTTCCGGCGCGCAACACAACACATGTTGCAGCACCTCATCGAGCCGCTCAGCCAACGCCTGCGCATCCTGCTCGACAAAATGCACCAGCCCCAGACGCCGCGCCTGATGCCCATCGAAACGCGCAGCGGTCAGCGCCAATCGGCGGGTTTCGGTCAGGCCGATACGCTGCACCACAAACGGCGCAATCTGCGCTGGCAGCAAGCCGAGGCTGGTTTCCGGCAGGCCGAATTGCGCCTGGTGATCGGCAATCGCGATATCGCTGACACAGGCCAGCCCGAAACCGCCGCCAAGCACCGCACCTTGCAACACAGTGATCAGCACTTGCGGCGCGTGCTGTGCTTCCTCCAGCAAGGCACCGAACGCGCGATTCAGATCGCGGTAAGCCTCGGTGCCATGAGCGCGTGCATTGGCCATGTCCTTGATATCGCCACCGGCACAAAAATGCCCACCGGCACCGCTGAGCACCAACGCCCGAACGGATCGGTCATCGCGCACAGCCGCCAGCACCGCGCGCAGTTCGCTGACCATCTGCAGGCTCATTGCATTGCGGCTGTCCGGCCGATGGAGGGTGATGTGCAGCACGCCGCTATGCAGTTCCAGCAACAGCGTCTGGCAATCCGGCAGGCTGCTCAATTCTTTTTCCCCGGGAGGATGCCCATCAGTTTGCAGATGATCCCCAGCATGATTTCGTCAGCGCCGCCGCCAATCGACACCAGTCGTACATCGCGATAGGCGCGGGCCACCGGGTTGTCCCACATGAAGCCCATGCCACCCCAATATTGCAGGCAGCTGTCGCTGACCTCGCGGCCGAGGCGCCCGGCCTTGAGCTTGGCCATTGACGCCAGCCGCGTGACGTCCTGGCCTTTTACATATTGCTCGGTGGCCTGATAGACCAGCGCGCGCAGGCATTCGATTTCGGTCTGCAATTCGGCGAGGCGGAAGTGAATGACCTGATTGTCGATCAGCGGATTGCCGAAGGTCTTGCGCTCCTTGCAGTACTCGATGGTGCTGTCGACGCAATATTCCAGGCCCTTGATCATGTTCGCCGCGCCGAACAGACGTTCCTCCTGAAACTGCAGCATCTGCATCATGAACCCGGCGCCTTCATGGCCGATGCGATTGCGCTGCGGCACGCGCACGTCGTCGAAAAACACCTGGGCGGTTTCCGAACTGCGCATGCCGAGCTTGTCCAGGTGCGAGCTGAGACTGATCCCCGGCGTGTTCATCGGCACCATGATCAGCGACTTGTTGATGTGTGGCTTGTCGTCCGAAGTATTGGCCAGCAGGCAGATGAAGTCGGCACTCGGCGAGTTGGTGATCCACATCTTGCTGCCGTTGATCACATAGTCGTCGCCATCCTTGCGCGCGGTGGTTTTCAGCCCGGCGACATCAGAGCCGGCACCGACTTCGGAAACACCGATACAGCCGACCTGTTCGCCAGTGATCGCCGGACGCAGGAACTCGTCGCGCAGTTCATCGGAGCCGAAGCGGGCGAGGGCGGGTGTACACATGTCGGTCTGCACGCCGATCGACATCGGAATGCCGCCGCAATGGATGGTGCCGAACTCTTCGGCGGCGACAATCGAATAGCTGTAGTCGAGGCCCATGCCGCCGAATTTTTCCGGTTTGGAAATGCCCAGCAAACCGAGGTCGCCAGCCTTGCGGAAAATTTCGTGAATGGGAAAGCGCCCGGCCTTTTCCCATTCATCGACGTGCGGATTGATCTCGTGCTCGACGAACTGGCGGACGGTACGGCGCAGGGCTTCGTGTTCCGGGGTGAAGATCATTGTTATTGTTCTCCGTAAGATCCGTGGCGGTCAGAACCGGCTGACGCCGAAGCTGTTGGGTTGCAGCGTGCGAATGTCGGCTTCGTGGCAGATATCGAGCAAATAGCCGAGCAGGGTGCGCGTGTCACGCGGGTCAATCAGCCCGTCGTCCCACAGGTTGGCGCTGCCGTAGAGCGCGGTGGACTGGCTGTCGAGTTTCTGCGCGGTGACCTGTTCGAGCATGTCGAGCATTTTCGGGTCCGGCGTCAAACCATCCTTGAGCTGTTTGGCTTCAGTCACAATGCGCAGCACTTTGCCGGCCTGCGCGCCGCCCATCACCGCCGTGCGGCTGTTCGGCCAGGCGAAGATGAAGCGCGGATCGAGACCGCGGCCGCACATCGCATAGTTGCCGGCGCCGTAGGAACCGCCGACGACGATGGTCAGTTTAGGCACCCTTGCATTGGCCACCGCTTGAATCAGTTTCGAGCCGTGTTTGATCACGCCTTGCTGCTCGGATTCGGTGCCGACCATGAAACCGGTGGTGTTGTGAAAAAACAGCAACGGCGTCTGGCTCTGGTCGCACAACTGGATGAACTGCGCTGCCTTGCTCGCACCGTTCGGGGTGATCGGGCCGTTGTTGCCGATGAACCCGCAGGCGCGGCCCTGAATCTTCAACTGGCCGCAAATGGTTTGTTGATCGAACTCGCCCTTGAATTCGACGAAACAGGATTCATCGGCAATGCGCGCGATGATTTCGCGCACGTCATAGGGTTTTTTCGGATCGTCGGGGATCAGCCCGAGCAATTCATCGATCGGGTAGAGCGGCTCTTTGTATTGCGGCTCCGGCAGCCACGGCAGCTGCTCATTCCATGGCAGCATACGGAGGATTTCACGCACCTGGCGCACGCCGTCGGCATCGTTTTCCGCAAGGTATTCAGCCGTCCCGGCGACCTGCGCGTGCATCTCTGCGCCGCCCAGTTCTTCATCGGTGGCGACTTCGCCGGTCGCGGCTTTGAGCAGCGGCGGGCCGGCCAAAAACAACTTGGCCTTGCCGCGCACCACCACCACGTAATCCGACAATCCCGGCTGATAAGCGCCGCCCGCCGTGGCCGAGCCGTGTACCACCGTGATCTGCGGCAAGCCCATTGCTGACATCCGCGCCTGATTGGCAAAACTGCGCGCGCCTTCGACGAAAATCTCCGCCGCGTAATTGAGGTTGGCGCCACCGCTCTCGGCGAGGGTGATCACCGGGAGTTTGTTTTCCTGAGCGATCTGTTGCAGGCGCAGGGATTTTTTCAGGCCGCTGGGCGAGATCGTGCCGCCCTTGATCGCGCTGTTGTTCGCCACGATCATCGCGCGGATGCCGCAGACGTAACCGATACCGGCGATCAGCCCGCCACCGGCCGAACTACCATCCTTGTCGTCATGCAATTTGTAGCCGGCGAGGCTAGCCAGTTCGAGGAACGGCGCGCCGGGATCGAGCAACAGGTTCAGGCGTTCGCGCGGCAGTAATTGCCCGCGCTTGTCGAATTTCGCCTTGGCTTCGGCGGCTTTGTTCAGCAGGTTTTGTTCGAGTTGCTGGACTTGCTCGATGGCCGCGAGCATGGCCGTACGATTGCGGGCGAAAGCCTCGCTGTGCGGGTCGAGTAGGGACTGGATCTGCGGCATGGCTTACTCCTTGTCCTTGAGCACATCCGGCAAGTACGCTCGGTGAAAACCGTTGAATGATTGGCTGTGCGTGGCCTTGTGCAACGGCCATGCACGACTGCCGAGACTGGCTGCGCCATCGATTTTCAAGGTGCTGCCACTGATGAACGCTGCCGCCGGGCTGAGCAGAAACACAATCGCGGCGCTGACTTCCGACTCGGTGCCGATGCGTTTGAGCGGTACATGTTCACGCAGGGTTGGAATCACCGCTTTGAACGCGCCTTCGTAAGTGTCCATGCCGCTCGACGCGATCCAGCCCGGCGCCACCGCGTTGACCCGCACGCCGGCATAACCCCATTCGAACGCGGCGGTTTTGGTGAAGTTGTCCATGCCCGAACGCGCCGCGCCGGAGTGGCCCATGCCGGGCATGCCGCCCCACATGTCGGCGAGCATATTGACGATGTTGCCGCCGTGTTTGCTCATCGACTGGTTGAACACTTCCCGCGCCATCAGAAATCCGCCGACCAGATTGGTGCGCAGTACGGTTTCGAAACCTTTCTGATTGATCGAAGCCAATGGCGACGGGTATTGGCCTCCGGCATTGTTGACCAGACCGTGAATCGGCCCGTGCTCGGCGATCAATTCTTTCACCAATTGCTTCACCGCTTCTTCATCACGGATATCGCAAGCCTTCCAGTGCGCGCGGCCGCCGTCCTCGGCGATTTCGGCAGCGACCTTTTGCAGTTTTTCCGGTTTGCGCCCGACCAGCAGCACATTGGCGCCGAGGGCTGCCAGTTCATGCGCGGTGCAACGGCCGATGCCGCTGCCGCCGCCGGTGACGATGATGGTCTGGCCGCTGAACAGATCGGCGTTGAAAATCGACGCGTAAGCCATGCAAACCATCCTCTAGTCGAGCTGTTCGGCGATGCTCTGCGGCACCGGGATCTGGATTTCCAACAGTTGTTGGGCGAAGGCTTTGCCTTGCGGGTCGATGCGCAGACTCGCCACGCCACCCCCGCCAAGCGCGTTTTCCAAGAGAAAATTCAGGCTGTGGGAGCCGGGCAGATACCAGCGTTCGACCCGGCCGTGGATCGGGTCGAGCACATGACTCATCCAGTCGACGATGACGGCCGGGGTCAGCGCTTCAGCGATCCACGGCAGGTATTCGGGCTTGCGCGGCATGACGCCGATGTTGCTGTGATTGCCTTTGTCGCCGGAGCGCGCCACGGCCAGTTTCACCAACGCCACACTGGCATCGGCGCGGCCCTGAGGTTTCGGCGGTTGCTGGGCAATCGGCAAATCTTCGCTGTCGAGCGCCGCCAATGAAGGCAGGGCACATGGATGGCGAATGCCAGCCAGATCAATCTGCAAGGTGCAGGCACTCTTATCGATCAGGAATGAAAACAGGCGAATCAGCGGATACACGGTTGGTCGTCCGCCAACGATGCCGGTCAGCCCCGGCGCCATGCCGGTCGCGGCCTGGGCGATTTCTCGGGAAAACATAATCAGTGCCTGTTTGCTCGGGTGGCGCACGGCGAGTTTGATCACCACTTCACGGCTGTCGCGGCGCTGGCCGTGGGGGCCGTAGGTGGCTTCGCTGCCGAGCAGCTCGATGTTGGTTTCGCTGTAGGGCGCCCAGCCGCGCAGGCTGAACATCTCTGCGGTTTTGGCGATGATCGCCTGACTGACGCGTTGCGCCTTTTCCACCGCATCGATGCCGGCGATCAGACAACTGGCGGTGCAGCGAAAGCCATCCGGATAGGTGGCGCTGACCTTGTATTTATCACTGGGTGGCAGGCCTTTGGCGCCGTGGACGTGAACGAGGTTTTTGCCTTGTTGCTGGAGTTTGACGTGAGTGAAATCGCAGACCACGTCAGGCAACAGATATGCCTGTGGATCGCCGATTTCATACAGCATCTGCTCGCCGACGGTCAGTGGCGTAACCAGGCCGCCAGAGTCTTCGGGTTTGCTGACAATGAATTGGCCGTCAGCACTGACCTCGACGATGGGAAAGCCGATGTGTTCGTAATCCGGCACGTTGCGCCAATCGGTGAAATTGCCGCCGGTGCATTGCGCGCCGCACTCGATGATGTGCCCGGCCAGCGCGGCCTGGGCGAGTTTGTCGTAGTCGTTCCACGACCAGCCGAACTCATGCACCAGCGCGGCGCTGACCACGGCGCTGTCGACCACGCGCCCGGTGATGACGATATCGGCGCCCAGGCGCAAGGCTTCGACAATGCCCGGCGCGCCAAGGTAGGCGTTGGTCGATACGCATACCGGCGGCAGCGGGGCGCCGCTGAACATTTCGGTGATGCCGCTGAGTTGCTTGAATTGTGGTTGCAGGTCATCGCCAAGCAACACGGCGATTTTCAGTGGGATGCCGGCCTTGTCGCAGGCTGCTTGCAGGGCGGCGGCGCAGGCTTGTGGATTGACCCCGCCGGCATTGCTGATGACGCGGATGTTCTGCTCGGCCAACTGCGGCAACAGAGGCGTGAGCACTTCGATGAAGTCGCCGGCAAACCCCGCCTGCGGATCCTTCATGCGTGCGCCGGCCATGAGCGACATGGTGATCTCGGCCAGGTAATCGAACACCAGATAGTCGAGCTTGCCACCTTCCACTAACTGCGCGGCGGCGGTCGACGTGTCTCCCCAGAAGGCACTGGCACATCCGATACGGACGGTGGTGGGCATTTTTATCTCCGACTCAGCAACCTGCGACAGAAGTGTCTGGAGGCTACCAAGCAAGCGCTTGGTTTGTAAACAGTTGAAGCTATCTTCTGCCCAAGCGCTTGCTTGGTTGCTGCTGGCGGCTTAAATTGCGCGCAACCCTGCGGTTTCAGGGGGCAACAGACTGATCGACTGTAGGAGAGAACGGGTGGACGAGCAAAAAGCCCTGAGGGTCATGCGCGATTTGGTCGACGAAGGCCAGTTGACCGACCCGGACAGCGCCCGCGGCAAATTGCTGCAAGTGGCGGCTCACCTGTTCCGCAACAAAGGCTACGAACGCACTACGGTGCGCGACCTGGCCGGAGCGGTCGGCATCCAGTCGGGAAGCATTTTTCATCACTTCAAAAGCAAGGATGAAATCCTCCGCGCGGTGATGGAGGAAACCATCCGCTACAACACTGCGTTGATGCGTGCAGCACTCGCCGATGCAGCTGATGTGCGCGAGCGCGTGCTGGCGCTGATCCGCTGCGAATTGCAGTCGATCATGGGCGGCAGCGGTGAAGCCATGGCGGTGCTGGTCTACGAATGGCGCTCGCTGTCCGATGAGGGCCAGGCCAAAGTGCTGGCGTTGCGCGATGTTTACGAAGACATCTGGCTGCAAGTGCTGGGTGAAGCCAAGGACGCCGGGTTTATACGTGGCGATGTATTTATTACCCGACGTTTCCTCACCGGCGCACTGTCATGGACGACCACCTGGTTCCGTGCTGGCGGCAGTTTGAGCCTTGATCAGCTGGCCGATGAGGCGTTGATTCTGGTCCTCGAAGAGCGTTGAAGCACTTTCTATCCGGCCGGGAAACTGGCTAACTGGGCGAAACCGCCTAGCTTGAATGCATTGATCGGTATTTTTTCGGGGAGTGGGGTGTTTTGAAGTCTTTGCCAATTCGGACGGCCGCGGGATTGATGCTCGCAGCGCTGGCTGCATTTTGGGTATTGCCCGCTCAGGCAGCGCAATTGGTTCGGGTCGGCGCGGCGCATTTTCCGCCCTATACCATTCGTCCGGAAAACGGTGCCGATACAGGCCTCTTGCCGCAATTGGTCGAGGCTCTCAATCGCCTGCAAAGCGACTATCAGTTCGTCCTGGTGCCGACCTCGATTCCCCGGCGTTTCGGGGATTTCAAGCAGGGCCGGATCGACATGGCGATTTTCGAGAATCCCGATTGGGGCTGGAAGGAAATTCCCCACACGGATGTCGACATGGGCCTTGAGGACGCGGAGATTTTCGTCGCGCAACGCGAAGACGGTCGTCAGCAGAACTATTTTGCCGACCTGACCGGCAAGCGTCTGGCACTGTTCAGCGGTTATCACTACGAATTCGCCAACTTCAACGCCGACCCAAAATTCCTCGCGCAGAATTTCAACGCCACGCTGACCTATTCCCACGACAGCAACTTGCTGATGGTGCTGCGCTCGCGTGCGGATATTGCCCTGGTGACCCGCTCGTACCTGAGCGATTACCTGCTGCGTAACGAGAAGGTGCGCGACGAGTTGTTGGTGTCGCAGCGCATTGATCAGGTTTATCACCATTACGCGATTCTTCGTCCGACGGCGCCCATTACCGGCCCTGCGTTTGCCGGACTGCTGCAAGGCCTGCGCGACAATGGCGAGATGCTGAAGATTTTCGATCCCTACAAAATTGCGGTAGTGCCAGTGCCTCATCGCTGAGGCACTGATTTTCCGCAAAGCCTAAATTTCCCCTTTCGGCTCACGTCACATCGTTGAACTGTCGACGATTATCGTGAGCCCGACCCATGTCCAATCTGAATGACCTGACTGCCCTGGCCTTGCCTTCGGGCAGTCAACTGATCGCTGATGCAACTGAAAGCCGTCTGAGCCTTAGCCTGGATGGGCAACCGCTGATCCGCCTGCGCCTTGATCGGGAGGTCAAGGGTCCGATCCAGATCGATGAGCGCTTTGCGCTGCCGCCCGGGCAGGCGTTATGGGCGGCCTGTTACTGGCTGTTCGCGCGGGATCCGGCGTGCCAGCAGTTGACCTGGCAACTGGATCAGCCGCCGACCGAAGCCTTGCTCAGTGGCTTGCTGGTGAACACCGAAGTGGCTGGCGAATATCGCTGCGAGCGCACGCTGTTCTGGCAATTGCCGCAACCTTGGCTCGGCACTTCGCTGAGCGGCAGTTATCCGCAGCAAATGGTCATCAGCCAGGGCAAACGTTATCCGCTGCGCCCGGTGAAGCCGCGGGGTGAAGTGTATCGGCGTTTCGATGCGCGTCTTGGTGCGTGGATTTCCCTGCGCACGGTCGAGATCGAAGAAGACCTGCCGCGCTTCAATCGCTGGCAGAACAGCCCGCGCGTTGCCAGTTTCTGGCAGGAAGAGGGCAGCCTCGAGAAGCACCGCGAATACCTGAGCAAGCTTGATGCCGATCCGCACACGCTGACCTTGATCGGTTGTTTCGATGATCAGCCATTTGCCTATTTCGAAGCCTACTGGGCCAAGGAAGATCGCATCGCGCCGTTCTACGATGCCGACAACTACGATCGCGGTATTCACATGCTCGTGGGCGAAGAGGATCACCGTGGCCCGCATAAAGTGGCGAGCTGGTTATCGGCGCTGGTGCATTACCTGTTTCTCGATGATCCGCGCACTCAGCGTGTGGTCGCCGAGCCGCGCGCCGACAACGCGAAGATGATTGGCCACATGCAGAATCAGTGCTTCCACTGCGAGAAAGAGTTCGACTTCCCGCACAAGCGCGCGGCGCTGATGATGCTGGGGCGTGAGCGGTTTTTTGATCGGTGCAAACTGGCGTGAGGTGATCGGGCTTGGGATCTATTGCGATCTCAAGTCCGTCTTCGCGAGCAGGCTCGCTCCCACATTTGATCTCTGTGCGCAGAAACAGTGTGGGAGCGAGCCTGCTCGCGAATGGCTTGACGCCGAATTCAGATCTTAACGACGACCGGCAATCACCGCATCCTGACGGCTGCCCGAGACCTTGCGGCAGTGCACCAGCGCATCACGAATCATGAAGTTGACCAGGGTCGGCGAAACGCCGAGTTCCTTGGCAATGTCCTTTTGCGGCACGCCGTGCAGACGGTACATCTCGAACGCATAGCGAGTGCGGCTGGGCAGCTCGGTCAGCGCATCGGCGATGTTTTCCAGGGTCGAGAAGTTGATGTGCGAGGTTTCCGGCGAAGCACCTTGAATAACCACGTTCAACCCTTCCTCTTCAGGGCCGGAGTACTTCTGCTCAAGCGCCTGTTTGCGGTAGTGATCGATGGCCAGGTTGCGCACGATCTGGAACAGATAGCTCAGTTGAGCCTTGATCGACGACGTGATCGGTGGCGCCGATTGCAGGCGGAAAAACGCATCCTGCACCACATCTTCGGCGCGTGACCGGCAGCCGGTAATACGGGCTGCAATCTTGACCAGAATCAGTCGATTGTCGACGAATGCCTGAAGTAGCGGTGAATCGCACCTGCTTGTGGATACTTGTTCCGTCATGGAAATCACCTTGCTGCCAATAGGTTAGTGGGACGCCTGGGGACGAGGCCGTCCTACACATCGAGCGACAAATTATGTTGAATGATAATGATTGTCAATTGAGAAAGAGAAGTAATGCGCTACAAAGGTGCGTTCTGAGAACTGCGACACGCCGCCACACCCCGGCCCCATTGGCGATCCAGCCTGCCGACTAATTATTTCAAGACGTCATCCGTTCTCATTGGTGAATGGTTCCGGATACAGAGTCCCGGCCATACAGCATTCCCGTGCCTTGCGTGGTCGGCACAGACCGCGCCCTGCATGCCCTTCGATGGGCGTGACGCAGCAACCCGATTCCACTAGCAAGCCGAATTCAGGCAGGAAACCTCATGACCGACGCGTTCGAACTCCCCAGCACCCTGGTCCAAGCCCTCCAGCGCCGCGCGGCCCTGACGCCGGATCGACTGGCGTTGCGTTTTCTTGCCGAAAGCGAAGAGCAGGCTGTGGTACTCAGTTATCGCGAACTGGATGAACGCGCGCGCACCATTGCCGCCGCGCTGCAAGCCGAGGCTGCGTTCGGTGATCGCGCGGTGCTGCTGTTTCCCAGCGGCCCGGACTACGTCGCGGCGTTTTTTGGTTGCCTGTACGCCGGTGTAATTGCGGTGCCGGCCTATCCGCCAGAATCGGCGCGCCGTCACCATCAGGAGCGTTTGCTGTCGATCATTGCCGACGCCGAACCGCGTCTGCTGCTGACCAGCGCCGACCTGCGCGACGCCTTGCAGCAGATCGAAGGCGCGCCACCGCTGTTGTGCGTCGACACGCTCGACAGCGCTCAAGCCGAAAACTGGGTCGAACCGGACCTGCCGCAAGATCACATCGCCTTCCTGCAATACACCTCCGGCTCCACCGCGCTGCCCAAAGGCGTGCAGGTCAGCCACGGCAATCTGGTCGCCAACGAATTGCTTATCCGTCATGGTTTCGGCATCGATGTGAACCCGGACGATGTGATCGTCAGCTGGCTACCGCTGTATCACGACATGGGCCTGATCGGCGGTCTGCTGCAGCCGATATTCAGTGGCGTGCCGTGCATCCTGATGTCGCCGGCGTATTTCCTCGGCCGACCATTACGCTGGCTGGAAGCGATCAGCGAGTACGGCGGCACCATCAGCGGCGGGCCGGACTTCGCCTATCGCTTGTGCAGCGAGCGGGTCAGCGAATCGGCGCTTGAGCGTCTCGATCTGAGCCGCTGGCGCGTGGCCTATTCCGGTTCCGAGCCGATCCGTCTCGACACCCTTGAGCGCTTCGCCGAGAAGTTCACCGCGTGCGGTTTCAGCACCGACAATTTCATGGCTTCGTACGGTCTGGCCGAAGCCACATTGTTCGTCGCCGGCACCCCGCGCGGCACCGGCATCCCAGCATTGCGCGTGGATGATCAGGCGCTGGCGCAAAACCGCGCCGAACCGGGCGAGGGCAGCCCGATCATGAGTTGCGGCATCAGCCAGCCGGAACATGCGGTGCTGATCGTCGAACCCAATTCACTGGAAGAACTCGCCGATAACGTTGTCGGTGAAGTCTGGGCCACCGGCCCGAGCATCGCCCTCGGTTACTGGCGCAATCCCGAGGCCAGCGCCAAGACCTTCGTCCAGCACGCCGGCCGCACCTGGCTGCGCACCGGTGACCTCGGTTTTATTCGCAACGGCGAGCTATTCATCACCGGTCGCCTGAAAGACATGCTCATCGTGCGCGGTCACAACCTGTATCCGCAGGACATCGAGAAGACCGTCGAGAACGAAGTGGAAGTGGTGCGCAAGGGCCGCGTCGCTGCATTCGCGGTCAGTCAGGGCGGCGAAGAAGGCATCGGCATCGCCGCGGAAATCAGCCGCAGCGTGCAGAAAATCCTGCCGCCGGAGGCATTGATCAAAGCCATTCGCCAAGCGGTGGCCGAGGCTTATCAGGAAGCCCCGAGCGTGGTGGTGTTGCTTAACCCAGGCGCGCTGCCGAAAACCTCCAGCGGAAAGTTGCAGCGTTCGGCGTGCCGCAATCGTCTGGCCGATGGCAGCCTCGACAGCTATGCGGTATTTCCGTCGACGGCTTCAGAAACCCAAGAGTCGACCACCAGTGTTTCGGAACTCGAAGCCTTGATCGGCAAGATCTGGGCCGAGCAACTCAACGTCAAACAGGTCAACGTCGACGATCACTTCTTTCTGCTCGGCGGCAACTCGATTGCCGCCACGCAAGTGATCGCCCGAGTACGCGAAGAACTCAGCCTTGAGCTGAACCTGCGCCTGCTCTTCGAAGCGCCAACGTTGTCCGCATTCGCCGCTGCCGTGGCGCAACAGCAACAGGACGGCGGCTGCGCCCAAGGTGCAATCACCGCGTTGTCGCGCAGCGAACCCATGCCGCAATCACTGGCACAAAACCGTCTGTGGATCACCTGGCAACTCGACCCGCAGAGCAGCGCCTACAACATTCCCGGTGCCCTGCGTTTGCGCGGCGAACTGGATGAAGACGCCTTGCGCGTCAGCTTCCAGCAATTGATCGAGCGCCACGAATCCCTGCGCACACGCTTCTTCGAGCGCGACGGCGTGGCCCTGCAACAAGTCGATGCCAGCGCTGAATTCAACCTGCAACTGATCGATATCAGCGATCTGCCAGTGCATGAACGCGAAGCCCGCGCTCTGCAGATTCGCGAAGACGAAGCACGCACTCAGTTCGACCTGGAGAAAGGTCCGTTGCTGTGGGTGACGCTGGTGCGTCTCGACGACGAAGATCACCAACTGCTGGTGACGCTGCACCACATCATCGCCGATGGCTGGTCGCTGAACGTATTGATCGACGAATTCTCGCGCCTGTACGCCGCCGCTTCGCAAGGCGCGACGGCCAGCCTTGCGCCACTGCCAACCCAGTACGCCGACTACGGCAGCTGGCAGCGCCAATGGCTGGCGCAAGGCGAGGGCGAGCGGCAACTGGCCTACTGGAAAGCGCAGTTGGGTGACGAGGCCCCGTCGCTGGAATTGGCCACTGATCATCCGCGTTCGGCTCAAAAAAATCACAGCGCAGCACGCCACACAGTGCGTCTGGGCGCCAGCCTCAGTGATGCGATCCGCAACACGGCGCAAACGCATCAATCGACGCCGTTCATGCTGTTGCTTTCGGCATTCCAGAGCCTGCTGCATCGCTACAGCGGTCAGCGCGACATTCGCATCGGCGTGCCCAACGCCAACCGTCCGCGCCTGGAAACCCAAGGCCTGATCGGCTTTTTCATCAACACCCAAGTGCTGCGTGCAGAGATCGATTCGCGCCTGTCGTTTATCGAACTGCTGGCCCAGACCCGTCAAGCCGCACTCGGTGCACAAGCCAATCAGGATCTGCCGTTCGAACAACTCCTCGAAGCCTTCCCGCAAGCCCGTGAACAAGGCCTGTTCCAGGTCATGTTCAACCATCAGCAACGCGATCTGAGCGCTCTCAAGCGCCTGCCGGGGCTGCTCGCCGAAGAACTGCCGTGGCACAGCCGTGAAGCCAAGTTCGATCTGCAACTGCACAGCGAAGAAGACCGTAACGGTCGTCTGACCCTGTCGTTCGACTACGCCAGTGAACTGTTCGACGCCGCGACTATCGAGCGTCTGGCCGAGCATTTCAGCAACCTGTTGCGTGACGTCTGCGAACACCCGGAACAAGCCATCGGTGATCTGCAACTGCTGACCACCGCTGAGCACGATCAGCAAAAAAACTGGAGCGTCGCACCGTGCACCCCGGCGC
This sequence comes from Pseudomonas chlororaphis, assembly GCF_000783395.1. Lineage (GTDB taxonomy): Bacteria > Pseudomonadota > Gammaproteobacteria > Pseudomonadales > Pseudomonadaceae > Aquipseudomonas > Aquipseudomonas chlororaphis_H. The sequence continues at coordinate 45,100 of NZ_JSFK01000016.1, read as the reverse complement.
AACAGTGGCTACCCGAACTGCTCAACGAGCAGGCGCGTCAGACCCCGGAACGCAGCGCGCTGGTGTGGGAGGGCGGTAGCCTCGACTTCGCCGAACTGCACACGCAGGCCAACCGTCTCGCGCACTACCTGCGCGACAAAGGCGTTGGCCCGGATGTCTGCGTGGCCATCGCCGCCGAGCGTTCGCCGCAACTGTTGATCGGTCTGTTGGCGATCATCAAGGCCGGTGGCGCCTACGTGCCGCTGGACCCGGATTACCCGGCCGATCGTCTGGCCTACATGCTCAGCGACAGTGGCGTCGAATTGCTCCTGACCCAGACCGAATTGCTCGAGCGTTTGCCGGCCAGCGATGGCGTCAGCGTGATCGCCATGGATGCGTTGCACCTGGAAAACTGGCCGAGCCAGGCACCGGGTTTGCACCTGCACGGCGACAACCTCGCCTACGTGATTTACACCTCGGGTTCCACCGGCCAGCCGAAAGGCGTCGGCAACACCCACGCGGCACTGGCTGAGCGCCTGCAATGGATGCAGAACGCTTACGCGCTCAATGAAACCGATGTACTGATGCAAAAGGCACCGATCAGTTTCGACGTGTCGGTGTGGGAATGCTTCTGGCCGTTGATCACTGGTGCGCGTTTGCTGATCGCCGGCCCGGGCGAGCACCGCGACCCGCATCGCATTGCGCAATTGGTTCAGGAATACGGCGTGACCACGCTGCACTTTGTACCGCCACTGCTCTCGCTGTTCATCGACGAACCGCTGAGCGCCGAATGCACCAGCCTGCGCCGGGTTTTCTCCGGCGGTGAAGCGCTGCCGGCCGAACTGCGCAACCGCGTGTTGGCGCAACTGCCGGCGGTGCAATTACACAACCGTTACGGCCCGACCGAAACCGCGATCAACGTCACCCATTGGCATTGCACCACCGCCGATGGCGAGCGCTCGCCGATTGGCCGACCGCTGGGCAATGTGATCTGCCGCGTTCTCGATGCCGATCTCAATCCAGTGCCGGCCGGTGTGCCGGGGGAGTTGTGCATCAGCGGCATCGGTCTGGCTCGCGGTTACCTCGGCCGTCCATCGTTGACCGCAGAGCGTTTTGTCGTCGATCCGCTGGGCGAGCAGGGCGCCCGTCTGTACCGCACTGGCGACCGTGCGCGCTGGACCTCCGACGGCGTGATCGAATACCTCGGCCGCCTCGATCAGCAGGTCAAACTGCGTGGCTTCCGCGTTGAACCGGAAGAAATCGAAGCGCGTCTGCTCGCCCAGGACGGCGTCGCCCAAGCCGTGGTGCTGGTGCGCGAAACGGCTGCCGGCGCACAGCTGATCGGCTACTTCACCGCGACTGATGCCAGTGAAAATCCTGACGAGCAAAGTGCTCGCCTGAAAGCCGCGCTGGCCGCCGAGCTGCCGGAATACATGGTCCCGGCGCAACTGATGCGTCTGGATGCAATGCCGCTAAGCCCAAGCGGCAAACTCGACCGCCGCGCCTTGCCCGAGCCGCAATGGCAAGTGCGCGAACACGTCGAGCCGGTCACCGAACTGCAACAGCAGATCGCCGCGATCTGGCGCGAAGTCCTTGGCCTTACCCAAGTCGGTCTGCGCGACGACTTCTTCGCTCTCGGCGGTCACTCGCTGCTGGCCACGCAAATCATCTCGCGCAGCCGTCAGGCCTGCGACGTCGAACTGCCGTTGCGCGCCTTGTTCGAGCACAGCGAACTCGGTGATTTCGCCGAGCAGATCCGTTTGATCCAGGCCAGCGGCCGCACCAACAAGCAGCCGCCGATCGACAAGGTTGATCGCAGCCAAGCGGTGCCGTTGTCGTATTCGCAACAGCGCATGTGGTTCCTCTGGCAAATGGAACCGGACAGCCCGGCGTACAACGTCGGCGGCATGGCGCGTCTGCGTGGCGTGTTGCATGTCGAGCGTTTCGAGTCGGCGTTGCAAGCGCTGATCCTGCGTCACGAAACCCTGCGCACCACGTTCCCGAGTGTCGACGGCGTTGCGCGTCAGCAGGTGCATGCCGAGACCGGCGTGCGCATGAACTGGAAGGATTTCTCCAAGTTCGCCGCTGATGTGCGCGAGCAAAAGGTTCAGCAATTCGCCGACGAAGAAGCGCACCTGCCGTTCGATCTGGAAACCGGCCCGCTGCTGCGCGCCTGCCTGGTGAAAACCGCTGAGCAAGAGCATTACTTCGTCCTGACCCTGCACCACATCGTCACCGAAGGCTGGGCGATGGACATCTTCGCCCGCGAACTCAGTGCGCTGTACGAAGCGTTTGTCGATGATCGCGATTCGCCGCTCGAGCCGCTGCCGGTGCAGTACCTCGACTACAGCGTCTGGCAGCGCAACTGGCTGGAATCCGGCGAGCGTCAGCGTCAACTCGACTACTGGACCGCGCAACTCGGTCGCGAACATCCGCTACTGGAGCTGCCGGGCGACCGTCCGCGTCCACCGGTACAGAGCCATCAGGGCGAACTGTTCCGTTTTGATCTGAGCGACGACCTCGCGGCGCGGGTTCGTGCATTCAATGCGCAAAACGGTCTGACCCTGTTCATGACCATGACCGCCGCACTCGCCACCCTGCTTTACCGCTACAGCGGCCAGACCGATCTGCGCATCGGCGCGCCAGTGGCCAACCGCATCCGTCCGGAAAGCGAAGGGCTGATCGGTGCGTTCCTCAACACTCAAGTACTGCGTTGCCAGCTCGACGGCATGATGTCGGTCGGCGAACTGTTCGAGCAGGTGCGCCACACTGTGATCGAAGGCCAGTCTCATCAGGATCTGCCGTTCGATCATCTGGTTGAAGCCTTGCAGCCGCCGCGCAGTGCCGCGTACAACCCGTTGTTCCAGGTGATGTGCAACGTGCAACGCTGGGAATTCCAGCAGAGCCGCATGCTTGCCGGTATGACCGTCGAGTACCTGGCCAACGATGCGCGGGCGACCAAGTTCGACCTCAATCTGGAAGTCACCGACCTCGACCATCGCCTCGGTTGCTGCCTGACTTACAGCACCGATCTGTTCGATGAGCCGACCATCGCGCGCATGGCCAAACATTGGCGCAATCTGCTCGAAGCGTTGATCGCCGATCCGCAACAACGTCTCAGCGAACTGCCGCTGTTGGACGCGCCGGAGCAACAGCACTTGCTCGACAACCTCGGCATCGAGCCGGGCGAGCATCGTCTCGACCAGTGCATCCATCACCTGTTCGCCGAACAAGCGCTGGCGCGCAAAGACGCACCGGCCCTGACTTTCGCCGGGCAGACCCTGAGCTACGCTGAGCTCGACGCCCGCGCCAATCGTCTGGCCTGGGCCCTGCGAGAGCGTGGTGTCGGCCCGCAAGTGCGGGTCGGTCTGGCGCTGGAGCGTTCGCTGGAAATGGTCATCGGCCTGCTGGCGGTTCTCAAGGCTGGCGGTGCGTACGTGCCGTTGGACCCGGAATACCCGCTCGACCGTCTGCACTACATGATCGAAGACAGCCGCATTGGTCTGCTGCTCAGCGATCGCGCGATGTTCAATGCTCTCGGCGATCTGCCGCCAAGCGTGGCGCGCTGGTGCCTGGAGGAGGACAGCGCGGCACTCGCCGCTTACCCGGCTAGTGAGCTGCCATTTATCAGCCTGCCGCAACATCAGGCCTACCTGATTTACACCTCGGGTTCGACCGGCAAGCCGAAAGGCGTGGTGGTCTCCCACGGCGAAATCGCCATGCACTGCCAAGCCGTGATCGAGCGTTTCGGCATGCGCCCGGACGACTGCGAACTGCATTTCTATTCGATCAACTTCGATGCCGCGACCGAGCGTCTGCTGGTGCCGTTGCTCAGCGGTGCGCAGGTAGTGTTGCGTGCGCAGGGTCAGTGGGACGCGGAAGAAATCTGCGGTTTGATCCGCACGCATAAAATCAACGTGCTCGGTTTCACCCCGAGCTACGGCAGCCAGTTGGCGCAGTTCCTCTCGACGCAAAACGAAATCCTCCCGGTGCGGATGATCATCACCGGCGGCGAGGCGTTGACCGGTGAACACCTGCAACGGATTCGCGCGGCGTTCAAACCGGCGATGTTCTTCAACGCTTACGGCCCGACGGAAACCGTGGTCATGCCACTGGCCAGTCTGGCGCCGGAGGTACTGGAAGAGGGTGCCGGCAGTGTGCCGATCGGCAGCGTGATCGGTGCGCGCGTGGCGTACATTCTCGACGCCGATCTGGCGCTGGTGCCACAAGGTGCGACCGGTGAGTTGTTCGTCGGCGGCGCCGGTCTGGCGCAGGCTTATCACGATCGCCCGGGCATTACCGCCGAACGTTTTGTCGCTGACCCGTTTGCCACTGATGGCGGGCGCATGTACCGCACCGGCGATCTGGTGCGCCAGCGCGCCGATGGTTTGGTGGAATACCTGGGCCGGATCGACCATCAGGTAAAAATCCGTGGATTCCGTATCGAACTCGGCGAAATCGAAACCCGTCTGCTCGATCATGATTCGATCCGCGAAGCCGTGGTGCTTGCACTCGATGCACCAAGCGGCAAACAACTGGTCGGCTATCTGGTGACTGAAGTCGCCGAGCAAAGCCAAGCCAGACAGGCTGAACTGCGCGACGCGCTGAAGGCGCACCTCAAGGCACAATTGCCGGATTACATGGTGCCGACGCATCTGATTCTGCTGGCGAGCATGCCGCTGACCGCCAACGGCAAACTCGACCGCCGCGCGTTGCCGGCGCCGGATCCTGAGTTGAATCGTCAGGACTACGTTGCCCCAAGTAATGAGCTGGAACAGACCCTGGCGCAGATCTGGTGCGAAGTGCTCAACGTCGAGCAGGTCGGCCTCAACGACAACTTCTTCGAACTCGGTGGCGATTCGATTCTGTCAATCCAAGTGGTCAGCCGCGCACGGCAGCAGGGCATTCATTTCAGCCCGCGCGATCTGTTCCAGCATCAGTCTGTGCAGACTTTGGCCGCTGTGGCCAGCCGCACTGAGCAGGTCACGGCCGAGCAAGGTCTGGTGTCGGGTGAATCGCGCCTGACGCCGATTCAGCACTGGTTCTTCGACACCGATATTCCTGAGCGTCAGCACTGGAACCAGGCGCTGCTGCTGGAACCGACCGTGACCCTCGAACCGCATCGTCTGGAGCAGGCGTTGTTGGCGGTGATCGAGCAGCATGACGCCTTGCGCCTGCGCTTCACCGAGGCCAACGGCGGGTGGCAAGCCATGCACCAACCGGTGTCCGATGCAGCCGTGCTGTGGCAAGTGCGCGTGACCTCGATGGACAAGTGCGAAGCGCTGTTCGCTGATGCGCAACGCAGCCTCGATCTGGAAAACGGCCCGCTGGTTCGCGCCTTGCTGGTCGACGGCCCTGAAGGTCAACAACGCCTGTTTATCGCGATCCATCACTTGGTGGTCGACGGCGTGTCGTGGCGCGTATTGCTCGACGATGTGCAAACCGTTTACCGCCAACTTGAGGCCGACCAAGCGGTGAAACTGCCAGCGAAAACCAGTGCCTTCAAAGACTGGGCCGCGCGTTTGCAAGCCTACGCCGGCAGCGAATCCCTGCGCGAAGAACTCAACTGGTGGCAGACCCAACTGGCTGGCCCGAACGCTGATCTGCCATGCGAAAACCCGCAGGGCGGTCAGCACAATCGTCACGCGCAAACCGTCAGCGTGCGGCTCGACGCCGAGCACACCAAACAGTTGCTGCAACAGGCACCAGCCGCCTACCGCACGCAGGTCAATGACTTGCTGCTGACCGCATTGGCCCGCGTACTCTGCCGCTGGAGCGGTCAGCCGTCGGCGCTGGTTCAACTGGAAGGCCACGGTCGCGAAACCCTGTTCGACGAGATCGATCTGACTCGAACCGTCGGCTGGTTCACCAGCGCTTATCCGCTGCGCCTGACCCCGCACAACATCGAAGAGGCTGCCGGGCAGGGCGCTTCGATCAAGGCAATCAAGGAGCAATTGCGCGCGGTGCCGCACAAAGGTCTGGGTTATGGCGTGCTGCGTTATCTCGCCGATGATCTCAGCCAGCGCAGCATGGCCGCGCTGCCGAACGCGCCGGTCACGTTCAACTACCTCGGCCAGTTCGACCAGAGTTTCGGCAGTGATACGCTGTTCCGTCCGCTGGACGAGCCGGTCGGTGCCGCCCACGATCCGCAGGCGCCATTGCCGAACGAACTGAGCATCGACAGTCAGGTCTATGGCGGTGAATTGCTCCTGCGCTGGACCTTCAGCGCCGAGCGTTACGACGCGCAAACCATCAACGATCTGGCCGACGCTTACCTCGGCGAGCTGCAAAGCCTGATCGCCCATTGCCTGCAAGACGAGGCCGGTGGCCTGACGCCGTCGGACTTCCCGCTGGCCAGACTGACTCAGGCGCAACTCGATGCCTTGCCGGTGCCGGCCGCGCACATCGAAGACGTCTATCCGCTGACGCCGATGCAGGAAGGCATGTTGCTGCACACCCTGCTCGAACCGGGCACCGGTCTGTACTACATGCAGGATCGCTACCGCATCAACAGCGAACTCGACGCCGAGCGTTTCGCCGAGGCCTGGCAAGCGGTGATCGCCCGTCACGAAGCGTTGCGCGCGTCGTTCTGCTGGAACGTCGGCGAAGACATGCTGCAAGTGATTCACACCCCGGGTCGCACGCCGATCGAGTATCTGGATTGGAGCGCCATCGCTGAAACCGAACAGGAACCGAAGCTGCAAGCGCTGCTGAAAAGCGAGCGCGAGGCCGGTTTCGATCTGCTCAAACAGGCACCGTTCCACCTGCGCCTGATCAAGGTCGGCGCAGCGCGTTACTGGTTCATGATGAGCAACCACCACATCCTCATCGATGCCTGGTGCCGTTCGTTGCTGATGAATGACTTCTTCGAGATTTACACCGCGCTGGGTGAGGGGCGTGAAGCGCAACTCGCCGTGCCGCCGCGTTATCGCGATTACATCGGCTGGCTGCAACGCCAGAGCCTGGCCGAAGCGCGGCAGTGGTGGCAGCAGAACCTGCAAGGGTTTGAGCGTACTACGCCGATTCCGAGCGACCGTCCGTTCCTGCGTGAACACGCCGGTGAAAGCGGCGGCATGGTCGTCGGCGACCGCTACACCCGCCTCGATGTCGAGGACGGTGCACGCCTGCGGGAACTGGCGCAGGCCCATCAACTGACCATCAACACTTTTGCTCAAGCAGCGTGGGCCTTGGTGCTGCGGCGCATGAGCGGCGATCGCGATGTACTCTTCGGCGTGACCGTGGCCGGGCGTCCGGTGGAAATGCCGGAAATGCAGCGTACTGTCGGGCTGTTCATCAACAGCATCGCCCTGCGGGTGAAAATGCCTGAGGACGATCAGCGCAGCAGTGTGCGTCAGTGGCTCAGTGCTTTGCTCGACAGCAACATGCAGTTGCGCGAGTACGAATACCTGCCGCTGGTGAACATTCAGGAACAAAGCGAACTGCCGAAAGGCCAGCCGCTGTTCGACAGCCTGTTCGTCTTCGAAAACGCGCCGGTGGAAGTCTCGGTGCTGGATCGGGCGCAGAGCCTGAATGCGACCTCGGACTCCGGTCGTACCCACACCAACTTCCCGCTGACAGCGGTGTGCTACCCGGGCGATGACCTCGGTCTGCACCTGTCGTATGACCAGCGTTATTTCGACGAGTCGACCATCGAACGCATGCTCGGCGAGTTCAAGCGTTTGCTGCTGGCGCTGGTCGATGGCTTCCATGGCGACATGGCCGATCTGCCACTGCTGGGCGTCGAGGAACAGGACTTCCTGCTCCACGGTTGCAACCAGAGTGCCCACGATTATCCGCTGGAGCAGAGCTACGTTGCGCTGTTCGAAGCGCAGGTCGCTGCGCATCCGCAGCGTATCGCCGCGACGTGCCTTGATCAGCAACAGAGCTACGCCGAGCTGAACCACAACGCCAACCGTCTCGGCCATGCACTGGTCGCTGCGGGTGTGCAGATGGATCAACCGGTGGCGTTACTCGGCGAACGTAACCTTGATCTGCTTGGCATGATCATCGGCAGCTTCAAGGCTGGCGCGGGTTACCTGCCATTGGATCCGGGCCTGCCGAGCCAGCGTCTGCAGCGCATTATCGAGCTGAGCCGCACGCCGGTGCTGGTCTGCTCTAAAACATGCTTTGAACAGGCGCAGACCTTGCTGGATGAATTCAGCTGCGCCAATCGCCCGCGCTTGCTGGTGTGGGAAGAGATTCAAGCAGCGGCGATTTCGGCGCAGGACTTGGGCATTTACAGCGGCCCGGACAACCTCGCCTACGTGATCTACACCTCGGGCTCGACCGGCCTGCCAAAAGGCGTGATGGTCGAGCAGCGCGGCATGCTCAATAACCAGTTGAGCAAGGTGCCGTATCTGCACCTGAGCGACGCCGATGTCATCGCACAGACCGCTTCGCAAAGCTTCGATATTTCGGTCTGGCAGTTCCTTGCCGCACCGCTGTTCGGCGCACGGGTGGACATCGTGCCGAACACCATCGCCCACGATCCGCAAGGATTGCTGGTGCATGTGCAGGCGCAGGGCATCACCGTGCTGGAGAGCGTGCCGTCGCTGATTCAGGGCATGCTCGCCTCGGATCGCCTGAGTCTGGATGGCCTGCGCTGGATGCTGCCGACCGGTGAGGCAATGCCGCCGGAACTGGCGCACCAATGGCTGCTGCGTTACCCGGATATCGGTCTGGTCAACGCTTATGGCCCGGCGGAATGCTCGGATGACGTGGCGTTCTTCCGTGTCGACCTGGCGTCGACGCGCGGCAGTTATTTGCCGATCGGTACGCCGACCGACAACAACTTGCTCTATCTGGTCGATGGCGCGCTGGAGCTGGTGCCGCTGGGTGCGGTGGGTGAGTTGTGTGTGGCGGGGACGGGCGTCGGTCGCGGTTATGTCAGCGATCCGCTGCGCACTGCGCCGGTGTTTGTGCCGAACCCGTTCGGTGCGCCGGGCGAGCGTCTGTATCGCACCGGTGACCTGGCGCGGCGTCGCAGCGACGGTGTGCTGGAGTACGTTGGCCGGGTTGACCATCAGGTGAAGATTCGCGGTTACCGCATCGAGTTGGGTGAAATCGAAGCGCGCCTGCATGAACAGCCGGAAGTACGTGATGGCGCTGTCGGGGTGCAGGAAGGCGTCAACGGCAAACACTTGGTCGGCTATCTGGTGGCGGCCGATTCGGCACTCAATCCGAGCGAACGCCTGGAGCGGATCAAGCAGCGCCTGCGCGCCGAACTGCCGGAATACATGGTGCCGCTGCACTGGTTGTGGCTCGATCAGTTGCCGCTGAATGCCAACGGCAAACTCGATCGCAAAGCGCTGCCGGCGTTGGAGATCGGCCAGTTGCAAAGTCAGGATTATCTGGCGCCGCGCAATGAGCTGGAGCAGACCCTCGCCGACATTTGGGCCGAGGTGTTAAAGGTCGAGCAGGTCGGTGTACGCGACAACTTCTTCGAGTTGGGCGGGCATTCGTTGCTGGCCACGCAGATCGCTTCGCGGGTGCAGAAAACCCTGCAGCGCGACGTGCCACTGCGGGCGATGTTCGAGTGCAGCACGGTGGAGGAACTGGCCGAGTACATTGATGGGCTGGCGGCGAGTGATATCACCGAAGAGAAGGTTGATCGGTTGAATGATTTGATGGCGGAGCTGGAGGGGCTGTAGTTTTTTCGGTGTCTGTACGGCCTCATCGCTGGCAAGCCAGCTCCCACAGTAATCGAACATGATCACAAATTTTGTGTTCACTCTAGAACCTGTGGGAGCTGGCTTGCCAGCGATGGCGTCAGTGCATTCAACAGATTCAACAGGAACATTTTTAGACATTTGCCCGATTGACGATCAGCAACCGGCAGCTCAGTCTGCCGGTTCTCTTTTTTACCGCGCAGGTGAATCGATGCCCTTCTTCACAGTTGACGGACAAGCGCTGCATTACCTTGATCAAGGCTCCGGTCCGGCGGTATTGCTGGCCGGCAGTTATCTGTGGGACCAGGCCATGTGGGCGCCGCAGATTGCCGCGTTATCGCCGCATTACCGGGTGATTGCACTGGATCTGTGGGGCCATGGCGAATCGGGACGGTTACCTGAGGACACTACATCTCTGGACGACATTGCCCGTCAGGCGCAAGCCCTGCTCGATCATCTGGATATCGACCGCGTCACGCTGGTTGGCCTGTCGGTCGGCGGCATGTGGGGCGTACGTCTGGCGTTGTCGGCACCGCAGCGCATCAACGGTCTGGTGCTGATGGACACCTACGTTGGTGTCGAGCCTGAGCCTACACGTCAGTACTACTTCTCGCTGTTCAAGCAAATTGAGGAAACCGGCGAAATCTCCGAGCAACTACTGGATATCGTCGTGCCGATCTTCTTCCGCCCGGGCATCGATCCGCAGTCGGCGCTGTATCAGGAATTTCGCGCGAAACTGGCGGCATACTCGTCGGATCGGTTACGCGAAAGCATCGTACCGATGGGGCGCATCACCTTTGGCCGTGATGACTTGTTGCCACGGTTGGGCAAGTTGAATGCGGCGACCACGCTGGTAATGTGCGGCGATCAGGACAAGCCGCGACCACCGTCGGAAGCGCAGGAAATGGCTGAGTTGATCGGTTGCCCGTGGGTGTTGGTGCCGGATGCGGGGCATATCTCGAATCTGGAGAATCCGCAGTTTGTCACCGAGGCGTTGTTTACCTTCCTCAGCGAGCGCAACCGAATTACCGGGTAATCGCACTTCGCGGGCAAGCTCGCTCCGATACTCGACCGCACCCTGACTGAGGACGCGCGGCTAAAAGCAGGAGCGAGCCGGCTTCGCGCGCAGATCCGCCGATGGGGCCAGCCCAGGCACCGCAAAGCTGAAATCTGAGATACTGCCGCCCGCAAAGACAATCATTAAGGGACTGATGTGGAGCAATTTTACTGGCGCGATCTCAAGGATCTTGAGGACAAGTGGGCCGGCTTGAGCGTTGAAGTCAAACGAGCGAAATCAGCCAAACCTCCGCTGCATCTGCAGAGCGGTAATAACGGTCGGATGAAGCTGATGCTCAACGACATCCCGTTGTTTTGGGGCACCATCGCCACCTCGTATTACGGTGCGTGGCTGGTTCGCAATCCGCAGTCCACTCAACTGGACTCGTCACCGGTTCCTGCCATTGGTGCGGCTGACGTTCAGGAACATTTTGATTTACCCCCTGATGAGCGCATCCGCCACTGGTGCCGTTATTTCATCAACAGGTTGATGGATAATCAGGCGGACTTTCTCTATCCCGGCCATTGGGTGGCGCGTCCTCTGCTGCCCGCTGCTGCCCGCTATACCTACGGCGAAGGCGCAAAGGGCTGGTATTTCTCAACGCCTGCAGAAGCTTCCAGCCATTTGCCGAAATGGTACGCGCGCGGTGACGGCATTCTCGACAATGTGCAGCCGCAAACCGTGCATTGGCTCGATTGGGATCTGGGTCATCTGATCGGCTTGCACACGGTGGATCCATTGGCAGGCCGGATGAAATGGTGGCGTAAAAAAGCCAGGGAAGGCAGCTTGCCGCCCATCTTGCTCTGGTATGTGGGCGCGTTGTGCTCGTACGTGATCATCGATGGCCACTACCGGTTGCAGGCAGCGCTCGACGAGGGCATCAAGCCCGACTTTATCGTTTTGAGCTCCACAGAGGCCCGGCAGGTCAAATTGTGCGAAGACACACAACAGCGAGTGTTCAGCTCACTGATGATGCAAAGCGCAAAAAATCCGGATTTTGATGTGCGAACATTGAATCAGGCGCTGATCAGCACCTTTGATGATCGTCCCTATCACTGGGCGGGTACGCACGCCTGGGCGGGCATCGCGTCGGATCAACAGTGGATCGCTGAGGTTACGACGTTCCTGAAAGAGCAGAGGACAACGGAGTATCTGGAGGACATTATCGGCCGAAGCGAATATTGATGGTTCCCGCACTGAGGCGGGAGCCAGTAATCGTTACTTGGGGCCGAGAATCTTCACCAACTTGTCCGGCGAAGGCGCGCCTTGTTGCTGTTGCAACTCACCCTTGTCATCCATGTAGAAAATCGCCGGCGTCGCCTGCAAATCCAGGTCTTCCATCAACTGCATGTTCGCTGCCAGTTTGGTCTGCACGGACGTCGGAATGTCTTTCAGCGCTTTGAGCGAGCTGCCCTTGCCTGCTTTTTCGTGATCCTCCAGGGCCTTGGCCGGATCTTTCGCGGCCAGCAACGCGGCGGACTTGCCCGGGCTGTCCTCGCGGATGATGCCAACCATGATGTGCCGCAGCTGCACCTTGCCGGCCTTGACCCACGGCCGCGCCTGTTCCCAGAACATGTTGCAGTACGGGCAGTTCGGATCGCTGAACAGGTACACGGTGCGCGGTGCATCCTTGTTGCCGTCCTGAATCCAGTTACTTGCCTCGAACTTGGCCCAGACTTCCTTGGCCATCGGCGCGTAAACCAGTTTTTGCAGCGGCTCGCTGCTCAAGTCCTTACCGTCGGCGTCGTACATATTACCGAGTAAAACGTGTTTGCCATCCGGGGTCAGGTACAGCGCCATGCCGCGATTCTGATACTGCGCCGCATACCCGCGCAGGCCATCGGGGGCGTCGAACTGGCCGACGATTTTCGCGCCTTTGGCTTCGATCTGCTTGATCGCCGCGGGCAGTTCTTCAGCAGCCTGCACCGACGGCAAGTGCAGCAGGGCGGTGCCCAGAGTCAGCGTCAGCAGGTGGCGGAGGCGGGGCATGGCAGTTTCCTTGCAGAGGTGGCCGGTGCAGTGGCCGGGTTCGAATTCGGGGTTGGGGTGGCGAAGTTTTCCAGCGCGCGCGCCAGGCTGGCGTTGGACAGCTCACCCAGGTGGCTGGTCAGCAGCCGACCGTCAGGGCTATAGAACAGCGTAGTCGGCAATGCCATGGAACCGACGGCCTGACCCAGCCGACCACTGCGGTCGAACAGCACGTTGTTCAGGCTCAGGCCTTGGGTTTCCAGAAACGTCGCCACGCTTTGCATGCTTTCGGCCTGATTGACGAACAGGAAGGTCAGGTCCGGGCGCTGTTGCTGAGCGTTTTCCAGCACCGGCATTTCACGCCGGCACGGTGGACACCAGGTCGCCCACAGATTGATCACCAGCGGGCCACCCTGATAGTCGCTGAGCTGGATGGTTTCCCCAGCCGCATTGCGCAGGGAGATGTCCGGCAGCCGGGTGCCTTGTTCATAGATATTCAGCGACAGCGTGGCCAACAGCCAGAACGCCACACCGCTGGCCACACCAAAACCCAATGGACGACGCAAGCCCGGACGGCGCCAGCCGCGATACAGCGCCGCGAGTAACAGCACTATCACCCCCGGCCAGGCGAGGAAACCGCCGTCACGCAAATCGATGATCTGCCACGGATCACTGCGATAGTGCGACCAGTACAGCAGCACAAAGGCAATCCGCGCCGCGAGCATGCCCAGCAGAAACAGACTGAACAATGCCGACTCGGGGTTATCGCCACCACGCTTGGCCACCCGCCAGCCGACAAAAGTCGCCAGCGCCAGAGCACTGATCAGCAGCAGGTGATTAAGCGCAATGGCGAAGGTGCCGAGGGTGAAAGTCAGCATTAATTGGCATCCCGGGTGGTGGCCCAGCGTTGCAGAAACGTCTCGGCATCGACTTCGCCGGTGATGCGCTGGCTGCGGCGCTCCAGACCATCAGCACCGATCCAGATGAACGTCGGCGGTCCCGGCACTTTGTAACGGCTGAGCAGTTCAGCGCTGGCGGCATTATCGTCGGTGACATCAAGCCTGAGCAGGCGCACGTTGCTCAGCGCCTGCATCACGTTGTCCTTGCCAAACACCTGCTTCTCCATGATCAGGCAAGACTTGCACCAGTCGGCGTAGTAATCGAGCAGCACCCACTGACCCTGAGCCTTGGCGGCATCGAGTTCGCGTTGCAGCGCTGCCGGCTCCTTGATCGTGGTGAACGCTTCATGACCCGAAGGCGCGGTGGCGCCAGCGCGGCCGGCACTGTAGACCTGCAACGGTTGATACGGATCATCGCTGCCGCCCGCCGCACCAATCACCAGCAAACTGCCCCACAACCCGAGCAACAGCGAGGTTGCGCCGAACAATTGGGCAACGCGGCCAAAACCTTCGGACTGTTTCCAGGCGCAGAACGCGGCGATCAACAGCAGTGCACCGCACAGGCCCAGCCACAACGAAGCGTCCAGTACAGGGCGCAACATCACCAGCGCGGTGGCGAGGAAGAAGAATCCGAACACGCCTTTGAGCAGGTTCATCCACGCACCGGGTTTTGGCAGGAAGCCATTGCCAACGGTCACCAGCAACAGCAGCGGCACACCGATGCCGATACCCAGCGAAAACAGAATCAAGCCACCGTGCAGCGCGTTGCCGGTCTGCGCGATATACAGTAAGACACCCGCCAGTGGCGCGGTCATGCACGGACCGACCAGCAGACCGGACAATGCACCGAGCGCTCCGGCACCGATCACGCTGCCACCGCTGCGACTGCGCGAGGCGTGTTCCAGGCGATCGCGCAGGGCCACCGGCAATTGCAGTTCAAAGAAGCCAAACATCGGCAACGCCAACACCACGAAGATCGCGGCAAAGGTCCCCAGCAGCCATGGATTTTGCAACCATGCCTGCAGGTTCGCGCCGAGCAGCGCGGCAATCACGCCCATCGCTGCATACACCAGCGCCATGCAAATCACATAACTGCCGGCCAGTACGAATCCGCGACGCGGAGTGGCACCACTGCCGACGACCATACCGGCCAGAATCGGCAGCATCGGCAATGAGCACGGTGCAAATGCCAGCAGCAAGCCGAAACCGAAAAACGCCAGCAAGCTCCAGCCCAACGCGTGTTCTTGCAGGCTGCTGGCCAGGGCTTGATCCGGTGCCTGGTCGTTCGTTGTCGTTGTTACCGCTGTTACCGCCGGTGTTGTCGTGGCTGACGCTTTACCGCCCAGATCGATGACCCGGGTTTGCGGCGGATAGCACAGGCCCGCATCGGCACAGCCCTGATAGCTGACCTTGATCTGGCCTGTGGCGGTTGCCGGGATTTTAATTTCCAGCCCTTGGCGATAGACCGGTTGCTCACCGAAAAACTCGTCACTGTGGGATTCGCCTTCAGGCAGCGCGGGCTGTTGCTCTGCGCTCAGCCCTTCGAATTTCAGGCGTTTCTGATACAGGTAATAGCCGTCGGTGATTTGCCAGAACAGCTGGGTTTCACCGGATTCCAGACGTTCGGAGGTGAGCACGAACGCCTTGTCGACCGGCAGAAACTCGGGTTTGGTATCAAATGGATTGTTCCCGGCCTGGGCCAGGCTGGAAATCAGCAGAGCAAACAAAAGAAAAAAATGACGCATGGAGGAGCCTTGTCCCTGTGCAAGTGAGGTGCACAATGGGCGGCGGCGATTAACCGATGATTAACCGCCACGCCCTTGTCGCAGTGACGTTCGGGGCATAATGTCAGCTTAATCGGCCAACTGCCTAATCGGCTTTTTTCTACGGGACTCACCATGCACGTACTGGTTTGCGAAGACGATGAGCTGATCGCCAGCGGCATCGTTGCCGGTCTCACGGCTCAGGGTTTGACCGTTGAGCACGTCAACACCGCGTCGAAGGCGCGGGCGATGCTCAAGGTGGCCGAATTCGACGTGATGGTGCTCGATCTCGGCCTGCCCGACGAAGATGGCCTCAAATTGCTGCAACAATTGCGTCAGAGTGGCCTGGAGATTCCAGTGCTGATTCTGACCGCGCGCGACTCGGTCACCGACCGCGTTGACGGCTTGCAGGCCGGGGCTGACGATTACCTGCTCAAACCGTTCGATCTGCGCGAACTGTTCGCCCGCCTGCAAACCTTGTTGCGCCGTGTCGCCGGGCGCAGCGTCAACCTGATCGAGCACGGCGCGCTGACGTACGACCCGAGCAGTCGCGAAACCACCCTGGCCGGGCAACCGGTGGATTTGTCGCGTCGCGAGCAATCGCTGTTACAAGCGCTGCTGCACAATCGCGGCCGGGTGCTGTCCACCGAACAGTTGAAAGACAGCGTCTACGGCTTCAACGATGAACTGGAAAGCAACGCGCTGAACGTGCACATCCATCACCTGCGCAGCAAACTGGGCAAAGGCATCGTCGAGACCGTGCGCGGTCTGGGCTATCGCCTCGGCCCGGCTGACGGTGGAGATCAAGGCAAGTGATGAGTCTGCGACTGCGCCTGAGCCTGACCCTGGGCGCTGCGTTTGCGCTGATCTGGGCGCTGGCGGCGGCCTGGATGCTCAGTGATCTGCGCAATCAGATGATGTTTTCCCTCGACCAGCGTCTGGTCGCCTCGGCGCGTATGGTTGCCGGGCTGCTGGAGCAGCTGCCGACACTGCCGAGCAAAGGCGAGGGCACGCATTTCAGTGCCGAACAACTGAATATCCCCGGCGGCATGGCCTGTCAGGTCAGCTCCTTGCGCGGGGAAATTCTCGCGCGCAGCCACAACAACCCCGAACAAGCCCTGGAAGCCGAAAAAATGGGCTTCCATGACCAGATGATCGACGGTGCACCGTGGCGCAGCTTCACCCTGGCCCGCGGCGATGTGCGCATTACCACAGCCGACCGGCAGATCGAGCGCGAGGCGCTGAACATGTCGATCCTGCTGGCGGCATCGGTGCCGGTAGGTGTGGCGTTGCTCGGCTGCCTGTGCCTGTTGTGGCTGGGCATCGGCCAAGGGCTGGCGCCGCTCAACCGTCTGCGTGAAGCGTTGATGCGGCGCAATGCCGATTCGCTTGAGCCGCTGCAGATCCAGACCTTTCCCAGCGAATTGAAGCCGCTGCTTGAAACGCAAAATCAGTTGTTTCAACGCATCGGCAAGACCATTGAGCGTGAGCGCCGTTTGACCGGTGACGCGGCGCATGAATTGCGCAGTCCGCTGACGGCGATCAAGACTCACCTGCAAGTCGCACGCATGACCGATGGCAGCGCCCGCGATCAGTCGCTGGCGCGGGCCGAGGAGGGCGCCGATCGCTTGCATCGCACCCTTGAGCAACTGCTGTTGCTGGCGCGGGTCGAGGGCAGTCTGTCGTTCGATGACGGTTCGCAATGCAGCGCCGAGCAAGTGGCACGCCTGGCCATTCAGGACGCCACGGGTGGCGAGCGCCTGCGCATCAAACTGCAACTGCCAAGCGAGCTTTCCGCTGCTCCGCTGCAAATGCCAGCCGTGCTGTCGATTGCGGCGCTGCGCAATCTGCTCGACAACGCCCTGCGTCATACCCCCGAGGACTGTGCGGTCGAGCTGAGCCTGGAAACCATTGGCAACCGCGTGCGTTTTGTCGTGCGTGACCATGGCCCGGGGATCGCTCCGGATGATCTGCAGCACCTGACGCAACGCTTCTGGCGCAACGGCCAAAGCACCGGTTGCGGCCTCGGTCTGGCGATTGTTCAGGCGATCGTCCAGCGTTGCGACTGCGCCCTGCATTTCGATAGCCGACCGGATGGCCTGCGCGTCGAACTGACCATGCCGTTGCAACCTGTCTGATTCCAGCACAGCCTGTGGAAGGAAATCGCGCCAGACACATCAAATGTAACCTCTCGACGTTCGCTATCCGGTTGGCCTGGGGGTAAGGTCATCGCAGCTTTGACTCAATGGATTGAGGGAACTGCGCCATGGAAGCACCCATCTGCATTCGTCCGGCCATCCTGGCCGACGCCGGTATCATCAGCCGCATCATCGAACGTTCGATCCGCATCGGTTGTGCACTCGATCACCGTAACCACCCGCCACTGGTCAGTGACTGGATCGGCCAGCAGTCCGCCGATTTCATCAGTGCCCGGCTCGCCGACCCGCGTTTCTATCTGTGTATCGCATTGCTGGCGGACAAACCGGTCGGTGTCGGCATGGCTCAGGCCAGTGGCGACATTTCGTTGTGTTACGTGCAGCCGGAATCCTTTCGGCGTGGCGTCGGGCGGTCGCTGATGCAGGATCTGGAGGGCTGGTTGCGGATTCGCGGTGTTGTTCTCGTTACCCTTAAAAGCACGCGCACCGGCCGCGCTTTCTATCGCCGTCTGGGTTATCGAGAATCGCCGCCACCCTTCGAATACCGAGGCTTGCAGACCCTGCCCATGCAAAAGCCGTTGGCATCGCCGGTCTGACAACTCGATCACGGGCTAAATCCTCAGGCCCCTTAAGCGTTTCCAGAACAGGAAAACCTGCAAGTGCGCCCCGCGATCGGAATGCGCACCTGTCCGGTGTGCTGTTTTGGTCACTATCCATAGCCAATTGAGGGGTCGAGAGATGTCAGTCGCCACCAGCCTTATCGAAGAGTCGTCGGCCCGGGTTACTTCGGCGCCGGCCGAAACGCTGTACCAGTTCAATGAATCGCCATTGCTGGCCCGTCAGGCTCAACAGGAATCCAACGCGCGCAGCTATCCGCGGCGCATTCCGCTGGCCCTGAAACGCGCCAAAGGCCTGTACGTCGAAGACGTCGAAGGCCGCACCTTCATCGACTGCCTGGCCGGTGCCGGCACGCTGGCGCTGGGGCATAACCACCCGGTGGTGATTGAAGCGATCCAGCAGGTGCTGGCCGATGAGTTGCCGCTGCATACCCTCGACCTGACCACGCCGGTCAAGGATCAGTTTGTCCAGGATCTGTTTGGCCTGCTGCCTTCCGCCCTCGCGGCTGAAGCGAAAATCCAGTTCTGCGGCCCAACCGGCACCGATGCCGTGGAAGCCGCGTTGAAGCTGGTGCGTACCGCGACCGGACGCAGCACCGTGCTGTCGTTCTCCGGCGGTTATCACGGCATGAGTCAGGGCGCATTGAGCCTGATGGGTAGCCTGGGGCCGAAAAAGCCGCTGGGCGCCTTGCTCAGCAATGGCGTGCAGTTCATGCCGTTCCCGTATGACTACCGTTGCCCGTTCGGCCTCGGTGGCGCGGCGGGCGTAAAGGCCAACCTGAGTTACCTGGAAAACCTGCTCAACGATCCCGAAGCCGGCGTGCAACTGCCCGCAGCGGTGATCGTCGAAGCGGTGCAGGGCGAGGGCGGCGTAATTCCGGCGGACATCGAGTGGTTGCGCGGCTTGCGTCGAATCACCGAGAAGGCCGGTGTGGCGCTGATCGTCGACGAAATTCAGAGCGGTTTCGCCCGCACCGGCAAGATGTTTGCCTTCGAACACGCCGGCATCACCCCGGATGTGGTGGTGTTGTCCAAAGCCATTGGCGGCAGCTTGCCGTTGGCCGTGGTGGTCTATCGCGACTGGCTCGACACCTGGCAGCCGGGTGCGCACGCCGGCACCTTCCGTGGCAATCAGATGGCCATGGCGGCAGGCTCTGCGGTGATGCGTTACCTGGTTGAACACAAGGTCTGCGAACACGCCGCGGCCATGGGCGAACGTTTGAGCGAGCACCTGCGCATCCTGCAACGTGATTTCCCGCAACTGGGCGATATTCGCGGTCGTGGCCTGATGCTCGGCGTCGAACTGGTCGAACCGAACGGCACGCCGGATGCGCTCGGTCATCCGCCAGCGTTTGCCCGACTGGCGCCGCTGGTGCAGCGCGAATGCCTCAAGCGCGGGCTGATTCTGGAACTGGGCGGTCGGCATGGCGCGGTGGTGCGATTCCTGCCGCCGCTGGTGATTACCGCAGCCGAAATCGACCGCGTTGCGGAAATCTTTGGCCGTGCTTTGGCCGCCGCCACCGCAGCGCTGTAAATTTTTCGCCGCGCGGAACGTTCTTTCTATATACCCGGCTGCACCCCGCGTGTAGCCCACCCTTACAACGATGGAGAACCAGCATGACGTCAGTATTCGACCGCGAGGACATCCTCTTTCAGGTCGTGGTCAACCACGAAGAGCAATACTCGATCTGGCCGGACTACAAAGCCGTGCCGCAAGGCTGGCGTACCGTGGGCAAGAGCGGCCTGAAAAAGGAATGCCTGGCCTATATCGAAGAAGTCTGGACTGACATGCGTCCACTGAGCCTGCGCCAGAAGATGGAAGCCCAGGCCGCCGCGCAATAAACGGCCGGGCAAAAAGAAACCCGCTGGACTGGTAACAGTCAGCGGGTTTTTTTATGGCTGGAGTTTGTGTTGTCTTTTAGGGCCTCATCGCTGGCAAGCCAGCTCCCACAGGTATTTTGGTGACTACAAAATCTGCGTTCACCGAGAACCCTGTGGGAGCTGGCTTGCCAGCGATGAACGATAACGCGGTTTAGGCTGAAACTAAGCCCCGCTCAAACCCTTGAGCAGCAAATCCACATTGCCTTCCAGTTCCGCCACCGGATCCGCCGCATCGGTACTCAACACCACCAGATGACTGCCCGACTCGGCGATCGCCGCTTTCACCGGCTCCGACGGCTGGCGATGATGCAGGACCACCGCGACATCATTGTCCTTGAGTGTTGCCGTGAGTTTTTTCAGATCCTCCGGCGTCCATTCGGCATCCGGCCGTGAATCCTCGCCGATCAGTTCCAGATTCAAGCTGCCGATCAGATAGCCGAAGTGATCACTCAAGCTCATCACGCTCAGATTGTCGGCACTGGCCAGACGCGCTTCACTGTCGGCGCTGAGCTTCAGCAAACGCTGCTTCAACGTCGCCAGATTCGCTTCGATTTTCGGCTTGGCGCTCGGTGCCAGACGCACCAGATCCGCCGCCATCACGTCCGCCATACGTCCCATGTTGTTGCTGGCCAGCCATGGCTGACTGTTCAAGCCATCGACCTTCAGACCCGGTTGTACGGCAATGCCCGGCAGGGCGCCGTCGACCGGGCGCGCCGCATCGACTTCAACGATGCGGATATTGCTGCGGCGGGCGATCGGGTACAGCGGATCATCGGCCCACAGCGAGCGCACACCGATCACCGCATCGGCGCCAGTCGCCAGTTTGCTCAGTGCCGGGGCACCGCGACCGGTGAAATAGGCGGTCTGACGGCTGCCCGGCAGGTTCGCTGGCGCCGCACGTTCAAGGTTGACATCAGTACCTTTGAGCAACACCTCGCCCAAGCCATAAGTGATCGGCAACGAGGCCAGCACTCGCAGTGGTTTAGCGGCTTCGGCAGCCATCAAAGGCGTGCAAACCACGCCGCACAGGGTCATGGCCAAGGTCAGTTTTCGCAGTGAAAAAGTCATTTATCCAAGATTCCCTTTCAAACTCGGGACAACCCCGCGCGCAATGGCGGCGAGGGCGAAGGCAATGCCGGCGACCAGAATGATCGCGGCGCCGGATGGAATCGGCAGGTCAAACACGATCGGCGCGAGGATCCCGCACAGCGTGCTGACCGTGGCGATCAGCACCGAGCACCAGAAGAAACCCTTGAGCGACTGGCTGAGCAATCGCGCCGCCGCTGCTGGAATCACCAGCAGTGCGCCAACCAGAATCGCACCGATGACTTTCACCGCCGCCACGGTGATCAGCGTCACCAGAATCACGAACAGATAATCCAGGGTTTTCACTGCCACCCCGCGCACTGCTGCCAGTTGCGGATTGAAGCTGGCGAGCATGATGCGGTTGTACAACGGCAAGGCCAGGGCCATGACCAGCGAACCGACGATGGCCAACACCGCCAGATCGTTACCGTTGACGGTCAGCACCGAACCGAACAGCACGTTTTCGAGAATGTGCACATTGATCTTGCCCGCCAGAATCAGCAGCAGACTCGCGCCCAGTGCCAGCGACACCGAGAGGAATACGCCGATCAAGGTGTCCGGCGCCAGGCCGGTGCGGTTGCGCAGGTAATTGAGCAGAATGCCGAACAACAGGCAGTAACCGAACAGGCTGCCATAGGGGCCGGTGTAGGGTTCGCCGAGCAGGATACCGATGGCCACACCGGTCAGCGCTGCGTGGCCCACCGCTTCGGAGAAAAACGCGAAGCGCTTGACCACCACCAGCGTGCCGAGGCCGCCGAGTACCGGGCCGATCAGCAGGCCGGCGAGCAACGCATTTACGACAAAACCGTAGGCCAGCGCTTCCGGCAGATAACCGGACGAGGCCCAGCCTTGCACCATCAAACGAAAGGCTTCGTAACTCATCAGACAGCGCTCCGTGGATGGGTGGAAAACAGCGTGAGCAGACGTTCCGGGGTCAGCGCCTGTTGTGGCGTGGCGTCGAACAGCACACGACGGTTCAGACCGGTGACCCGATTGGCCAGGCGTCCGACCGCTTCCAGATCGTGCTCGATCCACAGCACGGTGATGCCCGCCGCGCGCCAGTCATTGAGCAGGCGCTCGAACACCTGAATCCCGGCTTCATCGAGGGCTGACATCGGCTCATCCAGCACCAGCAATTGCGGAGCCGGGATCAGCCCTTGTGCGAGCAGAACTCGCTGCCGTTCACCCCCGGACAGCGCGCCCATGCGCCGCTTGCGCTTGTCCTGCATGCCGACGCGTTCCAGCGCGTCACCGATGGCACCGGCGTAGCGCTTGCTCAAACCGAGAAACGCCGGGCGTCGCTGGCACATGGCGGCCATGAAGTCGTCGACGGTCATTGGCAGGCCGCGATCGAATTCCAGCGCCTGCGGCACGTAACCGATGGTGCCGGGGGCGCCGGGCCATTGCAGGCTGAGCTGGCCCTGATGCGGCATTTGCCCGAGCAGGGTTTTGATCAGCGAACTCTTGCCGCCACCGTTCGGGCCGACCAGCGCGTGTACGCTGCCGGGCTGCACCTGGAAGGTGACCTTGTCGAGAATGGTTGTGCGGCCGAGCGTCAGACTGACTTCCGCAAATTCCAGCGTCGGCCCACAGACCTGTGGGGGCGACGGTGTGACGATTCGACTTGCTCGCGAATGCGGTGTGTCATTCGATAAGGATGTTGGCTGACCCGGCGCCTTCCCGAGCAAGCTCGCTCCCACAGGGGACTCGGTGTTTTCGGGGGAAAGGTTTTCTCTGGAAGTCATGCGCCCGACTCCTGAATCGCCCGCACCACGGTGTTGAGGTTGCCGGTCATTTCCTTTTCGTATTTGTCGGCGGTGTATTCGCCGTAGGAAATGTGCGACAGCGGATACAGCTTCACCCCGGACTCACGCTGGATTGTTTCGACGTAAGTGGAGGGGAAATCCATCTCCGAGAAGATCACTTTCACGTCCAGTTCACGCAATTGGTCGATGGTCTTCTTCAACTGGCTTGGGCTTGGCTCGATACCGTGGGCCGGTTCAACCACGGCGGTCACTTCCAGGCCGAACTCCCGCAGCAGATAGTCGTAAGCGGCGTGCACTGTGGCCACGCGCAGTTCTGCGTTCGGCGCTTGAGTCAGTTTTGCCAGCGCGTCGGCGCGCATCTGGCGCAGGCGTTTGCCGTAGGCGCGGGCGTTCTGGGTGTAGGTCTTGGCGTTGTCCGGATCGAGCTTGCCCAGTTCGCGGGCAATGTTGTTGACCTGAGCGATGGAGGCGCTGATCGACAGGAACGTGTGCGGGTTCACCACTTTGCCGGCGCCGCGTGCGGCAACACCGGTGGCGGCCAGCAGCGGCACGTTCTCGTTGGCTTCGATGGTTTTGATGTTCGGCGTTTCGCTGGCGGCGATCATGCGGTCGGCGAAGTCGTCATGGCCGACACCGTTGAGCACGATCACATCCAGTCCGCTGATGCGTTTGATGTCCTCGGCTCGGGGCTCGTAGGCATGCGGATTGAAGCCGGCGGGAATCAACGGTACTACCTCGGCCTTGTCGCCGACGATGTTCGCCACATAGCTGTAATAAGGGTGCAGGGTAATGCCGATGCGCAGGCGTTTGGCCTGATCGGCGCTGGCCAGTGGACTCAGCAGGCAGGCGCAGAGGCCGAGCAGGAACAGACGCAACAATGGACGGCGAGGCGATGAAATAGACATGGGCAAACGGTCTTCTCTCGGATGAGGGCGAGGAATCAATGGCGATGTTCGCGGGTAACCCCGGCATCGTATTGCGCGACGATCTGTTTCCAGCCAGAGGCGGACAGGGCTGCTTCGGTCAGTTCGGTCGGCGCTTGCAGATTGGCATCGCGGTTGAGCCAGATGTCCGGCGCAGCCTTGTCGTCGGCGCTCAGCAACATCACGAACGAACCGGCGACGGCTGTGCTCTGGCTGTGGCCGAAATAGGCGGTATTCCCCAGCAACTGCCAGGCATGCCCACCGCGGCTGACCGAACTCGCATCCCGGGCAAACGGGGCAAACCCTTCGTCTGCCAGGGTTTGCGGCGTCGGCAGGGCTTGCTGTTCTTCGCGCAGCAAGCGGATTTCGTCGAGGGTCACCCGCAGGTCGGCGTAGATGCCTTGCTCTGAAGCGCTGAGGTCGCGGCGCGCGTCGAGTTGATTGGTCGCTACCGGCTCCGGTTCATGGGAAACCCCGCGCCACGCGACGACTGAACCGGCGACCGCAAGGATCAACAGGCACAACAGCAGCACATTGAGGGTTTCATGACCGGCACCGGCCGGGCGCACAACGTGTGTGGTGGGCGTACTCATGGCGCTTCGATATCCGCTTGGTCGATTTCCACAACGTGGCCCGGACCTGCGTCGAACAGCACGTAGAACTCGGCGCCGGGTTTCTTGAAGGTCAGGGTCGAGTCACTGCCGAGTTTGCCCGGCACCAGAATGGTTTCGTCATAGCCGATCACATCGAGGGTCACCCCCGGCGCACCGCTGCCGTCGGAGAAACCGCCGGTGCATTTGATCTGCACGGCGTCGATGGCTTTGCATTCGCACATCGGGTTGTGGGCCAGCGCACTGGCACTGAAGCCGGCGCCGAGCACCAGCAGCACGGCGCTCAGCCGCAGGCGGAAAGGGCGGGTCATGGTTTGGCTCCTTGTTGGTTCAACCAGGCGATGGTGGCGGGGGAGGCCTGACTCAGAGGGATCGAAGCCTGATGCATGCTGCCGTCCCAGCCTTCCATGGTGATCCACAGTTCGGCGTCGGCTTTGGTTTTTTCCGGCACTGGCAATTGCGCACCCATGCGGTAGGGCGTGCCAAAGAAAATCACCCCGGCAGCGCGCAGGCTGCGGGGTTTGCCGATACGCAGGTAGGTGGCTTTGACCTGGTCGATGCAGGCATCGCAGAGGGCGGCGTTGAAACCTTTCATATGGCCCGCCGGGCCTTCGAGGCGCGGCGCTTCGTTGCGCAGCTCGGCCAGGCGCAGGCTCCAGGGACCGACCGTGACTTCGCCGACTTCTCGTTCACCGAGGCCGATATCACCCCGAAACAGCGCGGCATCGGCGAAGTATTTGGGCATGAAACCCAGCGGGATCAGCAGCAACAGCACGTTGATGTGAAAGCGCCATTTGTGCCAGAACAGGCTCAGGCGCGACGGTTGCGGCGCAGCAGTGGACTTGCTCACAGGTTGACCTCCGACGCTTCACGATTCATGGCCGGTTGCGCCTGAACGCGGGATTTCTTCGACTCACGCTTGAGTGCATTGGCTGTCGCCAGCGCAGTGCGTTTGGTCCAGATCAACAAACCGCTGAGCACCATCATGCTCAGTATCAGGCCGAAGAAGAACCAGATCAGCTTGATCCACAGCCCGCCAAAGTCGCCGGTATGCAGGGGGCGCATGGATTCGGTGACGAACTCCAGTGAGGTGCGATCGGACAACAGGCGCGAAGCGGCGACGTCACCGTTGAACGGGTTGAGGGTTGCGGTCTGGAACATCAGCGGATACCAGCCGCGGCCGCCGAGGCTCATATGGCTGTAGGCATTGCCCGGCAAGCTGACGAAGCTGACTTCCAGGCCGGGAATTTTCTCCTGGGCGACTTCGATCGCGCGATCCAGGCTGATGCGCGGCGGTGGTGTGCCATCGGCCGAGATCGGCACGGCGTCACGGGCCATCGCCGGAATGACCGGCTCGCTGGAGATGGAGATGTGGTTATCGAACAGCATCGCCTCGATCAGGAACCAGGTGCCGGTGACCGAAATCACCGCAATAAACCAGATCGACCAGATACCGCTCAGACGGTGGAAATCGCCCCAGAAAATCCGTGCGCCGTGGCGAAAGCGCAGGGTCGGACTAAAGAAACCCTTCCAGAAGCGTTTATAGACCACCAGCCCGGTGATCAATGACGCCAGCAGCGGCAGACCGAGGAACGACACCAGATACCAGCCCCAGCTGTAGCCATTGGTGAACGGCACCAGCCACCAGCCATGCAGGGCACGGGTGAAGGCTTTGAAGTTGAAATCCGGTGCACCGCCCTGAATCACGCCGGTGTACGGATTGACGTAAACGGTCTGCGCGCGCCCGTCGGGGTAGCTGACCTCGACGTCCAGGGCGAAATGCGATTCGTCGGGGCGGCTGATGCTCTGCACGACCGTTTGCGGTTCGGCTTTCTTGATAGCGGCGAGAATCTGGTCATAGCTGAGCAGCGGTGCGTCGTCCGCAGGCTGGCTGGCGCGCATCTGCGGGTTGGCCAGCCAGACGATTTCCTGGCTGACGACCGCCAATGTGCCGGTGACACAGACGATCAGAACAAAGAACCAGATCGGTAACGCCAGCCAGCTATGCACCAGGAACCACAGTTTGGAGCGGGATTTCTTCGACATGATTGTGCGTCTTGATTGCGGTGAAAGGGCGCGTGGCTACGGGCTTCGCAGCACGGGATCCCCGAAAGACCGGACTTGGCTTTTGCCTACACGAACGGCCTGCATCTATATAGGACGGATGAGCGTGGCAAATCCCGAAAGGTGATATGAAAGCAAATGTTTCCCAATTCCCCGGTTAATACGAATCCCCTTGTGGGAGCGAGCCTGCTCGCGAAAGCGCCGGGTCAGTCACTTCATCCGTTGCCTGAACCACCGCTTTCGCGAGCAGGCTCGCTCCCACAGGGTTTTGCTGCGTACGGGGGATCAAACACGATTCATGGATGACGCCATCACTCTCTGCCAATTGATGGCCGACCCGCGCTCCCTATGATGGGAGTCACCCGATTTCCCTGAGTGAGCGCCTTGATGACTGCCAGAACCCTCTACGACAAACACATCGATTCGCACACGGTGTGCCGCCTCGACGATCAGGGGCATGTCCTTTTGTATATCGATCGTCAGGTGATCAACGAATACACCAGCCCGCAGGCGTTCAGCGGTTTGCGTGCCGCCGGGCGCGATGTCTGGCGGCCGGGCACGGCGCTGGCGGTGGTCGACCATGTCAACCCGACCGCGCCTGTGCGCGTCGCGGCAATGCCCGACGCGGGAGGCGCCCGGCAAGTGTCGTATCTGGCGGAGAACTGCCGGGACTTCGGCATCGAGTTGCTGGACATCCTCGACAAACGTCAGGGCATCGAACACGTGATCGCCCCGGAGCAAGGTTTTATTCTGCCCGGCATGGTGATTGCCGCTGGCGACAGCCACACCACTACCTATGGCGCGCTCGGCGCATTCGGTTTCGGCATAGGCACCTCCGAGATCGAGCATCTGCTGGCCTCGCAGACCCTGGTCTACAAACGTCTGAAAAGTATGCGCGTGACCGTGGATGGCAATCTCGCACCGGGCCTGACCTCCAAAGACGTGATCATGGCCCTGATCGGCCGCATCGGCGCCTCCGGGGCCAGCGGTTACGCGATCGAATTTTGCGGCTCGACCATCGATGCCTTGAGCGTTGAAGCGCGCATGACCATTTGCAACATGGCGGTCGAGGCCGGCGCGCGCGGCGCATTCATGGCACCGGATGAAAAGGTCTTCACCTATCTCAAGGGCAAGCCACGTGCGCCGCAAGGTGAGTTGTGGGAACAAGGCCTGAAGACGTGGCGCGAATTGCACAGCGATCCCGGCGCGGTGTTTGATCGTGAGATTCACCTTGATGCCAGCATTCTGGAGCCGATGGTCACTTGGGGGACCAGCCCCGATCAGGCCGCTGCTATCGGTGCACGGGTGCCGGATCCACAAGCGATCAGCGACCCGATCCTGCGCCAGGACATGCGCCGCGCCCTCAACTATATGGGCCTCGAAGCAGGCATGGCGCTCAGCGACATCGTTATCAGCCACGCCTTTATCGGTTCGTGCACCAACGCGCGGATCGAAGACCTGCGGGATGCCGCCAGCGTCGTGCGCGGTCAGCACGTGGCCGGGCATGTACGGGCGATGATCGTCCCCGGCTCCAGCGAAGTTCGTGCGCAGGCTGAGGCCGAAGGGCTGGCGCAGATCTTTATCGACGCCGGTTTTGAATGGCGTCAATCCGGCTGCTCGATGTGCCTGGCGATGAACGACGACGTACTCGCCCCCGGCGACCGCTGCGCGTCCAGCACCAACCGCAATTTCGAAGGCCGTCAGGGTGCCGGTGCGCGTACTCATCTGATGAGCCCGGCGATGGTCGCCGCAGCGGCGATCAGCGGTCGACTCACCGATATCCGCCACTTTGGAGAACGCCCATGAGCCTGCAACCTTTCACCCAAGTCAGCGGCCAGGCCGCGCCGTTATTGGCAGCCAATGTCGACACGGACGTGATCATGCCCAAGCAGTTTCTCAAAGGCATTGACCGACAGGGACTCGATCGCGGGTTGTTTTTCGATCTGCGGTTTCTGCGCGATGGCAGCCCAAACCCCGATTTCGTGTTGAACAAGCCGGCATGGCAGGGCGCGAGTTTTCTGCTGGTCGGGCCGAACTTCGGCTGCGGATCGAGCCGTGAGCATGCGGTCTGGGGCTTGCAGCAGATGGGCATCCGCGCCTTGATCGGCAGCAATTTTGCCGGGATCTTCTACGACAATTGCCAGCGTAACGGGGTCTTGTTGATCAGCCTGGAAGAGGCGCAGGTGCAACGCATTGGACAGCTTGTCGGTGAGCCTGAAACGGCGCGGGTCAGTATTGATCTGGAGGCGCAGCGGATTAGTCTGGCGGATGGCGCGGTGATCGATTTCCAGATCGATACGCTGCGTAAAACCGCTTTGTTGCTGGGCCTGGATGCCATCGGCAGCACCCTGCAACGCCGCGAACAGATCAAAGATTTCGAACGCGAGCATCTGGCCAGTAACCCTTGGTTAGGCTGAACGCATAACCTGTGGGAGCTGGCTTGCCAGCGATGAGGCCGGCACTTCCAGCATTTGTGTTGGCTGAGCTGACGCCATCGCTGCGATGCGGCGTTCCGACAAGCCAGCTCCCACAGGTTTTTGTGGTGTTTTGAGCTACAGCGACAATCCTTTGAAATGCGCCTGCAAGAACTCCACACACGCGCGCAATTTCCCGGAATGCGCCAGCCGTGTCGGGTACACCGCCCAGACATTGGCACTCTGGCTGTAATCGTCCAGCACCTGCACCAGGCGTCCTTGCTCCAGCAACGGCTTCACATCCCACAGCGAGCGCAGCAACACCCCGCGCCCATCCAGCGCCCATTGCAAAACAATCTCGCCGTTGTTTGACGACAACGGCCCGCTGACCCGCACGCTCTCTTGCCCGCCATCGCGATCCAGATGCCAGATGCCGAAGGCGTTGTCGCGCTCTTTGATCACCAGGCAATCGTGTTGCTGCAGGTCGTCCAGTGTTTGCGGCGTGCCGCGACTTTGCAGATATCCGGGGGCGGCGCACAGCACGCGCCGATTACTGACCAGGCGTCGACCGATGTGCTGGCCGGGAAGATCATCGCCGACGCGGATCTCCAGATCGAAGCCTTCATTGATGATGTCCACCACCCGGTCAAACAGGTCGAGGCGAATCTCCAGTTGCGGATAACGTTCGGCCAGCAACGACACTGCCGGCGCGACGTGATTGCGACCGAAACCGAAACTGCTGCAGATGTGCAAACGCCCACGCGGGCTGTCGTGGGCGTCGGACAGTTCGTCGTGCAGTTGCTGGAAATCATCGAGAATGCGCAACGCCCAGCGCTGCACGCGTTCGCCGTCCTCGGTCAGCGAGACGCGACGGCTGGTGCGGTGCAGCAGGCGCGTGCCGAGGGTGGTTTCGAGAATCTGGATGCGTTTGCTGACGTAGGCCGGTGACAGGCCCAACTCATCGGCCGCGGCGGCGAAGCCGTTTTTGCGGATCACGGTGAGCAGCACACGCAGGTCTTCGGGCAGGGGCACGGTGTCTTTCTTCTGGGACATGTCAAAACGAACACTGGCGGCAGACGCCGCCAGCATAGCACCGAGATACGGCGGCTCGGTCAGCGCAAAAACGCCAGTGCTTCGGCGAGCAACGGTTCGGGGATTTCTTCGGCAATGTAATGGCCGGCGGGCAAGGCCTGGCCGCTGACGTTGGTCGCCACTTGCTGCCATTCCTTGAGCGGGTCGAAGCAGCGCCCGACCGTGCCTTCGGCGCCCCATAACACGCGCAGTGGCAGATTCAGATGATTCCCGGCGGCGATGTCGGCGCGGTCGTGCTCCAGATCGATGCTGGCGCTGGCGCGATAGTCTTCGCAGATGCCACGGGCACTGCCCGGCTGTTGCAGGCAGCGCAGGTATTCGCCGAAAGCCTCTTCGGTAAACGGCTTGAGTCCGGCGCTGCGGCTGCCCATTACGCTGCGCAGATAGCTTTCGGGATCGGCTTCGAGCAAGGTTTCCGGCAATGGCGCCGGGCGGATCAGGAAGAACCAGTGCCAATACGCGCGGGCGAAGGCTTCGTTGGTTTGTGCATACATCGACAGGGTCGGTGCGATGTCGAGCAGCATCATGCGCTGCACGGTATCCGGGTGATCGAGCGCGAGGCGATGGGCGACCCGCGCGCCACGGTCGTGAGCGAGGATCGAAAACTGTTCGAAGCCCAGCGATTGCATCAGCTCGACATTGTCGCGGGCCATTTCGCGTTTCGAGTAATTGACGTGCAACTCATCCGCCTGCGGGCGACTGCTGTCACCGTAACCGCGCAGGTCGGCGGCGACTACGGTGAAGTGTTCGGCCAGTTGTCCGGCAATCTTGTGCCAGATCACGTGGGTCTGCGGGTGGCCGTGCAACAGCAACAGGCCGGGGCCGCTGCCGCCGAGGCGGTAGGCGATGTCGACGCCGTTGACGTGACGCTGGTCTTTGCGGAATCCGGCAAACATCGGGCTGATCCTTGTTCAGGGTTCTTGTTGACTGCATCCTGAAATTGTCCGGCGTTTGCGGCAAGGGGCAAAGCGTGGTGGGCCGGTTCATGAAGTGTGATGGGTGTTGGCCGTTCCGGCCCCATCGCGGGCAAGCCCGCTCCCACAGGGATCTTTGGTGTGGTCACGATCTATGTCCAACCACAAAACCCTGTGGGAGCGGGCTTGCCCGCGATGAGGCCATTGAACACACAGAAAAAATCAGCCTTGGCTAAACATCTCCATCGCCCGCTGCTTGATCTGCTCTTCAGTCAGATCCTCCTTGCGCGAGGCGAGAAACCACAGATGCCCATACGGATCCTTCAACGTCCCGCTGCGATCCCCGTAAAACTGATCCTTGACCTCGGATACTGTCGTCGCCCCGGCCTCCAGCGCCCGTTGAAACGATTTGTCGACATCAGTCACATACAGATGCAAACCAACCGACACGGCTTGATCCGGATTGCTCAGTGGCCCCTGATCGCACGGCGAACCGAGCATGATCGCGCTGTCGCCAATGCGCAGTTCGGCATGGCCGATGCCGCCGTCGGGCATGGCCAGGCGCATGACTTCGGTGGCGCCGAAGGCTTTTTTATAGAAGTCGATGGCCTCGGCAGCTTTGTGGATGCCGAGATACGGGGTGATGCTGTGATACCCCTCGGGAATGGGTTTGACGCTCATGACGTTCTCCCTGATTGTTGTTCTATGAGATGTGGCTCCACCGGATTTGTGGAAAACCCACTATAGAACTGTCCTCGCCGTGCAGATTTTTGCCCGACGAGCGTCAGTCTTCGGGAAAGTGCGGCCCTGGTCCCTGTTCACCCAGCACATCACCCTGATTGCGCAGCGGGCAGGCCTCCATCGACAAACACCCGCAACCGATGCAGCCATTGAGCCGATCGCGCAGTAGCGTCAGTTGCTCGATCCGCTCATCCAGTTCTCGGCGCCATTGCTGCGAGAGGATTTTCCAGTCCGCCGCGCTGGGCGCACGATCATCCGGGAGAATTTTCAGTGCTTGGCCAATCTCCGCCAGCGGAATCCCCAGCCGCTGCGCGACCTTGATCAACGCCACCCTGCGCAGCACTTCACGCGGATAGCGTCGCTGGTTGCCGGCGTTGCGCTGGCTCTTCATCAAACCTTTGGATTCATAAAAGTGCAGGGCGGTGACCGCGACTCCGCTGCGCGCCGCGACTTCGCCAACCGTTAACTGTTTGTGCACATTTTCTTTGCTGATCATTTGAAGACAGCTCTTGACCTTGACTTAACTGGAGGTTTTACCCTGCAGGTCTTCGAGTCGCAAGGCTCGTCTTACGCTGAGTGGGGGCATTCCATGAACAACCGCAGTTTTACCCAATTGATCGAATTTGAAATCGAACCAGGCCAACAACCTGCGCTGGTCACCGCACTGTCGAGGCAAACCGAGCGTCTGGCTCAGCGCTACGACGGTTTCGTCAGCGCCAGTGTGCAAGCCAGCGATGACGGCCGGCGGGTGCTGAGTTTTCTCCAATGGCAGTCCCGCGAGGCGGGGGAGGCGGCATTTCGCAGCTTCGAGAGCGGTGAGCAGGATTTCTGGCAACTGATTCACACCCATCAGGCGAAAACCATCACCTTTAACTCGTTCCAGGTGCTGAGCAGCATCGCCCGCAGTCACGACGATGCGCTGCACTGCCACTTGGTGGGCTAGATCGACAGCTGGATCAAGCGCTCGCCTTGCAGATTTTCCGTGAGTCGCCGCTTGTTCACCGCCAGTTCGCCGATCTTGATCAGTCGCGTGCGGGTAACGTTGCGACTCAGACCGAGCAACGCGGCGGTGTGCACCTGGTTGTAATGGCAGAAGCGATACGCTGCGCGCAGCAGGGCGTCTTCGACTTTCTCGTGTAACGCGCCGGCCTGCTGCGCGAAGAGTTTTTGAAAGGCCTGTTCCAGCAACGCCTCTGGTGAGTCATCGGCACTGCTGTGCTGATCGTCCGGGCGTTCGATGCGCAGGTTCGACAGGCGCAAATCATCACGCTCGATCACCCCGTTGCGGCAGATCAGCAAGGTGTGGTGGATGACGTTTTCCAGCTCACGAATATTGCCCGGCCAACTGTAAGCGCGCAGTTTCTGTTCGGCGCCGGGGCTGATGCTGACCCTCCCGTAACCGAGGCGTTGGCTGTAAGCCTCGATGAAATGGCGCGTGAGCGGGAGGATATCGCCGGGACGCTCACGCAACGGGCTCAGTTCCAGATTGACCACGTTGAGGCGGTAATACAGATCCTCGCGGAAATGGCCGGCATTGATGGCTTTTTCCAGCTGCACGTTGGTCGCTGCCAGCACCCGCACATCGATAGGAATGCTTTTGCGCGAGCCAAGCCGCACCACTTCGCGCTCCTGCAAAACCCGCAATAACTTCACCTGAATCGCCATCGGCAGATCGCCGATCTCATCGAGAAACAACGTGCCGCCGTCCGCTTCCTCGAACCAGCCGGCCTTGGCGCTGAGCGCACCGGTGAACGCGCCTTTTTCATGACCGAACAATTCCGCCTCTACCAGCGATTCGGAAAACGCCCCGCAATTGACCGCGATAAACGGTCGATGACGACGGTTGCTGAGGTTATGAATATGCCGCGCCACCAGCTCTTTGCCGGTGCCGGTCTCGCCGATGATCAGCACACTGGCTTCACTCGGCGCGACCTGCTGCAAATGTGCGAGCAGGGCCTGGGACTTCGGGTCTTCGAAGACCTGCGCAGTGGCGCGGATCGACGTGGCGAGCGCGGGGGAGGGCGGTAGGGTCAGCAGTTGCATGGGCTCGTCCTTCTTTTTAGTTCAAATGCAGGCAGGTCAGGAATAGAAGGTCGGCACCGGCAGCGACTGATTCAGCGCCCAGTCGCCTAACTCATGGAGTTTGTAGTCCAGCGGGTCGTGCAGGGTTTGTGTGCGCAGGTTGCGCCAGTGGCGGTCGAGGCGCAGTGAGGCGTGGGTCGAGCGTGCGCCGGTCACTTCGAACAAACGGCTGCAAATGTCCAGGCCTTGGCGGCTGGCGGCGACTTTCGCGGTGGCAATCGCTGTCGCGACTTGGCCGCGCTCTTCGGCGCTGAGATTCGCGCCTTTGGCCCAGGCCTCATCGAGCAACGCCGCCGCGCGTTCGACCAACAGGCGAATGCCTTCCAGCGCCACCCAGAACTCGCCGTAATGCGCGAGCACGTAGGGATCTTCACGCACATCGCGGGCCGTGGATTTATGCCAGAGCCGGGTTTCGCTGAGGGTGTATTGCCGCGCCTCCTCGAAAGCGCCTTCGGCAATCCCGAGAAACATATGCGTGAAGGTCAGTTGCGCAATCAGCGGTCGCAAGCAGGCGAACGGCGTGCTCAGCGGGCCGGGATCGAGCAGCAGTTCCGACTCTTCGACGCGTACCCGTTCAAACGTGGCGCTGCCGCTGTCGGTCTGACGCTGGCCGATGTTGTTCCAGTCGTTGTGCAGGGTGATGCCACTGCGGCCGCTGGGAATCGCCGCGATCAGCAACTTGCCGCCCGCGCTTTCATCGACGGCCGAAGCGATCAGCATCTGTGAATCACTGGCGCCGGAGCAGAAGCTTTTCTTCCCGGAAAACTCGCGCCAGCCACCGAGGTCCTTGACCACGGTACGGGTGTCGAGCGGGTTCAATGCGTTGCCCCAGAACCAGTTCTGCCGCGCCGTCTGTTCGAACCACGGCTGCCATTGTTCCGGCCGGGAAAACAGGCGCACGGTGGCGAGCATCAAGTGATGAAAGCCGAACACGTGGGCGATCGAACTGTCGACCTTGGCGAACTCGCGAACGACTTGCAGGGTTTCGCTCCAGCTCGCGCCGAGGCCGCCGTAGCGCGTGGGAATGCTCAGGGCCAGCAGGCCGCTGTCGCGCAGGGCATCGCGCTCGGCCTTCGGTGTGCCGCCACGTTCGTCACGCTCGACGGCGGTCAGGGCAAATTCGGCGGCCAGTTGGCGGGCGGTCTGCAGCGGGGATAACAAAGTACTTTGTGGTTTGGCGGTCACACCAACACTCCTGAATTCACTCAGCCGGTGTAGGAGCTGCCGCAGGCGCGGGCCGCTCCTACACAAGAGATCCGGTTTACGCCGAGGCTTTTGTGGGCAACACATCATTGGCAATCATTTCGCCAAACGGCCCGGTCAGATTGGTCACGCCACGCCCGGCCAGGCTGGCGTAAGGCTCGGGCAGCAGCGGGAACACCAGCTCGGCAAAGCGGTAAGCCTCTTCCAGATGCGGATAACCGGAGAAGATGAAACTCTCGATGCCCAGATCCGCGTATTCCTTGATCCGCGCCGCCACTTGCTGCGGATCACCCACCAGCGCCGTACCGGCACCACCGCGCACCAGACCGACACCGGCCCACAGGTTCGGGGCGATCTCGAGGTTGTCGCGATGGCCATCGTGCAGTGCCGCCATGCGCCGCTGACCTTCGGAGTCGAAACGCGAAAAGGATTTCTGCGCCGCTTCAATGGTCTCGTCGCTGATGTGTTCGATCAGTTTGTCCGCCGCTTTCCACGCCTCTTCGGCGGTCTCGCGCACGATCACATGCAGGCGGATGCCGAATTTCACCTTGCGCCCATGCCGCGCCGCGCGTTTGCGCACATCGGCGAGTTTTTCCGCGACAGCGGCCGGTGGTTCGCCCCAGGTCAGATAGACATCGACTTGTTCGGCGGCCAGATCATGCGCCGCGTCGGAAGAGCCACCGAAGTACAGCGGTGGATAAGGTTTCTGCACCGGCGGATAAAGCGCTTTGGCGTTTTGCACCTTCAGGTGTTTGCCGTCGAAATCCACCGCTTCACCTTGCAACACGCGGCGCCAGATCTTCAGGAATTCATCAGTGACTTCATAGCGCTCGGCGTGGCTGAGGAAACTGCCGTCGCCACGGTTTTCATCCGGATCGCCGCCGGTCACGACGTTGATCAACAAGCGCCCGTTGGACAGCCGATCAAGGGTTGCAGCCATGCGCGCCGAAACTGTCGGCGAAATGATCCCCGGACGGATTGCCACCAGATACCGCAGACGTTCGGTCAGCGGCACCAGCGCCGAGGCAATTACCCATGAGTCTTCGCAGGAGCGCCCGGTGGGAATCAGCACGCCGTGGTAGCCGAGACTGTCAGCGGCCTGCGCCACCTGTTTCAGATAATTGAGAGTGACCGGGCGCGCGCCTTGGGTGGTGCCCAAATAGTGGCCATCGCCGTGGGTCGGCAGGAACCAGAAAACATCCATGAACGGCTCCTCAGGCGATTTTCAGCAAGGGTTTGATTTGTGTGGCGAACAGCGGCGCCGCGCGTTCGGCGGCCAGGCGGATGCGCGCCTTCAACAGTTCGCTGGTGATCTGGTAATCGGCGAAGTCGGCTTCGGTGGCGTACACGCCGATCGGCAAGGTCATGGCCTGGAAGAAGCTGAACAGCGGCCGCAACTGGTGATCGAGCACCAGCGCATGACGTTCGCTACCGCCGGTGGCGGCGAGCAGCACCGGCGTGTCGATCAGGGCGTTGAGGTCGATCAGGTCGAACAAGTGCTTGAGCAGGCCCGGGTAGGAACCGCGATAAACCGGCGCGGCAACGATCAGCAGATCGGCCTGTTCAATGGCCTGCAACTCGGCTTCAACCTCGGCACTGAGTTCCTGACGCGACAGCGCGCTGCCGAGCGGGCGGGCGATATCACCGAGTTCGATCAAATGGCTTTCGATGGTCAGATGCCCGGCCAGTTCGGCGAGCAAGGCCTGGGTCAGCACCAAAGTACGGGACGGACGCCAGGTGCCGCCGGAGAGGGCGACGACTTTCAGGGGACGCGACATGATCAGTTCCTTTTTTCAACAGTTGCTCAGCGAGCAGTGAGTGAGTCACCGGGTCTGAGCAAGCGCTGTACCAATTCCTGGAAGCCCCGTTTTACAAGGCGTTGAGCGTTAGCGTGGCGGTCGCCCCTGTGAGTAGCGAGGCGCTTTGTTGAATCGGTGTTGGCTGAGCAACAGTTGCTGGAGCAACAGTGGTCAGCGCATGGATGAAGTTATAAAGGCTGTTTGTTATTCCGTAAAAGAACGTTAATTGATATTTATAGATCGTTAGGAGATATGCGCCGACGCGTGTCGATTTCCTGATAGCCACTATTGAGAGCGTTGATTTCTGCGCGAGCGTGCCGGGGCGTAGCCTTTGTCCATCGACTCCCCATTGCTCGCCAGGACGCTCCCATGAATCGTTTACTGACTGTTTCCCTGCTGCTCGCTGTGTCTGTACTCGCCGGTTGTGCCGGACACGTTTCGCCGGAGCTGCGCCCCTACACCGATGAAGAATCCCGCGAATTGGCGATGGAAGCACTGAACCGCAGCGGCTTGTCTTTCGACGAGTACCACGCGAAAAAAGCGCAATTACTCGGTCAGACCCAGTTCGACAAAAAAGCTGAAATGAGTGCCGAACGTACCGTACAGCTGCACGGTCGCCCTAGCTGATAGAAAACTGTACTGGTGGAAGTTTTACCCAACTGTCCGTGGGCTTGCCGGGCGGCGTGGGATAGGGTCAACACCTGAATGACCCTGATGGATTGCCTGCCATGACCCTCTCGCTTGACCTGCTGTTGGGCTTTGCCCTGTTTGCCCTTGTCACCTCGATTACGCCAGGGCCGAACAACACCATGTTGCTGGCATCGGGGGTGAATTTCGGCTTTAACCGCACCATCCCGCATATGCTCGGAATTACCTGTGGCTTCTTCGTTCTGGTTGTCGCGGTGGGCTTCGGCCTGGGCGCGGTGTTTCAGAGCTATCCGATTCTCTATACGGTTTTGCGCTATGTCGGCGCGGCGTATCTGTTGTATCTGGCGTGGAAAATCGCTCACTCGGGACCCGTCGGTGACAGCGCCGCAGGCGAGGCGAAGCCGATCAGCTACCTCGGCGCTGCGGCGTTTCAGTGGGTCAATCCCAAGGCGTGGATCATGGCTATCGGGGCCATCAGCACCTATACGCCGATGCAGGGCTATTTCAGCAATGTCGTGGTGATTGCCGCGGTGTTTTCCATCATCAATCTGCCGAGTGTCGGCGTCTGGGCGGCCTGCGGTACGTTGTTGCGCAATGTGCTGAAGGATCCGCGCTGGTTGCGCGTGTTCAACTGGGGCATGGCGGCGCTGTTGGTGATTTCGCTGTACCCGTTACTTCTCGAAAGCTTTAGCTGACGCATTGCTTCAACCGCAGGCCGGATGCCTGTTAAGCTCGACTTCAGGAGCGTTCCTACGCACTTTGAATGAAGTTGTTCTTCTTTAACGGCATCCGATCAGGTATTGATGACGCTCTCGAACCGACGCGCAGCTCACAAGGCTGCGCCGTACCGTTTGCAGACACGAGCCTCCTGATCCCGGAACACGCTCTGCGAGTCTTTTATGAACACACGTCCGTTGTATTTCGATTACGCCGCCACCACCCCGGTTGACGAGCGGGTCATCCAGGTGATGATTGAGTGTCTGGGGTTTCACGGTAATTTTGGCAACCCGGCTTCCAGCTCCCATGCTTACGGCCAGCAGGCCCGGCACACGGTCGAGCAGGCCCGTCGGCAAGTCGCCGAACTGGTCGGCGCCAATGCCGAACAGATTGTCTGGACCTCCGGTGCCACCGAGTCCAATAACCTCGCCCTCAAAGGCGTGGCGCAGGCGCGCGGGGTGTCCGGCGGCCACATCATTACCAGTCAGATCGAACACAAAGCCATCCTCGATACCGCCCGCCAGTTGCAGGACGCCGGCATCGCCGTGACTTATCTGGTGCCGGACGCCGATGGCCTGATCACGCCGCAAGCGGTCAGTGAAGCCATGCGTGAGGACACCTTTCTGGTGTCGCTGATGCTGGTCAACAACGAGTTGGGCACGGTCAACGATGTTCAAGCGATTGGCTCCGTCGTGCGCAGTCGTGAGGCGCTGTTCCATGTAGATGCGGCGCAGGGTGCCGGCAAGGTCGCGATCGATCTGGCGCAGTGGCCGGTGGACCTGATGTCGTTTTCGGCGCACAAACTTTACGGCCCCAAAGGCATCGGCGCGTTGTACGTCGGCCCACGGGCGCAGCAGCGGTTGCAGGCGCAGATTCACGGCGGTGGTCACGAAGGTGGTTTGCGCTCCGGAACCTTGGCCACGCACCAGATTGCCGGGATGGGCGCAGCATTTGCCTTGGCCGCCGAGGCGTTCGATGCCGAGAAAAAAAACATCGTCGCACTGCGCGAACGCTTGCTCGAACAACTGCTGAGTTTGCCGGGTGTGCGCTTGAACGGCTGCGCCACTCAACGTATTCCGCACACCTTGAGCCTGACCTTCAGCGAAGGCGAATTCAACAGCGCGGCATTGAGCCATTCGATCGCTTTTTCCGCGACCTCGGCCTGCAACTCCGCCAGTAACACGCCATCCCACGTGCTGTTGGCGCTGGGGCATGACGCGCATCTGGCTGGACGCACCATTCGCCTGAGCCTCGGCCGCTTCACCACCGCCGAAGATATCGACAAGGCTGTGCAACTGATCAAGACCGCCTGCGCCAGTGCTCCGGCATTCTGGGCGACAGGGCTTTAAACGAGCCGACCTCACGGCTACGAACAATAACGATGAAGTGATTAGCAGGAGACATGATGAGTACCCAGACCTCGACCGAAGGATCGGTGCCCCAGCGCCTGGCGCACACCCGCGAACTGATGCGCCGCGAAGGCATTCACGCACTGCTGGTGCCGTCCGCCGACCCGCATTTGTCGGAATATCTGCCGGGTTACTGGCAGGGCCGGCAGTGGTTGTCGGGCTTCCATGGTTCGGTCGGGACGTTGATTGTCACCGCTGATTTCGCCGGCGTCTGGGCCGACAGTCGTTACTGGGAACAGGCGACCAAGGAGCTCAAGGGCAGCGGTATCGAGCTGGTCAAGTTGCAACCCGGTCAACCGAGCCCGCTGGACTGGCTTGCCGAGCAGACACCGGAAGGTGGCGTGGTCGCGGTTGACGGTGCGGTGATGGCCGTGGCGTCGGCACGTACCCTGAGCAGCAAACTGGAAGCTCGCGGCGCGCGTTTGCGCACCGACATCGATCTGCTGCAGGAAGTCTGGAGCGATCGCCCGAGCCTGCCGAATGCTCCGATCTACCAGCATCTGCCACCGCAGGCGACCGTCAGCCGTGGCGAAAAACTCGCCAAACTGCGCGAAACCTTGCAAGAGCGCGGCGCTGACTGGCATTTCATCGCCACCCTCGACGACATCGCCTGGCTGTTCAACCTGCGCGGCGGCGACGTGTCGTTCAACCCGGTGTTTGTATCGTTTGCCTTGATCGGTCAGCACCAGGCCACGTTGTTCGTAGCGTTAAGCAAGGTCGACGCAGATTTGCGCGCGGTGCTGGAGACGGATGGCGTGACGTTGCGTGATTACAGCGAAGTCGCTGATGCTTTGCGCGGCGTGCCGAGCGGGGCGAGTTTGTTGGTTGATCCAGCGCGCGTTACCAGCGGTTTGCTGGATAACCTCGACAGCGGCGTGAAGCTGGTCGAAGGCTTGAATCCGACCACGTTGGCCAAGTCGCAGAAAAGTGAAGCGGACGCTGAACATATCCGCAAAGCGATGGAGCAGGATGGCGCGGCGCTGTGCGAGTTTTTCGCCTGGCTGGAATCGGCTTGGGGGCGCGAGCGCATTACCGAACTGACCATCGACGAAAAACTCACTGCAGCCCGCGAACGTCGTCCGGATTATGTCTCGCTGAGTTTCAACACGATTGCCGCGTTCAACGCCAATGGCGCCATGCCGCATTACCACGCCACCGAAGAAGAGCATGCGGTGATCGAGGGTGACGGCTTGCTGCTGATCGATTCGGGCGGTCAATACCTGGGCGGCACCACTGATATCACGCGAATGGTGCCGGTCGGTACACCGACTGAAGAGCAGAAACGCGATTGCACGCGCGTGTTGAAGGGCGTGATTGCCCTGTCGCGAGCACAGTTCCCGAAAGGCATTCTCTCGCCGCTGCTCGATGCCATTGCCCGTGCGCCGATCTGGGCCGACAGCGTGGATTACGGTCACGGCACTGGTCATGGCGTTGGCTACTTCCTCAACGTCCATGAAGGCCCACAGGTGATTGCGTATCAGGCCGCGCCTGCGCCGCAGACGGCCATGCAGCCGGGGATGATCACTTCGATCGAGCCAGGCACCTACCGTCCGGGGCGTTGGGGTGTGCGGATCGAAAACCTGGCGATGAACCGCGAGGCGGGTAGCAGCGAATTCGGTGAATTCCTCAAGTTTGAAACCTTGACGCTGTGCCCGATCGACACGCGTTGCCTGCTGCCGGCGCTGCTGACTGAGGAAGAGAAACAGTGGTTCAACGCGTACCACACGCAAGTGCGTGAGCGCTTGAGTCCGTTGCTTGAGGGTGCCGCGCTGGAATGGCTGAACACCCGCACTGCCGCCATCTGATCAGGTGGAATTCAGGCGCTGTTACCAGCGCCTGAATGATCGCCTAGCTTTGGCGCAAAGCCTCTTCAACAAAGTCGAGCCGATCCTGGCCGAAGAACAGCTGATTGCCGATAAACATGCTGGGTGCGCCGAACACGCCGCGTTTAACAGCGGTTTCGGTGTTCTCCTTAAGCGCTGCTTTGACAGATTCATCGTTGCTCAGCGCCAGTACTTCCTGCGGATCGAAACCGTGTTCACTCAGCACAGCGGCGACAGTCGCGGGCTCGTCAAGGCTGCGTCCTTCAACCCATAGCGCTGTGAACAGACCATCGATGAAAGCCTGAAAACGTTCTGGCTGACGCAACTGGATGCCGGTAACCGCACGCATCAACATCAGTGTGTTGATCGGGAAATGCGGATTGAATTTCAGCGGCACTCCGTAGCGTTTCGCGTAGCGGTCCAGATCCTCAAACATATACCGACCCTTCGCCGGAATCATCGCCGGCGATGCGTTGCCGGTTGCCTTGAAGACGCCACCGAGCAGCATCGGAATGTAGATCAGCTCACTTTTGGTCTCGGCGCAAATCTTCGGTAACTGGGTGTAGGCCAAGTAGGTGGCAGGGCTGCCGAGGTCGAAATAGAACTCCACGGTTTTCGTCATTATCGCTTCTCTCTATTTATTGTTATGGCGCGGGCTTACCAGCGTTCGTTCCACGGGCGCAGATCCAGTTCGAACGTCCAGGCATCCCGTGGCTGACTGTGCAGATACCAGTAGTTCTCGGCAATGTGCTCGGGGTTGAGGATGCCATCCTGATCCTTGGTGGCGTATTTCTCGGGGAAACTGTTGCGGATGAAATCGGTGTCGATCGCACCGTCGACTACGACGTGGGCGACATGGATATTCATCGGCCCCAACTCTCGCGCCATGCTTTGTGCCAGTGCGCGGATGCCGTGTTTGGCGCCGGCGAATGCGGCGAACCCGGAAGCGCCGCGCAGTCCGGCGGTGGCCCCGGTGAACAGAATCGTACCGCGCTGGCGAGTGACCATGCGTTTGGCCACTTCACGAGCATTGAGGAAGCCTGAGAAACAGGCCATTTCCCAAATCTTGAAATACTTGCGCGCGGTTTCTTCAAGGATGCTACACGGCACGTTGGCGCCGATATTGAACACAAAGGCTTCGATCGGACCGAGGCGGGTTTCGATCTCTTCGATCAGGGCGATGACGTCTTCTTCCTTGCGCGCATCGCAGGCAAAACCATGGGCTTCGCCGCCTTCAGCCTTGATCGCGTCCAGCAGCGGTTGCAATTTGTCGGCGCTGCGCCGAGTGACGCAGGCGACGAACCCCTCACGGGCAAAACGCTTGGCAATCGCTCCGCCCGTGGCATCGCCAGCGCCGACAACCAATACGACCTTCTTGTTGTTCATGGGTGAGTCCCTTTATTAAACGATCGTTAAGTGAACGAACGTTATGCTAGGATCCGGACAACGTCAAGGCAGTCGAATCGAGGGCAAACACATGCGTTACTCCGCCAGTCACAAGCTGGAAACCCGGGAAAAGCTCTTGCAGAGCAGTGCGCTGTCGGCGAAGCGCAGCGGTTTTTCCACGGTAGGCGTCGATGGTTTGATGAAGGCGATCGGGTTGAGTGGCGCGGCCTTCTACAGCCACTTTTCGTCAAAGGATGCGTTGTTCACCGCCATCGTCGAACGAGAGTTGGGTCAAAGCCTTGAGCGACTGGGTGGCGAGGGTACGCAGGATCGTGAGCGACTGGAGCGTTGTCTCAAGCACTACCTGAGCATGGCCCACGTCGAACAGCCTGAGGCCGGTTGCGCGTTGCCGGCACTGGGCGCAGAAATTGCCCGATCGGATGTCCAGGTGCGCGAGCAGGCGCAGTTATGGATCTGCCGGCTCCATGAGCGCTGGGCGCAGATACTCGAAAGCGAGACCTTGGCGTGGTCGGTGCTGTCGCAATGCGTCGGAGCATTGGTGGTGGCGCGTATGCTGGCTACACCGGACGTTCAGCAAGCGGTGCTGAAGTCCAGCCATGAAGAGATTGGCCGGCAGATCGCCGGGTAGCGCTGAGCTATTTACAGATGACGATCATGCTTCGACTGGTGTAACCCGCAGGATTCAGACCAAACGGGTAATCGCCGGGTTCTTCCACGGCGTCACCGGATTTGGCGATAACCTTGTAGCCTTTCGGCAAACAGGCGTTGGCGGCACTGGCGTAGCACTTGTCCCAGGAGGACGATAGCCCCGAACAGTTGATGTGCAGTCCTTTTTTACCGCGTTTTACCTGAGTTTCCGAAGTCGCCGCACAACCCGCAACCGCCAGTATGGCGATCAATATCAAAATTCGTTTCATTACCGTCCTTATAGCGGCCACGAGTCTAACGCTCGGGTTTGCCTGTGTTCGCTTGCGCTCTAAGCGTTTTGAAATCCCTGTCCGAAAAAATCCATGTCTGGCATTGGGTTACGAGTCTAAACATGGCCTAAATGCGCGCCAATTGCCAGAGCTTCGTCAAATCCTCTTTCAGTCAGCCGCAATTGCAGGCTTCGCGGTGCTCCCCATGGTCATGGTTGCGCCGACGGACGCCAGAATAATGCACAGGATCGCCATCCATTGTGACAGCGTGAGGAATTCATGCAGGAACAACAGCCCCGATAACGCTCCGAACGCTGGCTCGATGCTCATCAATGTGCCGAAAGTGCGTGCTGGCAGGCGGGTGAGGGCGACCATTTCCAATGTGTAGGGCAGGGCTGTGGACAGGATGGCTACACCGATGGCAATCGGGATCAGGGAGGGGGTCAACAGGGCCGTACCTGCATGCACGATACCGATAGGGGCCACGAACAACGCGGCGATCATTACTCCCAATGCTGCGGTCGTCACACCGTTATCGGCACCGGCCTTCTGACCGAACAGGATGTATAGCGCCCAGCAGACACCCGCTCCCAGTGCATAGCCGGCGCCCACCAGATCGATTCCGGCGCTGGTTGCACCTGTTGGAATCAGCAAAAGCAGGCCAGCGGCGGCCAGAGCAATCCAGAGAAAGTCGATGGCGCGGCGGGACGCATAGATGGCTACCGCCAGTGGCCCGGTAAATTCCAGGGCAACGGCGATTCCCAGTGGAACCGTGCGCAATGACATATAGAAGAGGAAGTTCATACCGCCCAACGCCATGCCATAGACGATGACCGTGCGCAGTGATTTGGCTGTAAGCCGGGCTCGCCAGGGGCGCAGTATCAGCAGCATGATTACACTGGCGAAAATCAGGCGCAGCGTGGTGGTTCCCTGAGCACCAATGATGGGGAACATGCTTTTGGCCAGCGAGGCGCCGGACTGGATCGACGCCATGGCTATTAATAGCAGGCCAACCGGGAACAGCATTGAGGCAGGAGATCGTGGCTGGTCATTCATTGCGTGGCATCGTCCAAGGTAAGAGCAAGGCATTATTGTTGGTGTTGGGCAATATACTGCGCATTCGCTCGAGTTACGTCTATATAGAAGG
This sequence comes from Pseudomonas chlororaphis, assembly GCF_000783395.1. Taxonomy (GTDB): domain Bacteria; phylum Pseudomonadota; class Gammaproteobacteria; order Pseudomonadales; family Pseudomonadaceae; genus Aquipseudomonas; species Aquipseudomonas chlororaphis_H. The sequence goes on along the minus strand of NZ_JSFK01000016.1, from coordinate 349 downwards.
GGGCTTTTTCAACTGATCGATAGAAAAGCGCAATTAACGGTTGACGGCAGATTTCAGATGTCTATAATTCGCCCCACTTCCGACGCAGTCGAAACGGAAAACTCCTTGAGATTCAATGAGTTATGTAGGTTTCGGCAGTGAGTTGCTTCAGTTCATCGAAGCCGAAAGGAAGTTGAAAAAGAGGTGTTGACAGCAGCGTGTAACGCTGTAGAATTCGCCTCCCGCTTCGGAGAGATCTGAAGCGCAAGTGGTTGAAGTTGTTGAAGAATTCTTCGAAAGCTTCTGAAAATAATCACTTGACAGCAAATGAGGCTGCTGTAGAATGCGTGCCTCGGTTGAGACGAAAGAT
>NZ_JSFK01000015.1:182669-254047 GCF_000783395.1 Pseudomonas chlororaphis | reverse complement strand
AGCTAATCACCCTTCGCTTCGGTGTGGCGCGCATTCTACGGAGCGACCAAACCTCTGGCAAGCACTTTTTTAAATAATTTTCTCAGGCCTTCCAAAGGCTTAGAGAAGGGTTGGCCTATGGGACGGCGAAGACAATAATGCCCCCCTTTGTATAAAGGAGAGACTCACCCCATGTGGTTCAAAAACCTGCTTATCTATCGCCTGACCCAAGACCTGCCTGTCGATGCCGAGGCGCTGGAAACTGCACTGGCCACCAAACTGGCGCGTCCATGTGCAAGCCAGGAGTTGACCACCTACGGTTTCGTCGCGCCGTTCGGCAAAGGCGAAGATGCTCCACTGGTGCACGTCAGCGGTGACTTCCTGCTGATTTCCGCGCGTAAAGAAGAACGTATTCTGCCAGGCAGCGTTGTGCGTGACGCGGTCAAGGAAAAGGTCGAAGAGATCGAAGCCGAACAGATGCGCAAGGTCTATAAGAAGGAACGCGATCAGATCAAGGATGAAATCATCCAGGCGTTCCTGCCGCGCGCCTTCATTCGTCGCTCGTCGACCTTCGCCGCCATCGCGCCGAAACAGGGCCTGATCCTGGTCAACTCGGCCAGCCCGAAACGTGCCGAAGACCTGCTGTCGACCCTGCGTGAAGTGATCGGCACCCTGCCGGTCCGTCCGCTGACGGTAAAAATGTCGCCAACCGCGACCATGACCGAATGGGTCACCACACAGAAAGCCGCCGACGACTTCTATGTCCTCGACGAGTGCGAACTGCGCGATACCCACGAAGACGGCGGCATCGTGCGTTGCAAGCGTCAGGACCTGACCAGCGAAGAAATCCAGCTGCACCTGAGCACCGGCAAAGTGGTTACGCAGTTGTCGCTGGCCTGGCAGGACAAACTGTCGTTCATGCTCGACGACAAGATGACTGTCAAACGTCTGAAGTTCGAAGATCTGTTGCAGGATCAGGCGGAACAGGACGGTGGTGATGAAGCGCTGGGGCAACTGGATGCCAGCTTCACCCTGATGATGCTGACCTTTGGCGACTTCCTGCCGGCGCTGGTTGAAGCGTTGGGTGGCGAAGAGACTCCGCAGGGGATCTAAACCCAACCAGTTCCCACTGATGGAACCGGTTCAAATGTGGGAGCTGGCTTGCCAGCGATAGCGGTGTTACAGATGGCTTATATGGAGTCTGACACGCCGCCATCGCTGGCAAGCCAGCTCCCACAATGTTTTGTGGTGTAACAAACAATAAGGATCAAGCCATGCGCGCACTGGCTGCACTCAGCCGCTTTGTCGGCAACACCTTCGCTTACTGGGTTCTGATTTTCGCGGTGATTGCGTTCCTGCAACCGGCGTGGTTCCTCGCTCTCAAAGGCGCGATCGTACCGTTGCTGGGCCTGGTTATGTTCGGCATGGGCCTGACCCTCAAACTCGACGACTTCGCTGCCGTTGCCCGCCACCCGTGGCGTGTGGCGCTGGGCGTGGTTGCACATTTCGTGATCATGCCCGGTGTGGCGTGGTTGCTTTGCCAGGTATTTCATCTGCCGCCGGAAATCGCCGTCGGGGTGATTCTGGTCGGCTGCTGCCCGAGCGGCACTTCTTCCAACGTCATGACTTGGCTGGCCCGTGGCGATCTGGCGTTGTCGGTGGCCATTGCTGCCGTCACCACCCTCCTCGCCCCGCTGCTGACCCCGGCGCTGATCTGGTTGCTGGCTTCGGCGTGGTTGCCGGTGTCGTTCATGGAACTGTTCTGGTCCATCCTGCAAGTGGTATTGCTGCCGATCATTCTCGGTGTGGTTGCCCAACGGTTGCTCGGCGACAAAGTGCGCCACGCAGTGGATGTGTTGCCGTTGGTGTCGGTGGTCAGCATCGTGATCATCGTCACCGCAGTAGTGGCTGCCAGTCAGGCGAAAATCGCCGAGTCCGGTCTGCTGATCATGGCTGTGGTGATGCTGCACAACAGCTTCGGTTATCTGCTGGGTTACTTCACCGGACGCCTGTTCAAGCTGCCGTTGGCTCAGCGCAAATCGCTGGCACTGGAGGTCGGCATGCAGAATTCGGGATTGGGTGCGGCACTGGCCAGTGCGCATTTTTCGCCATTGGCGGCGGTGCCGAGCGCACTGTTCAGCGTCTGGCACAATATTTCCGGCGCACTGCTGTCGACGTACTTCCGGCGCATGAGTGAAAAGGAAGATCGCGAGGCTGTGGCGCAACAAGCGGCCGACTGAGGCGCAAACTTGATCCCCGGGTTAATGCTGGTCAAACTAGCGCGCAACGCGGGGACGACCCTGCGGCTCGCTCAAGTCATTAATCTGGGGACGACCCCGTCTATCGATGGAGGTCTTGCATGTCCTGGATCATTCTGTTTTTCGCCGGCCTGTTCGAAGTCGGCTGGGCCGTCGGCCTGAAATACACCGACGGCTTCACCCGCCCACTGCCCACCGTTCTGACCGTTGCGGCCATGGCCATCAGCCTTGGCCTGCTTGGCCTTGCGATGAAGGAATTGCCGTTGGGCACGGCCTATGCGATCTGGACTGGTGTCGGTGCTGTAGGCACGGTGATTGCCGGGATCATCCTGTTTGGCGAGTCGATGGCGTTGATCCGGCTGGCCAGTGTGGCGCTGATCATTACCGGGTTGATTGGCCTCAAGGTCAGCGCTTAAGCCACTGGCCCCATCGCTGGCAAGCCAGCTCCCACAGGTTCGGTGGTGTACATAAATTATATGTTCACTGTAGATCTCTGTGGGAGCTGGCTTGCCAGCGATGAGGCCTGCTCAATCAGCGGTTATCTAACTGCCCCGCGCAATTCCCCCACCAACCCCTGCAACTTCGCCGGCTCAGCCGCATCAATGCCCACCGGCGAGCCCGCCACCAACGTCACCCGCGACCACAACCGCCGAAACACGCCCTTGTTCGGATCGCGACTGAAAAAACTCCCCCACAAACCCTGCAACGCCAACGGAATCACCGGCACCGGCGTCTCCTCGAGGATCCGCGTCAGCCCGCCTCGGAATTCGTTCATCTCGCCATCCGCCGTCAGCTTGCCTTCCGGGAAGATGCACACCAGCTCGCCGTCCTTCAGATACTGAGCAATACGGGTGAAGGCCTTTTCGTAAATCTGGATGTCTTCATTACGTCCGGCAATCGGAATTGTCCCTGCGGTGCGGAAGATAAAGTTCAGCACCGGCAGGTTGTAGATCTTGTAGTACATGACAAAGCGAATCGGCCGACGCACCGCGCCGCCTATCAGCAAGGCGTCGACAAACGACACGTGGTTGCACACCAGCAATGCCGCACCTTCATCCGGAATCGCTTCAAGGTTGCGATGTTCGACGCGGTACATGGAATGGCTGAGCAGCCAGATCATGAAACGCATGCTGAACTCGGGGACGATCTTGAAGATATAGGCGTTGACGCCAATGTTCAGCAGCGACACCACGAGGAACAACTGCGGGATCGACAGCTTGGCCACACTCAGCAGCACGATCGAGACGATGGCCGAGACCACCATAAACAGCGCGTTGAGAATGTTGTTGGCGGCAATCACCCGCGCCCGCTCGTTCTCGGCGGTGCGCGACTGGATCAAGGCATACAGCGGGACGATATAGAAACCACCAAAAACGCCGAGGCCAAGGATGTCGATCAACACCGCCCAGGTATGCACGAAGCCCAGCACTTCAATCCAGCTGTGGCCGGTGACGCTGTCGGGAATTCCGCCGGAATGCCACCACAACAACAAACCGAATACGGTCAGACCAAACGAGCCAAACGGAACGAGGCCAATCTCGACTTTGCGCCCGGACAGTTTCTCGCAGAGCATCGAGCCGAGCGCGATACCGACCGAGAACACCGTCAGGATCAGGGTGACCACGGTCTCATCACCATGCATCCACTCTTTGGCATAGGCCGGAATCTGCGTCAGGTAAATCGCCCCGACAAACCAGAACCACGAGTTGCCGACAATCGAACGCGATACCGCCGGCGTCTGGCCCAAACCGAGTTTCAACGTGGCCCACGACTGGCTGAAGATATTCCAGTTCAGACGCATCTCCGGGGAGGACGCCGCTGCGCGCGGGATGCTGCGGCTGGCCAGATAACCCAGCACTGCAATACCGACGATCGCGCAGGACACCAACGGCGCATAGTGCGAGGACGACATGATGACCCCGGCGCCGATCGTCCCGGCGAGAATCGCCAGAAACGTGCCCATTTCCACCAGGCCGTTGCCGCCCACCAGCTCCTCCTCGCGCAACGCTTGCGGCAGAATCGAATATTTCACCGGCCCGAACAGCGCCGAATGCGTGCCCATAGCGAACAGCGCCACCAGCATCAGCGACAAGTGATCGAACAGGAAACCGACCGATCCTACGACCATGATCGCGATTTCCGCGAGCTTGATCAGACGAATCAGCGCGTCCTTGGCGAATTTTTCCCCGAACTGCCCGGCCAGCGCCGAGAACAGGAAGAACGGCAGGATAAACAGCAACGCACACAGGTTGACCCAGATCGAACGGTCACCCTCGATGGTCAGCCGATAAAGAATGGCGAGAATCAGCGACTGCTTGAATACGTTGTCGTTGAACGCGCCAAGGGACTGCGTAATGAAGAACGGCAGGAAGCGCCGGGTGCGCAGCAGGTTGAACTGTGAGGGGTGACTCATCTTCCGTGTTTCCCTGATGTTTAAGGTAGAGAGGCCTGGGTACTGCTTATTGGATTCTCGAAGCGCGATCCAGGCCACACCTTACCTAAACTTTTCAGGTTATTTCTTCAAACCTGCGATGCACGGCGAGACAAACAGCTCGCCACGCCAGGCGCCTTGCGCGGTGCGCTTGCCGACAATCAGCCACATCACCGCCAGCAACATCACCAACAGCGTGCCGACGATGCTGAAAAACGTCAGGTTCAGAGTGCTCGCCAGTTTCAGGGTTGCCAGCGAATACACGCCCAACGGAAAGGTGAATCCCCACCAGCCGAGGTTGAACGGAATGCCGTCGCGCAAGTAACGCACGGTGATCAGCAGCGCCATCAGCATCCACCACAGACCGAAGCCCCACAGGGTGATCCCTGCAATAAGCCCCAGGCCCGAGGCAATTTCACCGATGCCCGGCAGACCGTTCGCCGCGAAGATCGCTGGCGCATCACCGCCCAGCAACAACATGCCCAGCGCACCAGTGCCGATCGGGCCGAGGGCCAGCCAGCTAGAGGCCGCCATGTTCTCGTGGGGCAGTTTGTGCAGGGCCATGCGCAGCAGCAGAATCGTCAGAATGCTGAACGCTACGGGCAGGGAAAAAGCCCAGAGCACGTAGCTTGTCGTCAGCACCACCAGTTGTGAGTGAGCATCGGTGAGATGCGGTGCAAGCAGGCCACCGCTGGCCGCCGCCACTTCGGCTGCGACGACCGGCAGCAGCCAGACGGCGGTCATCTGGTCGATGCTGTGTTCCTGGCGGGTAAACATCATGTACGGAATCAACACGCCGCAAGCCAGCGACATGGCCACATCAATCCACCACAGCACTTCGGCGAGATGAATCACACCGTCGCCCCAACGCGGCAGGCCAAACAGCAGAAAGCCATTGATAATCGTGGCCAGCCCCATGGGAATGGTGCCGAAGAACATCGACACGGTGGAATGGCCGAAAATCCGCCGCGCTTCATTGAAGAACAGAACCCAGCGCGCGGCGTAGGCAGCGGTAAACAGGCTGAACAACAGAATGTTGAACAACCACAAACCTTCAGCAACGGCGTGCAGACCTGGAATGGCCAATGGCAGCTGCGCCAGCGCCAACGCCAGCACACCGGTGCCCATGGTCGCGGCGAACCAGTTCGGGGTGAACTGGCGGATCACTTCGCGCGGATGCTGAAGCTGACTGAGCGGCTTGATGCCGGGTTTGGCGCTGTTGGGGCAAATCATCATGAACTCCTGTCCTCTGGTGAGGTTGAGTCCATGGTAGAACCGAATCGAATATCTATATAACGGGTAATATCTCTAACTGTTATCTGTTTTGCCAATAAGCACTCAAACACTGCCTTCGCTTTCGATCACCAGAATCCGCGCTGCGCCTTGCGGATGGGCGACGTGCTCAGTGCCGACGCTCGCATAGAAGATGTCGCCGACATCAAGCTGCACCTGTTTTTCTTCGCCATGCTCGCGGTAATGCATCAGCACTTGGCCATCGAGCACCACAAACACTTCCTCGCCATCGTTGACGTGCCATTTGTACGGCTGATCCGTCCAGTGCAGGCGCGTGGTGATGCCGTTCATATTGGCAATGTCCAGCGCACCCCAGGCGCGCTCGGCGGTGAAGGTCTTGCTGCGAATAATCTTCATGAGTCGATCCGTGAGAAGAAGGCCGGGCAAGGCTAACCGAAAGCGCGCCGTTTATGGAGCGCGGCACACTTTGCCTGCCGCTGGGCGCAGGCTCAGCAACAGCGCGCCGACAGCCAGGACGATCAAAATCGCCCCGTAACCATCGGTGGTCACCAGCAAACCGTAGCTGCGCGACAAGTGCCCGGCGAGCAATGCCGGCAGACAGAACGCCAGATAACTGAGCACGTAATAGGCCGCCATCAATCCGGCCCGTTCATGGGGCAACGCCAGTGGCACCAGGCTACGCACGGCGCCGAGGAATCCTGAGCCGAAGCCGCAACCGGCGACCAGCGTACCAATGAAAAACAGCGACAGACTGGCGCTGTGCACGCCCAGCAGAATCAACACCAGACCGATCGGCAAAAGGCTCGCGCCCAACTGCAATGCTCGCGCGGCAGGACGATTGCGCAGCGTGAAAATCATCAATGCACCGGTCACCGTCAAGGCAGCCACGGTTGCGCCACCGATCAGGTTCGACGTCGAACCGGTGGCGGTGCGCACCAATGAAGGTGCCAGCGATGCATAAAAACCGCCGAGCGCCCACGTTGCGGTGTTCAGCGGCAGCACTCGCCACAAGGTTGCTCGCGCTTGAGTCGGCACGTGCAAGGTCGGCCGCAACGAGGCCCACGCCCCTTTTTGCGGGGTGACGCTTTCCGGCAAGCGCCAGACATAAATGCCCTGCAACACAAACAGTCCGAGCAGCAGCCAATAGGTCAGTTGCAACGGCGCTGGCGCGAACTGCGCCAGCAAACCGCAGCCCATGCCACCCAAGGCCATGCCAAGCAACGGCGCGACACTGTTGATCAGCGGCCCCTGCTGACGATCGGCGTCGAGCAATGTCGCGCTTAAAACAGCGGTGGCCATACCGGTGGCAAAACCTTGCAGAACGCGCGCGCTGATCAACCACGCCACGCTGTCGGCGTAGATAAACAGCAACATCGCCAACGCGTTGAGCAGCACGGCGGCGAAGATCACCGGCTTGCGCCCCAAGTGATCGGACAGCGAACCGACTGTTAATAGAGCGGCCAACAGGCTGAGGGCGTAGACGCCGAAAATCAGGGTCAGAACAGCTGCCGAGAAATGCAGTTGATCCTGATACAGGTGATACAACGGCGTCGGCGCCGTGGAAGCGGCGAGAAAACTGAGTAAGGTGATCGCCAGAAACCACAGGCTGGATCGATTGGAAGCAAGGCTGGTCATGGGCACACTCCGCAAAAGCTAATTTTTTGCTTTTGCGGAGTGTGCTACTGCCTCGCGCTTAAAGCAAATTCTTTGTGTTAAGGTCTGCCGCATGGCTATTAAAGAAGGTTTACGCCCCGGCGGCCGCAGTGCCCGGGTGCAAGATGCAATTCATTCGGCAGTCCGTGCGCTCCTGCAAGAACAGGAGCGCTCGAGCGTGACCGTCCCGCAAATCGCCGCACGCGCCGGGGTTACGCCATCGACGATTTACCGGCGCTGGGGTGATCTGTCCGCGTTGCTGGCAGACGTGGCCCTCGCCCGCATGCGCCCGGACAGCGAACCGGCGCAAACCGGTAGCCTGCGCAGTGATATTCGTGCGTGGGCCGAACAGTATCTCGATGAGATGAGTTCGGAGCCTGGGCGCAACATGATGCGCGACGTGCAGGCGAGCGCTACGCCGGGGTATTGCGTGACGATCATTGGCGCGCAGTTGCAGACGATCATCGAACGGCATCCGGATGAGGTGGCGCCGAGCGTTGATCGGTTGATCAATCTGGTGGTGGCGCCGGTGGTGTTCCGGATTCTGTTTTCGGCGGCGGCGCTGGAGGTGGATGAGCTTCATCGTCTGATCGATATTGCGCTGCGTCAGGACTGACGCCATCGCTGGCAAGCCAGCTCCCACAATGATCTCCGGTGAACCCAAATTTTGTGGCGCCGTGAATAATGTGGGAGCTGGCTTGCCAGCGATGAGGCCCGACCGGTCACCACAAAAACCACCCAGTTCCAAACCTGCGACACCCCGCCACGCCACGACCTTGGTCGACACTGACTAACCGCCCCGCGCATGCGAGACTGTCCGCCCGGGCAGGAGTGCCGGGGAGTCTTCTGTCGGGAGTGTTGCATGTCGTTGTCCACCGGGCTGATCGCCGCCGTCGCCCTGGCCTATATGGCCATCATGTTCGCCATCGCCTTCTACGGCGACCGGCGCAGCGCGCCGTTGCCGCCGCGCGTGCGTGCCTGGGTGTACAGCCTGTCGCTGGCGGTTTATTGCACCAGTTGGACGTTCTTCGGCGCTGTCGGTCAAGCCGCCGAGCAATTGTGGTCATTCCTGCCGATTTACCTCGGGCCGATTTTGCTGCTGGTGGGCGCGCCGTGGGTCCTGCAAAAAATGGTGATGATCAGCAAACAGGAGAACATCACCTCCATCGCTGACTTTATCGCCGCGCGCTACGGCAAATCGCAATCGCTGGCGGTGGTCGTGGCGCTGATCTGTCTGGTCGGCGTCCTCCCCTACATCGCCCTGCAACTCAAAGGCATCGTCCTCGGCGTGAACCTGCTGATCGGCGCCGGGGCCGACGCCATGGGCACCCGCGCCCAGGACACCGCGCTGATCGTGTCGCTGGTGCTGGCGCTGTTCACCATCGTCTTCGGCACGCGCAACCTCGACGCCACTGAACACCACCGTGGCATGGTGCTGGCGATTGCCTTCGAATCGCTGGTCAAACTGTTCGCGTTTCTCGCCGTCGGCGCCTTCGTCACTTATGGTCTGTATGACGGTTTCGATGACCTGTTCAACCAGGCCATGCTCGCCCCGCGTCTTGAGGAATACTGGAAAGAAACCATCAACTGGCCGTCGATGGTGGTGCAGACCGGCGTGGCAATGATGGCGATCATCTGCCTGCCCCGGCAGTTCCATGTGACGGTGGTGGAGAACATCGATCCGCAGGATCTGCGTCTGGCCAAATGGGTGTTTCCTGCCTATCTCGCGCTGGCCGCGTTGTTTGTAGTCCCGATCGCGCTGGCCGGTCAGATGCTGCTGCCCAGCGACGTACTGCCCGACTCCTTCGTGATCAGCCTGCCACTGGCGCAGGCGCATCCGGCGCTGGCGATGCTGGCGTTTATCGGTGGCGCATCAGCGGCAACGGGAATGGTGATTGTCGCCAGTGTGGCGTTGTCGACCATGGTCTCCAACGACATGCTGTTGCCGTGGTTGCTGCGGCGCAATAACGCCGAGCGCCCGTTTGAAGTGTTCCGCCAGTGGATGCTCTCGGTGCGGCGCGTGAGCATCGTGGTGATTCTGTTGCTGGCGTACGTCAGCTATCGCTTGCTCGGTTCGACCGCAAGCCTGGCGACCATCGGCCAGATCGCCTTCGCCGCCGTGACTCAACTGGCGCCCGCCATGCTCGGCGCGCTGTACTGGAAACAGGCCAACCGTCGCGGCGTTTTCGCAGGTTTGGCGGCGGGCACTTTCCTCTGGTTCTACACGCTGATCCTGCCGATTGCCGCGCACAGCCTCGGCTGGTCGCTAAGCAGTTTTCCGGGGCTGGCGTGGCTGCACAGCAATCCGCTGAATTTGCCGATCACCCCGTTGACCCAAGGTGTGGTGTTGTCGCTGGCCGGTAACTTCACCTTGTTCGCCTGGGTCTCGGTGTTATCCCGCACGCGCGTGTCGGAGCACTGGCAGGCCGGGCGTTTCATCGGTCAGGAGATCAGTGCACGGCCGAGTGCGCGCTCGATGCTGGCGGTACAAATCGACGACCTGCTGCAATTGGCCGCGCGTTTTGTCGGTGAGGAACGTGCGCGTCAGAGCTTTATTCGCTTCGCCTATCGACAGGGCAAAGGCTTCAACCCGAACCAGAATGCCGACGGCGAATGGATTGCCCATACCGAGCGCTTGCTGGCCGGTGTGCTTGGCGCTTCTTCGACGCGTGCTGTAGTAAAAGCCGCCATCGAAGGTCGGGAAATGCAACTGGAAGACGTCGTCCGAATCGCCGACGAAGCCTCCGAGGTACTGCAGTTCAACCGCGCTCTGCTGCAAGGTGCGATCGAGAACATCACCCAAGGTATCAGCGTGGTCGACCAGTCGCTGAAACTGGTGGCGTGGAACCGCCGCTATCTGGAACTGTTCAACTACCCGGACGGTTTGATCAGCGTCGGCCGGCCGATTGCCGACATCATTCGCTACAACGCCGAGCGTGGTCTGTGCGGCCCCGGTGAAGCCGAAGTGCACGTTGCCCGCCGTTTGCACTGGATGCGCCAGGGCCGCGCCCACACGTCTGAGCGGCTGTTCCCCAACGGCCGGGTGATCGAGTTGATCGGCAACCCGATGCCAGGCGGCGGTTTCGTCATGAGCTTCACCGACATCACCGCGTTCCGCGAAGCTGAGCAAGCGCTGACCGAAGCCAACGAAGGGCTGGAGCAACGAGTCAGCGAACGCACCCAGGAACTGTCGCAACTCAACGTCGCGCTGACTGAAGCCAAGGGCACCGCCGAAGCCGCCAACCAGTCGAAAACCCGCTTCCTCGCCGCGGTCAGTCATGACCTGATGCAACCGCTGAACGCCGCCCGGCTGTTCTCCGCCGCCCTCTCCCACCAGGACGACGGATTGAGCGGCGAGGCACAGAAACTGGTGCAGCACCTCGACAGTTCGTTGCGCTCGGCCGAGGATCTGATCAGCGATCTGCTGGATATTTCCCGACTGGAAAACGGCAAGATCAACCCGGATCGCAAGCCGTTTGCGGTCAATGAGCTGTTCGACACTCTCGGTGCCGAGTTCAAGGCGCTGGCACAGGAACAGGGATTAACCTTCCGCGTACGCGGCAGTCATCTGCGCATCGACAGCGACATCAAATTGCTCAGACGAATTCTGCAGAACTTCCTCACCAATGCGTTCCGCTACGCCAAAGGCCCGGTGTTGTTGGGCGTGCGTCGACGTGGCGGCGAATTGTGTCTGGAAGTGTGGGATCGCGGACCAGGGATTCCGGAAGACAAACAACAGGTGATTTTCGAGGAGTTCAAGCGCCTCGACAGTCATCAGACCCGCGCCGAAAAAGGCCTCGGGCTGGGTTTGGCGATTGCCGATGGTTTGTGTCGCGTACTCGGGCATACCTTGCGCGTGCGCTCGTGGCCGGGGCGAGGCAGCGTGTTCAGTGTCAGCGTGCCGCTGGCCCGCTCACAAGCCGTGCCGGCCAGCGCCGCCGTCGAATTGAATGGCAAATTGCTGAGCGGCGCGCAGGTGCTGTGCATCGACAATGAAGACAGCATTCTGATCGGCATGAACAGCTTATTGAGCCGCTGGGGCTGTCAGGTATGGACGGCGCGAAATCGTGAGGAATGCGCGGCGTTGTTGAACGACGGCGTGCGGCCGCAAGTGGCGCTGGTCGACTATCACCTCGATCACGGGGATACCGGCACTGAGTTGATGGCGTGGCTGCGCACGCATCTGGGTGAGCCGGTGCCGGGGGTGGTGATCAGTGCTGACGGGCGACCGGAGATGATCGCGCAGGTGCATGCGGCGGGGCTGGATTATCTGCCGAAACCGGTGAAGCCGGCGGCGTTGCGGGCGTTGTTGAGTCGGTATTTGCCGTTGTAGAAGCAAAAAGATCGCAGCCTCCGGCAGCTCCTACAGGATGTACGCCGTACCAATGTAGGAGCTGCCGGAGGCTGCGATCTTTTGATCTTTATTCAGGGAGTTCGACGAGACCATCGACGTCCGTCATCGCCCGCTCCAGCAAATCCGCCGGCAAGCTTTTGCTCGCCCGCGCGCCGAGCAATTTGAGCTGTTCACTGCGACTGACCAGGTTGCCGCGCCCCTCAGTCAGCTTGTTACGCGCTGAACTGTAGGCCTTGTCCAGCTGTTGCAGACGATTGCCGACCTCGTCGAGATCCTGAATGAACAGCACGAACTTGTCGTACAGCCACCCGGCGCGCTCGGCGATTTCCCGGGCGTTCTGACTCTGGCGTTCCTGCTTCCACAGACTGTCGATCACCCGCAGCGTCGCCAGCAACGTGGTCGGGCTGACGATAACGATGTTGCGGTCGAAGGCATCCTGGAACAGGCTCGGTTCGGCCTGCAACGCCGCCGAAAACGCCGCTTCGATCGGCACGAACAGCAAAACGAAATCCAGGCTGTGCAGCCCTTCCAGGCGCTTGTAATCCTTGCCGGCCAAACCTTTGACGTGATTGCGCAACGACAAGACGTGCTGCTTGATCGCGATCTGCCCGAGCGTGTCGTCGTCGGCAGCCACGTATTGCTGATACGCGGTGAGACTCACCTTGGAGTCCACCACCACTTGCTTGTCGCCCGGCAGGTAAATGATCACGTCAGGCTGAAAGCGCTCGCCATCCGGGCCTTTGAGGTTGACCTGAGTCTGGTACTCGCGGCCCTTCTCCAGACCGGCGTGTTCGAGCACCCGCTCAAGAATCAGCTCGCCCCAGTTGCCTTGGGTTTTCTGGCCTTTGAGGGCGCGGGTCAGGTTGGTCGCTTCGTCGCTCAAACGCAGGTTGAGCGCCTGCAACCGTTCAAGCTCCTTGGCCAGCGAGAAGCGCTCGCGGGCCTCGGCCTGATAGCTTTCTTCCACACGTTTTTCGAAGGATTGAATGCGTTCTTTCAGCGGATCGAGCAGTTGACCGAGCCGTTGCTGACTGGTTTCGGCGAAGCGCTGTTCACGCTCATCGAAGATCTTGCCAGCCAGCTCGGCAAACTGCGCACGCAGCTCATCGCGCGAGCCTTGCAGATCGTTGAGGCGTTGCTGGTGGCTTTCCTGCTGCTCGCGCAGTTCGGCGTTCAGCGAAGCGGCCTGTGCGTCCAGGCGACGCAGCTCAGCTTCCTTGTTGGCGCGTTCGAGGTTCCAGGCGTGGGAGGCGTCGCGGGCGTCATCACGCTCGATCTGCAGCAGTTCGACTTCCCGGCGCAGAGCGGCCAGATCAGCCTGTTTGGCGGCATTCGCCTGGCCGAGATCGGCGATTTCATCGCGGCTGGCGTCGAGCTGCGCGTTGAGTCCGTCCTGTGCCAGTTGCGCCATGGCCAGCCGCTCTTCGAGCAGGGCGACCTCCGCCTGCCCATTGCTCGCCCGGCGTTGCAGTTGCCAGGCCAGCGCCAGCAGTGGCAATCCCGCCCCTGCAAGCCCCAGCAATACGCTGGTCAAGTCCATCGCCATAGCCATTCCCGCCGATCTTATAAAGCCTGAAGGTTAACCAAGGTGTCAGGTCTTGGACAGCTCAGTCTTCGAGCAGACCGAGTTCCTGCTGCGCGCGACGATCGCCGGCACGGGCGGCCTGGCGCAGCAGATCCTGACCGATGCGACGATCCCGGGCGTTACCGCACTCGCGGCACATCAATTGACCGAGGCGGCTTTGCGCAGCCACCACGCCATCACGCGCCGGTTGTTTGAGCAGGCGGCCAGCAAGGTGTTTGGCGTTATGACTGTCGCTCAGGCGCGGGCTGTCGAGCAGCCATTCGGCAACGCGAACGGAAAATCGCTTGGGCGAGGTAACAGGAAGAGTTTGTGAGGTAACAGAGTCTGATACTGAGCGAAACTTCATAAAGCACTGTGGGACGAATCGGAAGGCGCGCCACTCTACTCTCTTTTTCTTACAGGTAAAGTCGAAAAATAACCCTGCACGCCCGTCCTAGAGCAAGCGCTCGGGACAATCCACAGAAGCTGTGGATAACTCAGTGGACAACCGTCCTCCAACCCTCGCAAAGCCTTATGGAATGGGGCTCGCAGTCAAACTGACGATTTTTTCACCAACAAAAAAAAGCGATGTTTTTCATTGACTTAAACTTTCGATGCAGGCAGCCATTGGAGTCAGGATTGGTATGACAGCGCTGTTACAGCTTGCGCAACTAATGTGCACAAGTACCTGTTACCTGGTTATATCGATGCGCTTTTTCGGGTCGTTTTAGCTGTCGGGCTGGGGATAAAGCTGTCGGGCCAGCGGCTTGATGAAATTTTCTTCAGCGACCGGCGGTTATGAAATGCGCCAATTGCGAGCAATTCAGCGAATTGCAAAGCAGGCTGCGTCTGCGACTGCAATCTTTTTTTGCACGAAGTTTGCTTTACCCGTTTCGATCCGTTACTATCTGCGGCGTTAGTACCAAGCTGAAAGTCAATTCCGGTCGAACACATCCCCACGGTCAGCCTTCTATCAAGAAGCCCTACCGAAAAAAGCGGGAACGACCCCTCGATGGTTTCCAGGTAAATCTTGCGACGACACCGCCTTCGAATGATGCGAAGGGTGTTGCGAAGACCACTTACTCTGACCGAACCAACCTGCAAATTGATCAGGATCTTCACCCCGGGCCCAGAACCTTTGCCCTTGATGTGTTGCCTGCCCTCCTAAGTACCTACCTGCCAGCCCAAGCGCGCCAACTTAATAGCGCTTCAAACTGGCTGCTTTGTTCCAGTCGGGTTCTTCGTTCGACCAATGGTGGTCGACGTTACTGGAACGTTTTAACGTTGCACGGTTCTTATCCGTGTCATTTGTAGGAACACCTAATAACTATGTCTACTCAAATCCATACTCAGGATGCCATTCGCACCCTAACCAACGCTTTTGCACCAATGAACTGCCTGATCATGGCCGCTCGCAAAGGCTGCTTCAGCTTCACACTGGTCAACGAACACGGTATCGCCCGCCACAGCGAGCGTCTGTACCCCGATCAATACTCCAGCGCCGAACCGCTGCAGGCCGTGATCGACCGTACCCGTCAGGCATTGATTGCCTGAGAGCCGAAAAGGCTGCAAAAGCAAAAGCCCCGCACACAATGCGGGGCTTTTTATTGCCCGATGTTTCACTTTTTACCCTTTGCGCTTAAGCACCATCCGATATAACGGTTATAACTCGAAGCCGGAAATATTTTAAAAACAGGCCTTTACGTCGCGAATATGACACTACACTTCAACTCAAGCGGCGTGATCCGCTTGCGGCGAGCCTGAACCGATCCACTGCTGCCAAGCCCCCCCTTCAGGACTCGCCATCAATAACAAGAACCGAGGGTTTTATGGGTATCGCTGCCAGCGAACTGTGCCGCTACGTGATCCGCCCTACGCTGATCTATCTGGGACGTCACAGCGCGACTGCCGAATCTCTGCTGCTGGGCATTGCCGCCAGCCAGTCAGCCTTGGGTTCCGCCCTGCATGACCGCCGTGGCCACGGCCTCTACCGGATTGCCGAGCATCGCCATCAGGCCCTTTGGGATGATTATCTGGCACTCGATCCGGAACGTGCCAGCCTGGTTCGCGGCCTCGCCAGTCAGCATGCCTTCCTGACCGGCCCGCACCTGGAATTGACGGTAAATCTGCGTTACGCCACGGCCATTGCCTGGCTGCTGGTTGAAGAACAAAACCCCACCCTCCCCGATTCCAACGATTTGCTGGGAATGGCGCGTATCTGGCGTCAGACCTTTCAACCCCAAGGTCGTCTGCGCGACTTCACTTTTGCCTGGAACACCTGTGTTTCAACGGTGAATCAGGTCGCTTGCTGACCGACTGGTTTCAGAAGATCGCCCAACAGGTCGCGATTCTGGTCGGATTGTCCTACAAAACCGCTCTAACTCAAGGCATACGGACTATAGCGCTGGGACGAAAATGTTGGTAATTTTCGCCCCGGTGATCATCAGGAGTTCTAATAATGAAAAAAGTCATGCTCAAAACCACCCTTAGCCTCGCCGTTACCCTTGCCTCCACTCAAATTTTTGCGGCCGGCTTTGCCCTCAACGAACAAAGCATCAGCGGGATGGGGACTGGTTTTGCCGGGCGATCTTCTTCTGCCGACGACGCAAGCACTGTTTATGGCAACCCTGCCGGCATGTCGCGCATCAAGCGCGAACAAGTAACCGGTGGCGTAGCCGTTGTCGATGCTCACACCGATATCAGCAATGCCAGTTCCAGCCCCAACGGCGGCAGCAACAAAGGCGACATGGTGCCCTTCACCGCTGTACCTATGGGCTTCTACGTCAAACCGATTGATGATCACTGGGCATTCGGCCTTGGCGTTTATGTGCCATTCGGCCTGATCACTGATTATGAAAACGGCTTTGCCGGCCGTTACTTCGGCAGCAAGTCCGAAGTGCAAGTCATCACTTTCCAACCGACCGTCAGCTACGCCTTCAACGACAAAGTGTCGATCGGTTTCGGCCCAACCATCAACCGCATTGACGGCGCGCTGGAATCCAACCTGTCGATCTCTCCGGCGTTCCCGGACGGCAAGGTCAAGATCAAGGGTGACGACACCGCACTGGGCTACAACGTCGGCCTGCTGGTGCAAGCCACCGACACCACTCGTGTCGGTCTGACCTACCACTCGAAAGTCGACTACAAGCTCGAAGGCAACACCAAGGTCAACTACGGTGTGCTCGGCGCGATCGGTCTGGGTGCCAACCAGAAGTACGACGCTTCGCTGAAGATCACCACGCCTGAATCGGTCGACCTCTCGGTTACCCAGGCGATCAACGACCGCTGGAACGTGTATGCCGGTACCACCTGGACCCGTTGGAGCCAGCTGGAAAAAATCACCGTGAAAAACTCCGGTGTGCAGCCGCTGCTGGCCGGCCAGTTCGGTTCGATCAACGAAGACCAGAACTGGCACGACTCCTGGGCTTACGCCGTGGGTACTTCGTATCAGTTGAACAAGGAATGGGTACTGCGTACCGGCCTGACGTTCGACCAGTCGCCGACCAATAACGAAGACCGTTCGCCACGCATTCCGACTGGCGACCGCACCATCTTCAGTATCGGTGCCGGCTGGAGCCCGACCGACGACCTGACCATCGACGTCGCTTACTCGTACCTGAAGGAAGAGTCGGTCAAGATCCGCAACGAAAACAACCGTGGCCAGACCTACGATGCCAAGTATGAAAACTCGGCAAATGGTTTCGGTGTCGGCGCGACCTACCGCTTCTGATGCTGTGCGGCGAGGCTGATCCCTCGCCCACAAAAAAGCCCCGCTCTCTTTGCAGAGGCGGGGCTTTTTAGTGCCTGAAATTTGTGCGACCTGCAGGCGCTGTCGAGTGCAACGAGGCTGCGATCTTTTGATCTGTTTTTTTAAAATCAAAAGATCGCAGCGTGCCGCAGCTCCTGCAGATCAGGGCTTCAAGGGTTTCGAGGCGATCGCCTTTTCGATCGCGGCAATAAACTCCGGATCATCCGGTTTGGTCAGGCTGGAGAAATTGGCGATGACCTTGCCTTGGCGATCGACCACATATTTGTAGAAATTCCACTTCGGTGCACTGCTCTGTGCGGCCAGCACCTGGAACAGATGCGTAGCGTCATCGCCACGGACTTTCTGCGGCTCGGTCATGGCGAACGTCACGCCGTAATTGGCGTAACAGACCTTGGCGGTTTCGGCGCTGTCCTTGGACTCTTGCTTGAAGTCATTGGAAGGCACGCCGAGCATTTCCAGCCCTTGCCCTTCATAGCGCTTATGCAACGCCTCAAGCCCTTCGAACTGCGGCGCAAAACCACAGAAACTCGCGGTATTGACCACCACCAACGGCTTGTCGGCGTACTGCTTGCACAGATCGATGGATTCCTTGGCGCGCAACTTGGGCAGCGAGCCTTGCAGCAATTCGGGACAGTCAGCGGCCTGGGCCAGGCCGGTCAACGCCATCAGCAACGCGGGAACAGCACACCAGCGCATCAGCATGTCGAGCATCCTTGAGCAGTCGTCAGAACTCGACGTTACTCGCCACGCCTCGTTCTAGCAAATGCTCATGCCCAACTGCATCAGCGCCAGACCGCCCTGCTGCCAGCCCCACCACACCAGCGCCAGCAGAGCGACACCGAGTGCAGTGATGGCCAGTCGCGGCCAGAATCGACTCATGCGCCACTCGCCGCAGCTTGCAGGCGTGCGACCGGACGCTCGCGTACCGGCCAGTTCAGCGCGGCCGCCAGCAGGCTCAAAAGAACAGCCACTTGCCAGATCAAGTCATAACTCCCGGTTCGGTCATACACCACCCCGCCCAGCCAGCCGCCAAGGAACGATCCCAACTGATGGAACAGGAACACGATACCGCCAAGCATGGACAGATTTCGCACCCCGAACAAGGTCGCCACCGTACCGTTGGTCAACGGCACCGTCGACAGCCACAAGAAGCCCATGGCCATGCCGAACAGGTACGCCGACATAGTCGTCACCGGGAGCCACAGGAACAACACGATCACCACCGCGCGCAACAGATACAGCGCGGTGAGCAAGCGCGGCTTGGACATGCGCCCACCGAGCCAGCCCGCGGTGTAAGTGCCGAAGATATTGAACAGGCCGATCAACGCCAGCACCGTGGTACCGACGGAGGCCGGCAGATGCTGATCGACCAGATACGCCGGCAGATGCACGCCAATGAACACCACCTGAAAACCGCAGACGAAAAAACCGAACGCCAGCAGCCAGAAACCGGAATGCGAGCAAGCTTCGCGCAGGGCTTCGGAGAGGGTTTGCTCATGACCCAGCACCGGCAGCGGCTTGTCCTTGAGCATGCTCACCAACGGCACAATCATCGCCACCAGCAGCCCCAAGACCAACAGTGCCGCCGACCAGCCGAGCCAGCCGATCAACCCGAGGGTGCCCGGCAACATGGCGAACTGGCCGAACGAACCGGCGGCGCTGGCAATGCCCATGCCCATGCTGCGTTTCTCCGGCGGTACTGCGCGGCCGACGACGCCGAGAATCACCGAGAACGAGGTGCCGGACAGGCCGATACCGATCAACAGGCCGGCGCTCAGCGAGAGTGTTACCGCCGAGTCCGACAAGCCCATGCACACCAGGCCCAGCGCATACAGCACGCCACCGATCAGCACCACTTTGGCCGCGCCGAAACGGTCGGCCAGCGCACCGGTAAACGGCTGCGCCAGACCCCAGATCAGATTCTGCAAAGCGATGGCGAAGGCGAATACCTCACGCCCCCAGCCGAACTGCGCACTCATCGGTGACAGGAACAAGCCGAAACCATGCCGCACGCCCAATGACAACGCCAGGATCAGCGCACTCCCCAGCAACACCCAACCGCACGTACGCCACATCGATGTCATTGTTATTCTCCGCTTGCGGGTATATACCCGCTTGAGTTTGGAAAAAACCGGCTTTAGGCCAGTTCATCCAGCAATCTGAGCAAGGTTTCGCGCTTCTCGGCACCCAGTCGGTCGATCAACCGCTGCTGCGCCGCCTCCCAGGCTGGCAGTGCTGCTGCCAGGCGTTGCACGCCGGTTTCAGTGAGCTTGACGATGCGATTGCGCATGTCCTCGCCTTCCGCCAGCGCGACCAGCCCCTCGCCTTCCAGCACGCGCAGATTGCGCCCGAGAGTGCTGCGATCCAGGCCCATAGCTTCGGCCAGTTCCGAGATGCTCGGTTGATCCAGACGCTGCAGATTGCACAGCAAAGAATACTGGGCAACGTTGATCCCGAAGCCGTCGAGAGCGCCGTCGTAATGCCTGCTGACGCCACGAGCGGCGCGACGCAGGTTGGTGCACAAACACTGAGAAGGAAGCATGATGCGTGTATATACCCGCGACTGTGTTAAATCAAGTTACAGATGAGTTTACCCATAACATTGTGCTGCCTGACAAACCGCTTTCGCGAGCAGGCTCGCTCCCACATTTGCAATGCGATCCCCTGTGGGAGCGAGCCTGCTCGCGAAGAGGCCAGCACAGACAATCCAAAACGGTCAGACCAAAACCACTCCCACCAGCACCACCATCTCCAACAATTCCAGCAACGCCCCCGCCGTATCGCCCGTCGTCCCGCCCAACCGCCGCATCATCACCTGCCGCAGCCAGACAAACACACCGACCGAAATCACCAGCGCAGCGACGCCACTGAACCCGGCAATCAGCACGCAGGCCAACGCACTGAAGCCCAACACCCACCAACCAGCTTTGCGCGGCAAATGATCCGCCAACGCCTGCCCCAACCCACCCGCACGCACATACGGCGTGGTCAGAAACAACCCGAGCAACGCTGCCCGCCCGAGCAATGGCACGATGATCAACGCCAGCTCATGCCCCTGCTCGATCAACGCTAGCAGCGCCGCGAACTTGAGCAACAACACCAACACCAGCGTCACCACCGCAATCGGCCCGCTGCGAGGGTCCTTCATGATCGTCAGCGTACGCTCGCGATCACCAAAACCGCCGAGCCAGGCATCGGCGCTGTCGGCCAGGCCATCCAGATGAAGTGCGCCGCTGAGCAACACCCAAACCGTCAACAGCAATGCCGCATGCAGCAACAACGGCGCGCCGCTCAAGGCGAGATTCAGCGCCCACAGGATCACGCCGAACAGCAATCCCACCAGCGGATAAAACAGCAACGACCGCCCAAGTTGCTCCGGCTCGGGCATCGCCGGCAAACGAATTGGCAGGCTGCTGAGAAATTGCAGGGCGATCCACAGCGGCAACATGTCAGTGACCTTCCTTGAGCGAACCATCGGGCTCAACCGTCAGCGCAAACAACGCGCCGTGAGCGACTTCGACATTGAGCAGTTGTTCGCGCGGCAACCCCCGCGCTTGCGCCAGCAACAGGCGCATTACCCCGCCGTGACTGATCAGCAGAACCCGCTCACCCGCGTAGGCGCTGTGCAGGCGCGCAACAGCCGCCAGCACCCGCGCCGCGAACTCGCTGACAGGCTCACCCTGCGGTGGAGTGAAGGAATACGGATCGGCCCAGAACAACCCCAGCGCTTCAGCATCGGTCTCCATCAACACTGCCGCGCTCTGCCCTTCCCACGCGCCGAAATGCAGCTCTTGCAGATCCTTGTCCAGATGCACAGACAGGTTGAGTTGCTCGCCCAGCTCTGCGGCAAACCGCGCACAACGCTGCAACGGCGAACTGACGATCCGATCCCACGGCCCGCCCTCGACCACGGCGGCACGCATTTGCGTCCAGCCCTTTTCGGTCAGCGCATCGTCGAGGCTGCCGCGCAAACCACCGCCGAGCTCAGTTTCACCATGGCGCAGCAGATCCAGATGCAATGTCATGCCGGACGATCCGCCACTGCTGCTTCGGCGAATGTCGCCATTTGCCCGTGCAGATCACAGGCCAGACGCAACAATGGCACCGCCAGCGCAGCGCCACTGCCCTCGCCCAGACGCAGACCAAGCTCCAGCAACGGCTCGGCATTCAGGGTTTCCAGCACATGACGATGGCCCGGCTCGGCACCGCGATGGCCGAACAGCAACCACTCGCGGCAGGCCGGATTCAAACGCACCGCAACCAGCGCCGCGACCGTGCAGATAAAGCCGTCGACCAGCACCGCAACACCTTCTTGAGCCGCTGCCAGATAGGCACCGACTAGCGCGGCGATTTCAAAACCGCCGAGATTGCACAGGGTCTGCAACGCATCGCCATGCTGCGCGGCATGCAACGCCAGCGCTCGCTCGATCACTTGCGCCTTGTGACTGACACCTTCGGCATTCAGCCCGGTGCCGGGGCCGGTCAAATGCACCACCGGGCAGTCGAGCAAGGCGCAGGCCAAGGCACTCGCCGCCGTGGTGTTGCCAATGCCCATTTCGCCACCGATGAACAACTGCGCACCCGCCGCTTTCGCCCGCAACAGACTGTCGCGACCGGCCTGTAAGGCCAGTTCGCCCTGGGCCTGAGTCATCGCCGCGCCCAGCACGAAATTCGCCGTGCCCGCGCCGATGTTCAAGTGGCGCACACCCGACAGGTTCAGCGATGGATTCACCGTACCCAGATCGACCACTTCCAGCTGCGCGCCAAGCTGACGTGCCAGCACGCTGATTGCCGCACCGCCGCTGACGAAGTTGAGCAGCATTTGCCCGGTGACTTCCTGCGGGAATGCCGAAACACCTTCAGCGACCACGCCGTGATCACCAGCAAAAATCGCGATCCAGACCTGCGCCAGAGTCGGTTTGACCTTGCCTTGCAGACCGGCCAGTTGCACCGCCACCGACTCGAGACGACCGAGGGAACCGGCCGGTTTGGTCAGTTGCTGTTGCCGTGCCGTCGCTTGTTCAACGACGTTGAGGTCGACTGGTTTGCACGGGTTCAGCCACCAGGATTGAGTCATAACGCAGGTCCTTTCAGAGTCAGGGGCAGGCCGGCGACGGTCAGGACAACACGCTGACAGCGCTCGGCCAGAGCTTGATGCAGCCAACCGGCTTCATCGACGTAGCGGCGAGTCAATTCGCCCAGCGGCACGACACCCATTCCGGTCTCGTTGCTGACAAAAATGATTTCTCCCGGCAGCGAGGCCAGGCATTCGAGCAAGGCTTCGCGCTCGGCGGTGAGGCGTTCGGCGTCATCGAGCATCAGCAGATTGGTCAGCCACAAGGTCAGGCAATCAACCAGCAGGCATCGCTCGGCGCTGGCGGATTCGCGCAGGACGCGGGCCAGCTCTAGAGGCTCTTCGATGAGAGACCACTCGGCGGGACGGCGCGCGCGGTGATGGGCGACGCGGTCGCTCATCTCGCCATCAAGAGGTTGGCTGGTGGCGATGTAGGTGACCGATAGATGGCTGTCGGTGGCGAGTTTTTCCGCCAGGCGGCTTTTGCCGGAGCGGGCGCCGCCGAGGATCAGTTGGAGCATGGGTTTATCCACAGAATTATGTGTTGAAACAGTTGGCCCCTTCGCGAGCAAGCTCGCTCCCACAGGGTTATGGGGTGTAAACAGAATCTAAGACCAACGGGTCCATCGTGGGAGCGAGCCTGCTCGCGAAGAGGCGCGCACAGGCAATTCAAATCCCACAGAGCCGACGCAACAGATCAGTATCCAGATGCTGCTCCACCAGATCCGCCAAGCGCTCGATATCGCGCTCGCGCAAGCCGTGGTAATCCACCTCCTGCACATCGCTTAACCCGGCCCAGCGCAACAACGCCGCACTCGCCGCCGGCGATTCGAACAAGCCATGCAGATACGTGCCGAACACTTGTCCATCGGCACTCTGAGCGCCATCACAACGACCGTCGTCCAGATGCACCGCCGCATTCTCCAGCGCCGCGCCGGTCGTGACGCCGGCATGAATTTCATAGCCGCTGACCTCAGCATCTTCCAGCGCCAGCCGCCCGCGCACATTGCGCAACTGCTTCTCGGCCTCAAGCGTGGTTTCGAACGCCAGCAAGCCCAAACCGGCACTCGTGCCCGCCGCACCTTCAAGACCGAGCGGGTCATGCACCTGCTCGCCGAGCATCTGCAGACCGCCGCAGATCCCCAGCACCTTGCCGCCGTAGCGCAAATGCCGATTGATTGCTGTGTCCCAACCATTGGCACGCAAATACGCCAGATCGCTACGCACACTCTTCGACCCCGGCAGGATGATCAGGTCGGCAGCAGGAATCGCCTGCCCTGGCCCGACAAATTGCAGATCGACCTGAGGATGCAGGCGCAGTGGATCGAAATCGGTGTGATTGCTGATGCGCGGCAGCACCGGCACTACCACTTTCAAGACTTGTTCGGCCTTGTCGGTCTGGCGCTGATCGATGCCGTCCTCGGCCTCCAGATGCAGATCCATCACGTAGGGCAACACGCCCACCACCGGTTTGCCGGTGCGCTGTTCGAGCCAGTCGAGGCCCGGTTGCAACAAGGCGATGTCGCCGCGAAAACGGTTGATGATGAAACCTTTGACTCGCGCCTGTTCGCTCGGCGACAGCAGCTCCAGCGTGCCGACCAGATGCGCGAAAACCCCGCCGCGATTGATGTCCGCGATCAGCAAAACCGGGCAATCCACCGCTTCGGCGAAGCCCATGTTGGCGATGTCACCAGCGCGCAGATTGATCTCGGCGGGCGAGCCTGCGCCCTCGACCATGACCAGCGGATACGCCGCACTGAGACGGTCATGCGAGGCCAGCACGGCCTGCATCGCGATGGCTTTGTAGTCGTGATACGCCACGGCATTCATCGACGTCACCGCGCGACCATGAATGATCACTTGCGCGCCGGTGTCGCTGTTGGGCTTGAGCAGTACCGGGTTCATGTCGGTGTGCGGATCAAGAAATGCCGCTTGCGCCTGCACGGCTTGCGCGCGGCCGATCTCACCGCCATCGGCAGTCACTGCGCTGTTGAGCGCCATGTTCTGCGGCTTGAACGGTACGACCGCCACGCCCTGCCGGGTCGCCCAACGGCACAGCGCCGTCACCAGCGTACTTTTACCGGCATCGGAAGTGGTGCCCTGCACCATCAGCGTGGTCATGAGTTGTCCTTGGTGAAGGCGATTAAAGCGTGTTCGAGACGCGCCTCTTCAGCCGCATCGGCGGGCAAGCCAAAACGCAGACTGCTGTTGTGGGTAAAGATGCGCAGAAGAATGCCGCGCCGGGCCATGAATTCGTATAACGCTGGCGCTTGATCGGTGATCAGCCACTGAAACAATGCGCAGCCACCCTGCGGTTTGAAGCCGTAGCGCTCAAGCAACGCCGCCAGCCGTTCGCTCGCTTCATCACTGCGAATCCGTTGTCGCGTATGCCCTTCGGTGTCTTGCAGGCAAGCCTGCCCCAGCACCCGCGTCGGCCCGCTGACGACCCACGGCCCGACCTGTTCCGCGAGCAGTCGGAGCAACTTGCGTTCCGCCAGCACAAAGCCCAGACGCACACCGGCCAGGCCGAAAAACTTGCCGAACGAACGCAACACGATCAGCCCGACTTGATGGGCATGCGGTGCCAGACTCAATTGCGGCGTGTTGTCGATGAAAGCTTCATCGACCACCAGCCAGCCGCCACGCCGGGCAAGCCGCGCGTGCCAGTCGAGCAATCGTGCCGGGGTCAGGCTCAGGCCAGTCGGATTGTTCGGGTTGACCACCACCAGCACGTCGAGGCTGTCGAGAAAGAATTCGACTTCCTGCTCCAGCACTTCGCGCACGATGTAACCGCTGCGGCGCCAGGCTTCGGCATGTTCGGCATAACACGGTGACAACACGCCGACTTTGCCGGCGCGGCGCAAACGCGGCAGCAACTGGATAGCCATCTGCGAACCAGCCACTGGCAGCACCTGCGCGGCACCGTAGTAATCGCACGCAGCTTGTTCCAGACCGTCGTCGGTTTCCGGCAAACGCGCCCAGGCGCGCAGCGGGATGTCCGGAATCGGAAATGGCCATGGCGCGAGGCCGCTGGACAGGTCGAGCCAATCCGCTTCGGCGATGCCGTAATCGTGTGCAGCCTTGCGCAGCCGGCCACCGTGCTCAAGCATAGAATTCAGCCCCCACGCAGAGAATCAGCAGCCATAACCATACGCCGCGCTGGACCAATTGCCAGCCACGGTCGATGGAATCGGCATCGGCCGGTTGCCCTTCGCCGAGTTGCGGACGGTCGTGAAGTTCACCGTGGTAAATCGCCGGCCCACCCAATTCCACGCCCAGCGCACCGGCGCCGGCCGCCATCACCGGACCGGCATTGGGGCTGTCCCACTTCGGCGCTTGTGTACGCCAGCACCTCAGCGCGAGTCGGGTTTTACCCAGCAGCGCATAGGTCAACGCCACCAGACGTGCAGGAATGTAGTTCAGCACGTCGTCGATTTTCGCCGCCGCCCAACCGAAACGCTCAAAGCGTTCGTTGCGATAACCCCACATCGCATCGAGCGTGTTGCTCAAGCGATAAAGCACCACGCCCGGCGCACCGGCGACGACAAACCAGAACAACGCGGCGAACACCGCATCGCTGCCGTTTTCCAGCACTGACTCGGTGGCGGCACGGGCGACAGCAGTGCTGTCGAGTTCATCGGTCTGGCGACTGACCAGATAGCCCACGCGTTTGCGCGCCTCGTCCAGATCATCCGCGCGTAGGGCAGCAGCGACGGGCGCTACATGCTCACCGAGGCTGCGCATGCCGAGGGCGCAATACAACGCGAGAATCTCGACAACCCAACCTGCATACGGCGCCCAGGAAAACGCGGTGGCGAGCAAGGTCAGCGGCAGCACCGCAATTACCCACGCGGTGACGCCATGACTGCGCCAGCCACGACCACCGGCGTTGAATCGTTGCTCGATGCGCCCGGCGAAATTGCCGAACGCCACCAGCGGATGCCAGCGTTTCGGTTCACCCAACAGCGCATCCAGCGCCACTGCGGCGACACTCAACAACGCCACACTCATTGACTCACTCCCCAATAATTTTCATACAGCAACTCATTGAGCGGCCGCGCCTGCGTCCACCCTTCGAGTACCAGCATCGGCGCCGGATAGAATTCCTTGACCGGGCCCAGACACAAAACCGCCAGAGGTTTGGCGCCTTCGGGCAATTTCAGCAAATCCGCCAGTGCCTGTGGCTCGAACAGCGAAACCCAGCCCATGCCCAGGCCTTCGGCGCGCGCGGCCAGCCACAGGTTCTGGATCGCGCAGGACAACGAGGCCATGTCCATTTCCGGCAGCGTGCGGCGACCGAAGATGTGTTTTTCGCGATCGTCCATTAACGCGGCGACCAGCACCTCGGCGCAGTCATGGATGCCTTCGACCTTGAGCCTCATGAACTCGTCACTGCGCTCGCCGAGGGCTTCTGCGGTGCGGATGCGTTCCTCTTCCACGAGATTCTGGATCTCGCCGCGCAGGGTACGGTCGCTGATGCGAATGAAGCGCCAGGGCTGCATCAGGCCGACGCTTGGGGCCTGGTGGGCGGCTTCAAGCAGGCGGCGCAGCAGTTCTGGTTCGACGGTGCCGCCAGTGAAGTGGCGCATGTCGCGGCGTTCGGCGATGGCTCTATAAACCGCTTGGCGTTCGGCTTCGGTAAATGAGTTGTCGGTCATGGCCCCATCGCTGGCAAGCCAGCTCCCACAGGGGATTGCATTTCTTCAGGAAGCTCACCGTCCACTGTGGGAGCTGGCTTGCCAGCGATGGCGGCCTGGAGGCCAGGTGCAAACAATGCTGCGACAGCCGCAGGATTCGACGGGAAATAGAAGTGCACATAAGAAGCCGTCATCCGCCCTTCCCGATAAACCGCCTCCGCCCCACGCCCACCATTCGGACTCAAGCCACGGGCAATCGGCGTCAACTCAGTCGTCGTCAGGGAGTGGTGATAAGTGTGGCCACGCAGCGAACCTTCCGGCAGATCCACTGCCTGCAATGCCAGTGCAGCCAGACGCTTCTGCATCACCGCATCGCCCTTGAGCAGGCCGACCAGTTCGGCGCGAGTGCCTTCAACGTCAGTCAGCGAATCGAGCAGATACAACATGCCGCCACATTCAGCGAGCAGAGGTTTGCCCGCCGCATGATGTGCACGAATCGCCTCCAGCATCGCGGTGTTCTGCGACAACGCAACGTGGTGCAATTCCGGATAACCACCGGGCAGATACAGACTGTCAGCGTCAGGCAATTGCGTGTCACGGATCGGCGAGAAGAAGCTCAACTCGGCGCCCATCGCCCGCAGCAGATCGAGACTCGCGCCGTAGGTGAAGGCAAACGCTTCATCGCGGGCGACGGCAATTCGCACGTTTTTCAGCAACGGTTCGACGGCGATCACATCAGGCGCGGCGAATTCCACGGCCGGTGGCAGCGCTACCTCGCAACTGCTGGCCAATGCATCGGCGGCGGCGTCGAGACGCACATCCAGATCATTCAGTTCGCTGGCCTGGACAAGGCCGAGATGACGACTTGGCAACTCAATGCCCGTCTCACGGGACAATGCGCCATACCAACGCAGGCCTTCGGTGAGGCTGCCTTCGAGCAATTGCGCATGGCGCAAGGTGCCGACACGATTGGCCAACACGCCGGCAAACGGCAGGTCCGGCTGATACTTGGCCAGGCCCAGCGCCAACGCGCCGAAGGTCTGCGCCATGGCTGTGCCGTCGATCACGCCGAGCACCGGCACACCAAAATGCCGCGCCAGATCGGCGCTGGAGGGCGTGCCATCGAACAGGCCCATTACGCCTTCGATCAGAATCAAATCCGCCTCGGCGGCGGCTTCCCACAACAGACGACGACTTTCCTGTTCGCCGACCATCCACATATCCAATTGATACACCGGCGCACCGCTGGCGCGCTCGAGAATCATCGGGTCAAGAAAATCCGGGCCGCATTTGAACACGCGCACTTTGCGCCCCTGATTGCGATGCAAACGGGCCAGTGCGGCGGTGACGGTGGTCTTGCCCTGACCGGAGGCCGGCGCGGCGATAAGGACCGCCGGGCAGTGACGTGGTTGATTCAAAGTTCGACGCCTTTCTGCGCTTTGATGCCCGCCTGGAAGGCATGTTTGAGCATGCCCATTTCAGTCACGGTGTCGCCCATTTCGATCATTTCCGGCTTGGCCGCGCGACCGGTGACGATCACATGCTGCATCGGCGGACGCGCCTGCAAATCGCTGAGCACCTGATCGAGATCGAGGTAGCCGTGCTTGAGGGCGATGTTGAGTTCGTCGAGCACCACCAGACCGATCGACGGATCGCGCAGCAGTTCGCGGGACACAGCCCACGCAGCTTCGGCGGCGGCGATGTCGCGCTGACGATCTTGGGTTTCCCAGGTGAAGCCCTCGCCCATCACATGAAAGCGCACTTGCTCAGGGAAGCGGCGGAAAAACAGCTCTTCGCCGGTGCTGTTGCGACCCTTGATGAACTGCACCACGCCGCACTGCATGCCGTGGCCCATGGCGCGGGCAAGCATGCCGAAGGCCGAGCTGCTTTTGCCTTTGCCATTGCCGGTCAACACCAGTACCAGGCCGCACTCGTCAGGCGAGTTGGCGATGCGTTCGTCGATCACGGCTTTTTTGCGCTGCATACGCGCCAGATGGCGTTCGTCGCGCTCGGGGGAATCAGTCATGGGGGAGCTCTCCGTTGAGGCTGGATAACGGCGGGCAGGCACAAGAATAGACGGCAAAAAGCCTGGCATCGCCCACCGTGATGCCGCTGGATGGATCAGGCCGGTCTCCGGGCTCATGAGCGGCGTATGCCTGACTGCGCGCCTTCCCGCTTCTGTCGAGGCAGTGGCTCAAGGCGCAGTTTTCACTCATTTACCGTTGCGGGGGCAGCGCCGGGATCGTGGTAGCTCTTCGCATGAAGACAACCCTCACCGGCTTCCCTGTTTCACTCTGTCGACGCAGGTCACAGAGCACCTGAAACAAGCCGCGAAGGTTAGAGGGTTGGGGGTGGAGCGTCAATTAAAGAGGCGGTCATCGGGCGAATAACTGCCGCCGATCAATTATCTGACGCCAATCTTGTGCCACACTGATACAAATGATATCAAAGAGCCATGCTTTTCCCGAAAAGCCCACTACAACAATAAAGGATGATGACGATGCAAGGCATGATCATCAGCAACCCGCGCCTGGAATTTCTGCGCCCGGTGCTTGAACGCTGGTTTGACTGTATCGACCGCTACAACGCCGTGCGCGGCGACAGCGACACCCCTTACTGGCATGACGAGAAAGCCAATCTCGGATTGCTCTCGGCCGCCGCCTGGATGGCCGAGCTGGTCACTTTGAACGACACTGCCACGCGCAAACAGAATGAAGAAGGCGAGCGCAATGCCCGCGCCGATCTGTTTCTCGCCGGCGCCGAAGACCGCGCCTTTATCCAGACCACCCAGCGCTGGCCAAAGGTTACCAACCTGAATCTGACCCAAGCCCTGCTCGACATCACCAACGACGCCAAGCGCATCAGCTACGCCAGCGACCTCAAGCTCGGCTGTCTGTTTGTCGCGCCGCAAAAAGCCCAGCACAGCGCCAGCCCCGAAGAGCTGCAGGACATGGTCGACGACCTGCAAAAGGAACACACCTGCGCTGTCGCCTGGTATTTCCCCTACGCCTACCGCAAGTTACGCAGCGAAGCGGGCAACTATCACCCGGGCATCGCCGTGCTGTTCAAAGAGGCCCGCGGCTGAGCAGTTGAACCATCGGGCTTGCGCCCTCCTCTATGATTAGGAATGCATTCATAGGGAAGATCAGCAATGCGCAAGCCCCAGCTCGTTTTTGTCATCGCCTTCGCCGGAGGACTCGCCGCCTGCGGTGAAACCTCCAGCCTGCAAGTCTCCGACGGCACCGGCCCGTCACCGAAACTGCCCGAACCGAACAAGACCCTGATCCCGACGGTGAATATCGCCCCGGCGATCGGCTGGCCCCAGGGCGCTAAACCGACGGCAGCGACTGGCACGCAAGTCGCTGCATTCGCCGAAGGCCTCGACCATCCGCGCTGGCTCTATGTGCTGCCCAACGGCGATGTGCTGGTGGCGGAAACCAATGCCCCGCCAAAACCGGATGACAGCAGCGGCATTCGCGGCTGGGTCATGAAGAAAGTCATGGGCAAGGCTGGCGCTGGCGTGCCAAGCCCAAATCGCATCACCCTGCTGCGTGACGCCGATCACGATGGCGTGGCCGAGACACGCACGGTGTTTCTGCAGAACCTCAACTCGCCGTTCGGCATGACCCTGGTCGGCAATGATCTTTACGTCGCTGACACCGACCGCCTGCTGCGTTTCAACTACGAACCGGGCGCGACTGAAATCAAGACACAGCCAATCAAGGTTGTCGATCTGCCCGGCGGTACGCTGAATCACCACTGGACCAAAAACGTCATCGCCAGCAAGGACGGCAGCAAGCTGTACGTCACCGTTGGCTCGAACAGCAACGTTGGCGAAAATGGTCTGGATAAGGAAGAAGGTCGCGCGGCGATCTGGGAAGTCGATCGGGCGACCGGCAATCACCGGATTTTCGCCTCAGGCATCCGCAACCCCAATGGCCTGGCCTGGGAGCCGAAAAGTGGCGCGCTGTGGACAGCAGTGAATGAGCGCGACGAGATCGGCAGTGATCTGGTGCCGGACTACATCACCTCTGTGAAGGACGGTGGTTTCTATGGCTGGCCGTTCAGCTACTACGGCCAACATGTCGATGTCCGCGTTTCACCGCAAAACCCCGACCTGGTGGCCAAGGCCATCGCCCCGGATTATGCGGTGGGGCCGCACACTGCCTCGCTGGGCCTGAGCTTTGCCGAGGGCAACACGCTGCCGGCGCAGTTCAAGGAAGGCGCGTTTATTGGCCAGCACGGCTCGTGGAATCGCAAGCCGCACAGTGGCTACAAAGTGATTTTCGTGCCGTTTACTGGTGGCAAGCCGAGCGGCACACCGGTGGATGTCCTGACCGGGTTCCTCGACAAGGACGAGAATGCATTGGGGCGGCCGGTGGGTGTGGTGATCGACCAGCAGGGTGGCTTGCTGGTGGCGGATGATGTCGGCAACAAGGTGTGGCGAGTGTCGGCCACGAAGTGATGCTGAATGTGACCTGAAACAACTGTGGGAGCGAGCCTGCTCGCGAATGCGGAGTGTCAGTCTCCATTGAGTTGACTGATACACCGCTTTCGCGAGCAGGCTCGCTCCCACATTAGGATTGCTGCGATTTTTACTACGGGTTATGCGCCAGATGCTCCGGCTGCAACACCCGCTTGGCGCTCAGATAAGCCTTCTGCCAATACGCCTTCGACAGACTGTCCAGCTTCACCGTGCCACCCGTGGCCGGTGCGTGCACAAAGCGCCCTTCTCCGACGTAGATCCCCGCATGACTGACCTGCGAGCCGCCATTGGTGGCGAAGAAGATCAGGTCGCCGGTCTGCAGACCTTCCTTGCCGACATTCGGCGCCTGCATGACGATCATTTCGCGGGTGGAGCGCGGCAGTGAAATCCCCGCCGCATCACGGTAGACAAAACCGATCAGGCCGCTGCAATCAAAGCCCGAATCCGGCGTGTTGCCGCCCCAGCGATAAGGCGTGCCCACCAGGCCAAGCGCGCGAAACAGCACGTCTTCAGCAGCAGGTGAAAAAGCTTGGGAGGGGCCGAACACGACCGGCGCGCGAACCACCGGCGCAGGAGGCGGTGTGCGACTGGCGCAGGCGCTGAGCAGCGCTGCGAAGAAGATCAAAGTGAGGCGGGCCGACATCGTCATAAGCAGAACATCCTGATCTGGCTGCGGCTTTTTCTGCCGGAGGACAGAAAACAAAACCGCCTGCGTGAGCACGCAGGCGGTTTGCCATCAATATAGATTCAGGATTCTAGCGGCTACGCGGCAAACTTCAAGTAAGACTTTAACTTCACCTTGTAAAGTCTAGGTCTACTCCGTTACCGGAAGCCTGATTGTCGCCGCGAACGCAGCGACAATGGGGGATTACTTGCGAGCAGTGACTACAGTCGGAGCGTTGGCCAGAGCGCGTTTCGCTTCGATGAAGGTCTTGCTCCAGTAGCTGTCACCCAGGCTGTCGATGCGAACACCGCCGCTGCGACGACTGCTGGAGTGGATGAACTGGTTGTCGCCGAGGTAGATCCCGGCGTGACTGACACGACCGCGACGACCGTTGGTGGCGAAGAACAGCAGATCGCCCGGCTCAAGGTTGCTGCGCGAGACCAGTGGCGCATCAACGTTGATCATTTCGCGGGTCGAGCGTGGCAGGTTCATGCCGGCTTCTTCGCGGAACAGGTAGCCGATGAAACCGCTGCAATCGAAACCGGCTTCAGAGGTACCGCCGAAACGGTAACGGGTACCGATCAGGGACATGCCGCGTTCGAGGATGCTGTCGGCCAGAACAGGAAGCTGATAAGGCTTCTTGCCATTGAATTCGTTGAGTTCTTTTTCGGTGTCCAGCTCTTCCTGGTAAATAACGGAAGACTGGGCCGTGGCAGAATTTTTAACCTGTTGAGGCTGCTCTTGAACTGGAGAATGAGCAGCGCAACCGTACAACAGGGTGACGAGTGCGAGAGGCACGAGGGGTGCGAAGCGCTTTAGCATGGGCACGACCGTGGCTGATAGTTGTAAAGAAGCCGAGACTATGCCCGCTATCAACCTCATTTGCAAATTCAATCGATCTTTTTGTGACTTCCCGGTTTCTCGTTTACATCTAAGCGCTTAAGCCCATTTGAACCGATACGCGCCCTGCACACCCTGCAGGAAAGCGGATTTTCTGGCGCCTGAAATATGCCGAGACACGCTGAAAGCCGCGCCGTTACCAGCCTAGGGTTTCTTTCAGGAAGGGAATGGTCAGCTTGCGCTGAGCCTGCAACGAAGCCTGATCGAGCTGTTCAAGCAAGTCGAATAGCGCACTCATGCTGCGGGTGCCGCGAGTCAAAATAAAATGCCCGACTTCATCGGTCAGGTGCAGACCGCGCCGCGACGCGCGTAATTGCAAGGCGCGCAATTTGTCTTCATCGGAGAGCGGACGCATCTGGAAAATCAGCGCAAGGGTCAGGCGCGATTTCAAGTCAGCCAGTTTGACCGGCAGTTCACGCGGAGAAGTGGAAGCGGCGATCAGCAGACGCCGACCGCTGTCACGCAGACGGTTGAACAGATGAAACATCGCCTCTTCCCAGTCAGCCTTGCCGGCGATCACCTGCAAATCATCCAGGCAAACCAGTTCGTACTGCTCGAGGTTGTCGAGGATTTCGACGCCGCGATCCATCAACTCGGCCAACGGCAAGTACACCGCCGGCTCCCCCATCTGCTCGAAACGCAGACATGCGGCCTGCAACAGATGCGTACGCCCTACGCCGTGTTTGCCCCACAGGTAGATCAGGCTTTCTGTCCAGCCGGCGTCGGCTTCGCATAGACGCTCGACATAGCCGAGTGCAGCGGCATTGGCGCCTGGGTAGTAGTTGATGAAGGTGGCGTCGTCACGCAGACGCACACCTAGGGGCAGCTGAATCGGTTTCATGCTGACTGAACAGTTCTCAAGGAACCGTTAGTGGCCTCTGTGTAAAGTTTGCGAAGTTTATACCCGTGAAGCTGAGCGCACAATGCGACAGAGTCCAAGCAAAATCAAAGGTTTGCGTTAACACCCTGGTTTTATGACAGATTCTTTGGCGCCAGCGCCTGCAGGACGCGGGCCAACCCGGCTATTTGCCGGGCCGCCCTGCCCGATTACAACTGCGGATCGTCAACGCCACTATAGATGTCAGAGTCCTTGTACAAATCGTGCACATGGCGCACCAGCACCATGATCACCGCCGCCACCGGCAATGCCAACAGCACACCGGTAAAACCGAACAGCTCGCCACCGGCCAGAATCGCGAAGATCACCGCCACCGGATGCAGACCGATGCGATCGCCCACCAGCAGCGGGGTCAGCACCATGCCTTCCAGCGCCTGACCGACCATGAACACCGCGACGATCCCGACCATCGGGTACAGATCGCCACCGAACTGGAACAAACCGGCAATCAGTGCCGCGCCAATACCGATCACGAAGCCCATGTACGGCACGATGGCCGCCAGACCCGCGATCAGACCGATCAACAGCCCCAGCTCCAGCCCGACGATCATCAGGCCCGCCGCGTAGATCACGCCCAGTGCCACCATCACCAACAACTGACCGCGAACAAATGCGCCCAGTACCTCATGGCATTCACCGGCCAGCGATACGATGGTCTCTTCCCGATCACGCGGCAGCAGGCTGCGGATCTTGGCCATCATCACATCCCAGTCGCGCAGCAGGTAGAAACTCACCACCGGGATCAGCACCAGATTGGCCAGCCAGCCAATCAGCGCCAGGCTCGACGCCGTCGCCTGACTCAGCACCACACTGACGATATCGGTGGTCTGGCCCATGTGCTCGCTGATCGCCGCTTTGACCTTGTCGAATTTCCAGAAACCATCCGACAGACCCAGCTTCGCCTGCGCCCACGGCAACGCCGTGTGTTGCAGCCAGTCGAGCATTTGCGGCGCCAGTTCGTACAGACGCAGTAACTGCTTGGCGAGCATCGGCACCAGCACCAGCAACAGCGCGGTGACGATCAAGGTGAACAAGGCAAACACCGCGATCACGCCCCAGGTGCGCGACAAACCAAGCCGCTCCAGGCGATCCACCAATGGATCGAACAGATAAGCCAGCAGTAGCGCCACCAGAAACGGCGTAAGGATCGGGTGCAGCAACCATACAAATGCGCAAAGCAGGACTACCCCACCGAGCCAGAACCAACGCCGCGTATCGGCCATGTACCACTCCTGTAGCTTCTATATAAGGAAAGACTTACCAACGAAACCGCAACGACGGTGCCGCCGGGGTCGGGGCCGGAGCCGCGACCGGTGCTGCACCTGCAACAGCAGGCTGTGGCGGCACCACCGGAACCGGCGCCTCGGCCGGCAACTCCTGCAACTTGGCCAGCGACAACTGCGCACGCATCTGATCGGCGCTGCCATTGACCCGATAGACGATGCGATCGCCGTCAACACTTTGCAGACGCACGCCAAACGGTTCGAGTAACCGTAACAGCGCCGCGTAATGCTCAAGATTCATACCCTGAACTTCCAGGGTCTGCTGGCCCGAAGCGCCGGGCTTGGCGACAAAACGTGGCGCCAGACGTTCAGCCACTGCCAGCATCACCGCGTCAGCGACAGCAGCCTGATCGGCGCCCTGCACACTGCCCGCCTCTTTCTGATCACCGAGCCACAAGTGCCACTTGGCCTGCCACTGCCCGCCCTCTTCGCGGGCATGCACCGCCAGCAAGGCATCAGCGTTGTAGCGTTCGGACGCGCCGCGCAACGGCGCCGGATCCGTGCCTTCCAGCGCCGGTGCCGTGGCTACCAGTTGCTCACTCAGGTCTGCCAACGGCAAACGCAATGGCAATCCGCGATGTTGCGCAGCCGTACGCAACGGCGCGGCAGCGGCCTGACCATCACCGACCAGACTCGAGCCCTCGGCCGAATCGTTCAGCCACCAACTCAGGATCGACGGGCGACTGGCGCCCCACACAGACAATCCGGCACGTCGCAGCGCCTGCTCGGTGGTTGCCGGATCGAAATCGACCTTCAGCACCTCCGGCGGCCCGGCATCGAAACCGAACTGACTGATAATTTGTTGCGGATCCTTGCGAATCGCCGCCAGCCCCGGGTTTTGCGCAGCTTTCGGATCGCCCGTCAAACGCAGCACCAACGTATCCAGTGCCGCCTGCGTGGCACGATCACGCTCTTCTGGCGCCTGGCCGTTGACCGGCTCACGCACTTGATAAAGGCCTTTGAGGTTTTCGGCGTGACTCGCCAGGCTGATCAGCGACAAACAACCCACAAACAACAATTTACAAAAACGCATGGAAAATTCCCGTCGACAGGAGCGGCTGGAACAGGCCGCGTGAATCGGTTGAGCAAGGCTGTGACAATCTGCCAGCACCAAACATTCACACGACAGCGGTAAGTTTTTGCACAGTGATAACGATAGACGGTTAATCGCCACACCTTATACAGGCACCCGCAGGCCTTAATTGCAAAAAATTTCCCGAGATATGGCCCTGCCCGTCGGTGCGAGGATGGCCGCTGCCCCTCAAGCCTGATAAAATCGCGCGCCTTCGCAGACCGGCAACAGCCGGGCACCTCGAAACTCGCGTGAGGCCATCGCCCCGTCGATTTCGAAGTTCCCGCTGAACTCGGTCGTTACCCCTGAATCCCCTCCCCTAAAGGCCTGGATCATGAGCAAGCAACCCTCCCTGAGCTACAAGGACGCCGGTGTAGACATCGACGCCGGTGAAGCATTGGTCGAACGCATCAAGAGCGTCGCCAAGCGCACTGCGCGCCCGGAAGTCATGGGCGGCCTGGGCGGTTTCGGCGCCCTCTGCGAAATCCCGGCCGGCTACAAGCAGCCAGTGCTGGTTTCCGGCACCGACGGCGTCGGCACCAAGCTGCGTCTGGCGCTGAACCTGAACAAGCACGACAGCATCGGCATCGACCTGGTTGCCATGTGCGTCAACGACCTCGTGGTGTGCGGCGCTGAGCCACTGTTCTTCCTCGACTACTACGCCACCGGCAAACTCAATGTCGACACCGCTGCCCAGGTGGTGACCGGCATCGGCGCTGGCTGCGAACTGTCGGGTTGCTCGCTGGTTGGCGGCGAAACCGCTGAAATGCCAGGCATGTACGAAGGCGAAGACTACGACCTGGCCGGCTTCTGCGTCGGCGTCGTGGAAAAATCGGAAATCATCGACGGCTCGAAAGTCGCCACCGGTGACGCCCTGATCGCGCTGCCATCGTCCGGCCCGCACTCCAACGGCTACTCGCTGATCCGCAAGATCATCGAAGTGTCCGGTGCCGACATCGAAAACACCCAGCTCGACGGCAAACCGCTGACCGACCTGCTGATGGCCCCAACCCGCATCTACGTGAAGCCGCTGCTCAAGCTGATCAAAGACACCGGCGCCGTCAAAGCCATGGCCCACATCACCGGTGGCGGCCTGCTCGACAACATCCCGCGCGTTCTGCCAAAAGGCGCTCAGGCGGTGGTTGACGTGGCTAGCTGGACTCGCCCAGCCGTGTTCGACTGGCTGCAAGAGAAAGGCAACGTTGACGAGACCGAGATGCACCGCGTGCTGAACTGCGGCGTCGGCATGGTTATCTGCGTGGCTCAGGAGCACGTAGAAGTTGCGCTGAACACCCTGCGTGACGCAGGCGAACAGCCTTGGGTCATCGGTCAGATCGCTGCCGCTGCCGAAGGCGCTGCTCAGGTTGATCTGCAGAACCTTAAGGCTCATTAATGTCCGCAACCTGTGATGTCGTGGTGCTGTTGTCCGGCACCGGCAGTAACTTGCAGGCTCTGATCGACAGCACGCGGACCGGCGACAGCCCGGTCCGCATCGCTGCAGTGATTTCCAATCGCGCCGACGCCTACGGCCTGCAACGCGCCAGTGACGCGGGTATCGCCACCCGCTCGCTGGATCACAAGGCATTCGAAGGTCGCGAGGCCTTCGATGCTGCTCTGATCGAACTGATCGACGAATTCCAACCGAAACTCGTGGTGCTGGCCGGCTTCATGCGCATTCTCAGCGCTGATTTCGTTCGCCACTACCAGGGTCGCCTGCTCAACATCCACCCGTCGCTGCTGCCCAAATACAAAGGGTTACACACTCATCAGCGCGCGCTGGAGGCCGGCGACACGGAGCACGGCTGCTCCGTGCACTTCGTCACCGAGGAACTCGATGGCGGACCACTGGTCGTACAGGCAGTATTACCGGTAGAGTTGCACGACACGCCGCAGAGTCTCGCGCAGCGAGTCCACGTTCAGGAACACCTGATCTACCCGATGGCAGTACGCTGGTTTGCCGAAGGCAGGCTGGCACTCGGTGAACACGGTGCTTTACTGGATGGCCAGTTACTCGCGGCCAGCGGCCACTTGATTCGAAACTAGGAGATATTATGCGTCGCGCCCTGCTCTTCGCTTGCGCTCTGCTCGCCCTGCCCTTCGCGCAGGCAGCCGAACTTCAACCGTTCTCCGCCAGCTACACCGCCGACTGGAAGCAGCTGCCCATGAGCGGCACCGCCGAGCGCAGTCTGGCCAAGGAGGCCAACGGCGTCTGGAAGCTCAGCTTCAAGGCCTCGATGATGATCGCCAGCCTGACTGAAGAAAGCACCCTGACCCTGGACAAGGACACCCTGCTGCCGCAGTCCTACCACTTCGAACGTGGCGGCCTGGGCAAAGCGAAAAAGGCTGATCTGGATTTCGACTGGAACAGCAAGATGGTCACCGGCACCGACCGTGGCGACGCGGTGAAAATCCCGCTGAACCGTGGCATGGTCGACAAGTCCACCTATCAACTGGCACTGCAGCATGATGTGGCAGCCGGCAAGAAGACCATGAGCTATCAAGTGGTCGATGACGGCGAAGTCGATACCTATGACTTCCGCGTGCTGGGTTCGGAAAAAGTCGAAACCAAGGCTGGCAAGATCGATGCGATCAAGGTCGAGCGCGTACGCGACCCGACGCAAAGCAAGCGCATCACCGTCCTCTGGTTCGCCAAGGACTGGGATTACCTGCTGGTTCGTCTGCAACAGGTTGAAACCGACGGCAAGGAGTACAACATCATGCTCCAGGACGGCACCGTCAACGGTAAAACCGTTAAAGGCAGTTGATCCACCGCTATATCAAAGAGCCCCGCGAAATGCGGGGCTTTTTTTGGTCTGCACTTTAGCCCGACCTTTTGTGTCACCTTCACCCCTCACCCCAGCCCTCTCCCGAAGGAGAGGGAGCCGACCGAGATGTCTCACCAGCTACATCGACCTGAAAGACCGAGTCGATTATGGTTTAGATCAGGTCGGCGTAATTTTCTAATCTCCCACGGTCAGTCCCCTCTCCCCCTGGGAGAGGGTTAGGGTCAGGGCAGCCTCAGGTTCACCACACACTCAAACCGAAAACTTCGCCACCATGCTGTTCAAATCCACCGCCAACCGCGACAGCTCCTGACTCGCTGCACTGGTCTGATTCGCCCCCGCCGATGTCTGCATCGCCAGATCACGAATATTCATCAGATTACGATCCACCTCCCGCGCCACCGCCGCCTGCTCCTCCGAGGCACTGGCGATCACCAGATTGCGCTCGTTGATCAGCGTGAACGCCGAGGCGATCTCTTCAAGTGCAGTCCCCGCAGCCTTGGCCAACTCCAGCGTCGAGCGCGCTCGCACATTGCTTTGCTGCATCGAACTGACCGCCGAATCGGTGCCCTGCTGAATCCCGCCAATCATCTGCTCGATCTCTTGCGTCGACTGCTGCGTGCGATGTGCCAGGGCCCGTACCTCATCGGCTACCACCGCGAACCCGCGCCCGGCATCACCGGCGCGAGCAGCCTCAATAGCGGCATTCAATGCGAGCAAATTGGTCTGCTCAGCAATCGAACGGATCACGTCCAGAACTTTGCTGATGCTGTAAACCTTCTGCGCGAGATCTTCCACCTGACTCGCATTGGCTGTCACATCATCGGCCAGCGACTCGATGGACAACACCGTTTGATGCACCTGTTCACGGCCGTGCTGGGCAATACGATCGGATTCCCGCGACGCTTCTGACGTTGCCACCGCATTACTGGCAACCTCCTCCACTGCAGCCGTCATCTGATTGACCGCCGTGGCCGCCTGTTCGATTTCCAGGCTCTGCTGATGCAACCCGCGCGTAGCGTCTTCCGTGACGCAACTCAGCTCTTCCGACGCCGAGGCCAATTGGCTGGAGGACTCGGAGATTTGCCGAATCGTGTCGCGCAGGTTGTGCTGCATGCTCTTCAGCGCCTGTAACAGGCGCGCCGGCTCGTCCTTGCCGCTGATGTTGATATCGCCAGTCAGATCACCACCGGCCACCACCTCGGCAACACCCAACGATTGCGCCAGCGGCAGCACGATGCTGCGCGTCAGCAACAGGGCCAGGCCTATGGTGATCAGCGCGGTAACGCCGATCATCACCCCGACCCAAACCCGCGAATTGGTAAACACCAGCCGCGCTGCTTCGGTGGCGAGATTGGCATTGTGTTTATTCAGCTCAACCAGTTCGCGTAAAAGCACTGCGATTTCATCGGCCAGGGGACCCATCTGAGCGTTGAGAATGGTCGCGGCTTCCTCAACCCGGTTCTGCGCGGACAACTGCATGACCTGCGCCTGAAACTCCAGGTACTGGTGCTCGGCAACCTTGAAGCGGTCGAACAGCTTGCGCTCCTCGGGCAGTACGATCAGCACGTCATAACGCTGCTGGGCCTCACTGAGCACACCGCGTAATTCATTGAGTTTGGCAACGTTCTGTTCAAGCGCCTGCGGATCGCGATTGAGCAACAGGCGCATGGTCAGCGCGCGCAGGCGCAGCATGTCCTGACTCATCTCACCGACTGCCATGACACTCGGCAGCCAGTTGTTATCAACCTCGTCGGACTGCGCGCGCATGTTCGACATTTGCAATAAAGCGAACGCCCCAAGGGCAAATACCATCAACGCCAACAAGCCAAAACCGAGGCCGGCGCGCGGGGCAATATTGAGACTACGGATACTCATTGCTCTGGTTCCTTCCAAAAGCGCTGCATCGACCCTGCAGCTGGTTGCTTTAGAAGGTATCGGCCCGGTGAAAATTTGCGTAAGACGAAAAGGCGATATCAAAAGGCCTTGATCCTTCGAACTGTCGGCATTAACGATTCAGCGTGGTTTTCTCGGACTTGAGCTCCGTTCGCGGCAAGATCGCCAGGAAGTTATCTCTCGCGACCTTTTGCGCAATGTTCTCCGGCAGGGCATCAAGGAACGGCTTGAAGCTGTGCATTTCCTCACCGAGCTTGTTGAATCGCCCGACCACGTCCGAGCCGAGCATAAAGCGCTCCGGATACTTCTCGACCAGCGCCAGCCATTCCGGGCGCGGCGTGCCCTGTTCGTCCAGCAGATACGGCGTGAGCATGCTCCAGGACAGGTCGATAAACAGGTTGGGATACGCCTCAAGCATGCGCGTCAGTGTGGGAAGCAAGAACTTCAGTTGCGTCTGATGCCGATGGATTTCAGCGCTGGTGCCGGCGTGCGCCCAGATGAATCGCGTATGCGGGTGATTACGCAGCGGCTCTTCGATTTCCTTCAGGTACAGCGGATTCTTCTCACGTTTGGAAGTGATGTTGGAATGCAGCATCACCGGCAGATCGTTCTCGGCGGCCAGGTGATAGATCTTGGTCATGGCTTCGTTGTTTGCGCGCGGTGTATCGCCGGACGTCAGTGCTGTTAGGTCGTCATGGCGAGTGAACACTTCACCAATGCCCTGCCACAACCCCGGATACAGATCGAGCATGCGCTGGATGTGCGCGGCGGAGTTCTTGTCGTTGGGGTTGAAGCCCGAGAGGAACGGATGAAAGTAGGGACGTTTCTCGGCTGGCAGCTTCTGCACCGCATCGGCAACGATCACGTCAGTCGCGCTATACCAGTAAGCATCGGCGTCATCACCGGCGTAATAGCGCGGGCGCTTGGGTTCGTCCTCATGCCACTTCTTCGCGACCGGGATGCCGGAAATCATCACATGCTCGATGGAATTGTCCTTCATCGCCGTCAGCAATTTCGCCATGCCCGCGCTTTCCTGGAAAAAATCCACGTAATGCAGGTGCGCATCGCTGTAGGTGTATTCGCGGGCGCTGACTTTGCCGGCAAACACCAACAAACAGGCAAGACTCAAACGATACAGGGACACAAGTAATCTCCGGCAAGTAGGCATAGCCTAGACCCCGCCCTGACGACAAGGGTTCATCCCGCAGGAAAGTGGAACGCGTGCCGGTGGGAATGCTCTATAACTGCAAGGTCTTTTTTGATCGAACGACTTTTCCTACTGCCAGTGAGGTTCCCATGACCGTTACCGTCAATACCGTCTCCGCTGAAGGTTTTCGTCATACCGTACAGATTGATGACCACGAACTGTTTGCCGACGTGCCGAAATCCGCCGGCGGCGAAGGCACGGCGCCTGAGCCGCACGACTATTTCGATGCGGCCCTCGGCGCCTGCAAAGCGCTGACCCTGAAGATGTACGCGAAGAAGAAAGACATCCCGCTGACCGGCGTTGGTGTCGACGTCAAACGCGACAACAGTGAAGAGCAGAAAGGCAAATACGTCCTGCACGTCACCCTCACCCTGAAAGGTGTACTCACCGATGCTCAGCGTGAGGAACTGCTGCGCGTCGCCGACCGCTGCCCGATTCACAAGCTGATGACCACCACCGACGTCAGCATCGAAACCCACGCTCCGCAAGGCTTCGATAGCCAGTAATCCTCCTCATGCCAGCGGCGGGTTATGCTTCTGGCATCACCCGCTCAGCCTGGAATGCACCATGGACACGCAACCTCTGATCATCCGCCCGCGCGCCGAAGACGTCGAAGGCCAGCCGATTCTGCGCCCGCTGCCGTCAGCCAAATGCCGCAGCGTCGGGCCTTTCGTGTTTTTTGATCACATGCTCGAGACGGTTTATCCGACGGGCAAAGGCATGAACATCCGACAGCACCCGCACATCGGTCTGTCGACGCTCACGTATCTGTTCGAAGGACAGATCCAGCACAAGGACAGCCTTGGCTCGGACCAGGTGGTCAGCGCTGGAGATGTCAGCTGGATGACCGCTGGCAGCGCGATTGCGCACGTCGAGCGCACGCCTGAGGCGTTGTGGGACAAAAGCTTCACGATGCACGGATTGCAGATCTGGCTGGCGTCGCC
This sequence comes from Pseudomonas chlororaphis, assembly GCF_000783395.1. Classification (GTDB taxonomy): domain Bacteria; phylum Pseudomonadota; class Gammaproteobacteria; order Pseudomonadales; family Pseudomonadaceae; genus Aquipseudomonas; species Aquipseudomonas chlororaphis_H. The sequence goes on along the minus strand of NZ_JSFK01000015.1, from coordinate 210,941 downwards.
CAAGGATCACGAGCAAGGCCCGGGGCATTACAGCCATCACCCGGCGGCAACCTTGCCGGTCAGCGATAACCTTGGCGTACAGATCCGGATGATTGCCGGGTCAGGCTTTTGCCTGGAATCACCGGTGCCGGTGCTTTCTCCTACGTTGTATGCGGAAGTGAAGATGCAAACCGCGACCACTTTGCTGATTCCGGCCGAGCATGAAGAGCGGGCGGTTTATGTGCTGAGTGGGGATGCGCAGCTGAATGGCGAGGCGATTGAGCCGCATGCGCTGGTGGTGCTGCCGGCCGGAGAAGAGATGAGTCTGTTTGCCGAAAGCGATGTGCACGCCGTGGTATTTGGTGGCGCGCCGCTGGACGGGCCGCGGCGGATCAACTGGAATTTTGTAGCGAGCGATCCGGCGGCGATTGATGAGGCACGGCGTAAATGGGCGGCCGGGGACTGGCCGACGGTGCCGGGGGAAGTTGAGCGGATCGAGTTACCGCGCTGAAAAGCACCCTCACCCCAGCCCTCTCCCAGAGGTAGAGGGAGCCGACGGAGGTGTCTTGCGTCATACATCGACCTGAAAAATCTTGGCGATTATGGATTCAGCATGACCCTTTCAGTTCGGCGTTACCCTCAAGCATCCCCCAATCGGTCCCCTCTCCCTCTGGGAGAGGGTTAGGGTGAGGGGCTTTTGGCTCTTCAGGCTTTTGATTTTCAGGCTTCAGCCCTTGAACACTTCATCCAGCAAATCATGCATCGACTTGAACGCACGCTTGGCGGTCTTCGCGTCGTACATCATCTTGCCCGGCACATTCGCATGCGGGTCAGTGAACGAGTGCACCGCACCGCCATAGCTCAGCAACTGCCAATCGACCTTCGCCGCGTTCATTTCGTCTTCAAACGCCGGCAATTGCTCTTTCGGCACCAACGGATCTGCAGCACCATGCAACACCAGCACCGAGCCCTTGATGTTCTGTGCATCGGCCGGATTCGGCGAATCCAGCGTACCGTGGAACGAGACCGCAGCCTTCACCGGCGCGCCAGTGCGCGCCAGATCCAGCGCACAGCAACCACCAAAGCAGAAACCGAACACCGCCAGCTTCGAAGTATCCACCGCCGCTTCGCCCTGGTTCTGCAATTGCTCGAACGCCGCCTGCATCCGCTTGCGCAGCAACGCACGGTCATCCTTCAACGGCATCATCGCCGCGCCAGCCTGATCAGCGTTTTGCGGACGCACCGCCTGACCGTAGACGTCAGCGATCAACACCACGTAACCCTTGGCCGCGACCGATTTGGCGATTTCTTCTGCACCGGCGCTGACGCCCATCCAGTTCGGCGCCATCAACAAACCCGGACGCGCGCCCTTATGCTCGGCATCGAACGCCAGGCGACCTTCATAAGGCTGGCCGTCAATCTGATAGACCACGGAACGTACAGTGACTTGGCTCATTTCTGACTCCTGATTTGTTAAACACCAGAATGAAAAAACCCGCCGAAGCGGGTTTTTCTACGACTTGGTTAAACCGACAGTTCAACCAGCAGCTTGTTCAGACGGCGCACATAAGCGGCCGGGTCTTTCAAGCTGTCGCCGGCAGCCAGGGCTGCCTGATCGAAGAGGATGTGCGACAGGTCGCCAAAACGCTCTTCGCTCTGCTCGCCATCGAGTTTCTCGATCAGCGGGTGGCTCGGGTTGAACTCGAAGATCGGCTTCGAATCCGGCACCTTCTGACCGCTGGCTTCGAGGATCTGACGCATTTGCAGACCCAGATCCTGCTCGCCGATGGCCAGAATGGCCGGCGAATCGGTCAGACGATGGGAAACCCGGACTTCCGCCACGGAATCGCCCAGCGCGGTTTTCAGACGCTCAACCAGACCTTCTTTCGACTTGGCGACTTCTTCTGCGGCTTTCTTGTCCTCTTCCGAGTCCAGGTTGCCCAGATCGAGGTCACCACGTGCCACGTCGACAAAGGTCTTGCCGTCGAACTCGCTGAGGTAGCTCATCAGCCACTCGTCGATACGGTCGGTCAGCAGCAGCACTTCGATGCCTTTCTTGCGGAAGACTTCCAGGTGCGGGCTGTTCTTGACCTGCGCGTAGGTTTCGCCGGTGAGGTAGTAGATCTTGTCCTGACCTTCCTTGGCGCGGGCCAGGTAGTCGGCCAGACCAACGATCTGCTCGCCGTCGTCGCCTTGGGTCGATGCGAAACGCAGCAGACCGGCAATTTTCTCTTTGTTGGCGAAATCTTCTGCCGGGCCTTCTTTCATGACCTGACCGAAGTTCTTCCAGAAGCCTTTGTATTGCTCAGGCTCGTTCTTCGCCAGTTTTTCCAGCATGTCTAGCACGCGCTTGGTCAGCGCGGTTTTCATCGAATCGATGATCGGATCTTTCTGCAGGATTTCACGCGACACGTTCAGCGACAGGTCGTTGGAATCGACCACGCCTTTGATGAAGCGCAGGTACAGCGGCAGGAACGACTCGGCCTGATCCATGACGAACACGCGTTGCACGTACAGCTTCAGACCTTTCGGCGCTTCACGCTGGTACAAGTCGAACGGTGCGCGGGCCGGCACGTACAGCAGCGAGCTGTATTCGAGCTTGCCTTCGACTTTGTTGTGGCTCCAGGCCAGCGGGTTTTCAAAGTCGTGGGCGATGTGCTTGTAGAACTCCTGGTATTCCTCGTCCTTCACCTCAGTGCGCGGACGGGTCCACAGGGCGCTGGCGCGGTTGACGGTTTCCCATTCAACGGCTGGAGCCTCTTCGCCTTCGGCTGCAGCTGCTTCTTTCGGCAGTTCGATCGGCAAAGCGATGTGGTCGGAGTACTTCTTGATGATGTTGCGCAGACGCCAGCCATCGGCGAATTCGTCTTCGGCGGCTTTCAGGTGCAGGACGATACGGGTGCCGCGCTCTGGTTTGTCGATGGTGGCGACTTCGAACTCGCCCTCGCCTTTCGACGACCAGTGCACGCCTTCGCTGGCCGGGGTGCCGGCGCGACGGCTGTACACGTCAACCTGGTCGGCAACGATGAAGGCAGAGTAGAAGCCCACACCGAACTGGCCGATCAGGTGCGAATCTTTCTTCTGATCGCCCGAGAGATTCTTCATGAAATCGGCGGTGCCGGATTTGGCGATGGTCCCCAGGTGGGTGATCACATCGTCACGGTTCATGCCGATACCGTTATCTTCGAGGGTGACGGTCTTGGCGTCCTTGTCGAAGCTCACTCGGATTTTCAGATCAGCGCCGCCCTCAAGCAATTCTGGCTTGGCCAGGGCTTCGAAGCGCAGCTTGTCGACAGCGTCAGAGGCGTTCGAGATCAATTCGCGAAGGAAGATTTCCTTGTTGGAATACAGCGAATGGATCATGAGGTGCAGCAGTTGCTTTACCTCGGTCTGGAAGCCCAGGGTTTCCTTTTGAGTTTCCACACTCATGGTCATCAAACTCCAATCAGATGGCAGTGGCCGCGACCCGAAATGGTCGGCGGCGGGTTGTCTTGTGAGTTTGGGGCGCTGTTCAGGATTTCAAGGGCTCATCGATTTTGAAGTGCGCACGAGCGGTGGCAATCGGTTCGCTTTCGGTACTTTGCCAGGCGGTGATCGCGACGTTGGCGACGCGCCGGCCCTGGCGACAGACCTGACATTTGGCCCAGGTATCGCGAAACTGCCCGGCGCGCAGGTAATCGAGGGAGAAGTCGATAATCTTCGGTACCCCGGGTGCGCCGGTGAAAATCAACAGATGCAGGGCAGCAGCCAGCTCCATGAACCCGGCAATGACGCCGCCGTGGATCGCTGGCAATAAAGGGTTACCAATGTTGTCCTTGTTCGCCGGCAGCTTGAACAGCAGTTCATCACCGACTCGCGAGCACTCGATGCCGATCAGCCCAGCGTAGGGAATCAACTGCAAGAGCGGCGCGTAGTCGCCCTGAGCATGAGCCTGCTGCAACTGCTGCTTCAGGTCGTCACTCATTGCCCTTCTCCTTTTATTACGCCGCCAAAGCCTTTGGTGCCTTTGAGGCCCTTGCCCATGCGCATGAACGTCCCGACCACATGGGCGATCGGCCGCTCAGGGTCATCCTGATAAGCGAAACCCCGGGCGAAGATCACGTCGGTGGTCACCCGGTAACACTGAGCGAAGCCATACACATCTTTATCGGGTTCGGCGGCATGCATGTAGTCGATGCGCAGGTCGAGCGTCGGGCAGACCTCGAACTCCGGCAAAACGCACAGGGTGGACATTCCGCAGGCGGTGTCCATCAACGAAGTAATTGCGCCGCCGTGGATCACGCCGGTCTGTGGGTTACCTACGATTTTCGCGCTGTACGGAAGGATCACCGTAAGCCCTTCGCTGGACGCGCTGTGCACGCGCAACCCGAGTACCTGACAGTGACGCAGCGCGGAGAGAAACCGCGTCGCACGCTCAAAAACGGTGTTCTCGGACATTTGATAATTACTCTCGTTAGAGCCTTTTGCCAGTAGTGAGCAAAACAGCAAAAGTTCCGTGTAAAAACAATCTTATATATCTGAAAGAAATGAGGAACTTAACCTGTAGCGCCGAGTTCTTAAGGCCAGTAGTTATTTTCCATAAGGAGAAACACCCCATGCGTAAGACTTTTGCTATTGCCTTGATGTTGACCGCTTCCCTCGGTCTCGCTGCCTGCGATAAAAAATCCGAGGACAAAGCTCAAGATGCCAACCAACATGCTGAACAAGCTCAGCAAGACATGAACAAAGCTCAGGATAAAGTGAACGACGCTGCGAAAGAAAACGCCGAAGCTGCCAAAGCTCAGGCTGAATCGAACGCTGCTGCACAAGAAGAAGCTGCCAAGAAGCAATAATTCGCTTTTTGCTGCAGAAAAAAGAAAACCCGCCAAGTGCGGGTTTTCTTTTGCCTGTCATTTAGCGCCGGGCTCGCCTTAGAGCAAGACAGTTCTAAAAGTCGGACTAATCATCAGTAACAGCGAGCACAGTACGCCAACTACCCAAACCAGGCTGCGCAGTTTGGGTTGATCGGCCAGATAGAGCCACAAATAGAGCACCCGCGCGATAACAAAAACGATCGCCAATGTATCGATCAGCCATCCTGCCGTCTGAGTGGTGTGCGCCATCAACACGCCGACCGCAAACAACATGAACGCTTCAATCGTATTCTGATGCGCCGCCAGCGCCCGCGCGCCGTAGCCGGTCAGTTGCGCTTGTTGCTGGCGGGGCAAGTGGTTGTTGTAACCGCCCTGCTCTTTCATCGCCTTGCCCACCGGCATACGCGCGATATAAATCAACAGCGCAGTGATAAACACACACCAGAACGGAATACTCATCAAGCGACCTCTTTGTTTGTCTCGGGAATGGGGGCTTCTGTAGGGGTATAGACCATGACATCGAGAACGTCGGAATGAAACTCGCGACGGTACAAGACCAATACCACCCCGGCGCTCATCAGCATGAACAGCCACGGGCTGACGAACCACGCCAGCATGGTCATCCCGAAGTAGTAGGAGCGCAGCCCGAAGTTGAACTGGTTGGCCGCCATCGAAATCACCCTTGCTGCCCGCGCAGCGAAAGCCTTGCGCTCCTGTTCGGAAACATGTCGTTCCCCGATCATCGGCGCCGAACCCACCAGCACGGCGGCAAAGTTGTATTGGCGCATGCACCAACTGAAGGTGAAAAAGGCGTAAACGAATACCATCGCCAGACACAGCAACTTGATTTCCGACATGCCCTGCGACGCCTGTTGCACCATCGGGATGTCTGCCAGCAACGACACTGCCCGCTCGGACGCGCCAAGTACGGTGAGAATACCGGCGAGGATAATCAGCGTGCTCGAGGCGAAGAACGAAGCATTGCGCTCAAGGTTGCCGATCACGCTGGCGTCGGCAATGCGGTTGTCACGCAGGAGCATGCGGCGCATCCAGTCTTCGCGGTACAGGTGCAGCACACTGGCCAGGCACGCTGTGTCGCGGCCCTTCCAGGAGGCATAACGGGTATAACCGCCCCAACAGATGACAAACCAGACGGCGGCAAGCAGGTGGATCAGGTTGGCTTGGATGAACGACATTCGTTTTCCTGAGCATGAGGAATGATGGGACTAAACCTTTGGTTCGACGTATTGGCTCGCAAAAAGACACGCTTATTCGAGAGTCGAATTTATTCAAAAATAGACCGTAGCTATTAATTTTCGAAAGCTGATACCTGTCAACTCTGACAGTAGCACCGAGGGTGAGGCGGGCATAAGGTTGTTTCTGACGAGGGAATTCTGACAGGCACGCTTATCCAGACAAGGACTCGATCATGACACCTTCGAACGCTGCACTGCCCATTGACACAACATTTGGTAACCAGGGGTATACCGATTCTTTTGCTCCGGGAAGCCAGGCTTTGAGCATCGCAGGCCTGCGCCCGGACGGGCAAATTTTTCTAGTGGGACAGACCTTTGTACAAGGCAAGGCCAGTTTTCATCTGGCGCAGTTACTTGCGAACGGTAAGAACGATACTGACTTTGGCGACAACGGATTGACCGTTGGCACGTTTACAGGTTCGGGTCAGGCCAGCGGGAGTGGTGCCTGTCTCTATAAAGATGGAAAGGCACTGCTTTTCGGGTACCAATATGATGAGGGCGAAGGGACGCGTTTTGCCCTCGCGAGATTCTTGATTGATGGTAAAAGAGATGCCATTTTCGGAACGGTTTACATCCCCTTCCTTCCGCAGTCCGAATCGCAACCGTCAAAACCAGGGGCTTTCGCTGACTCGAGTTCCAGAACCAGGGTAGTACTGACGGCTGATGAAAAAATTCTCGTCGGTCAAAGCAACCGATTGTTCAGACTTGATCAGAAAGGAATTTTTGATACCACTTTTAACGGCAAAGGCTGGTTAGATATTGCACCGAACATCTCTTCGATTTCGGTTGCTGAGAATGGAGTCATCACAGTCGCAGGCACGACAGCGGCCTCTCGAAACGGAGTGATCGTGCGTCTGAATGTAAATGGAACGCCCGATGAAGACTTCGGCGATGATGGCACTGGAACTGTCTACCTCCCATCTGATTACCCGACCAGCGTACGAAGCCTGATGCTCCGTGCTGACGGCAGTTTTTTTGTTGCCGGCGAAGTCGACACCGCTCCTAACGACGTTTGGGGTAAAGGGCGCAGGGGAATGATGGCCGCGTACAACCCGGACGGTAAACCAAATATTGCATTCAATCAGGGTAAGCCTATCGTCACTGATCTTGGATTAACCGACGGTTGCAGTTGGTTCGATCTGAGTGGGGAGCCCAAGGATGGTCTGGTCGTGGTGGGAGGTACAGGGCAAAGAACGAGGGAGCAAATGCTCGCCTGCCGCTATCTGGCAACAGGTGAACTGGACACAACCTTTGGTGAAGGCAAGGGATACGTTACTCACTACCTGGGGCCTGGTATGCAGTGGATTTCGGTGGCAGTGCAGCCCGACAAGCGAATACTCCTGAGCCGCGCAAGCGACAACATCAATTTAGGGGCTCTGGTCGTACGTTATCGGGGCTGAGAATTATCAGCTTTCATAAAAAATGCCCCGTATCGATTGATACGGGGCATTTCTGTTTAAGCGTTGAAGACCCGCTTATGGCGGGTCAGGTAACGTCAGGCAACCGCTTCGCTGCGCTTGCCCAGCAGGCGATCGCAAACCACTGCAACCACCAGCGTCATCACACACGGCACCAACCAGGCCAGGCCCTGCTCGCTCAGCGGCAGGTGCGACAACTGCGATGGCATCCAGTCGGCCAGACCGGCGCCTTTCAGCGCGTCAATGGTGCCGAACACGAACGACACCAGCATCACCGGACCGAGAATACGGCCGTGTTCATGCCAGAAGTCTTTGCAGAAGCTCAGCGCGACCAAAACGATGCACGGCGGATAGATTGCGGTCAGCACCGGAATCGAGAACGCAATCAGCTTGGTCAGACCCAGGTTGGACACCAGCAGCGAGAACGCCGCCAGAATGATCACCAGGGTCTTGTAGGACAGTGGCAGCACACGGCTGAAATATTCAGCGCAAGCACAGGTCAGACCGACCGCCGTGACCAGACACGCCAGCGAGATCAGCACCGCGAGGAAACCGCTGCCCAGCGAACCGAAGGTGTGTTGCACGTATGCATGCAATACCGCCGCGCCGTTGGTCGCGCCTGCTGCCACTTCGTGGCTGCCGGAACCGAGGCGGAACAGGCTGACATACACCAGCGCCAGACCGACACCGGCAATCAAACCAGCGATGATCGCGTAACGGGTGATCAGCGCCGGCGACTCGACGCCGCGGGAGCGGATCGCGTTAACAATGACGATGCCGAACACCAGTGCCCCGAGGGTATCCATGGTCAGGTAACCATTGATGAACCCTTGAGAAAACGGTGCCGCCACATATTCCGGCGTGCCATGGCCGATGTCACCCGCCGGCAAGGCGAATGCGGCGATACCGAGCACCGCCAGCGCGATGATCTTCAGCGGCGCGAGGAAGCGGCCAACGGTGTCCAGCAAACGCCCAGGGTAGAGCGAGATGAAGAACACCAGCAGGAAGTACACCGAGCTGTAGAGGAACAGCGCCAGCGGGCTTTCGCCGGTCAGCGGCGCCAAACCTACTTCAAAGGATACGGTCGCGGTACGCGGCGTGGCGAACAACGGGCCAACCGCCAGGTAGCAGGCAGCCGCCAGAATGCCGCCAGCGATCTTGCCGATCGGGCTGCTCAGCGCATCCATCGCCCCACCGACCTTGGCCAGTGCAACGACGGTGATCACCGGCAAACCCACTGCGGTGATCAGGAAGCCCAGCGCGGCCATCCAGACGTGAGGTCCGGCCTGCAAGCCAACGATCGGCGGGAAAATGATGTTGCCAGCCCCAACGAACAGAGCAAATGTCATAAAGCCAAGTGCCAGGATGTCCTGACCTTTCAAAACTTTCATTAAGGTAATACCACACTACTGAATCGGAATTTAGAGGGGGATTGCCCTGTGTAATTAGGGAAATGCTGTCGATCCGTATGGGACTGACCCTTAAAGCGCGTTGCATGCCTTGTGGGCGGCAGACGCAAAAATGGCTGCTAGCCTAACGAATTTGCTTTGCAAACGCACTGTTAGAGGGCGAACTATCCGATACGCGACGTTTCCGTGTCGCGTTTTTGCATGTAATTGGGCGAAAGCCTATAAATCAGCGAATGTCAGAAACGACAAAGGCCACCCGAAGGTGGCCTTTGTTTGGTAAAGCGTCAGCTAAGCGCGAGGCTTACTTGACAGCCCAACCGGTCAGCTCGGCCAGGGCCTTGCCGATGTCTGCCAGCGAACGCACGGTTTTTACGCCTGCGTCTTGCAGTGCAGCGAATTTCTCGTCTGCAGTGCCTTTGCCGCCAGAGATGATTGCGCCAGCATGGCCCATGCGCTTGCCCGGAGGAGCAGTCACACCAGCGATGTAGGAAACAACTGGCTTGGTCACGTGTGCCTTGATGTAGGCAGCCGCTTCTTCTTCAGCCGAACCGCCGATCTCACCGATCATGACGATCGCTTCGGTCTTCGGGTCTTCCTGGAACAGCTTCAGGATGTCGATGAAGTTCGAACCCGGGATCGGGTCACCACCGATGCCGACGCAAGTCGACTGACCGAAACCGGCGTCAGTAGTCTGCTTCACAGCTTCGTAGGTCAGGGTGCCGGAACGCGAAACGATACCGACCTTGCCTGGCAAGTGAATGTGACCTGGCATGATGCCGATCTTGCACTCGCCCGGAGTGATAACGCCTGGGCAGTTAGGGCCGATCAGAACTACGCCCAGCTCGTCGCACGTAACTTTGGCGTCCAGCATGTCCAGGGTAGGAATGCCTTCGGTGATGCAGACGATCAGCTTGATGCCGCCGAATGCTGCTTCCAGGATCGAGTCTTTGCAGAAAGGAGCCGGAACGTAGATCACGCTGGCGGTAGCGCCAGTGGCTGCAACCGCGTCTTTAACGGTGTTGAACACTGGCAGACCCAGGTGCTCGGTGCCGCCTTTGCCAGGAGTAACGCCACCAACCATCTTGGTGCCGTATTCGATGGCTTGCTGGGTGTGGAAACTACCTTGCGAACCGGTAATACCCTGGCAGATAACTTTGGTGTCTTTATTGATCAGGACGCTCATTATTTGCCCTCCGCAGCTTTGACAACTTGTTGAGCAGCGTCGGTCAGGCTGGTAGCAGCGATGATGTTCAAACCGCTTTCTGCCAGTACTTTAGCGCCCAGCTCAGCGTTGTTGCCTTCAAGGCGAACAACAACCGGGATTTTCACGCCGACTTCTTTCACAGCGCCGATGATGCCTTCGGCAATCATGTCGCAGCGAACGATGCCGCCGAAGATGTTGACCAGTACTGCAGCGACGTTGGTGTCGGACAGGATGATCTTGAACGCTTCAGTTACGCGTTCTTTGGTAGCGCCACCACCTACGTCGAGGAAGTTGGCTGGCTTGCCGCCATGCAGGTTGACGATGTCCATGGTACCCATGGCCAGGCCAGCACCGTTGACCATGCAGCCGATGTTGCCTTCCAGTGCTACGTAGTTCAGTTCGAACTTGGCAGCGTGCGCTTCGCGCGGATCGTCCTGCGACGGATCGTGGAAAGCCTTCAGCTTAGGCTGACGGTACATGGCGTTGGCGTCGATGTTGATCTTGGCGTCCAGGCAGTGCAGATCGCCGTCAGCCTTGATCACCAGCGGGTTCACTTCCAGCAGAGCCAGGTCGTGATCCTTGAACAGCTTGGCCAGACCTACGAAGATCTTGGCGAACTGATTGACCTGTTTGCCTTCCAGACCCAGCTGGAATGCCAGCTCGCGACCCTGGCATGGCAGAGCGCCAACCAGTGGATCGATAGTGGCCTTGAGAATTTTTTCTGGAGTGTCGTGAGCGATTTTCTCGATGTCCACGCCACCTTCGGTGGAAGCCATGAACACGATGCGACGGCTCGAACGGTCAACGACAGCGCCCAGGTACAGCTCTTTAGCGATATCAGTGCACGATTCAACCAGGATCTTGGTGACTGGCTGGCCATTGGCGTCAGTCTGGTAAGTCACCAGACGCTTGCCCAGCCACTGCTGTGCGAAGGCTTTGGCGTCTTCTTTGCTGCGAACCAGCTTGACGCCGCCCGCTTTACCGCGACCACCGGCGTGGACCTGGGCTTTGACAACCCACTCGCTGCCGCCGATTTTGTCGCAAGCTTCTGCTGCTGCTTCCGGGGTGTCTACTGCGTAACCAGTGGAAACTGGCAGGCCGTATTCAGCGAACAGCTGCTTACCCTGATACTCGTGAAGATTCATGCTTTTTACCGTCTTCGTTAGGTACTGCGCATTCGGCGCTGCGCTCGTTTGAGTGCCGCGCCACCTGTGACTGCTGCTTGCGTAGCTGAGCTACGCAAGACTGCGTCCAGCGGACATTCCGCGGTGAGACTTGCTCGCAAGGCTCACGACGGGCCGTTACCGCCGTGGTTTCTTATTGTCTGTTAACGCTTTTTGCGGTTGGCAATGTGGATGGCACCGCCATTCACAGCCAGAGCAGCTTCGTGCAAGGCTTCAGACAGGGTCGGATGGGAGAAAACCATCATGCCCAGGTCTTCAGCGCTGGTGCCGAATTCCATACCGATCGCGCCCTGCTGAACCAGTTCTGCAGCGCTCGGACCAATCACGTGCACACCCAATACGCGGTCAGTCTTGGCATCAGCGATGACCTTGACGAAACCACCGGTATCGTTGGCGGCCATGGCACGGCCGGAAGCGGCGAACGGGAAGGTGCCGACGTTAACTTCAACGCCTTCAGCTTTCAAGGCCTGCTCGGTTTTGCCAACCCACGCGATTTCCGGGTGAGTATAAATAACCGAAGGGATCAGGTCATAGTTCATCTGGGCTTTGTGGCCCTTGATGCGCTCGACAACCATGATGCCTTCTTCGGATGCCTTGTGCGCCAGCATCATGCCGCGAACCACGTCACCGATGGCGAAAACGCCCGGTACGGTGGTCGCGCAGTGATCGTCAACGTGCACGAAACCGCGCTCGTCGAGGGTCACGCCGCTGTCGGCAGCCAGCAGATCAGTGGTCACCGGACGGCGACCAACGGCTACGATCAGCTTGTCGAAAGTGATGGTCTGTTCGCCGTTGGCATCGGTGTAGTTCACAACGACTTCGTCGCCGTTCACTTTCGAGCCGGTTACGCGAGCGCCCAGTTTGATGTCCAGACCTTGTTTGGTCAGGGTTTTCAGCGCTTCCTTGGAAACAGCGGTGTCCGCTGCCATCAGGAAAGTGTCCAGAGCTTCCAGAACAACCACTTCCGAACCCAGACGCGACCACACCGAACCCAGTTCCAGACCGATCACGCCAGCGCCGATCACGCCCAGACGCTTAGGTACGGATTGGAATTCCAGAGCGCCAGTCGAATCGACGATGACTTTCTGATCAACCGGAGCCGGTGGAATGTCGATCGGACGCGAACCTGGAGCCAGGATGACGTTTTCAGCTTCGATGACTTCAACCGAGCCGTCTGGCTTGGTGACTTCGACTTTCTTGCCAGCCAGCAGTTTGCCGTGGCCCTGGATCGAAGTAACGCCGTTGGCCTTGAATAGAGTGGCAACGCCGCCGGTCAGGTTCTTGACGATGCCAGCCTTGCGGCCAACCATCGCAGCGACGTCCATTTTGACTTCGCCAGTCGAGATACCGTGAACGTTGAAGCTTTCTTTCGCTTCCTTGTATTTCCAGGAACTGTCGAGCAGCGCCTTGGAAGGAATGCAGCCCACGTTCAGGCAGGTGCCGCCCAGGGCTTGCTTGCCTTCTGCGTCGGTGTACTTCTCGATGCAGGCAGTGGTCAGACCCAGCTGCGCGGCCTTGATGGCAGCCACGTAGCCACCAGGGCCAGCACCGATCACTACTACGTCAAATTTCTGCGACATTCAAAAAATCCTCTTTAGCGAAAAGCTTCAAGCCGCGCGCTCCAAGCCAAGCTGCCCTTTCCTGCAGCTTGAAACTTGAAGCCCGCGACTGCTTCTATCAGATATCCAGCAACAGACGAGCCGGATCTTCCAGCAGGTTCTTGATGGTCACCAGGAAGGTCACAGCTTCTTTGCCATCGATCAGACGGTGATCGTAGGACAGTGCCAGGTACATCATCGGACGGATAACGACCTGACCGTTGATGGCCATAGGACGCTGGATGATGTTGTGCATGCCCAGAATCGCTGCCTGCGGCGGGTTGACGATCGGGGTCGACATCATCGAACCGAAGGTACCACCGTTGGTGATGGTGAAGGTACCACCGGTCATCTCGTCCATCGACAATTTGCCGTCACGGGCTTTCTTGCCGAAAGTGGCGATGCCGCCTTCGATTTCAGCCAGGCTCATCAGCTCGGCGTTACGCAGAACCGGAACAACCAGGCCACGGTCGCTGGAAACGGCAACGCCGATGTCCGCGTAACCGTGGTAAACGATGTCGCCGCCGTCGATCGACGCGTTGACAGCCGGGAAGCGTTTCAGCGCTTCGGTAGCAGCCTTGACGAAGAACGACATGAAGCCCAAGCGTACGCCGTTGTGGGACTTCTCGAACAGGTCCTTGTACTTCGAACGCAGAGCCATGACTTCAGTCATGTCGACTTCGTTGAAAGTGGTCAGCATCGCCATGTTCGACTGTGCTTCAACCAGACGCTTGGCCACGGTGGCACGAACGCGGGTCATCGGTACGCGTTTCTCGATGCGGTCGCCAGCAGCGAACACAGGAGCGGCGGCCGAAGGAGCAGCAGCCTTGGCAGGCGCGGCAGCCGGAGCGGCTTTCTTGGCAGCAACAGCTGCAACCACGTCTTCCTTGGTCACACGACCGCCCTTGCCGGTGCCGGCAACGGAAGCGATGTTGATGCCGTTTTCTTCAGCCAGCTTGCGCGCGGCAGGAGCAGCAACAGGATCGTCTTCGCCTTCGCCAGCAGTTGCAGCGGCAGCAGCAGCCGGAGCAGCAGCGGCGGCTGGAGCAGCAGCCGGAGCAGCAGCGGCGGCTGGAGCAGCGGCAGCGCTGCCCTCTTCGATCGAGCCCAGTACCTGGTTGGAAAGAACGGTATCGCCTTCGTTGGCAACGATTGCGCCCAGCACGCCGTCAGCTTCAGCCAGGACTTCGAGTACGACTTTGTCGGTTTCGATGTCGACAATCAGGTCGTCACGCTTGACGGCCTCACCTGGTTTCTTGTGCCAAGTGGCAACGGTGCCATCGGCAACCGATTCCGGGAATGACGGGGCTTTGATTTCGATAGCCATTATCTGTGGGTCCTTAAAATTCGGTTTCAGTCAGCGCGAAGGCGTTAAACAGTGAAAGCATCTTGCAGCAGTTTTTCCTGCTGCTCGGCGTGCATCGATGCGTAACCACAAGCAGGTGCAGCAGAAGCCTCACGGCCCGCGTACTCAAGTACGAGAGACTTGTCGAGGTTACCGATGCTGCGACGCAAGTGATGCTGGCTGCAGTACCAGGCGCCCTGGTTCATCGGCTCTTCCTGACACCAAACGGCATGCTTGACGTTGGTATAAGGTGCCAGGACTTCTTTCAAGTCGTCCTCAGGGAACGGATACAGCTGCTCGATACGCACGATGGCAATATCTTCACGGCCTTCGGCACGGCGTTTTTCCAGCAGGTCGTAGTAAACCTTGCCGCTGCACAGAACAACGCGCTCGACCTTTTTCGGGTCCAGTGCATCGATTTCCGGGATCACGGTCTGGAACGAACCTTCGGCCAGATCTTCCAGGGTCGAGATGGCCAGCTTGTGGCGCAGCAGCGACTTTGGAGTCAGCACGATCAGCGGCTTGCGCAGCGGACGAATGACCTGACGACGCAGCAAGTGGTAGATCTGTGCTGGCGTGGTCGGCACGGCGACCTGAATGTTGTGCTCGGCGCACAATTGCAGGTAACGCTCAAGACGTGCCGAGCTGTGCTCAGGGCCCTGACCTTCGTAACCGTGTGGCAGCAACATGGTCAGACCGCAGAGACGGCCCCACTTGTGCTCGCCGCTGGTGATGAACTGGTCGATTACAACCTGTGCACCGTTGGCGAAGTCGCCGAACTGGGCTTCCCAGATCACCAGCGCATCCGGCGTGGTGGTCGAGTAACCGTATTCGAACGCCAGTACCGCTTCTTCCGACAGGAACGAGTCGTACAGGTCAAAGCGTGGCTGACCGTCGTACAGGTGCTGCAGCGGAATGTAGGTACCCGCGTCTTTCTGGTTGTGCAACACAGCGTGACGGTGCGAGAACGTACCGCGGCCGATGTCCTGACCGGTCATGCGGATCGGGTGACCTTCGAACGCCAGGGTCGCGTACGCCATGGTTTCGGCGTAACCCCAGTTGATCGGCAGGCCGCCTGCTTGCATCTTCTGACGGTCTTCGTAGATCTTCGAAACCTGACGCTGAACCACGAAGCCTTCCGGAATTTCCAGCAGCTTGGCGGACAGTTCTTGCAGGGTCTTCAGATCGAAGCGGGTGTCGTGACGCGCAGTCCAGGCGTGGCCCAGATACGGACGCCAGTCCACGAACAGCTCTTTGTTCGGCTCTTTGACCAGCGACTTCACTACGTGCAGACCGTTGTCCAGCGCGTTGCGGTATTCGTCGACTTTCGCCTGAACACGCTCTGCGTCGAGTACACCGCCCTGGGTCAGACGATCAGCGTACAGCTCACGGGTGGTGCGCTGTTTGGTGATCTGCTGATACATCAGAGGCTGGGTGCCGCTAGGCTCGTCAGCTTCGTTGTGGCCGCGACGACGGTAGCAGACCAGGTCGATCACCACGTCACGCTTGAACTGCATGCGGTAGTCGATGGCCAGCTGGGTCACGAACAACACGGCTTCCGGATCATCACCATTCACATGGAGGATCGGCGCCTGGATCATCTTCGCAACGTCGGTGGCGTACTCGGTGGAACGCGAGTCCAGCGGGTTGCTGATGGTGAAACCGACCTGGTTGTTGATCACGATGTGCACGGTGCCGCCGGTCTTGAAACCGC
The DNA here is from genome assembly GCF_000783395.1 of Pseudomonas chlororaphis. Classification (GTDB taxonomy): domain Bacteria; phylum Pseudomonadota; class Gammaproteobacteria; order Pseudomonadales; family Pseudomonadaceae; genus Aquipseudomonas; species Aquipseudomonas chlororaphis_H. Next base: position 194,981 of record NZ_JSFK01000015.1, on the reverse strand, counting down.
GGGTCTGCGACATCTGGAAGGTTTCCATGACCACGCCTTGACCTGCGAATGCAGCATCACCGTGGATGGAGATCGGCAGAACCTTCTCACCGGTCGGGTCGTTACGACGATCCTGACGGGCGCGAACCGAACCTTCTACCACCGGGGAAACGATTTCCAGGTGGGACGGGTTGAACGCCATGGCCAGGTGAACTTCACCGCCGGCGGTCATCACGTTGGACGAGAAGCCCTGGTGATACTTAACGTCACCGGAACCCAGCTCGACCTTCTTCTTGCCTTCGAACTCGTCGAACAGCTCGCGCGGGTTCTTGCCGAAGGTGTTGACCAGTACGTTCAGACGGCCACGGTGGGCCATGCCGATGACGACTTCCTTGGTGCCGTAGGAACCGGAACGCTGGATCAGTTCGTCGAGCATCGGAATCAGGCTTTCGCCGCCTTCCAGACCGAAACGCTTGGTGCCCGGGTATTTGGTGCCCAGGTATTTTTCCAGGCCTTCACCGGCAGTCACGCGCTCAAGCAGGTGGCTCTTGATGTCGGCGGAGTACGTCGGACGACCACGCACGCTTTCCAGACGCTGCTGGAACCACTGGCGCTGCTCGGAATCGGTGATGTGCGTAAATTCAGCGCCGATGGTGCGGCAATATGTCTGCTGCAACGCTTCGTGAATTTCGCGTAGGCTCGCTTCCTCTTTGCCGATGAACAGGTCGCCGGCACGGAAGGTCGTATCAAGATCGGCATTGGTCAAGCCGTAATGATTGATCGACAGGTCTGCAGGTGCAGGACGCTGCCACAGCCCCAGCGGGTCAAGCTGGGCTGCCTGGTGGCCACGCATACGGTAGGCCTGGATCAATCGCAACACTTCAACTTGCTTCTTCTCGTGCTCACTGCTCACGCTGCCGGCGGAAACCGGTTGAGCGCGGCGCTGGTTCTTTGCCAGCAGCACGAAATGATCGCGAATCGTGGAGTGCGAAACATCAGTGGCAGAGTTGCCGTCGGCAGGCAACTTCTGAAAGTAGGTGCGCCACTCTTCTGGCACAGCGTTAGGGTCGTGCAGGTAGAGCTCATAAAGCTCTTCCACATAGGCAGCGTTTCCACCTGAAAGGTAGGCGCTGTTCCACATGCGCTGCATCACGCTTTCTTGCATGCTTGGTCACCCTCGGTTAGGGGAACACCATCGATGTCGACACCGAGCAAACTTGCAGAAGTCCGAATGCAGCGACTAAAACAAGCCACTTAGGATCACACTGATAGTCCGGGTACCAGCCCGGATGCCCCTGCTTGTCTCATTTCTTCAAAATAAGAGCGGCAGCTTGTGGCTACTGCTCTGGTTATAGCCATGACGCGGGTTGAAGCCCGCGCCACAGCCTCTACGGTGCAGCGGTTACAGCAGCTGAATCACACGCCGCTCGAAAGCAGCATGTTACGGATGTGACCGATGGCCTTAGTCGGGTTCAGGCCTTTCGGACATACGTTGACGCAGTTCATGATGCCCCGGCAGCGGAAGACGCTGAACGGGTCATCGAGCGAAGCCAGACGCTCGTTAGTCTTGGTGTCACGGCTGTCTGCCAGGAAGCGATAAGCTTGCAGCAGCGCAGCTGGACCCAGGAACTTGTCCGGGTTCCACCAGAAGGACGGGCACGAAGTCGAGCAGCAAGCGCACAGGATGCACTCGTACAGACCGTCGAGCTTTTCACGCTCTTCTGGCGACTGCAGACGCTCGATGGCCGGAGCCGGCGTGTCGTTCTGCAGGTAAGGCTTCACCTTCTCGTATTGCTTGTAGAAGATGCTCATATCGACAACCAGGTCACGGATAACCGGCAAACCTGGCAGCGGACGAACGATCAACTTGTTACCTTTTACAACGGCGGACAGTGGCGTGATGCAGGCCAGACCGTTCTTGCCGTTGATGTTCATGCCGTCGGAGCCGCAGACACCTTCACGGCAAGAGCGACGATAGGAGAAACCCTCGTCCTGCTCTTTGATCAGGGCCAGCACGTCCAGCACCATCAGGTCTTTACCACCGGTATCGACCTGGAATTCCTGCATGAACGGCGCAGCGTCCTGATCAGGGTTGTAGCGATAAACACTGACTTGCAACATGGCGGTCACCCTTAATAAGTCCGGACTTTAGGTTCGAAAGTCGGAACAGTCTTCGGCGAGAAGTTCACGGCACGCTTGGTGACGCGCTTGTCACCCGGGAAGTACAGGGTGTGGCACAGCCAGTTTTCGTCGTCACGATCTTCGAAGTCTTCACGGGCGTGAGCACCGCGGGACTCTTTACGTACTTCGGCCGCGATGGCGGTAGCTTCAGCCACTTCCAGCAGGTTTTGCAGCTCCAGCGCTTCGATACGGGCAGTGTTGAACGCCTGCGACTTATCGTTGATCTTCACGTTGGCGATGCGGGTACGCAGGTCAGCAAGCTGAGCGATACCTTTCTGCATGTATTCGCCGGTACGGAATACGCCGAAGTAGTTCTGCATGCAGCTTTGCAGCTCGCGACGCAGAGTAGCTACGTCTTCGCCGTCGGTACGGTTGTTCAGTGCGTTCAGGCGCGACAGGGCAGCTTCAATATCGGCTTCGGTAGCGTCGTCGTATTCGATGCCGTCGGTCAGCGCTTTTTCCAGGTGCAGGCCGGCAGCGCGGCCGAATACCACCAGGTCGAGCAGCGAGTTGCCGCCCAGACGGTTGGCACCGTGCACCGATACGCAAGCCACTTCACCTACCGCGAACAGACCAGGAATGATCTGATCCACGCCTTCGGCGTTCTGGGTGATCGCCTGGCCATGAATGTTGGTGGCAACGCCGCCCATCATATAGTGGCAAGTCGGAACAACCGGAACCGGCGCAACAACCGGGTCAACGTGAGCGAAAGTCTTCGACAGTTCGCAGATGCCTGGCAGACGGCTGTGCAGCACTTCCTCGCCCAAGTGGTCGAGTTTGAGCATTACGTGGTCGCCATTCGGACCGCAACCGTTGCCAGCGATGATTTCTTTAACCATCGAGCGAGCAACCACGTCACGACCGGCAAGGTCTTTGGCGTTCGGAGCATAACGCTCCATGAAACGCTCGCCGTGCTTGTTGATCAGGTAACCACCTTCACCACGGCAACCTTCTGTAACCAGTACACCGGCGCCGGCGATGCCGGTCGGGTGGAACTGCCACATTTCGATGTCTTGTACCGGTACGCCAGCACGCAGAGCCATGCCAACGCCGTCACCGGTGTTGATCAGGGCGTTGGTGGTGGAAGCGTAGATACGACCTGCACCGCCGGTAGCCAGTACGGTGGCCTTGGCGCGGATGTAGGTGGTTTCGCCGGTTTCGATGCAGATTGCGATCACACCGACGAATTCGCCTTCCTGGTTTTTCACCAGATCAACAGCGTAGTACTCGTTCAGGAACGTGGTACCGGCTTTCAGGTTGCCCTGATAAAGGGTGTGCAGCAGTGCGTGACCGGTACGGTCGGACGCCGCGCAAGTACGTGCAGCCTGACCGCCCTTGCCGTAGTCCTTGGACTGACCACCGAACGGACGCTGGTAGATACGGCCTTGTTCGGTACGCGAGAACGGCAGACCCATGTGGTCCAGCTCGAAAACCGCGGCCGGACCTTCCTGACACATGTACTCGATAGCGTCCTGGTCACCGATGTAGTCGGAGCCCTTGACGGTATCGTACATGTGCCAGCGCCAGTCATCGTTCGGGTCAGCGGACGCGATCGCGCAAGTGATGCCGCCCTGGGCGGATACAGTGTGCGAACGGGTCGGGAAGACCTTGGTGATCACGGCAGTCTTGTGACCGCCCTGTGCCAGTTGCAGCGCAGCGCGCATGCCGGCACCGCCACCACCAATAATGATAGCGTCGAAAGAAATCGTTGGAATGTTAGCCATGACTCAGATACCCCAGAGAATCTGCACACCCCAGACGAAGTAAGCGAACATCGCGATGCCGCAAACTGCCTGGAAAAGGAAACGTACTGCAGTCGCGGACTTGCCCAGCGCCATTGGCGTCAGGTAGTCGGTCGCGATGGTCCACATGCCGACCCAGGCGTGAGCGCCAAGGGCAACGAGGGCCAGCAGACTGAAGATACGCATCCCGTTGTGAGCGAACAGGCCGTGCCACTGGTCGTAGCCAATGCCCGGATTCGCTGCAAGGTATCCGATCAGGAAGATGAAATAAGCCGCGAGAACAACCGCAGACACACGTTGCGCCATCCAGTCATAGAGGCCCGAACGCGAAAGGTTCGTAACGCTGGTTACCATATCCAAACTCCTGCCAGAACGATCAGCACCACGGAAATGGCGATGATGATTTTCGAGCCCAGGCGGCCGCCTTCCAGCGTCTCACCGATGCCCATGTCCATGATCAAGTGGCGCACACCGGCTACCAGGTGATACAGCAGAGCGGACAGGAGGCCCCATGCTACGAACTTGGCCAGCGGGCTGGTCAAGCATGCCTTCACTTCGGCAAAACCTTCCTCGGAACCCAGAGACTTGCCCAATGCATAAAGCATGAAGCCGATACCCAGGAAGAGGATGATGCCGGAAACACGGTGAAGAAACGACGTAACGCCGGTGATGGGGAGTTTGATGGTCCTTAGGTCTAGGTTTACAGGTCGTTGGCTTTTCACGGCTTTTTTTTCACACTGAAGAGCCCCTAACAATCAGGGCAAAGTTGTTGGGGAGTGCACTGGTCAGGTAACCACCACCCAGGGATGCGACCCCCAACAAAGCTGGCCCAAAAGCCCTTGGCGGTCGGTGGCCGAGTATAGACAGTTAGGTTACTAATGACAACGCAATCACCTACCCCCAATAGCTGATTGCACAAGTTGCATAAAAGGCGTAAATGGCAGTCAATTTCGAGGAAAAAGTGCGCTTAAAGCCTTCTGGAGCAAGACTTTAGGCAAATTGACATTCGAATTTATCTCACTATAGTGGTGCGGGCCCTGCGTGGGGGGTCTGTCTGATGGTTCAAGCATAAATAGGAGGCCACATGGCTGACAAAAAAGCGCAGTTGATCATCGAGGGCGCAGCCCCCGTCGAGCTGCCCATTTTAACCGGCACCGTTGGTCCCGATGTAATCGATGTTCGGGGCCTGACGGCCACGGGCCGCTTCACTTTCGACCCGGGTTTCATGTCGACCGCCTCGTGCGAATCGAAGATTACCTATATTGACGGCGACAACGGCATTCTGTTGCACCGCGGCTACCCGATCGAACAGCTGGCTGAAAAGTCGGACTACCTGGAAACCTGCTACCTGCTGCTCAACGGCGAACTGCCGACCGCAGAACAGAAGGCCCAGTTCGTCAGCACCGTGAAAAACCACACCATGGTTCACGAGCAGCTGAAAACCTTCTTCAACGGCTTCCGTCGCGACGCCCACCCAATGGCCGTCATGTGCGGTGTAGTCGGCGCCCTCTCGGCCTTCTACCACGACTCCCTGGACATCAATAACCCGCAGCATCGCGAAATCTCCGCGATCCGCCTGGTTGCCAAGATGCCGACCCTGGCAGCGATGGTTTACAAGTACTCCATGGGCCAACCCATGATGTACCCGCGCAACGATCTGACGTACGCGGAAAACTTCCTGCACATGATGTTCAACACCCCGTGCGAGATCAAACCGATCAGCCCGGTGCTCGCCAAGGCCATGGACCGGATCTTCATCCTCCACGCCGACCACGAGCAGAACGCATCGACTTCCACTGTGCGTCTGGCAGGTTCTTCGGGTGCCAACCCGTTCGCCTGTATCGCCGCCGGTATCGCCGCACTGTGGGGCCCTGCCCACGGCGGTGCGAACGAAGCCGTGCTGACCATGCTTGACGAGATTGGCGATGTTTCCAACATCGACAAGTTCATCGCCAAGGCCAAGGACAAGAACGATCCGTTCAAACTGATGGGCTTCGGTCACCGCGTTTACAAGAACCGCGACCCTCGCGCGACTGTAATGAAGCAGACCTGCGACGAAGTACTGAAGGAACTGGGCATCAACAACGATCCGCAACTCGAACTGGCCATGCGCCTGGAAGAGATCGCGCTGACCGACCCGTACTTCATCGAACGCTCGCTGTACCCGAACGTCGACTTCTACTCGGGGATCATCCTCAAGGCGATCGGCATTCCGACCAGCATGTTCACCGTGATTTTCGCGCTGGCACGTACTGTTGGCTGGATCTCCCACTGGAAAGAAATGCTCTCCAGCCCGTACAAGATTGGCCGTCCGCGCCAGCTGTACACTGGTTACGAGTCGCGTGATATTTCCAAGCTGGAAGACCGCAAATAAGAGCTGTCTTGCGATAACGTCTTAATGTTGTACCGGGAACGGCCTCTATTTATATAGGGGCCGTTTTTGTTTGTGCTTTCGCGGTTCTTTTGGTGATTGGGGACATATCCGTTGCTGCGGGTGGTGCCGCTGGCGGTTTCGCTCTTACAGCGAGTCCCTTTTTCAAACGCCAAAAAGGAACCAAAGGGCTTTGCCCCTGGCGTACGGCACTTCGCTGAGGCTCAGTGTTCCCTCGCTACGGTGTCCATCCGGGGGCATCGCCTACGCTCGGCCTGCCGATGGGGCAAAAGATCAAAAGCCAAAGCAAGATCAAAAGCCAGATCAAGAGCCCCTCACCCTAGCCCTCTCCCGGAGGGAGAGGGGACTGATTGAGGTGTTTGGGGAAGCTACGCCGACGTGCGATACCGCGTTGAACTCAGGCTTTGAAAAGCACCGAAATCAGCACCCTCTCCTTCCACTCCCGGAGGGAGAGGGGACTGAACGAGGTGTTTGGGAAAGCTACGCCGATGTGCGATAGCGCGTTGAACTCAGATTTTGTAAAGCCCGAAAATCGGCTCCCTCTCCCTCGGGAGTGGGCTGGGGTGAGGGGCAAATCCACCACAAATCCAAAGCCGAACCCCCGCTCTTCACCACTCAATAGGCCGAGTATCAGCTCGCCTGCTCTTGATCTTGATCCACGGGCGACGTCGGAAGGCTGAGTGGAGGGATTGATCCGGGCGTGGGAGCGCAGCGACCGTTTGGCGAAGCCAAACACAGCGAGAGGAGGTGCAGCGAAGCAAACCGTAGGCGCTGCGCCCGGATCGATCCCGCAACGAAGGAACCCCGAGCCCCAGCGAGCGGGCCGCACGTAGGAGCAAGCGTTTTTTGCTTACTTTTTTTGGCGTTTGAAAAAAAGTGAGTCGCCGTCAGGGCGAAACCCTAATCAGCCGTTACCGCAGCAACGGATATACACCCAATAAAAAACACACCAAAGTCCGATAACCGCCCACAAAAAATGCCCCGATCTCTCAACCGGGGCATTCAGCACAACATTACAAAACCATCAAGCGATCAATGCGAAACCGCCCCACTCGCCCCCAACCCGGTCTGCGAACGCACAAACTGCGGGAAGAACAGCGCCCGCTCCTTGTCCGCTGCCGCCGACTTGTCGGTAATCGAGAAGAACCAGATCCCGACAAAGGCAATGATCATCGAAAACAACGCCGGATACTCGTAAGGGAAGATCGCCTTCTCGTGATGCAGAATCTGCACCCAGATGGTCGGGCCAAGGATCATCAAGCCAACCGCACTCACCAGACCCAACCAGCCGCCAATCATCGCACCACGAGTGGTCAGCTTCTTCCAGTACATCGAAAGCAGCAGCACCGGGAAGTTACAGCTCGCCGCGATCGAGAACGCCAGGCCCACCATGAACGCAATGTTCTGGCTTTCGAACAGGATGCCCAAGCCAATCGCCAACACCGCCAAGGCAATGGTGGTGATCTTCGAGACACGAATCTCGTCCTTCTCGTTCGCCTTGCCCTTCTTGATCACACTGGCGTACAGGTCGTGAGAAACCGCCGAGGCACCGGCCAGCGTCAGGCCTGCCACAACCGCCAGAATGGTCGCGAACGCCACCGCCGAGATAAAGCCGAGGAAGATACTGCCACCGACCGCATTAGCCAGGTGCACCGCCGCCATGTTGTTGCCGCCCAACAGCGCGCCAGCCGCATCTTTGAAGGCCGGGTTAGTGCTGACCAGCAGGATCGCGCCGAAGCCGATGATGAACGTCAGGATGTAGAAATAACCAATGAAGCCAGTTGCGTAGAGCACGCTCTTGCGGGCTTCTTTTGCGTCACTCACGGTGAAGAAGCGCATCAGAATGTGTGGCAGGCCAGCGGTACCGAACATCAGCGCCAGACCCAGCGAGAAGGCCGAAATCGGATCCTTGACCAGACCGCCCGGGCTCATGATTGCTTCGCCTTTGGCGTGAACCTTGATCGCTTCGGAGAACAGCGTGTTGAAGTCGAAGCCTACGTGCTTCATCACCATCAGCGCCATGAACGAGGCGCCGGACAGCAACAGCACAGCCTTGATGATCTGTACCCAGGTGGTCGCCAGCATGCCGCCGAACAGCACGTACATGCACATCAGCACACCGACCAGAATCACCGCGACGTGGTAGTCCAGACCGAACAACAGCTGGATCAACTTGCCGGCACCGACCATTTGCGCGATCAGGTAGAACGCCACCACCACCAGCGAACCGCAGGCAGACAGGGTGCGGATCTGGGTTTGCCCGAGGCGGTAGGACGCCACGTCGGCAAAAGTGTATTTACCCAAGTTACGCAGACGCTCGGCGATCAGGAACAGAATGATCGGCCAGCCCACCAGGAAGCCGATCGAGTAGATCAGGCCATCGTAGCCGGAGGTGAATACCAGCGCGGAAATCCCCAGGAAGGAGGCCGCCGACATGTAGTCACCGGCAATTGCCAGACCATTCTGGAAACCGGTGATCTTGCCGCCCGCCGCATAGTAGTCGGCCGCCGAGTTGTTTTTCTTCGAGGCCCAGTAGGTGATGTATAAGGTCGCGCCAACGAACGCGACGAACATCAGGATCGCAGGAATGTTCAGCGGCTGTTTGGCCACCTCCCCCGTCAACGCGTCAGCCGCCCAGACACCCGGCGCGAAAGCCGCAACACTCAATAAAGCCAGTAGACGCCGGATCATTGCTGAGCCTCCTTGAGAATCGCATTGTTCAGGTCGTCAAACTCGCCATTGGCGCGGCGCACGTAGATAGCGGTGAGGATGAATGCCGAAAGAATGAGTCCGACACCGATTGGAATTCCCCAGGTAATCGAGGACTCCGGACTGAGTTTCGCGCCCAGAATATGCGGCCCGTAAGCGATCAACAGGATGAAGCCAGAGTAAAGCCCGAGCATGATCGCCGAGAGTATCCAGGCGAACTTTTCCCTTTTTCGCACCAGCTCCTTGAATCGGGGACTGTTTTGAATCGAGAGGTAAATGCTGTCGTTCATTGTTTTTATCCTCGCAGCACAGATTATTGTTGGAACATAGCTAATGTATGCGGCTGCGAGCGCGGTAACAGACGACCTTAGTAGTAGAACGCCATGACGTATTTGCCATTCTTGAGCACACACAAAAAACTGTGGGAGCTGGCTTGCCAGCGATGGCGTCGTGTCAGCCAACTATTAGTCAACTGAGAGAACGCTATCGCGGGCAAGCCCGCTCCCACAGGGTTCGTGGTGAACGATGCTATTTCGGGTTATTTAGTCCAGTCAGCCACGCGATCCGGGTGTTTGGCGACCCATTCCTTGGCTGCGGCGTCAGGCTTGGCACCGTCCTGAATCGCCAGCATGACTTCGCCGATTTCGTCTTTCGACGCCCACTGGAAGTTCTTCAGGAACTTGGCCACTTCCGGTGCTTTGGTCGCGAGTTCTTTGCTGCCGATGCTGTTTACGGTTTCAGCTGCGCCGTACACGCCTTTCGGGTCATCGAGGAAGCGCAGTTTCCACTTGGCGAACATCCAGTGCGGCACCCAACCGGTGACGGCGATGGATTCGTTTTTCTTCTCGGCACGGGTCAGCTCGGCAATCATGCCGGCGCCGGAACTGGCTTTGAGGCTGTATTTGTCGAGGCCGTAATCCTTGATCGCCTGATCGGTCTTGAGCATGACGCCTGAACCGGCGTCGATGCCGACGATGCGATTTTTGAAGGTGTCATCGGTTTTCAGGTCTTCGATCGACTTGGCTTTCACATACTCCGGCACGATCAGGCCGATTTTTGCATCCTTGAAGTTCGGGCCGTAATCGACGACCAGATCCTTGTTCTTCGTCCAGTATTCGCCGTGGGTCACTGGCAGCCAGGCTGAGAGCATGGCGTCGAGTTTGCCGGTGGCAACGCCTTGCCACATGATCCCGGTGGCGACGGCTTGCAGCTTCACGTCATAACCGAGTTTCTGCTTGATCACTTCGGCCGCCACGTGGGTGGTCGCGACGCTGTCGGACCAGCCGTCAACGTAACCGATGTTCAGGGTCTGTTTCTCTGCACTGGCGAACGTGGAACTCATCGCAAGCACCAGAGCAGCACTTGCGCCTAAAAGTCGTCGCATCTTCATCGTTACTTCCCCGAAATGCTGCGCCCGACGGATGACGGGCGGCGTCAACGTATTGTTATGGTGCACGGCGCCCCCATCACGCCTGACCGCAAACTCGTTAGAACATCAGCGGAGCACTGATGGCTTGATCATCAACCTCACGCGGCAGTCGACCTGCTCTGCCAGCGACCTCAAGACAACGAGAAACGACATCACAAGGCCATTAAAGGCGCCTGGATATTTGACGCCAGACAATCCGCCCGAACTTTGCATGTGCAAATCATGCGGGCCACCAACCCCTCTATAAATGCAGGTAACATGCGTCGCTTTGCAGCCACTCGGCCTGACCATGTCCGCGACTTCCCGCTTCCCCTTTCTGCCTTATCTCTTTGCCTGCCTGCTCGGGCTGTTTGCCCTCGGCGGTTTCTGGTACGGCCTCGGCCAACCGGTGGTTCTGCCGGATGCAGCGACGCCGACACACAAGCTGCAATGCGCCTCGTACACGCCGTTCGATAAAGACCAATCGCCGTTCGACGTGCCGTTCAAACTGCGCCCGGAGCGCATGGACGCCGACCTCGCGTTGCTGGCGACACGCTTTGAGTGCATTCGCACCTATTCAATGACGGGCCTGGAAGCGCTGCCGGATCTGGCGCGCAAACACGGCTTGAAATTGATGATCGGCGCTTGGGTCAACAGCAACCCGGTGGACACCGAGAAAGAAGTCGACCTGCTGATCAAATCGGCCAACGCCAACCCGGACGTGGTCAGCGCGGTGATCGTCGGCAACGAAGCGTTGCTGCGCAAAGAAGTCACTGGCACGCAACTGGTTCGACTGATCAACAAGGTCAAGGGCCAGGTCAAGCAACCGGTGACGTACGCCGATGTCTGGGAGTTCTGGCTCAAACATCCGGAAGTCGCGCCGGCAGTGGACTTTCTGACCATTCACTTATTGCCGTACTGGGAAGATGATCCGTCGAACATCGACGCAGCCCTGCAGCATGTCGCGCAAGTGCGGCAGGTGTTCGGCAATAAATTCGCGCCGAAAGACGTGATGATTGGCGAAACCGGCTGGCCGAGCGAAGGCCGTCAGCGCGAGACCGCCCTGCCGAGTCGGGTCAATGAAGCCAAATTCATTCGTGGTTTTGTCGCGATGGCCGAAAAGGAAGGCTGGCATTACAACCTGATCGAAGCGTTTGACCAGCCGTGGAAGCGCGGCAGCGAAGGTGCGGTTGGCGGTTATTGGGGCCTGTTCGATGCCGATCGTCAGGACAAGGGTGTGCTGGCCGGGCCGGTGACCAATGTGCCGTACTGGAAGGAATGGCTGGCGGTCGGTGGACTGATCTTCCTCGGTACGCTGATGCTTGGCGGTCGCGTTCGCACCACGCGTTCGGCGCTGGTATTGCCGCTGCTGGGCGCCCTCGCCGCCTGCTCGATCGGCGCCTGGGGTGATCTGGCACGGGTAACCACGCGGTTTGCCAGTGAATGGTTGTGGGTCGGCTTGCTGACGGCGTTGAATCTGTTGGTATTGGTACACGCTGCGCTGGCGCTGAGCGCGCGGACTGGCTGGCGTGACCGGGCGTTCAATCTACTGGAGCGCCGCGCAGGCTGGCTGGTCGCGGCAGCAGGCTTTGCCGCAGCGGTGATGATGCTGGAGATGGTCTTTGATCCACGTTATCGCAGCTTTGCGAGCATGGCGTTCGTGCTGCCCGCACTGGTTTATCTGTGCCGGCCGGTCAGCGTGCCGCGTCGCGAGATTGCGTTGCTGACGTTTATTGTCGGGGCGGGGATTGCGCCGCAGTTGTATCAGGAAGGTTTGCAGAATCAGCAGGCGTGGGGGTGGGCGTTGGTCAGCGCTCTGATGGTCGCTGCGTTGTGGCGCTGCCTGCGCGTTCGCAAGGGCTGATCTTTAGCGCCTTCCAAGCCCTCATCGCTGGCAAGCC
>NZ_JSFK01000015.1:152262-182656 GCF_000783395.1 Pseudomonas chlororaphis | reverse complement strand
GCTGGCTTGCCAGCGATGACTGACTGTCAGACGCGACGAGACTCGCGGACCAAACGCAACCCGGCAATCACCAACGCAAACACCGCCAATGTCGTGTTGTACAACGCCAGCGCCGGCACCCCGAACACCAGCGCCAACACCGCCAGCCACCACCCTGCCCGCCCCGGCAACACGAAACCGATCAGCGCCGCGCCGAGCGCCGTCCAGCCCAATACCTTGAAATGAATCATCAACCCAAGGTTCGAACGCACCTGGCATTCCCAACGGCCGGCTTCGTCCACGCAGATGCCCACCCACTTGCCGTCCTCCATAAAGCCATAACGCATGCCATAGCTGGCGGCCAGCCACAACGGCAACAAAACAAGCAGCAGAATCACGGGCAAACGGCGGGACATGAAGCACTCCAGACAAGAGAAATCGGCGGCCAGCTTAATCTGCCGCCAGCCGTGTGCAAGAACTAACAACTGTTAACTGTTCATTCAGGCAGTGCAAAGTGTATCGTCCAGCTACTATTACTCCGAATTCTGCCTGTTTGGTGCCGCAGCATGGCACTTTGGCGCACACCCGGTGGTCATAGCCTGCGAACTTCATTCGGCACCTTCCTCTAAGGGATCTAGTCATGCTCCGTTCCTTGCGCTTCGCCGCGCTGTTCAGCGGCCTTATTCTGAGTGCGTCCGCACTGGCGGTGGATATCGACGCCGCCAGTTATGGCTACCCCCTGACCAACCCGTTCGAGGCGACCATCGCCACGACCCCGCCGGACTTGCGCCCGGAGTTGCCGCTGGACGATGACATCAATCAGTCGGACCGCAGCCTGACGTTGCGCCCGGAGCGCGAGTTCATCCTGCCGGACAACTTCTGGGCGGTGAAAAAGCTCACCTACCGCATCGCCACCCAGGACAAGCCAGCACCGCTGATCTTCCTGATCGCTGGCACCGGCGCGCGCTATGACAGCACGCTCAACGAATACCTGAAAAAGCTCTACTACAAGGCCGGCTACCACGTCGTGCAGCTGTCTTCGCCAACCAGTTTCGACTTCATCAGCGCTGCCTCGCGTTTCGCCACCCCGGGCGTAACCAAGGAAGACGCCGAAGACATGTACCGGGTGATGCAGGCCGTGCGCGCGCAGAATCCCAAGCTGCCGGTGACCGAGTATTACCTGACCGGCTACAGCCTTGGCGCCCTTGATGCCGCGTTCGTCGCGCATCTGGACGAGACGCGCCGCAGCTTCAACTTCAAGAAAGTGCTGCTGCTCAATCCGCCGGTCAACCTCTACACCTCGGTGACCAACCTCGACAAACTGGTGCAAACCGAAGTTAAAGGCATCAACACCAGCACCACATTCTATGAACTGGTGCTGTCGAAGCTGACCCGCTACTTCCAGCAGAAAGGCTACATCGACCTCAATGACGCACTGCTTTACGACTTCCAGCAGTCCAAGCAGCACCTGACCAACGAACAAATGGCGATGCTGATTGGCACCTCGTTTCGCTTCTCTGCGGCCGACATCGCCTTCACTTCGGACCTGATCAACCGCCGTGGCCTGATCACCCCGCCGAAATTCCCGATCACCGAAGGCACCAGCCTCACGCCGTTCCTCAAGCGTGCACTGCAGTGTGACTTCGACTGCTACCTGACCGATCAGGTGATCCCTATGTGGCGTGCGCGCACCGACGGCGGCAGCCTGCTGCAACTGATCGATCAGGTCAGCCTGTATGCGCTCAAGGATTACCTGCATGACAGCCCGAAAATTGCCGTGATGCACAACGCCGACGACGTGATCCTCGGCCCGGGCGACCTCGGTTTCCTGCGCAAGACCTTCGGTGATCGACTGACCGTTTATCCACTGGGCGGCCATTGCGGCAACATTAACTACCGCGTCAACAGCGACGCCATGCTGGAGTTCTTCCGTGGCTAAATATCTCCTGCTGATGGCAGCGCTCCTCTGCGCAGGCGTGGCCCAAGCCGACAACAGTAAAGCCAACGCGCCGGTGGTCGTCGACAGCGACGGCTTCAAAGAGCCGCTGTCCAAACTCAAATTCAACCCCGGGCTGGATCAGCGTGAATTCGAGCGTTCGACGCTCAACGCGCTGAATGTCTACGACCCGCTGGAGTCGTGGAACCGTCGGGTTTACCACTTCAACTATCGCTTCGACCAATGGGTGTTCCTGCCGGTGGTCGATGGCTACCGTTACATCACGCCGAGCTTCGTGCGTACGGGCGTGAGCAACTTCTTCAACAACCTCGGTGACGTGCCGAACCTGGTCAACAGCCTGTTGCAGTTCAAAGGCCAGCGCTCGATGGAAACCACCGCGCGCCTGCTCCTCAACACCACCATCGGCATCGCCGGTCTGTGGGACCCGGCCACCGCCATGGGCCTGCCGCGCCAAAGCGAGGACTTCGGTCAGACGTTGGGCTTCTATGGTGTACCGGGCGGTGCCTACTTCGTGCTGCCGATCTTCGGCCCGTCGAACATCCGCGACACCGCCGGCCTCGCCGTGGACTACACCGCCGAATCGGCGATCAACTTCCTCAACGTCTCGGAAGTCAGCTCCAACCATCCGGAAGTCTGGGCCCTGCGTGCGGTCGACAAGCGTTATCAGACCAGCTTCCGTTACGGCCAGATGAACTCGCCGTTCGAGTACGAGAAAGTGCGTTACGTGTATACCGAAGCGCGCAAGTTGCAGATTGCCGAGTAGTTTTCGGCAGGTATAAAAAAGGGCCATTCGATGCGAGTCGAATGGCCCTTTTTCATGACATCACCAAAATATAATGTGGGAGCGAGCCTGCTCGCGAATGCGGTGCGTCAGACTCCAAATAGTTGACTGACTCGACGCCTTCGCGAGCAAGCTCGCTCCCACGGGGTGATGTATTCAGCCTTTGATCGAACGCCAGATTTTGCCGACAACCGAAACAACCGCCAACACCACCGCGCCAGCAATAATCCCCGCCACACCATTGAGCAACATCGGCACCGCAAACCCGACACTGCCGGCCGCCGCGCCAACGCCTTCAATCCAGTCATGCAGCACCGGCACGCCATGGGTGAGGATGCCGCCGCCGACCAGGAACATCGCTGCCGTGCCGACCACCGACAGGGTTTTCATCATGTACGGCGCGGCGCTGAGGATCGCGCTGCCGACTTTCTTGGCGAACTGCCCAGGCTTTTGCGTTAGCCACAGGCCGAGGTCGTCGAGCTTGACGATACCCGCTACCAATCCATAAACGCCGACAGTCATGACGATGGCGATACCGGACATCACAATCACTTGCTGAGTCAGCGAGGCAGTTGCCACGGTGCCGAGCGTAATCGCGATAATCTCTGCCGAAAGGATAAAGTCAGTGCGAATCGCACCTTTGATCTTGTCCTTCTCATACGCCACCAGATCGGTCGCCGGATCAGCTACCGCCTCAGTCAGTTGCGCATGTTCGGCCTCGTCTTCAGCCTTGCTGTGCAGAAATTTGTGCGCAAGCTTCTCGAAACCTTCGAAACACAGGTACGCACCACCGACCATCAATAACGGCGTGACCAGCCACGGCACGAATGCACTGATCGCCAGCGCCGATGGCACGAGGATCAGTTTGTTGACGAAAGAACCCTTGGCCACCGCCCAGACCACCGGGATTTCCCGCTCGGCACGCACGCCGGAGACCTGCTGGGCATTGAGCGCCAGGTCGTCGCCGAGCACGCCGGCGGTCTTCTTGGCGGCCATTTTGCTCATCAACGCCACGTCGTCCAGCACGGTGGCAATATCGTCGACCAGCACCAGCAAACTGCTTCCTGCCATGAATCCTGTTTCCTTTTATGTATGAATGTTGCGAAGCATAACGCGACCTTAGACCACGCGGGGCATTCTTGAGCGCTGCGCGAGGCCGGTGCTACCATGCGCAACCGCCAGAACAGGCAAGGAACCACCGGGTTTATGAGCACAATCCGCGAGCGCAACAAAGAACTGATCCTGCGTGCCGCCAGTGAGGAGTTTGCCGACAAGGGCTTCGCTGCGACCAAAACCAGCGACATCGCCGCGAAGGCGGGATTGCCCAAGCCCAACGTCTACTACTACTTCAAGTCCAAGGAAAACCTTTACCGCGAGGTATTGGAAAGCATCATCGTGCCGATTTTGCAGGCCTCGACCCCGTTCAACCCGGACGGCGTACCGAGCGAAGTGCTGAGCGGCTACATCCGCTCGAAAATCCGCATCTCCCGCGACCTGCCCTTCGCCTCGAAAGTATTCGCCAGCGAAATCATGCACGGCGCCCCGCACCTGAGTGCCGACCTGGTCGAGCAGCTCAACGGCCAGGCCAAGCACAACATCGACTGCATCCAGAGCTGGATCGACCGCGGCCAGATCGCCCCGATCGACCCCAACCACCTGATGTTCAGCATCTGGGCCGCGACTCAGACCTACGCCGACTTCGACTGGCAGATTTCTGCGGTGACCGGCAAGGACAAGCTGGATGAGGCGGATTATGAGGCGGCGGCGCAGACGATTATCCGGTTGGTGTTGAAAGGGTGTGAGCCGGACTGAAGTATTGCGGTGACGCCATCGCTGGCAAGCCAGCTCCCACAGGTTTATGTGTTGAATTCAGATTTGGCAAACAACACAAATCCCTGTGGGAGCTGGCTTGCCAGCGATGGAGGCAACTCGATTCAAAATTGTTAAAGCCAAACTGAATCCCACAGCGGATAGTCGCCAATCTTTTCGACCAGTCCCGCCCGTAAAGGGTTAGCTACGACATATCGCGCCATTTTTACCAGATCCTCTTCCCGCCGCAGCGCACGATCGTGAAAGCCCTGCTGCCAAAGCGGACCTTTCCTGTTGATAGAAATATTCACTTCCCGCGTAATCAACGACTTGGTTTCGCGCATCAGCTTTTTGAGCGAACAATTTTCCAGTTCGACCAGCCAGTGAAAATGATCGGGCATGACAACCCAAGCCAGTGAGTTCGCTAATCCGAGATCTTGTGCCCGCCGAAATTGATGAACCACCAATCTGCCCAAAACGAAATCGGCAAAGATCGGTTCGCGATCAAGTGTGTTAGTGGTCAGTAGATAGATTCTATTAGGCTCGGCATAGCGGCCGACACGCAGACGATGTGAAGCAGGAAGATCAGGCAATCCATTGCCCCTTCATGATGAGTTCATCAAAAGGCTAGACCTCAGCGATCTATTTGGCTGGATCTGTCTTTTTTCATGATGTGTCAGTCTGGCCGCCATCGCTGGCAAGCCAGCTCCCACAGGGTTCTGTACTGGTTACAAAATCTCAATACGACAGAGAACCTTGTGAGAGCTGACTTGCCAGCGATGACTATCGATCAGGCGCCTAATATCAAGCAGCCACCCCCGCATCCGCCCGCAACTCCAGCGCCTCCACCGCTTTAATCGCCACCTGCTCATCAATATCCGACAGATCGCCGCTAATACCGATCGCGCCGAGCACATTCCCCGCCTGATCCCGAATCAACACACCACCCGGTGCCGGCACGACGCTGCCCTGGCCCATGCTGTTGAGTGCGGCAATAAACGCCGGGCGTTGTTGTGCATCCAGTGCCAGCAGGCGCGAGCCTTTACCCAGGGCAATCGCGCCCCAGGCTTTGCCGATGGCGATGTTCGGGCGCAGCAGGCTGGCGCCGTCTTCGCGTTGCAGGGTGATCAGGTGGCCGCCGGTATCGAGTACCGCGATGGTCAGCGGCGCGGCGTTGATACCGCGCCCTGCGTTGATGGCTTCGTTGACCAGGTTGACTGCGACTTTCAAGGTTAAAGCGCTCATGGTGCCGTCCTCATTTTGTTATAGGGAAAGTCGTGGGACTGCGCTTTTCTGCCGCAGGCCGATGCAACAAATAGAACACAATGAGTTATTTTTTTGTATACAATAATTCTCGAAAAGCGCCACATGCGACGAAAAGCCACACTCAGACTGGCTTCCGACGAATGAAACAGACGCTTGAGAAAATGGATTGACCTGCGCCGTCCGCCGTGAATACACTCTGCGCAAAGCCACTTGTATACAATTACAAAACGTAAAGAGGCACAAAACCATGAGCAAAATGAGAGCAATCGAAGCCGCCGTTCTGGTGATGCGCCGTGAAGGGGTTGATACCGCTTTTGGCATCCCGGGCGCTGCCATCAACCCGCTGTACTCCGCCTTGCAGAAAGTCGGTGGCATCGATCACGTCCTTGCTCGCCACGTTGAAGGCGCCTCGCACATGGCCGAGGGCTACACCCGCACTAAAGCCGGCAACATCGGCGTGTGCATCGGCACTTCCGGCCCTGCCGGTACCGACATGGTCACCGGGCTCTACAGCGCCTCGGCCGACTCGATTCCAATCCTCTGCATTACCGGCCAGGCACCCCGCGCCCGTATGCACAAGGAAGACTTCCAGGCTGTCGACATCACCAGCATCGTCAAGCCAGTGACCAAGTGGGCGACCACTGTTCTGGAACCGGGCCAAGTGCCTTACGCGTTCCAGAAAGCCTTCTTTGAAATGCGCTCCGGCCGTCCAGGCCCGGTGCTGATCGACCTGCCGTTCGACGTGCAGATGGCCGAAATCGAATTCGACATCGACGCTTACCAACCGCTGCCACTGGCCAAGCCGACCGCAACTCGCGTTCAGGTTGAAAAGGCTTTGGCGCTGCTTGATCAGGCTGAGCGTCCATTGCTGGTTGCCGGCGGCGGCATCATCAACGCCGACGCCAGCGATCTGCTGGTTGAATTCGCTGAGCTGACCGGCATCCCGGTGATCCCGACCCTGATGGGCTGGGGCACCATCCCGGACGATCACCCATTGATGGTCGGCATGGTCGGTCTGCAGACTTCGCACCGTTACGGCAACGCGACCATGCTGAAATCCGACGTGGTGTTGGGTATCGGTAACCGTTGGGCCAACCGTCACACAGGTTCGGTTGACGTTTACACCGAAGGCCGCAAGTTCATTCACGTCGACATCGAAGGCACGCAGATCGGTCGTGTGTTCACCCCGGATCTGGGCATCGTTTCCGACGCCGCTGCTGCGCTGACCGTGTTCATCGAAGTCGCTCGTGAATGGCAAGCCGCCGGCAAACTGAAAAATCGCAGTGCCTGGCTGCAAGATTGCCAGCAGCGCAAAGCCAGCCTGCACCGCAAGACCCACTTCGACAACGTGCCGGTGAAACCGCAACGCGTTTACGAAGAAATGAACCAGGTGTTCGGCAAGGACACCTGCTACGTCAGCACCATTGGTCTGTCGCAGATTGCCGGCGCGCAGTTCCTGCACGTTTACAAGCCGCGTCACTGGATCAACTGCGGCCAGGCCGGCCCGTTGGGCTGGACCATTCCGGCAGCGCTGGGCGTGGTGAAGGCCGATCCGAGCCGTAAAGTCGTGGCCCTGTCGGGGGACTATGACTTCCAGTTCATGATCGAAGAACTGGCGGTCGGCGCTCAGTTCAAACTGCCGTACATCCACGTCGTGGTGAACAACTCGTACCTGGGTCTGATCCGTCAGGCACAGCGCGGGTTCGAAATGGACTACTGCGTGCAGCTGTCCTTCGATAACCTGAACGCGCCGGAACTCAACGGTTACGGTGTTGACCACGTCGCAGTGGCTGAAGGCCTCGGCTGTAAGGCACTGCGTGTGTTCGAGCCATCGGAAATCGCCCCTGCCCTGCGCAAGGCCGAACAGATGATCGAAGAGTTCAAAGTGCCGGTGATCGTCGAGATCATTCTGGAGCGTGTGACCAACATCTCCATGGGTACCGAGATCAACGCCGTCAACGAATTCGAAGACCTGGCGCTGGTCGGCAACGATGCGCCAACGGCGATTTCGCTGCTTGATTGAACGTAACTAGCCCCCTCTCCCTCCGGGCGGTCCGACGTTTCGGGAGGGCTGGGGTGAGGGAAAGGTTTTGCGGTGATCGCAAAATTCGGATCAGACTCAGGATCCCCCTCACCCTAACCCTCTCCCCCAGGAGAGGGGACTGATCGCGAACAATCTGACCAACCGTGTCACATCCGTTTTTTAGGAGACCACCATGCCGCGTTTCGCAGCCAACCTGTCCATGCTGTTCACCGAACAGGATTTCCTTGCCCGTTTCGACGCCGCCGCCAAGGCTGGTTTCAGCGGTGTCGAGTACCTGTTCCCGTACGACTTCAGCTCCGCCGAAATCAAAGCCAAGCTCGACGCCAACGGTCTGACCCAAGTGCTGTTCAACCTGCCGGCCGGTGACTGGGCCAAGGGTGAACGCGGTATCGCGTGCTTGCCGGATCGTATCGACGAGTTCCGCGCCGGGGTCGATCTGGCGATTGCCTACGCACAAGTGCTGGGCAACACCCAGATCAACTGCCTGGCCGGTATCCGTCCACAAGGCGTTGACGATGCCACCGTGGAAAAGACCTTCGTCGCCAACCTGAAATACGCGGCCGACAAGTTGCAGGCAGCGGGCATCAAACTGGTGATGGAAGCGATCAACACCCGCGACATCCCAGGCTTCTACCTGAACAACACGGCGCAAGCCCTGTCGATTCGCGAACAGGTCGGCAGCGCCAATCTGTTCCTGCAATACGACATCTATCACATGCAAATCATGGAAGGCGATCTGGCCCGCACCCTGCAATCGCACCTGGGCGAGATCAACCATGTGCAGCTCGCGGACAACCCGGGGCGTAACGAGCCGGGCACTGGCGAGATCAACTACCGCTTCCTGTTCGAACACCTCGATCGCATCGGTTATCAGGGTTGGGTGGGTTGCGAATACAAGCCGCTGACCACCACTGAAGCAGGCCTCGGCTGGCTGAAAACCCACAACGCAATCTGAACGAACACATGACCCTGTAGGAGCTGCCGAAGGCTGCGATCTTTTGATCTTGACCTTCAAAAGCAGAATCAAAAGATCGTCCGAACGCGGCCCGAGCCTGCGGCAGCTCCTACGGCTGTTTATAAAAACAAGAGGATTTTCTCATGGCTAAAATCGGATTTATCGGCACCGGCATCATGGGCCACCCAATGGCTTCGAACCTGCAGAAAGCCGGTCACAGCCTGTTCCTGTCGGCGCACCACGACGCCGCCCCGGCCGACCTGGTTGCCGCTGGCGCCGTCGCTCTGGCCAACCCGCGCGAAGTGGCGCAGGAAGCAGAATTCATCATCGTCATGGTCCCGGATACCCCACAGGTCGACGACGTACTGTTCCGCGCCGACGGCGTTGCCGCAGGCCTGAGCAAAGGCAAAATCGTTATCGACATGAGCTCGATCTCGCCAACGGCCACCAAGGCCTTCGCGGCGAAGATCAACGAGAAAGGCGCGCAGTACCTCGACGCACCGGTGTCCGGCGGTGAGGTCGGCGCCAAAGCTGCGACCCTGAGCATCATGATCGGTGGCGACGCCGATGTCTTTGAACGCGCACTGCCGCTGTTCCAGGCCATGGGCAAGAACATCACCCTGGTCGGTGGCAATGGCGACGGTCAAACCGCCAAAGTAGCCAACCAGATCATCGTTGCGCTGAACATTCAGGCTGTCGCTGAAGCCCTGCTGTTCGCTTCGAAAAACGGTGCCGATCCAGCCAAGGTGCGTGAAGCACTGATGGGCGGTTTCGCTTCCTCGAAGATCCTTGAAGTGCACGGCGAGCGCATGATCAAAGGCACTTTCGATCCAGGCTTCCGCATCAGCCTGCACCAGAAGGACCTGAACCTGGCCCTGCAAGGCGCCAAAGAGCTGAACATCAACCTGCCGAACACCGCCAACGCCCAGCAAGTGTTCAGCACCTGCGCGGCCATCGGTGGCAGCAACTGGGACCACTCGGCGCTGATCAAAGGTCTGGAACACATGGCCAACTTCTC
Source organism: Pseudomonas chlororaphis (assembly GCF_000783395.1). Lineage (GTDB taxonomy): Bacteria > Pseudomonadota > Gammaproteobacteria > Pseudomonadales > Pseudomonadaceae > Aquipseudomonas > Aquipseudomonas chlororaphis_H. The sequence goes on along the minus strand of NZ_JSFK01000015.1, from coordinate 172,847 downwards.
GATTCGCGATAGCAAATAAAACCACTGCCCCGTCGCTCGTTCCCACGCTCTGCGTGGGAATGCAGCCCGGGACGCTCCGCGTCCCTGCCGAAGCGGACGCAGAGCGTCCATTGAGGCATTCCCACGCAGAGCGTGGGAACGATCATCAGCATTAACCAAGAACAATAAGATTGGGAGCCCGCCATGTCGGTCGATCCGCAACAACTGCTGCGCGAGCTGTTTGCCACAGCCATCGACGCGGCCCATCCAAACCAGGTCCTCGAAGCCCATTTGCCCGCCGATCGTACCGGTCGCGTCATTGTCATCGGTGCCGGCAAAGCCGCTGCCGCCATGGCGCAAGTCGTCGAGCGTAGCTGGGAAGGTGAAGTCTCTGGCCTGGTAGTGACCCGTTACGGTCACGGCGCCCCGTGCGAAAAAATCGAAGTGGTCGAAGCCGCGCACCCGGTGCCGGACGCTGCTGGTCTGGCCGTGGCCAAACGCGTGCTCGAACTGGTCAGCAACCTGACTGAAGACGACCGCGTGATCTTCCTGCTTTCCGGCGGCGGCTCTGCCCTGCTGGCGTTGCCGGCCGCAGGCATCACCCTCGCCGACAAGCAGTCGATCAACAAAGCCCTGCTCAAATCCGGCGCGACCATCGGCGAAATGAACTGCGTGCGCAAGCACCTCTCGGCGATCAAGGGCGGCCGTCTCGGCAAGGCCTGCTGGCCTGCCACTGTTTATACCTACGCGATTTCCGACGTACCGGGCGACCTCGCCACGGTCATCGCTTCCGGCCCGACCGTGGCCGATCCAAGCACCTCCGCCGAAGCGCTGGCGATCATCAAACGCTACGGCATCGAGATCCCCGCTTCCGTGCGCAACTGGCTGCAAAGCCCTGAGTCGGAAACCGTCAAACCCGGCGATCCATCCTTGGCGCGCAGCCACTTCCAGTTGATCGCCCGTCCTCAGCAATCGCTGGATGCCGCTGCGGTGAAATGCCGTCAGGCCGGTTTCAGCACATTGATCCTCGGCGACCTCGAAGGTGAGTCGCGCGAAGTGGCGAAAGTCCACGCCGGCATCGCCCGCCAGATCATCCATCACGGTCAGCCACTGGCAGCGCCGTGCGTGATCCTCTCCGGCGGCGAAACCACCGTGACTGTGCGCGGCAATGGCCGTGGCGGGCGCAACGCCGAATTCCTCTTGAGCCTCACCGACAGCCTCAAAGGCCAGCCCGGCGTCTACGCTCTGGCCGGTGACACCGACGGCATCGACGGCTCGGAAGACAACGCCGGCGCGATCATGACCCCGGACAGCTACGCCCGCGCCGCCGCCCTCGGTTTGAGCGCCAGCGATGAGCTGGATAACAACAACGGCTACGGCTATTTCGCGGCGCTCGATGCGCTGATCGTCACCGAGCCGACCCGCACCAACGTCAACGACTTCCGCGCCATTCTGATCCTTGAGAGCTGCAAATCATGACGCCTGATAAAAAGGTCAAAATCCTCGCCACCCTCGGGCCTGCTGTCGATGGCATCGAAGACATCCGTGAACTGGTCGAGGCCGGGGTGAATATCTTCCGCCTGAACTTCAGCCACGGCGATCACGCCGACCACGCCAAGCGCTATCAGTGGATCCGCGAAGTCGAGCGCCAGCTCAACTACCCGCTGGGCATTCTGATGGACTTGCAGGGGCCAAAACTGCGCGTCGGCAAGTTCGCCGACGGCAAGGTGCAACTGCATCGCGGCCAGGCTTTCCGCCTGGATCTGGACGCGACACCGGGCGATGAGCGCCGGGTGAATCTGCCGCATCCGGAAATCATCGAAGCGCTGGAAGCGGGCATGGATCTGCTGCTCGACGACGGCAAACTGCGTCTGCGCGTGGTCACCAAATACGCTGATGCGATCGATACCACCGTGCTCAATGGCGGCGAGTTGTCGGATCGCAAAGGTGTGAACGTGCCGCAAGCGGTGCTCGACCTCAGCCCGCTGACCCCCAAGGATCGTCGCGATCTGAGCTTCGGTCTGGAGCTGGGTGTGGACTGGGTCGCGCTGTCGTTTGTGCAGCGTCCGCAAGACATCGTCGAAGCCCGCGCACTGATCGGCGACAAAGCGTTTCTGATGGCAAAAATCGAGAAGCCTTCGGCCGTTGAGCAACTGCGTGAAATCGCTGAGCTGAGCGACGCGATCATGGTCGCTCGCGGAGACCTCGGCGTTGAAGTACCGGCCGAAAGCGTGCCGCAGATTCAGAAAAACATCATCACCACTTGCCGTGAACTCGGTAAACCAGTGGTGGTGGCGACGCAGATGCTGGAATCGATGCGCTTCTCCCCTGCTCCGACCCGCGCTGAGGTGACGGACGTTGCCAACGCCGTGGCCGAAGGTGCTGACGCGGTGATGCTGTCGGCGGAAACCGCGTCCGGCGAGTACCCGCTGGAAGCCGTGCAGATGATGAGCAAGATCATTCGTCAGGTGGAGAACGGTCCGGATTATCAGACGCAGCTCGACGTCAGCCGGCCGAAAGCTGAAGCGACGGTTTCCGATGCGATCAGCTGCGCGATCCGACGCATCAGCAACGTGCTGCCGGTGGCGGTGCTGGTCAATTACAGCGAGTCGGGTACGTCGAGTTTGCGTGCAGCGCGGGAACGGCCGAAAGCGCCGATCCTCAATCTGACGCCGAACCTGCAAACGGCACGGCGTTTGAGCGTGGCGTGGGGGATTCATTCGGTGGTCAATGATCGTCTGCGTCAGGTCGATGAAGTTTGCTCAACCGCGCTGGAAATCGCCCAGGCGCAGGGTATGGCCGAGCGTGGTGACACGCTGCTGATCACTGCCGGCGTGCCGTTCGGCCAGCCTGGATCGACCAACTCGCTGCGGATCGAAACATTGATCTAAACAGGCTCAAAAAGCTGCTGTGGGAATAGCGGTTATTCCTTCAATCAAAATGCTTGAGCGCTACAACTGGCCTCTTCGCGAGCAGGCTCGCTCCCACAGTTGATTTGTGTGCATCACAAACTCAATGACTGAACAAAGATTCAATGTGGGAGCCAGCCTGCTGGCGAAGAAGGCAAATCGGTTTCACTGACTTTCAGAACTGCCATGCCTGCCAATCATTTCAACACCCACTGCCCCGACTGGGCCGAGGCTTTGCTCAACGGTTTCAGTCAGATATTCCTCCAGCGCCATCCGCTGTGCGGCCTGCTGTGCCTGTTGGCGATCCTGCTGACCGCGCCGGTGCTGTTCGCCGGTGCGCTGCTCGGTGCCGTCGCCGGTTTGCTCACCGCACAACGGCGCAACTACGCCAAGGCTGATCGCCAGGCCGGACTGTTCAGCTACAACGGCATCTTGCTTGGCTTATTGCTGAGCCTGTATTTCCCGTGGTCGCCGATGCTGCCGCCGCTGATTCTCGCCGCCGGCGGCCTGAGCGCAATGGTCACGCAACAATGGCTCAAACATGTGTACAGCAGTCGATCCATACCGGCCTACACCTCGCCGTTCGTGGCGATGAGCTGGGTATTGCTGCTGTTCACCGAACCGTCGGCGCCTGTCGCGCATGTCGAGTTGAACACGCTGAACCTGCTTGCCGCCGAACTGCGTGGCTTGGGCCAGGTGATGTTCCTCGGTCATCCACTGGCCGGCGCTTTGATCGCCGCCGGTTTGCTGATCGCTGATCGCCGGGCGTTTTGCTGGGCGCTGCTGGCGTCGGCAATTGGCCTCGGCTCCAGCTTGCTGCACCATGAAACCAGCGCCGCTTTGCTCGGTCTCGGCAGCTACAACGCCGTGCTCGCCGCCCTCGCCTTTTCCGCCCAACGCCAACAACCGTGGCTGCCGCTGCTCGGTATCGTCCTCGCGCTGCTGGTCACGCCGTTGTTTGCGGCGGTTGGCCTTGCGACCCTGACCGCGCCGTTCATCCTCGCCGGCTGGCTGATCCGCGCCGGCATCCAGATGCTTGGCAAAGCCATCGTCGAGCGTGCGCCTTGCGCTCATGGGGAGAATCAACCTAGGCTGCGCTGATCTTCGATTCAGGCGTTATCCATGGACAGCAGCAACAGTTGGCGCGAACGGCTTTACGTGATGATTTTCCAGAGCGACACCCGCGCCGGGCGTCGCTTCGACGGCATCTTGCTGTTGATCATCCTCGCCAGTCTGGTGATCGTGATGCTCGACAGCATCGACAGCATTCACCAGAACTACGCGAACGTGCTGGCCTACATCGAGTGGGGCTTCACGATCATCTTTCTCGGCGAGTACATCCTGCGCCTGTACTGCTCACCGAAACCGTTGCGCTACGCCTTCAGCTTTTACGGGCTGGTGGATTTGCTGGCGATCGTGCCGGGCATCCTCGCCCTGTATTACAGCGATGCGCAGTACCTGCTGATTATCCGGATCATCCGCATGCTGCGGATTTTCCGCGTGCTCAAGCTCAGCCCGTACCTCAAGCAAGCCAATTACTTGATGTCGGCGCTGCGCGGCAGCAAGCAGAAAATCGTCGTGTTTCTGGTCAGCGTCTGCACCCTGGTGACGGTGTTCGGCACCTTGATGTACGTGATCGAAGGCCCGGAGCATGGTTTCACCAGCATTCCCAAAGGCATCTATTGGGCGATCGTCACGTTGACCACCGTGGGCTTTGGCGACATCGTGCCGAAGACCCCGCTGGGCCAGGTGATTTCGTCGCTGGTGATGATCACCGGTTACTCGATCATCGCCGTGCCGACGGGGATTTTCACCGCCGAACTGGCCAACGCCATGCGCGGTGAACAGCTGCAACACGACTGCCCGGTGTGCAAGAAAAACAGCCACGAACATGGCGCGGCGTTCTGCTCGCGCTGCGGTAATGCGCTGTTCAAAAAACTGGAATAAGCAAAGAGCTTTTTAATCTTTAAACGACTATGCGCGCCCCGTTATAGTCAGTGGCAATTGAACATCACCCCCTGCTCCTACACAGATAAAACAAGGAATGCGCAGTGAAAAAACTCTTTGGCGCCTCACTTCTCGCCGCCGGCCTGGCCTTGGCCAACATCGCTCAGGCAGCCCCGACGCTGCTCAACGTTTCCTACGACGTGATGCGCGATTTCTACAAGGACTACAACACTGCGTTCCAGAAACACTGGCAGGCCGAGCACAACGAAAACATCACCGTACAAATGTCCTTCGGCGGCTCGAGCAAGCAAGCGCGTTCGGTAATCGACGGCCTGCCGGCTGACGTCATCACCATGAACATGGCCACCGACATCAACGCCCTCGCCGACAACGGCAAACTGGTGCCGGAGAACTGGGTCACGCGTCTGCCGAACAACAGCGCGCCGTTCACCTCGGCCACGGTGTTTATCGTGCGCAAAGGCAACCCGAAAGCCTTGAAAGACTGGCCGGATCTGCTCAAGGACGGCGTGCAAGTGATCGTGCCAAACCCGAAAACCTCGGGTAACGGCCGCTACACCTATCTGTCGGCCTGGGGTTATGTGCTGAAGAACGGTGGCGATGAGAACAAGGCGAAAGACTTCGTCGGCAAACTGTTCAAGCAAGCGCCGGTACTGGACACCGGTGGCCGCGCCGCCACCACGACCTTCATGACCAACCAGATCGGCGACGTGCTGGTGACCTTCGAAAACGAAGCGGAAATGATTGCCCGCGAGTTTGGTCGCGATCAGTTTGAAGTGATTTATCCGAGTGTTTCGGCTGAGGCTGAGCCGCCGGTATCGGTGGTCGATAAAGTGGTCGACAAGAAGGGTTCGCGTGCGGCGGCGGATGAGTACCTGAAGTACCTGTGGTCGCCGCAAGGTCAGGAGATTGCGGCGGCGAACTACCTGCGTCCGCGTGATCCGGCGGTGCTGGCGAAGTACACCGACCGTTTCCCGAAAGTTGATTTCCTCTCGGTCGAGAAGACCTTTGGTGACTGGCGTACGGTGCAAAAGACCCACTTTAATGATGGTGGGGTTTTTGATCAGATTTATAGCGGGCAGTAAGGTTTAAGCAGGCGTGAAAAAGGCGATCCACTGAGGTCGCCTTTTTTGTGGCCGCTTTACCCTCACCCCAGCCCTCTCCCGGAGGGAGAGGGAGCCGACCGAGGTGTCTCGCGAGTTACATCGACCTGAAAGACCTTATCGATTATGGATTCGGCACCGCAGTTTCAGGTCGGCGTATTCCTTCAGCATCCCCCAATCAGTCCCCTCTCCCTCTGGGCGGTCCGACGTTTCGGGAGGGCTAGGGTGAGGGGCTTCTACATCGGTGGCGTCACCCCATCCTTACCCGCAGAAATCGATTGCGCCGTCAGCGTGCCATCCGCACCCTGCGTGACGAACGTAACAATCTTCACCCCAACCTTCAGCAAACTCCGATCCCCGGGCACCAGATTGACGATCGGCACATCCTCCGGCACCAGAATTTTCTGCTGCCCGCCCTTGTAGTTCACCGTCAGCACCCGCCCGTTACTCACCACCAGATCGCCGACGCTGCCATTGGTCATGCTGCTGCCCTTGGCCAGATCAAACGGCCGATGCCCGTCGCCGCTACCCGCCAGCTCCGGCGGAAACACATGCACTTCCAGTGCCTTGAGCGTGCCATCCTCCTGAGGCATCGCCGCCGAACCAATGTAACTGCCGGGTTTGATGTCCTCGATATTGGCCAGGGTGACCGCGCGAACTTTGGTGTCACCAGTCAACTGGATCACCACGTTCTCACCGCTGTTGACGTGGACTTTGAGGCTGTCGGCGCTGACCCCGGTGATCTCGCCGCGTACACCGATGCGCATCCCCGGTGCGTCGGCGGCCTGTGCGCTCATCACGCCCAGCAGGCTGATCAGGGCAATCGTTGCGGTGTAGCGAAGCGTCTGACGAAACATTGCAATCCTCCGGTCATGAATGTTGAACAAGCCAATGCAAACATAAGCACGCTATCGAACAGGATGTAAGTGAATGTATCATCGACCCGCAACGGTCGGACGCAAGGTCCGCCGATGGATGACACGCTGCTAGCACCCCGTCATTGCGCAACGGAATAACTGATATCAACCGAAGGCGTCTTCTGCCCATCCGGTTTGCCCCATAGCCTTAGCGCATTCTTTCGCTGGATCGAGAAACCTTATGACCACCACCACTCACGCAATGACCCGAGGCATGGTGCTGCTGTTCGCCTTCTGCTGCGGCGCCATCGTTGCCAACATTTACTACGCGCAGCCGATCATCGGCCTGATCGCACCGGACATCGGCCTCTCCGACACCATGGCCAGTTTCATCGTCTCGCTGACGCAGATTGGCTATGCGCTGGGCCTGTTCTTTCTGGTGCCGCTGGGCGATCTGCTGGAAAACCGCCGGTTGATGATCATCACCACCGTGGTGGCGATTGCCAGCCTGTTGGCGGCGGCGTTTACCGATCAGCCGAATGTCTTTCTGCTGATCTCGTTGCTGGTGGGCTTCAGTTCGGTGTCGGTGCAGATCCTGATTCCATTGGCTGCGCATCTGGCACCGGAAGAATCCCGCGGTCGGGTGGTCGGCGGGATCATGGGCGGTTTGCTGCTGGGCATTCTGCTCGCACGGCCGGTGTCGAGCGTGGTGGCCGACCATTTGGGCTGGCGGGCGATGTTCATGATTGCCGCAGCGCTGATGGCGGCGATCAGCGTGGTACTGGCGCTGACCGTGCCAAAGCGTCAGCCTGATCACAGCGCTACCTACGGCCAACTGATCGGTTCGCTGTGGACGCTGTTGCGCCAGCAACCGGTACTGCGTCAACGGGCGTTTTATCAGGGCTGCATGTTCGCCACGTTCAGCCTGTTCTGGACCGCGGTGCCGCTGGAACTGGCACGCAACCATGGTTTGTCGCAAAGCGAGATCGCGATCTTCGCCCTGGTCGGCGCCATCGGTGCCATCGCCGCACCGATCAGCGGACGCCTGGCTGATGCCGGCCATACTCGCATCGCTTCGCTGCTGGCCATGTTGTTCGCCAGCCTAAGTTTCCTGCCCGCCTTCATCCACCCGGCCTACAGCGTCATCGGCCTGGCCGTGACCGGCGTGGTGCTCGATTTCTGCGTGCAGATGAACATGGTCCTCGGCCAGCGCGCGGTGTACTCACTGGACGCGAAAAGCCGTGGCCGTCTGAACGCGCTGTACATGACCAGCATCTTTATCGGCGGCGCCTTCGGCTCGTCGGTGGCCAGTGCGGTGTATGAGCATGGCGGCTGGTTGTGGATCGTGATTGTGGGGAGTGCGTTTCCGCTGCTGGCGTTGTTGCGGTTTTTGAGTGTTTCGCAGCGTGGTTCATTGGCGACAGCGTGAGGCCGCAAAAGCTTCGCGAGCAGGCTCGCTCCCACAGGTTATTCATTTAGCCTGGGGGAGCGATGAGGCTTAATATCGAACCAGCTTTTCCATCGCCGCATCGGCCAGAAAGGAGGAGCGGCTTTTGACGTTGTGTTCGCGCACGTAACGGTCGATTCGCTGAATCACATAACCGGGCAGCGTTACGTTGACCTTTTCGGTTTTGCCGAGATAGGGCGAAATGTCCAGCTCAAGCATGCCCCAGCCCATCTCGGCAAACTCTGGATTACTGCGATGAGCGGATGCCGAAGTCGGCATAGGAATCGACTCCCCGTCCGCCGCAATCTCCTGCAGCATGATGTGGGCGACTTCAACCGCCGCCTTGTAGGCATCTTCAAAGCTATCCCCTGCCGTAACGGCGCCGGGAATATCGGGGATCTGAATACCGATGGCGGTATTTTCGTCACCCCATTCGATGCAGATTGGATATTGCATTATGGATCTCCTTGGTAACTGGCTGGCGGGTTGTACAACCCGGCACGCCGCCTGATGCCTTTGACCGTCCCCAGTGGCAAATCCTTTTTCGGGTGAGGGACGGGAATCGTGTACGGGTTGTATCGGTGAGTGAAGATGTGATGACTGCCGGTGATCCGATCCAGCGTCCAGCCTGCCTCCTCCAACTCCTTGATCAATAGCCTGCTCTGCACCAACCGCCTCCTTGCCTTGGCCTCACAAAAATAACTCTAGGGTTATATTTACTCAAGCACAGAAATTGGCAGAACGACGTCTGGTTGTTTTACAGGGTGTGATTGAAACTGCTAAACCCTGAGCGCTGTGCAGCACTTCCATGAGCAATTTCTGTGAGAACCCAACAGGCACACAGCAAAACGGCGATCCAAAGATCGCCGTTTTCATTTACTGCCCGAACTGTTTGCCTAACCCAGGTGGCACACCGTGGATGTTGGTGTCTTCCCACGGACCATTGGGGCTGACCGAGCGGCTCCAGCCGTTGTTCCAGCGGTAGTAGGTGCGCTGGCGGTAGAAGGTGTTGGTCTGGTCGTCGAGGACGTAGACGCCGAGTTTCTGATCCCAGTGGCTGTTGCCGCCGGGTGGCGGGGCGAAGCTGGCTGAGGTGCGCGGGACGGGTTTTGCCGGTTTCGCCGGGATGCTTTTGCCCGGGGTTGGCGAGGTCGACGGCGTCGGGCTCGGTTGTGACGGCGGAATCGGCGGCAGGTTGGTGGTCGGTTCCGGTCGTTGCACCGCACATGCACTCAAGCCCAGGGCCAGTGTGAGGACTGTGATTCGGGCGATGGTGTGCATGGCGGTGCTTTCCTGTTGTGTCCGGCTATTTGTCCGGGCTGTCGATGGTCAGTTTTTGTAGCGCAGTGGTGCTGCTGGCCAGAGGGCCGCTGCGACCGACCCACTCACCGGCGGTCGGTTGACCAGCCCGTGAGATGCGCGCAACCAGTTGGACTTCAGGGAAGTTCGACAGTTTCAACTGCGGCATCATTGCGTCGGCATCGCCCAGTTCGACGGTCACCGGCAGATCGGCCACGGTCAGGCGTTTGGCCGCCAGCGGTGCCGGTGGGCCAGAGGTGGCGCGGGCGAAAATGAACACGCTGTCGCCCGGTTGCACTTTGCTTCGGAGTTCACTGGCCAGATCGACGCTGACTTTCAACAGCGCGGCTTTCGCGGCTACCGGTGCCTGAGCAACCTTGCCACCGCTGGCTTCCAGACGTTCGGCGGCGCGTTTGATCCCGCCTTGCAGCGCGGCGCGGGAGCTATCCTCAGGCGGCAGTTGCGCCAGCAGACGGTTCCAGTAATCGATGGCTTCCTGATAACGCTCGCCTTCAAACGCAGCGATACCGAGCAAACCAAGGCTGGTGACTTCTTTCGGATCAGCCTTCAGCGCTTCGTCGGTCAGCGCCTGAATCTTGTCCGACCACTTCTTGCCGTCAGCAAAATACTGCGCCTGCGCCCACTGACCGAGCAGTTCCGGTTGACGACCGGCCAGATTGGCAGCCCGCTCAAACATCTTCGCCGCGTCCGCCGGGCGCTCTTGCGCCATGTAAGTACGGCCGAGGAAATACAGGCCTTCAGCGGAATCCGGTTGCGCCGCGACGGCACGCTCCAGACGCTGGGTCATCTCTTCCATCGACTGCGGTGCCTGGGCAAATTCGCGGGTCAGTTCGACTTTGTCGGCAGCGCCGAAGTGCATATACAGACCCAGGCCCAACACCGGAACCAGCACAGCCGCCAACAGCGGCAACGGTTTACCCAGTCGGGAAACCCGTGGCGCGGCAACACCCTCGGTATCCGCCAGCAACTCACGGGCAGCCTCGGCACGACCGCTGTCCATTTGCGCAGCGTCGAGTACGCCTTCAGCCTGCTGCGCTTGCAACTCGGCGACGCGCTCCTGATACAACGCGACGTTCAGGGCAGTACGATCCTCTTCACGCTGGGCGCGACGTTCGCGCAAAACCGGGATCAGCAGAAAACTCAGGGCGACCAGAAGCAACAGCCCTGCGGCAAGCCAGAAATCAATCATTCTTGGTTTTTATCCAACAGTTGGTCGAGGCGCTGACGCTCTTCACTGGACAGCGCTTGCGGAGTCTCGGCGCGCTGACCGCGACGACGGCGGACGATCACCGCAATCACCACCAAACCACCGAGCAGCAGCCCGGCCGGGCCGAACCACAGCAGTGCGGTCTTGGCAGTGAGCGCCGGTTTGTAGCGGACGAAATCACCGTAGCGATCGACCATAAAGTCGATGATCTGCTGGTTGTCCTTGCCCTCGCCGAGCATGCGGAAAATCTCTTTGCGCAGGTCAGCGGCAATCGGCGCGTTGGAGTCGGCGATGTCCTGGTTCTGGCACTTGGGGCAGCGCAGTTCCTTGGTCAGTTCACGGAAACGCTCACGGTCGCCTTCTTTGGCGAACTCGTAGGTGTCGATGGCGGCATGGGCGACACCGACCAGACTCAAACCCAATATCAGCGCAGCCATAAAGCGCTTCATGGCTTGGCCTCATCGACCAGCGCCTGATATTTCGCGGCGAGTTTTTCGCGCCAGACCTGTTCGTCGATCACGCCGACATACTTGTCGCGGATGATGCCCTCGGCGTCGATGAAAAAGGTTTCCGGCGCGCCGTAGACGCCGAGGTTCAGGCCCAGCGAGCCTTCATCGTCACGGATATCCAGCGCGTACGGATTGTGGAATTCGGCCAGCCACTTCAAGGCATCGGCGTTGGTGTCCTTGTAGTTGATGCCGTAGATCACCACACCACGCTCGGCGAGTTTGTTCAGCACCGGATGCTCGACCCGGCAGGAAATGCACCAGGTGCCCCAGACATTGACCAGTGCCGGTTTGCCGAGAATGTCAGCCTTGGTCAGGTGCTTGTCGCCCTGCACGTTTGGCAGGGAAAACTCCGGGAACGGCTTGTTGATCATCGCCGACGGCAGTTCCGCCGGATCGAGGTACAGCCCGCGATACAGAAACACCGCCACCAGCAGGAAAATCGCCAGTGGCACCAGCATCAACCAACGTCTCATGCAGCCGCTCCCGTCATGCCCAGTGCTTCACGCACCTTGGCTTTCACCTTGACCCGATAACGTCGATCCAGCGCCGCCAGCAAACCACCGAACCCGGTGAGCAGCCCGCCGAACCAGATCCAGCGCACGAACGGTTTGACGTGCACGCGCACGGCCCACGCGCCATTTTCCAGCGGTTCGCCGAGGGCGACGTAAAGGTCACGGGTGAAACCGGCGTCGATCCCGGCTTCTGTCATCATCGAACTCTGTACGGTGTACAGACGTTTTTCCGGGTGCAGCACACTGATTTCCTTGCCGTCGCGGATCACGCGAATGGTGCCTTTATCGGAGGTGAAGTTCGGCCCTTCGAAGTGCTTGGCACCTTCGAAAATGAAGTGATAACCGGCCAGGTCCATCGACTCGCCCGGCGCCAGACGCAGGTCGCGTTCGGCACTGTTCTGACTCGACAACACCACGCCCAGCGCACACACGGCGATGCCGAGGTGGGCAACCTGCATGCCCCAATAACTGCGGGTCAGGGTTGGCAAGCCTTTGATCAGACCTTTGTGGCGAGTCTTGTCGACGATGTCACGTGCACCGGCTAGCAACACCCACGCGGCCAGCAGGAAAGTCGCGATCACCGCCCAGTTGAAATCGCCGTAAGCGACACCGGCCACCACCGCCAGCGCGACGCTGCCGAGCAGCACTGGCGTGAGCATGCCGGCCAGCCATTTCACTGGAGTGTCCTTCCAACGCACGATCACGCCGACCGCCATGACCAGCATCAGCAACGCCATCAACGGAATAAACAGCGCATTGAAGTACGGCGGGCCAACCGACATCTTCGCGCCGCTCAGGGCATCAAGAATCAGAGGGTACAGCGTACCGAGCAGGATCATCGACGCCGCCACCACCAGCACCAGGTTGTTGCCCAGCAGCAGGGTTTCCCGCGACCACAGGTTGAAACCGACCTGACTCTTCACCACTGGAGCACGCAGGGCGAACAGCGTCAGCGAGCCACCGACCACGAACAACAGGAAGATCAGGATGAACACGCCGCGCTCCGGATCGGAAGCAAACGCGTGTACCGAGGTCAGCACGCCGGAACGCACAAGGAACGTCCCGAGCAGGCTCAGCGAGAACGCGGCAATCGCCAGCAATACCGTCCAGCTCTTGAACACGCCACGTTTTTCCGTGACCGCCAGCGAGTGGATCAGCGCGGTGCCGACCAGCCAAGGCATGAACGAGGCGTTTTCCACCGGGTCCCAGAACCACCAGCCACCCCAGCCGAGTTCGTAGTACGCCCACCACGAACCGAGGGTGATACCGATGCCGAGGAACGCCCAGGCGACGATGGTCCAAGGACGCGACCAGCGTGCCCACGCGGCATCCAGTCGACCGCCCATCAACGCCGCGATGGCAAAAGCAAACGCCACCGAAAAACCGACGTAACCCATGTACAACATTGGCGGGTGCACGATCAGGCCGATGTCTTGCAACAGTGGATTCAAGTCAGCGCCATTGCTGGGCATTTGCGGCAGGATGCGTTTGAACGGGTTGGACGTCAGGATCAGGAACAGCAAGAAACCGGTGCTGATCATGCCCATCACCGCCAGCACGCGCGCCAGCATCACCTGCGGCAACTGACGCGAAAATACCGACACCGCGAAGGTCCAACCACCGAGAATCAATGCCCAGAGCAGCAACGACCCTTCGTGGGCGCCCCACACGGCGCTGAATTTGTAATACCACGGCAACGCGGTATTGGAGTTGTTCGCCACATACGCGACGGAGAAGTCGTCGACCATGAAGGCGTAGGTCAAAATGCCGAACGCGAACAGCAAAAACGCAAACTGCCCCCAAGCGGCCGGCTGGGCCAGACTCATCCAGAAACGGTCACCGCGCCAAGCACCGACCAATGGCACCACGGCCTGCACCAGCGCGAAACACAACGCCAGAATCATCGCCAGATGGCCCAACTCAGGAATAAAAATCGCCGAGGTCATCGATCAGCCCTCCTTCGCAGGCGTTGGGGCGGATTGACCGCTGTCTTTCAAGGCTTTGGTCACTTCCGGCGGCATGTACTTCTCGTCGTGCTTGGCCAGCACTTCATCGGCCACCACCACGCCATCGGCGTTGAGCTTGCCGAGGGCGACAATGCCCTGCCCTTCGCGGAACAGATCCGGGAGGATGCCGCGATAGGCGATGGTCACGGACTTGTTGAAATCGGTGACGACGAATTTGACGTCGAGGGAATCCGGCGAGCGCTGCAGCGAGCCCTTCTCGACCATGCCGCCGGCGCGGATGCGCGTGTCTTGCGGCGCTTCGCCGTTGGCGATCTGGGTCGGGGTGTAGAACAGATTGATGTTCTGCTGCAGGGCGCTGAGCGCCAGGCCGACGGCAGCGCCGACCCCGACCAGAATGGCCAGAATGATGATCAGACGTTTCTTGCGCAGCGGATTCACTTGCCGTTCTCCCGGCGCAGACGACGCGCCTCTTGTTGCAGATAGCGCTTGCGGGCCGCGATCGGCGCCACCACGTTGAGGATCAGCACCGCCAGACAGATGCCGTAGGCCGACCAGACATACAGGCCATGATGGCCCATGGCGAGGAAGTCGCCGAATGAAGCAAAACTCATCGAGCGGCCTCCAGACTGTGCTGCACTTCTTCTTTCACCCAACTGGCGCGGGCCTCCCGCTTGAGCACTTCGAGGCGCATACGCAGCAACAGCACGGCGCCGAAGAAGCAGTAGAAACCCAGCACGGTCAGCAACAGCGGCAGCCACATCTCGGCAGGCATCGCCGGTTTTTCGGTGAGGGTGAAGGTCGCGCCCTGGTGCAGCGTGTTCCACCACTCCACCGAATATTTGATGATTGGAATGTTGATTACGCCAACAATCGCCAATACCGCGCAGGCCTTGGCGGCGCTGTCGCGGTTGCTGATGGCATTGCCCAGCGCGATCACGCCGAAATACAGAAACAGCAGAATCAGCATCGAGGTCAGGCGCGCGTCCCAGACCCACCACGAACCCCAGGTCGGTTTGCCCCAGATCGCCCCGGTGACCAGCGCCACGGCGGTCATCCACGCGCCGATCGGTGCGGCGCATTGCAGGGCGACGTCGGCCAGTTTCATTTTCCACACCAGCCCGACCACACCGCACACCGCCAGCATCACGTAGATCGACTGTGCGAGCATCGCGGCAGGTACGTGGATATAGATGATGCGAAAGCTGTTGCCTTGCTGATAATCCGGCGGCGCGAAGGCCAGGCCCCAAACGACGCCGACGCCAATCAGCAGCAACGCTGCGATGCTCAGCCACGGCAAGAACTTGCTGCTGATGCCGTAGAACCACTTGGGCGAGCCGAGCTTGTGAAACCAGGTCCAGTTCATACTGTTTCCATCACGGGTGCCGCTCATCGGTGTGAGCAGTCTCAGGGTCTTTGCTGGTTAAATTTTAACCAGACCTCATTATTCGCCGACGCTGATCTTCAGGCCAGCAGCTATTGCAAACGGTGTCAGGGTGATCGCCAGGGCGGTCAGGCTACCCAGCCACAGCAGATACCCGGTCGCCGGCATGCCTTGCAAGGCGGCCTGCAAGGCGCCACTGCCAAGGATCAACACCGGGATGTACAACGGCAGAATCAGCAGCGCCAGCAACAGGCCGCCACGCTTCAAACCGACCGTCAGTGCCGCGCCCACCGCGCCGAGCAAGCTCAGCACCGGTGTGCCCAACAGCAACGAAAACAGCAAAACCGGCAGGCAGGCGGCAGGCAAACCGAGCATCAACGCCAGCAGCGGTGAGAGCAGAACCAGTGCCAGACCGGAGAAAAGCCAGTGTGCCAGCACCTTGGCCAAGACCAGAAGTGGCAGCGGGTGCGACGAAAGGACCCACTGTTCCAGGGATCCGTCTTCGAAATCACTGCGGAACAGCCCATCCAGCGAGAGCAGGACCGACAACAGCGCCGCCACCCAGACTAACCCGGGGGACAGGTTTTGCAACACTTGAGTTTCCGGGCCGACGGCCAGCGGGAACAACGCGATGACGATGGCGAAGAAAATCAGCGGATTGGCCAGTTCCGCCGGGCGGCGAAACAGCAGTCGGGATTCACGGGCAACCAGCAGGCCAAACACACTCATACTGCCCAGTTCCCCAGATCGATGTCGCGATAACCGGCCGGCATCCGGCTCAGCGTGTGGTGCGTGGTCAGCACCACCAGACCACCGCGCTCGCAGTGCCCGGCCAGATGTTCTTCGAGCTGCGCCACGCCTTGCTTGTCCAGCGCGGTGAACGGCTCATCGAGAATCCACAGCGGCGGGCTGTCCAGATACAAACGCGCCAGCGCCACTCGGCGTTGCTGACCGGCGGACAGGCTGTGGCAGGGAACATCTTCAAAACCGCGCAATCCTACTGCTGCCAGCGCTTGCCAGATGGCCTCGCGTTCGGCGGGATGATGCAGGGCGCAGAGCCAGGAGAGGTTCTCTTCCGGGGTAAGCAAATCCTTGATCCCGGCGGCATGGCCGATCCACAGCAGGTTGCGTGCGAGTTCGCTGCGTTGTTCGGTCAGCGGCTGGCCATTGAGCAGGACTTGCCCGGCGGTCGGCTGCATCAGCCCGGACAACAGGCGCAAAAGGCTGGTCTTGCCGCTGCCGTTGGGTCCGCTGATCTGCACCATATCGCCACTGGCGAGTCTCAATTCGAGATTTTCGAAGAGCAGCCGCAGATCACGTTCACACGCGAGGGCAACGGTTTGCAGGACAGGACTGGTCAAGGGATCACGGGCCTTATACGGTTCAAGTCGGCTCTGGCGCGGCCGTTAAAGAGATGCAGCATAGATGCATTGACGGCTCGATCTAGAGAGCTGGGTCAAACAATTGCTATGTTTTTTATTCGAAGCGCAAGACGGGCGGCATTATACATGTCGTGCCTTACTCTCAAGAGTGCATTTTCCTCAGGTTGTGTCCGCGTATGACAGGCGAAATGAACATCCTCCCGCTCCCGCCCACCACCCCGGCGACCGTTCGCCCGCAGGTCGGTGAGCTGCTCAAGCTGCTGACCCCGGTCGAAGGCCTGATCGGCGCCGGGCAAAGCGCCAAGGCCGAGGTGTTGTCGCTCAAGCAGGCGGATCAGACCTTTCAGTTATTGCTCAAGGTGACCGTCGACGGCGGACGCCAGACCACCGTGCAGGCGACCAGCAATCTGCCGTTGCCCCAAGGCACCAGTCTGGCGATCACTCAGCCCTCGGCGGGCAATCTGGCGATTACTGTGCAACAAGCCATTGCCAGCAGCGTCGCCGCCCTCACCCGCATCGACACCGCGCAATTGCCGGTCGGCACGCTGCTGCAAGGCAAAGTGCTGACCTCGCAGGCGCTGCCGCAGACGCCGGGGCAGGCAGCGGTGTTCCGCTCGTTGGTCAGCCTGCTCAACACCGCACAGAGCGGCAGCACACTGACCATCGACAGCCCGCAGCCGCTGCGCATCGGCACTTTGCTGTCGGCGTTGGTGGAAGATGCACAAACTCTCAAGTTCCTGCCGATGAGCAGCCGCCAGGAACAACTGGCCGTGAGTCAGCAACTGCTCGGTCAGCAAAGTCGTCAGGCCTCCCTGACAGGGTTGCTGAATGCTTTGCAGAATCTGCCGAGCGATACCGATCAGACATCGCAGGATTTGCGCGCGGTGGTCGACAAGCTCCTTGCCAGCCTGCCGGACGTGCAACAACTGAGCACCGCCAAAGGCGTCGCGCTGGCGCTGGCCAACAGCGGCGCGTTCCTCGAAGCTAAACTGCTGACCGGCCAGAACCCGACACTGGCCCCGGACATGAAAGCCGACCTGCTCAAGCTGATCGCGCAACTGACCCCGGGCCTGCCGAGCAGCACCAGTTTCAACGCGATCATCGCCGCCAACACCCTGGCGCAAGCGCTGCCGAGTTTCGTCCGCAACGCCCTCGGCATGCTCGGCCAGGTCAGCGCCAAACCGGTACCCAGCAGCTTCCCGCTGCCCGAGCGCCTGCTGCAAAGCCTGGACGGCGAAGGCGATCTGGAACAGTTGTTGCGTCTCGCCGCCGCTGCGGTATCGCGCCTGCAAAGCCATCAACTGTCGAGCCTGGAACAAACCGGCGTTACTGATGACGGACGCCTGCTCAGCACCTGGCAGCTGGAAATTCCCATGCGCAACCTGCAGGACATCGTGCCGTTGCAGGTCAAGTTCCAGCGTGAAGAAGCGCCGGAGCGCGAACCGCAACCGAACGAGCGCCGTGACGAGCGCGAGCCCAAGCAACAACTGTGGCGCGTCGATCTGGCGTTCGACATGGAACCGCTCGGGCCGATGCAGATTCAGGCGCAGTTGATCGCCGGCAGCCTGTCCAGCCAACTGTGGGCCGAACGGCCGTACACCGCCGACCTGATCGAAAACAACCTGTTCGCCCTGCGTCAGCGCCTGCTTGATCGCGGGCTCAACGTCGGCGACCTCGACTGCCACCTCGGCACCCCGCCGCAAGGCAATCAAACCCGTCTTGAACACCGCTGGGTCGACGAAACCGCATGAACGATTCCACTGCCCCACGCCAGGCCATCGCCCTTAAGTACGACGGCAACCACGCGCCGACCCTCACCGCCAAAGGTGATGACGAACTGGCCGAAGAAATCCTGCGCATCGCTCGCGATTGCGAAGTGCCGATTTACGAGAATGCTGAATTGGTGCGCTTGCTGGCGCGCATGGAACTGGGCGACAGCATTCCTGAAGAGCTGTACCGGACGATCGCCGAGATCATCGCGTTTGCGTGGAATCTGAAGGGGAAATTCCCTGAGGGGCAGGATCCCGATGCGCCTATGGTCGAGAAGGACGTCACCGATCGCGGGGATGATTACTGATCGTTCCCACGCTCTGCGTGGGAATGCCGCCCGTGACGCTCTGCGTCACATTTCACAGGAGGAACGCGGAGCGTCCCAAGATGCATTCCCACGCAGAGCGTGGGAACGATCCCGGTACGACAATCAGTTCTTGTGAAGCTTGCGCATCAACTCCGCCTCAGCCTGGGTCAAGCCGCAGGACTGAGTCAGTTCATCGACGCTTGCGCCCATCCCCACCAGTTTCGCCGCTTGGGCGAACGACAGGCTCGACGGGTCGCGTTGTTCCAGCTGAACAATTTTGTCCGGCAACGGGCCGACTACCGCGCGCAGTTCGTGCAGGGCTTCGCCCATGCGCACGTTGCCGTTCTGGTAATCGTCGACACGCTTGGCCAGGTCCTTGATGCGCTGATCACGCAGCGCATCGCCCTGTGCCTGTTGCGCAGCAATGACTTTTTGCGCCTTGATGTACGACACAAACATTGCCAGCGTGCCTGCCCAGAAGAGGAACAGGACAATGACCGCAACCTCGAGAATCAATCAGATATTCTCCAGGTCCGACCATTCTTCTTCGCTCATCATCTTGTCCAGCTCGACCAGGATCAGCAACTCGTTGTTCTTGTTGCACACGCCCTGGATGAACTTGGCCGACTCTTCGTTGCCGACGTTCGGCGCCGTTTCGATTTCCGACTGACGCAGGTAAACCACTTCGGCGACGCTGTCGACCATGATGCCGACGACTTGCTTGTCGGCTTCGATGATGACGATACGGGTGTTGTCGCTGATCTCACCGGTGCTCAGGCCGAAGCGCTGACGGGTGTCGATCACGGTGACCACGTTACCGCGCAGGTTGATGATGCCCAGCACGTAGCTCGGCGCGCCCGGCACCGGAGCAATCTCGGTGTAGCGCAGCACTTCCTGCACGCGCATCACGTTGATGCCGTAGGTTTCGTTATCCAGTTTGAAGGTCACCCATTGCAGGATCGGATCTTCAGAACCTTTTGCATTCGTCGCCTGACTACTCATACCCTGACCCCTCGAAAAAACCGCTCTGGGCGGTGTGTGTTCTGTGTGGCGGCATTCAATAATGCCGTCGCCTGATTGTTATGTCGGCTGCTATGTCGGTTTATGTAGCGGCTTGTGGCCGCCGAGGTGCTTTGCCCCACCGCTGGCGATCAACTCGGCCAGTGCGGAAACGTCAAGCAATGCACACATGTGCTCAATCACGGTGCCGGCGAGCCATGGCCGCTGACCCCGGTGACTTCTCCATTTGATTTCATTCGGGTCCAGACGCAACGAGCGGCTGACCTGATGCACCGCCAGGCCCCACTCGTAACCTTGTACCGAAATCACGTACTGCAAGCCCTGACGGAAGTCATCGCGATAGCGATCCGGCATGACCCAGCGCGCGGTGTCCAAGACTTTCAGGTTGCCGGCCTGGCTCGGCAGGATCCCGAGGAACCATTCCGGCTGACCGAACAGCGGCGTCAGCTCATGGCCGGCCAGCGAATAGATCGATCCGAGGCACACCAGCGGCACCGCGAGTGTCAGCCCGGCGACGTCGAACAGCAGGCATTCGAATGCTTCCGAAGCCCAGGCCGGACGACCACCGGTTTCCACCGGTGGCGGCGTGTTGTTTGGCGGCAGGTGCACTTCGACCAGCGGCGGAACCAGCGTCTGTTCGACGGGTGCGGGTGCAACTGGAGCCGGAGCCGGTTCGACCACGGCCGGTTCCGGCGCGGTTTTCAGCAATTGGGTTTGCAGCAGCGGTGCCAGTGTCGAGACAGGCGCACGAACCAGCTCGGCCTCTTCAATCAATGCAACCGGTGCCTTGGCGACCGGTGCGGCGGCAGGCGCAATAACCGGTGCGAGAGGTTTGGCAGCCTTCTGTGCATCACGCGCCTGCTCTTCCAGTACCGCTGCCTGAAACTCGTCCAGCGCCTCGCTGCTTTCCACAACTTCAGGCTGCGCCTCAATGACCGGCGGCAGCTCCT
>NZ_JSFK01000015.1:0-152231 GCF_000783395.1 Pseudomonas chlororaphis | reverse complement strand
GCGGCAGCTCCTACAAGGTTCGACATCATTCAAGCCACCTGCGGAACAAGTTGTTGCGCCAACAGATGCTTGAGCAGCGCGCGATACGCCAGCACGCCACGGCTCTTGCCGTCGAATTGCGAAGGCGTGACACCGGCACGGCTGGC
The DNA here is from genome assembly GCF_000783395.1 of Pseudomonas chlororaphis. GTDB lineage: Bacteria > Pseudomonadota > Gammaproteobacteria > Pseudomonadales > Pseudomonadaceae > Aquipseudomonas > Aquipseudomonas chlororaphis_H. Next base: position 152,085 of record NZ_JSFK01000015.1, on the reverse strand, counting down.
ATCGCGCAGACGGGTATCGACCGGGATGTAACCCTGCCAGATCTCGTCGGGAAATTTGTCACGCAGCACGCGCAAGGTATGCATCGATGCTTGTGTACGGCGATCAAACAGGGTCGGCACGATGCTGAACGGCAACGCCTGTTTGCGCGAGCGGTTGATCATCGCCAAGGTGTTGACCATGCGCTCCAGACCTTTGACGGCCAGGTGTTCAGTCTGCACCGGGATCACCAATTGCTGGCTTGCCGCAAGGGCGTTGACCATCAGCACGCCGAGCAATGGCGGGCTGTCGATCACCGCGTAATCAAAGTCCTGCCACAACTGCGCCAGACTCTTGGCGATCACCAGCCCCAAGCCACTCTGCCCCGGCGACTGACGTTCGAGGGTTGCCAGTGCGGTGCTCGATGGCAACAGGGAAATGCGTTCATCGCTGGTCGACAACAGCAACTGCCCCGGCAGGCCTTGCGGCACGCTGCCCTTGTGCAGAAACAGGTCGTAGTTGCTGTGTTCCAGGCTGTCGGGATCGTAGCCGAAATAGCTGGTCATCGAGCCGTGCGGGTCGAGATCGACCACAACCACGCGCTTGCCCGCCTCGGCCAGCAATCCGGCTAAAGCGATGGAAGATGTGGTTTTACCGACACCACCCTTTTGATTGGCGACTGCCCAGACTCTCATTCAGTTCGTTCCTCCCGGCCGATATGCTCGACCGAGACATAGCTCAGCGTGTTAATGCGGGTGACGGAGAATTGACGGCACTCTCGCGTCCCGGCGTCTTGACCGGGGTCGGTGCAGTTTGTGTGCCAGCACGCTTCAACGCCGCGTCCGGTTGCGCATTGGCGGTTCCGGTGCCCGTGAGGCTGCGGCGCACATCGAGATTGCGCGACACCACCAACACAACGCGACGGTTTTTCGCACGGCCTTCGGCAGTGGCGTTATTGGCGACCGGTTGGAACTCACCGTAACCCACCGAAGCCAGGCGACCCGGGTTCACGCCCTGCATCGCCAGCATGCGCACGATGCTCGCTGAACGCGCCGACGACAGTTCCCAGTTGGTCGGATACTGCGCCGTGCGGATTGGCTGATCGTCGGTGAAGCCTTCGACGTGGATCGGGTTGTCGAACGGTTTCAGAATCGCCGCAACCTTATCGATGATGTTGAACGCGATGTCACTCGGCATCGCGTCGCCACTGCCGAACAACAGGCTGGAATTGAGCTCGATCTCGACCCACAGTTCGTTGCCGCGCACGGTCATCTGGTTGGAGCTGATCAGGTCACCGAACGCAGCGCTGATGTCATCGGCGATGCTTTTCAGCGGATCGCTGGCGCCGGCGATACCGGCGTCGATCTGCTCGGCGTCCTTGACCAGCGGCTTGGCCGGGGTCACGGTTTTCGGCCGCTCGTCGCCTATCGGGATCGGTTTGAGCGCGCGATCGGAGTCTTTGAAGACGCCGACCAGCGCTTCGGAAATTTCCTTGTACTTGCCTTCGTTGATCGACGAAATCGAGTACATGACCACGAAGAACGCGAACAACAGCGTGATGAAATCCGCGTAGGAAACCAGCCAGCGTTCGTGGTTTACATGTTCTTCCTGGTGGCGACGACGAGCCATGAGGTTATTCCCTTAATCCATGAAGCCTTGCAGCTTCAACTCAATGGAGCGAGGGTTTTCACCTTCGGCGATCGACAGGATCCCCTCCAACAACATTTCGCGATAACGCGACTGCCGCAACGCGATTGACTTCAATTTGGCTGCCACCGGCAGCAGGATCAGGTTGGCACTGGCCACGCCATAGATGGTCGCGACGAAAGCCACAGCAATGCCGCTGCCCAACTGGGTCGGATCAGCAAGATTGCCCATCACGTGGATCAGGCCCATCACCGCACCGATGATGCCGATGGTCGGCGCATAGCCGCCCATGCTTTCGAAGACTTTCGCCGCTTCGATGTCGCGGGCTTCCTGGGTGTAGAAATCCACTTCGAGGATGCTGCGGATCGCTTCCGGCTCGGCACCGTCGACCAACAGTTGCAGGCCTTTGCGCGAGTAGTTGTCAGGTTCGGCATCGGCTACGCCTTCCAGACCCAACAAGCCTTCCTTGCGTGCGGTGAGGCTCCAGTTGACCACGCGATCAATGCCGCCGGCCAAGTCCACACGCGGCGGGAAGAAGATCCACGCCAGAATCTGCATGGCGCGCTTGAACGCGCTCATCGGCGATTGCAGCAGTGCGGCACCAATGGTGCCGCCCAGTACGATCAATGCCGCCGGGCCGTTGGCCAGCGCACCGAGGTGACCACCCTCAAGGTAGTTACCACCGATGATGGCGACGAACGCCATGATGATCCCGATAAGGCTTAAAACATCCATCAGATACACGCCTCGACAATGTGCTTGCCGATGTCGTCGAGGCTGTATACCGCGTCGGCGAGGTCGGCTTTGACGATGGCCATCGGCATGCCGTAGATCACGCAGCTGGCTTCATCCTGCGCCCACACGGCGCTACCGCCCTGCTTGAGCAGACGCGCGCCTTCACGGCCGTCGGCGCCCATGCCGGTCAACACCACCGCCAGAACTTTGTCGCCGTAGGATTTCGCCGCCGAGCCGAAAGTGATGTCCACGCACGGCTTGTAGTTCAGACGTTCGTCGCCCGGGAGGATTTTCACCGCGCCCCGGCCGTCGATCATCATTTGCTTGCCACCCGGTGCGAGCAACGCCAGGCCCGGACGCAGGATGTCGCCATCCTCGGCTTCCTTGACGCTGATGCGGCAGAGCTTGTCGAGACGCTCGGCAAACGCCTTGGTGAACGCTGCTGGCATGTGCTGGATCAGCACGATCGGCGCTGGGAAATTCGCTGGCAACTGAGTCAGCACGCGTTGCAGAGCAACCGGGCCGCCCGTCGACGTACCAATGGCAACCAGTTTGTAGGCTTTGCGTTTCGGTGCCGGCGACGAAGCGCTGGCAGCCGGAGCACGGCTTGGCGCAGGTGCATGCACAGGCGCGGGTGCCGGACGTGCCGGTGCGCTGGTGCTGTGGCTGCTGAAGCTGGATGGCGCCGGAGCCGGTGCAGGCGTTGGCGCTGCGGCTGGAGCCGGTGCACTGTAGGCACTGAAACGACGGTTACTGCGCGAGATGCTATGGACCTTCTCGCACAGCAGTTGCTTGACCTTCTCCGGATTGCGGGAGATGTCTTCGAAATTTTTCGGCAGGAAATCCACCGCGCCGGCATCCAGCGCATCCAGGGTGACCCGGGCGCCTTCGTGCGTCAGCGAGGAGAACATCAATACCGGGGTCGGGCAGCGCTGCATGATGTGCCGCACCGCCGTGATGCCGTCCATCATTGGCATCTCGTAGTCCATGGTGATCACGTCCGGCTTGAGTGCCAGCGCCTGATCAATCGCCTCTTTACCGTTGGTGGCGGTGCCGACCACCTGAATGCTCGGATCCGCTGAAAGAATTTCCGAGACGCGGCGGCGGAAAAAACCCGAATCGTCCACCACCAGGACTTTGACTGCCATAAACACTCCATTAGGTGCGGCGGGACGTTGTCGCCCCGCCGCCCCGGATTCAAATACGCCGTGCGGCGTAACGCTTGAGCATGCTTGGAACATCGAGAATCAGCGCGATGCGGCCGTCACCAGTGATGGTGGCGCCGGACATGCCCGGAGTGCCCTGCAGCATTTTGCCCAATGGCTTGATGACCACTTCTTCCTGACCGACCAGTTGATCGACAACGAAGCCGATCCGCTGAGTGCCCACCGAAAGGATCACCACGTGGCCTTCACGCTGCTCTTCGTGAGCGGCGGAACTGACCAGCCAGCGCTTGAGGTAGAACAATGGCAGCGCCTTGTCCCGCACGATCACCACTTCCTGACCGTCGACGACGTTGGTGGTCGACAGGTCGAGGTGGAAGATTTCGTTGACGTTGACCAACGGGAACGCAAACGCCTGGTTGCCCAGCATGACCATCAGGGTTGGCATGATCGCGAGGGTCAGCGGCACCTTGATGACGATCTTCGAGCCCTGGCCCTTGGTCGAGTAGATGTTGATCGAACCGTTGAGCTGGGAAATCTTGGTCTTCACCACGTCCATGCCGACACCGCGGCCGGACACGTCGGAGATCTCGGTCTTGGTCGAGAAACCCGGGGCGAAGATCAGGTTGTAGCACTCGGTATCGCTGAGGCGATCGGCCGCGTCCTTGTCCATCACACCGCGTTTAACCGCGATTGCGCGCAGGACGTTCGGGTCCATGCCTTTGCCGTCATCGGAAATCGACAGCAGGATATGGTCGCCTTCCTGTTCGGCCGCCAGCACCACACGACCGCCACGGGCCTTGCCCGACGCTTCGCGTTCTTCCGGCGACTCGATGCCGTGGTCGACAGCGTTGCGCACCAAGTGGACCAGCGGGTCGGCCAGGGCCTCGACAAGGTTTTTGTCGAGGTCGGTTTCTTCACCCACCAGTTCCAGGTTGATCTCTTTCTTCAGCTGACGCGCGAGGTCGCGAACCAGACGCGGGAAGCGCCCGAAGACCTTCTTGATCGGCTGCATCCGCGTCTTCATGACCGCGGTCTGCAAGTCAGCGGTGACCACGTCGAGGTTCGACACGGCCTTTTGCATGGCTTCATCGCCGCTGTTCAGGCCCAGGCGCACCAGACGGTTACGCACCAGCACCAACTCGCCGACCATGTTCATGATTTCGTCGAGACGTGCGGTGTCGACGCGCACGGTGGTTTCGGCTTCGCTCGCCGGTTTTTCCGGTGGCGGTGTCGCCGGCGCACGGGCCGGAGCCGGTGCAGCAGCGGCAGCCGGTTTTGGCGCTTCGGCTTTTGGCTCAGGCTTGGCGGCAGGCTTCGGCGCTGCAGCAGCGGCCGGTGCCTTGGCGGCAGGTGTGGCGACGGTCGAAGCACTGCCAGCAGCGGCGGTGCCGACTTCGGAGAACTTGCCTTTGCCATGCAATTCGTCGAGCAGCGATTCGAACTCGTGATCGCTGATCAGATCGCTGCCGGCAGCGGCGGCCACTGGAGCAGCCGGCGCAGGTGCCGAAGCAATCGCCGACTCCAGCGCATCCACGGCAAAGTTGCCCTTGCCATGCAACTGATCGAGCAAGGCTTCGAATTCGTCGTCGGTGATATCAGAGCTGTCGCCCTTGGCCGGTGCCGCTGGGGCTGCCGCCGCTGGCGCAACCGCGTCCACCGCGAACTGGCCTTTGCCGTGCAACTGATCGAGCAACGACTCGAACTCGGCATCGGTGATTTCATCGCTCGCAGCTTCACTGGCCGTTTGCACAGGTGCAGCAGCAGCCGGGGTCTCGGCTTCGGCCTTGACGGCGTTCAGCGAATCCAGCAGCTGTTCGAATTCGTTATCGGTGATGTCGCCCGACGCGTCGCCTTCGACGACCAGATCTTCGATCATCTCGGCCACTGGCGAAGCCGGGGCTTCGTCCGCCGATTGCGGTTCGGCCAGACGCGCCAGGGCGGCCAGCAGTTCCGGGGTGGCGGCGGTGATCGGAGCACGCTCACGAACCTCAGTGAACATGCTGTTCACCGCGTCCAGTGCTTCGAGGACAACGTCCATCAGTTCTGCATCAACGCGACGCTCACCCTTGCGCAGGATGTCGAACACGTTTTCGGCGATGTGACAGCACTCCACCAGCTCATTGAGCTGAAGGAAGCCGGCGCCCCCTTTTACAGTGTGGAAACCGCGAAAAATTGCGTTGAGCAGATCTGCGTCATCCGGACGGCTTTCCAGCTCGACCAGTTGTTCGGACAGTTGCTCAAGAATCTCGCCGGCCTCAACCAGGAAATCCTGAAGGATCTCTTCATCGGCGCCGAAGCTCATTAATGGGGTGCTCCTACAGGTCTAAAAACCCAAAAAACCTAAAATTCCAAAACTCTAGAACCCGAGGCTGGATAACAAATCGTCCACATCGTCCTGACCGGACACAACGTCTTCTCGTTTATCGGCATGAATCTGCGGACCTTCACCCTGCGAGAGATGTTTTTGTGGATCTTTTTCTGCAAGCATCGCGGCGCGGTCATGTTCGATGCCCGCAAAGCGGTCGACCTGACTGGCCATGAGCACGAGTTTGAGCAAATTGCTTTCGACTTCGGTGACCAGTTGGGTCACACGCTTGATCACCTGACCGGTGAGGTCCTGGTAATCCTGGGCCAGCAGGATGTCGTTGAGATTGCTCGACACCGCACGGTTGTCCGTGCTGCTGCGTGACAGAAAACCGTCGACCCGGCGCGCCAGTTCACGGAACTCTTCAGCCCCGACCTCGCGACGCATGAAGCGACCCCAATCGGCACTCAAGGTCTGCGCTTCATCAGCCAGACTGTTGACCACCGGCGTGGCGCTTTCCACCAGATCCATGGTGCGGTTGGCCGCGGCTTCCGTCAGCTTGACCACATAGCCCAGGCGTTCGGTGGCGTCGGTGATTTGCGACACCTCCTCGGCCTGCGGCATGCTCGGATCGATCTGGAAGTTGACGATCGCACTGTGCAGTTCACGTGTGAGCTTGCCGACTTCCTGATACAGGCCACGGTCACGGGTCTGATTGAGCTCATGGATCAGTTGCACCGCGTCGCCGAACCTGCCTTTTTCAAGGCTCTCGACCAGTTCGACCGCGTGTTTTTTCAGGGTCGACTCGAAATCGCCCTGTGAAGATTCGTTATGCTCCATAGCTCCCCCGCGCGTTCATCAGCCGATGCGTTCGAAAATCTTCTCGATTTTGTCTTTCAACGCCTGAGCCGTGAAAGGTTTGACTACGTAGCCGTTTACACCGGCCTGAGCGGCCTCGATGATCTGCTCGCGCTTGGCTTCTGCAGTCACCATCAGCACTGGCAGGTGCTTGAGTTTTTCATCGGCACGCACGTGGCGCAGCAGGTCGATACCGGTCATGCCCGGCATGTTCCAGTCCGTTACCAGAAAGTCGATGCTGCCGCTGTTGAGCACTGGAATGGCAGTCACGCCATCGTCAGCCTCGACGGTGTTGGTGAACCCAAGATCACGCAGCAGGTTCTTGATGATCCGCCGCATCGTTGAGAAGTCATCAACGATGAGGATTTTCATGTCTTTGTTCAATTCGACCTCCAAGCAGTCTTAAACGCGCCCAGCACCTGGACGCGCCACTTCAATCAATCGGCGCAGCACTCGAAGACTGTCTGGAGCACAACAGAGCAAGACCGGTGCCGTTCATCACCGCACCAGCCTCGTTCGCAGTGTCCCCACACTGCCTTCAGCGCGCTCGCCACTCCCCCAAACGCCCCCGCAAACGGGCCGCGCACTGGCTGTGTAACTGGCTGACCCGCGATTCACTGACGCCAAGGACTTCACCGATCTCCTTGAGGTTCAGCTCTTCGTCGTAGTACAGCGCCAACACCAGTCGCTCACGCTCCGGCAAATTGGCAATCGCGTCCGCCAAAGCGGCCTGGAAACGTTCATCTTCCAGATCGCGTGACGGCTCGAGATGAGCACTCGCGCCATCCTCGTGCAGCCCTTCGTGTTCGCCGTCCTGCAGCAGGTCGTCGAAACTGAACAGGCGGCTGCCCAAGGTGTCATTCAAAATCCCGTAGTAATCGTCGAGACTCAATTGGAGTTCGGCTGCAACCTCGTGATCTTTAGCGTCACGGCCGGTTTTAGCTTCAATTGAGCGAATTGCGTCACTGACCATACGGGTATTGCGGTGAACCGAGCGTGGCGCCCAGTCCCCTTTGCGCACTTCGTCGAGCATCGCGCCGCGGATTCGTATGCCCGCGTACGTTTCGAAACTGGCGCCTTTGCTGGCGTCATATTTGGTCGAGACTTCGAGCAGGCCGATCATCCCGGCCTGGATCAGGTCTTCGACCTGCACACTCGCCGGCAAGCGTGCCAGCAAGTGATAGGCAATGCGTTTGACCAGCGGCGCGTAACGCTCGATCAGCTCGTACTGAGCGTCGCGTGCCGACTTCTTGTAGTAATTCATACCGCTAGCGGTCATAGCACGGGCCCTGCCGTTTGCTGCACGAGGCGCTCGACGAAAAACTCAAGGTGGCCACGCGGGTTGGCGGGCAGCGGCCAGGTGTCGACCTTCTGCGCGATCGCCTTGAACGCCAGTGCGCACTTGGAACGCGGAAAGGCTTCGTACACCGCGCGCTGCTTCTGCACCGCTTTACGCACGCTTTCGTCGTAAGGCACGGCGCCGACGTATTGTAGGGCCACGTCGAGGAAGCGATCCGTGACCTTGGTCAACTTGGCGAACAGGTTGCGCCCTTCCTGCGGGCTCTGCGCCATGTTGGCGAGGACGCGGAAGCGGTTCATGCCGTAATCGCGGTTGAGCAATTTGATCAGCGCGTAGGCGTCAGTGATCGAGGTCGGCTCGTCGCAGACCACCAGCAACACTTCCTGGGCTGCGCGTACGAAACTGACTACCGAGTCACCAATACCCGCAGCGGTGTCGATCACCAGCACATCGAGATTGTCGCCGATGTCGCTGAACGCCTGAATCAGGCCGGCATGTTGCGCCGGGCTCAGGTGGACCATGCTCTGCGTGCCGGACGCCGCCGGCACGATGCGAATGCCACCGGGGCCTTGCAACAGCACGTCGCGCAATTCGCAACGGCCTTCGATCACGTCGGCCAGTGTGCGTTTAGGGGTCAGCCCCAACAATACGTCAACGTTCGCCAGACCGAGGTCGGCGTCCAGCAGCATGACCCGACGGCCAAGCTCTGCCAGCGCCAGCGACAAGTTCACTGACACGTTAGTCTTGCCGACGCCACCTTTGCCGCCGGTCACCGCGATCACCTGTACGGGATGCATGCTGCCCATGTTATTTCTTTACCTTGTCTTGCATAGACGGAGGCCACATTACTGGCTGCGCGTTCACAACCGGAACAATGCATGGCAGACCATCGATGTAGGTACAAAAACTGTTCATGAATACCTCAGCCTACCTGCTTGGTCGGGCTGTGATAGATATCAGCGAACATGTCAGCCATGGCTTCTTCGCTGGGTTCTTCCTGCATTTGCACGCTGACGGCGCGGCTGACCAGTTGATGACGACGCGGCAGATGCAAATCATCCGGAATCCGTGGGCCATCGGTCAGGTACGCGACCGGCAATTCATGACTGATCGCCAGGCTCAACACTTCGCCAAGGCTGGCCGTTTCATCCAGTTTAGTCAGGATGCAGCCGGCAAGCCCGCAACGCTTGTAACTGTGATAAGCGGCGGTTAGAACCTGTTTCTGGCTGGTGGTTGCCAGCACAAGATAATTTTTTGAACGAATGCCACGCCCGGCCAGACTTTCCAGCTGCATGCGCAGCGCCGGATCACTGGCTTGCAGGCCGGCAGTATCGATCAATACCACGCGTTTGCGCAGCAGCGGATCCAGCGCTTGCACCAGCGATTGGCCCGGATCGACGTGAGTCACCGGCACATTGAGAATGCGGCCCAGCGTCTTCAGTTGTTCCTGCGCGCCGATGCGGAAACTGTCCATGCTCACCAGCGCGACATTCTGCGCGCCGTACTTCAGCACATAACGCGCGGCCAGTTTCGCCAGTGTGGTGGTCTTGCCCATGCCGGCAGGGCCGACCATGGCAATCACACCGCCCTCTTCCAGCGGCTCGACTTCCGGTACGGCAATCATCCGCGCCAGGTGCGCCAGCAGCATGCGCCAGGCCTGACGCGGTTCTTCGATATCGGTGATCATCGCCAGCAGATCGCGCGACAACGGGCCGGACAGGCCGATACGTTGCAGACGGCGATACAGGTTGGCTTGCGCCGGGCGGCTGCCTTGCAGCTGATTCCAGGCCAAAGTGCCGAGCTGAACTTCCATCAGCTCGCGCAGGCTGTTCAATTCAAAACGCATCGAATCCAGTGCACGCGGATCAACGCCGCCGGAGGACTGCGCAGGGGCCGGAGCCGGGCGCGCTGGTGCGGCGTAGGTTGGCTCGCTCAGCGGTTCAGCAGCGGTCAGCGGCAGGCCGGCCGTCAACGGCAGCCCGGCGAAGATCTGGCGATTGCTGTTGCCGTCGGCTTCGCCACGCAGGCTCAGTTCGGCCTGGGCGGTGACGATGCGCGACTGAGTCTTGCGCAGCTCGTCTTCGAGTTCCATGTTCGGAACCCGTGGCGCCAGCGCCGACAATTTGTAATCCAGTGCCGCCGTCAGCTCGACACCGCCGGCAATGCGGCGGTTGCCAATGATGGCGGCATCAGCGCCCAGCTCATCACGAACCAGCTTCATGGCCTGACGCATATCGGCGGCAAAGAAACGCTTAACTTGCATAAACCACTACCTCAGCCGTTGGGCCCTACTGTCGCAACGATGGTCACTTGCTTGTTGTCCGGTATTTCCTGGTAGGCCAGCACATGCAATCCAGGGACTGCGAGGCGGCCAAAGCGCGAGAGCATCGCGCGGATCGGGCCAGCGACCAAAAGGATCACCGGCTGACCTTGCATTTCCTGACGCTGCGCCGCTTCGATGAGCGAACGCTGCAGCTTCTCGGCCATGCTTGGCTCCAGCAGAACGCCCTCTTCCGAGCCTTGTCCTGCCTTCTGCAGACTATTGAGCAATATTTGTTCCAACCTTGGTTCCAAGGTGATCACAGGCAGCTCCGACTCAGTGCCTACAATGCTTTGGACGATGGCGCGGGATACGCCGACCCGTACAGCAGCCACCAGAGCGGCGGTATCTTGACTCTTCGCGGCGTTGTTGGCGATGGCTTCGGCAATGCTGCGGATATCGCGCACCGGCACGTGTTCGGCGAGCAGCGCTTGCAGCACTTTGAGCAACTGCGACAACGTGACCACGCCCGGCACCAGCTCTTCCGCCAGTTTCGGCGAGCTTTTGGCCAGCAATTGCATGAGTTGCTGCACTTCTTCGTGGCCGATCAGCTCGCTGGAGTGCTTGTACAGAATCTGGTTCAAGTGCGTCGCGACCACGGTGCTGGCATCCACCACCGTGTAACCGAGCGATTGTGCCTGCGCGCGCTGGCTGATTTCGATCCACACCGCTTCGAGGCCGAAAGCCGGATCTTTGGCGTTGATACCGTTGAGCGTGCCGTAGACCTGGCCCGGGTTGATCGCAAGTTCGCGATCCGGGTAGATCTCGGCTTCGGCGAGGATCACGCCCATCAGGGTCAGGCGATAGGCGCTTGGCGCCAGATCGAGGTTGTCGCGGATGTGCACGGTCGGCATCAGGAAGCCCAGATCCTGCGAGAGCTTCTTGCGCACGCCCTTGATCCGCGCCAGCAATTGCCCGCCCTGATTGCGATCCACCAGCGGGATCAGGCGATAACCGACTTCGAGGCCGATCATGTCGATTGGCGTCACGTCGTCCCAGCCCAGCTCCTTGGTTTCCATGGCGCGGGCCGGCGACGGCAGCAGTTCCTGCTGGCGTTTGACCTCTTCCAGCGCCACGACTTTGGCCACGTTCTGCTTCTTCCAGAACAGGTACGCGCCACCAGCGGCCAGCGCGGCCATGCTCAGGAACGAGAAGTGCGGCATGCCCGGAACCAGGCCCATGACCGCCATCAGACCAGCCGCCACCGCCAGCGCTTTCGGCGAGGCGAACATCTGACGATTGATCTGTTTGCCCATGTCTTCCGAACCGGAAGCACGGGTCACCATGATCGCCGCCGCTGTCGATAACAACAGTGATGGCAATTGCGCCACCAAACCGTCACCAATAGTCAGCAAGGCGTAAACCCGACCGGCATCGCCGAACGTCATGCCGTGCTGGAAGATACCCACCGCCATACCGCCGATGAGGTTGATGAACAGAATCAACAGACCAGCGATGGCGTCACCCCGGACGAACTTGCTGGCACCGTCCATCGAACCGTAGAACTCGGCCTCTTGGGCGACTTCCTGACGGCGCATCTTGGCCTGGTTCTGGTCGATCAGACCGGCGTTGAGGTCGGCGTCGATCGCCATTTGTTTGCCGGGCATCGCATCGAGGGTGAACCGCGCGCTCACCTCGGAAATCCGCCCGGCACCCTTGGTGACCACGACGAAGTTGATGATCATCAGGATCGCGAAGACCACGATACCGACCACGTAGTTACCGCCGATCACCACCTCACCGAAGGCCTGGATCACCTTACCGGCGGCGGCGTGGCCGTCCTGACCGTGAAGCATCACCACCCGCGTCGAGGCCACGTTCAACGCCAGCCGCAGCAACGTCGCCACCAGCAGAATCGTCGGGAACACGGCGAAATCCAGCGGCCGCAGCGCGTACACGCAGACCAGCAGAACGACGATCGACAGCGCGATATTGAAGGTGAAGAAAACGTCGAGCAGGAACGGCGGCACCGGCAACATCATCATCGCCAGCATCACCAGCAGCAACAACGGCACGCCCAGATTGCCTCGACTGAGGTCGGCAACGTTTGTGCGAGCAGTGTTGAATAACTGAGAGCGATCCACCGGTTTTCCCCGTTCCTTTAAAGCAAACTTTTGACGCCCAGAGCGGGCTCACGGCGGGTACTGCAAGAAGCTTTCCAACTTTTGCCTGGAATTTAAACAGAGGGGTTTTGACCGTGGATTTTCTACTGACCGGGATGCCCCCTTCGCGAGCAGGCTCGCTCCCACAGGGGAAATGCATTCCAAATATTGGAGTGGAATGCATTCCAAATGTGGGAGCGAGCCTGCTCGCGAAGGGACCAGTGAAGTCAGCGCAAATAGCCCTTTAAACTCCGGCGTTTAAAAGACACCTTCAGACGCGCCTTCGAGGCTACGAATTCTTGCGCCATTGCCTACAGCCAAGCCAGAATCCGCCGGTTTGTGCACCTTGGGGTCGGATTCTATTGTGGCCCGGTCGCTGACGAATCATCGATCGAGTCTCGCAGCCCGTCGATCTCTGGACGCACAACACCCGCTTTTTATGGCGGCTGTACGTGGGAGACCTTCGGGTCTGCCGGTTTTAGAGTCCCGGTCTGCGACCCGCGTATAGCTGCCACCCTCATTCGTCTCGCAGCGAACGCTGGCAGCTCCAATGACTCCAGGAGCTTCACCATGATCAAACCAACACCCAACCCACCCGAAACCGACCCCACCTCCCCCTACGAATCCCTCGATTCGAAAAAAACCCACGACGCCGCCGACCGCGCCCTCGATCACTATCTCTGCCCACCCGGCTCAACCCCGCCGCCACGCAAAACCCGCCGGATGTACGCCGTCACCGCAGACTTCAAAAACGAGGAACTGCTGGCCGATGCCAGCGAAACCCTCGCGTCAGCCAGAACCATCGCCCATGACTTCGCCCATCTCATCCCCGCGTCGCAACGCAGGACGCTGTTGGGGATCGCGCAACTGATCATGCTCGGCGAGCTGGCGGTGAATCGGGTGATGGATAATCTGGAGTTGCCGCAGTAGCGACACGCGATGATCGCTCCCACGCTCCTGCGTGGGAATGCCTTAACGGACGCTCCGCGTTCGGCTCTGGAAGGGACGCGGAGCGTCCCGGGCTGCATTCCCACGCAGAGCGTGGGAACGATCAATGAGGCGTTGTGGTTGCTCGCGAAGGCGACCTTACAACCAACGCATGTTTCAGGCATTAAAAAACCGCCGCACCGCGCAATCGGGACGGCGGTTTTTTAACGCCGGTTACTTCGCGGTCAGTATCTGCTTGGGCGCAATATTGCCGAAGCCGAGCTGGTCGCGGCCAACATAGCGCGTACCCCGTAAAACTTGCTCACCTTCGACTTCAACGTAATCCTCATCCATATACATCAACACGACCTTGGTCATTGGTGCAATGCCCCCGGGCGTCGACAGGTCACTTTGCAGCAAGTTGAGCATCCAATGAAACTGGATAACTGGCAAATCTCCGATTTCGATCTGACCCGTGTCATCCAGCGATCTGAAATCTCTGCGCGCAGTCACGCGTAACTTGTGCCCGACCTGCACAAACTCCGGTTTGCCATAACGCACCTGCCGACGAGGGCCGGTCGCCCATTGATCGTTGTAATACCCGGGTGAGGTGAAGAGTTCGAACAACGCCTGATTGTCGCGGATGTTTCCCGCTGCACCGAACAGGTAGTTGTAGGAATAGTGATCAGCCAGGCCATCCAGTTCAGGCCTGATCGCGTTGATCGGGTTGTCGAGATAGTTCGGAATATAAGCATTGGCCATCTGTTTGAAATGGGTGAAATCCAGGTCCATGTCGAAAGTGACGGTGTAACGGATGGCCCGCTCTTTCGGGTTCTGTTCCAGTCGCCCTGACACATATTCCAGGCCCATGCCCTCGAGTTTTCGGTAAATGCGCTCTGCCATGATCACTCTCCTGGTTCGGTAAACTTGCACCCCTATCTCGACGTCATGGACAGCCATCCGTCTACTGTAAGAGTTGACAGGTGGATGGCACTTCCAGACCAACGGTCTCTCGACGATGTAGCCAACCAAAAGAGGACATCTGCAAAGCCACCGCTCATCGGAAATACTCGATCACCTGTCAGATCTGACAGTGGCGAGAATTCGTACTTCCTGCATCAAATGGAGCCCTTCCAGGCAATCACTCGAACGCAGGAGACACCCCCATGAACTCAGTTTCAGCAGTCATCGATCCAGCGGCGCCAAGAGTACTTGAAGCACATGGCTCTGCGGGCGATCAACTTGACTTCGATCATGTCTATTTCGCCCAATACGTCACTGCTCAAGTTCCGCACTACACCGGCATGGCCCGCGGCCATACGGTTCGCATCACTTGGGAAAACCCTCGGCACACCTACCACTCGGAGGTGATCACCGTGGGAACCCCTGGCACCATCGACATCCGCATTCCACGCATGGAGGTGATCGATAGCATTGGCCACACGGTGAAGGTCTTTTACACGGTACGTACGGCCCCGGGCACGACCTTGATTCCTTCGCGCTATTTGCTGCTGCACATTCTCCCTCAGTCATTCGATCTCCTGGCACCGACTCTGTCGAGTGATCAGAAAACTGTTAGCGTCAACTACGCAGGCATGACGACTGGCTATACGGTACGTGTGCGCGCTACCGCCAACACGCTATGGGAAAGTGATACGCGACCTGTTCAGGCAGGTGTCACGCCAGTCTTTACACTTCCTTCTGACTGGCGAACAAACAATCGCGGCGCCGATGCCCTGATCAATTACACCGTGTACAAATCGGGAAGTGGTGAGCGGTTGATGTTTTCGAAGGTGTTGAGGGTGCGGGTAGGCGAGGCGGTTCCTGAGCCGATACTCTTTGAGAATTTTGATGGCCAACCCCACAGCAGCATTACCATTGGCCAGAGCATCAGCATCCCGAGCATGACCATCAAACTCACTTCCGGAGCGGGTACAACCGGCATTCAAACTTACGGTAGTCCCATAGCAGGGATGCTCACCGGCCCAGCTATCGTGACAAACGCCGGCAATGAGCTTCCGACAGGGCAACAACTGATCACGCTTAGTCTCAAATCAGCCTACTCTCGAGTCAGATTTGCATACACCTATCAACTCAGAGCTGCGGAAATCAGCTTTTCCGACAACTCTGGAACTGTGGGATCGAGAAACCTTCCTGCAGACGCCTCTAACGGCCATAAGTGGATTGACTTTGCTGCACCCGCTGGCAGGAAGATTACTTCCATTCAAATCGTATCAAGAGACTGGTCTTACCTGGATCACTTTCAATTCTGGGTTTGAATACTGGCGTAGGTCTGATCCGGACAACTGGGCAGTCAAGCAGAAAAGGGGGACGGATTTATTTGACCAGTGATTTAAACAGGGGGGCTTGATCGAGGTTTTTCTGCTGGCCGGATTGGCCCTTTCGCGAGCAAGCTCGCTCCCACAGGAAAACGCATTCCAAATGTGGGAGTGAGCTTGCTCGCGAAGGGGCCAGTGAAGTCAGCGCAAATCGCCTTTTAAACTCAGGCGTTTAAAAGACACCTTCAGACACGCCTTACAGGCTACAAATTCTTGCGCCATTGCCTACAGCTACGCCAGAATCCGCCGGCTTGTGCGCTTTGGGATCGGGTTCTATTGTGGTCCGGTCGCTGACGAATCAGCGATCGGGTTTAGCGATCCGATACCCTACTGCCGATCAATCTCCAGTCTCAATTGCAGCTTTGTCTATCTGCACTTGGCGTCATGGTGGCTGTGCGTGGGAGACCTTCGGGTCTACCCGGGGTTTCTGTGACCCGGATCGCTAACCTGCGTACAGCCGCCACCTTTACTTGTTTAGCGATGAGCCGTGGCGGCCAAATCAACCACGGAGTCTCACCATGATCAAACCAACACCCAACCCACCCGAAACCGATCTCGCCTCGCCCTACGAATCCCTCGATTCAAAAAAACTCAACGACGCCGCCGAGCGCGCGCTCGACCATTACCTCTGCCCACCCGGCTCCACGCCACCACCGCGTAAAACCCGCCGGATGTATGCCGTCACCGCCGACTTCAAAAACGAGGAGCTGCTGGCCGATGCCAGCGAAACCCTCGCCTCAGCCAGAACCATCGCCCATGACTTCGCCCATCTCATACCCGCGTCGCAACGCAGGACGCTGTTGGGGATCGCGCAACTGATCATGCTCGGCGAGCTGGCGGTGAATCGGGTGATGGATAATCTGGATTTGCCGAACTAGCGGCCTCAATGATCGTCCCCACGCTCCGCGTGGGGACGCAGCCCGGGACGCTCTGCGTCCCATCCAGAGCCGAACGCGGAGCGTCCGTTGAGGCATTCCCACGCAGAGCGTGGGAACGATCATAAAAAACCGCCGCCCCGTTCTCAGCCGCTTTGCGATCGATTGCTCAATACCGGAGGATTTTCACTTTTCCATTTTTGCTTTTGGGCAACTCGAACTCGACCTCGCCGCCCACTTTGACGTTCGCCTGTTGGGCATCAGCCAATGGAATGCTGAATCGGTACTCTTTGGCGGTCAGAAAAAAACCCGTGGCCTCAGCAAAGGAAAGGCATCGTCCGGATGGCTTCGGCCTGATGGTGCCTTTGCCGGTTTTTTCATCATAACTGCTGAAAATACCTTTCATTGCCTTGCTCCCTTGCACTCGCCCGCCCGGCCGCGCCAGCGCGCGACAGCACCTTGCATCAAACTGCAAAATCACGGCGAGCGCACCTGTCAGAGTTGACAGTAAAGGGGAATCTCAGACCAAAGGCTGCACAGCAACGTCAGGAATCGCGGCGCAGATCCGGCGGAATCGGCAAGTCGTCCTTGAGCGGATCCGGGCGCTTGCCCTTGCCCGCACGGAACTGGCGGATCTGGTAGACGTAGGCCAGTACCTGCGCAACCGCCAGATACAGCCCACCAGGGATTTCCTGATCCAGTTCGGTGGAGTAGTAAATCGAACGCGCCAGCCCCGGCGACTCAAGCAGCATGACGTTGTTGGCCACGGCGATTTCGCGGATTTTCAGCGCGAGGAAGTCGCTGCCCTTGGCAATCAGCATCGGCGCCCCGCCCTTCTCCGAGTCGTACTTGAGCGCGACGGCGTAGTGGGTCGGGTTGGTGATGACCACGTCGGCGTCGGGAATCGCCGCCATCATGCGGCGTTGGGACATTTCGCGCTGGGTCTGGCGGATGCGCTGTTTGACCTCCGGGCGACCCTCCTGATCCTTGTGCTCGTCGCGCACTTCCTGCTTGGTCATCAGCAGTTTCTTGTGGGCTTCCCAGAGCTGTACCGGCACGTCGACGGCGGCAATGATGATCAGGCCGCAGGCCAGCCACAAGGTGCTCCAGCCGACCAGCGTGACGCTGTGGATGATCGCCATTTCAAGCGGCTCGTGGGCGATCCGCAAAAAGTCATCGACGTCCGCCGACAACACCACCAGCGCCACACCTAAAGTGATCAGAAACTTGGCCAGCGCCTTGAGCAACTCGATCACTGACTTGAACGAAAACATCCGTTTCAGGCCTGCAGCGGGGTTCATCCGGCTGAACTTAGGGGCCAGGGAGCCCGCCGCAAACAGCCAGCCACCGAGGGAAATCGGCCCGATCAGCGCCGCCAGTAACAGGGTGATCATGATTGGCTGGATCGCCAACAGCGCCATCTGGCCCGACTGCAACAGGAACGCCCCCATGGAACCCTGATCCATGATCACTTCGCGCGACAGCGTGAAGTTCAGGCGCATCAGTTCCATCAGGTCTTCGGCGAGCATGCCGCCGAACACCAGCAGCGCACCGGCACCGGCCATGGTCACGGCCAGGGTGTTGAGTTCTTTGGAACGGG
This sequence comes from Pseudomonas chlororaphis, assembly GCF_000783395.1. Lineage (GTDB taxonomy): Bacteria > Pseudomonadota > Gammaproteobacteria > Pseudomonadales > Pseudomonadaceae > Aquipseudomonas > Aquipseudomonas chlororaphis_H. Next base: position 133,934 of record NZ_JSFK01000015.1, on the reverse strand, counting down.
CAATCTCGCCCTTCTCACGGGAGTCCTTTTTACGTTTCTCCGTGGGGTCTTCTGTTTTGTCCTGACCGCTTTCGCTCTCTGCCATGACTCAGCGCGCCCGTGCCAGTTCGCGTAACAGTTGCAAGGCTTCAGTGGCCAGCGGCTGGTACTGATTGAGAATGTCCGCCAGCCCGACCCAGACAATAAACAGGCCAAGCACCAGGGTCAGCGGAAAACCGATGGAGAAAATGTTCAGTTGTGGCGCCGCGCGGGTCATCACGCCAAACGCGATGTTGACCACCAGCAGCGCAGTGACCGCCGGCAATACCAGCAGCAACGCCGCACCCAGGACCCAGCCGAGTTTGCCGGCCAGCTCCCAGTAATGCGCGGTCATCAGACCGCTGCCGACCGGTAGCGTGGTGAAGCTTTCAGTGAGGACTTCGAAGACCACCAGGTGGCCGTTCATCGACAGGAACAACAAAGTCACCAGCATGGTGAAGAACTGTCCGATCACTGCCACCGAGACACCGTTGGCCGGGTCGACCATCGAGGCGAAACCCATGCCCATCTGGATGGCGACGATCTGCCCGGCCACGGCAAACGCCTGGAAAAACAGTTGCAGGGAAAACCCGAGCACCGCACCGACGAGGATCTGTTCGGCAATCAACATCAAGCCACTCAGATCCAGCGGGCTGACCGCCGGCATCGGCGGCAGGCTCGGGGCAATACACACGGTGATCGCCACGGCGAAATACAGGCGTATCCGCCGCGACACCAACGTCGTGCCGAACACTGGCATCACCATCAGCATCGAGGCGACGCGAAACAGCGGCAACATGAACGACGCCACCCAGGTACTGATCTGGGTGTCGGTCAGCTGAAGCAGCGATTGCATGGCTTAGCCGATGACCATCGGGATGTTTTTGTACAACTGAATGATGTATTCCATGAACGTCTGCACGATCCACGGACCACCGATGATCAACGTCACCAGCATCACCAGCAGACGCGGCAGGAAGCTCAGGGTCTGTTCGTTGATCTGGGTCGCGGCCTGGAACATCGCCACCAGCAAGCCGACCAACAGGCTCGGCACTACCAGAATCGCGACCATCAATGTGGTCAGCCAAAGGGCTTCACGAAAGATATCGACCGCAACTTCCGGCGTCATGGCGAGACACCTCCAAAACTGCTGGCCAGGGTGCCGATAATCAGCGCCCAGCCATCGACCAGCACGAACAGCATGATCTTGAACGGCAGCGAGATGATCAGCGGCGACAGCATCATCATACCCATCGCCATCAGCACACTGGCCACGACGAGGTCGATGATCAGGAACGGAATGAAGATCATGAAGCCGATCTGGAACGCGGTTTTGAGCTCGGAGGTGACGAACGCCGGCACCAGAATGGTCAGCGGTGCCTGATCCGGCGTGGCGATGTCGGTGCGCTTGGACAGGCGCATGAACAGCTCCAGATCACTGGTGCGGGTCTGCGCGAGCATGAAGTCCTTGATCGGCACCTGAGCCTTTTCCACGGCTTGTTGCGCAGTGAGCGTTTCCGCCAGATACGGTTGCAGCGCGTCCTTGTTCACCCGGTCGAACACCGGGGCCATGATGAACATGGTGAGGAACAGCGCCATGCCGGTGAGGATCTGGTTCGACGGCGTCTGTTGCAGACCGAGGGCCTGACGCAGGATCGAGAAGACGATGATGATCCGGGTGAAACTGGTCATCAGAATCACGGCCGCCGGGATGAAGCTCAGGGCGGTCATGATCAGCAGGATCTGCAGACTGACCGAATATTCCTGCGCGCCATCGGCGTTGGTGCCCAGCGTGATCGCCGGGATCGACAACGGATCGGCGGCGAACGCCAGCGGCGCGGCCAGCATCAGGGCCAGCGTCAAGACGATGCGTAACGCACCCATTACTTCGTATCCTTCTGATCCTTGCCGAGTATCTTCAGCAACTGCTGGGCAAAATCCGGAGTGGCTTTTTCACTGGTGCTGGGCACTGGCACCGGCTCCTTGAGCACATGCAGCGCGGTGATGGTGCCGGGACTGAGACCGAGCAGAATCTGCTCGTTGCCGACTTGCACCAACATCAACCGGTCACGCGGCCCGAGCGCGCGCGAACCGATCAGCTCGATCACCTGCCCCTTGCCCGCCGGCCCTGCCTGCTGCACTCGGCGCAACAGCCAGGCGAGGAAGAAGATCAACCCCAGCACCAGCAACAGGCCGAATACCAGTTGCGTCAGTTGCCCGGCCACGCCGCTGTTGACCATCGGCGCGGTGGCGGCAGGCACTGTGGTGGCTGTCGACGGCTCGGCGGCCAGCACGCTCAATGGCAATGCCAGCAAAGCCCAGAGAAACCGTTTCACTCAGCGCAGCTTCTTGATGCGTTCGCTTGGGCTGATCACGTCGGTCAGGCGGATGCCGAACTTTTCGTTGACCACTACTACTTCGCCGTGCGCGATCAGGGTGCCGTTGACCAGCACGTCCAGCGGTTCGCCGGCCAGACGATCGAGCTCGATCACCGAACCCTGGTTGAGTTGCAGCAGGTTGCGGATGTTGATGTCGGTGCTGCCCACTTCCATCGATATCGATACCGGGATGTCGAGGATCACGTCCAGGTTCGGGCCGTCGAGGGTCACCGGGTCGTTGTTCTTCGGCACACTGCCGAACTCTTCCATCGGCAGACGCGAGCCGCTGGCTGCATCGGCGGCCAGCAGCGCGTCGATGTCAGCTTGACCATCACCGGTTTCTTCCAGGGCAGCAGCCCATTCGTCAGCCAGTGCCTGGTCGTCCTGGGCGTTCATATCGTCGTTCATCATTTGTCCTCGGCGGGCAAAAATTCAGTTAAATGCTTGGGGGGGTTGGAACGCCGCTTCAGCGACGCTCGATCGGCTCGATCACTTGCAACGCGAGGTTGCCTTTGTGCGAGCCCATCTTGACCTTGAAGGCCGGTACGCCGTTGGCGCGCATGATCATTTCTTCCGGCATCTCGACCGGGATCACATCCCCCGGCTGCATGTGCAGGATGTCGCGCAGTTTCAACTGGCGGCGGGCCACGGTGGCACCGATCGGCACGTCGACATCGAGTACGTCCTGGCGCAGCGCGTTGACCCAACGCTCGTCCTGATCGTCGAGGTCCGACTGGAAACCGGCGTCGAGCATTTCGCGCACCGGCTCGATCATCGAGTACGGCATGGTCACGTGCAGGTCACCGCCACCGCCATCGAGTTCGATGTGGAAGGTGGAGACCACGATCGCTTCGCTCGGGCCGACGATGTTGGCCATGGCCGGGTTCACTTCCGAGTTGATGTACTCGAAATTGACTTCCATGATTGCCTGCCAGGCTTCTTTCAAATCGACGAAAGCCTGCTCCAGCACCATGCGCACTACACGCAGTTCGGTCGGGGTGAATTCACGCCCTTCGATCTTGGCGTGACGGCCGTCGCCGCCGAAGAAGTTGTCCACCAGTTTGAACACCAGTTTGGCGTCGAGGATGAACAGCGCGGTGCCGCGCAACGGTTTGATCTTCACCAGGTTGAGGCTGGTCGGTACGTACAGCGAGTGCACGTATTCGCCGAACTTCATCACCTGCACGCCACCGACGGCAACGTCCGCCGAGCGGCGCAGCATGTTGAACATGCTGATGCGGGTGTAGCGGGCAAAACGCTCGTTGATCATTTCCAGAGTCGGCATGCGTCCACGGACGATGCGATCCTGGCTGGTCAGGTCGTAGCTTTTGACACTGCCGGGTTCGGCAGCGTTATCGGTCTGTACCAGACCATCGTCGACGCCATGCAACAGCGCGTCGATTTCATCCTGGGACAGCAGATCCTGCACGGCCATGTCGTGTTCCTACTGCAGTACGAAATTAGTGAAAAGCAACTGTTCGATCACCACTTTGCCCAGCTCTTTCTGCGCCACTTCCTGGACGCTGGCTGTGGCCTTCTGGCGCAACATCTCTTGGCCGACCGGGGTCGCCAAGGTGGCGAAATCCTGACCGGAGAAGAGCATCACCAGGTTGTTGCGGATCACCGGCATGTGCACTTTGAGTGCTTCCAGATCGGCCTGATTACGCGCCAGCATGGTGATGCTCACCTGCATGTAGCGCTGACGGCCGTTCTGGTTGTAGTTGGCAACAAACGCCGGCGCCATCGGCTCGAAAATCGCTGGCTGCTTGCCGACGGGCGCTGCATCGGCGGCCTCGGCAGGCTTGCTCTGGGCGCTGTGCATGAAGAACCAGGTCGCCCCCACGGATGCGCCAATGGCCAGCAGCAACGCCAGCACGATCACAATGATCAGCTTGAGTTTGCCTTTGGTTGCGGGGTCTTTCACTGCTGCTGTTTCGCTCTTCGCCATGCCAATAATCCGTCACTAATCGGGTTTTCACAGTCGCACGGCAAGGCAAGAGCAAGTGTTATGCCAGAAGTGTCGGTGGTGGTGGAGACAACGCTGAAGTCAAAGGCACCCTCACCCCAGCCCTCTCCCGGAGGGAGAGGGGGCCGACCGAGTTGTTTTGTCGTGATACGTCGACCTGAAGTACCGAGTCGATCATGGATTCACAGCCGAAGCGTCCGGTTGGCGTACTTCGCGAGCATCCCCCAATCAGTCCCCCTTTTCCTCTGGGAGAGGGCTAGGGTGAGGGTGAGGGGCTCTGCCGTGAAGCATCGACCTGAAAGATCAAGTCGATTATGGATTCACAGCAGAAGTGTCCGGTCGGCGTACTTCGCGAGCATCCCCCGATCAGTCACCTCTCCTCCTGGGAGAGGGCTAGGGTGAGGGGCTCTGCCGTGAAACATCGACCTGATACACCGAGTCGATTATGGATTCACGGCAGAAGTATCAGGTCGGCGTAATTTGCGAGCATCCCCCAATCAGTCCCCTCTCCCTATGGGAGAGGGCTAGGGTGAGGGGCTCTTGATTTGATCAGGCGTAATAGTCGACCGCGCTGCTGCCGATCACGCTGGTGGTTTGCGCAGCGGCTTCAGCAATGGCGGCAGGCGCCAATTCTTCATCCGCCGCATCGAGACGACCGCCGGCAGCGCTGGTACGACCACTTTGCCCCTGTTGCGCTTGCTCCTGACCCTGCTGCCCCTGCCAGCCACGGTTCTGGTCGGAGACATTGACGTCGACCTGGCCCATGCCCTGCTGGTTGAACATATCGCGCAGGCGATGCATCTGCCCGTCGAGCGCTTCACGCACGCTTGGATGCGCGCTCATAAACGTCACTTGCGTCTGTTGATCCGGGACCATGTTGACGCGAATGTCCAATCGCCCCAGCTCGGCCGGTTGCAATTGAATATCTGCCGCCTTCAGATTGGCGCTCGACAGATACATGACGCGGTTGACGATTTCTTCGGTCCAGCCGCTCTGATGCATGGCGATCGGCTGGTTCACCGGCACGGCATTCGCGGTCTTCGGCGTAGCAGCTTGCGTCAGTGCCGCCAGACGGTTGGCGAAGTCATCCACGCGGGTATCGCTGGTCGCGGCTTTAAGGTCTTTTAGGCCATCGTCGATCAAGCCGCTGAACGCTTTCTCGCCACCCTGGCTGGTGCTGTCCTTGTCGGCTTGCACGTCGAGCATGCTGGCCATGCCGGCAGCGAAGTTCTGTGCCGCAGTCAATTCGCCGTCGGCCTGAGCCTGAGCGGGCGACGCTTTCGGTTGCGCCTGGCTGGCAGCGGAAATATGCCCGCCCTGCTCCATCGCCATGCGCACGGCGGGCATCGAGTCGAGCGGATCGGCAGACGGGTCGAAATCGCTGTCGGTGGCCGGCGCCGGATCTTTGACCATACCCGGCAACGCGGCAAGTGCCGGGGTTTCGGTGTCTGGTAGGGCCGGGGCTGCGACAGCCGGGGTCTGCGCCACGGGTGCCGTGACCACAGGCTGCACAGCGGCGACCAATGCTGGATCAAGCGTCGGGTCAACCGGCGCGGCATCAACCACCGGGGGCTGGGAAGTGTCCGTGCTGTCGTCACTGCTGGCGGTGGTGTCATCAGTTGCCGCAGTTTTATCGGCAGGCAAGTCGTTGCCGCTATCGGCAACCGCCGGTTGCGCAGCGGCAGACGGATCTTTGCCAATGTCCTTTTTGCCGCCGTTGTCAGCGATCTTGTCGCGTAGCGACTTGGACGAATTCTCAGCGGTGGCGACAGGCTTGCTCGATCCCTGATCGGCGAACACTTTAGCGAAGCTAGAGGCTTTATCCCCAGTGTCTACGGCCATAGCCGACGTTTTGGCCGAGGCGGCTTGCGCCTTGGCCTGTGCGGCATTCTGAAGAAGGATGTTGGGGGTCGCAGGCATGAAACGGTCTCCGCTGCACTGGGATCGTAGGTACAGTTGCGGAGATAACTGCAAGTGCCGGGCCAGTTTTGTCCGACGCTTGAGAAAAGCGCCGGACGGCGGGATCAGTGCGTGTGAGCGGGATGCTTTTCGCTTTCGTAAACCGGGCGAACTTCAGCAAATTCGCCGCTGATCTCAGCGACCAGTTTGACTATTTCCGCCGGGCTCTTGTCTTTGGCGTCCGATTCGAGTTCCTGGCAGAGCGCCGCCAAGCGGACAGCTCCCATGTTGCTGGCGCTGCCCTTGAAACTATGGGCAACTTCCGACAACACCTTGGTATCAGAGGTCTTTTGCAACTCGCCCAAGCGACTTTCGGAATCCGCCAGAAAGGTATCCAGAAGCTCTGGATAACCCTCCTCCATGACTTCGCGCAGTACGCTCAGCGCCTCGCGATCAATATGTGTGTCAGTCACTTGTTCACTCCTTGATCAAGAATTGCGCGGATTATGCCTCAACCTCCCAGGAAAACTCCACGCGGGCACTACGACCTTCGTCCGACCAACTGGCGTTGCGCCCCAATTGCCGGACCAGACTGACGCCGCGTCCCGACAAACGGACACCGTCCAGCGGCCGTTCCATGACCCGCGCCACATCAAAGCCCTTGCCGCTGTCTTCAACCCGAATCACCAGACAACCGCCCTCGCCTAGTGGCTGCACCTGCAAATGCACGCGCACGAAACCATCCTGCAACGCCTCCAGACGATCATTGCGCTGCTGATAGTAGCGAGCGAAACCCGCCGCATCGCGCTTGAGACTGGAATCCAGACCCAGCACGCCATGCTCCAGCGCATTGGAGTACAACTCCGCAAGCACGCTGTACAAAGCACCACTCTGCGTCCGCAGCCCATGCACCTCAAGCAGCAACTGCAGCAGGTACGGCAAGGGATTGAAGCGCTTCAGCGTGGCACCGCGGAATTCGAAACTCACCGACCAGTCGAGCGGGCACGACTGGCCGCTGTCGGAATACACCGGCGCCGATGGACTGACCTGCGCCGGCTCCAGCAGGCTGACCTCGACCATGCTGACGTCGTCGCGCGCCTCACCGCGAAAATCCTGCAGCGCCTGCTCGATATCCTCGAACAAGCGATCCGGCTCGCGATTGGCGGCGAACACCTGCTGCAAACGCTCGACGCCGAACAACTGATCGTTGACATCACTGGTGTCGATCACCCCGTCCGATAACAGAAACACCCGATCACCGACGGCCATCGGATGCACTTCCGTACGGTCGTCGAACGATTGCGCGCTCAGCACCCCTAGCGGTAAGTGCCGCGCGGCCAGTGGCACACGCTCGCCAGTGGCAATCCGATGCAGATAACCGTCAGGCATGCCGCCGTTCCACACCTCGACCGAACGCCGCTGAAAACTCAGGCACAGCAGCGTGGCGCAGCAGAACATGTCCACCGGCAGGATCCGTTTGAGCTTGGCATTCATCTCGCGCAGGGTTTCCGCCAGGCCGTAGCCCTTGGCGGTCATGCCGTAGAAGACTTCGGCGAGCGGCATGGCGCCCACTGCTGCCGGCAGCCCGTGACCGGTGAAATCGCCGAGCAGCACATGCATGTCGCCCGCCGGCGTGTACGCCGCCAGCAGCAAGTCGCCGTTGAACAGCGCGTACGGCGATTGCAGGTAGCGAATATTCGCGGCACTCAGGCAGCCGGAATGCGCGACCTTATCGAACACCGCTTTGGCCACGCGCTGTTCGTTGAGCAGGTAATCGTGGTGCTTGGCGATCAGGTCGCGCTGTTGCAGCACGGTTGCCTGCAAACGGCGCAAGCGATCCATCGCCTTGATTTTGGCGGCAAGGATCACCTGGTTGTAGGGCTTCGCCAGAAAGTCGTCACCACCGGCGTCCAGGCAACGGGCCAGCGCTTCGCTTTCGGTGAGCGAGGTGAGGAAGATGATCGGCACCAGCGTTTCGCCCGCCAGTGCCTTGATCTGCCGTGCCGCCTCGAAGCCGTCCATCACCGGCATCATCGCGTCCATCAGCACCAGATCGGGTTGTTGCCGACGAAACAGCTCGACCGCTTCGGCACCGTTGGCCGCCGTCAGGACTTCGTGACCCTGGCGGCGGACGATGGTCGACAGCAATAAACGATCGGCGGCGCTGTCTTCGGCGATCAGGATGGTCAACGGCTCTTGCGCCTGCATGGCCGTCAACTGATGTCGAAGAGTTTGTCGAAATTGGAGATGGCGAGGATCTTGCGCACATCTGAATTCGGATTGACGACCCGAATATCTGAATCATCACCACCCGCGTGGTCACGTAAGAGCAGCAACATGCCCAAGGCGGAACTGTCCAGATAAGTGGTTTCTTTCAGATCCAGTTCATAGGAATTGGGCTCTGGATCGACGCGCTCATAAGAATTGCGAAATTCTTGATGTTTGCCGAAATCGAATCGGCCTTTGACCGAGATTTTAAGTTTCTTCCCATCCGGAGAGACTTCTGCAACGACTGACATTGACTGGCTTCCTTGTCATTGACGAACCTGTACAAGGTTTAGCACTTGCACAGGGTTGCGGCAAGGTTAGAAGCCAGATCAAAAGATCGCAGCCTTCGGCAGCTCCTACACTGATCCTCTGTAGGAGCTGCCGAAGGCTGCGATCTTTTGATTTTGTTTTAAAACGGATTCTGCCGCGGTAAACGCTGCGACAATTCATCAAGCAACTTCTGCTCGCGCTTGTCTTCAAGGCGTTGCGCCTCTTCGCGATAACGCTGCACCAGCTTGCGCAAGCCTTCGACCTTGGCGAACGCCTGTTGCCATTCCTCACGGGCCTTGTCGAGCTTGTTCTGGTGCCAGACCAGGCTCTGTCGCTGCTGATCAACCGCCGTGTCGAGCTGCGCCAGAAAGCCCTGAAAGCCGAGCAGCCATTGCCCGCTCACGCCGGTGCTGCCGCGCACGATCCATTGCTGCGAGTAATCCAGACGAAAGGCATTGAGGTCGGCCAGTTTGCTTTCAGCGACCTTCACCTGGCCCTGAAAATAGCCCAACCGTTGCACGGCGGTTTTCTCGGCCTGCTCGGCCATGTCCACCACCGGCGCCAGACGCGCGGCTCGACTGACGGTGGCCATGACCGATTAGCCGCCCGCCGCGGGGGCAAACAGGGTTTCGAGGTAAGCCTGGCTTTCGCCCATGTTGATTTTGTCGTTGAGGCCCTGACGCTGGTATCGGACCAGCTGCGGTTGCAAGGAGATCGCCAGATCGGTCTCGCGGTCGCCGCCGGCCACGTAGGCGCCGACGCTGATCAGATCGCGACTCTGCTGATAGCGCGACCACAGCTGTTTGAAGTATTGCGCGCGCTGCATGTGATCCGGCGAAACCACGGCAGGCATTACCCGGCTGATCGACGCTTCGATATCAATGGCCGGATAGTGCCCCTCTTCGGCCAGACGCCTGGACAGCACGATGTGGCCGTCGAGCACGCCTCGGGCCGAGTCGGCAATCGGGTCCTGCTGATCATCGCCTTCGGACAAGACGGTGTAGAACGCGGTAATCGAACCGCCGCCCTTCTCCGCATTACCCGCGCGCTCAACCAGTTTCGGCAACTTGGCGAACACCGATGGCGGATAACCCTTGGTCGCTGGCGGCTCGCCGATGGCCAGAGCGATTTCCCGCTGAGCCTGAGCGAAACGGGTCAGCGAATCCATCAGCAACAAGACGTTCTTGCCCTTGTCGCGAAAATACTCGGCGATCCGCGTGCAGTACATCGCGGCGCGCAAACGCATCAACGGCGCATCGTCCGCCGGAGATGCGACGACAACGGAACGCTTGAGGCCTTCCTCACCGAGGCTGTGCTCGATGAATTCCTTAACTTCTCGACCCCGCTCACCGATCAGGCCAACGACGATAATGTCGGCCTCGGTGAAGCGCGTCATCATGCCCAGCAATACCGATTTACCGACACCGGTACCAGCGAACAGACCCAGACGCTGACCGCGACCGACCGTCAGCAAACCGTTGATGCAACGGATACCGACGTCCAGCGGCACGCTGATCGGGTCACGGTTGAGCGGGTTGATCGTCGGGCCATCCATCGGCACCCAATCTTCGGCCTTCATCCCGCCCTTGCCGTCCAGCGCACGACCGGCGCCGTCGAGGACGCGACCGAGCATGCTCATGCCCATCGGCAAACGACCGGTATCAGCCAGTGGCACCACGCGGGCGCCCGGGGCAATACCAGCGACGCTGCCGACCGGCATCAGGAAGACTTTGCTGCCGGAAAAGCCCATGACTTCCGCTTCCACCTGGGACGGGTGGTAGCTGTCGTCATTGATCACCAGGCAGCGCGTGCCCATGGCCGCGCGCAGGCCTTCGGCCTCAAGGGTGAGGCCGACCATGCGCAGCAGGCGGCCTTCGAGAATCGGCGCGCCGGCAATCTCGACCGCCTCGGCGTAACTGCCCAGGCGTTTGGCGAAACTGGTGCGTTCAAGGCGCATCGGGTGCGTCCGCGAGCGGCTCTTCAGGCGTGGCCGCCGGTTTTACGTCTTCTGGAATATCCAGGGTCAGATCCGCTTCAGCCGGGTGCAAAGCCTGCTCGTGCAACTGATCGAATAATTTCGCCATGACCTGAGCGACGCGGGTTTCAATGCTGGCATCGATGCGGCTGTGCTCGGTTTCAACCCGACAGCCACCCGGCAACAGCGATTCGTCTTCGACGATGCGCCAGCTTTCCTCATGACGTTCGCGCAAGGCCTTGGCCTGTTCGAAGTCCTGCGGATTGACGTACAGACGCACGTTTTCCACGCCCAGCGGCAACAGCTTGAGCGCATCGCGCATGACGTGTTCGATCTGGCTGGAGTCGATGGCCAGTTCGCGCTTGATCACCTGTTTGGTGATGTGTTGCACGAGGTCGACCAGCGACTTTTCGATCTGCGTGTCTTGCTCAGCGATCGGTTCGAACAGGTTCGCCATCAACTGCTCAAGGCTGGCCAGCTTTGCCGCCAGCGCCACTTCAGCTTCCTGACGGACCTTGAGGGTCGCGCTGTGAAAACCTTCCTTTTCGCCGATGCCAAAGCCCTCGTTGTAAGCCTCCTGACGGATGCTTTCGAGTTCTTCCAGGGTCAGTGGCTGGACTTCTTCCAGCGGCACCTCTTCCATTTCCGGCGGTTCGGGTTCCGGCTCTGGCTCGGGTTCCGGCTTCGGCGGATCGAAGCTGGGCAATGCCCAGGATTCGAAACCACGGACATCGCGGGCACGGATCAGATCCGTCACATCGTCGTCGTGCTTGTCCATGGGCTTAGATCATTTCCTCGCCGCCCTTGCCACCGAGGACGATTTCTCCGGCTTCGGCCATACGGCGGGCGATGGTGAGGATTTCCTTCTGCGCGGTTTCGACGTCGCTGACGCGTACCGGGCCTTTGGCCTCGAGGTCGTCGCGCAACAGTTCGGCGGCACGTTTGGACATGTTCTTGAAGATCTTTTCTTTGACGCCTTCGTCCGAACCCTTGAGGGCCAGTACCAGCACGTCGGAAGACACTTCGCGCAGCAACGCCTGAATGCCACGGTCGTCGACATCGGCAAGGTTGTTGAACACGAACATGAGGTCTTCGATCTGACCGGACAGGTCTTCGTCGACTTCGCGGATCGAGTCCATGAGCTGGCCTTCGATCGAGCTGTCGAGGAAGTTCATGATGTCGGCCGCACGCTTGATGCCACCCAGGGTGGTGCGCGAGGCATTCGAGTTGCCAGAGAACTGCTTCTCGAGAATCTGGTTGAGTTCTTTCAACGCCGCAGGCTGTACGGTGTTCAACGACGAGACGCGCAGGATGATGTCCAGACGCACCTTGTGGTCGAAGTTGCCGAGTACTTCACCGGCCTGATCCGGGTCGAGGTATGCGACCACGATTGCCTGGATCTGCGGGTGTTCGTAGCGGATCACATCAGCAACCGCGCGCGGTTCCATCCATTTCAGGCTGTCGAGGCCACTGGTGTTGCCACCGAGCAGGATGCGGTCGATCAGGCCGTTGGCCTTGTCTTCACCCAGGGCCTGGGTGAGCATTTTGCGCACGTAGTCGTCGGAACCGACGCCCAGGCTGGTCTGGTCGCCGACGATGTCGACGAACTCGCTCATGACCTGCTCGACCTGTTCGCGATGGACGTTGCCCATCTGCGCCATGGCCACGCCCACACGCTGAACCTCTTTCGGGCCCATGTGGCGCAGCACTTGCGCAGCATCGGTCGAACCCAGGGACAGCAGCAGAATTGCGGCTTTGTCGACCCGGGACAGTTTAGCGACAGCGGCTCGGTTATCACTCATCTGCGTTAATCCACTCTTTCACGACCTGGGCCACGCGACCCGGGTCTTCTGCCACCAGACTCTTGATTGCATTCAGTTGCGCGTCATAACCCTCACTCGGGCTCGGCAACAGAATGCTCTGCGGACCACCGAGGCTCACGCGGTCGTTGGAAAGTTCGCCGTCCAGGCCGCCCATGCCACCGAGTTCCACGTCGCTGCCAAGACCGGCCAGCTCCTTGCCTTTGCCGCCGCCGGTGATGTTGTTGAGCACCGGACGCAGCACACCAAACACCAGCACCAGGATGAACAACACACCCAGCACTTGTTTGACGATGTCCCAGAACCATGGCTGGGAGTAGAACGGAATATCGGCAATCACTTCGCCGCGCTCGGCAGAGAACGGCATGTTGATCACACTGACGCTGTCGCCACGACTGGCGTCGAAACCGACGGCGTCCTGGACCAGACGGGTGAAGCGCGCCAATTCGTCGGCGCTCCACGGCGCACGGCTGGTTTCGCCGTTGGCCGCGTTGACCTTGACCTGATCGTCGACCACCACCGACACCGACAGGCGATTCAGGCGACCCTGCTGCTGCTTGGTATGGCTGATGGAACGATCGAGTTCGAAGTTCTTGGTCGATTGCTGACGCTTGTCGGCCGGGTACGGCGCGAGCATCGGCTGGCCGGTGGCCGGATCCATGATCTGCTGGCCGTTGGCGTCAACCAATGGCTGACCTGGCTGCACCATGGCGGCCGGCGCGGCGGCGCCACCGGTGGTTTGCGGTGCCGAGGCTGGCGACGGTGGCTGGTTGCTCAGGGCACCCGGCACACCTTGCGGGCCATTGCTGGCGGTGCGCTGCTCGTTGACCGACTGCTCGCTGCGCAACGCTGGTTGATCCGGGTTGAACTGCTCGGCGGTCGACTCGACCGCATTGAAATCGATATCGGCCGAAACTTCAGCCTTGTAGCGATCGTTGCCCAGTACCGGTTGCAGAATGTTGTGCACGCGCTGGGTGAGCATGCTTTCCATGCGGCGGCTGTAATCGAACTGCTTGCCGGCCATGGTCATTTCGGAGTTCTCCGCCTGATCGGAGAGCAGGTTGCCCTTCTGATCGACGACGGTGATCTGCGATTTGCTCAACTCGGGAACGGAGGTCGCCACCAGGTTGATGATCGCGATAACCTGACCTGGCTCCAGCGAACGACCGGAGTACAACTCGACCAATACCGAAGCGCTCGGCTTGCGCTCATCACGCACAAACACCGAACTCTTCGGAATTGCCAGGTGCACGCGGGCACCCTTGACGTTGTTCAGGCTGGAAATGGTCCGCGCCAGTTCACCTTCGAGGCCACGACGGTAACGCGTCGCTTCCATGAACTGACTGGTGCCCAGACCCTGTTCCTTGTCGAGGATTTCGAAACCGATGTTGCCGTCGCTAGGAGTGACACCAGCAGCGGCGAGTTTCATCCGCGCACGGGACAGGTCATCGGCCTTGACCAGCAAGGCGCCGGAATTCGGTTCAACGGTGTAGGGAATGTCGGCAGAGGCCAGGGTGTCCATGACCTGCTTGGCGTCCATACCGGCAAGGCTGCCGTACAACGGACGGTAATCCGGCTGCTGCGACCACAGCACCACGGCAAAGCCAATCGCCACGCTCGCAGCCAGGCCGACCAACAGGCCCACCTGACGCAGCATGGTCATCTCGGAGAGGTTTTCCAGGAAGGACAGGCCGAACAACGGCGGTTTGCCGTCTATCGGGGTGGCCTTGGCCGGAACGTTATCGGCGACTGCTTCTGCCATGACTCAATCTCGTCCTTAAACCGGCATCTGCATGATGTCTTGATAAGCCTGAACCAGCTTGTTACGCACCTGGGTCAGAGCCTGGAACGACACGCTGGCTTTTTGCGAAGCGACCATCACGTCCGTCAGATCGACGCCGCTCTTGCCCACTTCGAATGCGTTGGCCAACTGAGTCGACGCCTGCTGGGTATCGCTGACCTTATTGATCGCCTGACCGAGCATGTCGGAAAAGCTGCTGCCCGCCAGTTCAGGGACAGCGGTCGTCGATTTCGGTGCAGACATGGCGTCCAATTTCATGGCCTTCATGTCCATCATCAACCGATTAAATTCAATACCTTGGCTCATGGTCTACTCTCTTGGGCGGCCCGCAATTTTTTGACACTCACTCGGCGGGTACACAGGTATTAGCAACAAGGGTGCCAGCTCATGGGCACCCCTTTCAGAAAAGCGTTTTCAAATCATTGCGCCAGACGTCAGGTGGCGAACAGATAACCTTCGACGTCCATCCCTGCATCGCGCATTTGCGCCAGTTTGTAGCGCAGGGTGCGCGGGCTGATGCCGAGTTTTTCCGCAGCTTCCTTGCGGCGCCCACGTTCGGCACGCAGGGTATCGATGATCATCTGAAACTCCCGGCGGCGCAGGTCATCGCCCAGGGCGCCAGCCGAATCCGCTTCGATTTCCACCTCGCGAAGCACCGCTGACACTGGCGCGGTGACAGGCATCGCGGTGTACGTCACGGGACCGGCCAGGCAAAAATCCTGCGGCTGAATCAGGCCGCCCTGCTGCAGAATCAACGCGCGCTGAATCGCGTTATCCAGTTCTCGCACATTGCCCGGCCACGGGTAAGCGGTCAGGCACGCTTGCGCTTCAGGCGAGAGTTTCGCCGCCGCATGCTTCATTTTATTGACGTGTTTGGCCAACAGCCTTTCGGCCAGCGGCAGGATATCGGCAGTGCGTTCGCGAAGTGGACGCCAGGCCAGGGGGAAAACCGACAAACGGTAAAAAAGATCTTCGCGGAAACGCCCCGCCGCCACTTCGCCCGCCAGATCGCGGTTGGTGGTGGCAACCACGCGAATATCCAGGGCAATCGGTTTACGCGCACCGACGCGCTCGACCTCACGCTCCTGCAACACGCGCAGCAGTTTGGCTTGCAAGCCGAGCGGCATTTCGGAGATTTCGTCGAGCAACAGCGTGCCGCCGTCAGCCTGTTCAAACTTGCCAGCCTGCGCGGCGATGGCGCCGGTGAACGACCCCTTCTCATGGCCGAACAGCGTTGCTTCGAGCATGTTGTCCGGGATCGCGGCACAGTTGATCGCGATGAACGGCTGACTGGCGCGATGGGATTGCTGATGAATGTAACGCGCCAGCACTTCTTTACCAGTGCCGGATTCGCCGGAGATCAAAACGGTGGAATCGCTGCGTGCGACTCGTGAGGCCAATTCAAGCAGTTGGGCGCTTGCTGGCTCGACCGCAATCGGGCCTTCACTTTCGCTCGTGCCAATATTGCCGAGCGCATGCCGCGCGACCAGATCCAGCAAGGCTTTAGGTTCGAAGGGTTTGACCAGATAGTCCGCCGCGCCTTGACGCATCGCATCGACTGCGCGCTCGACAGCGCCATGCGCGGTCATCAGCAACACCGGCAATTGCGGTTGGCGGGCACGCAGCAGGGCGAGCAATTGATGACCGTCCATGCCGGGCATGTTGACGTCACTGACCACCAGATTGAACGCTTCGCGCGCCACCGCCGTCAGTGCATCTTCAGCGCACCCGACCGCGTGGTAATCGTGGCCGGCCAGCAGCAATGTATCGGCCAGCGCCTCGCGCAACGAGCGGTCATCCTCGACCAGCAAAACCTTGATGCCCATGTCGTTTACTCAGCTCCGTGTACAGCGGAAAACAGCGGCAGGATCACCTGCGCGCACGTACCGCGCCCGACTCGCGAGCGCAGCAGCAATTCTCCCTGATGCGCACGGGCCACAGCCTTGACCACGGTCAGCCCGAGGCCGGTGCCGGTGACTTTGGTGGTAAAAAATGGCTCGCCGAGCCGCGCCAGAACGACTGGCTCGATCCCGCTGCCACTGTCGCTGACGCACAGGCGCAGCGTGTTGTCGCGGCTGTAGCAATGCACTTTCAGGCGGACGTTGCCGGCACTCGCCTGAATCGCGTTTTCGATCAGATTCAACAGCGCTCCGACCAGCGTGTCGCGATTGCACAACAGCTCACCGGCATGACTGTCGCACTGCCAGCGGATTGGCAGATCCTGCACATGCGTCAACGCCGCCGCTTGCAGGGCCTGCATCAAGGCATTCGGAGTCAGGCGGTCGGTCAGCGGCAATTCACCGCGAGCAAACACCAGCATGTCGCGCACTTGATGCTCGAGTTCATGCAGACGCTCTTTCAGGCGCCCGGCGAAACGCTGCTGCGTGGCCACCGGCAATTCCTGCTCAGTCAAATGACTGGCGTAGAGCAAGGCGGCAGACAGCGGCGTGCGGATCTGATGCGCGAGCGAGGCGACCATGCGCCCCAGCGAGGACAAACGCTCATGGCGCGCCAGTTGATCTTGCAGATGGCGGGTTTCTGTCAGGTCGTTGAGCAGCACCAATTGCCCCGGCTCGGCATCCAGCGAGCGGGTGGCAATCGACAGGCGTCGACCGTTCTTCAGGGAAATTTCATGACCGTCGTCTTCACGCGGGGCAAAGCAGCGCGCAATCACCTGGCGCCACAACTCGCCCTCAAGCGGCAGGCCGAGCAGCTCGATGGCGGCCGGATTGGCTTCGCGCACCATGCCGTGACCGTCAATGACGATGACGCCACCGGGCAACAGATCAAGAAGGTTTTGCAGACGGTTGGCCAAGCGTTCTTTTTCCGCCAGCTCCTGCATACGCTGGGCGCTGACCACCGCCAGCTCACCCTTGAGCTCGGTCACCCGCGCTTCAAGCATGCTGTAGGAGTCAGTGAGTTGGCTGGACATCTGGTTGAACAGTTCGAATGCCTGCTCAAGACCCTGTCGGCTCGCCTGCTCTACGGAGGACGGCTGCCCCTCGGGACTGGAGGCAGAAGACATCTGGGCTTGGGGCATTGTGCTTTCTCGCTTGGCTGACCGTCAGTTAAACGGAACGTTGCGAGGGCTGTAGCAATACCCGTGCCTAAAAAAAACTGCTTATAAATGAAGCAGTTGAAAAACAGGCGTCAATCCTCCGCCTGTTCATCTCCATCGCGTCGGCTCATGCCGTACTTGCGCATCTTCTCGACCAGGGTGGTACGACGGATGCGCAGGCGCTCAGCGGCACGCGCCACAATGCCGTTGGCATCGTCCAGTGCCTGCTGGATCAGGCCCTGCTCCAGACCACCGAGATAGTCTTTCAGGTCCAGGCCTTCCGGTGGCAGCATGGCGTTGGCGGTGAAGTCCGGCGTATGACCATTGATCGCCACGCGCTCTTCGAGATCGCTGCGCAGGCTATCGACCATTTGCTCGTCTTCGTCATCGACGTAACGGAATTTCTTCGGCAGCTCGACCACGCCGATCACCCCGTACGGATGCATGATCGCCATGCGCTCGACCAGGTTGGCCAGTTCGCGGACGTTGCCCGGCCAGCCGTGACGGCACAGCGACATGATCGCCGCCGAGTTAAAGCGGATCGAACCGCGCTTCTCGTGCTCCATGCGCGAGATCAGTTCGTTCATCAGCAACGGGATGTCTTCGACGCGCTCACGCAGCGGCGCCATCTCGATCGGGAACACGTTCAGGCGATAGTAGAGGTCTTCGCGGAAGGTGCCGATCTCGATCATGCTTTCGAGATTCTTGTGCGTTGCAGCGATGATGCGCACATCGACGCTCTGGGTCTTGTTGCTACCCACGCGCTCGAAGGTGCGCTCCTGCAGGACGCGCAGCAGTTTGACCTGCATCGGTAGCGGCATGTCGCCGATTTCGTCAAGAAACAGCGTACCGCCATTGGCCAGTTCGAAACGACCGGCACGACTGGTGATAGCGCCGGTGAAGGCACCCTTCTCGTGACCGAACAATTCGCTTTCGAGCAGCTCTGCCGGGATCGCCCCGCAGTTGACTGGCACGAACGGCGCGTCGCGGCGCTTGGAGTGGTAATGCAGGTTACGTGCAACCACTTCCTTGCCGGTCCCGGACTCACCAAGGATCAGCACGCTGGCGTCGGTATCGGCGACCTGCTGCATCATCTGGCGCACGTGCTGAATCGCACGACTGGTGCCGACGAGGCTACGGAACAGGTTAGGTTCGCGATGACGACCGCGCTCGCGGGCCTGGTCATACATCTCGCGATAGACCTGGGCACGGTGCAGGGAGTCGAGCAATTTGCTGTAGCTGGGGGGCATTTCGAGGGTCGAAAGCACCCGGCGACGCTGGTCTTCAGGCAAGTCAACGGAAGAATTATCGCCCATCAACAAAACCGGAAGGAACTCATCCCAGGTTGAGAGTGTCTTTAGCAAGCCCAAAAGCGCACCAGGAGCATTAACGGTCCCGATCAGTACGCAAATGACCTCACGACTAGACGACAAAGAGCCGACTGCCTGCTGCCAGTCATGGCTGCCGCAGGGTAAATTTTCTTCGCCGAGAAAATTTAGAATCACCGCCAGGTCACGGCGGCGGACGCTATCGTCATCGATCAGCAGAATTTTGGTTTCACGCCACATGCAATAGCAACTTCCCTAGTCAACTCAATGCCCAAAATAAGGGGCAAGCGAGACGCTTGCAGGACACCATGTGCCTGTAGACGCCTGAAATCTGAAAACAGCCACTAGTTAAGTCAAAAAACCGTGCACAGTCAAATTTATGGCGCACATGTCTGGATTAACTGGGGGTTAATTAACCAAACAGATGGTAAACCTTTGCCGCCTTCTGCGCTTGGGTGATCTGCGACATCTCGTTGGCTATCGCCTGCCGCTCACCCATCGCCACCTCAAGAAGCTCTTTGTAGACGTGTAGCAACTCTTCAAGATTGTTGCGCAACGCGTCTTCATCCAGCGCAGCTTCAGCCATGACGTCTTCCATGCAGGAACGGCAAGCCAGATCCAGCTCGCCGATGGCTTCCCAATTGCGTTCGGCCAGCGCAGTGACCAACGCTTCTCGGGTATCGGCAATTCGCTGCAATACAAGACTCATGGTGATCTCCTTAAAACTGGGGGCCTGGCGGCGCAATGCCGTCCCAACCTTCCTTCACGGTGCGCAGCAGGCCGGCAACTTCGTCGAGAATCTTCGGGTCGCTGCTGATGTTGGCCTCAGCCAGACGCTTCATCATGTAGATGTACAGCTGGTCGAGCTCACCCACCGTATCGGCGCAGTTATCCAGATCCAGACCTTCGCGCAAGCCACTGATAATGCCGATAGCCTTGCTGATCGATGTGCACTTGCCCGGAATATCCTTGCGCTCAATGGCGCCTTTGGCCTGAGCGATGCGATCCAGGCCACCTTCCATCAACATTTGCACCAGACGGTGCGGGCTCGCTTCGGACGTCTGTGCATGCGCGCCGACTTTCTGGTATTGCCGAAGGGCTAACATCGGATTCATGTTCTACCTCATTGCCACAATGACTCGTATACCCAGTGTATCGCCAACGAATCAGAGAACTTTAGATCAAAAGACAAAAACCCGGCACACGCCGATAAAGCGTAGCCGGGTTTTTGTCGTGTCTGTCTGTTACTTCGCGGACTGCTGAGCGGTCAGCGAGCTGAAGAACGACGTAATGTTGCTCGCCGTCGCCTTCATTTGCCCTACCAGCAAGTCCATGGCGTTGTACTTGGCAGTCAACGTCTTGGTCAGGTTCTCGACACGCAGGTCCAGCGCCGCTTGCTGATCGGTCAGGTTGCGGGTGTTTTTGGTGAGAATCGCCATGCGCTGATCAAGCAAACCAGGGCTGCTCAGATTATCCGCCGGTGGCTTGAGATACGGATCAACAGCCTTGCTCATGCGCGCCAGCAGACCATTGGTATCGTTGGTGCCAGTGAACAACTGCTGAACCTGGCCAGTCATGCCTGGTTGCGCCATGGTTTTGGTGAAAGCTGCGGTATCGAACTTCAGGTTACCAGTGTCACGGTCGGTCATCACACCCAACTGGGACAGCACCGCCAACGGGCCGCCAGCCCCTTCCGCCGTCAACTGACCACGAATATCGGCAATCAGCGCACGCGGCATCGCGTCACCAGTAAAAGCGGCTTGCACCGTCAGCTTGCCATCGGCATCCGGCGTCGCCTTGGACAGCGTGTCGATGGTGGTCTTCAACGTGTTGTAAGCGTCGACGAACGTCTGAATCGATGCCTGCAAACCTTTGGTGTTGGCCTCCACGCTGACAACAGTAGGCGTCGCAGCGCTACCCACGATAGGGCTGACCGTCGTCAGATTCAGGGTCATGCCACTGATTGCGCCGGTCACCGTGTTGCTTTTGCTGGTGACTGCAAGGCCATCGATGGTCAGCTTGGCGTTGCCCGCAACGTCGTTGACGGCGCCTGAAGCGCCTGCAGCCGGGTTATCACCCATCTTCTGAGTGCCATCGATTTCCAGACCGGCAATACCGCTGACCTTGAGGTCAGAACCTTCGCCGGTCTTGCTCGAACTGATCACCAGGCGCGAAGCACCGGTGCTGTCGGTGACAATGTTGGCGGAGATGCCGTTTGCGCCCTGCGCCTTGTTGATGGCGTCGCGGGTGGTCTGCAAAGTGGAATTGGCAGGAATGTCGACATTGTAATCAGTGCCATTCTGACTGATTTTCAGGGTACCACTCGGAATGGCACTGGCGGTTCCGCCGGCGAACGAGGCGCTGGCGATTTTCGAACCAGTGGCCAATTGAGTGACAACGACGTTGTAGCTGCCCGCCACTGCGGTGCTGTCAGACGTCGCGCTCAGATTCGTATTGCTCGAAGTCGCGGTGAAGCCGGCAAATGCAGGATTGGTCTTGCTGCCCAGATTGGTCATTGCCGTCTGGAACGCGGTCAACGCGCTCTTCAGCGAACCAATGCCGGAAATTTTCAGCGTGTTGGCTTTGGTCGCGGTGTCGATCTGCGTTTGCTTCGGCGCCTTGTCGGCGTTGACCAGCGCAGTGACGATCGCACCGATGTCCAGGCCGGAACCCAGTCCGGAACCCGGTAGAATTGGACTTGCCATGTGCATCTCCCTTCAGATTGTTGCCATTCTTTTGACCGTTACACGCGTCCTGAGAACTGACAAACATTATTCATGCCAGCTATCAGACTTTGGCGTCGAACAACACGTGGCTTGCATTGGCCAGGCTGTCTGCCAGCTTGAGGGCTTCTGCGGAGGGAATCTGTCGAACGACCTCACCCGTCTCGCTTGCGATCACTTTGACAATGACCTTGCCGGAATGCTCGTCAATCGAGAACTCCAGATTGCGCTTGATCGATTGGACGAACTTCTCGATCTCCTGCACCGCCAGCTTCAACTTGGCGTCATCCGAATCCTGACTCTTGGCAGCGACCGGCGCTTCAGTCTTGGCAACCTTGGGCGTCTCTGACGGCTTGTCAGCAACCGGCGGAACTGGCTTGGGAGCCGGATAAGACTGGTTAAGCTTGACGCTCATGTCCATGCTCATCACCTCCTAACGTAAAAAGGCGAGAGAGCACGACCAGCGCACCCTCCCGCCCAAACTTGTTCCGAAATTACTGAAGCAGCTTCAGTACAGCGGAAGGCAGTTGGTTGGCTTGAGCCAGAACGGAGGTCGAAGCCTGCTGCAGAGTTTGCTGCTTGGTCAGGTTAGCAGTTTCTGCGGCGAAGTCGGTGTCTTGTACACGACCCTGTGCAGCGGTGGTGTTCTCAACGATGTTCTGCAGGTTGGAGATGGTGCTGGTCAGACGGTTTTGCGAAGCACCCAGGCTCGAACGAGTGCTGTTGATCGTTGCAATTGCAGCGTCGATCGCGGTGATTGCGTTGTCGATGTTGGCAGCAGCGCCCGATACGCTTGCACCGGTCAGAACTACAGTACCGCTACCTACGGACAGGCTGACGGCGTCGAACTTGGAGCTCAGTACCAGGTCGATGTGGTTAGCCGAACCGGTGTTTGCGCCCACTTGCAGGGTCACAGTACCAGCCGAACCGTCCAGCAGGTTTTTGCCGTTCAGGTTGGTCGAAGCAGAGATACGGGTCAGTTCGTCCGACATCTGGGCGAATTCGTCGTTCGTTGCTTTCTGGTCGATGCTGCCGTTGGTACCGGTACGGGCTTTAACAGCCAGTTCACGCATACGCTGCAGAATGTCGGTCGAAGCTTGCAGAGCGCCTTCAGCGGTCTGAGCAACGGAGATACCGTCGTTGGCGTTCTGGATCGCCTGGTTGCCACCACGGATCTGGGAAGTCATACGGGTAGCGATCTGCAGGCCAGCGGCGTCGTCTTTAGCGCTGTTGATTTTCAGGCCGGAAGACAGGCGCTGCATCGAAGTCGACAGAGCGTCGGAAGCGCGGTTCAGGTTTTTCTGAACGTTCAACGACGTAGTGTTGGTGTTTACTGTTAAAGCCATGACGAATTCCTCGTTGGTTGGGTACTGCGGCTTCCGGCCCTGGCAACCGCCGGGTATGGCCTAGAGAACCTTCGTAATAGTTATCGTCGGGTTTGCAGGTTGCTTGAGGGCTTTTTGAAAAAAATTTGCCATCACCCTGCCACTCCCAAAAAAACAAGGGCTTAGCGCACCCTACCCACGAAAAAATGACGCCATAAAACTGCCCACACCAACAACCCTTGTGCCAGAGCGGTCGCCCCCGCCCTCAGCGCTGCGCACCGTCGAGCAATTCAATCAGTTCATACTCGATGAAATCGGCGAGCCCCAGCCAATCCTGGCGTTCCTGACACGCCAGCATGTGTGTCAGCACCTGAGCCCACGACTGCTGGACATCCTCACGGGCGAGCGAAAAAACCTGCTGCGCCTCGTCGAATACGTCGACCATGATCAGCGCCGCTTCGACATCACGGCCCAAACGAAACAATCCGGCGCATTGCCGGCAGGCGCTGACGCAATTCACCTGCGCACTCATTGCACAAACTCCGGATTGAATTGCGTGCCCACGATCATCGCCCCTGCCCGACTGCTGTTAAGGAAGCTGACCTCTGGATGCAGAGCGATATAACGCTCCAGCACGCACAGGTAGCCACGAAAATTCAGCTGCGTCCTGACCCGCTCGCCATTGCCGTCATGCACCCAGTGCCGAGCCTGCTCAACAGGCGGCCCCAGGTCGCCATCGTCCCAGCCGGCATGGGTCTTGTTCATCGGGAAGGCAAAGTCGGCGCCGAACAGCGTGATGCGCGTGCCACCCATTTTCACGGCCAGATCCACGGCGGGGTGAATCACGCTGCCGCCGGCATTCAATTCGGCTCGCGGGTGCTGCTCACGCAACGTGGCGTAGACCGGACTGGCGGTATAAGCGCCATAGCGCTTGCCCTTCCAGGCCTTCAACACCGCCGGCGAGCTCATAGGCAGGTACACCAGCGGGATGCCATCGGACTCCTCGAACGGTAGATGCCGAAAGCTGATCAACTGATCGATCGTCACCACCAGATCGGGGATGATCCCGTGCTGACGCAAAGGCCGATAAGCCGTGTCGACACAAATGAACAGCGGCCGCTCGGCCTGACTGCGCACCGCCGCCAGTCGTTCAAAATGTCCTTCCAGGCTCGGCCCGGTGCCGATCACATAGATTTCGCGGCCGATGCAGGTGCCAAACAGTTGCGCCACGTCATCATCGGCAAGCAGCACCTCCAGGCTATCGCGCAAGCGCTGCTGAATCGCCGGCAATTGCGGATCGAACTGGCGATTGGTGAAACTCAGATGAACCTCATTGACCAGACGATCACGAATCTTCGCGCTGAAGTCATCGGCCAGTAGCATTTCGGCGGGCAGCGCAAAAAACGGCGTGTAGATATCCGCATGATCGCCGGCATACATCAGTTCCACTCTGGGGTCTTCAAGCCATTGCCGCTGGTCGAGCAACTGCAGCACCAGGGCAAACAAGGCACCATTGAGGATGTGCACGTACAACCGCTCAAGATCGGCCCGCTCGAGCAACACCGATGGCAGGTCGCCAAGGCCGGTGCCGTAGACGTGCACCCGAGGTTTTTCCGCAAGGCTGGCCGCCTGGACCCGGGCCTCATGGATCCGGTCGTGGCGACTGGTCAGTTGAATCCCGTCGACACTCAGCGTAGAGCCCAAGCCTTGCACCAGTTCGGCCTGAATGGCCGAAGTGTCTTCAGTCACCAGTCGTGCAGACAGCGCCGGCCAGCGCCGTTGCAACACCTCGGCGTTGGCTTGGAAAAACTCGCTCATGGCGCCTCGCGCTCCCTTACAGGCAAAAAAATAGCGCTCAAGGTTAACCTTGAACGCTATTTTTGTATCCGCCGTTTTTGATCGGACTCAAGGGCGATAGATGATCGCCGAGCCCCACGACAGCCCGACACCAAAACCGCTCAGCGCAATACGCTGCCAATCGGAATCGATGACGTGTTTTTCCAGCAGCAACGGAATGCTCGACGACACGGTATTGCCGGTCTCGACCATGTCTTTGATGAACTTCTCCGGCTCGCCTTCGAAGCGCCGCGCCACGGCATCGACAATCGCCGCACTGCCCTGGTGGATGCAGAAGGCATCGATGTCATCCGCCTTCAGACCAGAGTCATCCAGCAACTCGTGCAAGTGTGCCGGGACTTTCAGCAACGCAAAGTTGAAGACCTGACGACCGTTCATGAAGAACACGCCATCGGTGACTTTCAAGTGCGGTGCACCGGAGCCGTCAGTGCCGAACTTGGCCTTGCCCAGCGCCCAGACCGGATCTTCGCCCATCCATGTAGCGGTCGCGGCATCGCCAAACAGCATGGTGGTATTGCGGTCTTCCGGGTCGACGATTTTCGAGTAGGGGTCAGCGGTGATCAGCAGGCCGTTCTTCAGGCCGGCGGCTTCCATGAAGCCCTTGATCGCGTAGATGCCGTAGACATAACCGGAACAGCCCAGGGAAATATCGAACGCCGCCACGTTGGTCGGCAGACCGAGTTTGTCCTGCACGATCGCGGCGGTGTGTGGCAGACCTTCTTCATCACCGTTCTGGGTGACGACGATCAGCGCATCGATCGATTCACGCTTCAGCTCAGGGTTATTGGCAAACAGCGCATTGGCCGCTTCCACGCACAGATCGGAAGTTTCTTGTTCAGCGTCTTTGCGCGGCAGGAACGCCGAGCCGATCTTGCCAAGGATGAATTCTTCATCCTTCTCGAATTTTGCACCTTGTGCGTAATTGTCCACGCCGGCTACAGGAACGTAGCTCGCAATGCTTTTTATGCCAATCATTACGGCTTCCCAATAAAAAACAGCCCAAGACCACCGCTCGCAAGGATTTCGAGGGGCGCCGACAAACAGAAAACGGCCGCCACAACGGGCAGCCACGGGGAGCGCAAAGGGCTATCACTGGAATCGAAAACGAGCCAGGCGCCATCTCCCCGATCAATACAATACAGTGAAGATGCGCGTTATGACTCGCAGGTCACGCTATTTTGCCGAATCGGTGCAGATCGGGTTATTCGACCAACGACCAGTCCAGCGGCGTGCCACGCTTGATCGGCGCGCGCGCGCGGCGGCCGAGGACGGCGTCGGTGTGCTTGGGTGGCAGACCGAGGCCGGGGCGAATGGCGCGCAGATTGTCCCCGCTAAAGGTGTCACCGGCGGCCATGTCGGCGGTGACGTACAGCGAGCGGCGATAGACCAGCGACTTGCGTTCCGCCTCCGTGACGCCGTAATGCACCTGGCCCATGGCTTGCCAGGCACGCTCGGTTTCCACCACCAGACTGGCCATTTCCGCTGGCTCCAGCGAGAAACTCGCATCCACCCCGCCCGCTGAACGGTCGAGGGTGAAGTGTTTTTCCACCACGGTGGCACCGAGCGCCACGGCGGCCACAGACACACCGACGCCCATCGAGTGATCAGACAGCCCGACCTCGCAACCGAACAACTCACGCAGATGCGCAATCGTGCGCACGTTGCTGTTGAGCGGGGTCGCCGGATAGGTGCTGGTGCATTTAAGCAGCACCAGATCCTTGCACCCCGCCTCGCGGGCGGCGCGCACGGCTTCATCCAGCTCGGCGATACTGGCCATGCCGGTGGAAATGATCAGCGGCTTGCCAGTGGCCGCGACGCGACGGATCAGCGGCAAATCGGTGTTTTCGAAACTGGCGATCTTGTAGGCCGGCACATCGAGGCTTTCGAGAAAGTCCACGGCGCTGTCATCGAACGGCGTGGAAAACGCGAGCATGCCCAGCTCTTTCGCTCGGGCGAAAATCGGCGCATGCCATTCCCACGGCGTATGGGCCTTTTCATACAGATCATAAAGCGAAGTACCGGCCCACAGACTGCCCGGATCCTTGATGAAAAATTCCCCCTCGGCCAGGTCCAGGGTCATGGTTTCGGCGGTGTAGGTTTGCAGTTTCAAGGCATGCGCACCGGCCTTGGCCGCGGCCTCGACAATTTGCAGGGCGACGTCCAGCGACTGGTTATGATTGCCGCTCATCTCGGCAATGATGAACGGCGGCGCGTCGGCGCCGATCAAGCGGTTGCCGATCTTGAAACTAGTCATGCGGGTGATCCTTCAAAACACGGGTGAACGCACAGGCACTTTGAGTAAACCCGGCGTCACGAAACACATTCAATGAGGGGCGGTTGTCAGGCAACACCTGAGCAGTGATGACCTGCAGCTGCGGCCAGTGCGCGGCAACAAATGCCTCGCCACAGGCCAACAGCGCCCTGCCCCACCCCAGGCCCATCCGCCGCTCGAGCAAGTAGATCGAGACTTCGGCTTCAAACCCGCGCAGGTCATAACGCACAACGCCGACCGCGCCGTCGTCCGCCTCGGCGATGAGCAGCAGGCGCTGCGGATTGCGCAAGCTCGCCGTCAGCCAGTTCAGATGCTGCGGCCAATCGATCACGCCGCTGTCCAGCGACCAGCGCCGTACCGTTTCGGCATTGCGCCCATCGAACAGCAACTGCGCATCGTCCAGCGTCGCCGCGCGCACCTTCAGCACGGCACCGGCCAGTGCCGCCGCGACACGCTCGGCACCGCGCCCGTCGACCAGTTGCCGCGAGCGCTCGGCCAGACTCTGACGCAAATAATGATTGCCGGTGACAAAGCCGATGGCGTCGCGCAACTGCTCGACACTGACCTGCTCACGGGCGCCCATGAACACATGCGCGCCAGCAGCGGCCATGACTTCGCCGTTGGCCTGCTGATTGTTCGACACGGCGATGCAGATCGTCGGCAACCCCAGCGCCGCGCGCTCCCAACTGGTGCCGCCACCGGCGCCGATAAACAGATCAGCCTCGGTCATGCGCTGGTAGAAGTCGCTGACAAAACTGTGCAGACGCCAGTGCGGCCGTGTCTCGGCCAGGGCCTGCATCTGCACCCATGCCGGATTGTCGGCGCCAGCGACGAAGTCCACCTGCAACTCGGCAAAATCTGCCAGCGCGAGCATCGCGTGATGGGTTTGCTGCGCGGCATCGAAACCGCCGAAGTTGACCAATACGCGTCGGGCCCGGTCTTTGATCACGATGGCCGGGCAGCTGAATTCTTCACGCAACATGGCATAGCGTGGGCCGAGCAAGGTGCGGCATCCTTCAGGCAGCAGCGGCTGATAATTTTCGTGCAGGCCCGAGAGGTTCTGATTGAGCAACAGGTCGACGCTGTAGCGCCGCGAGGCAAGATCATCCACTGCTGCAATCCGTGGCGCCCACTGTCGAGCAGCCGTTTGCCATTGGTGATCGAGGCCGTAGTGATCAACGATGATCCAGTCGAATTCGGCGTGCCCCTCGAGCACCGCCGCCAACGCGTCGATGTCGGCCTGCCACGGCAGCATCGATTCGATGGCTTGCTGCGGGTCTTCAGCGGCATAGCGCTCAGGCAGCGCAAACGTCTCGAAGCCCTCGGCGCGCAAGGCATCAAGGCGATGCCCCGGCAGACGCCGGCAGGCAAACGCGACGTGGCTGCCCTGCCCGCGCAACACTCGCGCCAGCGTCAGGCAGCGAGCAATGTGGCCGCTGCCAATGGTTGGCGAGGCGTCGGCACGAATCAAAACTCTCATTGCAGCTCTCCACCGGCCTTGAGCGCGGCGTAAAGGTATTCGGCGCGTTTCCAGTCTTCAAGGGTGTCAATGTCCTGGACCAGATGCCGGGGCAGAATCACCGGCAGACTGGCTGGCGAATAGAGCACTTCGCCACACAACCACGCTGCACTGCGCCCCCAGTAAAACTGGCCGGCGTCCTGAAAGGCTTCGGGCAGGTCCTGGGAGCGAGTCTCGCGAAATTCGGGATACAAAGCAGTCAAGGCGCCCTGCGCATCCAGTGTCAGTGCACGCTGCACCGGAAAACCAAACCCGCACACGGAGAACGCGAAGGACTTGTCTGGGCGTTGCTCCAGCAACTCGATGCCCTGGCGCAGATAACGTGCCTGCAACAGCGGCGCCGTGGCATACACACAACAGGCGTAATCGAAGGCCGGCAGTTGCTGCAAGGCATGCACGATCACCGCCGCGGTGCCGGTGTAGTCATCGGCCAGCGCCGCCGGACGCATGAAGGGCACCTGCGCGCCGTGCGCTCGCGCCAGATCAGCAATCTCGGCATCGTCGGTGCTGACCACAACCTGATCGAACAACCCGGAATCGATTGCGGTGCGGATCGAACGGACAATCATCGGCACGCCATCGAACGGCAAGAGATTCTTGCGCGGGATGCGCTTGCTGCCACCACGGGCCGGGATAATTGCGACGTTGCTCAAGGGCGTTTTTCCAGCAGAAACCAAGTGATATCGTCCACAGGAAACTGCGGATCGCGGTGATAGACAAAACCATAATCCAGCAGTTGCAGATCCGCATAACGATCAAGCATTTCGCCGGCGAAATCACGCTTGAACAGCTTGCCGCTGTTGCCACGATAAGACACTTCCACCGGCGCTGGATTGTAATACTCGGCGATCAGGATGTAGCGCTGACTCAACTCATACAACTGCGCATAAGCCGTCGGCAACAGCTCCGGGGCCAAGTGGATCAGCACGCCTTTGCTCAATGTCAGGTCGTAGCGGCGTTCACGCGGAAAATCGAACAGCGAGCCCTGCCAGATCCGGGCAATGCCCAACGTCCGTGCCTGAGCACAGGCGTTGTCGTTGATCTCGACACCGAACAGCTCGCAGCGTGGCAGCAGTTGATGCAACGCCTGCAAATTGTTGCCGGCGTTGGTGCCCAGCTCGACCAGACTCTCGATACCTGCGGTGCGGCTCAGCGCTTTGGCAAACAACGCCAGGTTCGCCGCCACCAGCGGTTGCCCCACATTGCGCTCGAAGTACTGGTTACCGAAGTCGCCCTGCCAGAACTGTTCCTGCTCACTCAAAGGACGCATTGCAGATACCCATCCGGTGCCACAGCGGCAGTTATTCGGTCAGCCGACGCAATTGCTCGACCACGTAATCCTGTTGTTCATCGCTCAACAGCGGAAACAGCGGCAGGCTGATCGCCTCGGCGTAATAACGCTCGGCTTCGGGGAAATCGCCCTCGGCGAAGCCCAGGTCGCGATAGTAAGGCTGCAGATGCACGGGAATATAGTGCAGGTTCACGCCGATACCCGCCGCACGCAAGCCTTCGAAGACCTGCCGGTGCGTGAGGCCGATGCGATCGGTCTGCAAGCGAATCACATACAGATGCCAAGCCGACTCTGCCTCAGGCTGAGGATTGGGCAACGTCACCGGCAAATACGCCAGCAGGCGATCGTAACGCGCCGCCAGTTCGCGACGCCGGGCGATGAAGTCGTCGAGTTTGCTCAGTTGCGACAAACCCAGCGCGGCTTGCAGATCAGTGATCCGATAATTGAAGCCCAGCTCGATCTGCTGGTAATACCATGGGCCGTGGCTCGGCTCGGTCATCTGCTGCGGATCGCGGGTCATGCCGTGGCTGCGCAGGCGTTGCAGGCGCTCGGCCAGTTGCGGGCGGTTGGTCAAGACCATACCGCCCTCGGCGCTGGTGATGATCTTTACCGGGTGGAAACTGAACACCGTCATCGCCGAAAATTGGCCGCAGCCGACCGGACGTCCTGCATAGGACGCACCGACCGCGTGAGACGCATCTTCGATGATCGTGAAGTTGTAGCGCTCGGCCAATTCGGCAATGCGGCGCATGTCGCAGCTCTGCCCGGAGAACGCCACCGCCACCAGCACTTTCGGCAGGTTGCCGTCCTGTTCGGCCTGATCGAGTTTCGCTTCGAGGGCGAAGGCATCGAGGTTCCAGGTCAGCGGATCGATGTCAACGAAATCGACCTCGGCGCCGCAATAACGCCCGCAATTGGCCGAGGCGAGAAAGGTGTTCGGGGTTGTCCACAAACGATCGCCCGGCCCCAGGCCCGCGGCCAGGCAGGCGATGTGCAGCGCCGCCGTGGCGTTGCACACCGCGACGGCGAAGTCCGCCTGGCAACGTTCGGCCATCGCCTGCTCGAAGCGCTCGATGGTCGGCCCTTGGGTCAGCCAGTCCGATTGCAGCACCTCGACAACCGCGTCGATGTCTGCCTGATCAAGGCTTTGCCGACCGTAGGGAATCATACCGAGAGCTTCGCGTGCAGGTCAGTGATCTGCCCGACCGAGAGGAAGTGCGGGTTGGTGTCGGAGCGGTATTCGAAATCTTCGCTCACGGCACGCCCCTGCTCGCCGAGCTTGTCGACGGCAAAATCGACATCGACGCTGGTGAAGCGGATCGATGGCTGGATGGTGTAGTGATCCTCAAACTCCAGGGTCATCCGCGCATCGTCCAGCGGCACCATCAACTCATGCAGCTTCTCGCCGGGACGAATGCCGACGTTCTTGTGCGGCAGCTGTCCGGCCATGCCCCGCGCCAGATCGACGATACGGATCGACGGAATCTTCGGCACGAACACTTCACCACCGTGCATCCGCGCAAAGCTGTCGAGGACAAATTGCACGCCATGGTCGAGGGTGATCCAGAACCGCGTCATGCGCTCGTCGGTGATCGGCAACTCCGTAGCACCGTCGGCGATCAGCTTGCTGAAGAACGGCACCACCGAGCCACGCGAGCCGGCCACGTTGCCGTAGCGCACCACGGCAAACCGGGTTGGCTGCTCGCCGGCAATGTTGTTGGCGGCGACGAACAACTTGTCCGAGAGCAACTTGGTCGCGCCGTACAGGTTGATCGGGCTGGCCGCCTTGTCGGTCGACAGTGCCACGACTTTTTTCACGCCGTTATCGATGGCAGCGGCGATGATGTTTTCCGCGCCATTGACGTTGGTACGGATGCATTCGGTCGGGTTGTATTCCGCCGCCGGCACCTGCTTCAACGCGGCGGCATGCACCACGTAGTCAATGCCGCGCATGGCCTGCCGCAGCCGATCAGCATCGCGCACGTCACCGATGAAGTAACGCATGCACGGCGCATTGAACGTCTGCTGCATCTCATACTGCTTCAGTTCGTCACGGGAAAACACCACCACGCGCTTGGGCTGGTATTGCTCCAGCAGACGGGCGATGAATTTGCGCCCGAACGAGCCGGTGCCGCCGGAGATGAAAATCGATTTACCGTTGAACATGTCTGAATTCCTGTGTCCTGTTCGCCAGGCTTAGCCGAGCAATTGCGCCCAATTGATCGGGGCACTTTCGCCCAGGGTAAAACCTTTGCCGGTCAGCGCCAGGTTGGCGTTGTACGCCGGATCCTGAGCAAAGGCCGCGCTCCACTTCTCACGCAATGCGGCCAATGCTTCAGGGGTTTGCGGCAACTCGCCGGTGTGCAACACCTGCACCAGCGGCGTCCACACGGTGAGGTAACCGGCCTGCCCGGCCTTGAGACACAGATCAACGTCGCTGAAGCCGTCGGCGAAGGTCACTTCGTCCAGGCCACCCAGTGCGTTGAACAATTCTTTGCGCACCATCAGGCACACCCGCGATACCGCCGAATAGTTCTGCTCGACCGCCAGGCGCTGCATGTAACCCTCGTTAGTGTGTTTCTCGCCGATGAAGGCCGAAGCCACCCCGTCGTTCAACCCGAGAATCAAACCTGCCTGGGCGATCTTGCCGTCGCGGTCCACCAGTTTGGCACCGACGATGCCGACCTCAGGACGCTGGGCGTGATTGAGCAACGACTCGATCCAGTTCGGGTTGACCACTTCACTGTCGCTGGCCAGCAGCACCAGATATTCGCCCTGCGCCTCTTGGCTGGCCGCGTTGTACAGCGCCACCGGGGCAAGCGGACGATCGGCATGCAGCACCCGCACTTTGGCGTTGCGCTGCGTTCCCAGCCAGTCATTGATCTCGGCCGACTGATTCGGGTTGACCGCCACCAACAACTCATAGCGGGTGTAACGGGTTCTGAGCAGCACGGCGTCCAGGCAGCGTTGCAATGCGCCAAGATCGTCGCCAGCGGGCACGATCACCGAGACCAGCGGTCGCTCGACATGGCGATAGTCGATCTGCCAGGTGCCAGGCTGCGTGGAGGTGACCTGAGCCTTGTAACCACGATTGCCCAAGTGCCGCAGCAGCGCCTGACGCTCGTGAGGATTTTCTGCCAGCTCCGGCGCCCGGGTGATCAGCAATGGCTCATCGAGATGGGCGAGGCCGTCGAGGCCACCCTGCTCGATGATGCGCAGCAGCACATCCAGTTCCAGCGCCTTGCTGAAATCGGCCTGATAACCACCAAGCCCCGTCAGCACTTCGCGACGAATCAACCAGTGCCGCGCCATCAGTGACGGAACGCTCTGCAGCAGATCGAGGTTGAAGCCCGGGCGGAACATATCCACCAGCGCACCATTTTCCTGGCGCTGAATTTCATCGGTGGCAACCGCACGCACACCCGGCGCAGCCATCAGTTCGAGGCTGGCCCGCAGCAGGCCGGCCGCCGTGAACTCTTCACCCGCCTCAGCCAGCAGCAGCCAGTCGCTGGTCGATTGATTAACGCTCTGGTTGAGCTTGTCGACGAAGTTGCTTTGGGTCACGCGCACAAAGTGCAGGGTATTTTGTGCAGTGGTTGCAGCCGGCGGTTCGCCCGTGGTGAAGACCACAACCTTGAAGGCTTTGCTGTGACCTTCGAGCAAGCTGTCCAGAGTGATCTGCAACTTGTCGATGTCGTTGTCCAGATCGAGCAGGAAAATGCCGAACTGCGGTCCACCGGCATTGTCTGCCAGGTGACCGGCGACCGCCGCGGCCTGCTCGGTATCCGGCTCACGTGCCGCGAGCCACTCGAGCAGTCGGCCGGTGAGCATCTTGGCGAATGTCGGCTGATGACCTTCGAGCAATACCGTGTCCAGACGCGCGACCCAGTCGCGCAGCACGGGCACGTCGCCTTCCTCGTCCAGCGGTTGCAATTGCGCAATCAGTTGCTTGATCACCGCGCGATTGAACACGTTGGCGTCGTGCGCCTGCCACAAGCGGTCGAGCACGCTTTGCGGGGTGTCATTGTTGCGTTCCAGCATAAGGCTCTGCTGGCGGGCCCAGATACCTTCCAGTTCCTGGAGCTGAACGCGTCCGGCAGGCATCGCGTGCAACAGAAACTCGAATTGCGTCAGTTGATCGAAAAACACCTGATTGTAGAACGGCATTTCCACGTATTGCTTCGGACCGAATCGACGCTGCGGGTCCGTCGCGATATCGACCCAGGTCGACTCGAAAATCAACTCGGCGGTGAGTGCCCGATAGTTCTTCAGGCTGTCGGCGAGCGTGGCAAAACTCTTCAGAGCAAACTGTTTGCCCTGCTGTGGATCCTGATGCTGGAGCTGGGTCGGCAACCCCGCCAGGAATTCGGCAAACGCCTCACGTCCGGCCACGCTCTTGGCGTCCATATAGGCCAGCGTGTGATAGATCTCGGTGTTGTGATCGGACTGGCCATAGTTGATTTCGCGCACGACATAAGGAATCGGCAGAATCCGCACCTTGCCCCGGGCCAGCATGTAAAAGGTGTGACCGACTTCCTGCCACTGGAAGATCGTGTCTTGCGGCATGGCTGCGTACCAGTCGCGCAAGATCGCCGTACGCTGCACGGCATAGAACGGCGGCAGGTACTGATGCATGTAATCGAGCAAACGCTCTTCGGCCTGATCGGCGGAGTAGTCTTCGCAGACTTTCTTGTCACGACGGTAGTAATTGACGCTGTTGGCCATTGCCAGATACATCAGGCTGTAGCCATGGCACAGGCTGTAATCGGGGTTGGCCTCCATGAATGCCACGGCTTCGTGCAGGGCATCATGCACAAGGAAGTCATCGTCGGCGGCAAACACCATGTAAGGCGTTTGCAACTGCTCGACACCGTAAGCCAGCTTGGCGCGAATGCCCCAGTAGCCGAACTGCGGCAAATGCTGATAATCCACGTGGGTGAATTCGGCAGGGATACCCGTCAGCGCCACCGCCGACGAATCCAGCACCAGAATCCTGCACGGCAAGCTGCTGTAGAAGCGAATGGCTCTACGCAAAAACGCCGGGCGTTCGTGGGAGATCAGCACAACGGTCAACTGTTCGTTGAGTGCCTGATCGGTTACAGAAGTGTTCTTGCCTTGCATATATTCCCCACAAACGGCGCGTCGCCGAAAACCCATCGTTGTTGTGTCGATTAACGCACGCGACGCAGATAACCATCCGGCGCGACTGTGATCAGCAATTTGCTGTGAATCGCCTGATCGATCTCGAAATCGCGATTCTCTTCCAGGTAAGCCCACACCGCGGTTTTCGGGTTGTCACCCTTGCCCCACGGACGATCCGGGAACGCATCGGCCGGCATGTCTTCGACCACGGTGTCCATGACCACGCAATAGCTGCCCACTGAAACCAAAGGTGCATACAGGCGCAGCTCTTCGAGGACATGCTCGTGGGTGTGGTTGGAGTCCAGCACCACCAGCACTTTTTTGCCCTGCACGCGCTCGCGCACTTGATCGACGATGGTGCTATCGATGCTCGAACCCTGGATCATGCTGATGCGTTTGAACATCGGGTGCGCTTCGATGGCTTCGCGGTTGTGCTCGCGAATATCAATGTCGATACCCAGTACTTCGCCATGCCCGATCAGTTCCAGGATCGAGGCGTAGAACACCAGCGAACCGCCGTGCGCGATACCCGTCTCGACGATCACATCCGGACGCAGGTTCCAGATGATTTCCTGCATCGCGACCATGTCCTGCGGGAACTGAATGATCGGCCGGCCCATCCAGCTGAAGTTGTAGGTGTACTTGTGTCTGGCCGTGGTGCCGACCCAGTCCAGGGACTCGGTCTGCAAGGCCTTGTCTTTCTGCAGGCCTTCGATGTTGGCTTTTACTTCTTCGCGAAACTGTTCATGCGGATTCATTGCAACTCTCCAAAAATTCGGGAAACGGCTTACCTGAACACCCTGGCATCCGGGTAAGGCACTGCATTGGTCTTGATGATCCTGGCGGGATTGCCCACCACGACCGAAAAATCCGGAACATCTTTGGTCACTACCGCACCGGCGCCGATGGTCACCCAGCGACCGATGCGCAGGCGCGGCAGGATCGTGGCGTTGGTGCCGATAAAGGTCCCGTCACCGATTTCCACGCAACCGGCGATGCACACGCCCGGTGCCATGAACACCGAGTGGCCGATCTGCCCTTCATGCCCCACAACACTGCCGGCGCTGATGCTGGTGTTGTCGCCCAATGTCACTTCAGCCTGCATCAGCACGCCTTCCTGCAGATAACTGCCCTGCCCCATGCGGATCATGCTCAGGTCGATCCCCGGATGAACGAACTGGCCAAGGCGTGCACCGGCATCCACCAACTGACAGGTGGTTTCGTAGCGTAACCGGGTACTGCCGGTGATCAGATTGACGAAGCGCACGTCCTCGCCATTGAGTTCGCCGACTAGCTCGCAACCACCAAGCACCGGCACCCCGTAAAACAGCGTGCCGTGCTTGCGCGGATCGTTGTCGAGGAAGGCGAACTCGATGTTCGGCGTGCTGCGCTTGACGGCGTGCAGCATGCGCACCGCTTCCGGGTTGGCGGCCCCCAGCAGATACATCTTCACGATGTGTGCCTGCGCGCCAGCAGATCCAGCACCACTTGCACCACACGCTGTTGATCGGCGTCGGTCATGTCGTGATAGCTCGGCAGGTTGAAGGCACGCTCGGGCAAGGCAAACGCCAGCGGCGTGTCGACCGCGTATGCACTGAACATCGGCAGCGACGACAGCGGCCAGAAAAACACCCGGGCGTCGATGTCGGCGGCCTGGAAGGCGGCGATCATTTGCTCGCGGTGGATGCCGGTATCGGCATCGAACACCACGGTCGGCATCCAGTAGCCATTGCGGCCATGGGCCGGTTCTGGATTGAGCGACACACCCGGTACGCCTTCGAGCGCTCGCGCGTAGTTGGCAAAAATCGCTCGTTTGCGTTCGATCAACTCATCGATTCGCTCGACCTGGGCACAGCCGACCGCGGCCTGCAGATTGCTCATCTTGTACTTGAAGCCGACAAACTCCGGCCAGAACTGCTTGGTGCAACCCGCCACGCGACCATGGTTGGACAGGGTCAGGACCCGCTCATACAAGGCCTTGTCCGAGGTGACGAACATGCCACCCTCACCGGTGGTCATGGTCTTGGTGCCATGAAACGAAAAAGCGCCGAAAGCCCCCAGCGAGCCGGCAGCCTTGCCGCGCCATTGCGAGCCGATGGCTTCCGCCGCGTCTTCGATCACCGGGATGCCGAACTCGCGACCGATGGCGAGCAGCGCGTCCATGTCACACAGGTTGCCATACAGATGCACGGCGAGAATCGCCTTGGTGCGCGGGGTGATCGCCTTTCTGACAAGCAGCGGGTCCAGGCACCAGCTGTCCGCCAGTACATCGACAAACACCGGCGTGGCGCCCAGGTAAGTGATCGGTGCCGCCGAGGCAATCCAGTTGGTGTTGGCCAGGATCACTTCGTCGCCAGCGCCGACACCCAGCGCGGCCATGCCCATGTGCAGCGCGCCGGTGCAGCTGGAGGTGGCGATGGCGTAGGTGGTGCCCAGATGCTCGGCAAAGCCGTGCTCGAAACGTGTCAGGTATTCGTAGCAACGTGCGCCCCAACCGTTCTGCACGGCGTCCAGGGCATACTGCGCTTCGAGTTCGCCAACGCTGGGTTTGGTGTAATGAATTCTGCTCATTGGATGCTTAACTCCGGAACGGCGACGACAAAGCGTGCGCCCCATGCCTTGGCCGCAGACAGCTGCTGCGTCACTTCGCTCAACAGGTTCCACGGCAACACCAGAATGTAGTCAGGTTGCTCCTGGGCAATCCGCTCAGGCGCAACAATCGGGATGCGGCTGCCCGGCAGGAACTTGCCCTGCTTGTGCGGGTTGGCATCGGCCACCCAGGCCAGCAGGTCCGGTTTGACCCCGGCGTAGTTGAGCAAGGTGTTGCCTTTGGCGGCAGCGCCATAACCGACCACACGCTTGCCTTCAGCCTTGGCCTGCAATAGAAAGCGCAGCAATTGATGCTTGATGCTCTCTGCCGCAGGGGCGAGCGAGGCGTAGTATTCGGCGGTTTTCACCCCGGCAGCGAGTTCGGCTTGCAGTTGCTGCTGCACCGCCGCTTGCACCGGACGACGCTGGCCGTCCTTGCGTTGCACGAACACCCGCAGCGAGCCGCCGTGCGTCGGCAGTTGGCTGACGTCGAAGACTTCCAGACCATTGCGCTCGCACAGCGTCTGCACGGCCGTCAACGACAGGTAGGAATAGTGTTCGTGGTAGAGCGTGTCGAACTGCGCACCCGCCATCAGCGTCAGCAGTTGCGGGAATTCGAAGGTGGCCACGCCGGTCGGCTTGAGCAGCGTGGCGAAGCCGCCGAGGAAATCGTTGATGTCCGGCACATGCGCGAGCACGTTGTTGGCCGCCATCAGATCAGCGCCCCAGCCCTCGCTTTGCAATTGCGCGGCGGTGTCACGACCGAAGAACAGCTCACGAATCTGCAGACCTTTTTCCCGGGCTGCCTGTGCGGTGCTGCGCGTCGGCTCGACGCCCAGGCACGGGATGCCACGCGCGGCGACGTATTGCAGCAGGTAACCGTCATTGGCGGCGACTTCCACTACCCGGCTGTCGGCGGTCAGGCCAAAGCGCTCGACCATCTCGGCGACATAGCGCTCGGCATGGGCCAGCCAGGTGCTGGAGAACGAACTGAAGTAAGCGTACTCGGCGTCGAACAGGCTGTCGGCGCGGGTGTAATCCTCGGTCTGCACCAGCCAGCATTGCTGGCACACCGCGACTTTCAGCGGCACCCACTGCTCGGCCTGCTCCAGGCGATCAGCGTGGACGTAGGCGTTGGACGGCGGCGAGGTGCCAAGGTCAATCAGCGGCAGGCTCAGCGGTGCGGCGCACCCACGGCAGTTCATAGACGCACTCCAGCAAAGTGTTGATCGAGCGCGGGATGGCTGGAATCACGCGCTGACAAATTATTGACAGGCAACGGCCAGGCAATCGCCAGCCGTGGATCGTTCACCGACAGACCGCCCTCATGCTCCGGCGTGTAATCGGCACTGTGCAGGTAAAGCAATTCGGCATCGTCGGTGAGGGTCTGGAAACCATGGGCGAAGCCGGCCGGGATCAACAGGCTGCGGCCATCACCGGCCTTCAGGTGCTCGGCGTGCCAGTGCAGAAAGGTTTCGGAATCCGGACGCAGGTCCACCGCCACGTCCCACACTTCACCGCGCAGGCAGGTGATCAGTTTGGCTTCCGGCGCATTGCCATTCTGATAATGCAAACCACGCACACTGCCCTTCTCGCGGGTGCAGGAATGGTTGATCTGGCGGATATGGAATTCGCTGCCGAACGCACTCAGGCTGCCTTCGCAGAACAGCCGGGCGAAGTGCCCGCGCTGGTCTTCAAAACGTTTGTGCCGGACGCTGAACAATCCGGCCAGCGGCAACGCTTTCAGGGAAAACTCACTCACAGCGCGCCTCGGTACAGGTTCAATTGGCCGAGGGTAACGGCGCGCATGTCATCGCCGTTCTGCCACGCCAGATGCCAGTCGAGGGTCTGGGTCAGGCATGCCTGCAAGGTCCAGCGTGGCTGCCAGCCGAGCACTTGGCGCGCGCGGCTGCTGTCCAGACGCAACAGGCCTGCCTCGTGCAGTTCACTCGGTTCGATGCGCAAGCCACGCGCTTGCGGCCAGCGACTGGCGAGCAATTCGACCACTTCGCCGACGCTGCACATGTCCGCTTCACCAGGGCCGAAGTTCCACGCCCCGGCGTATTCCGGGCCTTGCTCGTAGAGGCCGGCGGCCAGTTGCAGGTAACCGGCCAGCGGCTCCAGCGCGTGCTGCCATGGGCGCACGGCTTGCGGGTAACGCAGGGTCACCGGTTCGTCTGCGGTCCAGGCTTTGAGCACGTCGGGAATCAGTCGCTCGGGGGCAAAATCACCGCCGCCCAAGACGTTGCCAGCACGCGCGGTGGCCAGGGCCAAGCCGTGTTCGGCGTACTTGTCGGCCGGGAAGAACGATGCGGCATACGACTGTGCGAGCAATTCACAGCAGGCCTTGCTGCTGCTGTAAGGATCGTGACCACCGAGGGCTTCGTCTTCACGGTACGGCCAC
Organism: Pseudomonas chlororaphis; assembly: GCF_000783395.1. GTDB lineage: Bacteria > Pseudomonadota > Gammaproteobacteria > Pseudomonadales > Pseudomonadaceae > Aquipseudomonas > Aquipseudomonas chlororaphis_H. Next base: position 94,031 of record NZ_JSFK01000015.1, on the reverse strand, counting down.
AGCCATTCCTTGTTGGCGTAGACCTTGTCGGTGGTGACCAGCACGCAGGCACGCACGCAACCGACCTGACGAATCGCTTCGAGCAGGTTCAGCGTGCCCATGACGTTGCTGGAGTAAGTGCCGAGCGGATCGCGATAGCCTTCGCGCACCAACGGCTGAGCCGCCAGGTGCAGAACGATCTCCGGCTCGGTGTCGGCGATGATTTCCAGCAAGGCGCCGAGATCACGTAGATCGCCACGCTGATCATTGATGCCCTCGTGCACGCGCGCCAGCTCGAACAGGCTCGGCTCGGTCGACGGATCCAGGGAAAAGCCGCTGACTTGCGCGCCGAGGCTTTGCAGCCACAGGGTCAGCCAGCTGCCTTTGAAACCGGTATGCCCGGTGACGAGAACGCGTTTGCCGCGCCAGAAATCCGCGCTCAGTCCCATTGCTTCCATGGGGCCTCCCCGCTCTGCCACAGGGCTTCGAGGTGGTTCTTGTCGCGCAGGGTGTCCATGGGTTGCCAGAAACCATCGTGCTGAAACGCCATCAGCTCACCGCGCGCGGCCAGGCCGTCCAGCGGACCGGATTCCCACGACGTCGAATCGCCTTCGATCAGCGGCAGGACCTTGGGCGACAGCACGAAAAAGCCGCCGTTGATCCAGCCACCGTCGCCGCGTGGCTTCTCGGTGAACCCCAGCACCCGGTCGCCTTCGCGATCCAGCGCACCGTAGCGTCCCGGCGGTTGCACGGCGGTGACGGTGGCCAGTTTGCCGTGAGTCAGGTGGAAATCGACCAACGCGCTGATGTTCAAATCGGAAACGCCGTCGCCATAGGTGAAGCAGAAGGCTTCTTCATTTTCCAGATAGCGCGCGGCTCGCCCCAGGCGGCCACCGGTCATTGTTTCTTCACCGGTATCGATCAGCGTCACGCGCCATGGCTCGCTGTAATTCTGATGAACGTCCATGCGGTTTTCGCGCATGTCGAAGGTCACGTCGGAGGTGTGCAGGAAGTAGTTGGCGAAGAAGTCCTTGATCGCGTACCCCTTGTAGCCCAGGCAAATCACGAAGTCGTGAATGCCGTGGGCGGAGTACTGCTTCATGATGTGCCAGAGAATTGGCTTGCCGCCAATCTCGATCATCGGCTTGGGCTTGAGGTGCGACTCTTCACTGATGCGCGTGCCCAGGCCACCCGCCAAAATAACTGCCTTCATCCTCTCCCCTCTCGTTCGTCACAGCGCTGCGCTTCGCTTTCTTGAGCGTTGCGGCCTTCTGGCTAAACCTTTCTGCCGTTTCGGGCGCAGGGGCAATGACCGCGAGCGCTCGTTTTATGGCGATTTGAGGGGGACTTGCAGGAAACGCGCCAGCTCGGTGCGCTGCGTGTCGCAGGACGTGCAGCCATGAAAAAAGGGATGAATCCGTCACCGGACTCATCCCTTTCATCGAGCTGTTTCAACGATTGGAACCGGTCAGTCCGCCAGCCAGCCATTTTCCCAGTAGCGCAGGTTATCGCCACGCAACACGTAATCGCGCAGCACCACCTCACGCAACTCGTCGCCCATGCGGTAACTGGCATCAGGATCGGCCAGGTGCATGCGAATCGCCTGCAGCCACTCATCGGTGGTGTTGGTCTTGACCCGCGTACACGGCAGGTAGCCGCGATAGGCTTCGGTGTCAGTGCAGATCACCGGGTAGCCGCAAGCGCCGTACTCCAGCAGCCGCAGATTGCTCTTGCAGTCGTTGAAGATGTGAAACTCCAGCGGTGCCAGGGCCAGATCGAGGTTGAGGCTGGCCAGTTTCGCCGGATACACGTCGAGCGGGATCACCCCGTGGAACTCATGCATGTACGGCCGCAGGTCATCCGGGCACATACCGAAGAACACCCAGTCGACTTCATTGGCCAACTCGCGAACCACCTCGGCGATCACTGCCAGGTCGCCGTGGTGGCTGGTGCCACCGCCCCAACCGACCCGTGGCTTCTTTGACGTACGCCGCTGGCTGCGCAGGTTGCTCCAGAGATCTTTGGCGAGCATGTTCGGCACCACACGAATGTCGTGGTGCATGTCCGACAGCGCATTGGCCAATGGTTGCGTCGACACCACCACGCGATCACAGAGGCCGATCGCCCGACGCACCATGCGCTCCATGTCCTGCTTGTTCGGCATGTTGCGGATGTGGGCATTGCGATGAGGAACGTCGATGACATAGTCATCCAGTTCGAAAATACGCCGGGCGCTGAAATACTTTTTCAGCGGCGGGATTTCATCGATGGCGTGCTCCGAGTAGCGCCCCTGCAGCACGATCACGTCGGGCGCCTGACGCTCGATGTCGACGATCGACGGCAAGCCGTAACAGATGCGCCCTTCGACCCGGTTGGCCGCCTCCAGCTCGATCATCGGCTGGCTCATGCGGTAATGGCCGATGGCTGACGCGTTGATCGGCACCACGAGGACGTTGGGCAGGCTCGACTTGGAAAACGCACGCCAGCCGCTCAGCAGGCCCGGTTCGAGGCTGAAGTTGGTGGCCCCGATACCCTGTAGCACAAGGTTGACGTTGTAGGCCGGATCGCGCGCAATCAGCGGCAACCAGCGCTGGTAAAAAGTATCCTGCTCGCGCTCGTGCTGTTGTTGCTCTTCGCTCGTGGCCACGGTGCTCGGGCGGGTGCCCAGCGCCAGCCTGGCATGTGGGTTCCACACCACCAGGTAACCTTCGCGACCGACACGCAGACAGAGATCGACGACGTTGTAGGCGACCTTCAAGTCCTGATCGTCGAGCCCCGCGACTTCCTCGAAGACCGACTTGCGAACCATCAGGCAGTCACCGCCGACGGCGCTCAGATCCTGCACCGCCTGCAGTCGGAACATATAGCCCTCCGACTGCATCGGCTGCCCCAGAAACGGCAGCCCGGCCGGCCCCTGCAAGCCGAGAATCAGCCCGGCATGCAAGATCCCGCCATCCGGGTCGTACAACTTGGCGCCGACCACTCCGACTTCGGGACGCTGCGCATGATTGAGCAATTCATCGAGCCAATCAGCTTGCGTGATCACCGCAAAAGCATTGAGCAGCAACACATATTCGCCACGCGCCTGGCTCACGGCAAAGTTGTGAATGGCGGCGGGGTTGTGCTTTTGCAGGCAGCGCAACACGCGAATCCGCTCACCGCCCAATTGTCCCATGCCGTCGAGCCAGGCCTGTGCCTCGGCGGTTTCGCTGCCGCTATCGACCAAGATAATTTCGTACTCGGTGTAGGCAGTCTTTTCCAGCAGCGTTTCGACACAACGCTGCAAGGCGGCCGTCTGATCCTGAGCAACGATGATCACCGAAACCAACGGGCGTCGGGCATGACGATAGTCGACCCGATTGAGCAGCTCACTGCCCTCACGTCGGGTTTCGTAGGTAATCCCGAGGCGCTGCAGATGCGCATCGAGCACCCGTGGATTCTGCTCCAGAACACCCGGATCAGTGAGCCACTGGGACAGATCGAATTTCGATTCGAGCAACACTTCGGCGATATGCCCGATCACCTGCGTGCCGTCGCTCTCGACCATGCGCCAGAGCAGGTCGTGAGGTGCCAGTTGCGCGAAGTCAGACGCCAGGCCTCCCAACTCCAGAACCCGCTCGCGCTTGAACGCCAGAGCCCGCCCGACGTAGGGATAGCTGCGCATGAGATCGAGGTTGAAATCCGGTTTGAACGCAGGCTCTGCCGACTCGCCATTGCGCAGACTGCCTTCGTCGCTGTACAGGCAGGTGAAGGACCGCGAATGCGCGATGCGGTCGGCCATGATCAGCAACGCCGTGGCCACCGGGCGATCACCGGGTTGCAGCAGGTAGAACCAGTCGGCGCCTTCCAGTTGCGGCAGCAAGCTATTGAGCTGCTCCAGCCCGTCGTCTTGCAGCGGCAGTCGAAACACGCGTCCATCCAGCTCCGCTTCAGAGCAGGACGCGGACAGTACCAGCACCAGCTCCGCCGGGTAATCCTGATTGGCGAGGGCCTCCAGCGTACGCTCCACACCGGCGCGACTGCCTTTGTCGTCGATGATGACCGGCACAATCCGCGGCTGGTGCGACCAACCGGCGATGGTTTCCGGCAGCATCTTGCGCTGGCCTTCGGTCAGCACCCGGCACTCCAGCCATTGCGAATAGAGTTCGCCAAAACTCAGGCTGTCCACCCCGACGCCACACTCCTGGCGGCTCTGCCGGGAACCCAGGGTGCGACTCAACGGCAGCTCATCCCAAACCCTTGGCGACTCATCAGCCTTTGCCAGCGGGATGTAACGCACCCAGCCTGGCGCCGGCGCCGACTCACCGCTGCGGACCTTGAGCATTTGCGAGAGCCACTCGCGCTCGACGTCCATCGCGTCCTTCATCGATTGCTGCGCGCTCAGCCGCTCCGGATAAAGACGCTCAGCGCTCAGCACATTGTTCGATACCGCCAGGTTGCCGCGTCGCAGCAGGCAGATATACAAGGCGAAATCCAGGCTGGCGACAAAGCCGCCGCCCTCCTCGGTCAAGGCCGGCAGCAACTCGGCGACGTCCGCGCGGCGAAACAGCGCGTTGCTGAATCCGCCGAGAACATTGACCGGGAATTTTTCAAATATCGCCAGTAGATCGTCACCCTTGAACAGGCCACTGACCGGCGACAGCGAGGTGTTTTCCAGACGCGCAGGCAGGATGATGTCGTTCGCGTCCCAGAGCAGTCGCTGGGCCAGCACCAGACTGACCTCGGCACGGCGCATCTCGTGCGCCTGCTGCTCGATACAGGCGGAATAGAGCAGATCATCGTCACACAGGAACTTGATGAATTCGCCCTGCGCCTGATCCAGGCAGGCTTTCAGGTTGCCGACCAGGCCCAACGTGCGCGGGTTGCGTACATAACGCACGGCGACGCCGCTCTCCTCGCTGACATTCGAGACGATGGTTTCGATCTCGACGCCACGACTGTCATCGCAAACGATGATTTCCAGATGGCCATAGCCTTGGCTGACGGCACTGCGCAAAGCACGCTCGAAAAAGCGTGGATTGAAGGCGGGAATGACAAGGCTGACGAGAGGGAGTGAATTCACGGCGGGCTCACAGGCGGTACGAGCCCGCTCGGTAAAGCGAGCCCTGGAAACCGCTAAAAAACATTACTTGAAGGATGGAGCAAACGGGCGCTCACGCGCCCGTTAACCGTCAGATCTTGTTGAACAGACCCAACTGGCTGATCTTGCTGAACGCCAACTGCGCGGCTTGCAACATGGTCTGCTGCAGGGTCAGGCGGGTCATGACTTCGGCGGGATCCGAATCACGGATCGAGCCCTGGGTCGTGGTGTTCGCGGTGCTCAAGCTGAGGTTAGTCGCGGTTTGCATTTCCAGCGCCTGGCCACGGGCACCAATGGTGGTGACAGAAGCGCCAATCTGGTTGGTGGCGGCGTCGATATTGCCGAGACCCGACTCCATGACACCCTGAAACTTCTGCTTGGCAACATCATCACCGTCGATCGGCATATTCAATGCCGTAATCATCTGGCCCAGCGTGTCGAGCACGTTCTGGGTCTGGTGATTGTTCGGCTGGATCGAGAACTGATCGCCAGCGGCCGGTGTGTTGCCCAGCGCGAAAGTCACGCCCGCAGCGGTCGCGTTGCCGCCAGCCACGGTGCCGGACGACACGGGTTTGCTGTCTGCAGTGACTGGCGCCGCATACAGATCGAACGCCGTAGCGCTGGTGAACTTGAGCACCGCGCCGCCTTGCGGGAAGGCGTTTGTATAGGCCGACTGGTCGGTGATGGTCGAACCGGTAATCACCGCAGTAGACGGGTTGCCCGGGCTGCGCGCGGTGGTGAACGAGTCAGGTTGGGTCGACAACTGGAAGCTGTGCCCGGCAATGACCGCGTCCGGGTTGGTGTCACCCGTTTTCAGGTTGATGTTCAGCTTCAGGTCGACGCCACGGAAACTGACCGTCTGGTTGGTACCGGTGGTGTTGACGATCGCGCCGTTCTGGCTGGCTTCGGCCGTCACGTCGTTACCCAGCGCATCGGTGATTTGCAGTTGGGTGCTGCTGACGAAGCTGACGGTGTACGGCTGACCACCGGAGAACTTGGAGTTGTAGGTGGCAACATTGCCGACGGTACCGCTGGACAGCACGACACGGCCGTCATCCACTGCCGGAGCCGTCATGTTGGTGCTGGTGCGACCGGTGTTGATGGTCTGCTGAAAGGCATCCCAACCGGTGGTGTTGGTGCCGACCGTCATACCGTCGCCGATGCCCAGGTTGATCGTGGTCTGGTCACCGTTGTAGGTGTAAGTGCCGTCGGCATTCTGTGAGTACGGCGCGGTATCGGTCTTCGAACCGGAGAACATGTAGTTGCCGTTGGCATCCTTGGAGTTCATCAGGCCCAGCACTTGTTGCTGGATCTGACTCAGTTCCGAAGCGTAAGCCTGGCGATCCTTGTCGGTGCGCGTGCCGGTGTTGGCGGCCAGGGCGAGTTCCTTGGCACGCGCCAGTGCGGTGGTGATGGAATCCAGCGTGGACTCCTGCACATTCAACGAATTTGTGGTGGTGTCGACGTTGGTCTTGTACTGATCCAGCATCGCGGCCTGCTGGCCCAGTTGCAGCAACCGACCGGCGCCGATCGGATCATCGGAGGCGTTGGTGATGCGCTGCAGGCTGCTCGCCTCGCTGGCGGTGGCGACAGCCTTGTTGAAGTTACGCTGATAGTCCGAAGCTTGCGTTCCGTAATACTGGGCGGTGGAAATGCGCATGAATTACGACTCCTTAAAGGCTGTTGATCAGCGTGGCGAAAGTTTCCTGCGCAGCTTTGATGATCTGCGAAGACGCTGTGTAGTACTGCTGGTATTTGACCAGGTTGCCGGTTTCTTCATCCAGGTTGACCCCGGACAGCGAGTCGCGCGCGTCTTTGGCGTTATCCAGAATCGCCGTGGTTGCGGTGATATCGGACTTGCCCTGAGCGGTCTTGGTACCGACGTTGGTCACCAGCTTGTTGTAGGCGTCGGTCAGGCTGATGCCTTTGCTCGCCGAGCCGGTATCGACCGTCTGCTTGGTCTGCAGGCCAACCAGCGCTTGCGCGTTGCGGTTGTCCGACGACGCCGCACCGGTCAGGTTCATGGTGAAGGTTTCGCCAGGCTTCGGCGTGCCGCCAACGGTGGTCTGCACCGAGAAGGTTTTCTGCACGTTCGGCGTGACGCTGGTGTCCAGTACCGGGTTGCCGCTGGCATCGACGATGCCGACTTTCAGGTCCAGCGTGTTCGATTGACCGGGCACGATGGTGCCGCTGCTGATGAGGCCGCCCTTGGCATCGACAAAGGTGTAAGACTGGCTGCCACCGGTGACGTCACCGAACACCAGTTTGACCGGCGTCGAATTCTTCAGCGCCGCCTGCATGTCAGCCTGGGCAGTCGGGTTGTAGATATCGATTTTGGAGCTGAGCGTCGGCTGGGTGTAATTGCCCAGACCGTTGGCGCTGGCGACACCGGTCAACGGACCGGCCGCAGCAATTTTCTTCGGATCGGTGAGCACCGTCTGGATGCTCGCGGCCGCATTGCGGGTCGGCGTCACTTTGAAGCTGTCACCGGCGCTCAACGCACCACCCTTCAGCGCGAGGGTGAAACCATCGATCACTGGCGGCGGGTTGGTCGTGGTGCTGAAGGTGCCCAGATCGGTGCCGTCGGAACGCTTGACCGAGTAGTCGGTAGCGCTGGTGAACGTGACCTGATAATCGCTGGTGGTCAGCTTGCCGCTGTCCTTGATGGTCACATCGAGGTTGCCCGAACCTGCGCTGTTGCCGTCCTTCGCGATGCTGCGCTGGCTGATCAGCGCGGCACTGTTGATGTTGTTGAACAGCGCTGCGCCGAAGTCACCGTTTTTGTCGATGCCCTGGGCTTGCTGGCTGTTGACCTGATCAGCGATCACCAGCGCCACTCGGCCCAGCTCATTGAGCGACGGATCGAGAACTTCTTTGCGATAAGTCAGCAGACCACCGATTTCGCCACCGCTGATCACCGAGGTGATGTCGATGGTGCTCGAACCGCGATCCATCTGGATGCCCATGCGCGATGGGTCATCCTTGAGCGGCACGGTGCTCAGGGAGTTGGCGGAGTTGCCAATGACCAGGGGCTGGCCGCTACCGACGTAGATGTCGAAGCTGGTGCCGCGCTCGACGACCTGCGCGCCGGTCAGCTCGGACAACTGGCGTACGGCTTCATTACGGCTGTCGAGCAGATCGTTCGGCGCACCACCGCTGGTGGAGATCTCGCCGATCTTCTGGTTCAGGTTGGCAATCGAGGTGGCCAGTTTGTTCACCTGGGCCGCCATGTCGCCAAGGCTGCCGTTGATGGTGGTGTTCTGGTCGTTGAGCTGTTTGGCGATGGAGTTGAAGCGGCTGGTCAGCGCCTGCGCACCGGTCAGCACCGATTGGCGCGAGGTGTCATCGGTCGCAGACGTCGATACGCCCTGCATCGTCGTGAAGAACTTTTGCAGCACACCGGTCAGGCCGGTGTTGGTGTCGGACAACGTGGAATCCAGCGGCGTGGCCTGCGCCAGGTACGACGCCGCTTCGCTGTTGAGCGAGGTCGCCGTGTGCAGTTGGGATTCCAGGTAGGAGTTGTAGACCCGGCGTACGTCAGCCAGGGTCGTGCCCGTGCCGATGAAAACGCTGCCGTACTGCTGCGAGGATTTGGTGCCCTGCACGGTTTGCTGGCGTGAATAACCGGCGGTGTCGACGTTGGCAATGTTGTTGCCTGTCGTAGCCAAAGAGGACTGGCTGGCCGACAGTCCCGACATCCCGATATTGAGCAAACTCATGGTTCAGACCTTATACCTTGTGCCTTATAAAGGCGTGGTGGATACACCCGCCGCAGCGTAGTTTTGGAAACTGTTCATCTGCTTGGCAATCTGCGAAATCTTGCTTGCGTAGTTCGGGTCGGTGGCGTAACCGGCCTTTTGCAACTCGCGTACAAACTGTTCTGGGTTATCGGCAGACTTCACGACATCTTGATAGCGATTATTGGACTGCAGCAAAGTCACCAGATCGTGGAAGCTGTCCTTGTACGAGGCATAGGAACGGAACTCGGCCGTCTCCTTGACCATCTCGCCATTGCGGAACTCGCTGGTGATCGCCCGGGCCGAATCGCCCTTCCAGTTGCTGCTCGCCTTGATGCCGAACAGGTTGTGGCTGCTGCTGCCATCCTGGGCGCGCATGACCGACTTGCCCCAACCGGTTTCCAAGGCCGCTTGTGCCACCAGATAACGCGGATCGACGCCGATGCGGTCGGCCGCTTCCTTGGCCATCGGCAGCATGGTGTTGACGAATTCGTCGGCGGAACTGAAGGCCTTTTTCGCCGGCGCCAGCGGAATCTGCGCCATGGCACGACCGTAGACCTGCATCTGGCCGCCAGAGGCTTTTTCGCCCTCGGCGCGCGCCAGCCAGTCGCCGTTGTACAGCGGCCCGGCACCGGTTGTAGCGGCAGTTGCGGCGCGTTGCGGCAACTGGGTTGCTGCCGTCGGTGTGGCCGACGGCACCAGCCCGGCGAGCAAACGATCGGCCAGTTTCGGCGGCAACGCCAGACGACGCTGGTTGATCATTTCCATGTCATTGCGATGGGCGAGTTGCGTGTTCGGCGCATTCACCGAACGCGACGCCCACAACGGACGCTCGCCATTGAGGCGCGACAACGGGCCGTTGGTGGCAACGGTGCCAGCGGCAACCGGTGTGACCACGGCCGCGGCTTTTGCCTTGGCTTCTTCCTGCTTGGCCGCGGACGCAGCAGCGGCCTCGCCCGGCGCCATTGGCTTGTTCTTCGACATCTGCCGCATCAGCACGTCGGCCAGACCGATACCACCGCCCTCGCGGGACATGGAAACGGCCAGTTGCTGGTCGTACATTTCCTGATACTGCTTGGCCGCCGGCGTGTTGAGCGGGTTGTCTTCACCCAGGGCGTTGGTCGCCGAGCGCATCGACTTGAGCATTTCGCCAAGGAACAGCGATTCGAATTCCTGCGCGACTTTGCGCAGGTTCGCATCGCTGTTCTTGTCGCCGACCTTGAGCTGATTCAGGCGATTGAGGTCCGAGTAGGAACCCGAATCGCTGCTGCTGACCAGACCGCTTTTGCGCATATCCATAAGGGTCGGCCTCAGATCACGATAAGGTCGGCTTGCAACGCGCCGGCCTGCTTCAAGGCTTCGAGGATCGCCATCAAGTCACCCGGTGCCGCGCCGACCTGGTTCACCGCCCGCACGATTTCGTCGAGGGTGGTACCCGGGCCGAACTTGAACATCGGCTTGGCTTCCTGCTCGGCATTCACCCGCGAGCGCGGCACAACAGCCGTCTGACCATTGGACAGAGGGCCGGGCTGGCTGACGATCGGGTCTTCGGTGATGGTCACGGTCAGGCTGCCGTGGGTCACGGCGGCTGGCGACACTTTCACGTTCTGGCCGATGACGATGGTACCGGTACGCGAGTTGATGATGACTTTCGCCACCGCCTGACCCGGATCGACTTCGAGGTTTTCCAGGATCGACAAGTAGTCGACGCGCTGGCTCGGGTCGAGCGGCGCGGTGACGCGGATCGAACCGCCATCGATGGCTTGCGCAACGCCAGGGCCGAGCATGTCGTTGATCTTGTCGACGATACGTTTGGCGGTGGTGAAGTCGAAACGGTTGAGGTTCAGCGTCAGGCTGTTGCCCTGGTTGAAACCACTCGGTACCGAACGTTCCACCGAGGCACCGCCAGGGATGCGACCGGCCGACGGAACGTTGACGGTGATCTTCGATCCGTCACGACCTTCGGCGTCGAAACCGCCAACCACCAGGTTGCCCTGAGCGACCGCGTAGACGTTGCCGTCGATACCCTTGAGCGGCGTCAGCAACAAGGTGCCACCACGCAGGCTCTTGGAGTTACCGATCGAGGACACCGTGATGTCGACCTGCTGACCGGGCTTGGCGAACGCCGGCAAGTCGGCACTGATCGACACCGCCGCGACGTTCTTCAACTGCACGTTGCCCGATCCCGGCGGCACCTTGATGCCGAACTGCGAGAGCATGTTGTTGAAGGTCTGCAGGGTGAACGGGGTTTGCGTCGTCTGGTCGCCGGTGCCGTTAAGCCCGACCACCAGGCCGTAACCGATCAACTGGTTGGAACGCACGCCGGAAATGCTGGCGATATCTTTCAGCCGCTCGGCGTGGGCACCAAAAGCGGCGGACATCAGGGTCGCCGCCAGCATGAAGCTTTTCAGATTCAACGTAGCCACCTAGAAAGGGAACAGCGGGCTGAGGAAGAAACGGTCGAACCAGCCTGGCTGACTCGTATCGGCAAATGCGCCGGTACCCGAGTAGGTGATGCGTGCATCGGCGACCCGGGTCGACGACACGGTGTTGTCCGTGGCGATGTCATCGGCGCGTACCAGGCCGGCGATGCGCACCAGTTCGTCACCGGTGTTCAGCGTCAGCCACTTCTCGCCACGCACGGCGATGATGCCGTTGGGCAGCACGTCAGCGACGGTCACGGTGATCGAACCGGTCAAGCTGTTGCTCTGCCCGGACTTGGCGTCGCCCTTGGTCGAGCGGTCGGCGCTGTAGCCGGCGTTCAGACTCAGGTCGTTGCCGCCGATCGGGTTGTTGGTGGTCAAGCTGGAGCCGAACAACGAGGTCAGACCGACCTTGTTGTCGCTGTTCTTGTCCATCTGCGAGTTGGCGTTCTTGCTCGCCTGCGTGCGCTCGTTCAGGGTGATGGTGATGATGTCACCGACCCGGAAAGCCTTGCGATCGCTGTACAGGTTCTGCTCGAAGCCGGCCTGATAGATCGAGCCATTATTGGCGGCAGCCGGCAACGGCGTGCGCGGCAACACCGGGGCGTAGTAAGGGTCATTGGGCTTGGGCGTCGGAGCGACGCAGCCCGCGAGCGAGACGACCCCACTCAATGCCAGAACAGATACGAAGCGATTCATGACCCTACCTCACGGTGTTGCAGGCGACCTCATGGCCGCCTCATAGACTTGATTACAGATTCTGCGTTACGAACGAGAGCATCTGGTCAGCGGTGGAGATCACCTTGGAGTTCATCTCGTAAGCGCGCTGAGTGGTGATCATGTTGACCATCTCCTCAACAGTGCTGACGTTGGAGGTTTCCAGGGTGTTCTGCAGGGTGGTACCGAAACCGGCCAGACCCGGGGTGCCGACTTGCGGCGCCCCGGAAGCCGCGGTTTCCAGGAACAGGTTGTTGCCCACGGCTTGCAGACCGGCCGGGTTGATGAAGTCAGCGGTTTGCAGGTTGCCGATCACCTGCGACGCGGCGTTGCCAGCGACAGTGATGGACACTGTGCCGTCACGGCCGACGGTGAAGGTCTGGGCATCGTTCGGAATGACGATGGCCGGTTCCAGTGCGAAACCGCTGGCGTTAACGATCTGGCCGTTGGAATCGAGGTGGAACGTACCGTCACGGGTGTACGACGTGGTGCCGTCCGGTTGCAGAATCTGGAAGAAACCGCGACCGTCGATGGCCATGTCCAGCGGCTGCTCGGTGGTTTGCAGGCTACCGGCGGTGAAGTTTTTCTGGGTGCCGACGATGCGCACACCGGTACCCAGTTGCAGACCCGACGGCAGTTCGCTGTCCTGAGTCGACTGGGCGCCTGGCTGACGCTTGATCTGATAGAGCAAGTCCTGGAACTCGGCGCGATCACGTTTGAAACCCGTGGTCGACACGTTTGCCAGGTTGTTGGAAATGGTGGTCAGGTTGGTGTCCTGGGCGGACAGACCGGTTTTGGCAACCCATAGAGCCGGAAGCATTCGATTCTCCTCGTGCGCCTGTTTTTCGGCGCGACGTTCTGATAATTAGCTGATCTGCAAGACCCGAGCCATGGCCTGGTCGTCGTCTTTGGCGGTGTTCATCATCTTGACGTGCAACTCGAACTGCTTGGCCAGCGCCAGCACCGAGGTCATCTCTTCGACGGCGTTGACGTTGCTCGACTCAAGGAAACCCGACACCAGTTTGACGTTGGCATCGGCCTGCGCCGGCTGGCCGTCCTTGGTGTAGATCGAGCCGTCGAGGCCCTTGTTCATGTTCTTGATGTCCGGGTTGACCAGTTTGATCCGGTCGACTTCCGCCATGACGCGCGGGCCTTCGCCCATCGCACGAATACTGATGGTGCCGTCTTCACCGACTTCGATCTGCTGCTCGGGCGGCACGGCGATCGGACCGCCGTTGCCGATCACCGGCATACCGTTGCCGGCACGCAAAACGCCGAGGGCGTCGACGTTGAGGCTGCCGGTGCGCACGTAGCTTTCGCCGCCGTTAGGGTTCTGCACGGCAATGAAACCGTTGCCGGTCACCGCGACGTCGAGGTCACGACCGGTCTGCACCAGCGAGCCCGGGGTGAAGTCGGTGGCAGGCCGTTCGCTCATGGCAAACGCACGCGCCGGAAAGCTGTCACCGAACACCGGCATCGAACGCGCCTGCTCCAGGTCGCGCTGAAAACCGTTGGTGGAGATGTTCGCCAGGTTGTTGGCATGCGCCTTTTGCGCCAGCGCATTCTGGCTGGCGCCGGTCATTGCCACATAAAGGTACTTGTCCACACTCTTTCCTCTGCATGCCGGACGTTTGCCGCCCACCGCTGTACTGCTGAGCCATAAGCAATTTGCAGACCAACTTTTTTCTGGCGCACAAAGGCCCGGTAAACAAAGGACTTGGAGGATGATGAGGGGAAATTTGAAATGTATCGAAGTCGAAAAACCGGCGGTGTTATGCCGCTTGGCGGCAATCCCCTCGAATGATCGCTCCCACGCTCCGCGTGGGAATGCCTCAATGGACGCTCTGCGTCTGCTTTGGGACGCGGAGCGTCCCGGGCTGCATTCCCACGCAGAGCGTGGGAACGATCATGTGCTGCCCGGCTCTTTGCCGACTTCGTATTCACGCAGCTTGTTGGCAATGGTGGTGTGCGAAACCCCCAGCCGTTTACCCAACTGCCGACTGCTCGGATGCTCGGAATACAACCGCTCCAGCACCGCTTTCTCAAAGCGCCCGACAATCTCGTCCAGCCCACCCTCCAGCGAGAAATCGCCAAGCGGCTGACGCACGCCGTAATCCGGCAGACGAATATGCTCGGCCTTCACCGTGCCGCCGTCGCACAGCGAAACCGCCTGGAACAGCACGTTCTCCAGTTGCCGCACGTTGCCCGGCCAGTGGTAATGACTGAGCCGATCCATCGCCGCCGGCGCCAGTTTCGGCAGCGAGCAACCGATCTGCCGACTGGCCTGATCGAGAAAGTGTTCGACCAGCGGGGTTAAGCCGTCGAGGCATTCGCGCAGCGGCGGGATGTGCAGGGAAAGCACGTTCAAGCGGTGATATAAATCCTGGCGAAACTCGCCGCTTGCGCACAGCTCCGACAAGTCCACCTGAGTGGCGCAGATCACCCGCACATCCAGATAGACCTCTTCATCGCTGCCGACTCGGCGGAAGCAACCATCCTGCAAAAAACGCAGTAATTTCACTTGAAGACGCGGGCTCATTTCACCAACGCCGTCGAGAAACAATGTGCCGCCCGCCGTCAGCTCCAGCAGGCCGAGCTTGCCTTCAGCCCGCGCACCTTCAAAGGCGCCGGGGCCGTAACCGAACAACTCAGTCTCGGCCATCGACTCAGGCAGGCCTGCGCAGTTGAGCGCCATCAACGGCGACTGCCCGCGCGGACTGGCGAGGTGACAGGCGCGTGCGAGCAATTCCTTGCCGGTGCCGGTTTCGCCCTCAATCAATAGCGGCGCATCCAGCGGCGCCATACGCCGCGCTTCACGCACCACGGCGGCCATGACTTTGGAGCTCTGGAAGATGCTGTCGAAGCCCCGCAGTTCCTGCTTGCGCACGTTGTAGATGCGCTCGCCAACGCGGTCGGCGCGATGCAAGGTCAGCACCGCGCCAGCCATGGCTTCGCTGTCGTCGTGTTCCGATTGCAGCGGCGCGATGTCAGCGAGAAAGATGTCGCCTTTGACCTTGACCCGCATGCCGTTGATTCGCGATTTATTCGCACGCACCAACTCCGGTAAATCGAAATCTTCGGCGTAGCGCGACAGCGGAATCCCTGGCACTTCATCGACGCGCACACCGAGCAACTGCGCCGCCGCACGGTTGGCCGCGACGATCGAGCCGCCCATGTCGATCGACAGCACCGGAAACTCCAGTGCGCCGAGCAAGGCGTTCAACTCCATGTGCCGTCGTTCGCTGGGCATCAGCCCTACCCGCTTGACGCCAAACACCCCGGCGATCGCCTCGAACTTCGGCCTCAGCGCTTGAAACTGAATATTGATCAGGTTCGGACAGTGCAGGTAGATCGCATTGCCATGCTCGCCACCGACCTCACCGCGCGCGACGTTGATGCCGTACGCCACCAGCAGGTTGAGGATGTCGCGCAGGATGCCGATGCGGTTCTGGCAGTGGACTTTGATGCGCATAGGAGAAAACCCGCCAAACCAGTCATTAAGTTAAATACAGAACCTGTGGGAGCGAGCCTGCTCGCGAAGACGGCGGCACATTCAACATTAATGTGTCAGGCAGATCGCATTCGCGAGCAGGCTCGCTCCCACAAGGGTAAGCACCACGACTTTTCTGTCGAGGCACGCAGATAGTTGTCAAGATTATGTGACAGGTACTGACCTTTTCAAACCCGTGAATCACCGCAAACGCGAGATATCCGCCAAACCGTAACGATAACTTTACGAATCAAAGAGAAATTTCCTACGCACAGGCCACTCAACCTGCTGCACATCAACCCGCTCTCAGGTAATTCTGAGTCCATTGCAGGACATAACAAGAACGAATTCCCCTAGCAGGAGAGCAGTATGAAGCAGACGCAATACGTGGCCCGTGAGCCCGATGCGCAAGGTTTTATCGACTACCCCGCCGAAGAACACGCGGTGTGGAACACGCTGATCACTCGCCAGTTGAAAGTGATTGAAGGGCGTGCCTGCCAGGAATACCTGGACGGTATCGAAAAACTCGGTCTGCCCCACGACCGCATCCCGCAACTGGGCGAGATCAACAAGGTGCTCGGCGAGACCACCGGTTGGCAGGTCGCCCGTGTTCCGGCGTTGATTCCCTTCCAGACCTTCTTTGAATTGCTCGCCAGCAAGCAGTTTCCCGTCGCGACATTTATCCGTACCCGCGAAGAGCTGGATTATCTGCAAGAGCCGGATATTTTCCACGAGATCTTTGGTCACTGCCCGCTGCTGACCAACCCGTATTTCGCCGAATTCACCCACACCTACGGCAAGCTTGGCCTGCAAGCGACCAAAGAAGAACGCGTGTACCTGGCGCGCCTTTACTGGATGACCATCGAGTTCGGCCTGGTCGATACCCCGCAAGGCAAACGCATCTACGGTGGCGGCATCCTGTCTTCACCCAAAGAAACCGTTTACTCGCTGTCGGACGAACCTGAGCATCAAGCCTTCGATCCGCTCGAAGCCATGCGCACGCCGTATCGCATCGACATCCTGCAACCGCTGTACTTTGTCCTGCCGAACCTCAAGCGTCTGTTCGACGTGGCCCATGAAGACATCATGGCCATGGTTCGCCAAGGCATGCAGCTGGGCCTGCACGCACCGAAGTTTCCGCCGAAACCAAAAGCCGCGTGAACCGCGACTTTTGCTGACAATTGAGCCTGTCAGTCGCCGCCACTTTGGTTTAGCGTGACGGCATTGACAGCTCAAACGCTTTAATAAAAAAAACACACTCGATTTCAGGAATACACCATGTCGACTTTGAACCAAGCCCACTGCGAAGCCTGCCGCGCCGATGCGCCACAAGTCAGCGACGAAGAACTGCCGATCCTGATCAAGCAGATCCCTGACTGGAACATTGAAGTACGCGACAGCATCATGCAGCTGGAAAAGGTCTTCCTGTTCAAGAACTTCAAACACGCACTGGCCTTCACCAACGCTGTCGGCGAGATCTCCGAGGCCGAAGGTCATCACCCGGGCCTGCTGACCGAGTGGGGCAAAGTCACTGTGACCTGGTGGAGCCACTCGATCAAAGGCCTGCACCGCAACGACTTCATCATGGCCGCGCGCACTGACGAAGTGGCCAAGACTGCAGAAGGACGCAAGTAATGCACTTCGACGCCATCGGCCGGGTACCCGGCGACCCGATCCTCGGCTTGATGGAGGCGTATGCGCAGGACAGCAATCCGCGCAAATTCGACTTGGGCGTTGGCGTCTACAAGGACGCTCAGGGCCTGACACCGATCCCGGAAGCGGTGAAAATCGCCGAAGCGCGGCTGGTCGAAAGCCAGGACACCAAGACCTACATCGGTGGTCACGGTAATCCGTTGTTCGGCAAAGTCATCAATGAGCTGGTGCTCGGCGCCGACTCCAAGTTGATCGCCGACCAGCGCGCCGGCGCCACCCAGACTCCGGGCGGCACCGGTGCCCTGCGTCTGGCGGCCGACTTCATCGCCCAATGCCTGCCGGGCAAGGGCGTGTGGCTGAGCAACCCGACCTGGCCGATCCACGAAACCATTTTCGCCGCGGCCGGGGTCAAGGTCAGTCACTACCCTTATGTGGGCAGTGACAACCGCCTCGACGTCGAAGCCATGCTGGCCGTGCTCAATGAAGTGCCGAAAGGTGATGTGGTGCTGCTGCACGCGTGCTGCCACAACCCGACCGGTTTTGACTTGAGCCATGACGACTGGCAGCGCGTGCTCGATGTGGTGCGCGCGCGCAATCTGCTGCCGCTGATCGACTTTGCCTACCAGGGCTTTGGCGATGGGTTGGAGCAGGATGCATGGTCGACCCGGCTGTTCGCGGCTGAAGTGCCAGAGTTGCTGATCACCAGTTCCTGCTCGAAGAACTTCGGCCTGTACCGCGACCGCACCGGTGCGCTGATCGTCTGCGCAAAGACCGCCGACAAGCTCATCGACATCCGCAGCCAACTGGCCAACATCGCCCGCAACCTGTGGTCGACACCGCCGGATCACGGCGCGGCAGTGGTCGCAACCATCCTCGCCGATCCAGAACTGAAAGCCCGTTGGGCCGATGAAGTCGAAGCCATGCGCCTGCGTATTGCGCAACTGCGCAGCGGCCTGGTTGAAGCGCTGGAACCGCACGGTTTGCGTGAGCGTTTTGCACATATTGGCGTGCAGCGCGGGATGTTCTCTTACACTGGGCTGTCGCCGGAGCAAGTGAAACAACTGCGCGAGCACCACAGCGTGTACATGGTCAGCTCCGGCCGGGCGAACGTCGCCGGTATCGACGCCACGCGCCTCGCATTGCTCGCCGAAGCCATCGCCAGCGTCTGCAAATAATCCCTCCCATTGCTCGTTCCCACGCTCCGCGTGGGAATGCAGCCCGGGACGCTCTGCGTCCCAACAGCGGACGCAGAGCGTCCATTGAGGCGTTCCCGCGCAGAGCGTGGCAACGATCAATCACCACAGCTTTGCGCCCCCCTGCGGCCATCTGTCGCATTAATTTGAATTAAAAGTCTGATTGTCATTTTTCCTGCTGTATCCTGCGCAGGCTTTCAAGAAGCGCGGATCTACCAGATCTATCAACAGACTTAGCGAGGAGCGCAACCATGCACGAGATTCCTAATCTCCCCTTCCCAAGCCTGCACGTACCTGAGCAGACGACCACGCAGCAAGCCGGCGCCCAACAGCCCGAGCCGAAAGAAGCCGTTGAGAGCCGCCCGGCCGACAACGAAGAGTAAGACCCGTCGTACAGACCGTGTGGAAAGCGCTAACATGCGCTTTCCACACTGCCTGAACCCCGAGCCCGCCATGACCGACGAATTCTCCGAAAGCCAAGCTGCCGTACTGATCGGCGCCACCGAGAAAATGATCGACATCTGGAACCGTCTCTCGCCCGAGAAACAAGCCGCCCTGCTCGCCCGTTTCGGCAGCGAAGAAAATGCCCTGGCGGCGCTGGTCACCACACAACTGGTTGCCCCGGCCAAGTCCTGAAGCGCCCACCCGGCAAATAGTTTTACTTTTCCCGCCCCAGATCCGTCCACGTCGGTATCATAAGCAGCCTATCTAATCTGCCGCTCCCGTGGATCGTTACCCATGTCGTCCTCTATGCCAGAACCCCAGCGCCCCCTGGCGGTTACGCTGCAAGTCGTTTCCATCGTCCTATTCACCTTTATCGGCTATCTGAACATCGGCATTCCGCTCGCGGTGTTGCCGGGCTATGTCCACAGTGACCTGGGCTTTGGCGCGGTGATCGCCGGCCTGGTGATCAGCGTGCAATACCTCGCCACCCTGCTCAGCCGCCCGTACGCCGGCAAGATCATCGACAACCAGGGCAGCAAACGCGCGGTGATGATTGGCCTCGCCGGGTGTGGCTTGAGCGGTGTGTTCATGCTGATTTCGGCGTGGACACCAAGCATGCCGATGCTCAGTTTGATCAGTCTGTTGATCGGCCGTCTGGTACTGGGCAGCGCGGAAAGCCTTGTCGGTTCCGGTTCGATTGGCTGGGGGATTGGCCGCGTCGGCGCAGCAAACACCGCCAAGGTGATTTCCTGGAATGGCATCGCCAGTTATGGCGCACTGGCGATCGGCGCACCGTTCGGCGTGTGGCTGGTCGGCCAGTTGGGATTGTGGAGCATGGGCGTCAGCATCATCTTGCTCGCCGCCCTGGGCCTGTTGCTCGCCTGGCCAAAAACCCCGGCACCGATTGTCGCCGGCGAACGTCTGCCGTTCATGCATGTGCTCGGCAAAGTGTTTCCCCACGGTTGCGGTCTGGCGCTGGGCTCGATCGGCTTCGGCACCATCGCCACCTTCATCACCCTGTATTACGCGACTCAGCATTGGGACAACGCCGTACTGTGCCTGAGCCTGTTCGGCGCCAGCTTCATCGGCGCGCGCCTGCTGTTCGGCAACCTGATCAACCGCCTCGGCGGCTTTCGCGTGGCGATTGCCTGCCTGTCGGTGGAAACCCTTGGTCTGCTGCTGTTGTGGCTGGCGCCGGACGCACATTGGGCGCTGGCCGGTGCGGCGTTGAGCGGGTTTGGTTTCTCGCTGGTGTTCCCGGCGTTGGGTGTGGAAGCGGTGAATCTGGTACCGGCCTCCAGTCGCGGCGCAGCCGTTGGGGCTTATTCGCTGTTCATCGATTTGTCGCTGGGGATCACCGGGCCATTGGCCGGGGCGATTGCGGCGGGATTCGGTTTTGCCTCGATTTTCCTGTTTGCCGCCCTCGCCTCGCTAAGCGGCTTGGCACTGAGCGTGTATCTCTACAAGCACACCGCGAAATACCGCGAAGACTAGAAATCCACCTTGCCGCGCCCGGCCTTGATACTGCCGCGCTTGGTTTTCGATTCGAGCCGGCGCTTCTTTGAACCGAGGGTCGGCTTGGTCGGGCGGCGTTTCTTTTCGACTTTGGTCGCGCTGAGGATCAGCTCGACCAGACGCTCCAGCGCATCGGCGCGGTTGGCTTCCTGCGTGCGATATTGCTGCGCCTTGATGATCAACACGCCGTCGCTGGTGATGCGACTGTCGCGCAGCGCCAGCAGCCGCTCCTTGTAGAACTCCGGCAAGGACGAGGCCGGAATGTCGAAGCGCAAGTGCATGGCGCTGGAGACCTTGTTGACGTTCTGCCCACCGGCGCCTTGCGCGCGGATGGCGGTCAGTTCGATCTCGGCATCCGGCAGATGCACGTTGTTGGAAATCACCAGCATGGAAAAGCGTCCGTAATCAGAGCGCACAGGATACCGCGATTAGCCGCAAAGCGACCTGCGGCCTGCAGGCGCAACTTCCGGTGCACTTATATCGAGCGTCATTTCGAGTTACCCTTGCGACCTTTAAAACTACCCGTTTAATGCAGGAAGCAGACTTATGAGCAACAAGGCAGTTATCGTTTTTAGTGGTGGCCAGGACTCTACGACTTGCCTGATCCATGCACTGACCCACTACGATGAAGTCCACTGCATTACGTTCGACTATGGTCAGCGTCATCACGCTGAAATTGAAGTGGCGCAGCAGCTGTCGAAAAAGCTCGGTGTGACCGTGCATAAAACGCTGGATGTGTCCTTGCTCAACGAACTGGCCATCAGCAGCCTGACCCGCGACAACATTCCGGTTCCGACCGTGAACAGTTCCGGCGAGAGCCTGCCAAGCACCTTTGTTCCGGGGCGGAACATTCTGTTTCTGACCCTGGCTTCTATCTATGCCTATCAAGTCCAGGCGAAAACGGTCATTACCGGTGTTTGTGAAACCGACTTCTCGGGCTATCCCGATTGCCGGGATGAATTCGTCAAGGCGTTGAATAAAGCCCTTGAATCAGGCATGGATTACAAGCTGCAACTGGAGACGCCATTGATGTGGCTTAACAAGGCAGAAACCTGGGCCTTGGCTGATTACCACCATCAACTGGATCTGGTTCGCGAAGAAACACTGACTTGCTACAACGGCATCAAGGGCACTGGATGTTCCGATTGTGATGCCTGCAATCTTCGCGCAAAAGGCTTGAATGAGTTCCTGAATAATAAAGTTCAGGTCACTCAAAGCTTGAAAGACAAACTTGGCTTAAAGTAAAACCGCAACAAGAAGCGCTCACTCAAGCATGCCGAGTGAGCGCTCTCCTCTCTTTATTGCGTCTGCGCACCCGTCAGGTACTTCTTGAACAATGATCTTGCGCCGTAGGCCGGCAAGATATTAAAGAAGGCAAAACCTACCTTGATTGCGATCTGAACGTAGATCATGCCCAGTATCGCGCTATTTTCCATCGTCCCGTAGAAAGCGATGTAGCAGAAAAGAAAACTGTCGATGATCACGGCAAACAATGTGCTTAAAAACACTCGCAAAAACAGAAACCTGGAATTTGTGAGTTCTTTAATCTTGCACAACAGGTACGAGTTTATGTTTTCGGAAACCAGAAACGATATAGAAGACGCTACCAGAACTGCTGACAACTGACTGATAACATCATTATAAGCCCCATCGAGTTTCCAGCCCGGCAGCCCCGGAAGATGGGTCGTAATGGCCAGCAGAATGATTATCGCGGCGTTGCTGATGAACGCGAACAGGATCGCTTTTCGCGCGAGCCTCAGGCCAAACGTTTCGTTGAGCAAGTCGACGATCAGGAATGTCAGCGGATAGAGGAAGGTGCCCGGCGTTACGACAATATCGAAATACTCGAGGTAGATCGGTTTTGTCGCTGCAATACTGGTAAAAATGTAAAGCGTGAACAACATCAGGTTCAGGATGATGTAGATCATCCAGGAGCTCTCATGACGGTCATTTATTTCGTAAGCGGTGAGTGCTCCGCCTTGGGAGTAAAACTTCTTGTAGAGGTTTTTTACTTCGATTTTATTCAGATTATCCATAATCTCACTATTCAACACTTCACTTAGCTTTATTTTAATTATTTTGCCTGTCGCGATAACCATGATGACGGCCAGGCTTTTTCCATTTTCGAATCCCAGCAACTTGTACTTGCTGTTTTCCAGCTCAACACTGCAATCCATTAAATCGTTCCTCGATTACATCTCCGATTACGCATACACGATCCGTATCAAAGCTGCCTTCATGGCTTATAGATAACTTCGCTGTGATTTTGTCATACACCAGCTTTTCCCTGTCGCTGGTCGATGCTCCTTTCTGCACGATCAACAGATCGCCGGGTTCATTCATGCCGCTGATTTCGTTTTCCAGAAGCACGCCAATCAGGTTAAAGGACGCGCCAAAATAGTAAGTCAGTGGATAAATAGTGGCCAACTCACCAATTCTTTTATCCAGACTTTGCAGCAGCATACTTTCCTTGATGACAGGCACCGCCGCCGGATTCATATTCCCCTGTGGCGAAATACTGCTTTCGATGATTTCCTTTTCTTCAAAATCAATCGTCTCTATTTCTTCGTAAGACACCCCGAAGAAATCAGAAATCTTGCGCACAGTGGACTGCTGGACATTGACCACCTTGCCTTCAAGGATGTTGTAGATGGTCGTTCGGGTCAAACCACTGGAGTGACACAAGGACAACTGCGTCTCCCCGCGACTCTTTATCAGGTATTTGATGTTGTTCTTCAGATTCTCCGATCTTTCTCTTCTGTGCATCACATGCTTATCATCCATTTTTAACTGCAATCAATGTCACATCCCGAATGATCATTCCGGACATACACAAGTGAGGTAGGAAATTGCAGTTATATCCCTGTCAGTGCCGCGCAGGATCATAGCATTCTCCCTCCCTGGGTTCGGTATAAAAAGTCAGCTTTCACAGGCTGCTTCCGCCAACATGCGGGGCCATTTCAGCCTCCGTACTGCCCCGTCAGTTCCTGTCGACTTCCACCCGAGGCCTGAAAATCGGCCCCGCACAATGCCTGTTTTACACCCGACGCGACCACAAAAAGAATCATTTTCTTTGAAGAATGTTCAATTTTTTGATTAATTCTGTGGCGTTCCTCACTGAAAAATTTATGATGCGTCAATCCGGCGTCGCATTCTCGAAAGTGAGAGAACGAAAAAACGGGGGCCTGTACAGGGTTTAGTTTTGCGCGCACAGCGGTCAAAACACGGATTCGCCTGTACAGATCTGGCAAGCAAGGACATGCGCAAATCACGCAAAACCAGGGAAGGAATCAAGCAATGGCAGTCATTACTGAACCGCTAAAGAACCAGGCTGACTTGCTGCGACGCGGTCTGGCAGATCTCCGCGCAGAAGACGCTGAACTGGCGGCCATTCTCGACGCTGAAGTCACGCGTCAACAGCAAACGCTTTCATTAGTCTCTTCATCCTGCGCAGTGCAGCCGCGAACCTTGGTGGCATCTGCCTCAGTACTGGTCAACGTGACCGCCGAAGGCATGTCCGGCAAGCGTCACAGCGCTGGGTGCGAGAATGTCGAGCTGGTCGAATCGCTGGCCATCCGCCGGGCGCGGCAACTGTTCGGCGCGCAATACGCCAACGTGCAGCCACACTCAGCGTCGAACGCCATTTACCAGGTGCTCACGTCCCTGCTTGAGCCCGGCGATACCTTGTTGGGCATGGCGGTGGAACACGGCGGTCATCTGACGCATGGCAGCCTCGCCGCGTTTTCCGGCGCCTACTACAAGGCGATCCAGTACGGCACGACATCGGACGGCCTTATCGATTACGACAAGGTACGCCTGCTGGCACTCGCCCATCGCCCACGCGTCATCCTCTGCGGCGCCACCGCCTATTCGCGCGTCGTGGACTTCAAGCGGTTTCGTGAAATTGCCGATGAAGCCGGGGCCATCCTGCTCGCCGACATTTCGCATATCGCCGGGCTGGTCGCCACCGGTCGACACCCAAGTCCGATCGATACCGCCCACATCACCGTCACCTGCACGCACAAGCAACTCGCCGGGCCTCGCGGTGGCGTGATTCTCAGCGGTGCTGATGCGAACACCAAGATTCCCGGTTTGCGGACCACCTTCAGTCGCCTGCTTGATCAAGCCGTTTACCCGCGAATGCAGGGCGCGCCGGCCGCCAACATGATCGCTGCGAAGACTGCCGCGCTGGGTTACGCAATGTCCGCAGCATTCGATGCCTGCATGGCGCAGATCCGCAGTACGGCGGATGAAATGGCCAAAGCGTTTCAGGCCAAGGATTATGAGGTGGTCGGCGGCTGCAGTGAAAACCACACGGTGCTGGTTCGCTTGCGGGGTGGCATCACGGGCGCTATCGCCGAGGCGGCGCTGGGACACTGCGGGATCATCGTCAACAAACATCGCGTACCCGACGATCCCCGTTCGGCACTTGTCACCAGCGGGCTGCGTATCGGCACCGCTGCGCTGGCGCAACGCCGGGTCGATGTCCACGGCAGCCGCCAGATCGTCGATTTGATCGTGCGGATTCTGAATACGGTGGCGCCACTCGGGGAACAGGATTACACCCTGGAACCCCTGCTCCTCGCGCAGTTTCGCTCAGAGGTCGAAACGTTGTGCAGGGACTATCCTCTCGCCGACTATCAATAGCACCTCAACATTTGCATCCATAAAAAAACCCGGCGCTCAGGCCGGGTTTTGTGTTTCTGCGTCAGCGCTTACTTGGCAGCACCTGCCGCGTGCACGGCCTGCTGCGCGCCGCGCTTGTTCTTGATCACGTAGCAGACCCACATGAACACGACCCACACCGGAATCGCATACACCGAGATCTGAATCCCCGGAATCAGCAGCATCACGCCAAGGATGAACGCGACGAACGCCAGGCAGATGTAGTTGCCGTACGGATACCACAGCGCCTTGAACAACGGCGTCTGCTGGGTCTTGTTCATGTGCTGGCGGAACTTGAAGTGCGAGAAGCTGATCATCGCCCAGTTGATCACCAGCGTCGCAACCACCAGTGACATCAGCAGTTCCAGCGCGTGTTGCGGGATCAAATAGTTGAGCAGCACAGCGACCAGCGTCACCGCTGCGGAAGCCAGAATCGAACGCACCGGCACGCCGCGCTTGTCGATCTTCGCCAGACCTTTCGGCGCATCGCCCTGCTCGGCCATGCCCAGCAACATGCGGCTGTTGCAGTAGGTGCCGCTGTTGTACACCGACAACGCGGCGGTCAGCACAACAAAGTTGAGGATGTGCGCGGCGGTGTTGCTGCCGAGCATCGAGAACACTTGCACGAACGGGCTGCCGCTGTACGAATCGCCGGACGCGTTGAGGGTTTCCAGCAGGCTGTCCCATGGCATCAGCGACAACAGGATCACCAGTGCGCCGATGTAGAAAATCAGGATCCGGTAGATCACCTGGTTGATCGCTTTCGGGATCACGGTTTTCGGCTTGTCGGCTTCAGCGGCGGTGAAACCGAGCATTTCCAGACCGCCGAAGGAGAACATGATGATCGCCATGGCCATCACCAGACCGCTCACCCCGTTCGGAAAGAAACCACCGTGCGACCACAGGTTAGTGACCGAGGCTTGCGGACCGCCGTTGCCGCTGACCAGCAAGTAGCTGCCGAGCGCAATCATACCGACGATCGCCACAACCTTGATGATCGCGAACCAGAACTCGGCTTCACCGAAGACTTTGACGTTGGCCAGGTTGATCGCGTTGATCAGCACGAAGAAGGCTGCCGCAGAGACCCAGGTCGGGATGTCCGGGGCCCAGTAGTGAATGTATTTGCCGACCGCAGTCAGCTCCGACATGCCCACCAGAATGTACAGAATCCAGCAGTTCCAGCCCGACAGGAAACCGGCAAAGCCGCCCCAGTACTTGTGCGCGAAATGGCTGAAGGAACCGGCCACCGGCTCTTCGACAATCATTTCGCCGAGCTGGCGCATGATCATGAAGGCGATGAGGCCGCAGATGGCGTAGCCGAGGATCATCGACGGGCCGGCGGATTTCAGTACCCCGGCCGAGCCGAGGAACAATCCGGTACCGATCGCGCCACCGAGGGCGATCAGTTGAATATGGCGATTTTTCAGGCCGCGTTTCAGCTCGCCTGATTGCGAGGGTTGTCCACTCATGAAAAAGGTCTCACGCAAGGTTTGATGATGTTCAGTAGACGTTGCTGCAAGGTTGCGATTTCAAGCAGCCCCGATCAAACCCCAGCGCAGGCACCAGGAGTTCAGCTTATTTACAACGGTCATGCGTCACCTGTTTGTTTTTATCTGTGACGAAATCGAACCCGAAACGCTTGTGGCGCCACGGAGTGAACAAGGCGGGTAGCCTTGAGATTTGCGCGATTACGCAGAGGGTCACAGTTAAAACGCGGCGCATTGTACACCGCTAACCCCCTGCTGCCAGACCCCGCTGGATCAGCGTGTCGGTTGCCGGGATTGCGTGTGTCCGCCTCGAGATGCTCGAGCGGCTGCAAAAATTGAGTCAGGCCTTTGCAGGCCATCGACGTGGACGAGGAAAAAACCGTCCCACGGAGAGAGGTGGAGATCAGTCACGGCGTTCATTGCGCCTCCTTCTTGTTATGCACCTGCACGACAGGCATGGGGCGCATCTCACCCTGCAAACGGCGCTGAAACAAGCGCGCCAGAGCCTTGCCCGGCCCGCAGCGGAGCAGGCTTCGGCAGGTATTCCTTACAGTGCTCATGGATGGTTGGTTTCACTCTGTTTTACGGGTTTTTTCGTAAACATTTCTTTACGACGTGTAACGCAGAGTTTCCATTTGAGAAAATTCTGTCGGACGTCTGCAAATTGACGGTAGCTAGCTTGCTAATGAAAATGCCGACTTAGTTTTTTGTTTTCAAATAAGAAAAACCCGGCGGAAAAACAGAATAAAAAGTCTATTTAAAAATTAAATGAATAATTTTTTGCATTACAAAAATCCGTGAACTAGGTTCTTCACGTCTTGCCGGCCACCTCGACCGGCCAGTCACAACCGTGAAAGTCATCTAGGAGATCGACCATGCAAGCACTGGAAAAAGACTTGGATACCGAGCTGCAACTGGACGAATGGTTTGAAGCACCGACCCACGAGGCGGCTGTAGAAATGATGCAAGCCGACGCGGTAGTTCCGTTCGGCACGGCGATGTGGCCTTTGTAAGACATCCCGGGCAGGCACGATCCGGCCGGTCGTGCCTGCCGCTTTTTTCACGGTCAGTCAGGGAGGACTCATGGATAAGCCCCGCGCGATCTCGCATTTCCTTTACTACCTCGAACACCACCCTGCCCTTGCCGGCCTCGACTCGGCGAAGGTATTGCTCGGCCACACGGCTGATTACCAAGCGCTGACCGGTGCCATCGCCGAACAGGCCGGCGATCATCCTCGTTTCCAGTTCAGCGCCCGACGTCTGGACCTGGAAAGCACCGCAACGCTGACCTCGGCAATCACCGACAGCGATCTGTACATTTTCTTCTACGACTCTTCCACCCTGCCCAATCCGCGCCCCGACGGCCCGGAGTTTGTCCGTGCGCTGCAAGGCGTGATGGCGGAAAACTGGAAGAAGTCGCTGCTGTTCAAGGATTACGGCGAGTATTTCTACGACACCTTCAGCGTCACTCCGCAGCGCATCGCCGGGCTCAACAGTCACCTGATTCAGCGCATGTCCCAAGCAACCACACTCAGCTTCAAAGACGATGAAGGCTCATGGTTCGAGACGCCGCTGAGCAGCATCAAGAAGTGGACCGACATCAACGGTGTCGGCAACTTCGACCTGGCGCCCGGCGAAATCGCCACGCATAGCGAGGCCATCAACGGGCATGTGAAGTTCAAGGGCACGTTCCTCAGCACTATCCCGTTTGCGCGCAAATACGGAGTTCTGGAATCGCCACTGGAGTTATGGATCGAGAACTCGACCATCAGTCGCATCGCCACCGACGTGCCGGGGCTGGAGCATGATTTCAACAAGTACCTGGACGCCAATCCTTCGAACCGGCGGATTGAAGAGCTGGGGATTGGCACTAACGAAGGCGTGAAAGATCTGTATGCGCGCAATGCCGGATTTGAGGAGCGGCATTGTGGGTTGCATCTTGGGTTGGGCGGTGGCGCCAAGGGCAGTCATCACCTGGACCTGATCTTTTCCGGCGGCGTTTTGGCGCTGGATGACAAGCCGGTGTTTGACGGTCGCTTTGTGTTCTGATCCTGCAAATTAGGTGGCTGCATTGGCCTCATCGCTGGCAAGCCAGCTCCCACAGTTTTTTGTTGCGCTGCATAAATCCTGTGAACACCGCAGATCCATGTGGGAGCTGGCTTGCCAGCGATGAGGCCCTCAAAAGCACCACATACCTTTCGCCAGACGAAAAAAAACGCCAACCCTGAGGTTGGCGTTTTGGCTTTGGCTTGAAGCTTGCCGCTAGAAGCTCACAGCTGCCTTATTCCGGCTTTTTACGACCAAAACCCGGACGCTGACCGGAACCTGCCGGTGCGCCACGACGCTTGCCCGAAGGTTTGTCGCCATCAACCAGCTTGATCCCCGGACGCTTCGGCGCAGGCTTGGCCGGGCGCTTGTTGGTGGTGTCCGCTGGACGATCCGCCACAGGCGTGCCACGACCGGCAGGGGCACCACGTTCGCCACGCTCGGTGCGACCATTGGCCGGACGCGGTGCGCGCTCGCCGTCACGGGCAACCGGTTTGCGACCTGGACGCTCGCCTTCAATCTGCGGCTCACGGCTCGGGCGTGGGCCGGTCGGCGCACCAGCGGCTGGACGCAGGGTACGCACGCGCTCGGTCTTGCCCATCGGACGCGACGATTTGCGCTGCATACGCTCAAGCTTGTCTTTGCTCTTGGCGTTCAGTTGCGGCATCGCAACCGGCGTCAGGCCGACTTCAGCACTGAGAATGTCGACTTCGTACTGGCTCATTTCGCGCCAGCGGCCCATCGGCAGGTCGGAGTTGAGGAACACCGGGCCGAAACGCACGCGCTTCAGACGGCTGACCACCAGGCCTTGGGATTCCCACAGACGACGAACCTCACGGTTACGGCCTTCCATCACCACGCAGTGATACCAGTGGTTGAAACCTTCGCCGCCCGGTGCCTGTTTGATGTCGGTGAACTTGGCCGGGCCGTCTTCCAGCACCACGCCAGCCTTCAGGCGCTCGATCATTTCGTCGTCGACTTCACCGCGTACACGCACGGCGTACTCACGGTCCATCTCGTAGGACGGGTGCATCAGGCGGTTGGCCAGTTCACCGTCG
Organism: Pseudomonas chlororaphis; assembly: GCF_000783395.1. Taxonomy (GTDB): domain Bacteria; phylum Pseudomonadota; class Gammaproteobacteria; order Pseudomonadales; family Pseudomonadaceae; genus Aquipseudomonas; species Aquipseudomonas chlororaphis_H. The sequence continues at coordinate 64,544 of NZ_JSFK01000015.1, read as the reverse complement.
GTGGTGAACATCAGCAGACCGGTGGTGTTGATGTCGAGACGACCGATGTTGATCCAGCGCCCTTCTTTCGGACGCGGCAGCTTGTCGAACACGGTCGGACGGCCTTCCGGGTCGTCACGGGTGCAGATCTCGCCATCGGGTTTGTTGTACATGATCACGCGGCGTACCGATTCGGCCGCCTCTTCGCGCTTGATCACTTTGCCATCGATGGTGATGGCGTCGTGCATGTCGACGCGCAGACCGAGGGTAGCGTCTTTGCCATTGACCTTGATCCGGCCCTGGCTGATCCAGGATTCCACGTCACGGCGCGAGCCGACGCCGATACGGGCGAGGACTTTCTGCAGTTTTTCGCCTGCTGGGCCGATTTCCTGGTCGTCTTTCTGAATGATGTCGCTCATCTGGGCACCTCCCGGTGTGGTCTGTTCAGGCGGCGCCTGAAGCATTGAAATCTGGGTACTCAGCCGAAGGGATCGGCGAAGGGTCGCGAATCATACGCGGATGTGCGCCGTCGCGCATCAGAGACTAGCTGATCGATCGACAGTTATTTCTTTTTCCGCCGACCGGCGCCACCGAGTTTGATCAGGCGCAGCGCAGCTTCGGCCAGTACGGTGCGTTTGTCGTCCTTGTCGAGTTTCTTCCACGCCTTGATTTCGCGCTTGCTGCGGCCGCAGCCGAGGCAGATGTCGTCGGTGAATTTGCAGAGGCTGATGCACGGGTCTTTGGTGGAACTCATCACTCACTCCGAATATGCACCGTTTCCTGTGGGAGCGAGCCTGCTCGCGAAAGGGCCCTGTCAGTCGACATCATCGTTGTCTGACACACCGCATTCGCGAGCAGGCTCGCTCCCACAGTTGTTCGTAATCAGTCTTCGAATTCGCGGCGTTCGGCTTCGATGGCTTCGGCCAGGGCGCGGGCTTCGGCTTCTTCTTCGCTTAGCTCGGGTTCAGGTTCTGGCGCCGGTTGTTCGAGGGCAGCGACGGCGGCCAACAGCTTTTCGCGGGCTTCGGCGACGCCGAGAATGTCTTCTTCCGGTTCGGCTTCTGGCTCGGCTTCAAGTTCAACTTCGATGGTTGGCTCGGCGATCTGCGGCTCAGGCTCAGGCTCAGTCTCGGTTTCTGCATCAACCGTCGGCACTTCACCATCCACCGCCTCCCGCAGCAAATCATCGAAGTCGGTCTTGATCCCCTCCTCCATGCTGTCCAGCTCCAGCAACAACGTATGGAAACTGGTTTCCTCTTTCTCCTCTTCCGGCTCGGCGCTGGCATCGGCCAGTTCCTGCAAGCCCTGTGGAACCGGCGCGTCGTCAAAATCGAGCACCGGGTCGGTTTCCATTTCGCGCAGTTCGGCCAGCGGCGGCAGGTCTTCGAGGTTCTTCAGGTTGAAGTGATCGAGAAAGCCTTTGGTGGTGGCAAACATCGCCGGCTTTCCCGGCACATCGCGATAACCGACAACCCGGATCCACTCACGCTCCAGCAAGGTTTTGACGATGTTGCTGTTCACCGCCACACCGCGCACATCTTCAATTTCGCCACGGGTGATCGGCTGGCGATAGGCGATCAGCGCGATGGTTTCCAGCAAGGCACGGGAATAGCGCTGCGGGCGTTCTTCCCAGAGTCGGCCGACCCACGGCGAAAACTTCTCGCGGATCTGCAAGCGATAGCCCGACGAGACTTCCTTGAGCTCGAACGCGCGGCCCTCGCAGGACTTGCCCAACAGCGTCAGGGCTTTCTTGAAGACTGCCGGCTCAGGGCGTTCGCCCTCTTCGAACAGTTCAAACAGGCGCTCAAGGGATTGCGGCTTTCCCGAGGCCAACAGAAAGGCTTCAAGCAGGGGTGCCAGCTCGCGGGGTTCAGTCAGGTTCATGTTTCGACTCGTTATTCGGCTCGGGCTCGCACGTGGATCGCGGCGAACGGCTCATTCTGCACCAGCTCGACCAAGGATTCCTTGACCAGTTCAAGGATCGCCATAAAGGTCACCACCACACCCAGCCGGCCCTCTTCGGCGGTGAACAACTCGACGAACGGCACAAAACCGCCGCCCTTGAGCCGTTCCAGCACATCGCTCATGCGCTCGCGGGTGGACAGTGCCTCGCGGCTGACCTGGTGGCTTTCAAACATATCGCCACGGCGCAGCACTTCGGCCATGCACATCAAAATCTCTTCCAGCGCGACATCCGGCAACAGCTTGCGCGCGCGGGCTTCCGGGGCGTCGAGCTTGGGCACGATCACATCACGGCCAACGCGGCTCAAGCCGTCGATGCCTTCGGCGGCAGCCTTGAAGCGCTCGTATTCCTGCAAGCGGCGGATCAGTTCGGCGCGCGGGTCGTCTTCTTCGTCTTCGACGGTTTCGGCGCGCGGCAACAGCATGCGCGACTTGATCTCGGCGAGCATCGCGGCCATCACCAGATACTCGGCGGCCAGCTCCAGGCGCACCGACTGCATCAACTCGACATAGCCCATGTACTGGCGGGTGATTTCCGCCACCGGGATGTCGAGGATGTTGATGTTCTGTTTGCGGATCAGGTACAGCAGCAGGTCGAGCGGCCCTTCAAAGGCTTCGAGAAAGACTTCCAGCGCATCCGGCGGGATGTACAGGTCGAGCGGCATTTCCATGACCGCCTGGCCATAGACCATGGCAAACGGCAGCTCCTGCTGAGCGCCGGCCTGGGGATCGACAACGGTTTCCACTGCGGACATTCAGGCCTCGACCATGAACGGCGTCGGATCGCCGCAACCGACGCGGACCACTTCCGGGTCATCGCCGGTGAGGTCGATCACCGTCGAAGCTTTGATACCGCCGAAGCCGCCGTCGACGATCAAGTCCACCTGATGTTCGAGCAATTGACGCATTTCGTACGGATCGCTGAGCGGGTCTTCATCGCCAGGCATGATCAGGGTCACGCTCATCAGCGGCTCGCCCAGTTCGGCCAGCAGCGCCAGCGCAATCGGATGGCTGGGCACGCGCAGGCCGATGGTGCGCTTCTTCGGGTGCAGCAACAGGCGCGGCACTTCGCGGGTGGCGTTGAGAATAAAGGTGTAAGGCCCCGGCAGGTGCGCCTTGAGAATGCGGAAGGTGCCGGTGTCGATCTTGGCGTAATTGCCCAGTTGCGACAGGTCGCTGCAGATCAGCGCGAAGTTGTGCTTTTCATCGAGCTGACGCAGGCGACGAACACGCTCGATCGCGGTTTTATCGCCGATCTGGCAACCGATCGCGTAGGAAGAGTCCGTGGGATAAACCACCACCCCGCCCTTGCGGATGATCTCGACGGCCTGTTTTATCAGGCGCGCTTGCGGGTTTTCCGGATGAATCTGGAAAAATTGACTCACATTCTCTACCTGTTCAGACGGCGGCAATATCTGTGTCATGTTTGAACCGACACCACAGGGGTGGAAGGTCCTCGGGAACCGGCCGGTACTGGCCGATTTCGGACCAGCCGCCAGGGCCATGAAAGTCACTGCCGGCGCTGACCAGCAGACCGAACTCACGGGCAAGGATTGCCAGGCTGCCGACCTGTTCCGCGGGCTGATGGCCATTGACCACCTCGATTGCATGCCCGCCTGCTTGAATATAGTCGGCAATCAGCTTTCGGCGCTTGCTGCGGGTGAAATCGTAGTGCCATGGATGCGCCAGGCTGACCCAGGCATTGGCGGCGCGCAGCGTACCGACGGTGTCTTCCAGCGTCGGCCAGTGCAACTTGACGTCACCGAGCTTGCCAGCGCCGAGCCATTTGCGGAAGGCTTCGGCGCGATCCTTTACAAACCCTTCACGCACCATCCAGTCAGCGAAATGCGGGCGGGCCGGGGCGTTGCCGCTGTCGCCCAGTTCCTGCTGGATTTTCCGCGCGCCGTCGAGGGCGCCGGGCATGCCTTTGAGGGCGAGCTTGCGGCTTATTTCTTCGGACCGCAGCCAGCGGCCATCGTGCAACTTGGCGATCGCCTCGACCAACGGTGCGGCATTGACATCAAAACCGTAGCCCAAGACATGAATGGTCGCGCCGCCCCACGTACAGGACAATTCGACGCCGTTGACCAGTTGCATGCCCAATTCATTGGCAGCCGTACGCGCTTCGGCGAGACCTTCGAGGGTGTCGTGGTCGGTCAACGCCAGGACTCGCACGCCGTTCTCGAACGCACGCGCAACCAGAACCGCAGGCGCGAGGGCGCCATCGGAGGCCGTGCTATGGCAGTGCAAATCAACATTCACGGGGAGTTGTAACCTCAAATCAGCTGGCGCTATCGCGCGCCCATATGTTTGTTATTATGCCGCCACATCCAGCTTCTGGCTCTCACTGTGAAACAATTCATCGATTTCATCCCGCTTCTGCTGTTCTTCATCGTTTACAAACTTGATCCACGGGTCGTCGACATCGCTGGCCATGAAGTGACTGTAGGCGGTATTTACAGCGCCACGGCGATGCTGATCATCAGTTCCCTGGTGGTGTACGGCGCGTTGTTCATCAAACAGCGCAAGCTGGAAAAGAGCCAATGGCTGACCCTGATCGCCTGCCTGGTGTTCGGCAGCCTGACGCTGGCCTTCCACAGCGAAACCTTCCTCAAGTGGAAAGCGCCGGTGGTCAACTGGCTGTTCGCCGTGGCCTTCATCGGCAGCCACTTCATCGGTGACCGTCTGCTGATCAAACGCATCATGGGCCACGCGCTGACCCTGCCGGATCCGGTCTGGACCCGCCTGAACATCGCCTGGATCGCCTTTTTCCTGTTCTGCGGCGCTGCCAACCTGTTCGTCGCCTTTACCTTCCAGAGCTACTGGGTGGACTTCAAGGTGTTCGGCAGCCTGGGCATGACCCTGGTATTCCTGGTCGCACAGGGCATTTACCTGTCGCGTCATTTGCACGATGCCGATACCACAACAACACCAAAAACCGAGGACTGACATGCTCTACGCAATCATTGCCACCGACGTCGCCAACTCGCTGGAAGCACGCCTGGCCGCGCGCCCTGCACATCTGGAACGCCTGCAAGCGCTCAAGGGCGAAGGCCGCATCGTATTGGCCGGTCCGCACCCGGCCGTCGACAGCAATGATCCGGGCGCAGCAGGTTTCACCGGCAGCCTGATCGTCGCCGAATTCGATTCCCTGAGCGCTGCACAAGCGTGGGCCGATGCCGACCCGTACATCGCCGCCGGCGTCTACGCCAATGTGCTCGTCAAGCCGTTCAAGCAAGTCCTGCCGTAACGCTTCCCCCACGCGATGAACCTTCTCGGTTCATCGCGTTCTCAATCGCTCATTATTCTCGTTTGCCTGCCGACAACCTGCCCAATATCCATTTGGAAACAGGTGTCGCGATGCGCAAGGGTCCGTTGTGTCTGATGTTGGTCACGTTGTCGATCATGGCACCCGCCCATGGTGAGGAAACCACCGAAGGCGGCAGCTCCACGCCATTGTCGTTAAGCGCCGGCAGCCAGATCACCGAGTTGCAGCAGCGCCTCAAGGCCAGCGAGCAGCAGCGGGAAGAACTGAGCAAACAACTGCAAAATGCCGACAATACCCGCGAAAGCGCCCAGCTTGCCCGGTTGCGCCAAGAGAACCAGCGCCTCAAGCTGCAACTCAAGGAAGCCCAGGCCAGCCCGTTGCCGCGGCTGTTGACCGATCAGCAGCAGTGGTTCGTCACGGGAGCCGGAGTAGCGCTATTGGCGCTGCTCTGCGGTATCTTTGCCAGTGGAGCAAGCCGAAAACGTCGGCAATGGCTAAATTGAGTGAGTCATGAGCGAGCTGTTACTGATTGATGATGACCAGGAGTTGTGCGAACTCCTGAGTAGCTGGCTGAGCCAGGAAGGCTTCCACGTACGTGCCTGCCATGATGGACAGAGCGCGCGCAAGGCACTGGCTGAAACTGCGCCGGCGGCCGTGGTGCTGGACGTGATGCTGCCCGACGGCAGCGGTCTGGAACTGCTCAAGCAACTGCGCAACGATCACGCTGATCTGCCGGTGCTGATGCTGTCGGCCCGCGGCGAGCCGCTGGACCGCATTCTCGGCCTGGAGTTGGGCGCCGACGATTATCTGGCCAAACCGTGCGACCCGCGCGAACTGACCGCCCGCCTGCGCGCGGTGTTGCGCCGCAGTCACCCGGCGGCGGTGTCGACGCAGCTTGAACTGGGCGACCTGAGTTTCAGCCCGGTGCGCGGCGTCGTCAGCATCGATGAGAAAGAACTGACCCTCACCGTTTCCGAAAGCCGTCTGCTCGAAGCGCTGCTCAAGCAGCCCGGCGAGCCGCTGGACAAACAGGAACTGGCGCAGCTCGCCCTCGGCCGCAAGCTGACCCTGTACGACCGCAGCCTCGACATGCACGTCAGCAACCTGCGCAAGAAGATCGGCCCGCATCCCGACGGCCGCCCGCGCATCGTCGCGCTGCGCAGCCGTGGTTACTTCTATAGCCTGTAAGTTTTGTCAGGTCAGCGCTCGAGCGTCTTTACCCAAGCTTTACGCAGTGCTGACCGCCGCTGACCTTGATCTCCGTAATCTGTACTCATCCGGAACGTACCGGGAACGAGACAAGGAGATACACCATGCGCAAGACTCTTATCGCTCTGATGTTCGCTGCCGCTCTGCCAACCGTCGCCATGGCCATGCCGCAAGACGGCGGCCCGATGGGTGGCCCGCTTGACGGCCCACGCCACGGCGGTCAGATGCACGGCATGCACGGCAAAGGCCCGTACAGCCAACTCGACCTGTCCCGCGAACAGCGCGAGCAGATCCGCAAGATCATGGGCGAGCAGATGCACGAGCGTAAGCAAGTGGTCGACAAGTACCTGGAAAAACTCTCGCCGGCTGACCAGAAAGCCATGAAGGACGAGATGGCGGCCAACCACAAGAAAGCCGAGACCGATGTCCGCGCCGTGTTGAAACCGGATCAACAGAAGAAATTCGACGAGATCCAGAAGAAACAGGCCGAGCGTCGCGCCGAATGGGCCGAGTTCAAGGCGTGGAAAGCGCAACAGGCGCAAAAGGCGCAATAATGATCTAACTTCAGGCCCGACGGCTCACCCCGCCGGGCCTGTTTTCACCCGTTGAACTGTGGGAGCGAGCTTGCTCGCGAAAGCGGTGTATCAGACGCAGAAATGTTGACTGACACACCGCTTTCGCGAGCAAGCTCGCTCCCACATGGGTTTTGCATTGTTCTGAGGATTTTCTGTGCGTTCATTGTTCTGGCGTATTCTCGCGAGCTTCTGGCTGGCCATCGCGCTGGTGGCCGGGTTGTCCATTTTGCTCGGACACATGCTTAACCAGGACGCGTGGATCCTCAGCCGTCATCCGGGCCTCAACACCCTCGCCGGTGAATGGACACAAACCTACGAAGCTCAGGGCGAAGAAGCCGCCCAGGACATTCTCGAACAACGCAAACGCCAATATCACATCGATGTTCAGGTGCTTAACGAAAGCGGCGATCCGGTGGTACGCGGCACCTTCCCGCGTCGCGCCGCCGCTTTTGAGGCACGCCAGAACAACGACGACCGGCGCTTGCCATGGCGGCGCCTGACCGATGAGTTCACCAGCGAAAAAACCGGTGACACCTACCTGTTCATCTACCGCATCCCGCACCCGGAACTCGACTCCTGGCACCGCGAAAGTCTGCTTTGGCCATTGAGTGCGCTGGGCATCGCGCTGGTGGTGCTGACCCTGTTCAGTCTGCTGGTGACCTTCTCCATCACCCGCCCGCTCAGCCGTTTGCGCGGCGCGGTGCATGATCTGGGGCAGACGACTTACCAGCAAAACAGCCTGGCGAAACTGGCCAACCGTCGCGACGAGTTCGGCGTACTGGCCACCGACTTCAACCGCATGGGCGCACGCCTGCAAAGCCTGATTGGCAGCCAGCGTCAGTTGCTGCGCGACGTCTCCCATGAATTGCGCTCACCGCTGGCTCGGTTGCGCATTGCCTTGGCACTGGCGGAACGCGCCAACCCTGAAGAACGGGAAAAACTCTGGCCACGCCTGACCCGCGAATGCGATCGGCTGGAAGCGCTAATCAGTGAAATTCTGGTGCTGGCACGGGTCGATGCCGACAACGCCAGCGCTGAAGACGTGGATTTGAATGCCCTGCTCAGCACGTTGCAGAAGGATGCGAAACTTGCATCGCCTGAGCAGATTGTGCGTCTTGATGCCGAACCGCAACTGAACCTGAAGGGTTGGCCGACCATGATCGAGCGCGCCGTCGACAACCTGCTGCGCAATGCCCAGCGCTTCAACCCGGAAGGTCAGTCGATTGAAATGCAGGCTTCACGTCAGGGTGAAAAAATCATCGTGAGCGTGCGCGACCATGGGCCGGGGGTGCAAGCCGAACATTTGAGTCAACTGGGCGAGCCGTTTTACCGGGCACCGGGGCAGACGGCGGCGGGACATGGCCTGGGGCTGGCGATTGCAAGACGGGCGGCAGAGCGCCATGGCGGGAGTTTGACGTTGGCCAATCATCCGCAGGGTGGGTTTGTTGCGAGTCTTGAATTGCCGCTTGTACCCGGCGCCGTCGTCCAACCCTAAAAGCCACCCTCTCCCCAGAAAAGCCCCTCACCCCAGCCCTCTCCCAGAGGGAGAGGGGGCCGACCGAGGTGTCTTGCGTCAGACATCGACCTGAAAAACCGAGTTGATTATGGATTCGACAGAGCGGTAATCCGCGTCGATTATGGATTCGACAGAGCGGTAATCCGCGTCGATTCTGGATTCGACAGAGCGGTAATCCGAGTCGATTCTGGATTCAGCGCAGATCGCTCACGTCGGCGTACTTCTACAGCATCCCCCAATCAGTCCCCTCTCCCTCCGGGAGAGGGCTAGGGTGAGGGGTTTGCTTTTAACGCTTTCAGGCCTTGCCCGGCCAGGCCCTGACAAACTCGGTCAGATCAACCTTCTCAGCCACACGCGGTTCTTTCTGCGGGGTGCCGAGGTAGAGGAATGCGATAACCTCTTCACCTTCGGTCAAGCCCAGACCCTGCGCGACATGGCTGGAATACGCCAGATCCCCCGTACGCCAAACCGCACCAATCCCCTGCGCATACGCCGCCAGCAAAATCCCGTGCGCCGCACACCCGGCAGCGAGCAACTGCTCGGCCTTCGGATATTTAACGTGCTCCTGCAGTTTAGCGATCACCACAACCACCAACGGTGCCCGCAGTGGACCGTTGCGGGCCTTGTCGATCATCGCTTCGGTGACTTCGCCTTCCTGCTGCTGCGCAGCCTCGGCCAGCAACTCGCCCATTTGCTCGCGCGCCGCGCCTTCGACGGTCAGGAAGCGATACGGCTGCAAGTGCCCGTGATCCGGCGCGCGCAACGCTGCGCCAAACAGGGCTTCGCGCTGCTCGGCAGTGGGGGCCGGTTCGACCAGACGTGGAACGGAAACACGGTTGAGCAACGCGTCGAGAGCCTGCATCGGCCACCTCCTGAAAAATATGTGCGGCTATTCTAGCTTTATCTGCCAACAGGATGCCGGTTTACATGCCCTGCCCCACGGGTAGAATGGCGCCCTTCCCACATCAGCCCGAGCGGACTTCATGGCGTTGCCGACCTTACGGATCATTGGTTTCATCATCGGCATCTTCCTGATCACCCTGGCCGTGGCCATGGTTGTGCCCATGGCCACGCTGGTGATTTTCGAACGCACCAGCGACCTGCCGTCGTTCCTCTGGGCGAGCATGATCACCTTCGTCGCCGGCCTTGCGCTGGTGATTCCCGGTCGACCGGAACACATTCACCTGCGCCCACGTGACATGTATCTGCTGACGGTCAGCAGTTGGCTGGTGGTGTGCATTTTCGCTGCGCTGCCGTTTCTGCTGACCCAGCACATCAGCTACACCGACTCGTTTTTCGAAAGCATGTCGGGCATTACCGCGACCGGCTCGACCGTGCTCAATGGCCTCGACAACATGTCCCCCGGGATCCTGATGTGGCGCTCGTTACTGCACTGGATCGGCGGGATCGGCTTTATCGGCATGGCGGTAGCGATTCTGCCGCTGCTGCGCATCGGTGGCATGCGCCTGTTCCAGACCGAATCCTCGGACCGTTCAGAAAAGGTCATGCCGCGCTCGCACATGGTAGCGCGGCTGATCGTGGCGGCTTACGTCGGCATCACCATCCTCGGCAGCCTGGCGTTCTGGTGGGCCGGGATGAGCCCGTTCGACGCGATCAATCACGCGATGTCGGCGATTTCCACCGGAGGTTTCTCGACCTCCGACCAGTCGCTGGCCAAGTGGACGCAACCGGCGGTGCACTGGGTCGCGATCGTGATCATGATCCTCGGCAGCCTGCCGTTCACCCTGTACGTGGCGACGCTGCGCGGCAATCGCAGGGCGTTGATCAAGGATCAGCAGGTGCAGGGACTGCTGGCGATGTTGCTGGTGACCTGGCTGGTGCTCGGCACCTGGTATTGGTGGACGACCAAACTGCATTGGCTGGAGGCGCTACGCCACGTGGCGCTGAACGTGACGTCGGTGGTCACAACGACCGGTTTTGCCCTTGGCGACTACAGCCTGTGGGGCAACTTTTCGCTGATGCTGTTTTTCTATCTGGGTTTTGTCGGTGGCTGTTCCGGGTCGACAGCGGGCGGGATCAAGATTTTCCGTTTTCAGGTCGCCTACATCCTGCTCAAGGCCAACCTTAATCAGCTGATTCACCCGCGCGCGGTGATCAAGCAGAAGTACAACGGTCACCGCCTCGACGAAGAGATCGTCCGTTCGATTCTGACCTTTTCGTTCTTCTTCGCCATCACCATCTGCGTGATCGCCCTGCTCCTTTCACTGCTCGGCGTCGACTGGATGACCGCGCTGACCGGCGCCGCCAGTACCGTGTCCGGCGTTGGCCCGGGCCTGGGTGAAACCATCGGCCCGGCGGGCAACTTCGCCACCCTGCCGGATGCGGCCAAGTGGATCCTGTCGTTCGGCATGCTGCTCGGCCGACTGGAGATCATTACGGTGTTTGTGCTGTGTATTCCGGCCTTTTGGCGTCACTGACCGCGCTCGGCGCCTGCAACAACCGCGTCCGGTAATCGCCGGGCGTGGTGTCGAACCAGCGGCGGAACGCGCGGAAGAAATTGCTCGGATCGGCAAAGCCCAATAGATAAGCGATTTCCAGCAAGGTCATGCTCGGTTGCGCCAGATATTGCTCGGCCAGTTCACGACGGGTGTCATCGAGCAGTTGCTGAAAACTCGTGCCCTCCTCCTGCAAACGACGCTGCAAAGTGCGCTGCGACAAATGCAGGGTTTGCGCCACGGTATCGCGCTTCGGTTCACCTTGCGGCAGCAAACGGCACAACACCTGCCGCGCCTTGTGGGTCACGCGACTTTCGGAAAACCGCGCCAGGTATTCCCCGGCAAAGCGGTCATGCAGCAGCGCCATCGCTTCGTTGGCGGTGGGCAGCGGCGCTTCCATGTCGGCACGCTCGAAGATCAGCGCATCGTACGGCGCGTTGAACACCAATGGCGCGTGGAAGGCTTGTTTGTAGGGTTCCAGATTTTCCGGCTGATCACCCTGCACCAGCACTTTGACCGGATGCAGGGTGCGCCCGGTCAACCAGCCGCACAGGCCCAGCGCACAGGCCAGCGAGGCTTCGGCGCTTTGCCGGGTCGGCGGCAGATGATCACCGTGCACGGTCAGAATCAGCGCATAACCTTCATCCAGCAGACGGAAACTCAGGTCGGCACTTTCGGCGATGATCCGCTGATAGCGCACCAGCCGTTGAAAGCCTTCAGCCAGGGTATTACTCGACATCAGCGCATAACCGGCGACATGAAACGACGCCGGTCGCACCACTTTGCCCATGTTCAGGCCGATCGCCGGATTGCCGGACAGCTCGACCGCCCGTTGCCACAGGCGGGTCATGGAATCTTGCGGGAAGCGTGCATCCGGATCATCCAGAGCCGTGTAATCGAGCCCCAGTTGCTTGAACAGAACCCGGCAATCCAGGCCGTCCATCTCCAATGCTTTGACAATCCCCATCGCCCAGCTTGCAGAAGTCGTTCGTTCGCTCATGGCGTTTTTCTTTTACATGAGGGGCCGCATGTTACGGCCTGATTTGCGAAGGATACTAAAGTGGCGCCGATTGTCACTGGCCCACGCCAATGATCACTCTAGACTCAAATAAGCTACCCGCAGAACAACTCGTCGCCAGAACAATAACCACAGAGAACGCGGTCGTGGAAAACATCAAGCATTTCAACAGCTTCGCTGAGTTCTATCCGTATTACCTCAGCGAACACAGCAACAGCACCTGCCGGCGCCTGCATTTCATCGGCACCACGCTGGTGATTTTCATTCTGGCGATGAGCATCGCCAAGGGCGCCTGGCTGCTGTTATTGGCCTTGCCGCTGGCCGGTTACAGCTTCGCCTGGATCGGGCACTTCTTCTTTGAAAAGAACCGGCCGGCGACTTTCCAGCATCCGCTGTACAGCCTGTTCGGCGACTTCGTCATGTACCGCGACATGATTCTGGGTCGCGTGGCGTTCTGAATGAGGGTCAGCCAATGAATGCCAATGCCCGCTTCACCCATATGAAGGACGGCACGCAGGAAGACTGGGCGATCATCGCCGCCGACTTCAGCGCCTACGCCAAGCAATTGCCGTCGCGGATTCTGGCGCATCTGAAATTGCTGGAAGGCGATTTCGGTGGTTTCCCGGTGGATCGCCTGACCCACTCGCTGCAAACCGCCACCCGCGCGTTTCGTGATGGTCGCGACGAGGAATACGTGGTCTGCGCCTTGCTGCATGACATTGGCGACACCTTGGGTTCGTACAACCATCCGGACATTGCTGCGGCAATTCTCAAGCCGTTCGTCAGTGCCGAAAATTTGTGGATGGTCGAGAAGCATGGGCTATTTCAGGGTTACTACTTCTTTCATCATCTGGGTATGGATCGGCATCTGCGCGAGCAGTTCGCCGGTCATCCCCAGTATCAAGCGACCGCCGAATTCTGTGCCAAATATGATGCGGCGGCGTTTGATCCGGGCTATGACACGCTGCCGTTGAGCTTTTTCGAACCGATGATGGAACGGTTGTTTGCGCAGCCGAAGAACTCGATTTACAAGGCCGCGATGGAAGAACACACCACGGTTTGATGTTGTTTGTTCTGGCCTCATCGCTGGCAAGCCAGCTCCCACAGGGTTCTGTGGCGCACATAAAACATGTGGGAGCTGGCTTGCCAGCGATGAGGCCCTCTAAAACACCCGAGAATCAGGCGAGTTCGGCGACTTTGGCCGCTTTCAGCTCCGCCTCGCGCGCCTGCGCATCCGCCAGCCGATACAACTCGATCGTGCCGTCCCAATGCTCGATCAGCGCCGTGCATGACTCCACCCAATCGCCGCAGTTGAGGTAATCCACCTCCCCCACCTTGCGGATCTCGGCATGGTGAATGTGCCCGCACACCACGCCATGCAACTCGCGCTTCACGCATTCATGGGCAATGGCTTCTTCAAAGTCGCTGATGAAACTCACCGCAGTTTTCACCTTGTGCTTCAGGTACGCCGACAACGACCAGTAACCGTAGCCATACCGCGCCCGCCAATGGTTGAGCCAGCGATTGAGGGTCAGGGTAAATTCGTAGGCGGAGTCGCCGAGGAAGGCCAGCCAGCGGTGATAACGGGTGATCACATCGAACTGATCGCCGTGAATCACCAGCAGGTGCCGACCATCGGCCGTGACATGCACCGCCTCGTCGACCAACTGGATATTGCCCAGTATCAGCTTCGAATAACGCCGCAGGAATTCGTCGTGGTTGCCGGTGACGTAGATCACCTCGGTGCCGCGCTTGCTCATGGTCAGCAAACGCCGGATCACGTTGGTATGCGCCTGCGGCCAGTACATGCCGCCGCGCAGTTTCCAGCCGTCAATGATGTCGCCGACCAAATAAATCTTGTCGGCATGGTAGCCCTTGAGAAATTGCGACAAGTGCTCGGCCTGGCAATCGCGCGTGCCCAGATGCACGTCGGAGATCCACAGGGTTCGCACCCGTTGTTTGCGACTGGGTCTGGCGAGCTCGGCGCTGGTCATGGGCAACCCTCTGCGATGTTTTCGCCACTCTGCGCCTGCCCGGTTAATCGACCATGACAAGCGTGAGTCAGTCCTGTGACAACGCATCCGGCGCGCGTCGGTGTAGACTGGCGATCACTTCGGAGACAACCTGCCATGCGACCGATCCTCACCCTGCGTCAGTACACCCACGATTTGATCGTGCACAGCCACGAGCACGCGCAATTGGTGTTCGGCTTGTCCGGTGCGCTGGATTTCGAGGTCGAGGGTTGTGGCAGTCAGGTGCGTCAGCAGAGCTTCGTGGTGATTCCGTCCGGTGCCCATCATGCTTGCGGCAGTCCTGACGGCAGCCGCTGCCTGGTCCTCGACATCCCTGAGGGGCAATGGGTGAAGGACTCGCTGGGCGAGCACGCCGAGGCCAGCCAACGCTTGCTCGACCTGCCGGCGCGACTGTCACTCGATGCGGGGCAAAGCCAGTTGGTCAGCTGGCTGGCGAACAGTCCGGTCAGCGATCCGTTGATCGCGCAACAAGGCGCGGTGTTGCTGCTGGCCAGTCTCAATCACGCGCAACCTGACGAACTCGTCGCGCGTCGCCTGCCCTACGCCGCGCTGGATGCGCACATCGAGCAAAACGCCGCTTATCCGCTGCAAGTCGCCGATCTGGCGCGCGTGGCCGGGTTGTCCAGCGCGCGCCTGCATGCACGGTTCATGGCCGAATGCGGGCAGACGCCGATGGATTACATCCGCAGTCGGCGCCTGCATCTGGCGGTGCAACTGCTGCGCGACACAGCCCTGCCGATCGGGGAAGTTGCCAGTCGCGTCGGCTACAGCTCGCAGAGTGCCTTCTCGGCTGCAGTCCTACGTGAGTTCGGCGCATCACCCGGGCAACTTCGGCGCTATTCCTACGACAAAAGACGATAGTCTGCCGACAGACTTACTGACCTCTACACGCTTAAATGTAGGAGCTGCCGAAGGCTGCGATCTTTGATCGTTCCCACGCTGCTGCGTGTGATCGATCAACAGTTGAATTGTGTTTGCGATAGAAGGA
This sequence comes from Pseudomonas chlororaphis, assembly GCF_000783395.1. Taxonomy (GTDB): domain Bacteria; phylum Pseudomonadota; class Gammaproteobacteria; order Pseudomonadales; family Pseudomonadaceae; genus Aquipseudomonas; species Aquipseudomonas chlororaphis_H. The sequence goes on along the minus strand of NZ_JSFK01000015.1, from coordinate 49,540 downwards.
TTGCAATGACTCCGCGTACCGCCCTCGGCGCTCTGCATATCGGCGCTTTGATGTTTGGTCTGACCGGTGTGTTCGGCAAACTCGCTGCCGCCTCCCCCGCTGTGATCGTCTTCGGTCGTGCTGCGTTCGCCGTGCTTGCCCTGGCGTTCTTCGCCCGTTTCGCCAGCCAGAGCGGCTGGCAGAAACTGCAGGCCGTGGACTGGCGGCGTCTGGCCCTCAGCGGCGTGTTGCTGGCCGGGCACTGGGTGAGTTTCTTCCTGTCTGTGAAGATCGCCGGTGTCGCCATCGCAACATTGGGCTTTGCCAGTTTCCCGGCCTTCACGGTGATTCTCGAAGGGCTGATATTCCGCGAACGCATCCGTGCCAATGAAATTGTGCTGGTGGTGTTGGTCAGCATCGGCCTGATTCTGGTGACCCCGGCCTTCGACTTGGGCAGCGGTGCGACCATCGGTTTGCTTTGGTCGGTGCTGTCGGGCCTGCTGTTCTCGCTGCTGTCGCTGACCAACCGCGCCAGCTCCGGGCGGATTCCGGCGGTGCAAGCGGCGCTGTGCCAAAACGTCGTGGTTGCGCTGTGTCTACTACCCGTTGCAGCACCGCAACTGAGCGAAGTGCGCGCACTCGACTGGCTGTGGATTGCCCTGCTCGGGATCTTCTGTACCGGCGTCGCGCACAGTCTGTTCGTGGCCAGTCTGGCGGTGATCAAGGCGCGCACGGCAGCGGTGTTGTTTGCCATGGAGCCGGTTTACGGCATCACCGTTGCCTGGCTGCTGTTCAATGAAAACCCGACGCCGAAGATGTTGATCGGCGGCGCGTTGATCATTGTTGCCATCGTCGTGTCAGCGCGGATGTCCGGCCATGCCGACAAGAAAACCGTCGCCGCCGAGGCCGCGTCTCACTGAGTGCGGTCGTTGTGGCCGAGGTCGCGCTCAGGATCAATCTGATCGCGAACCCGCTGTTTCAAAACCTTGGCCTCGGGAAAACCACCGTCGGCCTTGCGTTCCCAGATCTGCACGCCGGCGCAGGTGATGTGAAATACCCCGCCGGTGCCCGGCACCAACGAGACTTTGCCGAGGTCATCGCCGAAGGTACTGAGCAACTCCTGCGCCAGCCACGCGGCGCGCAGCAGCCATTGGCATTGGGTGCAATAGGTGATGACAACTTCTGCTTTTGCGACAGTCATGTTCGCTGAAACTCCTGAGACAGAGGGCGCCGCTATAATAGCCGGCTTTAACGCTTGCCCCGAGACTCACAATGCGCCGTCTGCTGTTCTGCCTGCTGCTTGGTTTCCTTCCTCTGCTTGTCCATGCCAGTGAGGCGTCACGACCGAAAGTCGGCCTGGTGCTGTCCGGCGGTGCCGCGCGCGGGCTGGCGCATATCGGCGTACTCAAGGCGCTGGAAGAACAAGGCATCAAGATCGATGCGATCGCCGGCACCAGCATGGGCGCGGTGGTCGGTGGTCTTTACGCCTCGGGTTACAAGATCGATGAGCTGGAAAAACTCGCGCTGAGCATCGACTGGCAAGCCGCGCTGTCCGACGCTCCGCCGCGTGAAGACGTGCCGTTTCGGCGCAAGCAGGATGACCGCGACTTCCTGGTGAAACAGAAACTGAGCTTTCGCGACGATGGCAGTCTCGGCCTGCCACTGGGCGTGATTCAGGGCCAGAACCTCGCCCTACTGCTGGAAAGCCTGTTGGCGCATACCAGCGACACCCGGGATTTCGACAAACTGCCGATCCCGTTCCGCGCCGTCGCCACTGATATTTCCAATGGCGAAAAAGTGGTGTTCCGCAAAGGTCATTTGCCTCAGGTGATTCGCGCCAGCATGTCGATTCCGGCGGTGTTCGCGCCGGTCGAACTCGATGGTCGGCTATTGGTGGACGGCGGCATGACCGACAACATTCCTCTCGATGTGGCGCGGGAAATGGGCGTCGACGTGGCCATCGTCGTCGATATCGGCACACCGCTGCGCAATCGCAAACAACTGACCACCGTGGTCGACGTGCTGAACCAGTCGATCACCCTGATGACGCGCAGCAACTCCGAAGAACAACTGGCTGCGCTGAAACCCTCCGATGTGCTGATCCAGCCGGCACTGGCGGCATTCGGCGTCACTGATTTCGGTAAAGCCCAGGACATGATCGACGCCGGTTACCGGGCGACCCGAATCCTCGACGCGCGCCTCGCTCAGCTCAAACCCGACGTGTCTCCGGATGCCGAACTGGACGCCGCGCGCTCACCGGGGCAGCGTACGCCGATCATCACCGCGATCCGCGTCGAGAACGACTCGAAGGTCGACGACGATGTCATTCGCTATTACATCCGCCAGCACATCGGCGAGCCGCTGGATCTGGGGCGTTTGCATTCGGACATGGGCACCTTGTATGGCCTCGATTACTTCGAGCAGGTGCAATACCGCGTGGTGCACAAGGGCGAGGATCACACCCTGGTGATCAGCGCTCGGGGCAAGCGCAGCGGCACCGATTACTTGCGGGTCGGCCTCAACCTGTCGGACGACATGCGCGGCGACAGCGCCTTCAACCTCGGCGCCAGCTACCGCATCAACGGCATCAACCGCCTAGGCGCGGAATGGCTGACCCGTGCGCAGATTGGCGATAAACAAGAGCTGTACACCGAGTTCTATCAACCGCTGGACGTCGGCTCGCGTTACTTCGTCGCACCGTACGCCTCGTTCGAGGCGCAGAACGTTGAAGCGGTGCTCGACAACGATCCGATCGCGCAGTACCGCGTCGAGCGCTACGGCTTCGGCCTCAACTTCGGCCGGCAGATCGGCAACAACGGCGAAGTGCGTTTCGGTGTCGGCGAGGCGTGGGGCAAGGCCGATGTGCGCATTGGCGATCAGGATCTGCCGAGTGAGAACTTCAACGAAGGTTTCTACGCGCTGAAGTATTCGTACGACTCGCTGGACAATGTGTACTTCCCTCACGAAGGCAAGGACGTCAGCCTGACGCTGATGCAGTTCGAACCGGGGCTGGGGTCGGACACGCGTTATCGACAGTGGGACCTGAAAATCGACAAAGCCATGAGCCGTGGCCCGGATACGCTGATTCTCGGCGGGCGCTACGGGCGCACGCTGAACGACGCCAACGTGGTGACATCGAGTTTCCTGCTCGGCGGTGCGCGGCAACTCTCGGGTTTCCGTGAAGACGCGATTTCCGGACAGAATATCAGCCTGATGCGCGCGGTGTACTACCGCCGGTTGACGCCGCGTTCATATCTGCCGCTGGATTTCCCGCTGTATGCCGGCGCCTCGCTGGAGCGTGGACGGGCGTGGAACAACGACAATGAGTTCGACAGTGGCTACATCAACGCCGCGAGCGTGTTTATCGGTTTTGACACGCCGCTGGGGCCGTTGAATTTCAGTTATGGCTTGAATGATGCGAATGAGCAGGCGGTGTATCTGAATCTTGGGCAGACCTTCTGATCAGGTCGCCTGACAATCCGCCTTCGCGAGCAGGCTCGCTCCCCCGGGGGAACGCATTCCAATATAGGAGTGAGCCTGCTCGCGAAGCGATATTAGCGCCACCGCAAATCAATCGGGGATCAGCGAATCCCCGCCAGCAACGTCCGCGCCGTTTGCTTCAAAGGTTCATCGCCCTCTTTGAGCAATTCATTGAGCAACGCAATCGCGCTGTCGATGTCACCGTCGTCAATGCACGTCTGAGCCTGTTCGAGCTTTCCGGAATTGTCGTCGTGTACTGGCTCTGGTGCCTGCAAATCCAGCGGTTGCAGCGCCAGTGACGGTTCGGGTTCAGTAAACTCATTGAGAAAATCTTCATCCAGCGGCTCGGCGTCCGGTTCACGGATCCACTCGAGTTCGGTGTCCTCACTGGCCGCCTCTGGCAATTCAAAATCCTGAGGCAGTATTTTCAGGCCGGCCCCCAGCGCCGAGGTGTCCGCCGGCGGCTCAGACGTGGCCGGGCGACTGTCCTCCAGATCCCAACTGGAATCCATCGACAGCTCGCCCAGGTTCAATTCGAAATCATCTTCCGGCGCCGGTGGCGCAGCAACGATCGGGGCCGCCGCAATAACCGGCGGTAGCGTGGCCAATGGCGCGGCGCCCACAAGCTTAGGATGTCGGGCGCGAACATCCTGCAACGTCTGGGCATCCACGCCCAGCTCACGCAAATGACTTTCCTGTTGTTCATACGCTGCGCTGTCGCCTTGGCGGCCCAGGACTTCAAGCAACTGCAATCCGATATCGCTGCGCTCCGGCTCTTTGTACAAGGCATCGCGCAACAATCCGGCGGCTTCGCCCAGTCGACCATAGGCCAGATAGATCCCCACCGCCTCCAGCACATCGCCTGCCGCCGGTTCTTCTCGGTGTTGTTCTGAAGCATGAGATCTAACGGGTTCTGCGTTTACGGCTTCAGCTACGTCCGGCTCATTATCCAGCGGCAACTGCGGCAACGGCTCGTCGGTGGGTATCTGTTGGTGCCGGCGACGGTGGACGAACAACCCGGCCAGAGCCCCCAGCAACAGCAACAAACCACCAAGCAATGGCCAGTTCAAAGCGTCATCGCTGGATTCAACCGGCGGCACAACCGGTGCCAGAGCAGGTGCCGGTGTCGCCACGGTCGGTGGCGGCGCTTGCTGAAGTTCGACCAGGCGCGTTTGCAGGTCAGTGATCTGCTTCTTGCCATCGGCAATCTGCACATCCTGTGTCTGCAGTTTCGCATTGAGTTCGTCGACGGTCTTCTGCAGTTGCTGGCTTAACAGCACACTGGCGGCCAATTGCTCGGCCAACGCATCATTGGCAGGTGGGGGTGCAGGCGTTGGCAGCGTATCGCGCTTGACCTGAGTTGCCTGCGGCGCAGCCACGGCAGGTTCGACGCTGGGAAACGCGGAGGATTGCGCGCGCGGATCCGGTTCATCGGTGGCCGGCACGATACCCGGCGAACCCGGTGGATCGATCAACACCGTGTACTCACGCAGCAAACGACCGTTGGGCTGATTGAGCTGTACGAGGAAATTCAAAAAGGGTTCGTTGACCGGTTTGCTGGACGTCACCCGGATCATCTGGCGGTTGCCATGCAAGATCGGGATGAACTTGAGGTCGTTGAGGAAGAACACCCGCTCGACCCCGGCCTCGGCGAACTCATCCGCCGTGGCCAGGCGCACCGACAGATCGCTTTGCGTCAGCCCGCCGACATCGACCAACGCGATGTCAGCCTTGAGCGGCTGATTGAGGCCTGAATGAACGGTGATCTCTCCCAGCCCCAAAGCCATCGACCAGGCCGAATAGCTGAAAACACCGGCGACCAGCAACCATTTGGCGCCACCGCGCAGTACCACGTGCCGACTTGCGAGCATGAGCATCCCTTAAATAAGCAAAACCGACTTCTATGCGTTCGCACATCCGGTACGAACACGATATTGCCCAGTAGTTCTTATAGTCGGCTCAGCGCGATCTCTCAAAGATACGGCACGTGGATGTGCCTCAAGATTTTTCCAGGTTGCCCAGAATGTGCCCGTGAACCCGCATGCACACCTTCAAATCCGCCTCGTCGACGCCTTCGAACAACTCGTGACGCAGTTGTGTGGCAATGGTTTCGATTTGTTCGATCAGCGGCAACGCCGGCGCGCAGAGGACGATCTTTTTCGCCCGGCGGTCTTCCATCACGGACTGGCGTTGCACCAGGCCCTGGCTTTCCAGACTATCGAGCAAGCGTGCGAGGGTCGGGCCCTCGACGCCAACGCTCTGCGCCAGCTCCCGTTGGGTCGGCGCTTCTTCGAAACGCGCCAGATGCAGCAGCACCAGCCAGCGCGCCTGGGACAGACCCAGCCCGGCCAGCCGGCGGTCCAGTTCGGCACGCCAGCCACGGGACATCTGGGCCAGTTGCATGCCAAAGCGGTGTTGATCGGTTAACGGCATAAAACACTCACGGTTAGACTGAAAATAAAGAAAATCTAATTATTAGCCAGCTAAGCATGAGCTGCAGTTATAGGCAAGTGGCGGTCTGTACTGAATCGTTACATCTTGAAAGCCCCCTCACCCTAGCCCTCTCCCAGAGGGAGAGGGGACTGAATGGGGGATGCTTCAGGATTACGCCGACCTGATCCTGCTTTACCGAATCCATAATCGACTGGTTCTTTCAGGTCGATGTCAAACCTCAGACGCCTCGGTCGGCCCCCTCTCCCTCTGGGAGAGGGCTGGGGTGAGGGTACTCAGGCGAATTACATCTCGAATTCCGACTGCAACGCAGCCCGCACGCAATACAACACGCCTTCCGGCACACGCCCGGCGAACAGCTCAGCGATTTCGGCGACCGACGGCAACTCGCCTTCGCCATCAAGGAACGCGTCCTGCACTTCGCCCATCAATTCTTCAGGCAAATCCAGCGCCTGCTCCAGCGACAACTGCTGCTTGCCGATCGCCTCGGCAAGCATGGTGTAGACGTTCTTCTCCGAGCACTGCAACTGACCTGCGATCTGCAGCGGCGTCATGCCGGCGCGAGCCAGGGTGATCAGTTCGTGACGCACGTCGGCCACCGCTTTCGGCGCCTCGACCTCGCCGCCGAGTACTTCGAGGAAGGCATCGCCATAGCGTTCCAGCTTGCGCGCGCCAACGCCGCTGACACGGGCCATTTCCGCCAGCGAGGTCGGCTGACTACGGAGCATTTCCAGCAATGTCGAGTCGGGGAAGATGACGTACGGCGGCACGCCATGTTCTTCGGCCAGTTTGCGCCGCAGCGCGCGCAGGGCTTCCCACTGTTCGCGCTCTTCGCCGCGCACCAGTTGGCTGGCCGGGCTTTTGCTGGCGGTTTTGGCGGTGACCTGAGGTTTGAGATCGCGGCGCAGTTCTAGCGTGACTTCGCCCTTGAGCAATGGCCGGCAACTGTCATTCAGACGCAGACCGCCATAACCTTCGTGATCGACATCCGCCAGACCGCGCGCGACCAATTGGCGGAACAGCGAGCGCCACTCGCTCTCGCTCAGTGCCTTGCCAACGCCGTACACCGACAGGTGCTGATGGCCAAAGCTACGAACTTTTTCGTTGTCCTTGCCCAGCAGCACGTCGACCAGATGACCGACGCCATAACGCTGGCCGGTGCGAAAAATCGCTGATAACGCCTGACGTGCAGGCTCGGTGGCGTCCCAGGTCTGCACGCCATCGACGCAGTTGTCGCAATGGCCACACGGCTCGGGCATGTCTTCATCGAAGTACGCCAGCAGGGTCTGACGACGGCAGCGGGTTTCTTCGCAGAGCGACAGCATGGCGTCGAGCTTGTGTTGCTCCAGACGTTTATGCCGCTCGTCGCCTTCGGAGTTTTGCAGCATCTGCTTGAGCATCACCACGTCTTGCAGACCGTAGGCCATCCACGCATCCGCTGGAAGGCCGTCACGGCCGCCGCGCCCGGTTTCCTGGTAATACGCCTCGAGGGATTTCGGCAGATCGAGGTGCGCGACAAAACGTACGTTGGGCTTGTCGATGCCCATGCCGAACGCCACGGTGGCGACCATGATCAGGCCTTCCTCGTTGAGGAAGCGCTTCTGGTTGAAGGCACGTAGCTCATTGGGCAAACCGGCGTGATACGGCAGCGCCGGGAAGCCCTGCTCGCTCAAAAACGTTGCGACTTCTTCGACTTTCTTGCGCGACAGGCAATAGACAATGCCGGCATCGCTGCGCCGCTCGGCGAGGAACGCCAGCAACTGCTTGCGTGGCTGCTCTTTGGGCACGATGCGGTAAAAGATGTTCGGTCGGTCGAAGCTCGACAGAAAGCGCTCGGCATTCTGCAGATGCAGGCGCGTGACGATTTCTTCGCGGGTACGTTTGTCGGCGGTGGCGGTCAGGGCAATGCGCGGTACATCGGGGAACATCTCGGCCAACTGGCCCAGTTGCAGGTATTCCGGACGGAAATCGTGACCCCATTGCGACACGCAGTGCGCTTCGTCAATGGCGAACAGCGCAATGTTCAGGCCTTGCAGGAACGACAGCATGCGCGGCTGCACCAGGCGCTCGGGCGCCAGATACAACATCTTCACTTCGCCACGCTTGATCCGCGTCGCCAGATCCCGCTGCTGCTCGGCGCTCAAGGTGGAGTTCAGCGCGGCGGCGGCCACACCGAGTTCTTCGAGGGTGGCGACCTGATCGTCCATCAGCGCGATCAGCGGCGATACCACCACCGCCAGGCCATCGCGCAACAGCGCCGGCACCTGAAAGCAAAGGGACTTGCCGCCACCGGTAGGCATCAGCACCAGCGCATCACCGCCGCTGGCCACGCGCTCAATGATTGCACCCTGACGGCCACGGAAACTGTCGTAGCCGAAGATGTCCTTGAGGACGCGTTGAGCCTGTTCGAGCATAAAAACTCCAAAAATCTACCGATACTTCCCTGCGCAGGCTGGTTCAGAACAGCCACGGCTGCTTAAACAAAACGTAAGAACGCATTACGTGACACGCGCAATGCGGGCAGGGATCGCAAAACGCGGCAGTATACCCGAGGCCTAACCTGCACAGGGCGACACCCGTCGATACAATCTCTGATACCTCTGTAGGAGCTGCCGAAGGCTGCGATCTTTTGATCTTGCTTTAACGGATCAACAGCAAAAGATCGCAGCCTTCGGCAGCTCCTACAGGAGATATGCAAGGCACGGCGGGGCAAATCTGCCATGCGGCTGGCTTGAGCGCGCAAGAAGGCCTAGAATTCCCGCATTGTTTATTCCCCAAGGTAGCCCCGTAATGTCCTTCGCTGAGCAACTGACCCGCCTGCAAGTTTTCCTCGACGCCGACGAGCTGCATGACGAGGCGCTGGATTACGTGGCCGCTCACGGCTACCTGACCGCGCTGTCGATCTGCGCCGAGGACGTACCGGAGCGTGAGTGGATCGACGCCCTGTTCGCCGAAGAGCCGCATTACAGCAGCGACGCCCAGCGCGAAGAGATCGAAGCCACTCTGATCGGCCTCAAGGCCCATATCGCCCGTCAACTGGCTTCGGATGAAGAATTCGAGCTGCCATGCGAACTGGACCTGGGCGACGAACCGGATGATTCCGAACTGCGCGGCTGGTGCATCGGTTTCATGGAAGGCGTGTTCCTGCGTGAAGCGGCCTGGTTCGAAACCGCCGAAGAAGAAGTCAGCGAAATGCTCCTGCCAATCATGGTCGGTTCGGGCCTGTTCGACGAACAGCCAGAATTCGAAGACATCGCCAAGGATGCCAACCTGATGGACGACATGATCGTGCAGATCCCGGAAGCCCTCACCGCGCTGTACCTGCTGTGCCAGGCGCCCGACGAAAAACCGGCGATCCTCAAGCCACGTCACCACTAAGATCCGGCCTATGGACAATCCCATAGGCAACCGATCCCTGATGTTGCGCTACTTCTTGCTGGCCATCGGCTGGCTCAGCGTGGCATTGGGGGTGATCGGGATCTTCCTGCCCGTTCTGCCCACCACGCCTTTCCTTCTGCTCGCCGCAGCCTGTTTCGCGCGCAGCTCTCCGCGCTTCTATCAATGGCTGGTCGAGCATCCCCGGCTCGGCCCGTGGATCCGCGATTACCTCGATGGCAACGGCATTCCGCTCAAGGGCAAGGTCTACGCGATCGGGCTGATGTGGGCGAGCATTTTGTTTTCCTGCTACCTGGTGCCACTGCCGTGGGCGCGGGGGTTTATGTTGACCAGTGCGGTGTTGGTGACGGTTTATATTTTGCGGCAGAAGACTTTGCGCAAATCCTGAGCCTCTTTGCCTTTAAACAACATTGTTTAAAAGACACCTTCAGACACGCCTTACAGGCTACAAATTCTTGCGCCATTGCCTACAGCTACGCCAGAATCCGCCGGCTTGTGCGCCTTGGGGTCGGGTTCTATTGTGGTGCGGTCGCTGAAGAGTCAGCGATCGGGTTTAGCGACCCAAATCTGTAATAGGTGCATCAGCGCTCCATGCTTTGTGGCAGATTCAATGTCTGCAACTTCGCTATGGTGGCTGTATGCGGGAGACCCTCGGGTCTGCCGGGTGCCTATAACCGGCTCGCTAACCTGCGTACAGCCGCCACCTTCCTGTTTAGCGACAGTTCTGGGCGGCTCCACTCTTATAGGAGCTTCACCATGATCAAACCAACACCCAACCCGCCCGAAACCGATCTCGCCTCACCCTACGAATCCCTCGATTCAAAAAAGCTCAACGACGCCGCCGAGCGCGCGCTCGATCATTACCTCTGCCCACCCGGCTCCACGCCACCCCCACGTAAAACCCGCCGGATGTACGCCGTGACCGCTGACTTCAAAAACGAGGAACTGCTGGCCGATGCCAGCGAAACACTCGCCTCAGCCAGAACCATCGCCCATGACGTTGCCCACCTCATTCCCGCGTCGCAGCGCAGGACGCTGTTGGGGATCGCGCAATTGATCATGCTCGGGGAGCTGGCGGTGAATCGGGTGATGGATAATCTGGAGTTGCCGCAGTAGCGACACGCGATGATCGTTCCCACGCTCCTGCGTGGGAATGCCTCAACGGACGCTCCGCGTTCGGCTTTGGAAGGGACGCCGAGCGTCCCGGGCTGCATTCCCACGCAGAGCGTGGGAACGATCACGTGAGGCAGAAAAAACCCGCCGTCCCGGTTGTACGGGATAGCGGGTTTTGTCGTTTCAGGCGTCGCTTACACCGTATCCACCTTCAACGAATGATCATTCAGCATCCCGCTGATGATCGTCGCCGTGTCGTGCCCGCCAGCGACCACCCCGCCTGCCCCCGGCGTCACGCCGTAATGGCTGGCGAGGTTGACGCCGGCCAGGTCAATGGTCTGGTTCGGCGTAGCACCGGCCATCGCGCTGACGTCGATGCTGGTGAGCACCGAGGCGCCGCTGCCGGTGACGGTGAAATGCAGGTAGTCATCCAGCGACGCCGTGGTGCCGTTTTCGCCCTGCAGCAGTTGCGACAGGTCGAGCTTGTCGGTGCCGGGGGTGAAGTCGGTGATCAGGTCGTGGCCGCTGTTGCCCTTGAGCCACTGGAAGGTGTCGGCCCCTGCCCCGCCGGTCATGGTGTTGTTGCCCATGCCGCCGATCAGCAGGTCATCACCGCCGCCACCGTTGAGGATGTCGTTACCCAGGCCACCGTTGATCACGTTGTTATTGTTGTCGCCGGTCAGGGTGTCGTTGAAGTTCGAGCCGACAAGGTTCTCGATCCCGGTCAGGGTGTCAGTGCCGGCGCCGAGGGTGTTTTGCGCACCGAGCAGGCCGAGGTTGACGGTGACGGCAGCCGTGGCATGGGCGTAGCTGGCGGTGTCGCTGCCGGTGCCGCCGTCGAGCAAATCGTTGCCCGGTCCGCTGTAGAGCAAGTCGTTACCGGCGCCGCCGTGCAGCTCGTTATTGCCTGAGCCTGCGGTGAGCACATCGTTGCCGTCGCCGGCGTTGATGATGTTGTCGCCGCTGCCGGCCACCAGCACGTCATCCCCCGCGGTGCCTGTGAGGGTGTGGCCGTCCTGATAGCTGATGCTGACGTTGGCCGTGTCGCTGCCGCCATGGTTGTCATTGGCGGTGTAGCTGCCGTGGAAGTCCGGGGTGATGTCATGCGCCCCGGCGTAGTTGAGGGTCATGGTCAGCTGATAGTTTTCCGCCGCGTTGGGGTTACCGCCGCCGGTGGGGTTGGTGATGTTGGTGATGTGGATCTGGTAGACCCCATCCGACGTCGCGGTGAGGGTTTGCCCATCCGCCAGCGCGATGTAGGCGCCACCGTTGATCGAGTACTCCATGCTGACTTGACCGGCCGCCAGGTTGTGATCGAGGTTGAGGGTTTCGCCCTGGCGCAGGTTGACGGTGATGCGGTCTTCGTCGTTGGCGTTGCTGTTGGTCACTGCGCCGAGATAGCCGCTGACCACCAGCAAGGCAGTCATGGTCGCAGCGTTGGCGCTGAACGAACTGCGCACGTTGGCCAGATTCTGGTTGGCAGCAGTGTTGACGTTGGTGCCGGTGAAGTTGATCGCCCCGGTGCCAGTGAAGTCCGCCGCTTTCGAGATCCAGCCGGTATTGAAACTGGTGGGCGTAGCGTTGAGCGTATCGCCGTTCGGATCGGTGTCATTGGCCAGCAGCAGTTCGCCCGGCACCACGATGTTGCCCGAGAGCACGTTGGTGATGACGTGGTCGTCGACGGCCACCGGCGGCGCGTTGGGGATGACTTTAACGGTCAGCGTCGAACTGGCGAGATCGCCGTCGTTGTCGCTGACGGTGAAGCCGATGTTTTCGGTGATGACCACGGCGGTGGTTTTCTGCGAGGTGTAGGTGTAGTCGCCGCTGTCGAGGTTGACCACCAATGTGCCGCCATTGTTGGTGGCGATGCTCAACGTGTTGTTCACGGTGTTGAACGTCCCGTGATTGGTGCCGCCGCTTGGCGTCAGCGAGCCTTGGCCGCTGAGGGCTTTCGGATCGTAGGTGTAAGTGGTGCCGTCGACCACGATGGACTTGATAAAGCCGCCATCGGCGCCAAAGGTGCCGCCCTCGCCCAGCAACGAACCGGTGACCGGCGCGCCCTGTACGGTGCCTGACAGCACCGAGTTGAGTTGATTGAGATCGGTGACCACCACCGCGTTGGTGTTGGTGTGGCTGATACCGTCGTACGCCAACGGGTCGAGGTTGGCGTTGCTTACGCCGCTGCCGAGGCCGATCGCGTAGTTCTTGATGTTGTTGGCATCGAGGAAGTTTTTCAGCGCGGCTTCATCAGCGGCGTTGATGTCGCCTTCGTTGGGTTTGCCGTCGGAGAAGAAGTAACCGACGTTCTGCGCTCCGGTGAGTTTACCCGAGGTGTTGAACGCGGTTTGCATCACTGCCACCGCGGCGTCGTAGTTGGTGCCGCCGCCGGCGGTGAGTCCGGCGAGAATGGTTTTCGCGGTCGCGACATCGACCCATACCGAGGTTCTGTCAGTGGCGTTGCTGCTGAAGGTGACGAGCTGGACTTTGACATCGCCGAGGTCGTCGTACTTGTCGAGCAAGGCGCTGATCGCTTGCTTGGCCAAGGCCAACCGCGACAGGCCTGGCACGCCGGAGGCATCGGCCATACTGCCGGAGATATCGAGCACGATGAGCAGGTTGGAATCGATCTCCACCGCTGCTACCGAACGATCCGAGGCCACGGCTTTTGGCACGTCATCGACGATGTTGACCACGAGGGTGCTGGTGGTGCTGTTGCCCAGTGCATCGGTGGCTTTGTAGGTGAAGCTTTCGCTCAGAGTGTTCGCGCCGTCGTTGGCGCTCGGCGAGGTTTTCGGCGCCGAGGTCAGCGTGTAGGTGTAGGTGCCGTCGGCGTTGAGCTGAATCTGCCCGTAAGTACCAGTGGCGCTCCCAACCAGGGTGTAGGTGATCGCGCCCGTGCCGCCAGTGACCGCGCCGACCAGCGTGCCGGTGGCGGTTTCACCGGTGTTGCTCGGGTCGCTGCCGGTGACCGTACCGGGGGCCAGATCCGCGCCGTCCTTGCTCAGGTCGAGGGCTTTTTCGTAGACCGTCACGTCCTGATCGACCGAGGCCACCAGTTTGCTGTCGGCGACGTTGATGGTGATGGTCGTGGTGCTTTCATCGCCGTCGCTGTCGCGGATGGTGTAGGTGAAGGTGTCGGTGGCGCCCGGTGGGCTCACCGAGTTCGGGTTGCTGTGGTAAACGGCGTTGCCGGCCGCATCAAGGGTCAGGTAACCGAAGTTGCCATTGATGTTGCTGTTGAGGCCGCCGATGGCCGAGGTGCCGGTGTTGCTGCCGGCGCGCACGCCAACCACCGTGGCCGCGCCATCGGCACCACTGATGTCATTACTGAGCACGCTGACGTTGACCGTACCGCCCTCCGCCACCGAGCCGGTGTCGGGTTTGGCGGTCGGCAGGTCATCGACGATGTTGACGTTGATCTGACCGTTAGCGGTGCTGCCATCGGTGTCGGTGGCCACCACATTGAAGTTCTCGGTGAGGCTGTTGGCACCGTTGGCGTTCGGGTGAATTTCGTTGTCGACCAGGGTGTAGCTGTAACTGACGACACCGGTGGCCGGGTTGTAACCGGTGACGGTGAAGGTGCTGCCCAGCGGCGAGACCACCGATTGCGGGAAGCCTGCGGCCACGCCGTTGGTGACCACGGCGATGCCGCCGACGGTGAGGGTTTGCAGACCATCGAGCGCAGTCACGGTGAAGGTGCCGCTCTGGGTCAGCGCCGGGGTGTCGGGGCTGGTGCCGTCGCTGAGGTTTTTCTCGTAGACGGTGAGTTCGCCGCCATTGACGTCGAGGCCGTTGAGCACCACCGGATCGTCGTTGTTGTGGATGTTCAGCACCAGGTTGGCAGTGCTGGTGTCGCCATCGGCATCGGTCAGGGTGTAGGTGAACGTCTCGGTGCCGTTGCCGCCGCCATGCAGGTTTTTGAAGTCGGCATCGTTGGGGTTCAGCGTGTAGGTGTACGTGCCGTTGGCGTTGAGCACCAGCGTGCCGTAAGTCCCGGTGAACGTGCCGGCGGTGATCGGCCCCGCATTCGGTCCGGTTGCGACCACGTCGGCGCCTTGCACATCGTTGGTCAGCACATTGCCGGTCAGGGTCAATTGCGTTTCCGAAGCGCTGTTGGCGTTGCTGTCGTTCACAGCTTTTGGCACGTCATCGACGATGCTGACGACAATGGTGCTGGTGACGACGTTGCCCAGCGAATCGGTGGCCTGATAGGTAAAGGTTTCGGTCAGGCTGTTGGCGCCGTCGTCGGCATGTGGCGTGGTGGTCGCCGGCGAGGTCAGCGTGTAGGTGTACGTGCCGTTGGGGTTGAGGACGATTTGCCCGTAGTTGCCGGTGGCGCTGCCCACCAGCACGTAACTGATCGCACCGACTGCTCCGGTGACCGAGCCGACCAACGTGCCAGACGCGGTTTCACCGGTGCTGGTCGGGTCGCTGCCGGTGACCGTACCGGGCGCCAGATCCGCGCCGTCCTTGGTCAGGTCCAAGGCTTTCTCGTAAACGGTGACGTCGGTGTCGCTGGTCGCGTTCAGTTTGCTGTTAGCGACATCGATAGTGATGGTGGTGGTGCTTTCATCCCCGTCGGAATCGCGCACGGTGTAGGTGAACACATCCACTGCGCCCGGGCCGCTCACGGCGTTGGGATTGCTGTGGTAGACCGCGTTGCCGTTGGCATCCAGGGTCAGGTAGCCGTAGGTGCCGTTGATGTTGCTGTTGAGGCCGCCGATGGCCGAGGTCGAAGTGTCGGCGCCGGCGCGCACGCCGACCACCGCACCGGTTACGGCCGGGCCGTCGGCGCCGCCAATGTCGTTGTTCAGCACGTTACCGCTGACCGTGCCGCCCTCCGCCACCGATGCGGCGTCAGGATGGGCGCTCGGCAAATCATCGACGATGTTGACGTTGATCTGGCCGTTGGCGGTGCTGCCATCGGTGTCCGTCGCCACCACGTTGAAGTTCTCGGTAATGCTGTTGGCGCCGTTGGCGTTTGGATGAGTTTCGTTGTCGACCAAGGTGTAGCTGTAACTGACCACGCCGGTGGCGGGGTTGTAACCGGTGATGGTCAACGTGCTGCCGAGCGGCGTGACAGTCGATTGCGGGAAGCCTGCGGCCACGCCACCGGTGACCACGCTGATGCCGCCCACGGTCAGGGTTTGCAGGCCGTCGAGGGCGGTGACGGTGAAAGTGCCGCTCTGGGTCAGCGCCGGGGTGTCGGGGCTGGTGCCGTCGCTGAGGTTTTTCTCGTAGACGGTGAGCTCGCCGCCATTGACGTCGAGGCCGTTGATGATCACCGGATCGTCGTTGTTGTGGATCTGCAGGACGAGGTTGGCGGTGCTGGTATCGCCGTCCGAATCGGTGATTGTGTAGGCGAAGGTTTCTGTGCCGTTGCCACCACCGTGGAGGTTTTTGAAGTCTGCGTCATTGGTGTTCAGCGTATAGGTGTAGGTGCCGTTGGCGTTCAGAACCAAGGTGCCGTAAGTCCCGGTGAAAGTGCCCGGGGTTACCGGTCCGGTCGGTACGCGATCGGCGCCTTGCACGTCGTTGGTCAGCACGTTGCCATTCAGGGTCAGCAGGGTTTCCGACGCGGTGCCGGTGTTGCTGTCATCCACGGCTTTTGGCAGGTCGTCGACGATGTTCACATCGAGAGTCGCGTTGGCGGTGGTGCCGTTGTCATCGACCACGGTGACGGCGAACTGCTCAGGCAGATTGTTCGCGCCGTTGGCCGTCGGGTGCGCTTCGTTGTCGGCCAGGGTGTAGCTGTAGCTGACCACGCCGGTGGTTGCGTTGAAACCGGTGATAGTGAGTGTGCTGCCGAGCGGTGTGGTGATCGATTGAGGAAAACCTGCGGCCACGCCGTTGGTGACGACAGCGATGCCGCCGACGGTCAGGGTCGTCACGCCGTCGAGTGCAGTGATGGTGAAAGTACCGCTTTGAGTCAGCGCAGTGGCATCCGGAGTGCTGCCGTCAGTGAGATTTTTCTCGTAAACAGTGAGTTCGCCGCCATTCACGTCGAGACCGCTGATAACCACTGGATCGTCGTTGTTGTGGATCTGCAGGACGAGGTTGGCGGTGCTGGTATCGCCGTCCGAATCGGTGATGGTGTAGGCGAACGTTTCCGTACCGTTGCCACCGCCATGGAGGTTTTTGAAGTCCGCGTCGCTGGTGTTCAGCGTGTAGGTGTAGGTGCCGTTGGCATTGAGCACCAGCGTGCCGTAGGTCCCGGTGAATGTGCCCGGAGTGACTGGCCCGGTCGGTACGCGGTCGGCGCCTTGCACATCGTTGGTCAGCACATTGCCAGTCAGCGTCAGCAAGGTTTCCGAGGCGGTGCCATTGGCGTCGTCGACCGCTCGGGGAACATCGTCGACGATGTTCACGTCCAGTGTGCCGTTGGCGGTGGTGCCGTTGTCATCGACCACGGTAACGGCGAACTGCTCAGGCAGATTATTCGCACCGTTGGCGGTTGGATGCGCTTCGTTGTCGACCAGGGTGTAGCTGTAGCTGACCACGCCGGTGGTGGCGTTGAATCCGGTGATGGTCAGTGTGCTACCGAGCGGTGTGGTGATCGATTGAGGGAAACCTGCGGCCACGCCGTTGGTGACGACGGCAATGCCGCCGACAGTGAGCGTGGTGACGCCATCCAGCGCAGTGATAGTGAAGGTGCCGTTCTGGGTCAACGCGGTGGAGTCTGGCGCGCTGCCGTCAGTCAGGTTTTTCTCGTAAACGGTGAGTTCGCCGCCGTTGACGTCGAGGCCGTTGATGATCACCGGATCGTCGTTGTTGTGGATGTTCAGCACCAGGTTCGCTGTGCTGGTGTCGCCGTCCGAGTCGGTAATGGTGTAGACGAAGGTTTCCGTACCGTTGCCGCCGCCGTGGAGGTTTTTGAAGTCGGCGTCGTTGGTGTTCAACGTGTAGGTATACGTGCCGTTGGCGTTCAGCACCAAGGTGCCGTAAGTCCCGGTGAACGTACCGGCGGTGATCGGCCCGGCACTTTCGTTGGTCACCACGCGGTCGGCGCCTTGCACGTCATTGGTCAGCACGTTGCCGGTCAGAGTCAGTTGCGTTTCAGACGCCGTGCCATTGCTGTCATCAACGGCTTTGGGTACGTCGTCGGTGATGTTCACGTCGAGCGTGCCGTTGGCAGTGGTGCCGTTGTCATCGACCACGGTGACGGCGAATTGCTCAGGCAGATTGTTCGCGCCATTGGCGTCTGGATGCGCTTCGTTGTCGACCAGGGTGTAGCTGTAGCTGACCACGCCGGTGGTGGCGTTGAATCCGGTGATGGTCAGTGTGCTGCCGAGCGGTGTGGTGATCGATTGAGGGAAACCTGCGGCCACGCCGTTGGTGACGACAGCGATGCCGCCGACGGTGAGGGTCGTTACGCCGTCGAGAGCCGTGATGGTGAACGTGCCGCTTTGGGTCAACGCGGTGGCGTCCGGCGCGCTGCCGTCGCTGAGGTTTTTCTCGTAAACCGTCAGCTCGCCGCCCTCGACGTTCAAGCCATTGATGACCACCGGATCGTCGTTGTTATGGATTTGCAGGACCAGATTCGCCGTGCTGGTATCACCGTCCGAATCGGTGATCGTGTAGGCGAAGGTTTCCGTGCCGTTACCGCCACCGTGGAGGTTTTTGAAGTCCGCGTCGCTGGTGTTCAGCGTATAGGTATAAGTGCCGTCGGCGTTCAGCACCAAGGTGCCGTAAGTACCGGTAAAAGTACCGGCAGTGACCGGGCCGGTCGCTACACGGTCGGCACCTTGCACATCGTTGGTCAACACGTTGCCGGTCAGTGTCAGCTGCGTTTCAGACGCCGTGCCGTTGTTGTCATCAAAGGCTTTGGGCACGTCGTCTGTGATGTTGACGTCGAGCGTACCGGTCGCGGTGTCGCCATTGCTGTCGCCGGCAATCACCGTGAACTGTTCGCTGAGATTGTTCGCGCCGTCGCCGGCGGCGTGGCTTTCGTTACCGTTGAGGGTGTAGCTGTAAGTGACCACGCCGGTCGCCGGGTTGTAACCGGTGATGGTCAGGGTGTTGCCCAGTTGCGAGGTGATCGATTGCGGGAAGCCGATCGGCACACCGCCAACGATAACGTTGATGCCGCCGATGCTTAGGCTGGTCAATCCGTCCGGCGCCGACACCGTGAAGGTGCCGCTTTGCGTCAGTGCACCCGGGTTGGCCGACGAACCGTCAGGCAAATTGGCTTCACTGAGATTCAGTTCGCCGCCCGCCACATTCAGGCCAGTGAGGGTCACCGGATTGTTAACCGGTGGCGGCACCACGATGGCCGGGGTGTCATCGCCGTTATCGATCACCGCGTTGTGGCGTTCTTCTGGGAATTCGGGAATACCGCCGAAACCGGCGGTGGGGAAACCGATGATCGGGTCGACGCGTCCGCCGACCTCCGTCAGCAGGACAAAACTGTGGCCGCCACCCGCCTCTCCCGGTGCGCCACCCGGGGCATTCGGACCGGCCGCAGTGGCTTCAGCGGTTTTGCTCGGATCGTCACCGGCAGCGATGGCTTTCTGGATCTGCTCGACGTCGGTCAATTGCGCGTCGCTCGGGGTCACGGCCTCTGCGGCATTTACATGCGCCGCCTGACCCGCCAGCAGTTCACCGGTCATGGTCATGCTGCTGCCGCGTCCGAGGGTCAGTTCCTGGCCGTTTTGCAGATGAACGGCGACGGCGCCTTCTGCGCCGGTGATCAGTTGATCGCCGGCAAACAGGCGATCCCCCTCAACCAGTGCGCGTTTAGTACCGTCGGCTGACTGGGCGAAAACCTGGCCAATGACTTTAGTGACTGTGCCGATGAGCGTTGCCATGTGAAATCCTCCGCTGCCGACCACCGTCGGCACTGGTAAGCGAAGCAGCCCATGGCTCAATCGGGTTGTTGGAGGTGACGCTCGCACCTTCAACAGTTCGTTTCGCAGGTGGCTTCTTTCGGAAACATCAGTGCTATCAAGCACTTCCGCATCCTGATCAGAGCCATACGCCCACTAACGCTACGTAACGGTGGTGAATCACTCGAGTGACAAAAATCTGTCGCTCCTCAGCCGCTACGCGTCCCTCCCCTTCAGCAGTACTTCGCCGTATGTCGCAAAGTGAGTGGAACTTTCCTCAAGCCTTTTTGCGCTCCCTAAAGCGCATAAAACAAAGGCTTTCATGCTGAACAATGTGCCGGTTTTTACAAAGCGCATAAGTTTTTTTCGGCATAAGCCTTATGAAAATTTTTTCTTAGCTACGCTTCAGGATGTTCTTAGCTCTGTTGTTACAAGAGTGAAACGCTTAGACCTAAAAATATCGTCAAATATTTGGCGACAGTAACACACCATCAGGACTCAGGGAGATGCACCCATGCGCGTTCTAACCCCCCTCTGCAGCGCGGTTTTGCTGGCCATGGCTTGCACTTCTCAAGCCCAGGCCATGAACCTCACCGAGGCTATTCAAAGCACCATCGCCACTCACCCGGAACTGGCCTCGCGCGTGGACGCCCGCCTGTCGGCTGATGAACAAGTCAAAGTGGCCAAGGGCGGCTTCTATCCGTCCGTCGATTTGAACGCCGCGTATGGCCGTGGCTACAGCGATAACACCAACACCCGGGCCTTCGGTAATCACCACACCGAAATCCTCAATTACACCCAGTCCGAGCTGCGCCTGCGGCAGATGCTGTTTGACGGCTTCAACACCGCCAACGAAGTCGAGCGCACCAAAGGCGTGTCCAATTCGCGCGCGTACTATGCGCAAGGCACCGCCCAGGATCTGGCCCTGCGCACCATCGAGGTCTACCTCGAAGTGCTCAAGCGTCGCGAACTGGTGACCCTGGCTCGCAACAACCTGCAGGCGCACTTGCGCGTCAACGACCAGATCGGCCTGCGCACCGAGCGTGGCGTCGGCAGCACCGCCGACTCCGACCAGTCGGTCGCGCGTAAAGCGCTGGCGCAAAACAACCTCGACACCGCTGAAGTCGATCTGGCCGACGCCGAATCAAATTTCTACAGCGTCGTTGGACGCATGCCCGATGAGCTGGAAACCCCGGCCTCGACCCGTGGTGAATTGCCGACCAGCCTGCCGGAAGCCCAGCAGAGCATGGTCGAAAACAACCCGTACCTGAAATCGGCGCAGGCTGACGTGCAGTCGGCCGAGAGCCAGTACGAAGTCGCCAAGTCGCCGTTCTATCCGCGTTTCGATGCTGAAGCGGCCGTCGGCGCGAACAACAACGTGCAGGGCGATGAAGGCCACGACAACGAATGGCGTGTGGGCGTGGTGATGAACTACAACCTGTTCCGTGGCGGCAGCGACAAGGCGCGACTGGCTTCCGATGCGCACCAGATCAACCAGGCGATGGACATCCGCAACAACGCCCTGCGCCAGCTCAACGAGAACATTCACCTGGCGTGGAACGCCATGGTGAATGCGAAGAAACAGACCCCGACCGCACGCGAATACGCCGAAACCACCAAGCGCGTACGCGCGGCTTATCAGGATCAGTTCGGCCTCGGCCAACGCACCCTGCTCGACTTGCTCGACAGTGAAAACGAGCTGTACAACGCCAACCGTCGCTACACCGAAATCCGCTACACCGAGGAATATTCGATGTACCGCGTGCTGGCGAACATGGGCCAGTTGCTAAGCAAACAGCGGGTGGTGCTGCCAGCCGATGCGATCGCCGCGACCGAAGTCAAAAACGAAGCGCGCCTGCCCGAGCTGAAGTAGCGATCTTGATCGTTCCCACGCTCTGCGTGGGAATGCCTCTAGGGACGCTCTGCGTCCAGTGACGCGGAGCGTCACGGGCTGCATTCCCACGCAGAGCGTGGAAACGATCACGCATCGACCGCAGAGCGTGGAACGATCAACCTGAGCCCGTTCAACAGAGGCGATCAATATGACCAGCATGGAACCCGGCCACACCGGGATCGATCCGCGGCTGAGCTTCGATGATCCGTTACTCGACGGTCTGTTGATCCTCTGCAAACTGCATGGCGCCACCGTCAGTCGCGCCAGCCTGAGTGCCGGGCTGCCCCTCAATAAACAACGCCTGAGTCTGGACCTGCTGCCCCGCGCCGCTGCCCGGGCCGGGTTGCAGGCGCGCATTTTGCGCCGCGAGCTGAAAGACATCTCACCACTCAATCTGCCGATCCTGCTGCTGCTCAACGACGGCCGCACCGCCGTGCTGCGCCGTTTCGGCGACGACGGCAAAGCGTTGATCCTGCCCAGCGAAGCCGATGGCGGCGAGCAATGGATCAACCGTGAAGAACTCGCCGAGCACTACAGCGGCCAGGCCTTGTTCGCCCGTCCGCGCCACGAACTCGAAGACCTGCGCTCACCGCTGGTGCCACGGGTACATGCGTGGTTTCGCGACACCTTGAAGCTGTCGAAATGGCTCTACAGCGATGCGATCCTCGCCAGTTTCCTGATCAATCTTTTAGGCCTGATGGTGCCGCTGTTCGTCATGCAGACCTATGACCGCGTGGTGCCAAACCAGGCGACGTCGACCTTGTGGGTGCTGTCAATCGGGCTGCTGATCGGCACCGGGTTTGAATTGGTCCTGCGGGTGGTGCGCGCGCACCTGCTCGACACCGCCGGCAAGAAAACCGACGTGATCCTTTCCGCGACTTTGTTCGAGCGCATCACCGGCATGTCGATGAAGGCCCGGCCGGCGACCATCGGCGGTTTCGCCCAGAGCATTCATGACTTTCAGGGCTTGCGCGAATTCCTCACGGCGGTGACCCTGACCAGCCTGATCGACCTGCCCTTCGTGGTGCTGATGCTGGTGGTGATCGGCCTGCTCGGCGGCTGGCTGGTGGTGATTCCGCTGCTGGCGTTTCCGATCACCATTATCTTCGCGATGATCATTCAGGTACGTCTGCGTGACACCGTGCAAAAGAGCCTGAGCCTCGGCGCTGAACGCCAAGCGGTGCTGATCGAAACCCTCGGTGGCCTGGAAACCCTCAAGGCTTGCAGCGCCGAAAGCGAGCGCCAGCACAAATGGGAAAGCACCCACGGCGCCCTCACCCGTCTCGACAGCCACGCGCGCAATCTGTCGGCGCTGGCCACCAACGGCACGTTGTTCATTCAACAGTTCTCGGGGATGGCGACCATTGTCGCCGGGGTCTACAGCATCATCGCCGGTAACCTCAGCGTCGGTGCGCTGGTCGCCAGTTACATGCTCGGCAGCCGCGTGCTCGCGCCGCTGGGGCAGATCGCCGGGCTGATCACCCGCTATCAGCAAGCGCAACTGACCATGAAAAGCACTGACGCGCTGATGGCCTTGCCGCAGGAACGCGACGGCAAACAGCGGCCGCTGGAACGCACGCAACTGCAAGGTGCACTGGACGTCAGCGGCGTGACCTTTCATTACAACGGCCAGAATGCGCCGGCGCTGAGCAATGTCAGCTTCAGTCTGAAACCCGGCGAACGGGTCGGCATCATTGGTCGCAGCGGTTCGGGCAAAAGCACGCTGGCGCGACTAGTCATGGGTTTCTATGAACCCGAAGAAGGCCAACTGCTGCTCGACGGCCTCGACCTGAGACAATTGGATGTCGCCGACCTGCGCCAGCAGATCGGTTACGTCGCCCACGATCTGCCGCTGCTCGCCGGCAGCCTGCGCGATAACCTGACCCTCGGCGCGCGCTACATCAGCGATTCACGCATGCTCGAAGTCGCCGAACTGACCGGCGTTACCGAACTCGCTCGCCAGCATCCGCAAGGTTTCGACCGGCCAGTAGGTGAACGTGGGCAATTGCTTTCTGGCGGTCAACGTCAGGCCGTGTTGCTGGCGCGATCGCTGCTGCTCGATCCGCCGATCATGTTGCTCGACGAACCCACCAGTGCCATGGACAACAGCAGCGAAGACTTGCTGCGGCAGAAGCTGCACGGCTGGGTACAAGGCAAGACGCTGCTGCTGGTCACCCACCGTACCTCGATGCTGAGCCTGGTGGACCGGTTGCTGGTGCTGGACAACGGCCGGGTCGTCGCCGACGGCCCGAAAGAAGCGGTCATCGATGCACTGCGCAAGGGCCGTGTCGGCTCGGCGGCGGTCTAGGAGTTGCCCCATGTCTGCTTCCTCCGATAGCAAAGAGCGCGGCTACTTCGACAGTTTCGGCAAAAGCGCCGAAGCCGAATTCATGCCGGAAACCGCGGGCGCATCCTTGCAGGATTCGCCGCGCTGGTCGCGGATCACCGTGTGGCTGGCGGCAGCATTGCTGATCAGCGCGGTGGTCTGGGCCAAATTCGCCGTGCTCGAAGAAGTGACCATGGGTGAAGGCAAGGCGATTCCGTCGAGCAAGGTTCAGGTGATCCAGAACCTTGAGGGCGGGATCGTCACCGAGATCTTTGTGCGCGAAGGGCAAATGGTGAACAAGGGCGACACCTTGCTGCGCCTGGATGACACGCGATTTCGTTCGAACAAGGGTGAGAGCGAGGCTGATCGTTATGCGCTGACTGCGCAGGTCGAACGGCTGTCGGCGGAGGCCGAGGGCCGGCCGTTCAAGCTCTCCGATGAAGTGATTGCCAAGGCGCCGCAAGTCGCCGAGGACGAGCGTTCGCTGTACGAACAACGTCAGCGCCGGTTGGCCAGCGAGCAGCGTACGTTGAGTGAACAATTGCGGCAGAAAACCCAGGAGCTCGCCGAGTTTCGCTCCAAGCAAGGTCAGTTCAGCTCGAGTCTGGCATTGCTGCAGCAAGAGATGAACATGTCCGAACCGCTGGTGAAAACCGGTGCGGTGTCCCCCGTGGAAATCCTCCGCCTCAAGCGCAGCGCGGTGGAAATCCGAGGTTCATTGAATGCGACGACGCTGGCCATTCCCCGCGCCGAATCAGCGATTGCCGAGATCCGCAGCAAGATCGACGAGTCGGAGCAAACCTTCCGCTCGGAAGCGGCCAAAGAGCTGAATGAGAAACGCACCGACCTGTCGAAAATCACCGCCACCAGCATCGCCATCGACGACCGAGTGACCCGCACCACAGTCATCTCGCCCGTGCGCGGCGTGATCAAGCAAATGAAGGTCAACACCATCGGCGGCGTGGTTCAACCGGGCAGCGACATGGTTGAAATCGTACCGTTGGAAGATAACTTGCTGATCGAGGCCAAGGTGCGGCCGCAGGATGTCGCGTTCCTGCATCCGGGCCAGAAAGCCATGGTCAAGTTCAGTGCCTACGACTACACGATTTACGGCGGGCTGAGCGCCAAACTGGAGTTGATTGGTGCCGATACCATTACCGATGACAAGGGCAACAGCTTCTATTTGATTCAGGTGCGCACCGATAAAAACCATTTGGGCGGGGATGTGAAACCGTTGTTGATCATTCCGGGGATGGTGGCGACGGTGGACATTATTACCGGGGAAAAGAGTGTCCTGGATTACTTGCTGAAACCGGTGCTGAAAGCGCGGACCGAGGCGATGCGCGAACGCTAGAGATATCCGGATTTTGTGGTGAATTGACTGGCCCCATCGCCGTAATCTGCCCTTCGATCAACGCCTCGAACGGCTTGAGCAACGGCTCGAATGACGTCGGTGCTTCCAGCGTCTGCAACGCCTGCACAATCGCCTCGATCGTCGACAACGCCCCCGGCCCCGGTGCTTTGCGCAAGCGATAGCGCGACACGCCGCCCTCGGCCAGCGTCACCCGTGGCAACGCCGCCAGCAGCGGATTGAGGTGCAACATCTTGCGCGCCTTGCGCCATGTGCCGTCCGGGACCACCAGCAGCAACGGCTCGTCGGATGCACCATAAGCCTGCATCGGCTGCGCATCATCGGCCGGAAACAACAATCGCGCCCGATACCCCGGCCGGTTCAATAGCGCCGGCAAATCTTCGAATACTTCACCGACAATCAGCTCGGCATTGGTCAGTCCCAAAGCCGCCAACCGCGCGGTATTCAACGCATGATTGACCTCGCTCGGATGCTGCAACAGCAACACCCGCGTGCGACTGTCGAGGCTCGGGATCAGCGGGCACAGGCAATGGGTTTGGGGGCGCAAGCAGCGCGGGCATTGAATTCTGGACATCGGTCTTAAGCCTGATTGAGCTGAGCTTTGAGCAAATCACGGAAGGTCTGGATCAGCGGCTCGCGGCTGCGGCCCCGGCGCATGATCATCGAAAACGGTGCCTGATAACCAAACGTCGCTGGCAGCAACACGCGCAGGTCACCCTTGTCGGCCCAGGCCTGAGCATAGTGCTCCGGCAAGTAACCGATGTAGGCACCGGACAGCACCAGAATCAGCTGCGCCTCCATACTTTCCACCGTCGCTGCGCTGTGTTTGAAGCCGTGCCGGGCCAGTTCGGCCTGGCTCCAGTAACCGCGCCCGACCATGCGTTGCTGGGTGATGACTTGCTCGGGGATGCGCCGCTCGTTGAATAACGGATGGCGGCTGCTGCAGTACAACCAGTGTTGTTCGCGGTACAGCGGCATGTAGATCAGACCGCTCATGCGCGTGGAAAACGCACCGATGGCCAGATCGAGGCGGTTGTCCTGCACGCCGAGTTGCAATTCGTAGGGGCTCATCACCGACAGATGCAAATGCACTGCCGGGTGTTCCTGGCTGTAGGCGCCGATGGCTTCGGCGAAGGGCAAGGCCTTGTCGCTGACGGTGGAGTCGATCACACCGAGGTTGAGCGTGCCGCGCAGTTCGCCCTTGAGCGCTGCCGCGTATTGCTCGAAACCTTCGAGCTCGGCGAGCAGGCGCAGGGTTTCCTGATGGAACAGCTCACCCTTGCTGGTCAGGCTGAACCCGCCGCGGCCGCGATGACACAGCACCAGGCCGAGCGCGGCTTCGAGCTGGCTCATGTAGGTACTGATCGCCGAGGTCGACAGGTTGAGTTCCTGTTGCGCGTTGGCAAAACCCTGATGACGGACGACGCTGACGAAGATGCGCAACAGTTTCAGGTCGGGTAAAGCGTTGGCCATGTCTGCTCCGGGCTTTAGAGATGTGTTGCCTGATAAAACTTTCCCTCACCCCAGCCCTCTCCCGGAGGGAGAGGGAGCCTACCGAGCTGTTATGAGGATTTACGCCGACCTGCGATATCGAGTCGAACACAGGATTCGAACGCAATAGAGATCAGCTCCCTCTCCTGGGGGAGAGGGCTGGGGTGAGGGCAACGATCTCCTGTCGATCACACGACCCGAACCCGACAAAGTCTAATCGCCCCTCGCCCATTAGTTTAGAAAAATCTGAACTAAGTTTTTGCCCGTAGCGATTCTTTCCCCTCACTACATTTCGCATCATCGGCCCCACAGCGGCGTCCGAACCCGTGCTCTACGGCGCGCCGACATAAATAAAACAAAGACGATGAGGCCTTACCCGTGGACAAGATTCTTCACCAACCACTGGGCGGCAACGAAATGCCGCGCTTCGGCGGCATCGCCACCATGCTCCGACTCCCCCATGTACCGACCGCTGCCGGCCTGGACGCTGCCTTTGTTGGCGTGCCACTGGACATCGGTACTTCGCTGCGCCCCGGCACCCGTTTCGGGCCACGCGACATCCGCACCGAATCGGTGATGATCCGCCCGTACAACATGGCCACTGGCGCTGCTCCGTTCGATTCGCTGTCGGTGGCCGACATCGGTGACGTGGCGATCAACACCTTCAATCTGCTCGACGCTGTGCGCATCATCGAAGAAGCCTACGACAACATCCTCGAGCACAACGTGATCCCGATGACCCTGGGTGGCGACCACACCATCACCCTGCCGATCCTGCGGGCGATTCATAAAAAGCACGGCAAGGTCGGTCTGGTGCACATCGATGCCCACGCTGACGTCAACGATCACATGTTTGGCGAGAAGATCGCCCACGGTACAACCTTCCGTCGCGCCGTTGAAGAAGGTCTGCTGGACTGCGACCGTGTCGTGCAGATCGGTCTGCGTGCTCAGGGTTACACCGCTGACGACTTCAACTGGAGCCGCGATCAGGGCTTCCGCGTGGTTCAGGCCGAAGAGTGCTGGCACAAGTCGCTGGCACCGCTGATGGCTGAAGTACGCGAGAAAGTCGGCGGTGGTCCGGTTTATTTGAGCTTCGACATCGACGGCATCGATCCGGCTTGGGCGCCTGGCACCGGCACCCCGGAAATCGGTGGTCTGACGACCATTCAGGCGATTGAAATCGTCCGTGGCTGCCAAGGCCTCGACCTGATCGGTTGCGATCTGGTAGAAGTCTCGCCCGCTTATGACACCACCGGCAACACCTCGCTGCTGGCCGCCAACCTGCTGTACGAAATGCTCTGCGTACTGCCTGGCGTGGTCCATCGCTGAGGGTCGGGTCATGAACGAACGTGATCAGGTTTTGCAAGCGGCCGCCGATCTGGTGGACGCCTTCGCCCGTAACGATCGCGAAGCTTACTTCGGCGCGTTCAGCGCCGATGCGAGTTTCGTCTTCTACACCCTCGAACAGCCGCTGCTGTCGCGCGATGCCTATCAGGCCTTGTGGGACAGCTGGCGCGCCGAGGATGGCTTCGAGGTGCTTGCGTGCACCTCGAGCAACGCTTTCGTCAGCCTGCAAGGTGACGTGGCGATTTTCATCCATGACGTGGCCACCGAGCTGCGCATGCAAGGGGAGCAACACTTCAGCCAGGAGCGCGAGACGATTGTTTTCAAGAAACAAGCGTCGAGCCTAGAACAACAAGGCCTTTGGCTGGCCTGTCACGAACATTTGTCCGCAATGCCGGAAGGGCTGCCATCCCCTTAGCCAAAACAGGTGACGCCTCACACACGATGAGGCGCGCCTTTATGATCGGAGCAGATCATGAATAACAACAACAACGACCAAAGCCTTACGCAGATTGAAACCCACGGGGTCGAGCAGATCCCGGACCACGAACGCAGCGCAGGCCCGACGGACTTGTTCCGGATGATCTTCGGTGGTTCGAATACCTTTGCCACCGCCGTGCTCGGCAGTTTCCCGGTGCTGTTCGGTCTGTCTTTTCAGGCCGGCGTCTGGGCGATTGTGCTGGGCGTGTTGCTTGGCTCGCTGATCCTCGCACCGATGGGCTTGTTCGGTCCGCTCAACGGCACCAACAATGCTGTGTCATCCGGTGCGCATTTCGGCGTGCACGGGCGGATCGTCGGTTCGTTCCTGTCGCTGTTGACCGCTATCGCGTTTTTCTCGCTCTCGGTGTGGAGTTCGGGGGATGCGCTGATCGGTGGTGCGAAACGCTTGATCGGCCTGCCGGAAACCGACCTGACCCTGGGCCTGGCCTACGGTCTGTTCGCGATCCTGGTGCTGACCGTGTGCATCTACGGCTTCCGCTTTCTGCTGTGGGTGAACAAGATCGCGGTGTGGAGCGCCAGCCTGTTATTCCTGCTGGGGATCTTCGCCTTCGCCGGTCCTTTCGATGTGAACTACGCCGGTACGGTGAACCTCGGTCAGCCGGGCTTCTGGGCTGCGTTCATCGGTGCGGCACTGGTGGCGATGAGCAACCCGATTTCCTTCGGTGCGTTTCTCGGCGACTGGTCGCGCTACATCCCGCGTGAAACTTCCAAGCAACGCATCATGGCGGCCGTGGTGCTGTCGCAGATCGCCACATTCATCCCGTTCCTGTTCGGCCTGACCACCGCGACCATCGTCGCGATCAAGGCGCCGG
This sequence comes from Pseudomonas chlororaphis, assembly GCF_000783395.1. GTDB lineage: Bacteria > Pseudomonadota > Gammaproteobacteria > Pseudomonadales > Pseudomonadaceae > Aquipseudomonas > Aquipseudomonas chlororaphis_H. Next base: position 20,556 of record NZ_JSFK01000015.1, on the reverse strand, counting down.
ACTACATCGCGGCGAACAACTATGTCGGCGGTTTGCTCGCTGTGTCGCCGAGCTGGTTCTTCCTGCCGGTGTGCCTGATTGCGGTGATCGGCGGCATGTCCACTGGCACCACTTCGCTGTATGGCACCGGGCTGGACATGTCCAGCGTGTTCCCCCGAGTGCTGTCGCGAGTGAAAGCGACATTGCTGATCGGCGTGCTGTCGATTGCCTTCATCTTCATCGGACGCTTTGCGGCGAACCTGGTGCAGAGCGTGTCGACCTTCGCCGTGCTGATCATCACCTGCACCACGCCGTGGATGGTGATCATGATCATCGGCCTGCTAGTACGTCGCGGCTTCTACTGCCCGGATGACCTGCAAGTGTTCACTCGCGGCGAACAGGGCGGACGCTACTGGTTCAGCCACGGCTGGAACTGGCGCGGCCTGGGGGCGTGGATCCCGAGCGCGGCGGTTGGCCTGTGCTTCGTCAATTTGCCGGGGCAGTTCGTTGGCCCGCTGGGTGAAATGGCCGGCGGCATCGACATCAGTTTGCCGGTGACATTGGGCCTGGCTTCGGTGGTGTACCTGACGCTGCTGAGCCTGTTCCCGGAACCGCGCGAAGTGTTCGGCCCGAAGGATGCGCGCAGCCAATTCATAGAAAAACCTGAACTGCGCCAGGCCGCCTGACGCAGATCCCCTGTGGGAGCGAGCCTGCTCGCGAAGACTTCAGCACATTCAACATTGATGTGACTGACAGACCGCCTTCGCGAGCAGGCTCGCTCCCACAGTGAGATTCGAATTCAGCCTCACATAAAAAAGACAATCGGAGACACGCCATCATGGCTTTGGATTTATTCGTCGTCCTCATCTACGCCGCCGGCATGCTCTTGCTCGGCTACTTCGGCATGCGCAAGGCCAAGACCAACGAGGATTTTCTCGTTGCCGGCCGTAACCTCGGCCCGAGCCTGTACATGGGCACCATGGCCGCGACCGTACTCGGTGGCGCGTCCACCGTTGGCACCGTGCGTCTGGGCTACGTGCACGGCATCTCCGGTTTCTGGCTGTGCGCAGCCCTCGGTTGCGGCATCGTTGCGCTGAACCTGTTCCTCGCCAAACCGCTGTTGAAACTGAAGATCTACACCGTTACCCAGGTTCTGGAAAAACGCTACAACCCTATGGCCCGCTCGGCGAGCGCGGCAATCATGCTGGCCTACGCGCTGATGATCGGCGTGACCTCGATCCTGGCGATCGGCACCGTCCTGCAAGTGCTGTTTGACCTGCCATTCTGGGTTTCGGTACTCGTCGGCGGTGGCGTGGTGGTGATCTACTCGGCGATCGGCGGCATGTGGTCGCTGACCCTGACTGACATCGTCCAGTTCATCATCAAGACCGTGGGCCTGATGTTCATCCTGTTGCCAATCTGCCTGTACCGCGTCGGCGGTTGGGACGAACTGGTGCTGAAACTGCCGGCCACCGCCTTCAGCTTCACCACCATCGGCTGGGACACGATCATCACCTACTTCATGATCTACTTCTTCGGCATCCTGATCGGTCAGGACATCTGGCAACGGGTGTTCACCGTCAAGACCGCCAAAGTCGCGCAATATGCCGGCAGCATCGCGGGCATCTACTGCATCCTCTACGGCCTGGCCTGCGCGCTGATCGGCATGGCTGCACACGTGCTGATCCCGGATCTGGACAACGTCAACAACGCCTTCGCCGCCATCGTCAAACTGTCGCTGCCGGACGGCATCCGTGGTCTGGTGATCGCTGCGGCACTGGCTGCAATGATGTCCACCGCCAGCGCCGGCCTGCTCGCCGCGGCCACCACCCTGACTGAAGATCTGCTGCCGAAACTGCGTGGCGGCAAACAGTCGAGCCTGGGCATCAACCGCCTGTTCACCCTGCTCACCGGTATCGTTGTGCTGGGTATCGCGCTGGTGGTGAATGACGTGATCAGCGCCCTGACGCTGGCGTACAACCTGTTGGTGGGCGGCATGCTGGTCCCGCTGATCGGTGCGATTTTCTGGAAACGCGCGACCACTGCCGGCGCCATCGCCAGCATGGGCCTGGGTTTTGCCACTGCGCTGCTGTTCATGTTCAAGGACGGTCTGGATGCCAACACGCCGATCTACTACAGCCTGGCTGTGGGTCTGGTGAGTTTTGTGGTGGTGAGTCTGGTCTCCCCTCGCCCGGCAACCGTGGCGAGCGCGATCTAAGCTGTGATGTAACGACTTGATGCTTTCTTCGACGGGTGTGGCGTCGGTTGCCACACCCGTTTTTTTCGTCTCAAGGAAAGTGAATATGAAGATCGTTTCTCGCGACCAGTGGTTTGAAGTGCAGCACTTGAGTGACGGTATTCGGCTGATTCATGAACCGTATATTCGGCCGTTCTACCGCTGCAATCTGTGGCATGTGCAGGGCCGCGACAAAGATCTGTTGCTGGACAGCGGTTCGGGATTGGTCAGCCTGCGCGAGCAGTTGCCGTGGATAACCGAACGGCCGTTAGTGGCGGTGGCCAGTCATTGCCATTTCGACCATATCGCCGGGCATCATGAGTTTGCTGAACGGCTGGTGCATCGCGCCGAGGCGGACATTCTGGCCGCGCCGGATGGCGAAAACGACTTGAGCCGCGCGTTTGTCGGCGATGACATGTTCGAAGCGCATCCGGATTGCCCGTTGTGCTACGCCGAATACCGGGTCAAAGCCGCGCCGGCGACCGGATTTGTCGAGGACGGTGATGTGCTCGATCTGGGCAATCGCACGCTGCAAGTGCTGCATACACCGGGGCATTCGCCGGGCGGGATCAGCCTGTATGAGGCGTCGACCGAGACGCTGTTCAGCGGCGACATCATCTACGCCGGGCCGCTGATCGAAGACGCCTACCACTCCAATCTTGAGGATTACGCCGCCAGTCTGCGGCGTTTGCAGGCGTTGCCGATCCGCACCGTGCATGGCGGGCACTTCGGCAGCTTTTCCGGGGAACATTTGCGCTCGATGATTGACGAGTGGTTGCGCGGCCACGCTTGAGGCCTGCTTCACTCAAACACAACAACCATCAGAAAAATCTGCCATGAGAAGAGCTGCCGTACGTGCCGCCGTGCACCGGTATATCCGGCGTCTGCTGGAAACCCGCGAATTCAACGACAACACCAGTCTGGTGCAGTTGGGCCTGGAGAAAGCCGACATCGAGGATTTGATCTTTCATCTGGAAGATGAATTCGGGCTGACGGCGTTCACCGCCGAGGAAGACCGCATGCTCAAGACCGCGAAGACCGCGAACGACTTGAGCCGGTTTTTGCTTGAGATCGGCCGTCATTAAAAGCAAAAGATCGCAGCCTGCGGCAGCGCCTACACCGTTTTATGCAGGAGTTGCCGCAGGCTGCGATCTCTTGATCTGAATCCTTTGATCTCGGATCGGGGGCGTTACCGGCGCCGTTGTTGACGGCGGCGCTGCTCGTCATCGGTGCGGATCGGTACAGGTTGCAGAGGCGGTTCGATCAAACCGAGGGCAACACCCAAATCGTGCAGCCAGTTTTGAATTTTCTCTTTCATCGTCATGCCCCCTTCAGGGTGGTGCTGAGCGGCCGGAATTCTGAGGCCGCTTCGCACTGATAATAGTCCGAAGTCCTACGTAATGCTCGGCCAAATCCGCAATGATCTGTTACTGAATTGAACAGAGTTCGCCGTCATTGGTTCAGGCTGTTTCTCGTGTTTCGATCTGAGCCGCAGGATAGACAGCCTGCTGCACCTCAATCCACGCATTGAGGTTGGCGCCGAGCATGCCCTTGCGCCACATGAGCCATGTTGTCGCACCCGCAAATGGCTCGGCCAACGGATGCACCGCGACCCGTTCACGCCCCGGCAGGCTTGCCAGCATCGACTCCGACATCAACGCCACACCACTGCCGGCAATCACGCAGGCGAGCATGCCCTGATACGACTCGATTTCCATCGCCCGGCCCATCGCTGCGTGGTAGTGCGAAAACCACGCTTCCAGGCGCATGCGGTAGGAGCAACCCTGGCGAAAGGTAAACACCGAGCGTCCTTCAACATCCCGGGCGCTGTGCACCAGCGGGTGATCGATTTCAGTGATCAGCACCAGCCGCTCTTCGCACAGCGGCACGCCGTCGAGCCCGGCCAGTTCCAGTGGCCCGTCCACCAATGCAGCGTCGAGGCGCCCGGTGAGCAACCCTTCCAGCAACTCCCCGCTCGGCGCCGACTGCACTTGCAAATTCACCGCCGGATACTGCTTGTGATAGCGCGCCAGCAACTCGGGCAAATGAATCGCCGCCGTGCTGTACATGGTACCCAACACAAAGTCCCCCGCCGGCTGCCCGCCCATCACCGCCGCACTGGCCTGATCACGCAAGGCAAACAGTTTGCCGGTGTAGTCCAGCAGGACTTTTCCCGCAGGCGACAGTTGCAAACGCTGACGCTCACGGACGAAAAGCTCTACACCCAGTTGCTCTTCGAGCTGCTTCAGTCGGGTCGACAGATTCGATGGCACCCGGTGCAGACGTTCGGCGGCGCGGGTGATCGACCCTTCCTCGGCAACGGCCTGAAAGATCCGCAGTTGGCTGAATTCCACAACCTTTCTCCAGAACAGAACAAGTTACTCACTATTATTCAATTTTAAAGAAAGTCAATCAGTCCTAGCCTGACGGTCATTGATCCTTCCAAGGAATCCCGACCATGTCGCCCCTGATTCGCTTATCCGCCTGCTTCGTGGCCCTGATGATGGCCATGGGCATCGGGCGTTTCGCCCTCACCCCGCAAATGCCGCACCTGCTCAGCGAAGGGCAGATCGACCTGACAGCCGCTGGTCTGATTGCAGCGGCCAACTACCTCGGTTACCTGCTCGGTGCGGTGGATGCGATGTTCGCGCATCGCCCGCAACAGATTCAGCGGCGCCTGCATGGCGGCCTGTGGTTGTGCGTGCTGCTGACGCTGGCTTCATTTTGGGCGGATGGGTTCTGGTCGCACCTTGTGCTGCGCTTTGGCACCGGGGTGGCGAGTGCCTGGGTGCTGGTGATGATCACTTCGTTGAGTCAGCCGCTGGCAGCGGCGGCAGGTCGGCCACGGCTGGGCGCCCTAGTATTTGCCGGACCGGGTCTGGGGATTTTTCTCACGGGGTTGTTGGCGCTGGTCTCACATCTGTTGCAGCAGACGTCCGCGACGTTATGGCTGATTTATGCAGCGGCTGCGTTGGTGATGATGTTGGGTGTCTGGCGTCTGCTGCCAACGCCTGTCGCAACGGCGACGGTGGTTGCAGCGCCGGTCAGTCCATCGAATCCGGGCATCGGGCGGTTGGCCGTGATTTATGCGCTGTACGGCGTCGGCTACATCATTCCGGCGACCTTCCTCTCGCAGATGGCCACAGCGCAATTTCACGGGAAATGGCAGGCAGACCTGTTCTGGCCGTGTTTCGGTCTGGCCGCGGCGCTTGGCGTGTTGCTGGTGAGTCTACGGCGTCACGATCCCGAAACCACCCGCCACTGGTTGCTGGCGACGTTGTGGCTGCAAGCGGCCGGTGTATTCGCCTGCCTGCTCGGCAGCGGCCTCGGTCTCGCGCTGGGCGTGATCCTCTGCGGCACGCCGTTCCTCGCCTGCATGCAACTGGTGATGCAGCGCTCGCGGGAACTGGCGCCGCATGCCACCCAGCGCAATGCCGGCATGCTCACCGCTTGCTTCGCCGTCGGCCAACTCAGCGGCCCGTTGCTGGCGGCGTTGAGCAGCCATTTCAGCGGCGGCCTGCATCCGGCGCTGATAATCGCCGGCAGCGGTTTGCTGATCGCTGGTGGCCTGGCGATGCAGTCGGCTAGCGCTGGCCCAGCGCTTTGCGCAAACGCCGACGCAACCACTGCTCGGCGCTGACAAAGGTGATGCCAAGCAACACCAGCACGGCGCCGATGACGAAATTCACGCTCAATTGTTCGCCGAGCAGCAGCACGCCAAAGGTCACGCCGAACAACGGCGTCATGAACGAAAACACCGCGAGGTTGGCTGCCAGATACCGGCGCAGCAACCAGAACCAGATCAGGTAACTGAAGAACGACACCACCAACCCTTGGAACAGTACGCTGGCCACCGCCACGGTGGTCAGGCTGACATGGGTGATCTGGCCGCTGAACAACGCAATCAAGAGCAGCCCGACGAAGCCGACGATCAATTGATAGAACAGGGTCAGCGTCACCGGTGCTTCCGACAGACGCGAGGCGCGCACTACCACCGTGGTCGCGCCCCAACAGGCGCCAGCCAATACGCCAAAGGCATCGCCGAGCAGCATGCGCCGGTCGAGGTTGTCCCACGACACGCCGCCGGCGAAGGCAATCGCGATGCCAATGAAGGCGAGCAGGATGCCGAGCCATTGCAGCGGCCGCAGTCGCTCACTGGCCAACAGGAAATGCACACCCAGTGCGGTGAAAATCGGTGCGGTGTAGAGGAACACCGACATGTGTGCGGCGGTGGTCAGTTGCAGGCCTTCGGCGATGAAGAAGAACTCCAGACCGAACAGCGCACCGGCCAGCAAGCCACCGCGCCAGGTGTTGCCGACCTGATCCCAACCGCCCTTCCAGCAGATCAGCAAGCCGACCAGCAACGCAGAAATCCCTGAGCGCCCCGCGGCTTGCATCACTGGCGCGATATCCGCCGCTGCCCACTTGATCATCACCTGCTGCACGCCCCAGATCAGGCAGAGGCCGATCATCACTTGCAGGGCAAAGCTGTCGGCATTACGCCGCTCGACAATCACCGCAACACCTCGAATACACACAACATGGCAGGCCATCCAATGGTCAGAAAACAGTGCCGGGGATTATCAATCAGTCAGACAGAAAAAGCCGTCTGGAAAAGACATTTTGTGCTTCAGTGGCGTCAGGGGTGAATGGCTGTCGGCTGCGCCGCCATTCGCTGGCAAGCCCGCTCCCACAGTGACCGGGGTTGCTCACTGATTCCATGTTCAACACAAAACCCTGTGGGAGCCTGGCTTGCCAGCGATGGCGTCAGTTCAATCAACCCTGCTCATGGATCTGAATGCAGTCGTTTAGCCAACAAAAACCCAACGCTACAAGCCACTGCCGTGGCAAAGGTCCCCCACGCCCAATCCATCAACGTCACCTGCACCGACCAGCCGCGCAACGTCGCCCAATTGGTCAGGTCATACGTGCCATACGCCACCAGCCCCAACAACGCACCCCGCTTCGCCGCCCACTGCCAGGTCACTGCCGGCATCACCACAAACACCACGCAGCCAAAAACATACAGGCAATAAAAAACCGCTGCCGGAACCAGCAGCGGTTTTTCAAGCATCAGCGAACCGAGCAGTTCGCGATAGGTCGGCGCCATCAACAGGCCGAGCCAGAGACCGTCGAGTAACAGAAACGTCACCAGCGTGGCAACGTAGGCAATCAGCGCTTTTTTCATCGACCCGACCTCGTGTGTGCCCCATGCAACATGGGCCACCCAAGGCTCAGGTTAGTTCAATGCGATCAGCATGAATAACGATCTTGCCTTCCTTGTACAGCGAGCCGATCGCCTTCTTGAAGTTGCCTTTGCTGACGCCGAACAGGCTGCTGATCAACGCCGGATCGCTCTTGTCGCTGACCGGCAGCGTGCCGCTGTTGTCGCGCAACTTGGCGAGGATCTTCGAGTTCAGGCTGCTGGCCGCTTCCTGGCCAACCGGTTGCAGGCTCAGGGCGATCTTGCCGTCGGCACGGACTTCCTTGATGTAGCCCTTCTCAATCATGCCGGCGCGCATGAACTTGAAGATTTCGTTCTTGTGAATCAAGCCCCAGTGCTTGTTGTTGATGATCGCCTTGAAGCCCATGTCGGTAGCTTCGGCAACCAGCAGATCAACTTCCTGGCCCTGGCTGTAGTTGGCCGGGGTCTTGTCGAGGTAGCGATCCAGACGCGCGGTCGCGGTGATGCGGCGGGTGTGCTTGTCGAGGTAGACGTGCACCACGCAGTATTCGCCGGCGGTCATCTGGCGCTTTTCTTCGGAATACGGCAGCAACAGATCCTTCGGCAGCCCCCAATCGAGGAACACACCGATGCTGTTGACTTCAACGACTTTCAGACTGGCAAATTCGCCGACCTGAACTTTCGGTTTTTCCGTGGTGGCGAGAAGTTTGTCTTCGCTGTCCAGATAAACAAATACGTTGAGCCAATCTTCATCTTCGGTAGGAATATCTTTCGGGATATAACGATTGGGCAAAAGAATCTCGCCGTCGGCACCGCCATCCAGATATAAACCGAAGTTAGTGTGTTTAACCACTTGCAAACTGTTGTAACGCCCGACTAAAGCCATTTTCCGAAACCCTCATTGCGTGGGCGGCATTCTACCCGTTTTTGGCGTGGCCGTCGGGCGGCAGATCCGCACGCTGTTGAAACCCGCTCAACGCCTTGATTTTCCTTGCTCGCGCCAGTGCTTGAGTGCCGCTCGTCAGGCAGGCACAAGCGCTCGCGGGTGAAAACCTGAATGCCTCAACACCTGAATGTTCTTATTTAAAACAGCAGGTTAGCCGAATATTTCGAACATTTAATCGAGAATAATGCAGCAAAGAGGTTGGTTATTCCCGGGGATATTTACCAAGCAATTGTCAAGTTATTCCTGTACGATGCCTGGCCGAGTTACTTTTCTACAGGTTAATGGCCGCCATGCGTGTAAAAGCATCCACCAGCAAAGCAAAGCCAGCTCCAGCCGTTGAAACCAGCGAATCGATCAACGATCAGATCGCAGCGTTCCTCAAGTCCGGCGGCGAGATTCAGCAAATTGCCAAAGGCGTCAGTGGCCAGACATTCGGCCCGTCCAAGCAGATCAGCCTGGGCAAGAAGTAATACCCGGTTTTACACCCGTCCAGAGGCGCTTTGAGCTTCGAAGCGTCTGGACTGGCACCGCGCAACATACCCTCCGCATTAAACAAAAATCCTTTTAAATCGACGAACGGCCTTCAATGCCGAGCATTCGCCGGTATTCTTGCACGCGTCTAGATCAAGCGTTTCAGCAGGCCCGCCGCCCTGCCCTCGCTGTTCATGGAGTGACGCATGCGCAAAACATCCTGTTTATTACTCGTAGGCCTATTGGCCAGTGCGACCGCGCACGCGCAGATTTTCCAGCGTGAACTCGGCGACTTCGACCTCAAACTCGGCACCACGCCCACACGTAGCATGGCCCAGGGCCTGGTCAAACCGGCGGCAGTCGGCTCATTCCACGGCGGCCTCGACCTGAGCCACGACAGCGGCCTCTATGTCGGCCAGTACGCACCGAGTATGGGCATCTCCCCGGGCAAGAACCTCGAAATCGATTCCTATGTCGGCTTTAAACAACCTTTCGATCAGACCCTTGGCTACGAAGTCGGGATGATCCACTACAGCTATCCCAAGGTAGACACCCTCGACAGCCAGGAGCTGTTCGGTGGCCTGACCCTGCTCGGCAGTCGTTTCGGCGTGGCCTTCAGCAACGACCCGGACAAACAGAACAACACGTTGTTTGCCGATCTCGGCGGCAACCAGCCATTCGGCATCGGCGTCAGCATGAAATACACCACCCACCAACTGAACACGCCCGTCGCCGTGGACGGTGGTTATGTCAGCAGTTTTACCGACTGGTCGGTGAAATTGTCCCGGCCGTTCATGGGCGTCGATCTCGATCTGATCTACAGCAATTCCAGCCTCAGCGGCAGCGATTGCTCAGCCTATTCCGGGCACAACAGCGAATGTGACGGCCTCGTCACCCTCAAGGCTGCGCGTGCGTTCTATTGATCGGCTGAACTGCCGGGTTCATTCTGCGTTCACATAGGAATCAGTCCCTCGAAGCCAGGCTCACGCAAGGATTCGCCCATGTCTCGCTGGTTCAAGCACATCGCCGCACTACTGATTTTCACCCTCGCCCTCGGCGCTTGCAGTCGCGTCGGCCTGGCCTATCGCAATCTCGACGTCATTATTCCGTGGACGCTCGGTGATTACCTGGACATGAACGGCGAGCAGAAAGACTGGTTCAACGAACGCCTCAAGGACCACCTGAGCTGGCATTGCACCACGCAATTGCCGGGTTATCTGGACTGGCTTGATCGCCTGCAGACCATGGTCGAAACCAATCAGGTCACCGATGCCGCGTTACAGGCGCGCACGACGGAAGCCAAGCAGGCCATTGCCGAAACCGCTCGAGAGATCACCCCTTCGGCCATTGAGCTGTTGCAAGGTCTGGATGACAAGCAAGTGGCCGAGATGAATGACGCGTTTGCCAAGGATCTGCGCAAGCGTCAGCAGGAATACCTCAAACCACCGCTTGATCAACAAATTGCCGAGCGTGGCGCGCGGATGGTTAAACGCTTGAATGACTGGCTCGGCCCCTTGAGCGCCACCCAGGAACAGCGGGTCATGGCTTGGTCGACCGCGTTGGGCGATCAGTACACCCAATGGATCGCCAATCGCGCCCATTGGCAGAAGCAATTCAGTGCCGCCGTCGCACAACGCAAAAGCCCCGAATTCCCACAGAGAATCGAGACGCTTCTGGTCAATCGCGAGAGTTTATGGACAGCCGATTACCGCAAGGCCTTCGCCGAAACTGAAGCGCAGGGACGCTCGCTGGCGGTGGATTTGATGGCCGAAAGTACGCCGCAACAGCGTCAGCGCTTGTTGAAGAAGATCGAAGGGGTGCGCAAAGACTTCAACGACCTCAAATGCCTCAAGGCTGCGCAAAAAACCTGAACAACACGAAGATCAATGTGGGAGCGAGCCTGCTCGCGAAAGCGGTGCATCAGTTACTTCAAATGTCACTGACAGACCGTATTCGCGAGCAGGCTCGCTCCCACATGGGGATATCTTTGAACTCAGGCGATCTGGGCTTTGGAAGCCACTTCATCAAACGTCGCCTCAGCCAGCGCATCCTCCTGCTCATCCAGCACCTGACGCGGGTGATCGTTGCCGGGAATGCTGCTGTCGATCAGGCTCAACAAGCTGGAACCGCGAGGCGTCAGAACAAAATTGTTTCCAGTGCTGCCCTCTTCATCCGGACGCGGTTCGATATAACCGCGCAACAGCAGCAACCTTTCATAGTCGCAAGCCAGTGTTTTCAGGTGATCCAGATTCTCGATCGGCTCGCCGGCGCTGGCTTTCGCCGCCGCATAATCTTCGGCGTAGGCCCGAGGGGCAAAGCTATGGCCGGCACTGTTCTGCACTTCGTGCAGCAAGCGTTCAATCAAATCCCAGTTATAAGTCGTCATCCTGATCCAACCTCCGGTGCGCGTGATTTATGGCGCGTTCATAGGTTGTGACCTGAGCGATTCCCAGCCGTTCAGCCGCATTTCCCGAGGCGACCGACCGGCGGTCTGTCGATTTCCCCGAAGGTTAAACGACTAGTCTGAAACAGACGGTTTCAACCCCGCAGGAGAAATCATCATGAACGTTGAGAATCATCCGGTGGTATCGCGCGAAGAATGGCTCGCCGCCCGCAAGCAACACCTCGCCCACGAAAAAGCCTTCACCAAAGAGCGTGACCGCCTCAGCGCTGAACGTCGCGCGCTGCCGTGGGTGAAGGTCGACAAGGACTACCATTTCCAGGGGGCCAACGGCGCACTGAAGTTGGCTGACCTATTTGGCAAAAACAGCCAATTGGTGGTTTACCACTTCATGTTTGCCAAAGACTGGGAGGAAGGTTGTCAGGGGTGCTCGTTCCTCAGTGACCACATTGATGGTGCCAACCAGCATCTGGCTCATCACGACATCGCGGTGGTAGCTGTTTCGCATGCGCCGTTCAACGAGTTTCAAGACTTTAAGCGGCGGATGGGCTGGAAGTTTGACTGGGTGTCGTCAGAGGGTTGCGACTTCAACTATGACTTCGGTGTTTGCGCACGGGCTGAGGATGTCGCGGCCGGAAAGGCTACGTACAACTACGAAAAGACTGACAGCGCCGAGGAGGAAATGCCCGGCCTGAGTGTGTTTTATCGCGATGCAAAGGGCGACATCTTCCACACCTACTCAACCTATGCCCGCGGTCTGGACATGCTGGTCGGTGCCTACAACTATCTCGACCTCACGCCCAAGGGCAGGAATGAGGACGAGATCATGGAGTGGGTGCGGCATCATGATCGGTATGATAATGAGACAAAATCCTGCGGATGCCATGAACGATAAAAGATTCCACCACTTCATGGAGATAGCGCTGAACCTGGGAGATCTACGTTGAGTAAATCTCCCGGGGCTTTACAGGAAAAAAACACTCAACCTTCTTCTGGCTCAATGTAATTGAAATCAATTTTCAACTTCCCCAGCACGGTATCCAACGTGATGACACAGCTGTTCCAAACCGGTAGCCCGGATGTCATGTTTTGCGCTTTATAGATATTCCTCAGCGCTATCAGGTTTTCATGAATACCAACATCTACCTCTGGGCTGCCGGGGCTGAACCAATCTTTCTCTCCATCCCCATCAATATAGTCAAACAACAACTTACAATGATCATCCTCGGGTGAAAGTTCAGCCTCAACGATAACCGTACTCGCTGTATCAGGAGCAGTGTCAATCAGAATTTGGCCGATCCGGCGATAAATTTCATCTTCACTCATCCTGTTCCCCCCGGAGCATTCACAAATCGTTCGCGGACTTCTCGTCCGTTTCCAATTCTGTAGGTTACAACAAAGCTATCAGGGCGGACACTGCTCCCTGAATACGTCGGCAATATCTTGACGCTCACGTCTTTACCTTCATCAATTGCCTTGGCCCAACTATTTTCCATCTTTTTCCAGACACCTTTGTTCAGGTTGCCGTCCATGGGCACCATATTGATCCTTTCTCCTGGACCATCAAAGATACTGGCAATCAAATGGCCGCCTTCGTCCGCTTCAAGGCCGCATTTTCCGGTCTTGCATTGCTGGTATTTATTACGGTCACGGACGATGTCAGCCAAGTCGGCTTCAACGCTCTGCACACGGCCCAAATGATCCGTTTCATAAACCTTGTTGCCGTCGATTTTATAAACTGTATTTGGCTGTGGCTTGTTCAGTTCCTTGTTCCAGGCGCCTTTGCCACCCGAGTCTATTTCAACAACTCGAGGAGGCACGGGCGGCTTCTTCGGGTCGAGCGGGTGGTCCGGCGTTTTGCCGGGGCCACCACCATCCAATAGCGGATGTTCTACCCGAGTAACCCTGACAGGCCTGCTGCCCAGGTTCTCTACACTAGGTGAGCGTATACCTAGGAGAACAGAGGCCATGAGCGAGCCGCCGCCGAGCCGCCAAGCGTCCAGTTCTACACTTTCGCTGAGCGTTTTGCCCTCGATGCCTTCCGCAATCTTGCGCCCGACAACGGCTTCCAGATCGCTTTGCAACTGCGCCATCGCTTTACCGAAAGAGGTATCGCCAAGCACTTTCTGGGAGGCATATAGAATCATGCCCTTGGGGCCTTGCGATGCAGCGAGAATTAATTCAACAGCTTCGACTTTATCGGGGTTGGCCTGCAAATACTTGTTGATATCAGAAACTCTATCAAGAGCCAGTTTGGCGTTAGTAATCGCCGGCCCCTTGACAACAATGTTCTTTTCACCAAGTTCCTTTTTGACTTCTGCTACTGTTTTTGCCCCACCCTCTGACTTGTCTTTTGACAATTCATCGAGCGCTTTCATCTGAGCCAGAACCTGGCTCTGGAAGGACTCACTCTCCAGCAATGCCCGAGCATCCTTCCTGCTGTAACCGGCTTCAACCAATGCATTCAGCGCCTGTTCGGCAATGGCTTCTCCCCCGGCTGCGGCAGCGTCGGCGCCCACGCCTTCAAATTGCATCCGGTCGATCTGATTTCCAATGATCAGGGCGATTTCGTTGAAGTTAGCCTTCGCGATATCACTGTAGTTCACGACGCCGTTCGCCCAGCGCTGAACCGTTTTGATCGGCTCGGACGCGGACTTCAACGAACTGTCGCTTACATAAAGATCCGTACGGTGCTCTTCGTCACGGGTCACTTCATACGCATGAGCCGGATCACGGTTCAGAGCGGCAGTGGAGTCCTGCCCGGTGGCCTTGTCATTGCGAACAATGATATCGCCAGCCCCCACGGTGGCATGCAACACCTGCTCGCGATCTTTCTCGTAGTTGTAGCCTGATACGGTCCAGCTACTTTTGCCCTTATCGTCCTTCTTCGTCTCATCTGCGAAGTTGTAGCTGCCGCTGACGTTCAGGTAATAACCGTGCTCCTTGTCCTTACCAACAAGATCGCGGTGACCGAGGGTTTCGGTATCCAGTTTCAGGTTGCCGTTATCAGCAGCGATGACGGCGCCGTCCAGTTGTGTATGGTTTTGGGTGCGAATGTCGACCTTGTCTTTGCCTGTTATCGTGGTCTGGTTCTCGACCCAGTTGGTCTTGCCCGTAGTTTGGCCATAGCCTACCGAGCCGCTGACGCCCACAAACGAACCAGTAACGCTGATGTCCAGTTCCTTGCCGCTGACCTTTCCGGTATCAGGCAAAGAAGTCACTGTCAGATTGCGTCCGACATTACCGATCACTTCGTCACCACGTAACTGGGCACCCGCGACGTTGGTGTCCCGGCCACTTTCGAATGTCAGTTTATCGCCCGCGTATAGATAGGCTTCCTGCTGCTTGACGCCCTCACGTTCAAGATTGCCCAGGCCAATATCTGCGCTTCCATATACGCCGAAACCGTTGCGCCCGAACATCAGTCCGCCTTCAGCGCCCCAACTGCGACGACTGCTGTCACTGCTTGAAGCGTTTTGCGCCGCCTGAATATTGATGTCGTTGGTAGCCTTGAGCTTTATGTCCCGATCAGCAGTCACTTGGGTGCCGACAAGATTCAAGTCATTTTTCGCGTCTAGGCTGATACTGCCGCCGGCATTAAGTTGCGTCGGGGTAGAAGTGCCTTGGGTCGACTCATCTTTACTACCCGCGTTGCTGACCCCTACACCAATCTTGAAGCCACCGGTGGTCCCCCCTTTCAAGCCACCCTTGCTTTGGGTTTGATGCCCATCAGTTCCCTCTGCGCCATGGGCGACGTCAAACGTGATATTACGGCCAGTAACGCCGATGTCTCGACCTGCGTTGAACTGGCTGCCATGCACATTCACGTCATTGCCGGCTTCGACGCTGATATCTCCGCCTGCTGTAACGCTTGAAGGTCGATTGGTTACCGATGTCTGGGTACGTGTCTGACTATTGCTTGACGCGCCAAAGTGCCCATCGGCCTTGGGCCCGCTGAAGAACTGATCTAGCGCATCCACCGACTTCAGAGTGCTAGACCCCTTGCTTACACCATCCTCCCCTTGGCCTGTACCCTTGAGCGTGTCCATCGTGTTGCCGTAGTTATACGAGATGCTGCTGGTCGTGCCGTTGCGTTTCACACTGTCGCGGGTCGTAACTTCGCTGCTTTGATCAACTGCATCAATGTTGATGTCCCGAACTGCCTTGAGCTTGATGTTGTTCTCAGCTTGCAGATCAGAACCCTGCTGATTGATATCGCGGCCGGCGTTGATCTTCAGGTCTTCGCCGGCCTTGATCAGGCTGCCCGCGGCTGTATGCGCATTACTGTCAACGTCGTGTTTGAGGGTTTCACTGCCAACAAAAGTCGTAAATGCGTTGCTATCGATCGTCTGCTTGAGGCCTGTGCTTTTATTGCTTTCCCAGCTCTTGCTGCTCTGCTGGTTAGTGCCAGCGATGACGTTTACGTCGCGTCCGGCATCGAGGAGCACGCTGTTGTTTGCAATGACTCCACTGCCGGCAATATTGATATCACGGGCAGAGCCCAGAATGGCGTCGTGCCCGGCATTGATTTGACTGCCAACGCTGGTAGAGCTGACCACCTCGCGCCCGCCCTTGTGCGCTGCGTTCACCGTAATATCCGCCCCCAATCCTGGCGTGCCGGCAAACAGCCCTACGGTATCTTTGAACGACAACCCAAACTTTTTCTTGTACTCCTCGGCACGACTGTATGCCTGATCATCAGCCGCAGCGAGGTTGATATCACCGGTCTTGTCGATCATCCCCGCATGCAGTTCAGCATCATTTCCGGTGTTGATTTCGCTGGCATGCAGGTTTACATCCCGCCCGGCAATAATCACCGCATCCCGTCCAGCGTTCAGCTCACTTGCCACTTGGGTGACGCTGGTCTGAAGCTGACTACTGCCACTTTTCGACAGGCCAAACAGCCCCGTTTTTGTCTTCTTGCTGTAGGCGCCTGTTTCCTCAGTCCCGGAGAGCACGGTAACGTCCTTGCTCGCACCGACCACCAGATCATTGCCGGCCTTGAGCTCACTACCAACAATCGTGACGTTGCGACCGCCATTCAGGCTGACTGCACCGTCGTCATCCTTGGTCGTATTGACCGTCAGGTCATGACCCGCCTCGATCACTGAAGCAACGTTATCGCTTTCATAGCTCTCTCGTTCGGTGGTCTTGCTGCGCCCGAACGAACCTTTTTTCTTCTTGTAGTAGTAGGAAGAACTCTCATCCTTGGCCGAGGCAACTGTGATGTCTTGAACTGCATCAAGGCTGACATCTTCTGTAGCTTTAATTCGACTGGCGATAATGCCCAGATCGTTACCAGCGTTAAGGGCGATATCGCGACCGGCATTCAGTACCGATGATTGTTGGGTGATGCTGTGGGTTTCATTCGCTCGCTTTTTGCTGCGCGAGACGTAGTCGCTTTCGTTAGCGGCAGAAGTGATAACGATATCGTTGCCAGAGCTGAGTCCAATATCTCGCTTGGCATCCAGCCGACTGGCCACAATCGCCACGTCACGATCAGCGCTGATCGACAGATCGCGCCCGGACTTCACTTCAGCGCCGTGCTGAGTGATCGTCTGATTGAGGAAATTGCTACCCCGTGCATCGGTGCTGCGATTCTGCACCGAGGTGATGTTCACATCGCGATCAGCATCGAGCGTCATATCCCGGCCGCTCTGCAGCACGCCGCCGATGTTGTTGATGTCTTTGCCGGACTTGATTGTCAGGTCGTTGGCCGCCTCGATCCGGGCGGCGTTGTCCAGGTAGTCACGGTGCGACACATTGCCGCGCCCGGTCAGGTCGAAGCCGGTCACGTCGCGCTGGTTGATCACACTGCCGTTGGTGGCGGTCAGGCTGACGTCCTTGCCGGAGATGATGCCGCCGGACTTGTTGATGATGTCGTTACCGGCCTTGAGCGTGAGGCGTTCACCGGCTTCGATCAGTCCGGTGTTGGTGAGGTTATTGCCAGCCTCCGCCGAAAGGTTATTGGAGGCTCGCAACGTACCGGCGTTGTCCAGATCGCCACCGGCAATCAACGTCACATCGTTGCCCTGAATCAACGCCCCGTTTGGCGCCAACCGGTTATTCGCCTGAGCCAGATACAGCACCGGCACCAGCACTTTCTCACCATTCACTTCGTGCTCTTCGAGCCAGACGATGTCGTGGGTCAGCGCCGCCACTTGTTGCGCAGTCAGGGTGACGCCCACTGACAGGTTGAGCTGATCCTTGCTGGCGATGGCGTTGTTCATCAGGTACTTGAACATGCCTTCGTCAGAGGTCTGACCGTCGATGAAACGCTGTCCCGTACGCTCGACGACCGCTTGCTGGATCATCCGCTGTTCGAAGAAACCGTCACCCAAACGCTTGGCGCTGATGTCCGGGTCATAGCCGAGCTTTTGCAACAGATAATCCGAGCTCTCGAATTTCTTCAGGTCGGTGAGTACCGGGTTGGTTTCGATCAGGTATTTGTGCGGATTGGAGCGCACGCTGGTGTCGGGCAAGCCTTGTACGCGCGGTACATCAAAGGCGGGGTTGCCCCGAGCAGGCACCAGCACGCCGACTGGCCCGTCAGCGGCGGTTGCACCCACGTTGAACTGAGCGGTTCTGTCATTGAGATTCAGCGAGGCGGCATCGCTCAGCGCCAGATCGCGTTTTTTCATCGACACCGGGTCGTTGTTGTCGAACTGGAACTGGGTCGACGGCCGGGCAGGCATGCCGACCGTATGACGTGTCGACTCGCCGGACAGCGTATCGATAGTCCAGGACGGCGCAGGCATCAAGGATTGTTCGCTACCACCTTTGCCGCTCAGGCGGAACAGGCCGTTATCACCGACCGGCAGGCTGAAGCCGGGCAATGTCAGCGGGTTGACTTGCTGTTGGGCCAAGTCCGGGGGCAGTTGGCTGTTGAGGCTGATGACGGTGGTTTTACCGGTGCCGCCAGCGCCGGTATTGGCGTTGCGGGAGGTGCCGGCGGCGCCTGAGCTGTAGGCCTTTTCAACACCGTTGCTGATTTTGTTGCTGGCGTTGATGGTGACATTGCCGGCGGCCTGGATGATCGCCGAGGCGAATCCTGAAGGGTCGGAGGTGACAATCTTTTCATTGAACACGGCATTCTTTATGAAGTCTGGAGCTTCCGTTCTGACTCCCGAGGAATAGAGAGAATCTCCGAACTTGACGGCCTGACTCTGTTTATTCAAAGAAATGATGGTCGAGCCGAACGTCTGGAACCAGTTGTCAGCCTCACCCTTGGCACCATATCTGACGACCTTGGAAACTACCCGTGAGTCGTCTTCGTTGGCATTCCAGAAGTGCAGATCTTTGTTGTAGTCCGCGTCGTTGTACATGTTGTACGCAACGACTTCGTTCCACTGGGCAACGGAGAGCCCGCCATTGACGTATTTGCGGGAAACGTAATCGCCAGTGGCAGTACCCGAGTTCTCGAAGTTGGCCACGTTGACGTTGATGTTTCCAGAAGCGGCGATGGACGAGTTCGAATTCAGGAACGATCCACCCACAGCATCAAAGTTTTTTCCGGCAGTGATAGACGCGGCTTTGGAACTCTCCCCCTCCGAAATGCTTACCTTGAACTTTTGCTCCCAGACCAGGTGAGACGGTAGTTTGCCTCCTTGCAGATCTGTCCAGTTAAGCGGGATCTGATCACACGAATAGCAACGCACCCCAATATCGGACGAGTACATCTCGGAAACCGTTTTGAACTGGTCTCTACGGTTAACAATCGAGTCCGCCTTGATCGAGAAGTCGCCGGTGCTCTCCATCGTCCCGGAAAGGTTCTCCACCGTCGCCGCGCGATTACCGGCATCGTCCCGCGCAATATCGATTGCGCCGAGGCTGTAAACGTCGGATTTCTTGTTGCTGAAGCTGCCCGCGCGAAGCTTCATGTCCCCACCGCTGAACAGGAACCCGCCCTGATCGTTGAGCAGTGATGAGGCCGTCAGCTTCATACCCGACGTGCCTGCCAGCGTGCCGTAGTTGTTAATGGTGCCGGCATTGAGGATCAGATTATTGGCGGCGGTGAGGCGGCCATAGTTGTTGACGATCGCCAGGCCACCGCGTGCGCCTACGGTCGTATTTCCTCCGGCCGCGATACTCGTAGCGCTGGTCAGATTGAGGGTGGAGGCGTCGAGTTGCAGATCGCCGAGACTGCTCGTGCGCCCGTTGCCGCCGTAATTGCCGCTCAGCTGAATATCGACGCTGCCATCGCTGGCAATCAAGCCTTCGTTGCTCCAGTTACCACCACGCCCCACCAGTTGATTCGAAGCAAGCAACTGCCCGCTCGCGGTCTGCACAAAATTGCCGACATTCACCGTCAACCGCCCGGCCTGAATCACGCTGCTGTTGGTCCAGCTGTCGGCGTTCAGTGTCAGTCCGCCACGGGTCACCAGCGAGCCGCCGGCGTTCATCACGTTGGCGGTGGAGATGCCGAATTCACCCAGACCGACATGCGTCACCGAACCGCCGGCGTTGAGGAAGCTTGGTGCGGCGAGAGTGAAATCGGTGTTAGCGGTTTCCACCAGACCATTACGGTTATCGAACTGGCTGCCGATCTGGAAATCGGTTTTGCCGCTGGTGCCGAGCGCGCGCAGTTTGCCGCCCTGGTTCTCGAGATTGGCGGCGTGAATCGCCAGTGTGCTGGCGCTTTCGATCAGGCCGCTGCGATTGCTCAGGTTGCCCTCGGCACCCAGCTCGATGCTGCTGCCGCTGATCTGGCCGTTGTTGTTGCTCATCAGGCCGGCGATGGTTTTCACCACGCCTTTGGCATAGATCCCGCCGCCGCTGTTGTCGAGGGTGTTGCCGCCGGCATTGAGCAGGATGTTGCCGGTGTTGGCGGCGATTCGTCCGCTGTCGCTGTAGATGCCGCCGAGCGCTTGCAGGTCGAGGCGACTGCCTTCGATCTTGCCGCCCTGACCGTTGCGCAACACGCCGCTCAGGCGGGTTTGCAGCAGACCGTTGAGGCTTGAGAGCACCCCGCCACGGCTGTCGAGGCTGGCAGCGTTGAGGATCAGGTCGCCGTTCTGGGCGATGATTTTGCCGCCCTGGTTGTCGATCGCGCCGTTGCCGGTGTTCACGGTCAGCGCGGTCATGCTTTGCACTGCGCCTTTGGCGTTATTCAGCGCGGCGGCGGTGAGAGTCACGCCGGCATCGCGGCTGGACAGCAGGCCGTCGGCGTCGTTGCGCAGCGTGCCCGCCACGGTGAGGTCCAGTTGGCCGTTGGCCGAGACGGTGCCGCGCTGGCTGTTGTTCAGATCACCGCTGGTAAACAGGCTCAGCAGGGTCTGGCTGATCAACTGGCCGCCCTGGTTGTCAACGCTGGCCGAGCGTTTGATCAGCAGCGCAGC